>CAWJLG010000007.1:0-345134 GCA_963843595.1 uncultured beta proteobacterium | reverse complement strand
CTGGCGCTGGGCGTCGGCCTGATGCTGCTGGAGAGTGCCGCCGCATTGGCCGTGCCCTGGTTCGGCGGCAAGCTCACCGGGGCGTTCCTGCAAGGCGATGCCGGCAGCGCGGTGGACGCGTTCCCGCCGTCCTCGCCGCGATGCTGGTCCTGTTCGGCGTGCAGGCGCTGCTCAAGTTCGGCAACACGTATCTCCTCGGGAATGCCGGCGAAAAGATCGTCGCCGACCTCAAGATCCGCGTCTACGACCACCTGCAGGCGCTGCCGCTGTCCTTCTTCCACCAGCGGCGTCAGGGCGACACGCTGGCGCTGCTGACGCGCGATGTCTACGTGGTCAGCGGCTACATCAGCGGCACCGCGCTCGCGATCGTGCCGCTGCTGTTCACCGTGGCGGGCGCCGTGTTCTTCATGTTCCGGCTGCGAGCCCGTGCTGGCGCTGCTGGCGGCGTTCCTCATCCCGCTGTTCTTTCTGCTGCTGAAGATCTTCGGCCGCCGCATCCGGCCGCTGGCGCACGCAGTTGCAGCGAGGAGCACGCCACCGCCATCGCGATCGCCGAAGAGAACCTCGGCATGCTGCCGGCGATCAAGACCTTCACGCGCGAGCAGCAGGAGTCGGCGCGCCATCGCGAGCAGGTCGACCGCATCCGGCGTGCTGACCGCGCGGCAGTTGCAGGATCCAGGCCGCACTGGGGCCCGCCATCCAGTTCATCGCCGCGGCCGGCATCGTGCTGGTGCTGTGGCTCGCCAGCGGCGCGATCTCCGGCGGCAAGCTCGCCCCGGCCGAGCTGGTGAGCTTCCTCCTCTACGCGCAGCTGCTTGACGCGGCCCGTGGCCGGGCTCGCCGACGTGTACGGCCAGACGCAGACGGTGCGCGGCGCGATGGCGAGACTGCATGCATGCGCTGGACCAGCCGCCCGAACCGCCCGGCGCACGTCGGCGCCGACGCTGCCGCCGGTCAAGGGCGCGATCGCCTTCGAGGACGTGAGCTTCGGCTACCCCGGCCGCCCGCCGGCCCTGCAACACGTCGATCTCGCCATCGCCGCCGGGGAGACGATCGCGCATCGTCGGCCCCAACGGCGCCGGCAAGAGCACGCTCGCGCATCTCCTCATGCGCCTGCACGAACCGGCCACGGGCAGGATCACGATCGACGGCATCGACATCGCCACCGTGTCGCTCGACAGCCTGCGCCGCCAGATCGGCGTCGTGCCGCAGCACGTGCTGCTGTTCAACGCCACGATTCGCGACAACATCGCCTACGGCCGGCCCGAACCCACCCGGCAGCAGATCGAAGCCGCCGCACGCGCCGCCCGCGCGCACGACTTCATCGTGCAGCTGCCCGCAGGGCTACGACACGCTGATCGGCGACCGCGGCGTGCGCCTGTCCGGCGGCCAGCAGCAGCGGCTCGCCCTCGCCCGGGCGCTGCTCAAGGATCCGCCGATCCTGATCCTCGACGAGGCGACCGCGATGTTCGATCCGCAGGGCGAGATCGAATTCCTCGAGGCCGCGCGCGATGCGCTGAGGGGCCGCACCGTGCTGCTGATCACGCACCGGCCGGCGAGCCTGGCGGTGGCGGATCGGATCGTCCGGATGGACGGTGGACGAATGATCGAGGCCGTGGCATCAACGCATTGATAGCGCGCGAGCTTCTGCAAGATCTCTGAGAACCGATATGTTGGAGTAATTGACAACAGTCAGGTCTGTTGGTATGTTCTCCAACATGAAAGCCGTGGCGCTGGTACGCCGCCGCGTAGTGCTCGCCGCGGACGCATTTGCAGAGATCGCGGTGTGGCGGTTGCCGCAGCCTCTGCCACCATCACGGCATCGGTTCAAGTATCGACTTGCCTATGTCGTGGCCGGGCGGTGCGTCATTCGATACGACAACGAGCTCGGGAAAGGAGACCACCGGCACGCCGGTGCGGCGGAAGTGCCATACGCCTTTTCCACTCCCGAGCAACTGATGACCGACTTCAATGCCGACATTGCGAGGTGGAACCATGAACACGGTCGTTCTTGAAGTTCGCAACCTGACCGACACGCTCGCCGACGCGGCTCGGGCGATGAAGACAGGCCGCGCCGAGCGAGAATCCCGCATCGGATTCGCGACGCCCGAGTTGCTATGGCAAGTACTGACGGCCAAGCGATGGGAACTTCTCAAGGCCCTGTGTGGCGCCGGGCCGGTGTCGATACGCGAAGCAGCCCGGCGCGTGGGGCGGGATGTGAAAGCCGTGCATGGCGACGTAACCGCGTTGCTGGATGCAGGCGTACTTAGCCGTGCCGCCGACGGCCGTATCGAGTTTCCCTACGACGCTGTGAAGGTCGAGTTCATGCTGCATGCGGCATAGCGCGGTCACGATCGCCGCGATATTCGCGTGTCGGCATGCCGGCACCGCATCATGTAGAACTCTTACTTGGTATTACTCGCGAGGCACGCATGGCGGTTTCGGTCACGAGCAAAGGACAGGTCACCATTCCGAAACGGGTCCGGGAAGCCTTGGGCATCACCCCGGGGAGCAAAGTCGATTTCGACCTCGAGGGGGGAGGTGCGCTCCTGAAGCTGGTCAAGACGCACGTCGATTCGAATGTCGAAGACGCGTCGACCATTCTCAACTACACGGGTCCACGCATCCCGGTCAGCCGCATGCACGGCGGACTGGCGATGAAGAAACCAGCGAAGCGCGCGCGCCGCTGATACCAACGTGCTTGCGCGCTTCTACCTGCGCGACGACGCGGCGCAGGCGAGCATCGCAACCAAAATTCTTGCCGGCGGCGATGTATTCGTGCCCAAGACGGTGATATTGGAGCTCGAATGGGTGCTGCGATATGTTGCAGCGCTGACTGCCCCCAGTAGGCTTGAGCTGAACACCCAGTTCGCCGTGCGTTTCGCGGCCATGATCGCCGCGCATTACGCCACCTTTCGCACGTCCGCATTTCCCCTCGCGTAATGCTGTCGCGCCTGGTTCGCACGCGAAACGCAACCCGACATTGCCTCTGGCCGATCGGCCATCGCTCGGGGATGACGCAGACGAAAATGATTGCACATTAATGATAAGTTCGTGTTACATTATTTGCATATAATGACTCATGAAGATATCATTATGTCGACACCCCACCTCCCATCCGCTGCCGTCCGGCGCGTGCTCCGCAAACTGGGAGACGATGTCCGCGACGCACGCCGCCGTCGGCGGCTGACGATGGCGGTAGTCGCCGATCGCGCGTTCACGTCCCGTGCAACCCTGCAGCGCGTCGAGCACGGCGATCCGCGCGTCAGCATCGGCATCTTCGCCGCGGTGCTGCAGGCGCTCGGGTTACTCGATGGCCTGGGACGGATTGCCGACGCGAGCAGCGACGCCGTCGGCCAGGCACTCGCATCCGCCGAGCTGCCCGAACGCGTTCGCCTGCGCCGGCCTCGCGCGAAGCAGGCCGATGGCTGACGTCGAGGTCCACATCGACCTCGATGGCCGCGTCCATCCGGTCGGTCTCCTTCGCCGGCACGCCGCGCGCGGGACGGAGACCGTCACGTTCGAATACGACGAGGCTTGGCTCAACGACGCCGATCGCTTCCCGATCGACCCGGCGCTCGGACTCACGCGCGGCGTGTTCCCGCCGCCGCCGGGTCGGCCGATGTTCGGCTCGATCGGCGACTCGGCACCCGACGCCTGGGGACGTCGGCTCATGCAGCGCGCCGAGCGCCGCCGCGCCGAGCACGAGCGGCGTCGCGTCCGCACGCTCACCGAAGTGGACTACCTGCTGGGGGTGTCCGACGAGACCCGTCTCGGCGCCCTGCGATTCCGCCGACGCGGCGAAGAGGTCTTCCAGGCACCAACCCGCGCCGGCGTTCCCGCGCTGGTGGAACTCGGCCGATTGCTGCAGATCACCGAGCGGATCCTGCGCGACGAGGAAACGGACGACGACCTGCAATCGATCTTCGCACCCGGATCGTCACTCGGCGGCGCGCGCCCGAAGGCCTCGGTCGTCGATCAGCATGGGCACTTGTCGATCGCCAAGTTTCCCAAGGAAGCCGACGATTACAGCATCGAGACCTGGGAGGAGATCGCGATGCGCCTCGCCAAGCGGGCCGGCATCGTCACGCCTCAACACGCACTGATCCAGGTCATGGGCAAGGCGGTCCTGCTGTCGCGGCGCTTCGACCGCGATGGAGCCATCCGCATTCCGTACCTGTCCGCCATGTCGATGTTGGGACTGAAGGACGGCGAGCGCGGCAGCTATCCCGAAATCGTCGATGTGCTGACGCGCCACGGCGCGCGGACCCGGGACGACGCCCGGCAGCTCTATCGGCGAGTCGCATTCAACGTGCTGGTATCCAATGTCGACGACCACCTGCGTAACCACGGCTTCCTGATGGACGAGCCGGCCGGCTGGACCCTGGCGCCGGCGTTCGATCTCAATCCGACGCCGGCGGACCTGAAGGCACGCATCCTGACGACGAACATCGACCTGGACGAAGGAACCTGCTCGATCGATCTGGTGGAGAGCGCGGCGGCGCACTTCGGGCTCGGCCCGCGACAGGCCAAGGCCGTGATCCGGGAGGTCGCCGCCGCCACGGCATCCTGGCGGGCGGTCGCAAGGCGCGTCGGAGCGAAGTCCGCAGAGATCGACCGGATGGCGTCCGCGTTCGAGCACGACGATCTGGCTCGCGCGAAAACGCTGTAACGTGTCGGGGTCGTAGCCCGGTGTTATCGGATTGTCAGGGATGACGCACCTGTTCCTCTCGTCCTTGCTGCAGGGACTCGCGTTCCCGCCCGGCATCCTGCTGGTGGGGCTGGTGCTCGCGGGCATTGCGGCGGCGCTCGGGCGCTGGCGGATTGCGTTCGCGCTGATCGCTCTGCCCGTCATCGTCACGGTCGGCCTGTCCCTGTCCTGGATCGCGGACCGCATCACGGTACCGCTCGAGCAGCGTGCGCTGGCGGACTCGCGGGCGGCGCTCGCCAAGCGCACGTTGCCGCGAACGGCGGTGGTGCTGGGCGGCATGATCCGGATGGCGGGACCCGGCGATCGCACCGACGATTCCGGCTACGATCTCGAAGCCGGCGCGGATCGGATGGTTGCCGCCGTGCGCCTCTGGCGAGCCGGCCAGGTCGATCGACTCGTGCTGTCCGGCGGCGCGGCCGAGAAGCCGAGCGAGGCCGAGCTGATGGCGCGCTTCGCCGGCGATCTCGGCGTGCCGCGCACCGCGATCGTGCTCGAACCCGATTCCCGCACGACGCGCGAGAACGCCCAGGCGGTCGCCAATCTGCTGCGGGCGAAAGGTTTGGGCCCCGACATCACCCTGGTCACCTCTGCCCTGCACCTGCCGCGGGCGATGGCCGAGTTTCGCTGCGCGGGGCTCGATCCGGTCGGCGTGCCCGCGGAGTTCGAGGCGTTGGGCGCGGCGCGCATGTTCCCGCGCGATTGGCTGCCGTCCTCGGAAGCGCTCGACCGCTCCCGGCGGGTGTTGAAGGAGTGGGTGGGGGCGCTTGTCGGCGGCTGCTGACAATCACTTTGTTTCGACGATCAGCTACACCACGATAGTCACGCCGGCCGTTAATCACGTCATGCGTTAATATTCATCATGTGATCAAGTCGTTCATCACCGACTATCACTGAAGGAACATGACAATGCGCAAACTACCCGCGATCACGCCCGGCGAAATGTTGCTGGAAGAGTTCCTCAAGCCCATGGGAATTACCCAGTATCGGCTGGCCAAGGAGATCGCCGTTCCGCCCCAACGCATCGGCGAGATCGTCGCCGGCAAACGCGCGATCACCGCCGACACGGACCTGCGGCTATGTCGATTTTTCGGCCTCTCGAATGGCTATTGGCTGCGCGCGCAGGTTGCCCATGACACCGAAGTCGCGCAGGATGCACTCGCGAAGACGCTTGCGAAGATCAAGCCGTGGAGTGGCAGCGGCGCGAAGACCCACGCCGAGGCTTGAACCTAGTAAAGCGTGCCGCGCGTGTCGACCTGCACCCCACCTCCCTGGCGCACCTGACGCACGGAACTCCATGTCTCGAACCGCACTCATCGCCGGCGTCACCGGTCAAGACGGCGCGTATCTCGCGCAATTCCTGCTCCGCAAAGGCTACGAGATTATCGGCACATCGCGCGATGCGATGACCGCGTCCTTCGACAACCTCGAGCGTCTGAGCATCCGTACTCAAGTCACCTGCGCGTCGATGGCGGTTACCGATTTCCGAAGCGTGCTCGCCACGTTGACGCGATTCAATCCGACCGAGGTGTACAACCTCGCCGGCCAAAGCTCGGTCGCGCTATCGTTCGAGCAGCCGGTCGAGGCGATGGAGAGCATCGCTACCGGTACACTCAACTTGCTGGAAGCGATCCGCTTCACTCGGCAACCCATCAAACTCTACAACGCCGGCTCGGGTGAGTGCTTTGGCGACACGGGCGACGCGCGCGCAGACGAAGGGACGCCGTTTCACCCACGTAGCCCATATGCGGTGGCGAAGGCGGCCGCGCAGGGACTCGTGACCAACTACCGCGACGCGTACGGCATCTTCGCCTGCACCGGGATCTTGTTCAACCACGAGTCTCCGTTACGCCCGGAGCGCTTCGTCACCCAGAAAATCGCCCACGGTGCAGCCCGCATCGCAGCCGGTGGAAGTGACAAACTTCGCCTCGGCACCCTCGCCATCCATCGGGATTGGGGTTGGGCACCGGAGTATGTGGACGCCATGTGGCGCATGTTGCAGCAGCAGGAGGCCTGCGACCTCGTGATCGCGACCGGGCGCACGGTTTCATTGGAATATTTCGTCGAACGAGCCTTCGCGTATTTCGGCCTCGACTGGCGCGCCCACGTCGAAAGCGATCCAGCGCTCATCCGCCCCTCCGAGATCATGATGTCGCGGGCGAACCCCGAGCGAGCGCACTCGGTGCTCGGTTGGCACAGCCAAAAGGAAGTCGACGACGTAGTCGCGGCGATGTGCGACCGCTGGGCGTCCACCCTCGGAATGCACCGCGCGAGTGCCTGACAGACAGCACCAAAAAAGTACACGGGACGAGTGCGTCGCCGCCCATCACCAAACACCTCGCCATCCGCCCTACCAATGCCCAAGACCGCACTCATCACCGGCATCACCGGCCAGGACGGCGCCTATCTCGCCGAGTTCCTGCTCGACAAGGGCTACACCGTCCACGGCATCAAGCGTCGTACCTCGCTGTTCAACACCGACCGGATCGACCACCTGTACGAGGCTCCGGACGTCCAGGACCGCCGGTTCATCCTGCACTACGGCGATCTGACCGACTCGTCGAGCCTCGTGCACGTGATGGAGCAGGTGCAGCCCGACGAGGTGTACAACCTTGCCGCGCAAAGCCACGTCGCCGTTTCCTTCGAGGAGCCCGAGTACACGGCCAACTCCGACGCCATGGGTCCGCTGCGGCTGCTGGAGGCGATTCGCATCCTTGGCCTGAGCAAGAAGACCCGCTTCTACCAGGCGTCGACATCGGAGATGTTCGGACTCGTCCAGGAAACGCCGCAGAAGGAAACCACGCCCTTCTACCCCCGCTCGCCCTACGGCGTGGCCAAGCTCTATGGCTACTGGATCACCGTCAACTACCGCGAGTCGTATGGGATGTACGCCTGCAACGGCATCCTGTTCAACCACGAATCGTCGATCCGCGGCGAGACCTTCGTCACCCGCAAGATCACCCGCGCCCTTGCCCGCATCGTGCTCGGACTCCAGGACTGCCTCTATCTCGGCAACCTCGACGCGCGGCGCGATTGGGGCCACGCGAAGGACTTCGTCCGCGCGATGTGGCTGATGCTGCAGCAGCCGACACCCGAGGATTTCGTGATCGCCACCGGCGAGCAGCACAGCGTCCGCGAATTTGTCACCGCGGCCGCCGCGGAGCTGGGAATCGCGATGTCATGGGAAGGTGCCGGCGCCGAAGAGGTCGGACGCATCGCGAAGGTCGATTCCGGCCTCGGCACGAGCGTGAAACCGGGACAGACGATCGTCCGCATCGACCGGCGATACTTCCGGCCCGCGGAAGTCGACACGTTGCTGGGCGACGCCACCAAAGCCCGCACGAAGCTCGGCTGGAAGCCCGAGGTCGGCTTCGCGGCACTGGTCGCGGAAATGGTCCGCGAGGACCTTCGCATCGCGCAGCGCGACGAGCTGGTCAAGCGCCACGGCCACGCCATCCTCAATCGCAATGAGGGATGAGATCGTGGGGCTAGCGTGACCCCCCAAACCCGAATCTACGTCGCCGGTCATCGCGGCCTCGCCGGCTCGGCGCTCGTGCGCGCGCTGCGCTCGAAGGGCCACACCAATATCGTCACTCGGTCACATGGCGAGCTCGACCTCACCGATGCCCGCGCGGCGGATGCGTTTCTTCCAGACCGAACGGCCGGAAGTCGTGTTCCTCGCCGCCGCCAAGGTCGGCGGCATCCTCGCCAACAACACCTACCCGGCCGAATTCATCCGCGACAATCTCGCGATCCAGACCAACGTGATCCACGCCGCCTGGCGCGCCGGCGTGCAGCGCCTGCTGTTCCTCGGCTCGTCGTGCATCTACCCGCGCGATTGCCCGCAGCCGATCCGCGAGGACTACCTGCTCACCGGGCCGCTCGAGCCGACCAACCGGCCCTATGCGATCGCCAAGATCGCGGGCATCGAGATGTGCTGGGCCTACAACCGGCAATACGGGACGCAATTCCTCTGCGCGATGCCGACCAACCTCTACGGCCCGGGCGACAACTACGACCTGCAGACCAGCCACGTGCTGCCGGCGCTGATTCGCAAGTTCCACGAAGCCAAGGTGCGCGGTGACAAGACGGTCACGCTCTGGGGCACGGGCACGCCGCGCCGCGAGTTCCTGCACAGCGACGACATGGCCGCGGCCTGTGTTCATTTGATGAGCCTGCCCGAAGCCAGCATGACTTCCATCGTCAACGGCATTGAACCACCGCTGGTCAACGTCGGCTGCGGCGAGGATCTCACCATCCGCGAACTCGCGGAACTGGTCCGGAAAATTGTCGGCACCGATGCCGCGATCGAATGGGACAGTTCGAAACCCGATGGAACACCGCGCAAGCTTCTCGACGTCGGCAAGCTGATGGGGCTCGGTTGGCGTCGCACGATCGGGTTGGAGGACGGTATCCGGCGCGTTTACGTCGATTACGTGAGCCAGTAGCTTTCGGGAGAGCGAAGCTAACCCGGGGCGCCGATCCACTTTGTCGCCGACCTCTCGGCGTAGCCTTTCCTCCAGATCGAGCTACGACGTCGTGCTGGTCGCCACAATGCGCAACAACTTCCGGAGCCAATTGGTCGAATTCACGTCCATGCCGATCAGGTGCTGAAGGTTACGATGCAGCTCGATCCTGGTCACCATGACTTTCGCCACCCCTTAGCCGACCATCTGCTACTTCGACCAGAACGCGCTCCCAGGCCGCCAGTGCTGAAGCTTGCGAGAAACGATCGTCAAGCAGCGCGCGCGCGCGGCTTCCCATTTCCCGCATTCGCTCCGGGTCATCCTTCAAGGCGAGGATTGCCGACGCCAGAGCTCCTCCGTCGTTCTCCGGCACAGCCAAGCCACATCCGCCTTCGATCACAAGACGACCGATTTCCCCATCTGCAGCGCCGAGGTAAATCATGGGGCGACCAGCCGCAAGAATGCCGTAGGCTTTACTTGGAACGATCAGACCTTCGAGCTCGGGCCTCAGGGACACTAGATGCGCATCGGCAAGGGTGAGAGAAAATCGAAGTTCCTCCCTAGGCTGATAAGGCTTGAACATGATATTCACCAAGCCGGATGCCATAACGCGATCCTCCAAAGCGGCCCGACCGGCGCCATCCCCGATTAGCAAGAACACCACCGACTTCTCATCGCGCAGCCGTTCCGCAGCCTCCAGGATTGCCGCCAATGAGTGCGCCCGCCCCATGTTCCCTGAATACCCGATGATCAGTCGATCGCGAAGATTCCAACACTCTCGCAAACTGTTCTTGCTGCGAGGCAATGGTGCAATTGCCGCGTCATCCGCCCAATTACTGATGACGCGAATTCGGGCGACTGGTATGCCCCGCTTCTCAATCCGGTGTGCCATCTCATGTCCGATCGCCACGTTAACCTCGGCCCTGCGCAGCGACGCATCGCGCAGCGCGAGCAGCACGCCTCCCGGTAGCCCCTTGGCAAAGCCAACACCAAGGGCTGCAGCAACTTCCGGAAACATATCCTGGACCCAATTCACCGATTTCGCGCCGCGCATCCGCGCAACCATGGTGACGAGAACGGATATCAGCGGGGGATCCGTCTTGGCGACGACCACGTCGCCACGGCGAAGCGATGTCCACAGCGCCCAGGTCGACGAAACATAAAACGAAAAATAGTCGAGAGCGCGCCCAAACAGATTGCACCGGCCAAAACGGGATGTCCAAACACGGATCACCGCAACACCGCGCACTTGTTCCAAGGCGTCAAGCCGCGCCGCAGGGGAATCGTATCGCTGTCGGCTGGTGATGACCGAAATCTCATGGCCACGTGAAGCAAGAAAGAAAGCAACGTCGGCGAGATGCTGACTAGTCGCCGAATGATCCGGGAAAAAGAAGCGATTTACGAACATCACCCGCAAGATCTAACTCCCGCCGGCCCCACTATCCCCCCGCAGAATGAGCGCGGGATTCTGTCCGACCCACTATCTACCCTGGATACGTGTGCCGGCTCCGCGCCTATGTGGGAACTAACGCCCTGAGCGCACATCAGCGCGCGGAGTCCGTCACCCATGAGAGACACAGGAGCGCCGCTGCCGCAAGTCGGCCAGCAAATGAAATCCTGGATCGACGATGACCGCCGCAAACGCCGACCGTCCGCCACGTCCGCCATAATCACGAGCCGCGACGCGCTATCGCGATCATCGACTTAGCTAACATCGAAATCCTTCCAGCCCGCTCAAACGCAACATCCCGAAAGCCCGCCTCCTCGAGGAGAACTCGCAACGTCTTTTCCGACCAGAACTTGATATGGCCATGGTCCCATAGCGCTGTGAAGTGCTTATCCATCTTGCCCGTCAGCGCGATAGCAAGGTTCTTCGCATACCCATGGTATGGCGTGGAGAGTATCGCAACGCCCCCCGGCTCCAACAAGTCAAATACGTTTGCTGCGTACTCTCTTGGAGAATACAAGTGCTCCACGACCTCAAGAGAAATTACATAGGGAAACGTTCCATACCTTTCGACCAGGCTTTCATAGGAGGTACCGCTATAGAGCTTCAGATGCGGATACCGCCTGTGCGACGTGATCCCCGAATTTAGGAGCGTTACGGTTTAGAGTCCGTGGTTGGAAATTGCTACGGTTGTGCGGTTGACGAAATGGTCGTGGTGTCCAGTCGTGCCGCATAGACTGCCGGCGGAATGCCACCCAGATCCTTCTTCGGGCGGTGTTCGTTGTAGTCCCGGCGCCACGCCTCGATGAGAACGCGAGCATCGGCCAGAGTCGTAAACCAATGCTCGTTGAGGCATTCGTCGCGCAGGCGGCCGTTGAATGACTCGACGTAGGCGTTCTGATTGGGCTTGCCCGGCTCGATGAAGCGCAGCGCGACGCCGTTCTCGTGCGCCCAGGTCACCATCGCTCGCCCACAGAACTCCTTGCCGTTGTCGGACCGAATGACCTTGGGCAGACCCCGTTCGCTCTTGACCCGATCCAGAATGCGCGCAACGTAAGCCCCGGAGATCGCGCGATCCGGTTGAATGGCCACCGCTTCATGGGTGCAGTCGTCGACCACGGTGAGGCATTTCAGGCTCCGCCCGTCCGCCAAGCGGTCGAACACGAAATCGACCGACCACACTTCATTACGCCGGCTCGGCCGCACCAACGGTTGCCGCTCGCCCAGCGCCACCTTCTTACGGCGCCGGCGGCGCACCATCAGGTTCTCCAGCCGGTACAGCCGCCGCACGCGCTTCAAATTGATCGTCCACCCCTCATGGCGCAAACGCAGGTGGATCATCCGATACCCGTACCGGCGATGCCGGTGCGCCATGTCGACGATGCGCACCCGCAGCGCCTGGTTACGATCGGCCCGACGCTCATAGCGAAACACGCTGCCACTCAGCTGCGCCATTCGAAGGGCACGCCGCTCCGACAGCCCGCGCGCTTGACCAAACCGTACCAGCTCGCGCCGCGCTGCTACGGTCACCATTTTTTTCGTAGCGCCTCGCGCGCTACCTCGTTCTCCAGCAGCGACTCCGCCAGCAACTTCTTCAGTCGCGCATTCTCCGTCTCCAGCTCCTTCAGCCGCTTGGCGTCCGACACCGTCATCCCGCCAGATTTCGACTTCCACAGGTAGTAGCTGGCCTCAGAGAACCCATGCTGCCGGCAAAGGTCCTTGACCGCGATCCCGGCTTCGCCGTCGCGCAGGAACCCGATGATCTGCTCTTCCGAATAGCGCTTCTTCATGCGTCCGATCCCTCTCAGGTGAAATCGGACTCCAGATCATAGCGCTACTGATTCCGGGGATCACGTCGTGTGAGCATGAGCGATTCCTTCGACACTAGGATCGACGCCCGTGACGTCCCATCCAGCGTCGTGAAGAAAATTCGCCACCGAGCCATTTCCGCATCCAACGTCAAAAATCCGTTTGTTTCTTGCGTTTGCCAGGACGCCGGGTAACGATTGGCAGAAGGTATTCATGGTGCCCTCCTAGCAGGGCGTCGCCCCACCTGTAGCCTGTTATGTCCCAATGATTGGTCATTGAACTGAAGCATTAACTAGAGATCTTCTATTTGTTTCGCTACGACTAAGAGACGAGGCAGGGGCACAACCCACTTGGCATTCGAACGTCACGGCAAGCACGCCGTTTTCATAAGTCCGTCCCACCATCCAGACAGGACGGAGTGTCGCCTCGATTCGCGACTTCGCACGTTCGACTCCTTGCTCAGGGTCCCAACCAACCCACTCGTCTAACAGAAAACCCGGTCGCGCCATCTGTCAGGACGAGAAATCTACGATTGGCAGCGTCTTCCGTCTGCGAAGCAACATAGCAAAGCCGATCAACGTAACCGTCACAAGCACAAGCGCGCCCGGAATGTTGCGGAATGAAACAAACAGATATGCGAGGCAAACGGCTGCGTAGGCCTCACGCATTGGAGCGCTTGAAATCTGCGTGGCAAGCTTAGAGACAAAGATGAAAAATGCCAGGATGAACAGAGTCATGAGCAGCGCCCCCGGGACGAACCCGTAAACCATAAAATAATCTGCAATCAAGCCCGGAAACGAATTCCCTTCGTCCGTTCTAAGGTCAATGCCGGTTCGCGCCAAGTTCCATTGTATAAGATGCGCCGGTATCTCCTTGTCGAATCCTAGGAAGCGCGGCATGAGAAAGGTTACCGGGGTTAATGCAAAGTCAACACCTAGCTCATCGCCACCTGCAAAATTCTCCTCCAAAGTAAATGCGAGCTCTCGAAACATGTCGTTGTGGCTAACTACGACATCAAGAATGACCGAATCATCGCTCGAAATATACGCCGCACTGGAATCGTCCGACGAAAACCGCGCAGCATAGGGTAGCGCCACTGCGATTACCCCCACAGTTAGCGCAACCGCCCCGAGAAGCGAAGACCGCTTGAGGGTGAATCGCTTGGGACGTCCATGCACCTTCACCGGGACGGCGGAGCTCTTCGTCACCCACAACACGAACCAAATGAAAAGAAGCAGCAGGATATTAACCCTCGTGCCGGTCGATACAAACGCGACGACTACGGCAAACGCCGATGTGAGCCGTATCGCGAGCGACGAAAAGTTGCACCGAAATGACAGAGCGAATAGGTATAACGCGCAGGAGATGTTGACAATTTCCCACAGGCCAACCAATGCATCGGCCATACTCGCATTTTGGTTATAGAAAGCCATGTGCGACCGCGCCGACTCGACACCCCTGACGATCGCATACAACAAATGCGGCCCGCTTTCCCAGAAGCGGAAAATGAACAATCCGATTGAGGAGGCAAGGCAAAGCTGGCTCGCAATACTGCACGAGCGCTCGCTAGCCTCGAACGCCCCATTTTTGGGCGTGGAAGCAACTATGCCTGCACGGAGGAAGAGCATCAGGGAGAATGTGACTGCCAGGTGGTAGCCCGAAACAAGAAAAAAGGCCTCTTCGAGCGACCCTTGCGACGCCGGGAGATCGTCTAGCGCCAAACCCACGAAGAGTACGTTTATGGCGGGAATGAAATACCAGAACGCAAAGGCCAGCTGAACGCAGACAACTAGTGGGCGAATGCTCGCACTTCGCTGACTGGCGATCAATGCGTACCAACCCACCGCTAGGTTCGTGGCGAGTGCCGCCAAAATTAGAATCGTCATCGTCAGGTTATTCCGTTCGTTCGTAAGAGACGCGGCGACCGAAGCTTTTCTTGCCGGCGTGTAGGTGACCTGCGTTCACCATATCGCCGGCGCTGCCGGAGGATCCGCAACAGCCGGAGAGGCCAATCCAACATCGCACACCGTGACCCGCATTAGTCGACGGATGGCCGCGAACTCTTCCTGAACGGCACGACGCAAGCCCACCAGACTCGCCTTATGGGCGGCACGCGAGCCCCATCACGTCATGCTATATTTAGCTAACATAGTGTGAAGCAAATGCATTATTTCACTATGCGCCACCAATGCTCAACGCAAATATCGTTGAATTCGCTACCTGCGACTACCGTCAATAGCGGCCGCTTTCCCGCGACAGAGTCGCCCTTGTTGACGACGAGGTCGCATCGACGGTACCCAGTTCATGTTCCACATTCGTGTAATCGCGTGGTGACAACGGAAGTCGCATGGGCTGCCTGCGCCGCGTCAGGTCGGACCAGGCCCGGGAGGCAGCGAACATGAACCTGGATCAGGATCGAAAAATGATGGGCGGCACGCTTCACACCGGTACGGCGACGGAGCTCGCGCGATACAAAGAGATCTGGAAGGGCGGCTATTTCGGAGGTGATCCGCTCGATCCGGTTGGCGCGCGTGAATATGGTGACATGAGCCTCATTTCGGTAAACCACGCTTTATACCTTGCCTATGTTCGTCCATTCATTCAGCCCGACACTCGGGTTCTTGAAATTGGCCCCGGACGCGGTGCCTGGACACGCGCGATGCTCGGTGCACGTGAAATCTGGTGTGCTGATGCCTTGTCCGCCGAGCACAACGGCTTCTGGAATTACGTCGGTATCGAGCATGCAGCCAAGATCCACTATCGCGAGGTCTCCGATTTTTCGTTGTCGTTCGCTCCCGACGGCTATTTTGACTTCATCTTCTCATTCGGGGCATTCTGTCACATCACCCCCGAAGGGCAACGTGAGTACTTCAAGAATGCGTTCGCCAAGGCGCGGCCGGGCGCGCAGGGGGTGGTGATGGTCGCTGACTTTGACAAGTTTAATGCTGCCTACGCAAAGCTTTCCGAGCTTCGTACTATGCGAGTTAGCTTCAAGGGTCTGAAGGACAGTTTGCGTTTCAATGTTGGCTATTGGATGGGTCGTCTAAAGGGCAATATAGAACAACAAAAGAGTGACCGAAGCGTCACGCCGGGTCGCTTCTACCATGCGGGTGTTGCCGAAACCTGCGCGTACCTAGAATCAGTTGGTTGGCGGGTCGTGACACCTGACGTGGGACTCAATCTACGGGACGTCGTTATTCACTTCGAGCGGGTCTAGGTCTGACACAAGTGGGGGGCTGCCTTAGCATGGCGCGGGTGGGTACACCAATCGTGAATTTTCTGATGCCCAATCGTCCGTGTCGCCATTTCTTGATTTGTCGCCCGCACTCTAAATGCTCCGTGCTGCGCACGGCGGAGACCTAGTCGAGCCCCCAAGTCGTTGCCGAAGATTAGCGCTTGACCTAGGCCGAATAACTCAAGCACTTCAGAACCTTGACCCAACCCCAGCGAATCTCCTACGGGCCGCTGTCATCTACGCAATGCAGACGAATTGTGCGGCGTTCGGCACTTCTTGAAAGTTACCAGCTGTGCAAATCGACATTACGAGTGCTAACCACCCAGCTCAAGCGCGGTGCCCTAGCAGTTCGTTGAAAAGCAGCTGGACTTGAACATCAGCGCATCGTGAAAATGGTTGTTTCCAGTGAAGGAACTCTGGGTTTCGCCTTGCGCCACCCGGTTCGACCTGATTTGGAGGTCGTTTCGGGTCGGTTTGGCGCGCAGCGGAGACACCTCTCCTGTCGATTACCCGCTTTCCGCGAAGAGTTTCGGCAGCCGGCGCAAGTTGACCGCTGTCATGGTCATGGCGAAGACCAGCTCGGCGCGTTCGAGGCCGCGCAACTTCAGTTGCCGCAGCGTGCCGTGTTGCTTGCCGTCGCCAAAGATGGTTTCGATCAGCTTGCGAATGATTTGACTGACCGCGTAGCCGGGATGGCGAGTCGTGCGCTCATCGATCGCGCTGGCGCGGTTCTTCGTGTTCTGGGCGACATGGGGCGTCACGCCGATGGCACGGCAGTCAGCGACAAAGTCAGCGGTGTCATAGCCTTTATCGGCGCCGACCGTCTTGGGCGTTGCTCCGGGTTGTGCCGCCAGCATCTCAAGGGCGGCGTCGCGCTCAGCCTTTCCCGTGGCGTGGGTCAGCCGCTGGTCGACCACCAGCCCATTGCGGTTCTCCATCAGCGCATGGCCCATGTAATACGGCAGCGCCTCGGCATTCTTGCTCTTGCGGTAGAGCCGCGCATCGGGATCGGTACGGCTTTCATGCGTATCGTTGGTGCGCGACTGGCCGCGGAAGTTGACTTCGGGGTTGCTCTTCGAACCGCTGGCCGGTGGCGGCGGCCCATCCTTGGGCACGAAGCTCTTCTGCGAGGCCCAGGCGCGAACCAGTGTGCCGTCCACCGAAAAGTGCTCGGCGCTCAACAGTCCTTTCGCCCGTGCCTGCGCCAGCACTTCCTCGAACAGCACCTGGCAGGCGTCATGCTCGATCAACCGATCGCGGTTCTTGGAAAAGGTCGAGTGATCCCATGGATCATCCTGCATCGACAAACCGACAAACCAGCGAAACAACAGGTTGTAGCCCAACTGCTCGATCAGCATCCGTTCGCTGCGTACGCCGTAGAGCACTTGCAGCATCAGCGCCCGCAGAAGCTTCTCCGGCGCGATCGAGTCGCGGCCGGCCGGCGCGTACATCGCTGCAAACAGCCGATCCATGCGCTTGAGCGCCTCATTCAAGATGTCGCGAACCGGACGCAACGGATGATCCGCCGGCACGTAGCTCTCCAGGCTCCGTACCGAGAACAGCGTGTCCTGCATCACATCTGACCCGCGCATCGCTCTGACCTCGAAGGATTGCCCATGAAATCCCCTCTCAGAACGATAGACAAACGCCGCGCGTTTACAAGCCGAATTTCAACAAACTGCTAGTGACGGGCAGCCGCAAATCGATGGCTGAATCTGCTGGCTTCTCGCTCTTATCCGGTCGGTCGCGCGAGCGGTCCGGAGCGTTGAAGCCACACCGATAGGAAGCTCGCTTCGAGCACCCAAGCGAGGCCAAATACGACGCACAATCCCAATCCCTGCCCCAGGTTACCGAACATCGCCACCCCCGCTGCGAACCCCCCGAATAGCGTCATCCGTAGGGCAAGCAGGCGCACCGACCCTCCCTGAAGCTGCGCGATGTAGCGGCTCCAACGGTTTGCGGTCATCGCACAGTCGATGAGCAGGACCAAGACAAAGATGGTCATGTGGTGAAGTATCGATGGCGGGACATGTTCAGCTAGTGGCGGCAACAAGACCGCACCTGCGACGAGCATCACGAGGCCAACGAATACGGCAGCCGCGAGCGACAGGCCGAGCCGATAAACGCGACGCTTCGCCTGATCCCGTGTACTACGGTCTGCAAGTGCAGAAACTCGGCGATAGTGTTCGGCATAGAATGGTTCGGTCATCATCGTCACGACGACCCCAAGCTTACGTGCAAAGAAATAGACTACTAGCAGTTGGGGTCCCAGAAGTGCACCTACTACTACCTTATCAGCGACATCAGTCACGGCCGAGCCCAGGTCGTACATCCAGTTCTTGAAGATCTCCCGGGTCCCCAACAGCGTCGCGCGGAAGCCGGGCCAGACATAATTGCGCGTTGCGATTGGCAGATAGATCACCACCCAGCGGATTAGATCTGGCGCAACGAAATAGAGCAGGATTACCGACGCGGGTTCATGGACCTTGGGAAGCCATCCATCGCGGACCAGCGCGGGTGTAGCCCAGATCAAGGGCGCCCGCATCAAGTTCGCTCCGACGTTCCATAGCACATACCGCTTCCACCGCTCCGTCGCGCGCAGCCAACTAATGCACGACGAAGATGCTTGAATCGCAAGGCTGACATAAATAAGCAGCGCGGCACCGCTCCAACGGCCGACGAAACTAATCGGCAGCGCTAGCAGCAGCAGGAGTACCGCCAATCCGACCGCAATCCCGGCGTTTTCGGCGGCAAGTCCTTGCGAATAGCGGGCGCGCAGGTCATCGGCGTTGCGAGCGCCGAGAACATAGACCCAGCATTGCGGCACGCACGCAATCTGAACCAGCGCGACGGACGCCTGTACGAGAATGATCTCGCCAAGCATCGTATCGCCGTAAACATGGCTCAATCCGGTGAAGAACAGCACCGACAGGACGGCCGTGGTACCGGACGTCAACGACGGCACCGCAAACACCTTCATCTGAGCGCGGCAAGAAGACGCCGGCCAGTGCGCCCGGCGAGAATGTAGGCAGACTTGAATGCAATCCGGATCGCGCGATGGGCTTCGAGGTCCTCGGCCATGATCTTGTAACGCCCGCCGAGGTGGAGGACATCCGGACGGATCGGCTCACCATCCACGGTGCGGAGCGTCAGGCCGTTGCGGGTGAAGTCGACTGCCTTACGTCCGAGCTCCATGGCGAAGCGCGTACCCAAGCATTCGGCCATGAAGAAATTATGGTCGACATATTGCCGGGCGATGACCCGGTTGCTGTTCGTAAAGCGTTGACCGGTGTCATGGACCCAACGATACAGAAGCGTCATGTCTGAGATTGATGCGCGTTGGTTTCCGGCCGCGAGTTTCGCAGCGTGAAGTTTGGCAAGCTCGTCAACTTCTTCCTCATAAGTCGTAACCATGTAATCGCAGAAGGAATGAAGCGCCGCACCTGTCCAGAGCGAGAAACCACCGTTGATCGCGTCTTCGAGCACGTGACCGGTTACACCTATGCTGCCCACCAGCCCATCGGCATCACGCAGTTCAGATGGGAGATTACTAAACGCCGTCTGCACAACAAGGTCGCTATCCGCGACGATGAAGCGGTCGGTGGCCACGACATTCGCGGCGATCTCAAACCAGCGGCGGAAAGAGGCGAGTTCGAACCGCTCCGGGTTGGGCGAGAGATGGCGATAGTGCACCTTTAGTTTCGCGAACCCGAGAGGAAGATCCGCGGCGGGCGCGATCAGCCGGACATCGTAGCCGGCGTGCGTCGCGGTACGGCGAAACACCCCGACAAAAGGGGCGGTGCGGTCCTCGCAGGTCCAAATGGACATCGACGCCGTCACCAATATGCCCCGCCAGCCGTCTCGAAATTCTGGAATCCGGGAGGGCGCTCATCGATGCCAGGGCGAGTCCAATGTTCGTTCTGTAACGCCGAATAGGTTGGATTGATTGCCCAACGATTGCCCATAATGCCGAATAAGAGTTGCGTGGAACCGCCCATTACGACTGCGTTTGCACCACGCCTCGCTGCCGCCGCACCCAGTGGCAGCCCATAAGCGCCAGCGCCAATGATGACAACCTGCGCTCCGGTCGCGGCAATGTCAGCGTCAAGGCGCGCAAGATTGTCGAACCAGTCCTGCCCGGCGACGTCCTCCTCGCATTGCGTCTGCGGCGCCTGCACCACCTTGAGATCACATTCGGGCATCGTCGGGACGGCGAATAGCTTCTCGCGGGCGGGCCACTGCTTGATGATGGTCGCTTTGAATGGACTGACGATGGTGACGCGCTTGCCCGCCAGTGCCAGCGACCAGCGATGCTGCGTGAAGAACGGGTCCAAGTCGCGCAGCCGGCACTTGAGCGCGTTGGGTGGACACAATAGCTGATCATGCGGCGTCCAGGCGGCATACAAATCGATCCGCGCGATTGCCTGAACATACAGTGCTGCCAGGCGATCAATGCTCTCCTCCGTGGTCGGAAAAAAGCCTGCGAGCAGCTTCAGTCGTTCGCGGTTTACGGATTCGTACGGCGGCTGCGCGCCGCTGTTACCGAGTCGCGAGCGCAGATAGTACGCCGTGGCACGCCCCTCGGTTTCCCCCACGCGCGCGATTAGCCTGCCCCCCTCGACAATCATCCGCGCGATCGCGATCTGTGCCGCTTCGCCGACGACATCGGGCATCGGCACGCCGCGCAGCGCATTGACCTGCGGGATGTTGAGCAATGGGCCCAACCTACGCTTAGCCCGGGTGAGCAATGGATCGCGCGCGGTCATGTCTCGGTATCTCCCGCTTTGATATCGATTCCTGCCGAGGCAGCGAGTCCGTGGCCTCCTGCGTTGCGCAACGCACACTCCGCGCCGCAGCTACGCGAGTACAGCGCGCGCGTCAGATATGCACCGTCTTTTCCGGAAATTTCGTCGATCAATGAACGCTTCATTCCGCCATTACCCGACGGTAACAGTCGATTGTCATCGCGCAGGTGCGATCCCAGCTGAATGTAGCGGCGTTGGCAATACCGGCTGCAACAATCTGCGCTCGAACGTCGTTCTCGGTCAGGCGTCCCAGCGCCGCCGCGTAATCGCCTGGCGCCTGGTCGAGTGCATACAGGGCCGCAGTGCCGCCGACTTCTGGAAACGACGAGCGATTCGCGACAACCGTAGGACAACCGCACGCCTGTGCTTCAAGGATCGGCAATCCGAAGCCCTCGTAGTCCGACGGACAGATGACCGCGAACGCGCCTGCGTAGATATTGCGCAGTTCGGCGTCCGTGACGCGGCCCAATGCAGTCCACCTGCCCCTAAGCCACCGATCGAGCATGCCGATCTCTTCTGCATTCGGCGGGCTGCCGACAATGGCCAAACGCAGGCCACGGGCTTCCCCCACCGCGGCCACCGCAAGGTCGAAGCGCTTGTAACCTTTGCGTTGTCCAACGAAAAGAACAGTATCCGCGAGTTCGGCACGCCGTCCGGCGGTAGGTGGCGGGTAAAATGTCTGCGTGGAAGCAGCGAGGGGGATAGTAAAGACCCGCGCCGGATCCACGTCCGGATAAGCCGCGCACAGATCGTGCGCCGTGTTCGTCGATATTGTGATAATCGCATCCGCAACGCGACATGCGCGGCGCTTTTGATAACTGTGGACGAGTGCCGGAAGACCGGAGCGATAACGTTCATAGATGAAATCGTATACGGTCACAACCGTCTTCGCGTGACGATCGCGCGGAGTGCGGTAATAGACGCTGTGAACAATGTCTGCGCCCTTCGCTCCCAGAGGCAGGTAACGCGCAATCTTGCTTGACAGCGCCTCGCGGCGATGGGTGGTAGGAAGCGCGGTGAGTTCGCTTGCGCGGTCCAAACGCAGGGACTTCGGCAACCACAACGTTAACGCGATGTCCTCGGCAACCGCCAACCGTCGTGCCAGTTCAATTGCATAGGTGGAAATTCCACCAACGCGTTGCAGCCCAAATATGGTGCCGTCGAACGTTACGCGCATTACCCGGCCCAAGTGCCCAGCCGCGTCCTAACGCCGTGGTGTAACAGGGCATCGCGATAGCCCCTGTCTCGGACTGCCCAATTACGGAGCACGCCCCCGGGTTCCGAGGCATGGCACTGCCCAAAGAGTAATTCACAGCACCGCGTCCAAAACTTGTCGTGCCGGCACCGGCTCGCGTCCAGGGCGATCGTCGCGAATGTTCTTCTCGGAGAAATACTCCCGAACCCGTTTCCAACGCGTGGCGGCTGAATCGCTGCATGTTTTGGATTGTAGGCAATGAAATTCAAATTTGAGCCGATTTTGAAATAGTTCTAGACTGCCAGTGACGACTGAAAATACCCGATCGTCTTGGCAGGCCCTCGTCGAACCCGATTGAAGGCTCCCAGCCGAGGCGTCCCGCGCGAGCGCGATGTCCGGCTGCCGCTGCACCGGATCGTCGCTCGGCAGCGGCCTGATACTCGATCTTCGATTTCGACCCGGTCAGCGCGATGATCTTCTCCGCGAGCTCCAGGATGGTGAACTCGTTCGGATTGCCGAGGTTCACCGGCCCGGTGAAATCGGGCGGCGTCGCCATGAACGCCACGAAGGCATCGATCAGGTCGTCGACGTAGCAGAACGAGCGCGTCTGGCGTGCCGTCGCCGTAGATGGTGATCGGCTCGTTCTTCAGTGCCTGCACGATGAAGTTGGACACGACGCGCCCGTCGGTCGGATGCATCCGCGGGCCGTAGGTGTTGAAGATGCGCGCGACCTTGATCTCGAGCTTGTGCTGGCGGTGGTAGTCGAAGAAGAGCGTCTCGGCGCAGCGCTTGCCCTCGTCGTAGCACGAGCGGATGCCGATCGGGTTGACGTTGCCCCAATAGCTCTCCGTCTGCGGATGGACGCTCGGATCGCCGTACACCTCGCTGGTCGATGCCTGGAAGATCCGGCAGCGCAGGCGCTTGGCGAGCCCCAGCATGTTGATCGCGCCGTGCACCGACGTCTTCGTCGTCTGCACCGGGTCGTGCTGGTAGTGGATCGGCGACGCCGGGCACGCGAGGTTGTAGATCTCGTCGACCTCGACGTAGAGCGGAAACGTCACGTCGTGCCGGATGAACTCGAAGCGCGGATGATCGTGCAGATGATCGATGTTGCGCTTGGTGCCGGTGAACAGGTTGTCGACGCAGAGCACCTCGTGGCCCTGTTCGAGCAGTCGATCGCACAGATGCGATCCGAGGAAGCCGGCGCCGCCGGTCACCAGGATCCGCTTGCGCGAGTCGTAGTTACGCATTCATGTCCTTGCCCTGCGCCGATCGGGCCTGTCGCGCGCAGCCACCAACGTTCGCATCATCCCGCCACGCCGCGCAATCACGCGGCGTTCGAGCGCTCCGCAACCTCGCACCCTCTTCGACCATCGGCGCCCACCGCCGCGCCCGCTTGTCCCGGAACAGCACCAGCACCCGGTACCGGTTCACGTAGAACGCCGCGTAGGCCAACAGGCCCGTCCACAGCGCGGGCGTGTTGTCGTGGAAGAGCACGGCGAACGCGAAACACAGCGCGCTGTGCAGCCACAGCCGCGGCGCGACGCGCGCGTTGGCGCGCCGCAGGCACGAATTGCTTCAAGCGGCGCTCGATCGGCATCGCCACGCGCCGGAACACCAGCGAATGCAGGTGCAGCGCGTCGGGCGCCATCAGCGGCATGCCGCGCGCAAGGCCGCGCCGGTACATCGCGAACAGCGTGTCGACGATCGGGTAGCCGGCCAGCATGATGACGTACCAGGGCGAAATGCCGGTGTTGCGCGCGATGAGCTGGATCGAGAGCTCGGCGTACATGAAGCCGATGAAGTACGCGCCGGCGTCGCCCAGGAAGATCAAGCCGCGCGGGTAGTTCCAGAGCAGGAAGCCGATGACGCCGCCCATCATCACGAGCGCTTTGGTCAGCGTCGCCACGTCGCCCGACCAGCCCGCGGCCAGCGCGATGCCGCCGAACATGATCAGCGCCGTGCCGCCGGCGAGGCCATGGGCGCCGTCGATGAGATTGATCGCGTTGCAGGCGCCGGCGACCATGAACCACGTCAAGCGGCAGCACGAACCACAGGTGCTTGAGCAGATCGTCGATCAGCGGGAGATCGAGCCGGGGGACGACGCCGCCGGAATACGCGCTCGCGAGCATCGCCGAGACGACGGCGGCGGCCATCCGGTAGCGCGGGCGAACGCGGCGGGTGAGATCCTCGACCAGGCCGACCAGCACCACCGGCACCGCGGCGATGGCCAACGGCAACCCGCGAACCAGTGCGCCGCGCCCGGTCGCGAGGGCAACCGCCAGCGCGACGAGACAGGCAACGACGACGGCGACGCCGCCCAGGCGCGAGGTCGGGATGACATGCAGCTTCTGCACGCCGCCCGGCTCGTCGTGGCCGATCGAGCGAGCGCGGATGGCCAGCGGCATCAGGATCCCCGCGCAGATCGCCGGAACAGCGAAGAGCCACCAGTCCATCAAGGTTTCAGACTTCGGGCTGCGGGCAACGTTGTTGTTGCTTGTTCGAGCCGGCCGAGGACACGCGGCATGTGCGGGGCGACCACCTGAGAACCCTCTTGCCGCCGCACTCTTCGACTCCCTGTCCGCCTCCCCCGTGCGTCGGGGTGAGCGTTGCGTCAATCTAAAGCGAATTGCGCGCCAAGCCTATGGAAATGACGGGAAGTTTCGCAAATTGTCCCGGCAAGCAGCATTTTTGCAACACCCGCCTACGCTTCAACGCCGCGTCACAGCAAGCGGCGCGACCAGGCAGAGGGCGGGCCCGGATGACTTCGGGTCGCGTCGATGACGGATTTCGGCATTAAAGTGCCGCTTATGGGGTCAGATACGTAACAGCACTTGATGCCGTCGCACGGGGAGATCGAACACAGACTCCTCGGACAGCGAGTGCGATGGCGCACCGGGCGTGCGGTTGAAGCCCCGCGACGGTTTGGTCGACGACGCCATTTCCGCGACGGGTAATCCCTTCGCTCGATGCAATGCGGGAAGCGCGGCCGGTAGTCTCTGAACAATGCCGCGCCTTCCGCGATTCAACGTCGCCAATGTCGCCCAGCATGTCGTCCAGCGGGGCAACAACCGCTGCGCCTGCTTCTTCGGCGACGACGACTACGCCGCCTACCTCGAGTGGTTGGACGAGGCGGCCGCCGTTCATCACGTCGCCGTACACGCTTACGCCTTGATGACCAACCACGTTCATCTGCTGGTGACGCCCATGGAGCCGGGGGCGGTATCCGCGATGATGCAGATGCTGGGTCGGCGCTATGTCCGTTACGTGAATCGCGCGCACGGTCGCTCCGGAACCCTGTGGGAGGGCCGCTTCAAGGCGTGCGTCGTCGATACCGAGCGCTACGTCCTGACGGCCTACCGCTACATCGACCTGAACCCGGTGCGGGCGGGCATGGTGGTCGATCCCGGCGCGTACCGTTGGTCGAGCTACGCGGCCAACGTCGGTGTACGCGGCGATCGGCTGCTCACCACCCACGCGTGTTTTCGGGCGCTGGGCACGACGGCGCCACAGCGCGCCGAGCGGTATCGCGTGCTCTGTGGGGAAGCCCTCGACCCGCAGGAGGTCGCCGAATTCCGCGCCATGTCGCGCAAGGAGCTGGCGTTCGGCAGCGATCGCTTCAAGGACGACGTCGAGGTCGCCGCGGCACGGCGCACTCGGGCGGTGAAGCGTTGGACACGCTCATCGAAATCGGGGGCCGGTGTTTCCTGAGGCGGCGGCGCGGTGGCGGGTGCGCTGCTTTGTTACGTATCTGACCCCGTTCACCGTCACTCCAGCGCCAGCCGGCAAGCTTCGTCTTCCGTGAGCTTGGCACCTTCCGCGAACAGCCGCTCGAGTTGGTCAGGGGCGAGCTTCGCGTTCAGCAGCGCGTGCAGGCGCGCGCGGGCTCGGGCTTCGTTGGGTTCGCGCGCCGTGTGTTTTGCGGCGCGCGCCGAGTCGGCAAATCCGGCGAGTCGCGCGGCGTTCGCGAATTTGCCCGCCAGCGCGTCCCGCAATGCGACGTGATCCGCGATGAGCCAGACAAAGCCCCCTTCCGTGAGCAAGGGCAGGCCCTCGCGCGCAGCCGCCAGGGCTTCATCGAGCTCCCCGCGTTCGGTGAGCACACCCGCGAGGTTGGCGAGAGCGAGTCCGAGCGAGGTCTTTCTGGTGATCGTCGGCTTGCGCATCATCGCGACCACCTCGCGATATGCGGCCACCGCGGTGTCCAGGTCGCTCAGCGCCCACGTGAAATCTGCCAGCTGGGCTAGGCTGCCGCGCGCGGCGAACTCGGCCCCGCTCGTGACGAAGAGCGACAATGCTCTTTCGTAGTCCAATCCGGCCGCCGACCGGATCACCAGTCGAGAACTTCAGATAACCGGATACGCCGAAGAAAAAGCCACGCAGCTTCGGGAGCCCGGAACCTTCCACCAGCGGCAACGCTTCCGCGAGCGCGAGTGAAGACTCTTCGAACCGGCCGTTCTTTGCGAACGGGAAAGCCAACAGTACGAGCGCATAGCTCAGTCCCAGGGGGTCGCCCAGTCTCCGGTACCGGCCAATTGCCCCCTCGAAGTTCGCCAACGACTGGGTCGGCGCCTGGCTCTCTAACATGACGCCAAGCGAGAGGCACAGCCGCGCCTGATCGGACTCCGACGTCTGCGATTCCAGCCGGGCGACGGCGAGCTCGAGCCACTGCCGCCCCTCCCCGAAGAGCCCGAGCGTCGTCCACATCGGTCTCGAGGCGCCGGCGAGCGCAATTCCGAGCGCCGCGTCGCCCGCCGCGCGAAGTGCCCAATCAAGCGCCTGTCGAACGTTGTCGAGTTCCGGTTGATAGATCGCGCGCCACTTTGCATCCGCCATGCGCAGCCAGTCGGCGAACGCGCCTTCGAACAGCCCGCGGAAGTACTGCGCATGGCGGCGCTTGATCGCGTCGGTCTCGCCGGCCGCGGCAAGTTTCTCCAGTGCATAGGCGCGGGTCGTCTCGAGCAGGCGATAGCGGGCGCCAGCATCGCTCGTGTTGGCCGCGACCAGCGAGCGGGCGACCAATTGCGAAAGCAGGTCGATCACCGCGAATTCATCGATGGCCCCATCCGACGCGACCGCCGAGGCGGCTTCGAGCGTAAATCCGCCCGCGAAGATCGCCAACCGCCGCAGCACCACGCGTTCCTGCTCGCCAAGCAGGTCGTAGCTCCAGTCGAGCGTCGCGCGCAGCGTCTTCTGGCGCGGTGGCGCGTTGCCCGTACCGCTCGTGAGCAGCTTGAAACGATCATCCAGGCGCGCGTTGATCTGCTCGATCGACAACGTCCGAATGCGGGCGGCCGCCAATTCCAGCGCCAAGGGAATCCCGTCGAGGTGGATGCACAACTCGGCGACCGGGGCGGCGCGCACCGCGGTCAATGCGAAGTCCGGCAGATGTAATCGGGCCCTCTCGACGAAGAGCTGGACCGCTTCGGACCGCGCCACGCTCTCCACATTCGCCGTCGGATCGGGCAGCGACAGCGCGGCCAGCGGATAGGTTTGCTCACCGGCCACGTGCAACGGCTCGCGACTGGTGGCCATGATCGCCAGTTCCCCGGCGCCGCGGAGCAGAGCGTCGGCCAGGCTCGCCGACCCCTCCAGCACGTGTTCGCAGTTGTCGAGCAGTAGCAGCAGCTGGCGTCCTTTGACCTGGCGACAAAGCGTCTCGATAGAAGTCTTTCCGACCGCCTCGCTCAAGCCCAGCACCTGGGCCACCGCACTAGGCACCAACGCCGGATCGGCCAACGGAGCCAAGTCCACCAGCCAGACCCCGTCGCGGTAGGCCGAAACAACCTCGGCGGCAACCTGCACCGCAAGCCGGGTCTTCCCGATGCCGCCGACGCCAACGAGCGTCAACAGCCGGGTGCCCGGCAACAACCGCTTGATCTCGACCAGTTCCCGTTCGCGGCCGATGAACGACGTCAGCGGCTCGGGCAAATTCGACAGCTTGCCGCGGGCCGCGCCGCCTCGCGGGACATTGTCGCGGAGCTCGCTGACCGGCCCGACAAACCGATAGCCCCGTCTTGGCAGCGTCTCGACCCAGTGCTCGCCTCCTGGCGCCTGAGCAAGCACGCGCCGGATCGCGGAAATCTGCACCGCGAGGTTCGCTTCTTCAACGACGACGCCCGGCCACGCAGCGTCCAGAATCGTTTCCTTCCGGACGAACGCGTTGGGTTGCTCGACCAGCGCGGCCAGGACGGCAACCGCGCGTCCGCCCAGCGCCGTAGGAAGTCCGGCGCGTGACAGCACGCCAGCTCCGGGATCGAGCCGAAACGGCCCAATTTCGTAGACAGTGTTCACGCCAGTGCACTCGGACCAAACGCTAACAACAGTGTTCAGTGTTCGTCCCGCCGGACCGGCCGAAGCGGCGCTCCTGCCGGAGTCGAGCGACGGCGGAAAGAATCGACTTTTGGCGATTCTTTAGGGTTTCTTCAAGACTCGGTCGATGGCGGGCCGGAAGATCGGCTCCGTGCAGCGAGCATAGCAAACCGACCAAAACCGCCAAGGAACGGCCCGGCGCGTTGCAATCGGTGCAGCGGCTGCCAACGGTATCGGAGCAACGCGCGTCGGAAGGGAGCAGCGATGATCATCGACCGCCAGAGGCGTTTGACGCATTCGATTCAGGGCCAGCTGCTGCGTCGAAGCGAGCGCCGCGAGGTAGCGATCTTTCTGCACGATCGCACCCTCTGGGTCGCAGACTTCATCGACGGTCACGGCGAGCTCATCGACGCGCCCACGTGGTTCCGTTTCAACTGCGGCGAACTCTCGACCTGGCATGCACGGCGGCGCATGGTTCTCGAGTCGGCCATTCCGCTGTCCGCGGAACTCGTGGCGCGAATCGAACGCCTGCCACTTCCAGCCGCCGGCCCGAAACGCGGCGCGATGGCCCGACTGGCTGAAACTGTCGCGGCACATCTGCCACGAAGCCGATTCGCGACCCTAGTCGCCGGCTCGCTTGCGTCGACGGCACCCGGTCGATTCGGCCGATTGAGACAGCAGTACTTGAGAACGTCGAGGTGTAGAGCATTCAGGATGGTTCCTACGCATCCTCCATCATTCGATGCGCCAAAGCGCGAAGAGGGCGGCCCCATGAAGATCCAGTCTCCGTTGTTCCGTGCATCCGCATTGGCTGCTGCGCTGCTGGCGTCCCAGAGCACCGGCGCCGAGGATCGGCATCAAGGGCCGCTGATGGTCTTCCCGAACCCGACGGGCTTGGCCGCGACGTTCAACACGACCGGCCCGATCGACATTCACAGTTTGTTCTTCCAGAAGCTTGGAACGAATGGGCGCAGCTGCGACACCTGCCATCAGGCGAACGATGGCTGGACGATCACTCCCCCGCATATCCAGGCGCGCTTCGAGGCGACGAAGGGAACCGATCCGATCTTCCGGGTGAACGACGGCTCCAATTCTCCGAACGCGGACGTGTCCACGGTCGACGCCCGCCGAGCGGCCTACAGCATGCTGCTCACCAAAGGCCTGATCCGGGTCGGTATTGGTATTCCGGACAACGCCGAGTTCGAGCTGGTCGACGTGGATGACCCCTACGACTACGCGACGGCCGCGGAGCTGTCGCTGTTCCGGCGGCCTTTGCCCACGACCAACCTCAAATTCCTGAGCACCGTGATGTGGGACGGACGTGAGACCTTTCCGGATGCTGACTCAGCCGACTGCATCCTCGGGACGACGAAATGCTTTGCCTCCCTCCACTTCGATCTGGCCGACCAGTCGAACACCGCCACCGTCAAGCACGCCACGGCGGCACAGTCGCTGACGCAGGCGCAGCGCGATGCGATCGTGCAGTTCGAGATGGGTCTCTTCACGGCGCAGGTATTCGATTCGAAGGCCCTCTATCTGGGCGCGCATGGCGCCAACGGTGGACCGCAGTACCTCACCACCCAGACGGCATATTTCGGCATCAACGACGTCGTATCCGGCGACTACAGGACGGGAGCTCCCTTCAATCCCACCGTGTTCACCTTGTACGACGCCTGGACTGACCTCTCGGCAACAGGACGCGATGACGGGCATGCGATCGAAGCCCGCCGAGCCGTTGCGCGCGGCCAGACGCTGTTCAACACCAAGCCGATCAACATCGCGGGTGTCAAGGGATTGAACGACGATCTCAACGTCCCGGTTCTGCGGGGAACGTGCACCACTTGCCATGACTCGCCGAATGCGGGCGACCATTCGATTCCCGCACCGCTGGACATCGGGCTCACCGACGCTTCCCGGCGCACGCCCGACATGCCCCTCTACCAGTTGCGCAACAAGACAACCGGCGAGGTCGTTGCGACGACGGACCCGGGACGTGCATTGATCACCGGCAAGTGGAAGGACATCGGTCGCTTCAAGGGGCCGATCCTGCGGGGACTGGCTTCCCGCGCGCCCTATTTCCACAACGGGTTCGCCGCCGATCTCGATGCCGTCGTGGATTTCTACAATCAGCGCTTCGACATCGGCCTGACCCCCCGCGAGCGGGCTGATCTCGTGGCTTTTTTGCGGACCTTGTAACAGGGACCCTCGGTGTGCGGGCGAATTGCTTCCCATCGCGCGCGCACCGGCGCCGCCCGTACCCGACTTACTTGTCCGCCTCAGCAATGCCGCCGGCCGGGCGAACGTACACTCTTGGCAGAGGCGTATGTCCGGAACCGGCCGACGCGGCCCTCAAGCGTAACGACGATCTGACACCGGCTGCCCGACAAAAATGCACGGCCGTGCCCCGGTTCCACATCGGGGCATTGTTACGTATCTGACCCCGAGTGTTGTCGCATCGGACCGGTTCGGCTAAAATCCGTCGTTCTTTGCAGGCGCGTAGCTCAGCTGGTTAGAGCACCACCTTGACATGGTGGGGGTCGTTGGTTCGAGTCCAATCGCGCCTACCAGCTACCCGAAACGACAACCTGCGGCAGCGAAAAGGCATGGTTATGACACCGCGAACGCGCAAGGAGCCTTCCTAGGGAACGCGAGTTCGCACGTCGTCTGTTTCACGGAAAAGTGCGGCTCGTCCGCACTTTTTTCGTTTTTGGGAGTCCGCCATGCCGAACATCCGCTTGCCCGACGGCGCCATCAAGGCGTTCCGGGACCCCGTCACCGTCGCCGAGGTCGCGGCCTCGATCGGACCCGGTCTCGCCAAGGCCGCGCTGGCCGGGCGCGTCGACGGCAAGCTCGTCGACACCTCGCACCTCATCGAGCGCGACGCCGACGTGGCGATCGTCACCGACAAGGATGCGGACGGCCTCGAGGTCATCCGCCATTCGACCGCTCACCTGCTCGCCTATGCGGTGAAGGAGCTCTTTCCCGAAGCGCAGGTGACGATCGGGCCGGTGATCGAGGACGGCTTCTACTACGATTTCGCGTTCAAGCGGCCGTTCACGCCCGAGGACCTGGTCGCGATCGAGCAGAAGATGGCCGAGCTCGCGAAGAAGGACGAGCCCGTCGTCCGCTCGCTGATGCCGCGCGACGACGCGGTCGCCTACTTCAAGTCGATCGGCGAGCATTACAAGGCCGAGATCATCGCGTCGATTCCGTCCAACGAGGACATCTCGCTGTACGCCGAGGGGAAGTTCACCGACCTGTGTCGCGGTCCCCACGTGCCGTCGACCGGCAAGCTCAAGGTGTTCAAGCTGATGAAGCTCGCCGGCGCCTACTGGCGCGGCGACTCGCGCAACGAGATGCTGCAGCGGATCTACGGCACCGCGTGGACGAAGAAGGAGGATCTCGACGCCTACCTCCACCGGATCGAGGAAGCCGAGAAGCGCGACCACCGGCGACTCGGCCGGCAGCTCGACCTCTACCACCTGCAGGACGACGCGCCGGGGATGGTCTTCTGGCATCCGAAGGGCTGGTCGATCTGGCAGCAGGTCGAGCAGTACATGCGGCGGGTCTACCAGGACAACGGCTATCAGGAAGTGAAGTGTCCGCAGATCCTCGATCGGGCGCTGTGGGAGAAGTCCGGTCACTGGGAGAACTACAAGGACAACATGTTCACGACCGAGTCGGAGAAGCGCGACTTCGCGATCAAGCCGATGAACTGTCCGGGCCACGTCCAGGTGTTCAACTCGAACATGCGCAGCTACCGCGACCTGCCGCTGCGCTACGGCGAATTCGGCGCCTGCCACCGCAACGAGCCCTCGGGCGCGTTGCACGGGCTCATGCGGGTGCGCGCCTTCACGCAGGACGACGGCCACATCTTCTGCGCCGAGGAGCAGATCGAGCCGGAATGCACCGCGTTCCACCGGCTGTCGTTCGCCGTCTACCGGGACTTCGGCTTCACCGACATCGCGATCAAGATCGCGCTGCGTCCGGACAAGCGGATCGGATCCGACGAGCAGTGGACCAAGGCCGAGGACGCGCTGCGCGGCGCGCTGCGGGCGAGCGGCGCGCAGTGGACCGAACTTCCCGGCGAAGGCGCCTTCTACGGACCGAAGATCGAGTACCACCTCAAGGACTCGATCGGCCGCTCGTGGCAGGTCGGAACCATGCAGGTCGATTTCCAGATGCCGGCGCGGCTCGGTGCCGAGTACGTCGCCGAGGACAACACCCGCAAGACGCCGGTCATGCTCCATCGGGCGATCGTCGGCTCCCTGGAGCGGTTCATCGGCATTCTGGTCGAGCACTACGCCGGCGCGCTCCCGTTATGGCTCGCCCCCGTCCAGGCGGTCGTCCTGACCATCACCGACCGGCAGGCGGCCTACGCCCGGGAGGTCGAGACCCGGCTGAAGGCGGCCGGGCTGCGGGTGGTGGCCGATTTGCGCAACGAGAAAATTACCTATAAAATTCGTGAACATAGCCTGCAAAAGTTGCCCTATCAGCTGATCGTCGGCGACAAGGAAATGCAGGCTGGACAGGTGGCCGTGCGGACCCGCGGCGGCGAGGACTTGGGGGCGATGCCCGTCGAGACCTTGCTCGAGCGCCTTCTCAACGAGGCGGCAGCGCGTCACTGACAGCGATCAGCCCGATGCGCAAGGCGGGCGGCACGGTTTGTTTTTTGTCGACATGGAGATTCAGCGATAGCCCAGGACAGAGCGCAGCGGATCAACGGTGAGATCAATTCTCCCGAGATCCGGTTGGTTGGTGTGGAAGGCGAGCAACTCGGCATCGTGGCGCTGGCGGAAGCCATCGCCAAGGCCGAGGCGGCCGAACTCGATTTGGTCGAGATCGCGCCGATGGCGAAACCCCCCGTTTGCCGGATCATGGATTTCGGCAAGTTCAAGTATCGGGAGGCGAAGAAGCAGCACGAAGCCAAGCTCAAGCTGAAGCAGATCCAGGTCAAGGAAGTGAAGTTCCGACCCGGGACCGACGAAGGCGATTACCAGATCAAGCTGAGGAACCTGATCCGGTTCCTGGCGGAAGGCGACAAGGCCAAGATCACGCTTCGCTTCCGCGGACGCGAAATGGCGCACCAGGAGTTCGGGGTGCGTCTGCTGGAACGGATCCGCAACGACCTCGAGCAGCATTGCGTGGTCGAGTCGTGGCCGAGACTCGAGGGACGGCAGATGGTGATGCTGCTGGCCCCGAAGAAGGTGGCACCGAAAGTCAATCACCCGACGAAGCCCGAAGCCGGTAGCAAAGCCTCTCCGTCGGAGAGCACCGCCGTGGGCAGCAAATAAGGGACGAAGTCATGCCCAAGATGAAGACGAAGAGCAGCGCCAAGAAGCGCTTCCGCGTCCGCGCGAGCGGCAGCGTGAAGCGGGCGCAGGCGTTCAAGCGCCACATCCTCACCAAGAAAACCACCAAGAGCAAGCGGCAGCTCCGCGGCACCACCGGCGTCCACAGCACCAATGCGGATTCGGTGAGGGCCATGATGCCCTACGCATAACGGAGACCTGCCATGCCTAGAGTCAAACGTGGTGTGACCGCCCGCGCGCGGCACAAGAAGGTCCTCGCCCAGGCCAAGGGTTTCCGCGGCCGCCGCAACGCCGTCTACCGCATCGCGAAGGAAGCGGTGATGAAGGCCGGCCAGTACGCGTACCGCGACCGCCGGAACAAGAAACGCGTATTCCGCGCGCTGTGGATCGCGCGCATCAACGCCGCCGTGCGCGAGCTCGGCATGAGCTACAGCGTGTTCATGAACGGCCTCAAGAAGGCGTCGATCGACATCGACCGCAAGGTCCTCGCCGACCTGGCCGTCCACGACAAGGCGGCGTTTAGCAAGATCGCGGAGCAGGCCAAAGCCTCTCTGGCCTGATCCGACGCGATAAACCGAGGGAGGCGTGATCCGCCTCCCTTTTTTTTTGAGCGCGGGGAAGCCTACCCCTCCCCTGCACGCACGAAGGCACCGATGGAAGAACTCGAACGCATCGTCGCCGCCGCAGCGACCGATTTCGACGCCGCCGCCGATCCGGCCGCCCTCGAGAACGCGAAAGCGAAATACCTCGGCAAGTCCGGCGCGCTGACCGAGCTCCTGAAGTCGCTGGGCAAGCTTCCCGGCGTCCGAGCGGCCCGCCGCCGGCGCGGCGATCAACGAGGCGAAGGTGAAGCTCGAGGCAGCCCTCACCGCGCGCCGCGACGCGCTGGCGGAGGCGAGACTCGCCCGACAGCTCGCCGCCGAGGCGCTCGACGTTTCGCTGCCGGGCCGCGGCCGCGGCACCGGCGGGCTGCATCCGATCACGCGGACGCTCGAGCGGATCGAATCGCTGTTCCGCTCGCTCGGGTTCGAGGTCGCGGACGGTCCCGAGATCGAGGACGACTTCCACAACTTCACCGCGCTCAACACGCCGGAGAACCACCCGGCGCGGTCGATGCACGACACGTTCTACGTCGAGGGCGGCCTGGTGCTGCGCACCCACACGTCGCCGATCCAGGTGCGGTACATGGAAACGCATGCGCCGCCGATCAAGATCATCGCCCCGGGCCGCGTCTATCGCGTCGACAGCGACGCCACGCATTCGCCGATGTTCCATCAGGTCGAAGGCCTGTGGATTGCCGAGGACGTCTCGTTCGCCGACCTCAAGGGCGTGTTCACCGAGTTCCTGCGCCACTTCTTCGAGCGCGACGATCTCGAGGTCCGGTTCCGGCCATCCTTCTTCCCGTTCACGGAGCCTTCCGCCGAGATCGACATGAGCTTCGGCGAAGGCTGGCTCGAGATCGCCGGCTCCGGTCAGGTGCACCCGAACGTGTTGCGCGCAGTCGGCATCGATCCGGAAAAGTACCAGGGCTTCGCCTTCGGCATGGGGCCCGACCGTCTGACCATGCTGCGCTACGGCGTCAACGACCTGCGACTGTTCTATGAAAACGACCTGCGCTTTCTCCAGCAATTCGCGTAGCGACTCCTCCGCGCAGGTCGTTTCGGCGGGGACTCATGCGCGTAGCGCGTTATGGCCCTGCTCAAACGATCTGCGCTTCCTTCAGCAATTCGCGTGAGGAGATGAAGCGATGAGATTCTCCGAACGCTGGCTGCGCACGCTCGTCGATCCGCCGCTCGACACCGCGGGATTGTGCGAGCGTCTGACGATGGCCGGGCTCGAGGTCGAGGAGACCCGCCTCGCCGCGCCGCCGTTTTCCGGCGTCGTCGTCGGCATGATCGAGAAGGTGGAGCCGCACCCGAACGCGGACCGACTGCGCGTGTGCACCGTGGACGCGGGAGCGGGAGCGCCGCTCACGATCGTCTGCGGCGCGCCCAATGCCGCGGCCGGCATGAAGGTGCCGTGCGCGCGTGTCGGCGCAATGCTTCCGGGCGGCATGGAGATCCGGAAGGCGACGATGCGCGGCGTCGAGTCGAGCGGCATGCTCTGCTCGGCCAAGGAGCTCGGCATCGACGAGGATGCCTCCGGCCTCCTCGCCCTGTCCCCGGATGCGCCCGTCGGCGCCAGCCTGCGCGACGCGCTGGCGCTGGACGACACGTTGATCACGCTGAAGCTCACGCCGAACCGGGCCGACTGCCTGTCGATGCTGGGCATCGCGCGTGACGTGGCCGCGGTCACCGGCGCGCCGCTGCGGGCGCCGACGGTCGCCGCGCTTCCCGCGACGAGTACCAAGCGGCGGCACGTCATGGTCAAGGATCACGGCGGCTGTCCGCGCTTTGCCAGCCGCACCATCGAAGGCATCGACCCCAGGGCGCCGACGCCGGCATGGATGAAGGAGCGCCTCGAGCGCAGCGGCATTCGCTCGATCTCGGCCGTGGTCGACGTCACCAACTACGTGATGCTGGAACTCGGCCAGCCGATGCACGCCTATGACGACCGGCTGCTCGAGGGGTCGATCGTCGTCCGGTTCGCGCGGGCGGGCGAAAAGCTGACGCTGCTCAACGAGCAGACGCTGGCGCTCGAGCCCGACATGCTGCTCGTTGCCGACGAAAAGAAACCGCTCGGATTGGCCGGGATCATGGGCGGCGAGCACTCCGGCATCAACGACACGACGACGACGGTCTTCCTCGAAGCCGCCTTCTGGAATCCGGCCATCATCCAGGGCAAGTCGCGGCGACTCGGGTTCGCGAGCGATGCGGGCCATCGCTTCGAGCGCGGCGTCGATTTCGACGGCTGCGCGCGCGCGATCGAAAGGGCGACGCAGTTGATCCTCGACATCTGCGGGGGCAGCGCCGGCCCGCTCGACGACGTGTGCAGCGAGCTGCCGCGGCGCGACCCCGTGCGCGTGCGGACGAAGCGCGTCGCCCGGCTGCTTGGCATCGACCTCACCACCGACGCGATCGCCGGGTTGTTCGACCGGCTGACGCTCGCCTACACGCGCGACGGCGGCGACCTGCTGGTGACCCCGCCGTCCTACCGTTTCGATCTCGCGATCGAGGAGGACTTCGTCGAGGAGATCGCACGGCTGCATGGCTACGATGCGATTCCCGCGGTGCCCTCGGCCCACGTGCAGGCGATGCTGCCGGATCCGGAGGCAATGTCGTCGGCCACCGCGTTGAAACGGCAGCTGGTCGCGCGGGAGTGGCAGGAAGCGATCACCTTCAGCTTCGTGAATTCTGCGGTCGAGGCCGCGTTGTTCCCGGACCGGGATGAAAAATCGGCGCCGATCCGCGTGCTGAATCCCATTGCCAGCCATCTCGACGTGATGCGCACCACGCTCGCCGGCGGGCTGATCGAGGTCCTGCGCACGAACCTCGCGCGCAAGCAGGACCGAATCCGCGTGTTCGAGAGCGGGCGCTGCTTTCTGCGTGCGGGCGAGGGCAACACGCAACCGCTGCGGCTGTCCGGGCTCGCCTACGGCGACGCCGAGCCCGAGCAATGGGGATCGCCGAAGCGTTCGCTGGACCTCTTCGACGTCAAGGCCGACCTCGAAGCCCTGGTCGTTCCGCGCCGGCTCACGACCGAGCGAAGCGCGCACCCGGTGCTCCACCCCGGCCGGGCGGCCACGGTGCTGCTGGAAGGCGCACCGATCGGATGGCTGGGCGAGCTTCATCCCCGGCTCGTGAAGCATTTCGACCTGTCCCGCGCGCCCGTGCTGTTCGAGCTCGAGCTCGCACCCTTGCTGCAACGTCCGCTCCCGGCGGCACGGCCGATATCCCGGCTGCCGATCGTGCGCCGGGATATCGCCGTCGTCGTCGACGAGGGCGTTTCGGCTGGGGAAGTCCTGACCGCGCTGGATGCCGCGAAGGACGCTCGCGTCGAGGCGCTACGGATTTTCGACGTCTATCGCGGCGCCGGATTGGCGCAGGGCAAAAAAAGCCTTGCGATTCTGGTGCTTATGCAGGATACTGAACGTACTTTGACGGACGCCGACATCGACGCCATCGTGGCTGGGTTGCTGCGGGCACTGCAGGATCGTTTCGGCGCGACGCTTCGCCAATAGGGTTCCCGATGACGCTTACCAAAGCCGAACTCGCCGACTTGCTCTTCGAGCAGCTCGGTCTCAACAAGCGCGAAGCCAAGGACATGGTCGAGCGCTTTTTCGAAGAGATCCGGATCGCCCTCGAGCGTGGTGACACGGTCAAGCTTTCCGGCTTCGGCAATTTCCAGCTGCGCGAGAAACCTCAGCGCCCGGGGCGTAACCCCAAGACAGGCGAGGAAATTCCGATCACCGCACGCCGCGTGGTGACGTTCCACGCGAGCCAGAAACTCAAGGCAATGGTCGAAGCCGCGAACCATGCCGGAACACAACCGAGCTAACGCCGAGCTGCCACCGATCCCCGCCAAGCGGTATTTCACGATCGGCGAGGTCAGTGACCTGTGTGCGGTCAAGCCGCATGTGCTGCGCTACTGGGAGCAGGAGTTCACACAGCTCAAACCGGTCAAGCGGCGCGGGAACCGCCGCTACTATCAGCATCACGAAGTCTTGCTGATCCGGCGGATTCGGGATTTACTGTACGAGCAGGGCTTTACGATCAACGGCGCGCGCCACCGCCTCGAGTCCGAGACGATGCCGCCGGGCCATGGCGCGGCGACCTCCCCGGCGCCGTTGACATTGGCCGCGGCGGCGGCTGCCGCGCCGGCTGTGCGGACCGCACCGGCTCCGGCCGGCGCGCTGTCCGATGCCGAAATTCGGCAGGAATTGGAGCAAATACGGCAACTGCTAGGCCCAGACCACTGAAACGGCTATAATTTTTTGTTTCGGTCGGGGCGTAGCGCAGCCTGGTAGCGCACCTGCATGGGGTGCAGGGGGTCGGAAGTTCGAATCTTCTCGCCCCGACCACAAGATTTGGGCCGGTCCGGGGAACTCGGACCGGCCCATTGTGTTTTTGGATTGGGCGTCATGCGTCGAGAAGTACGTCCCGCACGTCCGGGAAATACCGCTGCTGCCGCGTTGCGCCGGCACGGGCATTCTTATTGCTTTGGCCATGCTTTAGACAGGACTTCTTGAGGGGGGAGACCATGTCTCCAGCACATCAGCGCACGGCTCCCGGCCCGGGGAACATCTCCGAGATCGCGCTCGTACGCGCCCAGCGGAACACCGTCATCATCATCGACGATCTGTTCAGCAGCCGGCTGCTGCTCGCGGAAATCGTCCGGCAGATCGACGGCAAGCTGAACCTGGAGCTCTTCGACACGCCGAGCCGCGCCCTCGAGTTCGCGCGCAACAACCGCGTGGACATGGTCCTCACCGACTTCAAGCTCCCCGAGTTCGACGGCATCGAGCTCATCAAGCAGCTGCGCGCCCTCCCCCATTGCGTCGACGTGCCGATGGTCGTGATCACGGTCGTCGACGATCGCCAGGTACGCTATCAGGCGCTCGACGCCGGGGCCACCGATTTCCTGACCAAGCCGCTCGACGAGCACGAGACGCGCGCCCGCTGCGCGAACCTGCTCGAGCTGCGCCGGCACAAGATCGTGCTCGCGGACCAGGCCCGGGTACTGCAGTACCAGGTCGACAAATCGGTCTCGGAAATCCACGAACGCGAGCTCGAGACGCTCTCCAAGCTCGCCAAGGCCGGCGAATTCCGCGACAAGACCACCGGCAACCACCTGACCCGGATGGCGCGCTACTCCGGGCTGATCGCCCAGCACATGGGCCTGGGCGCGGAGACCGTCCACGTCCTCCAAGTCGCCGCCCCGATGCACGACATCGGCAAAATCGGCATCCCCGACTCGGTCCTGCTCAAGCAAGGCCCGCTGACCAAGGAAGAAACCACGACGATGCGCGATCACCCGCGGATCGGCTACGACATCCTCAAGGGCAGCCCGTCGAAGTACCTCTCCATGGGTGCCATCATCGCCCTCGGCCACCACGAAAAGTACGACGGCACCGGCTATCCGACCGGCCTGCACGGCGACGACATTCCGATCGTGGCCAGGATCGTCGCCGTCGCCGACGTCTTCGATGCGCTAGTCAGCGAGCGCCCATACAAGCACGCGTGGGCGTTGGACGAAGGAATCACCTACCTCAAGGGCCAGCGCGGCAAACACTTCGACCCCAAGTGCGTCGATGCCTTTCTTGCCGACCCGTCGAAGGTGCGGGGTATTTGGGAGGAGTTGGCGGATTAGCTGGGAATCCTCTGTGTTCACGCGCCGGCAGTGCTGTCCATCGGCGCGCCGCTCGAGTCCCCGGAAACACAACGCGACCCCGTGTTTGGTGTGGCGGAAATCCGCCAGAACCCTGAAGCAAGTGCAAGATTTTCGGTATGCTTAATGCATGCCGATTCCGCCCATCGTTTACGCCGAGATTGTTGGTTGGGGAAAGTGCATCCCCCCAGCTATCGTCACCAATAACGATCTCGCGACGTTTCTGGCTACAAGCGACGCGTGGATTGAGAAGCGCACGGGAATCACACAACGCTGCATCACGCACGTTCCGGTTTCCGAATTGGCCTATGTGGCCGCCGCTCGGGCCCTCGCGTCCGCGGGGATCGACGCCCTCGATATCGACTTGGTTGTGCTCGGCTCCTGTACGGGAGATGAACAGATGCCTAACACGGCATCACGTGTGCAGCGACTGCTCGGAGCACGCAATGCTGGTGCGCTCGACGTAAACACCGCATGCACAAGCTTCATGTACGCACTCTCGGTAGGTTCATCACTCATTCGGACAGGTGCCGTCCGTAACGCCTTGGTAATCGGCGCAGACGCACTCTCTCGGTTTATGGACTGGGACAATCGTGGTCCATCGATCCTCTTCGGCGACGGCGCAGGTGCAGTTGTCATGCGCGCCAGCAGTGAGCCAGCCGGGATCATCGGAGAGGTCTTGGGCTGCAACGCTGATGATCGCGACATGCTTCGAATCAGAGGAATGGGGGCTGCGTATGCAAATCTTGGAGTCACGTTGGGGACAACCATTTGGGACTTCGATGGCCCCGAGATCTTTCGCCAAGCCGTCCGCGGCATGGTCGACGCATCGCACTCAGTAATGCAAAAAACCGGTACCACGCCGTCAGAAATAGACTTGGTTATTCCGCACCAGGCAAATCTCCGAATAATCGAGGCCGTCGCGAAGCGTCTTAGCTTGTCGGATGCCAAGGTCTATACGAACGTCCAACGCCACGGGAACCTCTCGTCGGCTTCCATTCCCGTCGCCATTTCGGAGGCAATTGAAGACGGACAATTGAGCCCCGGTGCCTTAGTGCTGTTCCCCGCATTTGGTGGAGGACTTACGTGGTCAGCGCACGTAATCAGATGGGGCAAGAATGTGGTTCACCATGGCAGCACCAACATTGCATTGCCTCCATCGCCAAGATCAGGACTTGAGATCGTCATGGACTTGCGACGAAAGAAGGGTCAATCGCCGCGTAGCGTATTTCCTTAGCGATTGCCACGCACTACGCAACTACGAGCCACACTGAGTGGGCAAGGTTAAGCTCAGCGGTATTGTTGCCGATGTCGACACGTCATCTGCCGACGAGCCTGGGCACCCTGCGGTCGTACTTGTGCTTGACTGCGGTGAAGAAGTTTTCCGCGTGATCGTGCAATTTCCGCAGGCGGTGCTGCTCGGAAGTGGCGTGCGCATAGGGCAACGAGTGATCGTTGAAGGTGAGCGCGTTTTCCTCGCTCACAGTAAGGCACAAGAGGGGAAATTCTGTGTCGTTGCCGGCTCGTTGCGGATCGACAACGCCGGCCTAAATTGACCGATCGCGATTGCGGCCAATCGCGCCAACGCTTTGGGCCATTTCGGTATGCAATCCAGCTACCTCAGGCCGATCGACCAAATGGCATAAACGATTCCGCATGGGCTAAGCTAACCAATTGATCTTTTGAGAAAATGTGCCTCCCGATCGCCGCCCAATCATTCGTGGCTTCGATCCTTCGCGGTGGAGGGATCGGCAAATTCACGTTGGTATGCGCCGACATGTGGCGCATTCCACAGCGCGGGGCGATCGCCCGGTTCGTGATCCTTGCGAGCCCCCTTTTGATCCGGAACGCAGATCGTTCGCCGAGAATTCGTGATCAGTTGTGGCGCAAAAGCCACAGCGCACTATTCGCAATTTGCCGCGGCACCACGACATCTAGGGCTCGAATGTCTGCGGCGGCACAAGATCGTGCGGTCCCGACAAGCGTTTCGTCCACAACACTATGACGTATTCAAGTAAACCTTGACATAAATCTATTGCTCACCGAGCCGGCAATCTGGCAAATTGTCATCCACAACCCCCGTTCGAGCCGCTGTATTCGTACTTTTTTAGTCGATTCCGCCCCCAAGGAGATGCCATGAACGCCGTCGTTGACTTCCCGACTCTTTCAACGATAAGCAGCTATAAGCAGCTCGAACTAGACTACGATCCCGAGCTTAAGACGCTGTTTTCATGGATGAAGCCGGAACCTCGGCCGTGCTTTACGGCGGAACTCTTGGAAGAAGTGCAGCGCTACGAAAAACTTCTCGAAGCCAATCAAGGACACGTAAATCACTGTGGTCAGCCCGAGCGGGTTGACTTTCTGGTCGCTGGAAGCCGAGTCCCCGGCGTGTTCAATCTTGGAGGCGATCTAAGCATGTTGATGCAGGCGATCATGCGCCAAGATCGCAAGTTACTTTCGTATTACGCGCACCTATGCGTGGCAAACATTCATCGCCGACTCACTGGCTTTGGTGCTCAAATCAGCACAATTTCACTGGTCCAAGGTAAGGCGCTTGGGGGCGGCTTTGAATGTGCCTTGGTCGCCGACGTAATCATTGCTGAGCGCAGCGCCACGATGTCGCTTCCGGAAGTGCTGTTCAATTTGTTTCCGGGGATGGGTGCCCTAAGTTTGCTGGCTCGCCGGTGTGGCTTGCGAAAGGCCGAGGAGATCATAACGAGCGGACAAGTGTTCTCGGCAAAAGAAATGTACGAGATCGGCGTAGTGGATGAAATTGTAGAAGATGGATTGGGTTTGGAGTGCGCCCGCCGGTTGATTCAGGCTCGGAAACGTCGACACAATAGCTACCGCGCTCTGCATCGCGCGAAACAGTTTTATCAGCCCGTGACTCTTGACGAACTAAATGGAATTGCCGACGTCTGGGTCGATGCCGCACTACAGCTCGAAACTCGAGACCTGCGCATGATGGCACGTTTGGTGCGCGCCCAAGACAAACTGGTCGCAGGCTCGCCGGAGGACGAGGCAGTAGATGCTATGTTCGCCCCCGCACCTGGACAGGCAATCGCAAACGCGTAGTAGCGAGGTGCGACACGTCACAGAGCCGCCCGCGATTTTTCTGCTGTGTAGCCATTAAGCTGCGCCGATGTGGCATCAAAACATCGGCGCAGTTCTAACAACAAAGTCCGTACCCGAGAAATCTGGCCGCTGGCGACAGCTTGGTCGATTTCGGCGCAACGCGCTGCAAGCTGCTGCGCACCTATCCCGACCGACGCGCCCTTGATGCCATGGGTCAAGTCGGGAACCGCATGTAATTTGCCGCCGGCGACTTCTGTGTCGAGTCGCTTGAGCAGCCCTTCGACGTCGACGGTGAACCCCCGAATCAGCTTTGTCAGGAACTCCTGGTCCCGCGTGATCGACTCCACTTCGCGAAGTCGATTGCGATCTAGCAGTGGAATAGCACCGAGCGCGACTTGGGCTGGCGGCGCTCCGGACGAAACCGTCTTGGCACCTTTGGCGGAACGACGCGCCAGCCGGTCGACCACCTGCAAGACGCTCGCTGCATCGAATGGTTTTCCAACAAACTCATCGGCACCAGCCTGCCGCGCGCGCTCGCGGGTTTCCGGCGTGACCGAAGCGGAAAGAATTACCGCAGGCAGCCGGACGCCCGGCGGCTCCATAGTGCGAATTGCGGTGAGTACTTCAATACCACTCCGTTCAGGCATGTTGAAATCGAGGATAGCAAGTTCGGGATGTTGCTCCTCGTAAATATCAAGCGCCTCCTCGCCGTCCGACGCAAGAAGTACCGTGTGTCCAGCGCTTTCCAAGAGCTGCCGGATGATGGATTGATTTGTTCTATTGTCATCCGCCACCAAAATTCGAATTGGCTGGCGTTGCTGCTTAAGCACCGCGCCGAGATCAATGATTTCGGCGCCATCGCGCGCTTCGCTCGTTGTCGCCGAGTGAATTGCGTTTCTCAGCACGCGTACCGAGACATTTGGATGCAGCCAAATTACACCATCCATGTCGCGCAGGTGTTCTCCGACGGTACCGCCCGGTTTTGATTGCGCCAAATAGATCATCGCGGTCGGTGCGCCGTTCTGTTCTGCCACAACCTGTTCAAAGACCTCGAGCGCCATGTCCGCAGATCCCGCGACAAATACTCCCGCAAGATTCGCGCACTGCTGTTTTAATGCGCGAAGTTGCGCGATAGCTGCATCACCAGATTGCACGGTCAAGACCCGACCGCACGCAGCCGCAATTAAGGAATGGTATCGATCAACATTGTCGGCCTTAGCGACTAGTATGGCGGTGTCTTGAGCCTCAGCCTGATCCGCTGTCAGAAGTTCTGTAGATTTCACCGCGCGTAGTATTGGAACCTCAAACCAAAACGTACTGCCGATGCCAAGGTTGCTAGTTACACCGATCGCCCCGCCCATCAATTCGACCAACTGTTTCGCTATTGATGTTCCAAGTCCGGTGCCACCATAACGCCGCGTGGTTGAGTCGTCAGCTTGAACAAATTGTTCAAATATCCGGCCTTGTGCCTCCTGGCCAATTCCGATCCCGGTGTCCCGCACCTCAAATCGAACCCGAAATCCTTCATCAGTCTCGCCGGTATGCGTGACTTGGATCGCGATCTCACCGCGCTCGGTAAATTTGATTGCATTGGATATCAAATTCAGGAGGACCTGACGCAAGTGGTGAGGGTCACCGCGCAGCTGGTAATCAATTGCCGGGTCGACCATGGCACGAAGTGCAATTCCCTTCGCCTGCGCATGCGGGCGCAGTAGGCGAACGAGACCGTTTAGCGTGGCATGGAGGTCGAAATCGACAATTTCGATCGAAAGCCGGCCAGCTTCGATTTTCGATATGTCGAGAACATCGTCTACAAGCGATCTCAATAGCGAAACGGAGTGCCGAAGCAGGCGCATGAGTTCGCTTTGCTCGGCATTAAGTTGGGTTGTCTGCAGGAGATCCGCTACACCCACTATCCCGTTCAGCGGAGTACGCATCTCGTGGCTCATGTTCGCCAAGAACGAACTTTTCGCGCGATTGGCTTCTTCTGCGCGCGCGCGCGCTTCTTGGATTCGTTTGAGTAAAGTCGATACGTAAAGCGGTAGAACGATCAAGGAGATTACTAGACCCCAACCAACGGCTGCCTCTTCTTTCCACCACGGGGCGAATATGACGACCGATAGAAAGCCCGCAAGAGAAAGCGCCTGACATATGAATAGGTGCGTTCGGCCAAAACGAAAACCGTTGCCAAACGTAATGAAGAGATAAACTCCGACCAGACCGACGCCATGATCTCCCGTTAGAAACAAGGCGAACGTCGTGCCTCCGGCATCCGCCAGCATTCCAACGATGCGTCGAGCGGGGTTGGCAGCGGGAGAAACGCAGATTGCGGCGAACAACGCCAAGGCAACGACAAAGAACCCCAGCAGGCCAAAAAGTAGCGAGTTGTCTGCGACACCGATGTGGCCAGGAATCGAACTCGCTCGAATCCACATGTAGCCCGTTATAAGTCCGACCAGCAGGATCCGGAGAATTGCTTGCTCATGTTCGCTATCCGGCCGAGCTTTAAGGCGTGCGATCACGGCGCCCACGCCCCGGGGTCGGTATTTCAAGAAATTCGCAATGGACGACATAAAGGCGGACAAGCAATACTTATGCCTACAAATCGCATTCCAAAGAACAGCCGGTGGCCTACAGAGGGGAAGAATTAGACAATCATGCCGCCGCAAGTCGCGCAGCGCAAGCCGCACAAGACTGCCGAATTTGGGCAGTAGCGAACGATTAGATGCGCCTTTTAGCTGGTCCCAGGCGCAATTCCGATCTCCCCTCGGGCAAAGTCAACGGCGCGCGGCCAAAGTCGGTTCCCAGCCGTTCTTCCAAAGAAGCCAAAATGCCCGACCCGCGTCAATCCCAAATCGTGTGGTGAGAAATGCAGGTGCTTCATCATCACGCCGGGGATAATGCCTTGAAGACGCGCCAGACCTTTCGGAGTGGCAAATCCGTCATCCGCAAATCCGATAGCTAGCGCGTCGCCCTTCACTGCCTTGCATCGCGCAAGCCATGTCGCCAACCTTGAGCTATCGACATGCCGTCTTGACGCGACGGATAACGGTCTACGCTGTGCCGCCCATTGCAATGCAACGCCTTTGGGAATGTCCTCGCCCAGGCGCATCAGTCGGCCTGGAAAATACCCAAACGCGCGACTCATCACTGGCATGACGCCGTGCCAGAGGATCGCCATTGGGATGCGATATCGAGGGTTGTAATCACCATAGTAGGCTGCGTGCCCCGCGACGACGAGAAAACGAGCAATCCTTGATGAGTTTGGCGCGCCAAAAATAAGCATCGCCCCTATGGAATGCGCGACAGCTACGAGGTCAGCCGCGAGATTCAAACTTGCCAAGTATTCGATTGCGCCTGCGCAGTCATACTCCGACCAGTCTTCTACGCACGCGACGAAGCCGCGAAGCGAGCGCGGCTTCGACAATCCGATCCCTCGATAATCGAACAGCAGTACAGCCACGCCGTGTTGGGCCATGAAGCGAGCGAAATTGATATATCTCGCGCTAGGTACGCCGCCGCCGGGGCAAACCAACATCGAAATTGGGGGAGACCGGATCTCAATTGGCGATATGTAGGTACCACCGAGTTCGAAACCGTCAAGCGCGCGGAACGTTACCCGCATTTCGCTAACGGAGCTACCCGATTCCCCCTCCCGAACATTGTTCTGAGCCATATCAATTCTGGACTGTGAATTGCAGGAAGTAGTCATGATGCACTCAGGTTTGGGCTTCTGCTGTAGGCCACGGACGCGTTGGCACTCGGTTCGCATCTGAGGCTGTACCGGTTTCATTATCCGTCAGAGTTCGAAGTTTTCGAGATTGGAGTCAGTGTCGTACTTCGGCCGGCTATTAGCATAATGTGGACGTACCTGGACCGATGAGCGGTTGGCAAGGCGCCGATAGCGTATTAGCATTTTCCATCGATTGTTGAAAATGATCCGGAAACCAAGGCTGGCCACGGTCACCCACGTTGTCTGTCCTAGGTGGCGTTGCAATCCACGGGGGAGCGGCGATGCTTACAACAATCAAACCTGGCAAGCCTAACGGCCCGTCCTTCGGGCCCGCCGACGCGATTATTCGTAGTCTCTTGGATGCCGCCGCCAACGGCGCCCGCATCGAAGAACCCCTCGTCGAACTCATTCGTGGTTTTGGCTTCGATAGCTTTGTTTACGGAATGACTACGGCGACCCGACCCAATCGGGATAGTCGATCATATGTTTGGACCACACTGCCCAAAGAATGGGTCGCCGCCTATGACCAAAATTCGTACATTGAGATCGACCCTCGGGTAACCTTGACGTGGGGACGAGCTTCGCCATTACTTTGGGATTCAGCGACCCTCTCTAAGACGGCGGCGGTTCGACGGTTTTTGGAACACGCCGCGCGCTACGACATTCGCAGCGGAGTCACGATCACATTCAACGATTCGCGCCACGCACGGATAGGCGTCGGTTTCAATTCTTGCCTGAGCCCAGTTAGCCCTAAACGCGAAGCGGAAATCGGGAGACAACTTGGCGCGCTGATGCTAATCGCAACACGATTTCACGACTTGTTCATGGCAAACGTTGTTTGCCGAGGGGTACCTCCGGCGCAACAGGGCGCACCACTGTCCCCACGCGAACGCCAGTGCCTCCGATTCGCTGCCTACGGGATGACAAGTCCCGACATCGGAATAAAGCTAGGAATAACGGAACGAACCGCGAACTTCCATTTCAGCAACGTTATAAGCAAATTGGGAGTACTAAATCGACAGGAAGCAGTTGCGAAAGCGGTAGCAAGCGGACTAATCGTATTGGATACGTAGCGAATCGTAAGCCCCCTTTCACATGACCCTTCGCCTACTCGACGATAGGTAAAGGGACATAGAAATGGGAAGTTTGTTCCGGACCTGCCCACGTTTTCAGATGTGTTAACTTGCCCCGCATCCTGGTGTCTGGCGACCCCAACCCTACGGGAGCAACCGTAGTTGACGTTCGACCCATCGCGCCGCGCGGCAATGCTGGTCCTGCTCGGCGGGTCCGTTCTGGCATTGGGTGCGCTGCGGCCGGGAAGCGCGCGGGCGCAAGGCGCCGCGCCCTATCCCAGCCGGCCGTTGCTCCTCGTGGTGCCCTATACGGCGGGAACCACCGCCGACGTCCTTGCGCGGTTGTTGGGTGAACGGCTCGCCGCGCGCTGGGGCGTGCCGATCATCACGGAGAACCGAGCGGGTGCGGCCGGTATCATCGGCACGGAGCTCGTGGCGAAGGCGGCGCCGAACGGCTATACGTTGCTTTTCACCGCCACTGCGCACGGCTCGGTCCCCGCGTTGCACCCGAACGACCTTCCGTTCGATCCGTTGCGCAGCTTTGTCCCGGTGTCGTTGCTCGCGCTGAGCGCTTTTGGCGTCGCGGTGTCGCCGAAGTTGCCGGTTGCAACGCTGAACGACTTCCTCGACCTCGTCCGCGGTCAGCCGGGAAAGTTCTCCTATTCGTCGCCCGGGCTAGGCGGGCCGCAACACCTCATCATGGAATTGTTCATGCGCGAGACGGGGATTCGAATGCTGCACGTCCCCTACCGAGGCACCAGTGGTGCGCTTGCGGACCTCGTCGCCGGCCACGTGGACGCCTCGATCGTCTCTCTGCAATCGGCCGGACCCTTGGCCGAGAGCGGCAAGCTCAAGATGCTCGCCGTGATGAGCGACCGGCGTGCAGCCGCATATCCCGACGTTCCGACGCTCAAGGAGCTGGGCTTGGCCAACCTGGTCGTCGATGCGTGGTACGGCGTGTTGGCGCCGGCCGGAACGCCCGACGAAATCGTTGCCCGACTCAATGGCGAGTTGGACCTTCTGCTGCGGTTGCCCGATGTCCGCGACGTCCTTGCCCGGCATGGCCTGACTCCCGTCGGAGGCAAGCCGGAGCAACTCGCCGATCTCATGAAGCTCGAATTGGCGCGGTGGTCGCAGCTGGTGAAGGAGGCGAAGATTGTGGCCGAATGAACCGGTGGCAACACCCGATCTGGCCGATGTCGCGCCTTCAACACGCAAACAGGCGCTGCAGGCCATTCCGGCATGAACATCACCGATCCGATTCGCCGTCACGCCAGGATCAATCCGGGTTCGACCGCCATCGTCCGCGTCGATGGTCGAAGCGTCTCGTATCGGGATCTCGATCGCACGATCGACAGCGTGGCACTGCGCGCGCGCAGCCTTGGGCTCACGCCCGGAGCGTGCGCGGGACTTTCCTTCAGCAGTCCGTATGCGCAGCTGGTCTTCGCACTAGCTCTTGCGCGAATTGGCGTCGCCGGCGCTCCCGGATCCCTCCCGCGCGAACGAATGGCGTTGTGCTTTGCCGACAACGCCGATGCGGCAAGCGACGGCGCGCGGACCGTGACGATCGATCGTACGTGGACGCAATCCCCTCCCGAATCGGCCGAAGTGGAACCCGTTCCTTCCCATCAGGACGGGACCGCGATCTGCCGGATATTCGCATCCTCGGGCACGACGGGAACGCCGAAGCACGTTGCCGTCAGCCACGACCTGATGGCCCGACGGGTGTTCACCAAGTGGCTTTCGGTGCGCGCGCCGGACGACACACGACAGATCTGCACGATCAGCACCGAAACCGGCTATGGCTTCAGGAGCGCGCTGCGTGTCCTCTGGGTCGGCGGTCTCATCGTGATCGCCACGTCCCCGGAATTGGTCGTTTCCGGAATCCGGCGCTACGGCGTCAATTCGCTGGTGATTTCGCCCGGATCGCTGCAGAGCGTGCTCGGCTTGCTGCCGTTGGATGGCCGTCCCTTTCCGTCGCTGACCAGCCTCGAAGTGGGCGGAGGCCTGCTGTCGACGCGTCTGGTCGAACTTTCCCGGCAACGGCTATGCGCCAATATCGTCTCCTCCTACGGTTCGACGGAGAGTGGCAACGTTGCGTCGGCGCCGATAACTGCGCTGGCCGACCATCCGGGCGCAGTGGGCTATCTCGTTCCCGGCGTGGAGATGCAGGCGGTCGATGCGAACGACATGCCGGTTGCGCCAGGTACGGAGGGGGTCCTCCGCGTGCGCAGCGACAACTGCGTCGAGGCATATGTTGGCGACGCGGCGATTTCTGCCGACGTCTTCAAGGCGGGGTGGTTCTATCCGGGCGACGTCGGCACGGTGTCTCCCGATGGACTCCTGACCTTGGCGGGACGTAAGAGCGATCTCATCAACCGCGGGGGGGAGAAAGTCAGCCCGCGCGTCATCGAGGATGTGCTGCTGTCGTCGGAACACGTTCTCGAGGCCGCGGCGTTCGGCGTGCCCGATGCCATGGACGTCGTGCAGATCTGGGCGGCGATCGTGCCGCGCGGTGCCCCCGTGGACGCGGCGACGCTCGACGCCCTCTGCCGCGATCGGCTCGGAGTACTGGCACCGACATTCTTTCTGCAGCTGAAGGCCCTGCCTCGCAACGCCGCAGGGAAGGTGCTGCGCGATGAGTTGGTGCGCAAGGCCGTGGCGGCGCGGCAGCCGACGTCGAATACGTCAGCAACGCATTAGCGCGTGCGCGCGTCGGCGGCGCACGGTCAGCCGATGCCACAGGCCCGTCGCTGCCGTTGCGGCAATGCCGGAGCCAGTTCGTCCGGGCGTCGCCGCGCCGCGGCGACGGGATTCGTCATCGGCCCGGATTGCGCGCCGCGGGCTTGAGGAAGGTCACGACATTCGAGCCCGGTGCGTTCTTGGTGGAGCAGCTGCCCTCCCCCACCCCGGCCTCGCGTTCGGCTTCGTGCAGCAGGTTGATGACGTCGACGTAGAACTTTTCCTTGACCATCATGAGTGCGGTCAGGCCGCCATCGTTGCGCGCCAGGACGTCGGCCCCGGCGCGAAGCAAGGTCTCCACGACGGCGGCCTCGCCATAGCCCGCCGCGAGCATCAGCGGACGAATGCCGTAGGTGATCCGCGCCTCGATGTCGGCGCCGCTTCGTATCAAGGCGTCGACCACGTCGGCGAAGCCGCGATCGAGTTCCGCGTTGTGGACCGCCATCATCAACGGTCCCCATCCGCGCGCATCGGTGGCGTTCACGTCGGCGCCAGCCGCGATGAGCATTCGTACGACGTCGAGGTGGCCACCGTGGGCGGCCAGCATCAGCGCGGTCGCGCCTTCACCATTGCGCGCGTCGCTCTCGGCACCGGCGGCAAGAAGCGCGCGAACGCGCGCTGCGTCACCGGCCTGCGCCGCCAGGAACAGTTGCTCGGACATCTCGCCTTCCTCCTCAAATGGCGCTTGCGGCAGGCGTCCGGAATCGCCGAACCGACCAGCCCTTCGAAGCGATCGGCCGAGTCGGGCCGTCGCCTGATCGCGCCTGCCGCCGATTCACGTAGCGAACGTCGGCTGGCGTGCGGGCGACAATGATAACGCGTGTGCACACGCCCGACTTCGGTTTCCCGCACGGGGGCACACCGTCGGCGCGGCCGACGAAGCCGGACACGAACGATCGGTAGAGGTCGGTCGACGGAATGCCGGCCACGAAGGCCGCACCCGGCGCGGCCGAGAGGATTACTCGAGGACGCCAGCCGTGGCGGGTCGGCCGATGGACGGCTCGGGAGCGCTATCCGTACCGCGATGTCCGGCGGGACGTTCGTCATTCGATACGGACCGTCCCGTCGTTGCTTCGGCGACGTCGATGCGCCCGAGCGCAGCGCCGGCACGACGCCAGGCGAATGCCGTGAGTGCACCGCCCCCGATCAGCGAGGCGAGGACCGGCATCGGGGAGGCCGGGCCGGCGAGCAGATGTGCGACGCCCGCCGCCAGCAGGCTCATGCCGACGAAGACCACCCGCAGCCAGAGGCCGTAGACGAACAACGCGCGGCGGTCGGTGGAATGCAGGGCGGGCGCGAAGGTGCTTGATCGGCTATCCATGTCGTCTCCTTGGTTGACGGTCGAGACCGGCAAAGGTGTAACTGCGGCATCAGTAGTAGCGGGACGGATTGCCGCGCTCGATGTCGCGGATACGCGCCTCGAGTTCGAACACGTCCCTCGATTGCGCCAGATGCGCGTCGAGTTCCCGTTGCCGTTGCCGCCAAGCCCAGTTCTCCAGGCGATTCAGCCACCCGCCCCGTCCCGTCGGTGCCGGACGAGCATTCTGATCGTTAGAATGTGCCGCTTGGGTTTCCCGGCGCGGCAGCGAAAAGCCGTCGGCGATCAATGTAAAGACGCGAAAAACCTCAACGAATACAGGGGTATGGGTCGCCCGCATGTCGGTCTCCTCATGGCCGGTAGGCCGGTAATGACATCGCTGCGCGCCCACTTGTGGTGCAGCGCACAATACCAACATACGTATGAGCGACCACATTTTCCAATCATTCTTTCGGATCAATGGGATCATTTGCGCTGATTTGCCGTCGAAGTGATTGTTGCAGTGCAATATTCTGGCATCATGATCAGACCTATGGAGCTTTATCAACTACGCGGATTCGCCGCCGTCGCCGAGCAGGGGCATCTCACTCGCGCGGCCGACCGGCTGCATGTGAGCCAACCGGCGCTGTCGGCGCAGATCAAGGCGCTCGAAGACGAGCTTGGAACGGAGCTGTTCGAGCGCGTTCCCAGCGGGATGGCGCTGACGTCGGCGGGCAAGCGGCTCCTACCGCTCGCCCAGAGCGTGCTCGCCGCCGCGCAGACACTGCAGAACGAAGCCGCGGCGCTGCGCGGCGAGGTCGCCGGGCATGTGCGTCTGGGCACGCTCTCCGACCCCGAGTTCGTGCGATTGCCGCGTTTTCTCGCCGAGGCGGTGGAGCGCCACCCCCTGCTCGAGATTGAAATGCACCATGAAGTCTCCGGGGCAGCCTTCGCCAAGGTCCGCGACGGCGAACTCGATGCGAGCTTCTACTATGGCGATCTCACGCACGCGGCCGTGTCCTCGCTGGCCTTACGCGAGTTCGAGTTCCGCGTGGTGGCGCCGGCTGCGTGGCGCGACCGCGTCGAAGGGGCGCATTTCGCTGCCTTGGCCGAGGAACCGTGGATCCTGACGCCACCGATCAGCACCCATCGCGTGCTGTCCGACCGATTGTTCCAGAAGCACGGCATCACCCCGGCGCGGCTCGTCGAAGCCGACAACGAGGCCGTGATCCGGTCACTCGTCGTCGCCGGACTGGGCATCGCGTTGATGCGCGAGGACCTCGCCGAGGCCGCGGCCGCCGCGGGCGAGGTCTGCGTGTGGAACGGGGCGCGCCTGTCGACGACGCTTCAGTTCATCTGGCGCGAGGAACGCGGCGATGACCCGGTCATCGTGGCGCTGCGGGAACTGGTGCGCGACACGTGGCCGGAATCGGGCACCCCCAGCACCGGCATCGAACGCAAAGACGCTGACGTTGCACCGGCGGCGCAATAGACCGCATGGGCACACCGTCGTGATGCACCGCCAGCCGTCGCGATCGCCAATCGTTCGCGCGGCCACCATGGAGGCTCACGCCATCCGACCGAACCACAGGATCGACAATGCGCCCGCGACGGTCGTCAGCAATGCAGCGACGGCCGCGAACAGTGCCGAGATCTCCGTGGGCTGCCTTTCCAGAACGTAGCGGGCGTTGAGACCCTCGTACACTTTCTTGAGTTCGGCCGCGGTGCCCGCCCGGAAGTACTCGGCGCCGGTGATCTGCGCAACGGCCTTCAGCGTTTCCTCGTCGAAGCGCATGAAGATCGAATAGCCGTCGACGTCCGCCATGCCGCCGTCGGCCTTGCCGAAACCCACGGTGTAGATCTTCACGCCCCGCTCCGCCGCCAGCTTCGCCGCCTCGCGCGGGTCGGGGCCGATCGTGCGGCGACCGTCGGTGAGCAGGATGATCGCCCCGTGCCGATAGGAACCCGGCGCAACGGGCGTGAACTCCTTCTTCGGGGCCTTTTTCGCGCCGTCAATCGCCGCGCCGCGTGCCACGTCCCGATCCGGAACGCGACCGAACGGGCGATCCAGTGCCTCGAGACCGTCGTCCGGAAACAACGTCGCGAGCGACACGATGATGCCGCTGCCGATCGCCGTGTGAATCTGCAGCTGCAGCTGATCGATGGCGCTCATCAAATCCGCACGCTCGCGGGTGGGCCGCTGCACGACCGATGCCGACCCGGCGAAAGCGACGATGCCGATGCGTACGTCATCCGGCTGCTCCTGCACGAAGCCCTTGGCGGCCTCGCGCGCGGCAGCGATGCGGCTGGGCTCGACGTCGGTTGCGCTCATGCTGCGCGACACGTCCATCGCGAGAATGACCGTCCGCTGCTCGGAGGGCAGCGTCACCGTCGCCTGAGGCCGCGAACAGGCCACGATGAGCGCGATCAGCGCCAACAGCAGCAGCAGCGGAGGCAGGTGGCGGCGAAAGCGCGAGCGACGGGTCAGCGCCTCACGGACGAGTCCGACGTGGGTGTACGCGACGGCCGTGCGGGTCCGGCGCCGCAGGAACCAGATGTAGAGCCCGATGAGCGCAGGTACGGCGAGCAGCAGACCGAGCGTCTGGGGCCAGAGGAATGACATTCGTCCACACCTTGCATGCGCGAACGGTCATTCTGGGCCGGCAAGGGCGCTTGGCACAACCAACGCGCTGCGGCCGCGCGTCCGGCAGGCAAGTCGGCCGGCAAACGCGACAGTAAGACGTATCGGGTGGATCGGCGCCACCGGACGCCATGTCCGCCAATTCGCCTGCTGTGTCACCCGCCGCCGCGGCGCGCTCGTGCCCGAAAACTGTATTTCACGGTCAGCCGAAAGGCGGATACCGCCGGCCCGTGGCGCCCGTCAAAATATTCTTGCATTCGGAGAGATACCTCATAGAATGAAACGAATTGTTCAAGAAATCTCAAGCTGGGAAGTTGTGTGGCGAGTCCCTTGAACTGGCCGAAGCGGTAGTTGCCGGAACAATCATGCCAATCGGCCCGCCGGGCGACGCGGACCCGACCGCGTTTTGTTCTGTAACACCGTTGATCACAAACGAATGTTGCCGTGGGAGTTCCGGATACGTCTCCGCTCCTGAAATCGACACAAGATACCAATTGCCAAGGCGGAACGGGCTCCGTTGCATTGAAATGTCGACGTCGATGCGGTGCGCGACAGCCGATGGAATGCCGTCAGACATAAGTCGTTAACAGCCGGGCACGGCGCCCCCATCAGGGGGCTTGGGGGGAACAGGATGATGGTCTCAGCGTGGTGGGTGGTGCTGGCGTTCGTGACAGGCACCTATGCCGGGGTCTCCCTGATGTCGATGATGTTCATCGCATCGCGATCCGAGGACGATCCGGATGGGCTGCCCGATATGCCGGGCCCCGCTACCTGACCCGCGGTCCGCCCGTTCATCGGGGCGCCGCGATGCGCGCCGAGGCGGACAGCGCAATCGATCCCTGCTCGCCGGGGAATGCCCGGGCGCCGGCTACTCGCCCGGCGCGCACGCCAGGCGAAGTGCCGCCGCGACGCGGCCTTCGTACGCCTCGATCGCCGATTCCAGACGCTCACGGCGCCCGGATTCTTCCGCGTTCCGGCCGAGGCTCTCCAACTGCTCCAGCTCATCAAGGGCGCGGCCATAGTCGAAATCCGACCCGATAGTCGGTGTTCCTGCGAACGCGTTGCATCGTTGTCTCCTCCTGCGCCTTTGGGCGCTCGGTGGTGCCGTAGCTGCTCCGAACACGTCGAACGACGAGAACCCCGGAGATCGCCGGATGGGACTGCACGCCCCACGTCGATCCCGGCACCGCAAGGCGCGAGCCCGCGGCAGGCGACGTCGCTCCGTACGCCCTGTCGTGAGCGCGTGCCGACCGGCCGTCCACGACCCACAAGCAAAGGAAGTGCCTGAGACTAGACCGACGGCGCGTGCAGCGCGGTGGCGACGGAATTGCGCCACGTGCAAACGCGGTTCTTGCCCGTGCGCTTGGCTTCGTACATCGCGTGGTCCGCGCGATCGACGAGCGCGCCGAAGGTCAACGTCGGCTCGTCCCACGCCGCGACGCCGATGCTCACGGTGACGTGAATCGAATCCCTGCCGATGGGAACCGACATGCCGGCGACAGCCAGGCGCACTCGCTCCGCAATCACCTTGGCTTCGCGCAGCGCCGCCGAGGGAAGCACGACGACGAACTCCTCACCTCCCCAGCGCGCCAGCGTGTCGTAGGGCCGTATGCAGTCGTTGCAGGTCATTGCCAGACGCTGCAGCAACGTGTCGCCCGCGCGATGGCCATGGACGTCGTTGATCGACTTGAAGTTGTCCAGATCGAGCATGATCACGCACAGCGGCGTCCGGTCACGGTGGGCGCGAATCACCTCCAACTCGCCGGACTGGGTCGTGTGCCGACGGTTGAACACGCCCGTCAGCGGATCCGTCCGCACCAGATGCTCGACCATCCGTCGCGACGTCTCGGCCTCCTGCAGGAGCTTGGCGATCAGCCACGAGCTCGGCGGCACGACCAAGAGCGGCACGATCACGCTGACGAAGATGCCGGCCCACCACATCTCCGGCTCGAGTCCGAAAGCCACCATCGCGATGACGTTGATCGTCACCGATGCCCCGAGCGACGCCAGCGTGACCAGAAACGCCGTGCGCGCCGGTCCGATCTGGACCAAGCGCCGGCGCAACCGGCGCCGCCATCCCCGCCCAGGGTCGCCGTCCCATGACGTTTGCATAGAGCGACTGTAGCCGAACCAGCGTCCGCGGGAGGTTGGACATGGGGGTCCGGGCGATAAACGGTATCCGGCAGCGGTCCAGCGTCGCGGCGGTCCGCGCCTCGTTCCCCTGCCCGTCCTCAGGCCGTCGCTGCCGACCACCACCTGACAGGAGCGGCGCGCCCACCTTGCGGGACCGGTCGATGGTGGTCGCCGCGCCACGGCCTCCGCCGCGCTGCTGCGCAGCGACGACCGGCGATGGAACCGGCCCGCGCGGCGGAAACGCGGTCACGCAATTCGTGTGCGCGTGACCTTCCCCGGCGCAGCGCGTGTCGCTATGCTAGCGACCTTGCGCAACTACCGGACCACGCCATGCTCACCAGCGCGTCGCTGCAACAATGGGTTCTGACATGCCTGCGTGGCGGCATCGCGCTCGCGTTTTCCGCGATCGCCGCCGGGGCGTCGGCGCAGTCGCCGGTGCGCAACATCGACGTGACCTATGACGGCGAGACCTACGTCGTCAAGGCGGACATGTTCGCGCCCGTGGTGTCAACGATCGCCTGGGACGTGCTCACCGATTTCCCGCACATGGCGGGCTGGGTGCCGAACCTGCGCGAAAGCAACGTCCTGAAGCAGGACGGACAGCAGGTCACGATCGAGCAACGCGGTAACGCAAAGTTCGGCGCACTGAGCATTCCCTATACGTCGGTCCGCGAGATCGTGATGAATCCGCAGACCACGATCCGTTCGACCCAGGTCAAGGGCAGCATGCGCCGGCAGCAGTCGCTGATGACGTTGAGCGCGGACGGGGACGGTACCCGATTGCTGTATCAGCTCGAGCTCGTACCCAGCTTCCTCGCTTCCGGCGTGCTGTCCAAGGACTTCCTAAGGCACGAGATCGAGGAGCAGTTCACCGCCATCGTCGGAGAAATGATCAAGCGCAAGAAGTAGTTTGCGGCTCGCGCCCGTCGAACGGGCGCTGCGACAACATCGCGATGGCCACCGCCATCGTCGTGACGTATTCCGTGACGGCTACCGGACTGCGAACACGACAAGAATGCCGCGAAACGCGAGCCGTGACGCCGCCCGGCGCACGATGGACCGGAAGGCTCGCTCAGTGCTCGGTGTAGGGATCCCGGATGGCACCGGCAATCCCGGCCTCGGACTCGGCGTCGAGATACTCGTCGTCGACTTCGGGCGGTTCGACAATCTTGTAGCGCTCGTCGTCGAACGCGGCCGTGCTGTAAGACGACGTCCGCAACGCGCGGTTGCCGAGACCGCGCGCGTTCGATTTCCCGGCGCCCCGGGTCAGGCAGCGTTTTGCGTGGGCCATGGCATACCTCGTCGAGTTCTTCCGTGGGGGGACCCCATCCTGCGGAGCGTTCCTCGATGTGCGCTGTTGCAAAGTCCGTACCAATTCGTATCGCACAGGTGAGGCGCGCCCGTTTCCGACGTTCGGAGAGTATGCACGCTCGCTGCCTGCACGGGTAGTTGGCGGGCCGACGACCAGGAATTGTCGTGGGCATCGACCTTTCTCGTCACCGCCGTACGGCGTGTCGAGGGGTGTTTGGCCGCGTGACATCAGGCGCCGGTGTTCCGACGGTCGATCGGATCGCGACGCCGCGTTACCGTGGCAGTGATTGCCACCGCACGGCCGCGTGCCGCGGCGCAGCGGGAGGTGCGTTGCTAGAATGTGGTCGCCGGCCGAAGCCTGTCCCGTCAGCCTCCGATCTCGTTCAATCCGCCACCACTCGCGCGTCCACTCGATGAATCGGTTCGCCGCTTCCGCCCTGCTCCTCGCGTCGTCACTGCAGCCGGTACTTGGCACCGCGTGACCGGCACGCCATGGCTTACATCCCGCGCGCCTGGCTCGACTTCCTGTACCGGCATTCGTGGCTGACGTTCGTGCTCATGGGGGTGTTCTTTCTGCTTTTCGGCTTCACGTCGGTGAACCTGTTCGTGCTGCTCAAGGCGAACATCGAGCTGTTTCTGCAGTACGGCCTCATGGTGATCGAGGATGGCGCGTTGGAGCAGCTCGTCGATCTGATCGGATCGGCCTATCTCAGCATCCTCTTTTTCCTGCTGTTCAAGGTTTGCGAACGCGTCCTCGTCGAGCGGCTTACCGAAAAGCGCTTCGGCGCGAAGCGCGAGCTGCCGTCCGACCCATAGAGCCACGCGGCGAAGCTCGCCCGCGTTCACGGCATGGGTCCCGGCGGTTGGCCGAGGAAATGCGCGGCCCGCGGATACCGGGCCACCCGGGCTGCCGACCTGGTGCGTCAGGCGCCGCGCAGCCGAGGTTCGGGTCCAAGCGGCACGTGAGTCCCGGCCGTCGCCGCGCGGGCCGGCACGACGGGCGTTTCGACGTCGTCGAGCCGCCGCACGTCCCCGCTCAGTTCCCCGCCTTCGGCGACGATCAGCTTGCCGTAGCGGATCGTTCCCGAGACGCGCCCGGTGCCGTGGACCACCAGGCGGGTGCGCGCCGTGAGATCGCCGCTGAACACGCCATGAATTTCGGCAACGTCGATGAGCGCGGTGCCCTTGAGGGTCCCCGGTTCCGCAATCTCCATTGCCTTGCTGTGGACCGTCGCCTCGACGTGACCCTCGATCACGAGGACGTCGCAGTCCGAAACCTCGACGCCGTTGAGCTTGATGTTGAGGCCGACCGAAAGCTTGCTGCCGCGTGCCGCCGCGTCGCCCGCGGCTGCCGGCGCAGCCGCCGGGGCCGGCGTGGTCGCGACCCGATCGGTGAGCACGGGGGCGGGAGGCGCGGGGACGGCGGGCGCCGCCGGAGGCACGTCACGCCCGTACGCCGGCATTCCGGTACCGGGGCGTACCGGCGTTCCGGCTCCCGGCTTGGAGAGCGCGCCCGGGGGATCATAGAGCGCGGGCTTGAGGGCCGGTTTGGGGCCCTCCTTGGTGTCGGCGGGGCGGTCGCGGCGTCCGAGGGTGAACATGGCATTCCTTTCGGTGGATGGCAGAGTATGACGCTGTCATTATTCGCCAAGGAACCGGAATGCGCAACCGCCGCGATTACGTCGCCGCCGCCAACGCGGGCGCACCGTCGAATCCGCCGACCGCGGCCATGATGATGAGCACACATCGGCCGAGCATTGCGGACCGGGATCGTCGCGCATGTTCGATGTCGGGCAGCCACGCGGCGCGCACCAGATCCGGGCATCGCGTGCACCACGTTCCCTATTCGTGCAACCGGTTGCGACGCCATCGACGGTTCGCCATACTGACCTGCGGGCGTCGGCAAACGTGTCCCGCCGCGGTCACCGCGGCGGCTCGGGCGAACCTTCCGGCCGGACGGCGCGCCAACGCCTTGCCAAGGGAAAGCACGTGCACCTCACACCCCGGGAATTCGACAAGCTCATCATCTACATGATGGCCGAAGTCGCGCTGAAGCGTAAGGCCAAGGGCATCAAGCTCAACCATCCGGAGGCGGTTGCGGTGATCTCGGCCGCGGCGCTCGACGGCGCGCGCGAGGGCAAGACGCTCGAGCAGGTGATGGCCGATGCGCGAACGGTGCTCACGGCTTCGGACGTCATGGACGGCGTACCGGACATGATTCCCTACGTTCAGGTCGAAGCCGTGTTCACCGACGGCAGCCGGCTTGTCACCGTGCACGCGCCGATCCAGTGAGCACGCGCCGCGCCCGACCAGAGAGGTCCTCGATGCCCACCGCGAAACCCGCCGCCAAGGTCGGCGGACTCGTCCTGGCGGAAGCGCCGGTCGAGATCAACGCCGGCCGACCGACGGTAATCGTCACCGTGCGCAACACGGGCGACCGGCCGATCCAGGTCGGGTCGCACTTCCACTTCTTCGAGACCAACCCGGCGCTCGAATTCGACCGCGCGAAGGCGTTCGGGATGCGGCTCGACATCCCGGCGTCGACCGGCATCCGCTTCGAGCCGGGCGACGAGAAAGTCGTCACGCTGGTTCCCTTCGGCGGCAATCGGCGCGCGTTCGGGTTCAACAATCTCGTCGACGGATGGACCGGCGGCGAGGGCAACCAGGGCTACCGGCCGCGGCTCGATGAGGCGCTGCGCCGCGCAACGGCGGCCGGATTCCGCAACGCCGTCACGCCGCCGTCGAAGCCGCGGCACGGCAAATGATCCTGCGCTGATCCCCGAAGCGCGACCGCACAGCCCCCGGAAACAGCGACAGCACAAGGCCGACATGGCGAAGATTTCGAGAAAGCAGTACGCGGATCTGTTCGGCGCGACCACCGGCGACCGGATACGGCTGGGTGATACCGACCTCTACGTGGAGATCGAGAAGGATCTGCGCAGCCTCGGCGACGAGGCGGTCTACGGCGGCGGCAAGACGCTGCGCGACGGCATGGGGATGGACAACCAGCTGACGAGCCAGGGCGGCGCGCCTGACCTCGTCATCACCAATGTGACGATCCTCGACGCCGTGCTCGGCGTCGTGAAGGCCGACGTCGGCATCAAGAACGGCCGGATCTGCGGCATCGGCAAGGCCGGCAATCCCGCCACGATGGACGGCGTGACACCGGCGCTTGCCGTCGGCCCGGCCACCGACGCAATCACCGCCGAACATCTGATTCTCACCGCCGCCGGCATCGACGCCCACGTCCACTACATCTCGCCGCAGCAGGTGCACGCCGCGCTGTCCAACGGCATCACGACGCTGTTCGGCGGCGGCGTCGGACCCACCGACGGCACCAACGGCACGACGATCACGTCCGGACCGTGGAACATCGAGATGATGATGCGCGCGGTCGAGAACCTGCCGGTGAACTTCGGCTTCCTGGGCAAGGGCAACTCGAGCGGCCACGCGCCGCTGGTCGAGCAGGTGGAAGCCGGCGCCGCCGGCTTCAAGATGCCACGAGGACTGGGGAACCACGCCGGCGGTGATCCGCGCCGCGTTGAGCGTGGCCGACGACTACGACGTGCAGGTCGCGATCCACACCGACACGCTCAACGAATCCGGCTTCGTCGAGCAGACGATCGCCGCGTTCGAGGGCCGGACGATCCACACCTACCACACCGAGGGCGCGGGCGGCGGCCATGCGCCGGACATCATCCGCGTCGCCGCGCTGCCCAACGTGCTGCCGAGCTCGACGAACCCCACGCTCCCCTACGGCATCAATTCGCAGGCCGAACTGTTCGACATGATCATGGTCTGCCACAACCTGAGCCCGCGGATTCCGTCCGACGTCGCGTTTTCGGAAAGCCGCGTGCGGGCCGAAACCATCGCGGCTGAAAACGTGCTGCACGACATGGGCGTGCTGTCGATGATCTCCAGCGACTCGCAGGCCATGGGCCGGATCGGCGAGACCTGGCTGCGCACCATCCAGACCGCCGACGCGATGAAGGCGGGGCGCGGCAAGCTCCCCGAGGACGGCCCCGGCCACGACAACTTCCGCGTGCTGCGCTACGTCGCGAAAGTGACGATCAATCCGGCGCTCACGCACGGCATCAGCCACCTGCTCGGCTCGATCGAGGTGGGCAAGATGGCCGACCTCGTCCTCTGGGAACCGGCGTTCTTCGGCGCGAAGCCGAAGCTCGTCATCAAGGGCGGCATGATCAACTGGGCGCTGATGGGCGATCCGAATGCATCGCTGCCCACGCCGCAGCCGGTGCGCTACCGCCCGATGTTCGGGGCGTTTGGCACAGCGTTGCCGAAGACCTGCGTCACGTTCACGTCGAAAGCGGCCTTCGAGCGTGGCATCCAGGAGCGGTATGGACTGGAGCGCGAGGTGCAGCCGGTCTATCGGACGCGAACCGTATCCAAGGGCGACATGGTCCGCAATGGTGCCACGCCGCGCATCGAGGTGAATCCGGAGACCTTCGCGGTCACGGTGGACGGCGTCCATGCGACTGTCGCACCGGCCAAGTCGATTGCGCTCAATCAGCTGTACTTTTTCAGCTAGGCGTCGCGGGCACAGGTCGGACGCCCGTGCGTCGTGGCAGGGCACGGTGCGCCCGCGTGACCTCGGACGGACGATGCAGCAGGGAGCCGGCGGCCTGCCCGCGGACGGTCAGGCCGACCGCCGCAACGTGCAAGGGAGTGGGTGATGATTCTAGTCGAAGCGATTCTGGGCAACCTCGGCGCGCCGGATTGGCGCGACCGGCTCGCGGGCTTTGCGATCGACGCCTTCGCGCTCGACCAATGGGAGGCGCAGAAGAACCGGCTGCGCAAGGAAACCGAAGGCGGTCTGGAGCTCGCCGTCTCGCTGCCGCGCAACACGCACTTGCGCGACGGCGACGTGCTGTGGATGGACGACGCCACGCGCATCGCGTGTGTCGCCCGCATCACGCTCAAGGAAGTCATGATCATCGACCTTGCCCGGACCGTACGTGCGACGCCGGACGCCATCCTGCGCAACGGCTTCGAGCTCGGGCACGCGCTCGGCAACCAGCATTGGCCGGCAGTCGTGAAGGGCACGCGCGTCTATGTGCCGCTGACCGTCGATCGCAAGGTGATGGCGTCGGTGATGCGAACGCACCATTTCGAGGGGATCGCGTGGGAGTTCGTGCCAGGCGCCGACGTGATCCCGTATCTCGCACCGCACGAGTCGCGACGGCTGTTCGGCGGCGCCGACGCGACGCCGCACACTCATGTGCACGACGTGCTGCCGGCGCCTGCACCGGACCAGAGCGTGGCCCGCGTCGATGTCGACGCCACGGCCGAGGCCCATGACCACGCCCACGCGCACTCGCACCGGCACGCGGACGGCACCGAGCATGACCACGCGCACACCCACGCCCATCGCCACCCGCACGACGGCACCACCGGGACCGACCACGGGCATGCGGAGCTGCACGGCAATTTCGCCCCGCACAAGCACGATCACTGACGCCTGTGCGCCGCACGCCATGACCGCTTCCGGCATCGTCGAGCTGATGCGCGTCCTGCAGTTCGGGGACTCGACGCTGCCGGTCGGCGCGTTTGCGTTCTCCAACGGCCTCGAGTCGGCCGTGCAGACGGGCATCGTCGTCGACGTCGATTCGCTGGAAGCGTTCGTCCGCACGGCGCTGGCGCAGGCCGCAAGCGGCGACGGCGTTGCGCTCGTCGTCGCGCACCGGGCCGCGATGACGGCCGACTTGTCGACGGTGATCGACGCCGACCGTGCCGCGCTGCGGCGCAAGCCCGCCGAGGAGCAGCGCGCGATGAGCACGCGGATGGGCAAGAAGTTTGCCGAACTCGCGCAGCGCGTGCTGGGGCCGTCTCCCATCGACCGCTGGCTCGACGCCATTCGCGCGGGCGAGACTCCCGGCACCTATCCTGCCGGCGTCGCGGTCGCCTTCGCGCACCTCGGGCTGCCTGCGCGTGACGCCTTTGCCACCCAGCAATACGGCATCGCCTCGCTGATGCTGGGCGCGGCATTGCGCCTGATGCGCGTAAGCCACCTCGACACTCAGGCGCTGCTGTTTCGACTGAGCGCGTGTGCCGCCGACGATTTCGCGCGCATCGAAGCGGCAACCCTCGACGACATGTGCTCGTTCGCGCCATTGGCCGATGTACTTGCGGCGCACCACGTCAAGGCGCACGTCAGACTGTTCATGAACTGAATCCGCGGGCTGCGGGACGGAGACCGAATGAAGAAGATCACCCGAATCGGCATCGGCGGCCCGGTGGGCTCCGGCAAGACCGCCATCATCGAGGCGATCACGCCGGTGTTCATCGACATGGGCGTCAAGGTGCTGATCATCACCAACGACGTCGTCACGACCGAGGACGCGAAGCACGTGCAGCGCACGCTGAAGGGCATCCTCGTCGAGGAGAAGATCCTGGGCGTGGAGACGGGCGCGTGTCCGCACACGGCCGTGCGCGAGGATCCGTCGATGAATCTCGCCGCGGTCGAGGAGATGGAGGCGCGCTTCCCGGAGAGCGACGTCGTGCTGATCGAAAGCGGCGGCGACAACCTGACGCTCACGTTCAGCCCGGCCCTTGTCGACTTCTTCATCTACGTCATCGACGTCGCCGCCGGCGACAAGATTCCGCGCAAGAACGGCCCCGGCATCTGCCAGTCCGACATCCTCGTCATCAACAAGACCGACCTCGCGCCCTACGTCGGGGCGAGCCTCGACGTCATGGAGCAGGATTCGCGGCGGATGCGCGGCAGGAAGCCGTTCCTGTTCACCAACTGCAAGACCGGCGAGGGCATACCCGAGCTCGTCGCGTTGATCCGCGATCTCGTGCTGTTCGATCTCGACCTCGAGCCGCAGGCGGTGAGGTGAACCGTTCGCCGGGAGCCATCGACAGGGCCCCCGAACTCCTTCGCTACCAGGATCAACCGCGGCAGCTGCCCGCCGCGGCGCCGGGCAAGGTCGGGCGTCTTCGGCTCGGCTTCGAGCGCCGCGGCGACCGGACCGTGCTGGCCGACCTCTACCGCCAGGCGCCGCTGCTGGTCCAGCAGGCGCTCTACTGGGACGAGGCGATGCCGGATCTCCCCTGCGTGTTCGTGTGCTCGACGTCGGGCGGCGTGCTGCAGGGAGATCGCCTCGAGGTCGCGATCGCGCTCGGCCGCGATGCGCGGGCGCACGTCACCACGCAGGGCGCGACGCGGCTCCAGGAGATGGATGCAAACTTTGCGTCGCAGACGCAGGAGATCAACCTCGGTCCCGGCGCGTATCTCGAATACCTGCCCGAGGCGCTGATCCCCTACCGGCATTCCCGTTTCGTGAGCCGCACCCGCGTCCGCGTCGACGCTGCGGCGACGATGCTCTACGCGGAAATCGTCATGCCCGGCCGCAAGCACCATCGCGGGGGCGAACTGTTCGAGTACGATCTCCTGTCGCTCGCACTGCGCGCGGAGCGCCCGGACGGAAGGGCGCTGTTCGACGAGCGTCTGCTCATCGAGCCGCAGCGTGTGGATGTCCGCCGGGCCGGCATCATGGGGCCCTTCGACGTGTTCGCCAACGTGATCCTGCTGGCGCCCCGCGCGGTCTCCGAGGCGGTGTATTCGGCAACGGCGGCGACGGTCGATCTCGAAGCCGGGTGGGCGGCGGGTGCTACCCGGCTGCCGGACGATTCGGGCCTCGCCTTCCGCGTACTGGGGATGGAGACGCACGTCGTGCGAACCAAGGTCCGCGAATTCTGGGCGCGCGTGCGGCGGGAGGCGGTCGGGTGCGCGCTCCCGCCCGAGTTCCCGTGGCGATGAGCGTGACCGCATCGCGAGGCGATCGGCGCCGGTCCGCGCGCGTTGCCCGGCGCCGCAGCCGTGGCGCGGACGTCGCCGGAGGCCGCACACTCCGATCGCTCGTCTGCCTCGTCGCCGGTCGCGACCGCCGGCACGCGCGGCGCCCCGTCGCTCCATGACCTCCAGCTCGCGGATCACCGCGCTCGATGTCCTGCAGATCGTGGACATCCGCACCAAGATCGTCAGCGTCTCGTCGCTCGCAATCGGCACCGCCTACGCGTTCCTGTCGACGCACGCATTCGCGCCGGGCCGGTTCGGGCTGATGCTCCTGGCCACGCTGTTCGTGGACATGGGCACGACCGCGTTCAACACGTACTACGACTTTCTGCGCGGCGTGGACACCGTGGACACCGATGTCGAGAAGTGGAAGGCGCTGGTGCAGCGCGGCATCGAGCCGCGGATCGCGTTCGCGATCGGGTGGCTGATGTTCGCGCTGGCCGCGGCCTGCGGGCTCGCCATCGGTGCGCTCGTCGACTGGCGCGTCGTGCCGGTCGGCGCGGCATGCATGCTGGTGGGGATTCTCTACAGCGCAGGGCCGCTTCCGATCGCCCGCCTGCCGGTCGGAGAGATCTTCGCCGGCGGCTTGCTCGGGCTCGTGCTGATCGCCGTCTCGGCGTACGTCCAGGGCGCCGCCCCGGATGCACGAATCCTGTGGCTCGGGTTGCCGTCGACCACACTGATCGCGACCATCCTGTCGGTCAACAATGCCTGCGACGTCGAAGGCGACGCCCGCGCCGGACGGCGCACGCTCGCGATCGTCCTCGGTCACGCGCGGGCGGCGCAAGTGATCGCGCTGCAGGGCGTACTGACGATGGCGCTCGCCTTCGCGCTCGTTCCGCTCGCCGTGCTCCCGGCAAGCGCGCTCGTGCCACTGGCCGCCGCCGCGCTGTTCGCGTGGCGACAGTTCACTGCGATGCGCAAACGCGGGTTCTCGCATGCGACCAAGGCCGCCGCGATGGGAACCATCTCGGCGGTGTTTGCCGTCTACACGCTGGCGATACTGATCGGGATCGGGATGGGCGCGCTCGGCATGCCTTGACGTGGGGACGACGGAGTTCGCCGCCGACGCGTCGGGTCGCCGCACGCTTCCCGCACCGCGTCGAGCGACGCGCGGCTGCTCGCGGCGTCCCGCCCTTCCGGGGATCCCGTGCATCGACCGGCGACGGACCGGCCCGGGCGCGACGACGCGGACGAGGCGTAGACGGCGTCACGGTCGCATCGTAGACTCGTCGCTCGCGCGCAGACGCATGACCCTCGTCCGCCGTGTGCGCGCAATGGTGGTCCGCAGATGCAGAAGGTCACGCTCTACAGCCGTTCCGGCCGGGCGCACAGGAGCGGCGCGCCGTCCCCGCACGCGGCCGACGGAGCGAGCACCGCCGTTGGCGGCGCGGCGTCCGTGGTACCGGCCCCGCCCGACGCACGCATGCCGCTGCGCGACCGACTGCGCGATCTCTGCCTCCGCCACGAGCGCCCGCTGCTGCTGATCGGGGGCGCCTTGTTCGTGCTGGCCCTCGTTGCCGGCCATGCCAGGATGTCGCCATCGCCGCGCCCGATCACGCAGGACGACATCGACGCCGCGGTGCTGCACACACTGGAGAACGTGCCGCTGCCCTCCCCCGAGGCGAAGGCCTACGAGGCCGTGCGCCGCTCGGTGGTCCGGGTGCGCGGCCTCGGGCGCGAAAAGAAGAACGGTGAGTTCGTCGTGCAGGGCGTGGGGAGCGGCGTGGTCATCGTCGACACCGGTGTCATCCTTACGAACATGCACGTCGTGGTCGGCGCGGAAAGGATCCAGGTCGACTTCGCCGATGGGCTGGAGGCGGATGCCGAGATCACCGGCGTCCGGCCCGAGCACGATCTCGCCGTGCTCCAGGCGAAAAGACTCCCCGACGATCTTCCGGCGGCGACGCTGCGCACCACGGCCGGCCTGGCCCCCGGCGACAAGGTGGTGGCCGTCGGCTTTCCGTTCGGCATCGGCCCCTCGGTCTCGTCGGGCGTCATTTCGGGTCTGCAGCGGGAATACCGATCGCCCGAAGGCAAGCGGGTCCTGACCAACCTGATCCAGTTCGACGCCGCGGCCAATCCCGGCAATTCGGGCGGACCGCTGATCACGATGGAAGGCGAGGTCATCGGCATCGTGACCGGCATTCTCAACCCGGGCGACCAGCGCGTATTCATCGGCATCGGTTTCGCGGTGCCGATCGAAAACGCGGCAAGCGCGGTCGGCATGTTGCCGATCTGACCAGGCACCACAAGAGGCTTCACTCATGAACGACACGAGCGGACGCAACGACGTCACCCCGTTGATGGAGCGGATCCTCTATGAGGTCAAACGCATCGTCGTCGGGCAGGACCACTTCCTCGAGCGCGTGCTGGTCGCAATCCTCGCCCAGGGCCATCTCCTGGTCGAGGGTGTGCCCGGGCTCGCCAAGACGCTCACGGTGAAGACCCTCGCGCGGACGATACGCGGCCAGTTCCGGCGCATCCAGTTCACGCCCGACCTGGTGCCGGCCGACCTCGTCGGCACCCGCATCTACAACCAGAAGACCGGCGAATTCAACACGTCGCTCGGCCCCGTGTTCACCAACCTTCTCCTCGCCGACGAGATCAACCGCGCGCCGGCCAAGGTGCAGAGTGCGCTGCTCGAGGTGATGCAGGAGTGCCAGGTGACGATCGCCGGCGAGACGCACCGCGTCCCCGACCCGTTCCTCGTCATGGCCACCCAGAATCCGATCGAGACCGAAGGCACCTACCCGTTGCCCGAGGCACAGGTCGACCGCTTCATGATGAAGGTGCTGGTCGGCTACCCGAGCGAGGAGGAGGAATTCGTGATCGTCGAGCGTGTCACCGGCGTGGCGCAGGACGTCGCCGCCGTCGCCACGACCGGCGAGCTCGCCGCGCTGCAGCGAGAATGCCGCAAGGGTTACGTCGACCCGTCGCTGATGCAGTACGCGGTGCGGCTGGTCGCTGCCACGCGCGAGCCGGGGCGTTACGGTCTTCCTGACCTCGCGCGTTACCTGACTTACGGCGCGAGCCCGCGCGCGACGATCCATCTGATCGAGGGCGCGCGGGCGCTCGCCTTCCTGCGCGGCCGTGCGTACGCCTTGCCCGAGGATGTGTCCGATCTCGCGCCCGATGTCCTGCGGCATCGCCTGTCGCTGTCGTACGAGGCACTGGCCGACGGCCAGACCGCCGACGCGCTGATCCTGAAGATCATGCACCAGGTGCCGCGGCCCGAGAAGCCGCTGGAAACCCATGTCCGCGTCGAGCCCGCACCGGCACGCAACACCTGAGGCGGTCCTGCAGCGGCTCGAGTGGACGGTGATCCGCCGCCTCGACGGCGTGCTGCACGGCGACTACCGGACCCTGTTCCGCGGCTATGGCCTCGACCTCGCCGACCTGCGCGAATACGTCTACGGCGACGATGTCCGCCACATCGACTGGAACGTCACCGCGCGATTGCAGACACCCTATGTCCGCGAATACAACGAGGAGCGCGAGGTCGCGGCGTGGTTCCTGCTGGACCTGAGCCCCTCGGTGGACTTCGGCTCGCAGGAGCTGCGCAAGCGTTCGATAGCGATCGAATTCGTCACCGTGCTCGCGCGCGTTCTCACCCGCCACGGCAATCGCGTCGGCGCCCTGCTCTACGGCAGCGCCGTCGACACGGTCATTCCGGCGCGCGCCGGTCGCCGCCACGTCCTGCATCTGCTGCAACGGATGCTGAACCGCCCGGCACCGACGCAGCCGAAGACGACCGACCTCGCGGAGCTGCTCGACACGGCATGGCGCGTTGCTCCCCGGCGCTCGCTGATGTTCGTGGTCTCGGACTTCATCAGCGCACCGGGCTGGGAGGAGCCGCTCGCCCGGCTCGCTCAGCGCCACGACGTGGTTGCCGTGCGCCTCTACGATCCGCTGGAAATGGCGCTCCCCGACCTCGGAATGGTCGTGGTCGAGGACGCCGAGACAGGCGAGCAGCTCTTCGTCGACACCCATGATCGGGGCTTTCGCGAGCGATTCGCGAAGCTCGCCGGGGAGCGCGAAACTCGGCTGCGCCGCGCGTATCAGGCGGCGGGCGTGGACGCCCTCGAACTCGCCACGGACGACGACCTCGTCGACGCGATCCTGCGCTTTGCCGACCTGCGTCGGCGACGCAGCCAGCTTGCCACCGGCGGCGGCTTGCCGCCGCATCTTGCCGGAACCCTGCCCGCAGCCGCCTCCCCATGACGTTCCTGTGGCCCCTGATGCTGTGGCTGCTGCTGCTCGTGCCGGCGCTCCTGGCGCTGTACGTCGTCCTGCTGCGCCGCAAGCGCAGGACCGCGATCCGCTACACGGGGCTCGGGCTGGTTCGCGAAGCGATCAGTGCCGGTCAGCGTCTGCGTCGCCACGTGCCGCCCACGATGCTCCTGGTCGCGCTGACGCTGATGATCGTCGCGATCGCGCGGCCGGCCGCCGTCGTCACGCTGCCGTCGCAATATCAGACGGTGATCCTCGCCATGGACGTCTCGGGCAGCATGCGCGCCACGGACGTCAAGCCGACCCGCCTCGCGGCCGCGCAGGAGGCGGCACGCGCCTTCGTCGCCGAGCAGCCGCGGACCACGCGCATCGGTGTGGTCTCGTTCGCGGCGACCGCATCGATGGTGCAGTCGCCGACGCACGCGCGCGAGGATATCCTGGAAGCGATCAACCGGTTCGAGCTGCAGCGCGGCACGGCGGTGGGGAGCGGAATCCTGGTCGCGTTGAAGATGATCTTCCCCGACGTGGAGTTCGACCTGCGGTCGTACAACCCGCGCGGCGATGCGAGGAAAAGCGCGCCGCTCGACCCGTCGCGGCCGGCGGACAAGGCGCCGCCCAAGGCCGTTGCGCCGGGCTCCTACACCTCCGCGGCGATCATCCTGCTCACGGACGGCCAGACGACGACCGGCCCCAATCCCATCGAAGCCGCGAGGATGGCCGCCGACCGCGGCGTCCCGGTGTACACGGTGGGCGTCGGAACCGCAAACGGCGAAACGATCGGCGGCGATGGTTGGTCGTTCCGCGTCCGGCTCGACGAAGAGTCGCTGAAGTCGATTGCCGTGCTCACCCGCGGCGAGTATTTCTACGCGGGGACGGCCACCGACCTGCAGAAGATCTACAAGAACCTCAATACCCGGCTCTTCTTCGAGCAGAAGGAGATGGAGATCACCGCCCTGTTCGCGGCGGCCGCGGCCTTGTTCGCGTTCGTCGCGGCCCTGCTGTCGATGCTCTGGTTCGGCCGGATCGCCTGACGCCTGCGCGACGGCTGCCCAGCAGGCCCGCTATCACGTCGTCGCCCGCGGCCGGATTCGGCGCAGGCACTGCGCTGCAATGAACGGCAAACTGGTATCCTTCCGCGCCGAACTGCGAGACGACCGACCATGAACGAACCTACTGCTGCGACCACCACGAGACGACGCTGCACCGTCGTGCGCATGCCCGCCGTCACGATGCTCGCTGCGCTGCTCCTGGCAGCGCCTGCGCTCGCCGCCGAGACGGCCACGAAAGCCGCGGCCAAGGCCGTTGTCGCTTTCGACGGCGTCGCGATGGTGCAGACGGCAGAGGGCGACTCGCCCGGCGAGCACTGGCGTGAATTCATTCCGGACGACGAAGATCTCAAGTCGTGGACGCGTTTTGCCTCGATCCGCGAGTACCCGAAGATCGACGATCCGAAGGTCGTCGCCGGCAATCTGGTGCGTGCGCTGCGACGACAGAATCCGCAGGTGCACAGCGCGATCCTCGAGAACAAGAAGACCGGGGAGATCATCGTCGATTACATCACCTGGCCCGACGACCACAAGTTCGTCGAGTTCAATCTGTATCGCTACGGCCGCAATCCGAAAGGGGGCGTGATCGCCCAGCAATACGCGCTGCGCCGCTACGAGAATACCTCCGATTTCGTCTCGGCATTCAAGTCCGAGCGCCAGCGGCTGGTCAAGATGATGGCCGCGCACGGCCTCACCGTGCAGTAGGCGGCGGGCCAGGCTCGTGGACCCTCCGCGTGCAGGCGCCTAGGGAGGAGGCCCGATGTCCGTCGCCTGTCGCTTGAACCCTGGGCCTGCGTCAGAGCGGCGCCGGATCCGCCGCACCGCGTGGCTCGCGCTGGCGCTCGCCTGGGTCCTGAGCGCGACCGCGACGGCGGCCGATCCCGCCAAGATCCTGCGTGTCGCGTCGCCCGACATCGACACGCTGGATCCGCAAAGCTACACCGACGAGCCGTCGTTCGAGATCGTCACGGCGATCTTCGAGTCCGCCTATGAGTGGGACTACCTCGCCTCGCCGCCGAAGCTCGTCCCGCTGACCGCAGCCTCACCGGTCGAGATCACCGAAGGCGGCAGGACGTGGACGATCCGGCTGCAGCGCGGCATCCGCTTCACCGACGATCCCGCCTTCCAAGGCAGGCCGCGCGAGCTCACGGCCGACGACTACGTCTACTCCTACAAGCGCTGGCTCGATCCCAACGGACGACGCGGCGGCTCGCCGATCCTCACCGACCTCATCGTCGGTGCGCGCGCAGCAGTCGATGCGGCGCGCAAAGCAGGCCGGTTCGACTTCGACCGCCCGATCGAGGGTCTACGCGCGCTCGACCGCTATACGCTGCAGATCCGGCTCGTCGAGCCGAACTTCCCCAATGTCAGGGATCTCATCGGCGCCGTCGGCGCTGTCGCCCGCGAAGTCGTCGAGGCACACGACGGCGACGTCAAGTCGCATCCCGTGGGAACGGGTCCGTTCCGGCTGCGCGAGTGGAAGCGCGGATCGCGCATCCTGCTCGACGCCAACCCGATGTATCGTCGGGTGCGCTTTCCCGAAAGCGACGATCCTGCGCGCGCGGCGCTGCTGCGGAGCATGGGGGGCAAGCCGCTGCCGCAGATCGGCGGCGTCGACGTTGCCATCATCGACGAGGATCTCACCCGCATGTTGCAGTTCCTCCAGGGGGGCCTCGACATCGTCGTGCTGCGCGGCGAGGTCGCCAATCGCCTGCTCACCGCGGACGGTGCGGTGAAGCCGGAGTTTGCCGCTCGCGGCATCGTGCGCCACGTCTTTCCGGAACCGTTCGCCTTCATCTTCTACTTCAACACGCTCGATCCCGTGATCGGCGGCATGACTCCCGAGCGGGTCGCCTTGCGCCGCGCGATCGCGATGGCGGTCGACACCGAGGCCCTCGTGCGCGTGGTCTATGCCGGACAGGCGATTCCGGCGAACCAGCTGGTGCCCCCGGGCGTGGGTGGACACGACCCGTCGCTGCCGGCGAAGCCGCTCCACGATCCCGCCTCCGCGAAGGCGCTGCTCGACCGCTTCGGCTACAAGGAACGCGACGCCGACGGGTATCGGCGGACGCCGGACGGCAAGCCGCTCGTGCTCACGGTTTTGCTGCGCTCAGGAGCGGTGTCGCGCGAGATCCAGACGCTGTGGAAGAAGAACATGGACGTTCTCGGCGTGCGCATGGACTTCCACGTGACGCCGTTCCAGGACGCGATCAAGGAACTGCAGCAGGCGCAATACCAGATCTACTTCGGCGGCTTCGGCGGCTCGCCGTCGGGGTACCCGCAGCTCATGCAGCTCTACAGCAGGCAATCGCCGCAGTTCAACGTCACCCGCTTCACCAACTCCGATTACGATCGCGCCGCGGAAGCCTTCCTGCGCGCCGCGGCGGAGCCCGAACAGGTCGCGGCGGCGCGCCGGATGTCCGAGCTCGCACGAACCTGGATGCCCGAGCTGCCGGCCGTGTTTCGCCTCGAGAACGATTTCGTGCAGCCGTGGGTGGAGGGCTTCAGCCCGCCGATCTTCAAGCCCTACTGGAAGTACCTCGACCTCGACCTTTCGAAACGCAACGCCGCTCACCGCCGATAGTTCGTCGGGACCCGGCGACCGGCTTCAGCCCGCCGGATTGGGAAACCGGACCTGGATGCGGGCAATCTCGGCGAGTGTCGCGGCATCCAGGTCACCCTGTGCCGCGGCGATGTCTTCTTCGAGCTGCGCGGTCGTCGTCGCACCGACGATCATCGCACCGAGATACCAGCGGTTCTTCACGTACCCGAGGGCCAGCTGCACAAGCGAGAGCCCGCGCTGTCGTGCGAGCTCCGCGTAGGCTTCGACCGCCTCGTGCACGATCGGCTTGCGAAAGCGCATCCCCATCCCTTCGAAGAGGGTAAACCGGGCATTCGGTGGGACGGCACCGCCACGATACTTGCCGCTGAGGAGGCCCGCCGCCAGCGGACTGTACGCGAGCAGTGACATGTTCTCGCGATAGAGCACTTCGGCGAGATCGTTGTCGACGTTGCGCGACAGCAGGCTGTAGCTGTTCTGGATGGTGACGGGGCCCGGCACTCCGAGCTCGCGGGCCACGCGCCGGAATTCGCACGCGCCCCATGCGGTTTCGTTGGACAACCCCCACCAACGGATCTTGCCTGCCGCGACGAGCGCCGCCATGCCTTCGACCTGCTCGCGGATCGTAGGGCCGTCCTTCTCCTGCGCCGGGTCGAACTCCGTCGCCCCGAACATGGGGACATTGCGCTGCGGCCAGTGGATCTGGAACAGGTCGATTTGGTCGATGCGCAGTCGCGCGAGACTGGTCTCGGCAGCCTCCGCGATGACCTCGGGCGTGAGGTCGGTTCGACCGCCGCGTATCCAGTCGCGCCGACCCGGACCCGCGACCTTGGTGGCGATCACGAGCCCTTCGCGCCCGCGTTGGGCCAGCCAGGTCCCCAGATACGCTTCGGTGCGGCCCTGCGTCGCTGCTTTGGGCGGCGCCGGGTACATCTCGGCCGTGTCGATGAAATTGATGCCGTTCGCGACTGCGCAGTCGAGCTGGGCGTGGGCCTCCGCCTCGTCGTTCTGGTCTCCCCACGTCATCGTGCCCAGACAGACTTCGGAAACGTGGAGATCGGTGCCGGGGAGCGTGCGGTATTTCATGGCAAGCGATGGAGCGCGGGAGATTGTCCGCAAAGGCCGCGACGGCCCGCTGGTCACTCGAGGCAGTGGAACTCGAGAACTTCGGAGGGATCGTCGCGATGGGCATGGCCGAAGCTGCATTGCCCGCGGCCGCGCATCGTCCATTCCTCGCGGCGCAGCATCACCTCGTTCTCGTCGCCGACCGTGACGAAGGTTCCGTTCGAGCTGTGGTCGATCAGGACGAACTTGTCGCGCCGGCGTTCGATCCGCGCATGCATCCGCGACGCCTTGCGGTCGCCGATCACGACGTCGTTCTGCGGATCGCGGCCGAGCGTGAGCGCCATCGCCGATTCCCCGAGCTCGAACTCGCGGCCGCCGTGGATCAGCTTCAGCCGCTGGGGGCGCACGACCAGCCGCGGGGACAGCGCCGTCAGGTCGTCACCCGAGTCCTGCCACAGCAGCTCGTAGATGCCGATTTCCTTCTGCTTGCCCTTGACGGTGAGCGAGTCGAGGTCGCGCGTGGCCGAGCGCAGCGGCACCGACAGCTCCTTGATCGTTTCCGCCGACGTGATGATCTGGCCGCCCTTCGCCAGTTCGGTCATCCGGGCCGCGACGTTGACCGAGTCGCCGAACACGTCGCCCCCGTCCTCGATCACCGGGCCGAAATGGAAACCCACGTGCATCGCCAGCGGCGTACCGAGCGGCGTGCGTTGCTCGGCAATGCGCGCCTGGACGTCGCGGGCCGCCCGCGCCGCGTGGTCGGCGGTCGGGAACGTCGTCATCATCTCGTCGCCGATCGTCTTCACGACCTCGCCGCCGTGCTGCCTGGACACCTGCTCGACGATGGCGAGGCAACGCTCGATCGTCGAGCGCGCTTCGGCGTCGCCGAGATTCTCGTAGAGCTTGGTGCTGCCGCTGACGTCCGCGAAGAGGACGGCGAGATTGCGGGGTGGTCGACTCATGCGCAGAGGACAGGATCGTGAACGGCGAAGTATAAGGCATGGTCGTCCGGTCCGGGCGCGCTGTCGGATGCGGCCTTTCTGGCATACTCGCGGCACCGTTCGGCGGCACGGTGCCGGTCCGACAGCGGGGAGACAGATTCGATGGAAGAGGTGGGCCGCTACCAGATCGACGAGCTCGTCGGCGAAGGCGCGATGGCACGCGTCTACAAGGCCTACGACCCCAAGATCGACCGCACCCTGGCGATCAAGCGGCTGAAGTCGCAGCTGCTTGCCGACGACGAGTACCGCGCCCGGTTCCTGCGTGAAGCCAAGGGCGCCGGCATTCTTTCGCACCCGAACATCGTCACGGTGTTCGACGTCGGCGAGGAGGACAACCATCCCTACCTCGCGATGGAGTGGGTCGAAGGCGCGACGCTGGCTGACCTGCTGAAGGAAGGGCGGACATTCACGCCGAAGGAAGTCGTCGACATCGGCATCGAGCTGTGCCGGGCGCTCGATTACGCGCACCGCAAGGGCATCGTCCACCGCGACATCAAGCCCGGCAACATCATGCTGGTGCAGGACACGCTGACCGCAAAGATCGCCGATTTCGGGATCTGCCGGATCAACGAAGGCGATGCCAAGCGTCAGGCCCAGCACACGCAGGTGGGGGACGTCATCGGCACGCCCCACTACATGTCGCCCGAGCAGGTGCTGGGCGAGGCGGTCGACGCCCGAACCGATCTGTATTCGCTCGGTGTCGTGCTCTACCAGCTCCTGACCGGCGTCCTGCCGTTCGACGGCGACACGCTGATCAGCGTCGCGTTCAAGATCACCCAGTCCGAGGCGCCTTCGGTCGACACCCTGCGCCCCGACCTGCCGTTGAGCCTGCGCCGCGTGATCGCGCGGGCAATCAAGAAGCCGCGGGACAAGCGCTACCAGACGGGGGAGGACTTCGCGAAGGCGCTGATCGGCGTCGCCCGCGAGCTCGCGGACGACGAGCGCAGCAAGGGCAAGGCCCGCGGCATTCCACTGGCCGTGCGCTGGGCGCTGATGATGGCGGCGCTGGTCGCGGTGACGATGACGGTGGCGGGGACGCTGCTCTACCAGCGTCAGTACGCGGCGATGTTCGACCAGGTCAAGAGCTACGGCGGCTCGCTCGCCAAGCTGGTCGCCACCGAGAATGCGGTGCCGCTGCTGTCCGAGGACTGGGCGGCGATCGACGTGTTCATCCAGGAAACGCTCTCCCGGCAGAATTTCGGCTACCTGCTGGTCGTCGATTACCAGGGAATCGTGCGCGGCAGCAGCGACGCCGCCCAGGTCAACGCCAAATACGTGCCGCCGCCGGCCACCGAGGTCGCATCGCACGAGGCGGGCGTGACCGTGCAGAGCCATCGGCTCGCGGACGGGCGCGATGTGCTCGACTTTTCGGTCCCGGTGCTCTTCCAGGCGAAGGAGATCGGGCAGATCCACCTCGGCATCTATGAAGCGCCGCTGAAGGCGGTTGCCCGTCTCGTGCTGGTGCTGCTCGGGATCCTGACGCTGGTCACCACTGCCGCCGGCGCGGGCGGTGCCTTCCTCCTCGCCCAGCGCCTGTCCGGACCGATCCGCGTCCTCCACAACTCGCTCGACGAGCTCGCCAATGGCCACTACGACTATCGGATCGGCGACACCCGCCGCGACGAGTTCGGTGAGCTGTTCGCGGAATTCGACCGGACCGCCGCCGCCCTGGAAAAGCGCCATGAGCACGCTGCTGCCCCTGCCCGCCCCGGTGCCGAGTAGGCTCTCGCACGCGCTGGGCTGCCTCGCCGCCGCGCTTCTGCTCCACGGATGCGCGACATCCCGGGCCCCGGCGCCCGAACCGTCCCCCATTGCACAGCACGAGACGGGACCGCTCGTCGCGCGCGACAGCGATTTTGCGATCGTGATCGCCCGCACGGGCGACGATGCATCGACGCTGGCCCAGCGGTACCTCGGCGATGCGCGCAAGGACTGGTGGATCACCGAAGCCAACGGCGGCAGCATCCGTCCGGGCCAGACGATCGTGATCCCGCTGCAGGCACGAAATCGGATCGGCGTGTACCCCGAGGGATTTCAGACGGTCCCGGTGCTGTGCTACCACCGCTTCGGCAACAAGGCCTCGAAGCTGACCGTCACGCCGGCCGCGTTCGCTGCGCAGATGGACTACCTCGCGCAGAACGGCTACCACGTGATCCCGCTGTCGCGGCTCGGCGACTTCCTCGACGGCAAGGAACCGCTGCCGAAGAAGAGTGTGGTCCTCACGATCGACGACGGCTACCGGGCGATCTACGACATCGCGTATCCGATTCTGAGGAAGCACGGCTTTCCCGCAACGGTATTCCTGTACAGCGATTTCGTCGGTGCCGCCGACGCCATGACCTGGCCGCAGATGAAGGAGATGGTCGCCGCCGGACTGATCGACATTCAACCGCACTCGAAATCGCATGCCAATCTGACCCTTCGTCCGGCCGACGAAAGCGAACCCAAGTACCGTGAACGCACGCGGCGCGAAATCGACGTGCCGATCAACGTCATCCAGGAGCGTCTCGGGCTCGCCAGTGTCTCGTTCGCGTATCCCTACGGCGACGTCAACGACATCGTCGTCGACCAGCTCGCGCGCCAGCACGTACGGCTCGGCCTCACCGTGACCCCCGGGGGCAACGGCTTCTTCGCCTATCCGTACATGCTGCGCCGGAGCATGGTCTTCGGTGACGAGAGCCTCGATGCGTTCAAGTCCAAGCTTGTAACCTTCGTCCGCTCGACATCGAAATAGGGGCACCCGCATGTTCGCGTATCGGTGGGTGTTGCCGTCCTGCGTCGTGCTGCTGCTGGGGGCGTGCGCGAGCGTGCCGTCCGAGTCCCCGGCGCCCCGGCCGGGGTCGCGCCCAAGCCAATTCCGTCCGACGAGCGGATCGCCGCCGCGGCTGCCCTGCACCGCCAATACGCGAAGCAGCATGCGCAGGCCGGCGACCTCGCGGCGGCGGCACGGGAATGGCACATCGTGTCGCTGCTCGACCCGGGTGACGACGCTGCGCGCGCCGAACTCGCGGCGACACGCACCGCGATCCGGCAGGGCGTTCGCGAGAATCTGCAGGCGGGCAACACCGCGCTGCGCAGCGGCGACGCGGATCGCGCGAGCACGGCGATGCTCAAGGTGCTCGCGCTGGATCCGGAGAACGCCGAGGCGATGAAGGTGCTGCGCGACATCGACCGGCAGAAGCTCGCGCGCATACAGGGCGGTCGCGCCGCCCGCATCAACCAGGCGAACGCCGCCTCGCGGACTGCGGCCCCGCCGGCCAACGCCCGGACCGAGGTGACCGAATCCTACGACATCGATCAGCGCATCGAGATGTTCAGGGCCGGCGACGTCAGCGGCGGACTCCAGGAGCTCCGTGCGTACATCGACGCCAACCCGAACAACCAGGCCGCGCGCCAGCGGATCGCCACGACGGTCTACGAGCGCGGCCGCGAGCTCGAGGCGACCGGGGCGCGCGAGCCGGCGCTGAACCTGTACGAACAGGCGGCGAGCCTGCGCGGCAAGCCGGTTCCGGAATGGAGTGCCCGCGTGCAGACGCTGCAGAAGGCGCTCTCCGAGGAGTACTACGAGAAGGGAATGCAGACCTACCGCACGGACATCGCGGGCGCGATCAGGCTGTGGGAAACCAGCGTCCGTTACGATCCGCAGAACCGCAAGGCGGTCGCGAAGCTGCAGGAAGCGCGCATCGCGCAGGAGAAGCTCACGCGGATGCACAAGGACGCGAAGCCGCGATAGCGACTTGACGGCGCCCGGTCAGTTCGGCTTGCCGAACTTCTCGGTCATCCGCTTCTTGAGATCGAGCGCGCGCTCGCGTTCGAGCTTCGCCTTCTGATTGCCGGGATCGAGCTCGAGGATGCGGTCCCACTTGGCGATCGCCAGGTCCAGGTTCTGCCGCTGGAACGCCTGCGTGGCCTCGCGGTCGTAGCTGCGCACGAGTGCAACCTTGGCACCGTCGCGCTGCATCACCGCATCGCGGTTGCCGGGGAAGCGCGTCACGGCCTCCCCGAACGTGCCGTACGCGCCCTCGAGGTCGCCGTTGCGCTGCTGCTGCCGACCCTTCTGCAGAAGCTCGGCGAGATCGGCGCGCGCCGCCGCGTCCGGTTCGACCGGCGCGGGCTTGGCAGTGGCGTCGGGCGCCTCGGTCGCGCCGGGCGGACGCGCCGCCGCACCAGGAGGCGGCGCCTTGCCGGGAATCTTGATCACCTGCCCGGCCGCCAGGCGGCTCGGATTGGCGATGTCGTTGTACTTCGCGAGTATGTAGAACCGCAGCCGGTCGCCCAGATACTGCTGCGCGAGCTTCGACAGCGATTCGTCGCGCTGCACCGTGTACCGGAAGAACGTCGGGCCGAGTTCCTTTTGCGCGTCAGCGTCCACCTGATCGAGCATCTTCTTCGCCAACTCGTTCGCGGCATCAAGCCGAAGCGCAGAGGCAAGCGTCGTCCGCGCGCCGGTCTCGTCGCCGTTCTGCAGCTGGTCGATCGCCTCCAGCGCGAGCTTCTGCGCCTGGGCCTTTGCCTGTGCGGGTGACAGTTCGGGTGCCGCCGGCGCGGGCGGGGTCGCTGACGTGGGGCCCGCGGCCGACACCGGGGGCGTGCCTGGCGCAGGAGCCGGTGTCGACGGGCCCTTCGGTTCGCTTGCGCAACCGGCGATCAGAGCCGCAGAAACAACCGCCACTGCCGTCATGCGGGCGAAAGGGATGGGGTCTGGCATTTCTGGCTCTTTCCAATAGACGGGCGTCGGCGCGGTCGCGGGATGAAGCCCGACCGATCCTTCACTGCCTGGACGTGCGTCGCATTTTGCGCCGAGCGGGGACGACTGCCAACCCGCCGCGGCTCGTCCGCCGGGCGCCGCACAGCCCTCCCGCTGCGGGACACCCATGGATGGCCGCGTCCGCAACGTCGCGTCGTCCAATCGACCACGCCACGGGATCAACGCCCGTCGCGCGCCGGCGCGGACGCGTCGACCATGCTGCCGCTATAATGCACAACGCCTCGGGTCCGGGCAATTGCCGCGCGATCCGTCACCGCGCGCACAAGCCGGGGCGAGGGTCGCGTGACCACCGGGCAGGCGCCGGATCCGCGGGCATTTCCATCCATCCTGCCTACGGCAAACGTGTTGCGATGTGCGGCAACTCGGGCCGCGCCAACAGCGTCGCACCCTTTCGACGACCCGATCGAATCGATGAGCAGCGGCACGCAACGGCTGGCGCGTCGACGCCGCGAGGCGAATTGATGGCAACGACCGTGCGCCGCCGGCCACAGATGTTCGTGTTTTGCCACCACAAGGTGGGGACCGTTCTTTTCGCCAACGTCCTGTTCAAGCTGGCGCGCCACTTCGGCATGGTAGGCATCACGCAGCTGGGCAAGATCACGTCGATCGATCGATCCATCGACATCGTGATCTTCGCGCATTCGATGCTGGACCTCGACCTCGACGCCTACGATTACCGGGGAATCCACATCGTGCGCGACCCCCGGGACGTCTGGGTCTCGAGCTACCTGTACCACCTGCGCTGCCCGGAACCGTGGTGCACCAACACCCGTCTCGATCCGTCGCCCCCGATCCTCTTTCCCCGGATACCGGCTTCACAGGAGCACCGCCCCGAAGCCTGGAAGCGCGCCTATCTGGCCGGCCTTGCGGGGCGCTCCTACCAGCAGAACCTGGTCGCGCGCCCGCGCGACGACGGGCTGCGCTTCGAACTGGAGCGCTACACGTCGTGGACGCTGGAAGCGATGGCAGATTGGGTGCCGCGCCCGGGCCGGATCACGGAAATGCCGCTCGAGGACTTCTCGCGCAACTACGACGTCGCGATGGGACGTGCGCTCTCCCTGCTCGGTTTTCCGCAGGCGGTGCTGCCGACCGCCCTGGCCATCGCGGCCAGCGAGGATATCGGTCGGATGTCGAATCAGGACCTCGCCGCGAATCCGCACATCTATTCGCGCAAGCTGTCCAAATGGCCCGACTTTCTCGACGCCGCCCAGCTCCGCGACTTCGAGGCGCGCTACGGCGACCTCATCGAGCGCCTCGGCTACCGGCGAAGCACCGCCGACCCGACGCGGCAGGTCGATTCCGGCGCCAATCGGGCCGGCTGAGCGACACGTCTGCGCGCAATGCCGCGCCCGCGGCATCCGCGTCACTCCAGCGAGTCCTCGCGCTGCGCGAGGTCGGCACGCAAGTCGTAAAGATCTTCGTCGAGTGCGTCGCGCGCGGACAGCATCCCGAGCGGCCGGCCGAATTCGGCCACCGGCAGGTGGCGGAACCCGCCCCGATGCATCATCCGCATCGCGTGCAGGAACGGTTCATCCGGATGAATCGTCTGCGGCTGCGGCGTCATGACATCGGTGAGCCGCGTCGCGCCGGGGTCGCGCCGGGCGGCCACGACGCGCACCAGTGCGTCGCGTTCGGTGAAGATGCCGATGAGCTTCGAGCCGTCGACGACCAGCAACGCGCCCTTGCCGTGCTGCTTCATCAACACCGCGGCCTCGAGCACGGTTGCCGACTTCGACGCCGTCAGCGGCGTCTGGCCGGCAACAATGGAACGAATCGAGCGAATGGCCATGCGGGACCCCGGGCGGCGAGACGAATGCCCCCATTGGGCGCTCGCCGCGCCGCCAAAGTCAAGATTGGCGGCGTCGTGCTGCGCGACGCACCCGCAGCGCCAGGCCGAGTCAATGCAGCCGCGCGCGCGGAATCCCGGCGAGCGCATGGCTCACCGCTTCGTTCCACCGCCGGCGGTCGGAGGCGTCCGCCCGCCTTGTCTGGCGGAGCAAGGTCAGCTGGCCCAGGAGCGCACCGACGTCGTCAGGATGGGTCCGAGCGTAGTGGGTGTCGAGAAACGCGCCGATCGCCGCGTTCACGTCGTCGGGTGCTGCCGTGCGACGTCTCATCGTTCCCTCCCGTGTCGAGTGTTGTTCGCGCGCCGGCGCACCGGGAAAGCGTCGCGCCTGCCTCGATGCGCTCCAGTAGATACCCGCGTTCGCAGCCGGTCAATTCGCGGCGCAGCAATGGCGGCCGGCACCCCGTTGCCCCGACGGAGGCGATCGTGTGCGCCGTGCGGATCGGACCGGCTTTGCCCCGAGAGGTTCATTCCCACCGCCGGCCGATCGTGACAACGCACGACCGTGGGGCGTAGCATTGCATTTCCCCGAACCGCTGATGCTCGCCGGCATGGCTCCAGGACGCCGTCGCGCCCGCAGCGCAATCGAGAATTCCACGGAGGCACCATGATTACGAGGGCGGTCGGCGACGTCATCAAGGCAAAGGAGCTGCAGGAGCTCGTTTCGGTACCGGCGTCGGCCAAGGTGTCGGACGCGGTCGGAGTGATGAGCCGCAGATCGGTCGGCGCGGTGGTCATCGGCAACGCCGCCGGATCGGTGGAGGGCATCTTCACCGAGCGCGACCTGATGAAGCGCGTGGTCGACGAAGGGCGCGATCCAAAGGCGACACCGATCACCACGGTGATGAGCCGCGAAGTCCGCCGGGTTGCCGTCACGGCGACCGTCGAGGAGGCCCTGCGGCTGATGGTCGTGCACGGCTATCGGCACCTGCTGGTCGAGGAAGGGGCCAAGGTGAAGGGCCTGATCTCGATTCGCGATCTGATGTCGTGGATGATCCTGCCCGAGGAGCCGGTGGCCCACGAGGGACGCGTGGGCGTCATCAAGGCGCGGACCGCGAATGCGATCGGATCGATCGAGGGACTGAAGGGTACCTAGCCAGCGTCCGTCACGCGGACCTGCGACGGACCCGGCAGCCGCTCGCCTGCCGATCGCCGCGCGGACCGTGATCACAGCGCGAAGATTGCGCCGCCCTGTGCGGCCGCCATTCGCGCGATCGTCGGCAGCAGGTTCAGCCCGGTCTCGGCCTTGAGTCGGCGCGCCGCAGCGCGCAGATCCTCCGTCGTCGCTCGCACCGCGTCCCCGGCGGCGCCGAGGACGATGGTGTTGCCGCTGGTGCACGGGGGCAATGCCAGCGCGCGTCCGGCGAAGGCATGGCGCACGCGATCGAGACTGGCCGCCACGCCTCGGTTGCGCGAGAGCAGGTTCGTCGCGAGCATGCCTTCGTCGGTCAGCCGTGCACGCACGCTGCAGTAGAACGGCAGCATGTCGAGCATCCCTGCACGGCCCTTTGCATCGTAGCCGTCGACGAGTACGAGGTCGAAGCGGCGCCGCGACGAGGCAACGTAGTCGTACCCGTCGGCGATTTCGATGGCCAGTCGCTCGCGATCGTCGGGAAGGCGGAAGAACTGCGCCGCGGCGGTGACGACCTCCGGTGCGATTTCGACGACCGTGAGGACCGCGCGCGGGCGATGGCGATGCAGGAACTTGGTCAGCGACGCGGCGCCCAGGCCGATCAGCAGCACGCTGCGCGGCCAACGCGGGCCGTCGCGCAGCAGCAGCGGAAGCATCATGTCGCGCGTGTACTCGAGCTCGAGCGCGTAGGGGCGAGCGATGCGCATCGCTCCCTGCACCCAGCGCGAGCCGAAGTGCAGGTAGCGAACGCCGGCTTCCTCGCTGATCTGGATCGACGTGGTCACGCGGAGGTCGAGGTGATAGCCGCTGCAGCCCGGTACAGCCGCGGCGTCCGGAGTTCGAGTCAGGTCCTCGGCAGCCCCACGTTGCCCACCGCCGCGGCCCGCTCGGCCATCCGGGCGCGGGAGTACGCGACGGTGTCGTCGATCACGGCGGGGGCGTCCTGCCGGGCCGAGGCGCCGGGTTCGAAACTCCCCGCTGGACGAACAGGACGCGCAGGGTGCGAACTATAGCGCCGCACCGACGCACCGGCCATGCGCGGTACCGCGGCTCGCCCGTCGGGTCACGTGCCGAAGGCCAATTTGTGGTTCCGCGGGAATGGCCGGCCGCCCTGCGTCCAAGGCGGCCGCCGGCTGTTGCCCGAGGTCCGATCTGCCCCTCGCGTCGATGCTGGACGCGGCGGCCGCAGTTATGCTAATGTCATTATCGTCGCCACTCGTCAGCACCCGTCAACGATGAAAGCACGGACCCTCACCACGGATCGCCGCTATTTCGGCGTGGATGCGATGACGCTGCGCGCGGCCGCAGGACGCGTCCTGTCGCGCGTGGTCGGCCTGCCGCCGGAGCGCGCGCGCGTGAGTGCCGAGGCGCTGCGCAACGACTTCGGCCTGAACACGACGCTCGGCGAATCCGTGGTCAACGAACTTGTCGCCGAAGGGCTGCTGCTGCCGCATCGGCAGCTGCGCGGCGACTACCACGTGCACCCGCGCTTCGTCGAGTTCGCGTCCGCACGCGTCGTCGAGCCGCTGCAGCGCGCACGGGCGAAGCTCCTGCTCGCGAAGGCGGGCGAACTTGCCGCCGAGTTCAATGCGGAGTCCTCGCGCAACCCGCTCGCCATCGAGGCGCTCGCCGTGTTCGGCGTCTACATGAGCCGCGAGCCGAAGCTGGCGGAACTGCCGCTCGGCATCGTCGTACGCCCGCGCCCGTCGGAGCGGCGCGCACGCTGGGGCCGGATGCACACGAACGCCGACGGGGCGAACGAGTTGCGCCGGAGGTTCGGGGAGGTCTCCTCGTTCGTTCGCGTGCGCATCGTCACGAACACGAATGCGCTTCCCCGGCCGTTCGCCGTCGTGTTCTCGGGCTGACCGGCCGCGCCGGCGAGGCCGTCAGCCGCCTTCGGCGGGGACGGCGCGCACGGACAGCACGCCGCCGATTGCGGACAGCGATTCGATGGCACCTTCCGCGACCGGGCTGTCGACGTCGACGAGCGTGTAGGCCATCTCCCCGCGGGACTTGTTCACCATGTTGTGGATGTTGAGGCCCGCCTTGGCCATCGTCGTCGAGATCTGACCCAGCATGTTGGGGACATTGGCGTTGGCGATCGCCACGCGGTACGGCGATTCGCGCGGCATGTCGACGCTGGGAAAGTTGACCGCGTTGGCGATTGCGCCGTTCTCGAGGTATTCGCGCACCTGGTCGACGACCATCACGGCGCAGTTTTCCTCCGCTTCCTCGGTCGACGCGCCCAGATGCGGCAACGCGATGACACCGGGCTCGCCGAGCAGTCCCGGCGCGGGGAAGTCGCTGAGATAGGTCTTGATGCGGTGCGCGCGCAGCGCGGCGACGACCGCGGCGTCGTCGACGAGCGCATCACGCGCGAAATTGAGCAGCACCGCGCCGGGTTTCATCACCGCCAGGCGCTTGGCATCGATCAGGTGGCGAGTCACCGGCAAGAGCGGTACGTGCAGCGTGACGAAATCGGATTGCTTCAGCAGCTCCTCGATGCCGTGCGCACGACGCACGCTCGACGGCAGTCGCCACGCGGCGTCGACGGTGATTTCCGGATCGAAGCCGATGACCTTCATGCCGAGCTTGATCGCGGTGTCGGCAACGAGGCTGCCGATCGCCCCCAGCCCGACGATGCCGAGTGTGCGCTGGGGCAGCTCGATGCCCGCGAACTGCTTCTTGCCCTCCTCGACCCGTTTCTCGAGATCCGGCGCGTTCGGCGCGAGGCCGGCCACGTAGTCCAGCGCAGGGATCAGGTTGCGCGCGCCGATCAGGAGCGCGGCCAATACGAGTTCCTTCACGGCATTCGCATTGGCGCCGGGAGCATTGAACACCGGCACTCCGCGCTTGGACATCTCGGCGACCGGAATGTTGTTGGTACCCGCGCCGGCACGGCCGATCGCCCGCACACTTGCCGGAATCGGCATCGTGTGCATGTCGTGCGAGCGCACGAGGATCGCGTCCGGACGCTCGACGGCCTTGCCGACCGTGTACCGCGCCGACGGAAACCGGTGCAGTCCGTGGCTCGAAATCTGGTTCAGTGTGAGAATCTGGTACTTGCTCATCGTCGCGGACCTTCAGCCGTGGCGTTGCTCGAACGCCTTCATGTACTCGACGAGCGTGCGCACGCCCTCGACCGGCATCGCGTTGTAGATCGACGCACGCATGCCGCCGACGGAGCGGTGCCCCTTCAACTGCACCATGCCCGCTTCCTTCGCGCCCTTCAGGAACGCCTCGTCGAGTGCGTCGTCGCGCAGCTTGAACGGCACGTTCATCCGCGACCGGTCCTCCCTGCGCACCGGGTTCGTGTAGAACGACGTCTGGTCGAGGTAGTCGTACAGCAGCGCGGACTTGGCGATGTTCCGCTGCTCCATCGCGCCGACGCCGCCCTGCGCGAGCAGCCACTCGAACACCAGGCCGGCGATATAGATCGCGTAGGTCGGCGGCGTGTTGAGCATCGAGTCCGCCTCGGCCTGCTCCTTCCAGTGGAAGGCGGACGGCGTGATCGGCAGCGCGCGGTCGAGCAGGTCGTCGCGCACGATCACCAGTGTCAGCCCCGCGGGTCCGATGTTCTTCTGCGCGCCGCCGTAGATGACGCCGTATTTCGCGACGTCGACGACCCGCGACAGGATGTGCGACGACATGTCGGCCACCAGCGGCACGTCACCGGTATCGGGCGTCCACTGGTACTCGACGCCGCCGATCGTCTCGTTGGTGCAGACATGGACGTACGCGGCGTTCCGTGTCGAGCTTCCACGTCTCGCGTGCCGGCACGTACGTGAACTTCTTGTCCTCGGCCGACGCGGCGATGTTCACCGTGCAGTATTTCTTCGCTTCCTTGATCGACTTCTTCGACCACTCGCCGGTGTTGACGAAGTCCGCCGAGCTGCGGCCACCCAGCAGGTTCATCGGCACGATCGCGTTCTCGCCGATCGCCCCGCCCTGCAGGAACAGCACCTTGTAGTTGGCGGGGATCGCGAGCAGCGTGCGCAGGTCGGCCTCGGCCTTGTCCGCAATGCTGATGAATTCCTTGCCGCGATGGCTCATTTCCATCACCGACATGCCGCTGCCGTGCCAGTCGAGCATTTCGGCGGCGGCTTTCTGCAACACTGCTTCCGGGAGCACCGCGGGACCGGCGCTGAAATTGAAGACACGCATGAGATTTTCCGAGTTCAGGAGATGAAGTGGCGGATACGGGCCAAGGGTCGCCTGCCAACGGCGACGGGCCTGTTGTGAATGGCGGTGAGCGCGCGCCGCGACGCCTCGTCGCAACGCGAAGTCCGGTCGCCGGCAACGCACCGGGCGGACACTCCGGGCATTGCTCCGGATTCTACCGGATTCGTCGCCGACCCGATGCCGGTTGGTTCGATCCGGCGCACGCGGCGCTGCGAGATCACCCGTCGCCGTCGCGCGGCGCCCCCGTGCGGGCGCGGTGTCGGTCTTAATCGGGATCAAGGCCGGCGCAACGGGCGCCGCCCAGAATGTCCGTGGCCGCTCAGTACCATCGATCCGACATCGTGAAATCAGCACTTCACCTCACCGCGCCGGCGATCGCGCTGGCATTGCTCGCCGCGCATTTCCTTCGTGGCAGCGCGCTCGCGCCGTCCGCGGCCGCACTGCTCGCACTTGCGCTGTTGTTCGTTCCGCGGCCATGGGCGGCGCGCGCGGCGCAGGCGGCGCTGGCGCTTGGCGTCGTCGAGTGGCTGCGCACGCTTGGCGCCCTGGTCGCCCAACGCATAGCTTCAGGCGAGCCCTGGCTGCGGCTCGCGGCGATTCTCGGGGGTGTCGCCCTGCTGACCGCGCTTTCGCTGGTCGTCTTTCGCGCCGCGGCGGTCCGCGCCCATTTCGGGCATCGAACCGCGACGAAACCCCGGGGCAGCTGACGCCGATCGACGACGGCGCCGCTGCGCGCGGAAACCGGTCCGCAACGGGCGGACAGGTTCGGCCGCGGCGACGACGTCCGCATCGGTGTTTGACCGGTCGGTCGGCTGCTTGCTATAACCTCGGCGAACAGCGGTCCGCGGCGCCATGCGCGCAACGACTCCCTCGCGGCAGCCTGCGCCAGCGGATCGCGCGGCTCCGCCTGACGCCTGGCGCGAACGCGACGCGCCCGATCACCGCATCCACCGCGAGGAGACCCGATGAAGCGTCTGGCGATAGTGGCGACTGCAATCCTTGCGGCGTGCGCGCCGCCGCGCCAACCCGCTCCGATCACCCCGGCAGCCGACGCGTCCGGCGCACCCGTCGTGCGCCGGGCGGCCGAGCCGGTGCCCGCGCCGCCACCGACAGTCGCGAAGGCGAAGCCTGCGCTGCCCGCCCCTCAGACGCCGGTCGTGGTCCCCGCCGACACGCAATATGTATGCGTCACGCACGTCGACGGCGAGCGGCGGGCAACGGCGATCGAGTTCGCGCCCAAGGTTGCGCAATTGTGCCGCAAGCACCCGGAGATGGGTCCCTGCCAATATGAGCGCAATATCTGCCGCCGCAGCGGCGGGCGCGTCTACGCGGAGGGTGGCGTCGAAATCACCCTTGCGAAGGAAGCCGAGTACGACAGGAAAGTGATGCGCGTGCGCTTGAAGGCGAACTAGCCGAGCGGGGCGCAGAGCGCCGCGAGATCGGCATCGAGACCGTCGCGATCGACGGCCCCGAGACGCCGATGCTCGGGGGCCAGCCAGCCCCACTCCACGAGGTAGCTTCGCGCCAGCAGACGGCCGGTCTCGAGTGCCGACCTCGCATCAGGATGCACGGGCGTGCCCGGTGCCAGCCCGCGCAGCGCCCGCGCAGCCTCGACATACCAGCCGCACGCGTGCGCAAGGATGCGCAGGTCGAGAAGAAGGAGCTCGTTCCAGGTACCGCGCCCCGCGCAGAGCGCGTACAGGCGATGCCACGCGTTGCGTGCCGGCACCGACAGATCGTCGGGCGGATACGCCAAATTGATTGGTCCTCCGGCCTCGGCCATGTCCGAACTCCCCGGTTGCAGCCCCTGGTCGTCGTGCCGAAGGCGGCGGAAGTGGGCCGTATCGGCGGGCGCCGCGCGGCGTTCCCCAGCGGCCAACAGTGTTGTCGGCGTTTTGTTCCGCGGTCGTCGAGCGACGGGCGTGCGCATCTCCCCGGTCGGGAATTCGGGCGGGGCGATCGCCACACCATCGGCAACGGGCAGAGGCCGACGGCATGCGTCTCGCCGGCCTCCTCCCGTTGCCGAACCCGATGCGCAACGCGCGGCGGAGTCAGCCTTCGTACTTGAACGACAGACTGACACGGGCGCGATAGGCGACGACTTTGCCGCCTTCGACCTTCATGTCCAGCTTGCCGATCTCGGCGATCCGCAGATCGCGCAGCGACTTGCTCGCCGCGGTGACGGCATTCTTCGCCGCATCCTCCCAGGAAACCGCACTCGTGCCGATGACCTCGGTGATACGGTAGACGCCTTCGCTCGCGCTCTTCTTCGCCATACGTTGCCTCCATTCTTGTGATGTGGGCCGCCGGCACACCGGACGGTGCGCCGGCGGCATGCCCATGATACGCGCGCGCCTCGCCGCGGCAACGCCGCGCCCACCGTCCGGTCACTCCGATGCGTCGGCAGCGAAATAGCTCCGGCTGTCGGCGAGGAAGTGCGGGCCGGCATCGGACCGCACGGCGGTGCCCACCCCCGAGGTGGTCAGCACTTCGAGCAGCAGTGCGCTCGGCACACCGCCATCGATGATGTGAACCGAGCGCACACCCTCGCGCACCGCAGCCAGCGCCGCCTGCACGCGCGGCACCATGCCGCCCTGAACCGTGCCGTCCTTCAGCATCGCGTCGGCCTCCGTCGCGGTAAGCACGTAGGCGAGCCTGCCGTCGCGGCCGAGGACGCCGGGAACGTTGGTCATCAGAATCAGCTTCTCGGCGTTGAGCGCTCGCGCGAGCTGGCCGGCCGCGATGTCGGAATTGACCTGGTAGGCGGTGCCGTCGTCGCCGACGCCGATCGGCATCACCACCGGTATGAATCCGCGCGACAGCAAGAGGTGGATGAGTGCAGGGTCGATGCGCTCGACCTCGCCGACGAACCCGAGGTCAGGCGTTTCGAGTCCCGGCTCGACCGGCAAAGTGATCGGTCGGGCGTGGATGAAGCGGCCATCCTGCCCGCTGATGCCCACCGCCCGTCCTCCGCTCCTGTTGATCAGCCCCACGAGTTCCTGGTTGCGCTCGTCGAGGACCATCTCGACCAGATTCAGCGTCTTCTCGTCCGTGACCCGCACGCCGCGGTGGCGGCGCGGCTCCATGCCCATCTGCCGCATCAGCTCCTCGATCCGCCAGCCGCCCCCGTGGACGACGATCGGATTCATCCCGACCAGTCGCAGCAGCGCAACGTCGCGCGCGAATCCGGCCATCAGTGCGGGATCGGTCATCGCGGCCCCGCCGAACCGGATCACCAGCGTCTTGGCGTGATACGCGCGTATGAACGGCAGCGCTTCGGCCAGGATCCGTGCCTTTTGCGGCGCGGGAACGGCGGTGGTCGACATGGACGGCGGGTCTCCGGAAAGGTTGCGCGAAGGAGCGGGCGCGATGGTCTTCTGCACCACGGGCGCGGACGCGGGCACGGCACGCCGTCGGCCGCGAGCGGCACGGGATCGAGCATAATGCAAAGCCGCAGCGAATGCATGACGCCGATGCGGAACGCGCCGCCGGCGCGTCTGCGCGCGGGCGAGCGTTCGCGGCTTGCTACCCCGCTTACGACAACCTCCGAGGAGGTGCCGCCATGCCGATGCAGTTCGCTAACGTCATCGCCTGGGACCGACTGCAGACGGGCGAGCGTGCGCTCGATCCGGACAGCGGCGAGTACCGCTATCGGCTCCTCGCGGAGGGCGACTCGTGGTTCACGCTGGGCGGCCTGCCGACGTCGAATCTCCTGTTCTCACTGGCGTTTCCGGCGTCCACGCTCATCGTCAATTGCGCGATGCCCGGCGACACGATCCGGCACGTGGCCGAGATTGCGGCCAACCGCGAGCTGCAGGCGGCACTTTCCTCCCGCTTCGGCTTCAGCTGGGACGCGATTCTGCTCTCCGGCGGCGGCAACGACCTGATCGATCGCGTCCGCGACATCCTGCTTCCGGCAACGCGACGCGCACGCAAGCCGGCGCGGAGTCCCGCTCGACTACTGCGAGGAGTCGGCCATCCTCGCCCTCCTCGCCGAGGTCACGGACGGCTACCGGCGCATCGTCGCCTTGCGCGACGCCCCGGGCAGCCCATGCCCTGGGGCGCCGCTCATCACCCACACGTACGACTGGACCACGCCGCGCAATGCACCCGCGCGCTTCGTGTTCGTCCCCGCGAAGGGTCCGTGGCTGTATCCGGCGCTGACCGCCGCCAAGGTCCCGCAACGCGACTGGCTGGCGGTCGCGGACTATCTGCTCCGACGCCTCGGCGACGCGATCCTCGCGCTCGGCGCACCCGGTCCCGGAGGCCTGCCCGAGTTTTACGTCGTCGAGACGCGCGGCACGCTCACGCGCGCGGCACTGGGCGCGACCGGTGTGTCACACGACTGGATGAACGAGTGATGAACGAAATCCACCCGACGGCAGAGGGTTACGCGAAGCTTGCCGCGGTCATCGGCACCGTGGTCCGCCAAAGGCTGGGGGTGCGGTGACTCAATTCCCGACGTAGTAGTCCGGATAGATCGTCCGCAGCGCCGCGACCTTCGGCAGATCATTGATCGCGACGTACGGCTGGTTCGGGTGCCGCGCCACGTAGTCCTGGTGATCGTCCTCGGCGCGGTAGAACGCGGGCAGCGCGACGATCTGCGTGACGATCGGCCGCGCAAACGCCTTCGTCCGCTGCAACTGCGCCACGTAGGCCTGGGCGACCCGGCGTTGCTCGTCGCCGGTCGTGAAGATCACCGAGCGATACTGGCTGCCGACGTCCGGACCCTGCCGGTCGAGCTCGGTCGGATCGTGGGCCACGGAGAAGAAGATCCGCAGCAGCTGGCCATAGGAAATCTGCGCCGGGTCGAACGTCACCTGCACCGATTCGGCGTGCCCCGACGTCCCCGCGCTGACCGCTGCGTAATCGGCGAGATCGGCCGGTCCGCCCGCATAGCCGGAGACGGCGCGACGCACGCCTTTCGTGTGCCGGAACACCGCTTCGACGCCCCAGAAGCAGCCCCCGGCGAACACCGCGGTTTGCGGGCCGGTCGAAGCTGCGGGGGCAACGTCGAGCTCCGGCCCGGGCAACGGCACCGCACTTCCCGCGGCACCGCACGCCACCATGAGCGCCGAGAAGACCCATGAGACGAGAGCGCTGACACGTTTCGGCATCCGGCCTGACATGGCAAACTCCTTTGCGTGCGCGGACCGCGCGCGGACACGCGACGACGTGTCGCCTTCTTCACGACACGTTACCTTGCGCGGGCAACGATTGCGGCGCGCAACGACCCTCTCGACAACACTGAAATCGTACGCCCATCGATCGCCAAACCTCGCCACCTGGGACCACGACGGGACTCGTTTCGTTCACGGGGTCCGCCGCACCGGCGATGCCCGCCCCGCCGATCATGGGGCACGCGGCGCGTATAATTCGCCGCACCGCGCCGTGCCCCGCCGATGGCACTCTCCCGACGCCGGCTGGCCGGTGCAGTCTTCCGCAACCCGGGGCTTCACGATGCTGTCCGCCCTGCCGACCCTGCTGGCGCCGAAATTTCCGATCCTTATGCTCTGGGCCGTCCCGACCCGGCCCAATGACTCGATGCGCTCGCTAAACGCCGCGATGGTCGCCGTGCTGCCGCCCGGCGGTATCTGCTGATGCGCATCGCCTGACGAGCCTGCATTGCCGCACGCTGTCGGCGCGCGCAACCGCCTTCGGTCCGTCCCGCCTTTCTGCCGATGCAGCTTCTGCTCAAGACGCTGACCCGCACGCCGCTGGCGCTGCTGTATCCGATCGGCTGGATCGCGTATTTGGTTGCGTTCCGCATGCTGCGCTGGCGGTGCGAATACACCGAACGCGACATCGCCAATGCCCTCCCGGAGCGCAGCCCCGCCGAGCGCGCGCAGATTCTGCGCCAATCGTACCGCAACGCCGCGGACACGATGGTGGAGGCCTTCTGGGGCTTCGGGGCGAGTGCCGCGGCGCTCAAGGAGCGCGTGGTCATCGAGAATCCCGAGCTCATCCGACACTGCCAGCAGGCCGGCCAGTCCGTCGTGCTGCTCACCGCGCACTACGCGAACTGGGAATGGCTGCTGCTCGCTGCCGGCGCGCACTTCGGCATTCCGATCGACGTCGTCTACCAGCAGCAGCGCGTGTCCGCGATCGACACCTTCCTGCGCGAGGCACGCTCGCGGTTCGGCAGCTCGCTCATCCCACGCGAAGAATTCGTCTACACGCTGATGGCGCGAGCTGGTCAGGCGCGGACATACGCGCTGATCGCCGACCAGACGCCGCGCCCGGAACACCCGAAGTTCTGGACACGGTTCCTGCACCAGGACACAGCCTTCTTCACCGGTGCAGGCAAGATCGCCCGGTTCCTCGACGCGCAGGTGGTCTACGTCGCCATGCGGCGGATCGGCCGCGGTCGCTACGCGGTGCACTTGGACGCGCTCGCCGGACCCCCTTATGCCGACGGCGAAGACGAGATGATCGTCGAGCGCTACGCCGCGGCGCTCGAGCGCGAGGTACGCGCGAGTCCCGCCGATTTTCTGTGGCTGCAGAAGAAATGGAAATACGCGAAGCCGCAGACGCTTTCCGGTGAAATTGCCGCGGCCAACAGCGCTGCTCCGCGATAGCAGCACCACCCGCACGCGACCCGCCTGCCGATGCCCGCAATCGATCCCGCTGAAGTCGAGTGGACGGCCATACGCGCCCAGGGCGCGGGCGGCCAGAATGTCAACAAGGTTTCGACCGCGATCCACCTGCGCTTCGACATTCGCGCCTCGTCGTTGCCCGAGCACGTCAAGACGCGCCTGCTCACCGGCGGCGACGCGCGGGTGACAGGCGACGGCGTCATCGTCATCAAGGCGCAGCGGTTTCGCACGCAGGAGAAAAACCGCGGCGATGCACTTGCGCGCCTGCAGGCGATGGTCGATCAGGCCGCGATCGTGCCGCGTGCGCGCAAGCCGACGCGGCCGACAAAGGCTTCGCAACGACGTCGTATCGAAGCGAAAATACGGCGCGGTCAGGTGAAGGCGGCGCGCGGCCGCGTCGACGATTGAGGCAGCCGCGGTCCGGTCGCTTCGGTGCGCGGGGGCTCGCCGCGAGATCGACCGACGGTCAGAACGCCGGCACGCGCACCAGGCGATCGGTGCCCGACTCCGCGCCCCATGCCTCGCCCGAACGGCCGAGCATCTGCCGCACCGCGGCGTCCGGTTTGTTCGACGGGAAGCTCTCGAATCTTTCGGAAACGGGGTCGAAGCGCACGATCGCATTGGCGCTCCAATCGGCGAGCCAGACCTTGTCGCGGTCGTCGACCCAGACCGAATACGCGCGCGGCGCGGCGCCGGGCAGCTTCCACTCCTTCCAGCCACGCGTCGCCGGATCGTACATGCCGACGTGCCCGGTGTTCCAGTAGCTGACCCAGATCCGACCCCGCGAGTCCGACCACACCCGCCGTGCGCCCTGGTCTTTGGTCGGCGGCTCGATCACCGTCGCCGCGCCGCTGTCCGTGTCGATGCGCACGATGTGGCTGCCCGCGAGGGACGCGTAGTAAACGTCGCCCGACGGTGTCGTGGCGATACCGTACGGCCCGCGCCCGCGCGGCGCCCTCCACACGTCGACGACACCCGTTGCCGGATCGAGGCGCCCGTAGACTCCGCTCTGTCCGGTAAACCAGAGTCGGCCCTTGCGGTCGAACGTCGCGGTGTTGAGGTTCGCATAGCCGGTATCGGCAGGCAGCGGCCACGCCCGGACCGCGCGCGTGGCCGGGTCCACGCGAACGATCGCGTTCTGGCCGCTGTCGGTGATCCACGGCGCGCCGTCCGGACCGACGATCACGCCGTGCGGCGCCGAGCGCGGCCCGAGCGGGACCTCCTCGAAGCGGCCGGTGGCAGGATCGAGGATGCCGAGCTTGCCGGTCATCTGCGCCGTGTAATAGACGGGTCCCCCTGCTTTCGGCGCCGCGGCGACATCGTGCGGGTGCGCGCCGCGACCGACGTCGAAATACACGGGCTCCGCGCCCGCGGCAAGCAAGGCGACGCTCGCCAGCGTCGCAAACAGCGCTCCGTAAACCATCGAACGTACGCGGAAAAGTGGCATGGTTCGCTCCTTCGGGCGGCGGGTCGACGAGCGCCTGCCGCCCGTCGCCGGGCGCGCGTCTACTGCGCCCGCGCCATTGCCGTCGCCAGCGGCTTGGGCTCGGTGAAGATGACCTTCGGGTTGCGGTGCATGGTTGGGTCCGCGCGTTCAGCGACGGGCGCTCTTGCGCTTCGATCCCGCGTCCGCCTCGGCGTGCGCGCCGCGGAAGGTCAATGCCAGGTCGAACGCCGTCCGGACGAAATTGAGCACGGCGGCGAAGTCCTCGTCAGTGAGCCGGCGCGCCACGTCGCTGCCGCGATAGATGTTGGCAAACTCGCGCTCGCGCCCGGCCTGCACTGCGAAGCGGCCGATGCCGAGGTTCTCCAGCGTGTGCCAGACCTCGGGATTGTAGGACCGGGTGAAACGCATGACGAACGACACCGGATCGTTGCGTCCGAGCACCGACGCGAGGCGCAGGATGATCTCGAACGGCAGCGCGACCTTGCCGTTTTCCACGAGGTCGAGCAATGCCGGATCCTTGAGGTTGATCGCCTCACCGACCTCCTTGAGGCTCAGACCGGCAGCCTCGCGCATCCCGCGCAGCACCTGGCCGGTCTTTTCCAGCGCCGACCGCTGCTCCGGCTTCACGAGGATCGCCTTGGCGGCGCCGATGGAGACGTCGGCGGCCGCGCCGGCGATGCCGAGCACCGAGTCGGCCCAGCTGCGCACCTGATGGGCAATGCCGACCAGCGTCGATTCGGGGGCGATTGCGGTGCGGCCCTCGACGGATGCCGCGCGCGACACCGCGGTCCTGGGGCGTTGAGACTTGCGGGAGCTGGCCATGCGGGCGACTTTCTCGGTCCGGTGAGGAGTGCCACTATCTTACGGAGGGAACCTGCATCCGCGCCAGTGGTCATTTCGCTGCACGCACGCTTGTGCGGCCGGTCCGGTTCGGTGACATTACCGGCCGCGACGATGACGGTGGCGCGTCACGCGATGTCGAGCGCCCTCCGGCCACGGTGCAACGCATGTCAGCGTCGCATTCCTCGTATTCGACCCCGAGGACAGATTCGCGCGGGAGGCGGCGGCCGCGCATCCGGGGTTCGACTACCTGTGGTTCACCGCACCGACCCCGCGGCCCGATCCCTGCACGTTCGGGAAGTCGCGCGGATGACGCGGCTGCACGATCTCATCTCCTCCCCGCCACAATATCGTCGCATTCGGCATTTGCTCATGACGATTCGTCATGAGCGATGCGGAACTTTGTCGGGCGGGCACAAGTCGGAAGGTGATCCCGTGCGCGACTCGCGTACGCTGCCCGGCGCGCGCTGCGCTCCCGCGCACGCCGCCTTCCGTTACCACCCGTGATTCACGAACGTCCAGGAGCATGCGCATGAAGATCCCGAAGACTGCGAGCATGGCGACGACGAACTCCAGGCAATCCGCGTGGCAAATCAGTCGACGCGGCAACCATCCCGACGAGCGAGCGCACGCTGGCCGCTGCGGTCGCCGGCGCGTTTACACGGGCCGGTATCGCAATGCGTGCGCACGTGCTGCGTCGACTGCTGGCCGCGGTGGGCCCCCTGGCGCTGGCGGTCGTCGGCGGCGGTGTCTTTGCCAAATACCTGCGGCAGGCGCGCTGGCCCGAGGTCCCCGTGTCGCTCGAAGATGCCGCGCAAGCGACCTCCGCGCAGATCTACGATCTCGTCCGCTACGTCGAGCAGAGCGATCCGAACGTCGTAGCGCAGGTGCTTGCGTCGTTGGCGCACGACCCGGTCGTAGCGGCCGCATTGAGCGCCTCGGTCGCCGCGGTGATGATCGGAAAGATGGCCCGGCGACCCGCCGCGCGACGCACGCGACCGTAATCGCTGCGGTGCGCGCGCCGGCGCGCATGGCGACCGCGGGAGGTGGCGACTATTGCCCGTGGTCGTTGGCAATGCCCGACGGGCACTGGGATACCTGACCCCAGTAGCCGTCGCAGGCCTCGAGCCTTGCCTTCTGTTCGCAGATGACCCCGTCGATGAAACCTTCGCGCCCGCAACGCGCGATCGCTTCCTGCATGACCTGCCAGCGGTCCGGACGCGGTAATTCCCGGGGTGCCGGTGCGGGTGCGGGTTCCGGCGCCGGCACGGTCGGCTGAGCCTCCGGGGCGACGCGAACGCCGCTGTCGACGCACTGTCCGGCACCGCGGTGGAAGCAGGCAGTGGTTCGGGAACCGCGCGCCTCGTCACGGACTTCGCCGGCGTGACCTTCGCCGGCGTTCCGCTCGCGAGATTGTCCGGGGTTCGCGCCAGCGGCTCGGGTGGCGTGCGGGGTGCCTCGACCGTGGCCGATTCCGCGTCAACGGATGGGTGGGTGGGTGCGGACGCGGCAGCGGGTGCCGCCACACCCGCTGCCGGTGCCTGAGGCAGAGGCGGACTTCCGCGCGTGCTCCAGCCTGGCGCCTCGACATAGACGACGAGCGCCAATACCGCCACGCAAACGCCGACGATGACCCCGTCGCGCGTCCGGAATCGCAGCTTCGCCGCGGGCGCGGACCTCGTCGGCGCCGAGGTCGACCTGCGTGCCTTCTCGCGCCGCGCGGATTCTTCGGCGCGCGCGCGCGCCGGGCGCGGCGGAGGGACGAGTTGCGACACGGTCTCCTGCCGTGCGCGTTTCAAAGCCGACTTGCACGCCGCACACAGCTTGGCGCCCGGCCGCGTCGGCTGCCGGCAAATCGAGCAACTGCGCGTTCCCCGCTCGGCCGTGAACAGACGAAATGTCGTATCGGTCACTTGTCCCCGCACTGCCGGCGCGCCGGCGGTCTATGACAATGTCATCATAACATCCGTGGCCCGTTTTGGCCATGGTACTCTCAGACTCGCAGCCGGTTGCAGGCTCCCGAGCCTCGCTCCCGGCGGGGGCCGCGGAGTCGGGTTGCCGCCACCGAACGAGCACCGGTCGGTGGAGCCCCGGCAGCGGCAGGCTAGAATCCTGCGCTCGGGCGGCGGCCCATTGCATCGCTGCCTCCTACCCTTCCCATGCTGCCCTCGACCGACCCGACGACCAGCGCGGCACTCGCCGACAAGTACGACACCGTCGCGTACGACGCCCGCCCGATCCCGCTCACCCACCCCGCCCACCTGGCGGCCGTGGCCACGCTGTTCGGCATGACGCCGGCGCCAGTTCCCACCTGCCGCGTGCTCGAACTCGGAAGCAACGATGGTGCCAACCTGATTCCGCTTGCCGCCACGCTGCCCGACGCCACGTTCGTCGGCTGCGACCTCTCGCCCCGTTCGGTCGAGGCCGGCAACCGGATGATCGCCGATCTCGGACTCTCGAATGTGTCGCTGCTGCTGCAGGATCTGCGCACGCTGCCCGAGACGCTCGGCAGCTTCGACTACGTGATCGCGCACGGCGTCTACTCGTGGGTTCCCGCGGCGGTGCGCGATGCGCTGTTCGAGCTGGCCGCGCGCCGGCTCGCGCCGGCCGGCATCATGTATGTCAGCTACAACACGTATCCGGGATGCCGCGTGCGGCAGGCGACATGGGACGTCCTGCGCTATCACACGGCCGACGCGCCGGACGCCCGCGCAAGGCTCGAAGGGGCACGGCAAATCGCCAGCCTGCTCGCGGAGGATGGCGACACCGAGGTCCCGGTCGACGCGTTGCTCCGCGCCGAGTTCCGCGAGCTCGCCGGACGCACCGACAGCCTCCTCTTCCACGACGATCTGGGCGCACCGAACGACCCGGTGTATTTCCACGAGTTCGTCGCGCACGCGCAGCGCTACGGGCTCGCCTTCGTCGCCGAAGCGCGGCCGTGGATGATGTCGACGGCGGGCCTCGCGCCGCGGATGCGCCAGTTCGTCGCCGGCCTCGACCCGCTGCGGCGCGAGCAGTACCTGGACTTCGCCCGCTTCCGCCGCATCCGCCATTCGCTGTTGTGCCGCGGGAGCGCCGGTGCGCCGTTTGCGCTGACGCCGGCGCGCGTCGCGGGCATGCACGTCGGCGCGCCGAGCGCGCTGGTGCGCGCCGCCAGCGCGGGCACGCTGCCGGCGACCGCCGGGGCCGAAGCCCCGATGCTCGCGCTGCTGCGCATGCTGGTCGAGGCGTCGCCGCGGACGGTGCCGTTCACGGAGGCCGCCGCTTTCCTGCGCGCGCGCCTTGCCGGTTCGCAACCGATCGAAGCGCTCTTGGCCGAGCGGTGGATGGCGGGCGAAATCGAGCTCATCACGCTACCGCGGCAGATCGCAGCCGGCGCCGGCGACCGGCCGGTGGCGAGCCCGGTCGCGCGCTGGCAGGCGACCCGGCGCGAGCTTCTGACCACGCTGCGCCACGAGGGCGTGCGGCTTCCCGATCCCGTCGCACGCGAATTGCTGTCGCTCCTCGACGGGAGCCGCGACCGGGCCGCGCTTGCGGCGACCGTCGCAGCGCGCCTGCCCGGACGCACGGCCGCCGATGCCCGCGCCTTCGTCGACGATTATCTGCGGCAGTTCGCACGGCAGGCCCTGCTGCTCCCCGCACCTTAAGCGGCCGCCGGACTCAGGCAGCGCGCAGGCGCTCGGCGATGCGTGTCGCGGTCGTCAGCGCGGCGCCGACCACCTGGTCCATGTTGTAGTACCGGTATTGCGCGAGCCGCCCCACGAACGTCACGTCCGCGCACTGCGCCGCCATGTCGCGGTACCGCTGATAGCGCGCCTCGTTCTCCGGCCGCGGCACGGGATAGTACGGGTCGCCCTCGGCGCACGGGTACTCGCGCACGATGGACGTGCCCGGGTGCAACTGCCGGGTCAGGTGCTTGAACTCGGTGATGCGCGTGAACGGCTCTTCCCCCGGATAGTTGACGACGGGAACCGGCTGGAAGAATGGCGTGTCCGGCAGATGCTCGTGCCGGAATTCGAGTGACCGGTACGGCAACCGGCCGTGGACATGGTCGAAGTACGCGTCGATGGGGCCCGTGTAGACGAGGTGACGCTCGCCAAGCTTGCCGCGGACCGCGGCAAAGTCGACACCGGTCTCGTAGGAGATCAGCGGGTGGTCGAGCATGCGCGCGAACATTGCCGTGTACCCGTCGGCCGGGACGCCCTGATGCCGGTCGGTGAAGTAGCGGTCGTCGTCGCCCGTGCGTACCGGGATCCGCGCGGCGACGCCGGCGGAAAGCTCCGCCAGGTCGAGCCCCCACTGCTTGCGCGTGTAGCCGCGAAAGAACGTTTCGCACAGGTGCGCACCGACGCTGGCCAGCACCACGTCCTCGCTGGTGACGATGGGGTCGCGCACCACACGCACGCGCTCGAGGAACGCGGCGACGCCCGCCTCGTCGAGGTCGAGTCCGTAGAGGCCGTTGATCGTCGTCCGGTTGACCGGGATCGGCAGCAGCTTGCCGTCGACGCTCGCAAGGACGCGATTCTCGCTCGGCGTCCAGCGCGTGAACTGCGACAGGTACGCGAAGATGCGGTCCGAGTTCGTGTGGAACGCGTGCGGACCGTAGCGATGGATCCGGACGCCGGCGGCATCGAGCTCGTCGTACGCGTTGCCACCGAAATGGTTGCGCTTGTCGACCAGATGCACGCGGTGCCCGGCCGCCACAAGCTCGCGCGCGACGGTGATCCCCGCGAAGCCCATTCCGACCACAAGCACGTCGATGCGGCCCAATGATTGCTCCCGTTCCGAACCGACCCCTTGGCGTCGCCAGCCGCGCAACGTGTTCTGCAAGTGTCCGGTGCGCGGCGCGGATGCTAACATGGACGACGCGATTCTCTTCGGGACGGCGTGCCCCATTGAACACCATGACGCCACATCAGCTATCCGCCCACAGCGAAGGCGGGCCACCGCGCACCGCCGAAGCCCCTTCCGTCGCGCCGATGCCGGCACCGCAGGCGCTCGCCGACGGTTTCCGCGCCCGCGCGCAGGCCATCAACGCTCGCCACGCGGCGCAGACCGTCGATACCGTCGCCGCGCTGCGCGCGAAATACGCGGCGCCCGTGTTCGGCCGCATCGCCGTATGGCGCGCCATCGAGATGCTCGCGCAGTGCATCGATCCGACCGACACCCGCCTCTGGGGCTCGAGTCAGCAGCTCCACGTCCTGCAGATACTTGACGCGATGGAGAACGAGGGAACGGCAAGCGAGGAGTTCGTGCTGGCCGCGCTGCTGCACGACCTCGGCAAGGTCCTGCTTCTGGTCGGCGAGGCGCCGGAAAACGTCGTCTGCTTCAATCAGCCGATCGGCATTCACGCCCGCGGCATCGGGCTCGATCGGATCGTGCTGCAGTGGAATCACGACGAGTTCGCGTGGTCGCGGCTGAAGGACCACCTGCCCGACGGCGTCGCCTGGCTCATCCGGTACCACAGCATTCGGTTTCCGCTCTGTGAACCGTACATGGACGCGCGCGACCGCGCGTACACCGAGCGCTACCTGCGCCCGTTCGCGCGCTACGACCACGGGACGAAATCGCCGCTCAACGTCCCGCGGCGCCGGATCGAGGACTACCGGCCGCTCGTCGAACGGGTCTTTCCGGATCCCATCGTCATCTGATCGCTGCCGCTTTCACGGTGGCGCGGGCCGCCGGCCACGTCCGGTCGCCGACTTGAACGCATTCCAGTCGGCGACGAGCAGCCGCTCGAGCTCGATGCGCTGGTCGAGAAGGAGCGGATCGAGCAGGCGTCCGTCGTGCGTGATCGCGGCGCTGACGGTGGCCCCGGGCACGTTCGACATCCCGTAGCGACGCAGCGTCGCGGCTCTCTCTTCCGACGCATCGATCCCCTCGGCCGCAAGCCAGGGATAGTCGGGACCGCCGACGGGGCGCGTATGGGTGACCTCGATCGCGTCGATGATGGCGCAGCGGCGCGCGTCCGCGCCGACCAAACTTGGCCATACCCAGCTCAGGCCCCAGCCGCTCAGCACCTGGGCGAACGTGGGCAGGCAGGTCTCGAGCGCGGCCCGCGCAAAGCACGGCGCCATGATCTCGACGACGTTGGTGAAGCGTGCCCGGAAACCCGGACGCCGCAACGTCACCGGAAACGAGAAATGGCTCTGCCAGGACAGCGCCGGCTGCGCGAGCGCCAAATCAAGGGCCGCCATCTCGGCGAACAAGGCGCTGATGTCGGTTTGCCCGACCGCCAGGTCATCGTCGGGCAGCCAGATGTGGTCGTACCCGCGCCAGAACGTCTCGCGCTCGAGGAGCGCGTGCAATCCCCGCCACTTGAGCCCCTTGTCGTCGATGCGCCGCTCCTCCGCGGAGCGGAAGCGCCGCGGGTCGTCTCCGTAGTAGCTGACGACGAGATCCCAGTCACGCGTGGCGAGTGCCGTGGTCCATCCGGGGTGCAGCGACTGGTCGCCTGCCCGGACAATCACGAGGCTGCGCGCGGCGGAGGACATGGATGCGGAGGTCGTACCGAGGTCGCCGGAGACGACGGCATGGGGCCACTGCACGATACCACGGCGGATCGTCCGCGCAGACGTGCCCGAATCCGGCCGTCCGAGCCCGTCTCGGGTTACGATGCACGGTCGAACAACGTGTTCGCGCGGCGCGTCTCGCTCGTTGGCTGCGCGGAAAAATAAACCCCGCCCGGAGCAGAAAATGATTGCCATCGCCAAGTCCGCGATCGTCACCGGTGCCGGCACCGGCATCGGCAGGGCCGTCGCCCTCGCCTTGTTGAAGGAAGGCTACCGCGTCGCATTCGCCGGTCGGCGCCGCGAACCCCTCGAGCAGGCGATCGCGACTGCCGACGTCGCCGCCGATCGCGCACTTGCCGTACCCACCGACGTGGCCGACCCGGAATCCGTTCGCGCCCTTTTCGCACGCACCCATGAGGCGTTCGGGCGGCTCGATCTGCTGTTCAACAACGCCGGCGTGGGCGCCCCGCCGATCAATCTCGAGGACCTCACGTTTGCGCAGTGGAAGAGCGTCGTCGACATCAATCTCACCGGCGCCTTCCTCTGCACGCAGGAAGCGTTCCGGCTGATGAAGAGTCAGACGCCGCGCGGCGGCCGCATCATCAACAACGGCTCGATCTCCGCGCATGCACCCAGGCCCAACTCGGCGCCCTACACGTCGACCAAGCACGCGGTCACGGGGCTCACCAAGTCCACGTCGCTCGACGGGCGGAAGTACGACATCGCCTGCGGACAGATCGACATCGGGAATGCCGCCACCGACATGGCCGCGAAGATGGCCACCGGCGTGCCGCAGGCGAACGGCGCCATCGCGATCGAACCCCTGATGGATCTGTCGCACGTCGCGTCGGCCGTCGTCTACATGGCGAGCCTGCCGCTCGACGCCAACGTCCAGTTCATGACGGTGATGGCGACCAAGATGCCGTTCGTCGGGCGCGGGTGACCGCCCGCGGGCGACGCGACAGCCGGGTCAGCTATCCAGCGCGCGCAGCGTGTGCGACCGGAAATCGCGCCGCCAGAGGACGAGCAGGATCACGACGGTCATGGTGACGAACGCGGTCGGCGAGACGAACCACGCGAGCGCCGCGAACCCGAAGTAGTACGCGCGGATGCCGCGGTTGAACTCGTCGCCGGCGAGCGTATTGACGGTTCCCGATTTCTCGGCGTGCCGCTCCAGCAGCTCGGCCGGGCCGTCGCGGTCCGGCGCGCTGCCGATCAGGATCGACAGGAAATTGAACTGGCGCAGCGCCCACGTGAACTTGAAGTAGGCGAAGATGAAGACGCCGACCAGCAGGAACACCTTCGCCTCGACGAGCTCCTTCGACTGCACGCGGGCGAACGGCAGGTCCTCGGTGAAGCTGATGAGCTTGTCCAGCGTGCCCGCGACCGCGATCAGTCCCGGCGATGATGTAGATCGTGGTGTTCGCGTAGAACGAGACGCTGGTCATCAGGTTGCCGGTCAGCGCAGCGTCGACGATCCGGTTCTCGCGACGCACCATCTGCCGTGCCCAGTCGAGGCGAAGCCGGTGCGTGACGCCGCGCAACCCCCGGGCACTGCGCGCGGCGCGGTCGGCGGAGTAGCTGTAGCCCATCCACCCGACGAGGAAGACGACGAGCGCCAGCCAGTCGGCGGGGGCAAGAAGGGTGAACAGGCGATTGAGCACGATGCGTGCGCGCGCGGGATTTCCACGGCAAGTGTAGGCCACCGCCGCGTTCCGGTAAAATCGCGGTGCCTCGCCGCAAGGGAGGCACCGGCAAGCCCCGGTAGCTCAGTGGATAGAGCAGCCCCCTCCTAAGGGGCAGGTCGGACGTTCGATTCGTCTTCGGGGCGCCACAATTCAGAGGCTCAGGCGCAGACCGGATCACTAACAAGACGTCGGTGCCCCGTTTGCGCCCCCTCGGAACTCAATCGAAGTCTTGCGCATTCAAGTGCCAACGTCGTCGCCCGGGATCAATTTGCTGATCAATCTCGAGACCGTAAGGGTGCGCAAGTCGATCATCCCGCAATCGCTGCCGGCATGCGCGAACAAGTTGCTCCCGTGCTGAACTGCCGCGTGTTCCTCCCAGGACTCCGCCCGACGGTCTCCGACCCGCACGTCAAGCGTCTTCCGGCCCGCGCAGAGGAACCCGTCGCCGCACGAGTCGACGTGCCCCTCACCGGCGCGCCGTCAGCCGGCGGTGGTCCGGCCGCAGGCTGAGGCGGCCATGCGCTTGCTGGTGGTCGAGGACGATCCGCTGCTCGCCGAGGGCCTGATGCGCACGCTCACGCGCGCGGGGCATGCCGTCGAGCATGCGAGCAGCGGTCGGCACGCGGACACCCTGTTGGCGATGCAGAAGTACGACCTCGTCGTGCTCGACATCGGGCTTCCCGACATCGACGGCTTCGAGGTGCTGCGCCGGCTCCGTCAGCGCCGCGCGACGACGAACGTCCTCGTGCTCACCGCGCGCGATGCCGTCGAGGATCGCGTGCACGGCCTCGACTTGGGCGCCGACGATTACCTGACCAAGCCCTTTTCGCTGACCGAATTCGAGGCCCGAGTGCGCGCCCTGCTCCGCCGCGGCGCCAGCGTGCCGACCCGACTCACCGTGGGGAGGCTCTCGATCGACGTCGCCGCGAAGCGCGTACGGGTCAATGATCGCCAGGTCGACCTTACCCCCCGCGAATGGGCGCTGCTCGAACTGTTCCTTGCGCATCCGGGGCGAGTGCTCAGCAAGGAGCAGATCGCCGAGAGCCTGTTCAGCTTCGACGAACATCTGTCGGCCAATGCCATCGAGGTCCACGTGTCCCGGTTGCGAACGAAGATCGAGCAGGGCGGCCTCCACATCCGGACGGTGCGCGGCTTCGGCTACCTATGGGATGGTGGCGATGAATGACACGCGCGTCAGCATCCGGCGCCGCCTCCTCATATTTCTGATCGGCTCGCTCTTTCTGGCGTTGACCGGCGCGGGGATGATCAGTTACCGGGTCGCGGTGAAGTCGGCGAACGACGCCTACGATCGCTCGCTTCTCGATCCCGCAATCGACATCGCCAACAACGTCACCGTCGATGCCGGGGGCGTCCGCCTGAATCTGCCGCAAAAGGCGCTCGAGGCCCTGGTGTTCGACCAGATCGACCGCGTGATCTACCAGGTTCGCTCGGCGGACGGCCGCATCGTCGACGGCGTCGCCGACCTGCCGCCGTCGCCCGAACTGGCGACCGATCAGCACATGTTCTTCGACACGCGCTACGAGGGAGACCCGATGCGCGTCGCCGCGTTGCGCGCGCCGAGCGGAACGGTGGTGCAGGTCGGCGAAACGTTGCACAAGCGCAACCGACTGGTGGGCGAGATCCTGGTCGCCGAGCTCGTACCGACCCTCGCGATTGCCATCGTCGCGATCGCGCTGGCGTGGCTGGGCGTGGCGCGCAGCCTGGTCCCCCTGGAGCGCCTTCGGGCCGGCTTGATGCGCCGATCGCCGCGAGACCTTCGGCCGCTTGTGGACGCCTCGGCGCCCTTCGAGATTGCGCCGCTCGTCGACGCGTTCAACGTGCTGCTCGAACAGCTGCGCGACGCGGGCAAGGTGCAGCAGCGTTTTCTCGCCAACGCCGCCCACCAGTTGCGCACCCCGTTGGCCGGGCTGCAGATGCATCTGGAGCTTCTGTTGCGTGGCACGCTGCCCGCGGACGTGCGCGCGGAGCTCGAACGCATGCACAGTGCCACGGTGCGCGCGAGTCGCCTCGCGCGCCAGCTGCTGGCGCTGGCGAAGGCGGAAGGTGCGCCGGCCCATGCGCGTGAACTCGAGGTCGTCGACCTGCGCGCGGTCGCCGGCACGGCAGCACGCGACTGGGCACCGAAGGCCCATGCACAGGCAATCGATCTCGGCTTTGCGCTGGAGCGGGCCGAGGTCCTCGCCGATCCCCTTCTGCTGCCCGAGCTGGTCGACAACCTGATCGACAACGCGCTGCGCTACACCCCGGCGGGCGGCACGGTGACGGTCCACACCGGATGCGACAACCAAACGCCGTATCTCAGCGTCGAGGACACCGGGCCCGGGATTCCCGACGCGGAGCGGGCCCGGGTCGTCGAGCGCTTCTATCGGATCCCCGGCACGCAGGGTGAAGGCTCCGGCCTCGGCCTTGCAATCGTGAAGGAGGTCGTGGATCGGCACGGCGGCAAACTCGACATCGACGCCTGTACCGATGGGCGAGGCACTCGCATTCGCGTGACGTTTCCCGCTGGCGCACAGACTCGCCAGCCGGCATGAGGTGGCTTGCGTCGACGCGGGTCGGATCAAGAACCCGGCGGCTACTTCGACTGGACGTACGCCGCGACGGCCTCCATTTCGGCCGACGTCATGTCCTTGACGATGCCGTGCATGACCGGTGCCTTGCGCACCAGCGACTGGATATATTCGATCTGTTTCACGACGTACTTGGCATGCTGCCCCGCAAGACGCGGGAAGTCGGCGACGCCTGCAGCGTCCACGCCGTGGCAGGTTGCGCAGGCAGGAATGGAGCGGTCCGGCACGCCTTGCTCGAACAGCTGCCTGCCCTTTGCGATCAGCGCCGGGTCGCCCGGTTTCCCCGGCGCGGGCGGCTGCGCGGCATAGTAGCGCGCAATGCTGTCGATCATGTGGTCGTCGAGATTGCCCGCGATCCCCCACATGAAGTCATGGGCGATCTTCTCTTCCCGGGTCTTGGCCCGGAACGCCTCGAGCTGCGATTCCAGGTAGCCGCGTCTCTGCGCCGCAAGAATGGGAAACTCCGGCGAGGTGCTGATTCCGCGCGGACCATGGCAGGTCGAGCACAGGTTGATCGCCTTTTCCTCGCCGGCTTTCTGATGCTCGACGTCCGCCGCCGTCGTGCCCACCTGGGCACCCACGGCGGTCATTGCACCCGCGAGCGCCACGCCGATCATTGCCAACCCGATGTGCTTCATCGCCAGACTCCTGTTCGCGAAATGCGCGCGGGACACCCGTCGCTGATGCCCCGTCGTCCCGGTATCGTCATCGCCCGCAACCGTCAGAACGCCACCCAGACGTTGAAGAATGCCGTGTTGTTGTCGCCGGCATTGCGGCCATTTCCGTCGTAGTTGTCCTTCGCGCCGTCGAACTTGGTGTAGCCCGTGTATTGCAGCATCAGACGCACGTTCTGTATCGGCAGGTAATCGAGTTCGATGATGTATCCCTTGCTGTCGGGCGGGCGGGCATTGCCGTCGGCATCGGTGCCGTAGAGCCCGCCGTCGGTACTGCCCGTCGTGGAGAAGTAGGCCAGCGTCCCGCCGTATTTCCGATCGTGGTAATACGTGCCCTTGAGCTTGAACGTCCTGAGTGTGTCGTTGAGATTCTCCGGCGCAGGCCCAGCGCCGATGCCTGCGCCGGTCTCCTGCACTGCGGCATTGCTCGCGTTGTAGGACTGCCTCTCATCGATGTAGGTCACCTGCGCGGTGAAGGTGTGCGGATCGGTGATGTACTGATATTGCGCGTCGACGGCGATGTCCCGATACCGGTCGGTCGCCGTCGACGTGTCGAAGTTGCTGGGATACCGGTTCACGATCATTCCGTAGGTTCCCACCATCACCGAATTCGCACCCCAGTCGTGGCTCACGGCCAAGCGCCAATACGGGTTGTTCCAGCGCTGCACCGCGGCCACGCCGCCGTCCGTGTGAATGTCCTGTCCGGCGCGCAGTACGGAGAACGCGCCGTCGGCCGTACGATAAAAGGACAGCTCGCCATAGACCATCTTCTTCCACCACAGATATCCACCCGCGCCCGCCACCTGTTGCGCCAGCCCGCCGTCGATCTGCGTCGCCGCCGCGGGTGTCTGCGCCAGTGGCGACGAGGTGTACGGAAAGCCGAATGCGGGGGTGCTGTTCCAGGGATCCTGCACCGTCGGATTGTTGTTCAGCGTAAGCCCGTAGATCAGGTCGGGCTCGGCTGCGCCCGGGCTGCTGTACTTTCCGGCAACCCGGAGGTCGGTGTTGTCGATTCCGCTGTGGCCTCCCAGCGTGCCGTCCGCGGTGGTGGCCAGGTTGTCGTACGACCACTGGATGAAGCCACCCAGGTAATCGTTGACCTTGGTGGCGAGAAACAGGCTGCCGCCGGCGAACACTGCGCTGTTGTTCCGCTGATTCACCGTGACGGTATCGCCCGTGTCCGGGTCGGTCGCATGATTGTTCCGGGTATTGGTGACGGAAGCCTGCGCCATGACCGCCATCGGAACATAGTTGACGCCTTCCGACGATGCGAAGGTCTTGCCGATCGTGTAGCCGGTCAACTTGAAATACCGGCCGTACGGTGTCAGCTCGGGAAAGCTGACATGGCAGGCGATGCACTCCTGTCCGGTCTGGCGAGCGAACGATGGGACCGCAACAGCGTTGTTCGCGAAACCTGCGGCCAACAGGAGTGCCAACGCGGGCACGGAAACGCTCCTCGTCGCGATACGTTCGAACATTTGTCTTGCCTCCTTGATCGCTTCGCACCGGTCAGCGCCGCGCGCCTGCGATCACCTATCTCGCCGCGATGACTGCGCGCTGAATCTGGATTCCCGTCGTGGCTATTGTGATCGGGAGCGCACCAGCTGGATCGAATCCTCGCACCTGCGTCGCTTTGATCTCATCGTTGCTGTTGCAAAATTCTTGTTTTGTCAGCGCAATGGCAGCATCTCGTCAGCAATCCGTCAGGAAGTCGTGCCGTAGGGCCGCAGGCGCGCCGATTTCCATCTCCGCCGCGCTCGGTACCATGCAGCCGCGGCCGCCCGCCCGGTCACGTCCAACATACGGTCGCTGGCGCTGGCTCACGTGCGGCGCGCATGCGGTCTCGATCGACGGCGCGCGGCCAGTGTAGAGTGCGTGCGCACTTGTATCGACCGTAGAATCCGCGAAATGCCTTCCCTGCCGCCGACCCGCTACCGCATTGCTCCACTCAATCTGCACGCCCATCTGTTCGAGGTGCGCTGCACGCTCGACGATCCGGATCCGGACGGTCAGCGGTTCCTGTTGCCGACGTGGATTCCGGGCAGCTATTTGATTCGCGAGTTCGCCCGCCACTTTGTCGCCGTACGCGCCGAGGCAGCGGGTGTGCCGGTCGCGATCGCGAAAGAGGCGAAAAACGTCTGGCGTGCCGGGCGGTGCACGGGGCCGCTCACGGTCGTCGCGCAGGTGTACGCCTTCGATCTGTCGGTGCGCACCGCCTACCTCGACGCGACCCGCGCCTACTTCAACGGCGCCGCCGTCTTCCTCTGCCCCGAAGGCCGGGAAGGGGCGCCCTGCACCGTGGAGATCGCGGCAGCCGCGGGCGAGGCCTATCACTGGCGCATCGCGACGACGCTGCCGTCGGCGGGTGCGGCGGAGTTCGGATTCGGGCTCTACCGGGCGGGCAGCTATGACGAGCTGATCGACCACCCGGTCGAGATTGCGGACTTCGCGCTGGCATCGTTCACGGCCGGCGCCGCGCGCCACGACATTGCGGTCACCGGCCGCACCGATGCCGATCTCGAGCGTGTCGCCCGCGACCTGGCTCGCGTCTGCCAGTGGCAGATCGATCTCTTCGGCGGCGCGCCGGGCAGTCGCGCACCGTTCGACCGCTATCTGTTCCAGATCGCCGCCGTCGGCGACGGCTACGGCGGGCTCGAGCATCGCGCCAGCACGAGTCTCCTGTGCAAGCGCCACGATCTGCCGGCCCGTGGCACCGAGGCCGTCAGCGACGGCTACCGCAATTTCCTCGGGCTCGCGAGCCACGAGTACTTCCACAGCTGGAACGTCAAGCGGATCAGGCCCGCCGCCTTCACGCCGTACGACCTCGCCCGCGAAAGCTATACCCGGCAGCTGTGGGCGTTCGAGGGCATCACGTCGTACTACGATGATCTGGCGCTCGTCAGAAGCGGCGTCATCGATCGCGACAGCTATCTCGAGCTCCTCGGGCGCGGCATCACGACGGTCCTGCGCAACCCGGGACGGCACGTGCAGAGCGTGGCCGAGTCGAGCTTCGACGCCTGGATCAAGTTCTACCGCCAGGACGAGAACTCGCCGAACGCCATCGTCAGCTACTACGCGAAGGGGGCGCTGGTCGCGCTCGCGCTCGACCTCACGCTGCGCCTGCGTGGCTCCTCGCTCGACGACGTCATGCGCGCGCTCTGGCAACGCCACGGACGCAACGGGTCGGGCGTGCCGGAGGAAGGCGTCCAGCGACTTGCAATCGAACTGGGCGGAAGCGATCTCGCCGAATTCTTCGCACGCTGCGTCGACGGCGTCGAGGACCCGCCGCTGGCCGACCTCCTGCGCGCATTCGGCATCGAAATGCATCTCCGCGCTGCGGAAGGGGCGAGCGATCGCGGCGGTTCCGCCGGCAAGCGCTCGGGGCGCGAACGCTGCTGGATCGGCGCGAAGCTCGCGAGCGGCGGCGAGCCACGACTCGCGCACGTGTACAGCGGCGGGCCGGCGGAGCGCGCGGGGCTCGCCGCGCACGACACGCTCGTCGCGCTCGATGGCCTGCGGGCATCGGCGGATGCCGTCGAGCGCTTGTGCGAGCGCCGCGTTGCCGGCGCCGAGGTCAGCGTCCACGCATTTCGCCGTGACGAGCTCTTCACGACGACGCTGGTCCTCGATGTCGCGCCGGCCGACACGTGCTGGCTTGCGCTCGCTGAAACGCGTGACGCTGCGCGCGAGGCGCAGCTCACCGACTGGCTGGGCGCGGTCGACAGCGCCTGACGCGGCGTCGCCGCTGCGGAACCGTTTCCCGCGAACGACGCGTCATCGACGCGCGGCAGGGTCGAATCACTCGGCGCCGGCGTCGCCGACGCGCCGCTGCGGCTACAGGCTCAACGCCGGATTGAGGGTGTAGCGCCCGGTCACCGACGCCTCGGCGAGAATGTGGCCGGCCATTGCCTTGCGCACATCCGCGCCCGTGAACACGCCTTCGACCGGAAGCCGCGCCACGTCGAGCGCGTACAGCGTGAACATGTAGTGATGGGGGATCGCGTCGTTCCACGGCGGGCACGGGCCATCGTAGCCGAAATAGTTGCCGGCCATGTCCTTGTCCCCGGCGAACCAGCCGGTGTAGTCGGAAACGCCCTGGCGCGCGCCACGCGGCGCGTGCGGCCCGGGCTTCCCGCGGGCCGTGACACCCTCGGAGTACTCGCCGCGGGCGATCGGCGCGGTATCCGGCGGCAGGTCGACCAGCACCCAGTGGAAGAAGTCGACGCGGGGAAGCGTGGCCGACACGATCCGGCCTTCCTGGTTGACGTCGTCGCCGCGCGAGGGCACGTCCGGATCGTGGCAGATGAGCGCGAGCGACCGCGTGCCCCGCGGCACGTCGGTCCACGCGAAATCGGGATTGCGGTTGGTCGACAGCTTGACGTGCTGCGCCGGGTCCATCGCGCCGAACGCGAATTCGGCGGGAATCGGGCCGTGATCGGCAAAGGCGGAGGTGGTGAGCTTCACTTTTGCTTCCAGTGCGGAGGGATGGTCTTGTCGAGGAACGGCAGCGCCTCGATGCGCGCCTTCCAGGCCGCGAGCTCGGGCGTGAGCCAGCCGTCCGTGGCAAGGTCAGGCAGCTTCATTTCGCACCGCTTCATGAACGCGACCAGCGGGTAGAACGCGAAATCGGCGGCCGACAGTGGGCCGGCCAGGAAGTCGCCGCGCATCGCCTTCGTGAACAGCGCGTACTCCTCGATCACCGCGCTGCGACCGGCGGCGAGTTTCTCCGCGCTGCGCTGCTCGGGCTTCTTGTAGAACGCCTCGTCGATCACGGGGTCGACCGCCTTGTCGAAATAGTTGTCGACCTCGAGAATCAGGCGCCGGGCGAGCGCCCGCGTCCGCGCATCGCCCGGGAACAGGCGTGCCCCGGCGGCGGGATACGCTTCGTCGAGATACTCGACGATCGCGTTCGATTCGTAGAGCACGAAGTCGCCGTCGACGAGCACCGGGACGCGATGGCGCGGGTTGAGCGCGAGAAACTCGGGCTTGCGCGTGTCGCCGGCGGAGAACGACAGCACCTTGAGATCGTAGGGCAGCGCCTTGTGCTCGAGCGCGAGCTGGGCGCGCCAGGCGTAGGGGGACCCGGAGCCGTAGTAGAGAACGAGGTTCATGGCATATAAAGGAAAAAGGAAGAGGTTGAACGCGCGGATAGGGATCAGGGCTTCTTGCGCCCGGCGTCGGGCTTCGCCGGCGTCGGCGTGCCGCGCAGCGCCTCGAGCGAGGCCTTCTGCAGTTCCATCGTCTTGATGCTCATCTGCATCATGTTGAGGCTCATCTGCAGCCAGCCCTCGACGATCCTGAGCTCGTCGATCTTGCGCTGGACATCGGCGGGGTCGAGTGCGGCGAACATCGCCGCCGGATTCGGAAACGGCATGCCGCCCATCGCTCCGCCCTGGCTCGCGTCGGGGGCAGCCTGCGGCGCCGCTCCCGGCGCGCCGAAGCCGGGCACCGGCATGCCGAACGGGTTCCACATCTTCTGCATGAACTCGATCGCATCCTGCGGCGAAAACGGAAATCCCGCCGGTGGCGGGGTGGACGGCGGCTGGCTCATGGAGGCTCCTCGCAGGACGGAAAGCGCGCCGGAAATGCCGGCATCGCGCGGTCGCAACGGCAACGACGCTGTTTTTCGCTATTATCGTGGTCCATGACGGACATTCGCGCAACCCTGCGGACGCGGCTCGATGCCGCCGTCGGTCCAGCGCAGGTCCTCACCGATCCCGCCGATCTCGCGCCTTACCTCACCGACTGGCGCGGTCGCTACCACGGCCGCGCCGGGGCCGTGGTGCGCCCGCGGACCACCGCGGAGGTCGCGGCCGTCGTCCGCGCGTGCGCCGAGTGCGGCACATCGATCGTCGCGCAAGGCGGCAACACCGGCCAATGCGGCGGTGCGACACCGGATGCGAGCGGCGAGGCCATCGTGCTGTCGCTCGCGCGACTCAACCGGGTGCGCGCACTCGACCCGGACAACGCGACCGTGACCGTCGAGGCCGGTGTTCCGCTGGCGCAGGTCCAGCAGGCGGCAAGCGAGGCCGGTCTCCTCTTCCCGCTGTCGCTGGCGGCGGAAGGCAGCTGCACGATCGGCGGCAACATCTCCACCAATGCCGGGGGCACGGCCGTGCTGCGCTTCGGCAACGCGCGTGAACTGGTGCTCGGCCTCGAGGTCGTGCTCGCCGACGGGCGCATCTGGGACGGGTTGCGCGGCTTGCGCAAGGACAACACCGGCTACGACCTCAAGCAGCTGTTCATCGGCGCCGAAGGCACGCTCGGCATCGTCACCGCGGCCGTGCTGAAGCTCTTCCCGGCACCGCGCACGCACGCGACCGCGCTCGTGGCATTGACCGACGTCGGCGCCGCGGTCGGGCTGCTGCGCGAGCTCAAGGCGGCGCTGGGCGACCGGCTGACCGGGTTCGAGCTGATGTCGGCGCTGTCGCTCGGCCTGTCCCGCAAGCACCAGCCCTCGTTGCCCGACCCGCTCCCGGGTCACCCGTGGTATGCGCTGGTGCAGGCCGACGACAGCGCGGCGGACTCGCCGCTGCCCGCGATGCTCGAGGCCGCGCTGGGCGAAGCGCTGGAGCGCGGCCTCGCGCGCGACGCGGCGATCGCGCAGTCCGGCGAACAGGCGCAGGCCATGTGGACGCTGCGCGAGAACATCGCGGAGGCGCAGCGCCGCGAAGGCCCCAACATCAAGCACGACATCTCGGTGCCGGTATCGGCGATCCCGGCCTTCCTCGTCGCCGCCGAGCACGCGCTGCGCGCCGCGCTGCCGGGACTGCGCTTCGTGACCTTCGGGCACCTGGGCGACGGCAACTTGCACTACAACCTCGCCGCGCCCGAGGGCGCAGACGCCGAGGCGTTCATGCCGAACGCGACGGTGGCCAACCGGATCGTGCACGACCTCGTCGCCGCACACGGCGGCAGCATCAGCGCCGAGCACGGCATCGGGCAGCTGAAACGCGGCGAACTCGTCCGCTACAAGAGCGCCGTCGAGATCGAGCTCATGCGGTCGGTCAAGGCGATGCTCGACCCGCAGGGTATCCTGAATCCCGGCAAGGTGCTGTAGAGGAAATTTCCGGTCATGGGCAAGGTCATCTTCTGGATCGTCATCGTGTTCGCGGTGCTGCTCGGCCTGCGCCTGCTCAACGCGGGAAAGGCGAAGCGCCGCGCCGACGAGGCACGACGGGCCGCGGCTGCCGGCGGCCGTCCCCCGGAAACGATGGTTCGCTGCGTGCGCTGCGGCGTGTTCCTGCCGCGCGCCGACGCGAAGATCGGACCCGCCGGACCCACCTGCAGCGATCCTGCCTGCGCAAAGCGTCGTTGACGCCATCCGTCCTTGCTGCGATAACCCGCCCCGATGGCCTCCGATCCCGCGCACGCAACGTTCGAACCGGTCGCAGCACCGACGTCGCTGGGCGAGTCTGGCCGGCGCATTCTGTGGATCGTCGGTCTCTACCGCGCCGTCTGCGGCGCGGTTCTGCTCGGCACCGCGCTGCTGCTCGATCTCAGCCTGATGGCGATCGCGGTGCCGAATGCGTTCATCACGGCGACCGGCCTCTATTTCCTGTTCGGGCTCGCGGCATTCTGGTCGATCCAGCGCGATCCGCTGCCGCTTCCCCTGCCGGCGCTGATCTCGGGTCTGCTCGCCGGGGACATCTTCTTCATCGCTCTGATCATGCTCGCGGGCGGCACCCCCGGCGGTACCCTGCCGATCCTGCTCTTCCCGCAGCTGGCGGCGAGCGGTTGGCTGACGCGCACGCGCACCGCGTTCTTCCATGCGGCCCTCGCGGCGATCACGCTGCTCGGGCTCGACATCTGGCGGCTGGCGGAAGGACAGGTCAACGTCGTCCAGCCGTTCGCGACCATCCTCATCGGATTCGGCTATTTCGCGACGATCGGGATCGCCGTGGCGCTCGGGCGCTATACGAAGGCGTCCGAGGATCTCGCGGCCCAGCGCGGGATCGACGTCGCCAACCTGGAGCAGGTGAACCGGCTCATCATCCAGGACATGCAGGACGGCGTGCTCGTCGTCGACCTCAACGGTGTCGTGCGCGGCCACAACGCGCAGGTGACGCGATTGCTCGGCGGCTTCGGTCGGATGCGCGGCGGGATGCGCCTGGCGGAGTTCAGCTCGACGCTGCACGACTACTGGCGGCGCTGGCAGGAGGACGACACGGAATCGCTGCCTCCGTTCAAGGTCGAAGTCACGCAGCGCCTGCTGCGCGTGCGTCTGGTTCGCATCGGATCCGGCCTCAATGGGGGAACGCTGATCTATCTCGAGGACCTCGGCCGGGCGCAGAGCGAAGCGCAGCAGATGAAGCTCGCGGCGATGGGCCGGCTCACCGCCAGCATCGCCCACGAAGTGAGGAATCCGCTGTCGGCGATCAATCAGGCAGCGCAGCTTCTCGAGGAGGACCGCGCCGTGGCGCCGGAAGGTCAGCGCCTGCTCGCCATGATCCGCAACAATGCCAAGCGCATCGACCGGATCGTCGGCGAGGTGCTTCAGCTCAACCGTCGCGACCGGCAGCAGCCGGAGGTCGTGGCGCTGGGCGAGTTCCTGCGCTCGCTGGTCGAAGAGATCGTGCAGGCGGAGAACATCCCTCCTGGGGGCATCGTGCTGCTGCTGCCGGACAAACTGCTCGCGATCGTCGACCGCGGCCATCTCAACCAGATCGTCTGGAACCTCGTGCGCAATGCCTGGCAGCACTGCCAGAAAAAGGAAGGCAGCATCCGCATTGCGTGCCGGCCCGGATACATGGGGGATGCCATCATCTTCGAGCTCGCCGACGACGGCCCCGGCATTCCCGCGGAACTGCGCGGGCAGATCTTCGAGCCGTTCTTCACGACGCGGCCCGGCGGCACCGGCCTCGGCCTGTATATTGCCCGCGAACTCGCCGACGCCAACGGCGCCACGCTCGAACTCCTGCCCAAGGGTCCGGGTGCCCACTTTCGCATGACGCTGAAGCGGGCGCACGGCGCCACCCACAAACACTGACAGACCGAAAGAGAACCGCCATGTCGCGCAAAATCCGTGGTCAGCCCAAAGTCCTCGTCGTCGACGACGAGCCCGATCTGCTGGAGCTGCTGGAGCTCACGCTGTCCCGCATGGGACTCGACACCTCGCGTGCCGAAAACGTCGGCGAGGCGATCCGTTTGCTCGACAAGGAGCCCTTCGACCTGTGCCTGACCGACATGCGGCTCCCCGACGGGGAGGGACTGCGCGTGGTCGAGCACATCAACCAGAAGGGCCTCGACGTTCCGGTTGCCGTGATCACCGCATACGGCAGTGCGGAAAACGCGGTCGCGGCGCTCAAGGCCGGCGCGTTCGACTATCTCGCCAAGCCGGTGGCGCTCGAACAGCTGCGCGCGCTGGTCAAGCAGGCGCTCAAGGTGCCCGAAAAGACGCAGCCGGCGTCGAGTTACCAGCTGCTCGGCGAGTCCCCGGCGATGATGCAGGTGCGCGGGCTGATCGAAAGACTCGCGAAGAGCCAGGCGCCGGTGTTCATCAACGGCGAATCGGGCAGCGGCAAGGAACTCGCGGCGCGGATGATCCACTCCGGCGGTCCGCGCGCGGAGTTGCCGTTCATCGCGGTCAACTGCGGTGCGATTCCCGAGAACCTCATGGAGAGCGAGTTCTTCGGCTATCGGAAGGGATCGTTCACCGGCGCCGAAGCCGACCGCGACGGCTTTTTCCAGGCCGCCAACGGCGGCACGCTGTTCCTCGACGAGGTCGCCGACCTGCCGCTGGCGATGCAGGTGAAGCTGCTGCGCGCGATCCAGGAGAAGAAAGTGCGCAAGGTCGGTTCGACGCAGGAAGAGCCGGTCGACGTGCGCATCATCAGCGCCACGCACAAGAAGCTGTCCGGGCTCGTCGAGTCGGGCGAATTCCGCCAGGACCTCTACTACCGGCTGCACGTGATCGAGCTCGCGATGCCGAGCCTGCGCGAGATGCGCGAGGACATTCCGCTGATCGCCCACGCGATCCTGTCCAAGCTTTCGCGCGGCACGCCGGCGAAGCTCGACGCGGAGGCACTCGCCGCGCTCGAACGCTACCCGTTTCCCGGCAATGTGCGTGAGCTCGAAAACGTCCTCGAGCGCGGGCTGTCGCTGGCGGCGGACCCGCTGCGCGTCACCGCCGAGGACCTGCACCTGACGCCGGTCGCCGACGAAAGCGAGGCCGCACAGGTCGCCGGCGAGAAATGGCCGCTGCAGGACTACCTCGATCGCGTCGAGCGCGCCGCGATCAACGAAGCGCTGGAGAAGACGCGATTCAACCGCACCGCCGCCGCGAAGCTCCTCGGCATCACGTTTCGCGCGATGCGATACCGGATGGAGCGGCTGGGAATCAAATGAGTCGCCCCCGGTGACCGTGCATCGGGGCGGTCGGACGCGAGCCCTCGTGCCCCGCCGCCTCGCGATCGACGAACGCGGCATCGCCAACCTCGCGCGGCAGGTCCGGTCGCCGAACCATGACGCACGGCCCGCGCGCACGGAGGTCAACCTCGTCGTCGTCCACGGGATTTCGCTGCCGCCCGGCGCTTTCGGCGGCGATGGCATCGAGCGGTTGTTCACGAATCGCCTCGATCCGGCCGCACACCCGTATTACGCGACGGTTGTCCATCTGCGGGTGTCGGCGCATTTCCTGATTCGGCGCGACGGCGCGCTTGTCCAGTTCGTGCGCTGCGGCGATCGCGCGTGGCACGCCGGCGTGTCCACATGGCGCGGACACGAGCACTGCAACGACTTCTCGATCGGCGTCGAACTCGAAGGCAGCGACGAGATTCGCTACACGGCACCCCAGTACACGATGCTCGCGCGGCTCGTGAAGGCGCTTCGGCGCCGCTACCCCATCGCCGACGTCGCCGGGCACAGCGACGTGGCGGCCGGCCGCAAGACGGATCCGGGCCCGGCCTTCGACTGGGCGCGCCTCGGCCGCTTGCTGACCCCGCGCCGACCCTGAGCCGACGCCCCGCCCGCGACGCCGCCCCCTCCCCCGACCGCCCCGCGCCGGAACCATCGGCCGGCGCCCCGGCGTCGGCCGGCAAGGCTCGGCGCATTGACGTGCAGGCGCCGGGCGCTCCGGTCGAGGTATAATGCCCGGTTATGCAAATGCTCGCGGACTACTTTCCGCTCCTGCTCTTCTTCATCGCGTTCAAGTGGCACGGCATCTTCGCCGCGACGGCCGTCGCGATGGCCGCTTCGGTCGTCCAGATCGCCTGGATGCGTTGGAAGCGCGGCCGGGTCGAGGTCGTCCATTGGCTGTCGTTCGTGATCATCCTTGTGTTCGGCGGCGCCACGCTCTTGCTGCAGGACGAGGTGTTCATCAAGTGGAAGCCGACCGTTCTGTATGCGCTGTTCGGCGGAGTGCTCGCCGTCGGCCGGCTGGCATTCGGTCGCCATCTGCTCGGTTATCTGATGAAGGGGCTGGTCCTCCCCGACGCCGTCTGGACGCGCCTCACCTGGGCATGGGTCGGATTCTTCGCGTGCATGGCCGTCGCCAACTGGTACGTGGCCTTCCACTTCCCAACGGATACCTGGGTGAATTTCAAGGTCTGGGGCGGCATCGGCCTGTTCCTCGCATTCGCGGTCGCACAGGGATTCTGGCTTTCCCGCTACGTCACCGAGGAAGCCTCGTGACGGGGACGGCCAGCGACGCGGCGTCGACGCTGCGCTTGCGTCTCGCGGCGCTCGCGCCGACCGTCCTCGAAATCGACGACGACAGCGCAGCGCATGCCGGGCACGCAGGCGCTGCCGGCGGCGGCGGGCACTTTTCGCTGCTTATCGTGTCCGAGCAGTTTGCCGGGATGACGCGGCTCGCGCGGCACCAGCGGGTGCTCGACCGGGTCGCCGACCTCCTTCCCCATCCGATCCATGCGCTATCGATCCGTGCGCTGGCGCCGGACGAATTTCCTTCCTAACCACAAAGGACTGTCAACGATGATGAAGCAACCCCTGACCATCGCCGCGCTCGCTGCGCTCGCCGCGTTCGCCGCAATGCCTGCACAGGCGCAGGACAAGGCCGCGCCGGCGAAAGCTGCCGCGGCGGCCCCGGCGGCCGGCAAGGAGCTGTACCCGAAGACCTACTTCGACATCATGCTCAAGGAGCGCCTGGCGCAGGGTCAGCCGGATTCGCCGGAAATGCGCAACGCGATCCGCGACGAGCTCAATACGCGCGAACTGCTGGTCCGCGAAGCCAAGAAGAAGGGGCTCGACAAGAATCCCGACATCAAGACGCAGATGGACCTGACCGCGCAGACGGTGCTCGTTCGCGCCTACGTCGCCGACTGGGCGAAGGCGAACCCGATCCCCGACGCCGCACTGCGCAAGGAGTACGACACGATCAAGGCGCAGATCGGCGACAAGGAATACCATGTCCGCCACATCCTGGTCGAGAAGGAGGACGAGGCGAAGGAGATCATCGTGGCGCTGCAGAAGGGTGACAAGTTCGAGACCCTCGCCGTGCGCTCGAAGGACCCGGGCTCGAAGGACAAGGGCGGCGACCTCGACTGGAACGCCCCGGCGAACTTCGTGAAGCCGTTCTCCGAGGCGATGGTGAAGCTCGAGAAAGGCAAGTTCACCGCGACCCCGGTGCAAACGCAGTTCGGCTGGCACGTGATCAAAGTCGACGACATCCGCGATGCCAAGGTCCCGAGCTTCGAAGAGGTCAAGCCGCAGCTCCAGCAACGGATGCAAGGCCAGTTTCTCGACAACTATTTCAAGGAGCTCCGCGCGAAGAACGGCGTCTGATCCGTCACGCACCGCCGAACGAGGGCAGGCCGCGCGCCTGCCCTTTTTCTTGCTGGCCGACCGAAGTCGCGATCCGATTCCAGGTCGGGCGAGCAACGCACGATCGCCGGTGCTACCGCGCGAACCTGTGCGGCCCGCACCCGGAATCGAAGCGCCGGGCCCGCCGTCGGAATGCTATCCTAGCGCCCGCGCCCGGCTTCGCGCGGCGACACGAGAACAGATCGAACGGGGAGTGCATCGGTGCACATTCGCCACCAGAAGGATTTCATCGCCGGGCTGATGTTCGCCGCAATCGGCATTGCGGCCATTGTCATCAGCAGCAACTACCCGCTGGGCACGGCGGCGCGAATGGGCCCCGGCTATTTCCCGCGCATTCTCGGCATCCTGCTGATCGTGCTCGGGGCGATCCTGTCGTTGCGCGCGCTGCGCCTCAACGGCCCGCCATTGCCCGGCTGGCCGTGGCGCCCCACCGTCGTCGTGCTGGGCAGCGTCATCCTCTTCGGCGCGATCGTCCAGACGGTCGGCGTCGCGATATCCACGGTCATCCTGATCGTCGCCGCGAGTGCCGCAAGCCACGAGTTCAGGCCGAAAGAGGCCCTGGTCAGCGGCGTGTTCTTCGCCGCGCTTGCGGTCGCCGTATTCGTGATCGGGCTCAAGCTGCAGCTGCCCATCTGGCCCTGGTCGAACTAGGGCGGTGCGATGGAGCTGTTTTCGCATCTGGCACTGGGTTTCTCGGTCGCCCTGCACGCGGTCAACCTGCTCTACGCGCTGATCGGCGTGCTGCTCGGCACGCTGATCGGCGTGCTTCCCGGCATCGGCCCGGTGGCGACGATCGCGATGCTGCTGCCGACCACCTACGCGCTGCAGCCGGTGTCGGCGCTGATCATGCTCGCCGGCATCTACTACGGCGCCCAGTACGGCGGCTCGACCACCGCGATCCTCGTCAACATGCCCGGAGAGTCGTCGTCGGTCGTCACCTGCCTCGACGGCCACCAGATGGCGCGCAAGGGCCAGGCGGGCGCGGCGCTGGCGACGGCGGCCCTGGGCTCGTTCTTCGCCGGAACGGTGTCTACGGTGCTCGTCGCGGCGGTCTCGGTGCCACTGTCGGAACTCGCCCTCAAGTTCGGCCCCGCCGAGTACTTTTCGCTGATGATGCTTGGCTTGATCGGGGCCGTCGTCCTCGCGCACGGCTCGCTGCTCAAGGCGATCGCGATGATCCTGCTCGGCCTGCTGCTCGGCATCGTCGGCACCGACGTCAACTCCGGAGCCGCACGATTCGCGTTCGGGATCCCGGAGCTCACCGACGGCATCGGCGTCGTCGGCGTCGCGATGGGCCTGTTCGGCTTCGCTGAGATCATCCTGAATCTCGAATCGACCGAGAAGCGGGTGATCATCGCGAGCAAGGTAAAGGGTCTGTGGCTGAACAAGGAGCAGTTCCGCAAGGCGTGGCCGGCGGTGCTCCGCGGCACGGCGCTGGGATCGGTGCTCGGCGTGCTGCCGGGAGGCGGCGCGATGCTGTCCTCGTTCGCCTCCTACACGATCGAAAAGAAGATCGCGAAGAACCCGGCCGAGTTCGGCAAAGGCGCGATCCAGGGCGTGGCCGGTCCGGAGTCCGCGAACAACGCCGGGGCGCAGACGTCATTCATTCCGCTGCTTACCCTGGGCATCCCGGAAAACGCGGTGATGGCGCTGATGGTCGGCGCGATGACGATCCACAACATCCAGCCGGGTCCGCAGGTGATGACCAGCAACCCGAGGCTCTTCTGGGGGCTGATCGCGTCGATGTGGATCGGCAACCTGATGCTGGTGGTGCTGAACCTGCCGCTGATCGGCATCTGGATCAAGCTGCTGACGGTGCCGTACCGGGTGCTGTACCCGGCGATCCTGCTGTTCTGCGCCATCGGCGTATATACCGTCAACAACACGAGCTTCGACGTGATGATGACGGCGTTCTTCGGATTGATCGGTGTGATCTTCTCGAAGCTCGAATGCGAGCCGGCGCCGCTGCTGCTGGGGTTCGTGCTCGGACCGATGATGGAGGAAAATCTGCGGCGCGCGTTGCTGCTCTCGCGCGGCGATCCGACCGTGTTCCTCACCCGTCCCATCTCGGCCGGACTGCTGATCGCCGCCGTGCTGCTCGTGCTCATCATCGCGCTGCCCAAGATGCGCAAACGCCGCGAAGAGGCGTTCCAGGAAGAAGCGTGAGGGTTCGCCCGACAAACGCGGGTCGCCCCGCGGTGGGCCAACGCAGCTCGCCACCATGGACGACAGGCGAGGCTCCGGCGTCGGCCAGCGTGTCCCGCGACTCCTGGGCGATGGCCGCATGACCGACCGATCATGCTGAACTTCGACTGGGTGTCGCCGTACCCGTCGCGCCGGCAGCCGATCCTCGCCCGCAACGCGGTTGCGACATCGCAACCGCTGGCCACGCAGGCCGGCATCGCGATGCTCCAGCGCGGCGGCAATGCCGTCGACGCCGCGCTCGCCACCGCCATCACGCTCACCGTCGTCGAGCCATGCAGCAACGGCCTCGGCAGCGATCTGTTCGCCATCGTGTGGGACGGTCGCGAGCTCACGGGTCTGAATGCATCGGGCCGCGCACCGGCAGCGATTGCGCCCGCCCGCTACGCAGGCCTGACCGAAATGCCGCGCCGTGGCTGGGAAGCGGTCACGATTCCGGGTGCGGTCTCCGGCTGGTCCGCACTGTCGCAGCGATTCGGGATGCTCCCCTTCCCGGATCTGTTCGCCCCGGCGATCCGCTATGCGCGTGACGGCTTTGCCGTCTCGCCCGTCGTCGCGGCGAAATGGGCGCTCGCCCAGACGGTGATGCCGGGGGACCTCGGCTTCCCCGAGCATTTCCTGCCGCGCGGCCGCGCGCCGCGTGCCGGCGAGCGCTTCGCCTGCCCGGTGATGGCGGCGACGCTGGAGCGCATTGCCGAAACGCATGGCAACGCGTTCTATCGCGGCGAACTGGCCGAGGCGATGGTGCGCCACGCCCATGCGCACGGCGCGGCGCACGTTCTCGCCGACTTCGCCGAGCACACGCTCGACTGGGTGACACCGCTGGCGCTCGACTACGCGGGGGCGACCGTGCACGAGATTCCACCCAACGGCCAGGGCGTCGCCGCGCAGATGGCGCTGGGAATCCTGCGCTCGTTCGATCTGGGCTCGCTGGCGCCGGACTCCGTCGCGAGCCAGCACCTGCAGATCGAGGCAATGAAGCTCGCCTTCGCCGACGTCCATCGCTACGTCGGGGACCCGCGCACGATGGAAGTCGCCGCCGCCGCGCTGCTCGATCCCGCGTACCTGGCCGCGCGCGCGCGGCTGATCGATCCCGCCCGGGCGCAGGACTTCGGACCCGGCACGCCGCCCAGGGGAGGTACGGTTTACCTCTGCGCCGCCGACGAGCGCGGCATGATGGTGTCGCTGATCCAGTCGAACTACATGGGATTCGGATCGGGCGTCGTGGTGCCGGGCACGGGGATCAGCCTGCAGAATCGCGGCGCGGGCTTTTCCCTGAAGGCCGGACATCCGAACGAAGTCGGCGGCGGCAAGCGCCCCTTTCACACGATCATCCCGGGCTTTCTCACTCAAGACGGCGCCCCGCTCGGCGCGTTCGGCGTGATGGGCGGGCCGATCCAGCCACCCGGACACGTCCAGACACTGGTCCGCCTGCTCACGTACCGGATGAACCCGCAGGCGGCGCTCGACGCGCCGCGCTGGAAGCTCAACGGCGGGCGCGCCATCGATCTCGAGCCGACCGCCGCGCCGGAACTGCGCACCGGACTCGCGACGCTCGGTCACGATCTCACGCCGGTCGAGGATTCCTACATGGACTTCGGCGCCGGCCAGTTCATCGTCCGGATCGAAGATGGGTACGCCGCCGCGTCCGACCCGCGTCGCGACGGACAGGCCGCCGGGTTCTGAGCTAGCCGATCTCGCAGCACCGTGCGACCGTCGGCGACGGCGCGAGCACGGCACCGGTCACCGCGTTGGGCCGGAACACCGTACAGCCCTTGAGACCGGAATCGTAGGCAAGCCGGTAGATGGAGGCGAACGTGTCGGAATCGACGTCCGCGGAAACATTGACGGTCTTGGCGATCGCATTGTCGACGTGTTCCTGGAGTGCGGCCTGCATCGCGATCTGGTCGGCGGGCGTCACCTGCGCGACGGTCACGAAGGCCGGTGGCAGCTGCGCATCGGCGTGAAGCTCGCGGAACCGCGACAGCGCGTAGCATTCGACCGGCCTGGCCACCCGCGTGCCGTCGGGCTGTCGGACCGTCCGGGAATAGGCAAGCGAGAACACGGGCTCCAACCCGCTCGCCACGTTGCCGGCGACGAGGCTGATGGTTCCCGCGGGGGCGATCGCGGTCAGATGGCTGTTCCGGATGCCGTCGCGCTCGATCCCGGCACGCAACTCCGACGGCAGTGACCGGACGAACGGTGCGGCGACATGGCGTTCGCGGTCGAACAGCGGAAAGGCGCCCTTCTCGCGGGCGAGCGCGATCGAGGCGGCATAGGCCGCTTCCTTGATCGTGCGCATCGCGTCCGTGGCCAGGCGCCTGCCCTCCGGCGCGTCGTAGCGCAGCCCGAGCATGATCAGCGCGTCGGCGAGACCGGTGACACCGAGACCGAGTCGGCGCGACGCACGCGCGGTCTGTGCCTGCTGCGGCAGCGGAAAGCCGGAGACGTCGTAGACGTTGTCGAGCATCCGCGTGGCCACGCTCGCGGTGGCGGCGAGTGCAGTGAAATCGAGCCGCGCCTGCGCGGTGAACGGCGATTGCACGAAACGGGTCAGGTTGAGCGATCCGAGATCGCAGGCGCCGTACGGCGGCAACGGGATCTCGCCGCAGGGATTCGTCGCGCTGATCGTTTCCGCGTAGCCGAGATTGTCCTGTGCGCGGACGCGATCGATGAAGATGACGCCGGGCTCGGCACACTCGTAGGCATTGCGGACGATCGCGTCCCACAGCGCCCGCGCCCGCACGCGGCGCGCGACCTGCCGCGCTCCGGCCGATGCCGCGAAAGCCAGCGGCCAGTCGGCGTCGGCATCGACGGCGCGCAGAAAGGCATCGGTGACGAGCACCGAAAGATTGAAGCGCGTCAGCACGCCGCGCGCGCGCTTGGCGGCGATGAACGCCTCGATGTCCGGGTGGTCGCAGGCGAGCGTGGCCATCATTGCGCCGCGCCGCGCGCCGGTCGATTGCACCGTCGCGCACATCGCGTCCCAGACGTGCATGAACGACACCGGACCCGACGCCGTCGTCCCTGCCGCGTCGGCGGGTTCGCCGGCAGGGCGCAGCGTCGAGAAGTCGTAGCCGACGCCGCCGCCCTGCTGCATCGTCAGCGCGCCCTCGCGCAACGCGGCGAAGATGCCGTCGAGCGAATCGTCGATCCGGCCCATGACGAAGCAGTTGAACAGCGTGACCTTGCGCCCGGTGCCGGCGCCGGCGAGGATCCGCCCGCCGGGCAGGAAACGGAAATCGGCGAGCGCGTCGACAAAGCGGCGTTCCCAGGCTGCGCGATCGTTCCGCTCGACCGCGGCCAGCGTGCGGGCGACGCGCGACCATGTCGCGTCGATGTCCGCTTCCTGTGCACCCTCCGGAGGTGCAAAGCGATACCGGGCCGCCCAGACATCGGCGGCGAGCGCATTGGCGAAGTCCGTCATGGCGCCGGCGCGGCCCCGGCAGCGACTAACGCTGCCGCGCCTTCAGCACCGAAAGCGGCAGGAGTTCCGGGAGCTCGAAGCGCGGGCGGTCCGGTTCGGGGGCCCGCAGCGGCCGGGTCGCGCGCATCGTCGTCAACGATCGGCGGTTGAGTTCCTGGTAGGAAAGCGTTCCCTCGACCTTCCACGCGAGTTCCGTTTCGGTCAGCGCCCGCACCACCTTCGCCGGCATGCCCGCCGCCAGCGTGCGCGGCGGTACGACCATGCCGGCCTTGACGAAGGCCATCGCGGCGACGATCGCCGATTCGCCGATGACGGCGTTGTCGTTCACCACGGCGTTCATGCCGACCAGTGCATTGCGCTGGATGATGCAGCCGTGCAGCACCGCACCGTGCCCGATGTGGCCGCCCTCCTCGACCAGCGTGTCGTGACCGGGAAACGCGTGCATCACGCAGGTATCCTGGATGTTGGCGCCGGCGCGAATCTCGAGCCGGCCGAAGTCGCCGCGCAGGCACGCCGCGGGCCCGATGTAGCAGCCCGCGCCGACGATCACATCGCCGATGAGAACGGCGGTCGGATGAACGAAGGCCGCCGGATCCACCACCGGCGTCACTCCGTCGATCGAATACACGGTCAGCTCCATCGCGTCCCTCCGTTCGTTGCCTGCGTCCGTGTCGCCCGCCGGCGGCGGTGACCCCTCAGCCCAGCCAGACGCGCGCGTTGCGGAACATCCGCATCCACGGCGAGTCCTCGCCCCAGCCGGCCGGGTGCCACGACATCTGGACGGTGCGAAACACGCGCTCGGGATGCGGCATCAGGATCGTGAAGCGGCCATCGGCGGTCGTGAGGCCGGTGATGCCCTCGGGCGAGCCGTTGGCGTTGCAAGGATACCGCTCGGTCGGCGCGCCCGCATCGTCGACGAAACGCAATGCGACGAGCGGCCGGGCAGCCGCGAGGTGCGCTTCATCGCGGAACTCGGCGTAGCCCTCGCCGTGGGCTGTGGCGACCGGCAGGCGGCTGCCCTCCATGCCGCGGAAAAAGAGCGAGGGCGATCCCGTGACCTCGAGCTGCACGAAGCGCGCCTCGAACTGCTCGGACCGGTTGCGGACGAAGTGCGGCCAGTGTCCCGTGCCCGGAATGAGCTCGTGCAGATTGCTCATCATCTGGCACCCGTTGCACACGCCCAGCGCGAAGCTGTCGGCGCGCGCAAAGAAGGCCGCGAATTCGTCGCGCGCATGCGCGTTGAACAGGATCGACTTGGCCCACCCTTCCCCTGCGCCGAGCACGTCGCCGTACGAAAATCCGCCGCACGCCGCGAAGCCCTTGAACTCGGCGAGCGAGCGCCGTCCGCCCAGGAGATCGCTCATGTGAACATCGAAGGCGTCGAACCCCGCGCGGTCGAAGGCCGCCGCCATCTCCACCTGCCCGTTGACGCCCTGCTCGCGAAGGATGGCGATCGCGGGACGCGCGCCGGTCCCGATGTACGGTGCGGCCACGTCGGCCGCGGGATCGAAGCTCAGTACCGGCGACAGGCCGGGCGCGGCCGCATCCAGGACCCTCGCGTACTCCTCGTCGGCCGCCTCGGGGTTGTCGCGCAGCCGCTGCATCGCATGGGTTGTTGCCGACCACGCACGATGGAGATCGGTGCGGCGCTCGTCGAGCAGCACGCGTCCCGCCTGTGCGATCCGGACACGATTCTCGCGTGTCGGCTGCCCCAGGGCATGGAGCACGAGGCCGGCGTCCGCCGCGCGCCTTGCAACGGCGGCGCAGTCGCTCGCCCCAATCTGCAGCACCGCACCCAGTTCCTCGGCGAACAGCGTTCCCAGCGCATCGTCCTCGCCCGGCACCACGACGTCGAGCCCGCAGTGCGCCGCGAACGCCATCTCGGCAAGCGTCACGAACAGCCCGCCGTCGGCGACGTCGTGGTAGGCCAGCAGCGTGCCGTCGCGGCGCAGCCCCTGCACGAGGTCGAAGAAGGCCGCGAGATGCGCCGGATCGTCGAGATCCGGAGCGTCGTCGCCCAACTGGCCGTAGACCTGAGCCAGCGCCGAACCGCCGAGCCGTCTGCGGCCGCCGCCGAGGTCGATCCAGACCAACACGGTCTCGCCGGCATCGAGCGCGAGCTGCGGTGTGGACACCCGCCGCACGTCGGGGATCGGCGCGAACGCGGAAACGATCAGCGACAACGGCGCCGTGACCGCCATTGCAGCCTCGCCCTCACGCCACGTCGTGCGCATCGACATCGAGTCCTTGCCCACCGGAATGCTGATGCCCAACGCCGGGCACAGCTCCATCGCGACGGCGCGCACCGTGTCGTACAGCGCGGCGTCCTCGCCCGGGTGACCGGCGGGCGCCATCCAGTTGGCGGAGAGCTTGACGTCGCGAAGGCGCGCGATGCCGGCCGCCGCGATGTTGGTGATCGCCTCGGCGACCGCCATGCGTCCCGCTGCGGCCGCATCGATGAGCGCCAGCGGCGTGCGTTCGCCCATCGCCATCGCCTCGCCCGTGTAGCCGTCGAAATCCATCAATGTCGCTGCGACGTCCGCGACGGGCACCTGCCACGGCCCCACCATCGGATCGCGCGCGCACAGGCCGCCGACGGTGCGATCGCCGATCGTGACCAGGAATGTCTTGTCGGAGACGGCCGGGAGCTGCAACACGCGATAGGCGGCGTCTCTCACCGTCACGGCGCCAAGGTCGAGAGGGCGAAGAGCGCGCGCCCGATGCACGACGTCGCGCGTCATCTTCGGCGGCTTGCCCAGCAGCACGTCGAGATCCATGTCGACGGGCCGGTTGCCGAAATGCGCGTCGGCGACGACGAGCTCCGCCCCTGCGGTCGCCTCGCCGACGACGGCGAACGGGCAGCGTTCGCGCTCGCAGATCGCGCGAAAGCGTCCGAGATCGGGAGGCGCGATCGCGAGCACGTAGCGCTCCTGTGCCTCGTTGCACCAGATCTCCCGGGGCGCCATGCCCGGCTCCTCGGACGGCACCGCGCGCAGTTCGAACCGCGCGCCCGCAGCTCCGCCGTGCACCAGTTCCGGAAACGCATTGGACAGGCCGCCGGCGCCGACGTCGTGGATCGACAGGATCGGATTCGCGGTGCCCAGCTGCCAGCAGCGGTCGATCACCTCCTGCGCGCGGCGCTGGATCTCCGCGTTCCCGCGCTGCACGGAATCGAAATCGAGGTCCGCGGTGTTGGCCCCGGTTGCCATCGACGAAGCCGCGCCCCCGCCCATCCCGATCAGCATTCCCGGCCCGCCGAGCTGGATCAGGAGGGCGCCGGCCGGCAACGGCGACTTGTGCGTGTGATCGGCGCGGATGTTGCCCACGCCGCCCGCGATCATGATCGGCTTGTGATAGCCGCGAACCTCGCCGTCGACCTTCTGCTCGAAGCTGCGAAAGTAGCCGCCGAGATTCGGCCGGCCGAACTCGTTGTTGAACGACGCCCCGCCGATGGGACCTTCGAGCATGATCTCGAGCGCGGACGCGATCCGATCCGGCTTCCCGTAAGGCGCTTCCCACGGCTGCGGCAGGCCCGGCAGGCGAAGGTGCGACACCGTAAAGCCGGTGAGACCGGCCTTCGGCTTCGCGCCGATGCCGGTTGCGCCCTCGTCGCGGATCTCTCCACCGGAGCCCGTCGCGGCGCCGGGAAATGGGGCAATTGCCGTCGGGTGGTTGTGCGTCTCCACCTTCATCAGGATGTGCGTGGCTTCGCTGCGTGCGCCATAGCGGCCGTCGACATCGGGATAGAAGCGCCGCACCGTTGCGCCTTCGATCACGGCTGCGTTGTCGGCGTACGCGACGACGGTGCCGCCGGGGCTCGTCGCGTGCGTGTGACGGATCATCGCGAACAGGCTCTGCGGCTGCGGGACGCCGTCGACGATCCAGTTCGCGTTGAAGATCTTGTGCCGGCAGTGCTCGGAGTTCGCCTGCGCGAACATCATCAGCTCGACGTCGGTCGGGTCGCGCCCGATGCGCCGGAAGTTCGCGTCGAGGTAATCGATTTCGTCGGGAGCGAGCGCGAGCCCGAGCTCGGCGTTCGCCGTCTCGATGGCAGTGCGCCCGTCGGCCAGCAGCGGAATCGTCGTCAGCGGCTTGGGCGCGAAATGCGCGAACAGGACGCGCGCGTCGTCGAGCGACGAAAGCACCGCCTCGGTCATCCGGTCGTGGATCAGGGGCAGCAGCGCAGCCCGGTCCTCGGGAGCAAGCGGGGTGCGATCGCGGGTGGCGATCCGGAATGCCGTGCCGCGTTCGATGCGGGATATTGCCGAGAGCCCGCAGTTCCGGGCAATGTCGGTGGCCTTCGACGACCACGGCGAAATCGTGCCGGGACGCGGTACGGCCAGGAGCAGCGTCCCCTCATCGCGGTCCGTTTCGTCGTGCGGACCGTAGGTGAGAATTCGCTCGAGCGTGGCCGTCTCGGCGGGCGAAAGCGGACGCTCGACTTCGACGAAATGCCGGTAGGTGGCGGAGATTCCGGCGACGGCGTGGCCGGGACGGGAAACCGCGAGTGCGGCGAGCAGCTTGGCGACGCGAAACGGCGAGAGCGCGTGGCGCCCGCGCAGCGTAAGAAGGTGCGGCATGTCCGGCGCAGGGGACGTAAAGGCCAATTATCCCATGATCTCCCCGCCTCCCCGCCCGCTCGGTCTCCCCTGGCCCCGCGCCGCGCATGAACATGCGCTGGCCGTCGACCCGGAACGAGACCGCTCGTCGCCGCCGGCCCGGCCGCGCGCCGTATCCCGGCATCCGGCAACCGGTCCGTCGGCGCGCTTCAGTGGTGCAGGATCTTGGCGAGGAACTGCTGCGCGCGCTCGGAGCGCGGCTTGCCGAAGAAATCGGCCCTTGTCGCGTCCTCGACGATCTTCCCCTGGTCCATGAAGATCACCCGGTGCGCGACCTTGTTCGCGAAGCCCATCTCGTGGGTCACGACCATCATCGTCATGCCCTCCTTCGCGAGCAGCACCATCACGTCGAGCACCTCGTTGATCATCTCCGGGTCGAGAGCGGAGGTAGGCTCGTCGAACAGCATGCAGATCGGGTCCATCGACAGCGCGCGGGCGATCGCGACCCGCTGCTGCTGGCCGCCCGACAGCTGGCCGGGGAATTTGTCCTTCTGCGCGTTGAGGCCGACTCGGTCGAGGAGCTTCAACCCGCGCTCGACCGCCTCGTCCTTGCCGCGATTCAGCACCTTGATCTGCGCCAGCGTCAGGTTCTCGGTGATCGACAGGTGCGGGAACAGCTCGAAATGCTGGAACACCATCCCGACGCGCGCGCGGAGCTTCGGCAGATTCGTCTTCGGGTCGTGGACCGGGACGCCGTCCACGGTGATCTCGCCCTTCTGGAACGGCTCGAGCGCGTTGACGCACTTGATCAGCGTCGACTTCCCGGATCCCGACGGCCCGCAGACGACGATCACCTCGCCCTTCTCGACCTTGGTGGTGCAGTCGGTGAGCACCTGGAACGGCCCGTACCATTTCGAAACATTGTCGACGGTGATCATGGGCATGGCGAGGTCCTCAGCGGATGACGGCGATCTTCTTCTGCAGCCGCTTGACGCCGAACGACAGCGAGTAGCAGAGCACGAAATAGACGGCGGCGACGAACAGGTACATCTCGATCAGCCGGCCATCGCGCTGCGCGATCTTCGACGCAGCGCCGGTGAAGTCGGTGGCCGAGATCACGTAGACGAGCGACGTGTCCTGGAACAGGATGATCGTCTGCGTGAGCAGGACGGGGATCATGTTGCGAAACGCCTGCGGCAGGATGACGAGGCGCATCGCCTGCCCGTAGGTCAACCCGAGCGCGTAGGCCGAGTAGACCTGGCCTTTGGGGATCGACTGGATCCCGGCGCGCATGATCTCGCAGAAATAGGCTGCCTCGAACATGATGAACGTGATGATCGCCGTGCGCTCCGCGCCGATCTGCGGAGGCCGCTCGCCGCCGGTGACGAGCTGCAGCACCTGCGGCATCAGGAAGAAGAACCAGAACAGCACGAGCACGAGCGGGATCGACCGCACGAGGTTCACGTACCCGGCCGCGACGTACGAAAGCGCCTTCAGCGGCGACAGCCGGGCAAGCGCCAGCAGCGTGCCGAAGAACAGGCCGCCGACGGACGCGATCGCCGTCAGCTGGACCGTGTAGAGGAAGCCCTTCCACAGGTACGGAAGCGAGCGCGAGATGACTTCGAAGTCGAGGTTCATCGCATTCCCTTACTTCGCGCCGCCGGCGATGTAGCCCGGCACGGCCATCCGCCGCTCGACGACCGCCATCACGCGGTTCGCCGTCATCCCGATCGCGATGTAGATGAGCGTCGCCGCCGAGAACGCTTCGAAGAACCGGAACGTGTACTCACCCATCTCGCGCGACCGGAACGTCAGCTCGGCGAGCCCGATCGTCAGGGCGATCGAGGAATTCTTGATCAGATTCATCGCTTCGCTGGTGAGCGGCGGGATGATGATCCGGAAGGCCATCGGCAACAGGACGAAACGGTAGACCTGCAACTGCGTCAGTCCGAGCGCCATTCCCGCCAATCGCTGGCCGCGCGGCAGCGACTGGATTCCCGCGCGTACCTGCTCGGCAACGCGCGCCGAAGTAAACAGGCCGAGGCAGAGCACCGCCGACAGGAATTGCGCGTTCTCCGGGCTGGTCTGGATGATCCACGCCTTGAGCGGCGGGATGAACTCCGGGATGACGAAATACCACAGGAACATCTGGACCAGCAGCGGGATGTTGCGGAACAGCTCGACCCACGCGTTGCCCAGCCGCACCAGCCAGACGCTCGGCGTCGTCCGGATCGTGCCGATGACCGACCCGATCGCCAGCGCAATCAGCAAGGCGCAGGCCGACACCGCGAGCGTCCAACCGACGCCCGAAACGATGAGCTGCCAGTACTGCTCGCCGCCACCGGGGAGCTCCTGGAGGAATACGCCCCAGTTCAAGACGTTGGTCATCGCTCATCCCCTCCCGACAGCTCGTTGGCAATGCGTCGATCTCCGGACGCACGGAACGTCGACTCGGCAGGCGGCTCGGGCGGAAACGATACGGGCCGGAAGCGGCGGTTCGCTGTCCGGCCCGTTCGGAACTTCCGACGCCTGCTGGCTTACTCGACGCCCTTGTCGTTCGGGTTCGCGAACGCGGCCTTGATGGCAGGCGTTTCCGCGAAGTTGAGGTTCACGCCCTTCGGGGGAATCGGGCTGGTGAACCATTTCGCGTAGAGCTTGTTGATTTCCCCGGACTTCATCACGGCGCCGACCGACTTGTCGACCAGCGCCTTGAACTGCGGGTCATCCTTGCGCAGCATCATGCTGTAGGGCTCGGTACGAAGCGACTCGTTGGTGAGGATCATGTAGTCGCCCGGATTGGCCGAACTGGCGATCAGGCCGGCCAGCAGGATGTCGTCCATCACGAACGCCACCGTGCGGTCCTGCGAAAGGAGCAGGAACGACTCGGCATGGTCTTTGGCGTCGATCGACTTGATATCGGCGTTCTTGGTCTTGTCGTACTGGCGCAGCAGCGGCACCGACGTCGTACCTGCCGTCGTCGAGATCGTCTTCCCGTTCAGGTCGGCCAGCGTCTTGATGCCCGACTTCTTCTTGACCGCCGCGGTGACGTTGATGACGAAATAGGTCGGGCCAAAGGAAACCTGCTTCTGACGCTCGACCGAATTGGTTGTCGAGCCGCACTCGAGATCGATCGTGCCGTTCTGGAGCAGCGGGATCCGGTTCGACGAGGTCACCGGCTGCAGGTTGACCTTGAGATTCGGCATCTTGAGATCGGCCTTGACCGCATCGACGATCTTCATGCACAGATCCATCGCGTAGCCGATCGGCTGCTGCTTGTCGTCGAGATACGAGAACGGGATCGACGATTCGCGGTAACCGATCGTGATCGAGCCGGTGTCCTTGATCTTCTTGAGCGTGCCGGTCAAATCCTGCGCGTTCGCGGTCAGCGCAAAGGCGGCGGCGACGACCGCATAACAGGTCCTGGAAAGGTAGTTCATCGAAAGCCTCCAAAAGGACGGCCGGCAAGGGATGCGGCCGGAATGCCGGGTTGAGAGAGTGCGAGCTGTCGGGCGCGGCGGGCGAGCACTGCTGGCCGCGACGGCCACCGGCGGCTAGTCTAGCGGCACCCCTCCCCCTTGTCCATGCGCAACGGGCGCGACGCAGCGACCGCGCGCGACGACGGCCGGCGTGCGGCGCGGGCCTATAATCGAATCATGATGCGCTTGTCTCGCGCCGATTCTGCGCACGGCCGAATTGCGCGCCATCGAACTCGCCGCGAAGCACGAGCCGCTGATGGAGCGTGCCGGTCGCGCCGCCGCGGAGCAGGCGCGCACGATCGCCGGCGAGCGTGGCGGCGCCGTTCTCGTGCTTGCCGGGCCCGGCAACAACGGTGGCGACGCTTTCGTCGTTGCGCGGTGGCTGCGATCGTGGTTCTTCGAGGTCGCCGTCGTGTTTCGCGGCGACGCCGACCGACTGCCCGCCGACGCTGCGGCAGCGTACGCCGCCTTCCGGGACGCGGGCGGCGCGACCGTCGCCGACATTCCGGCCGGATGGCGCGGTTCGCTGGTCGTCGACGGACTGTTCGGCATCGGACTCGCGCGGCCGCTGGCCGCGGACTACGCCGCGCTGGTCGCGCAGGCCAATGCACTCGGCGCACCGATCCTCGCGCTCGACGCGCCGAGCGGGCTCGACGCCGAGACCGGTGTCGCCACCGGACCGACGATCCGCGCCGCGGCGACAGCAACCTTCATCGCGCTCAAACCGGGACTGCTGACGGCAGACGGCCTCGATCTTTGCGGTGAGGTCACCGTGCATCCGCTCGGACTCGATGTCGGGGCGGACGCCACGCGGGCACCGCCTGACGTGGTCCGCACTGGCCGGAGACCTGCCCGACGTGCTCCGGCGGCGCGCGCGCAACGTGCACAAGGGCAGCTTCGGCACGCTCGGCATCGTCGGTGGCGCCGACGGCATGGTCGGCGCGCCGCTGCTCGCCGGCCGCGCGGCGCTGCACGCGGGCGCCGGCAAGGTATGGGTCGGCTTCGCCGCGGTGCAGCGCCCGGCCGTCGACTGGGGACAACCGGAGCTGATGTTGCGCGATGCCGAGAACGTCGTCGGCGCCGGCGCCGACGCCCTCGTGTGCGGTCCCGGGCTTGCGACCGGCGAGGCTGCCGCGCGCCTGGTCGCGCGCGCGGTCGCCGGCTCCGCGCCGCTGGTCCTCGACGCCGACGCGCTCAATCTCGTCGCGGCGAACCCGGCGCTCGCCGCCGCCGTCGCCGGGCGTACCGCCCCCACGCTCGCGACCCCCCACCCCGCCGAGGCGGCGCGACTGCTCGGCACGACGACCGGCGGGGTCCAGGCGAACCGGCTCGCGGCCGCGCTCACGCTCGCGACAACGCTCAACGCGGCCGTCGTGCTCAAGGGCGCCGGCAGCGTTCTCGCCTATGCGGACGGGTCGTTCGACATCAACGCCAGCGGCAATCAGGGGCTGGCGTCGGCCGGCACCGGCGACGTGCTGGCCGGATTCGCCGGCGCCTTTCTCGCGCAGGGCCTCGACGCGAGGACGGCGCTGCGCTACGCGGTCTGCCTGCACGGTGCGGCCGCCGATGCCTGCGTGGCCGCGGCCCGCGGCCCGCTCGGACTCACCGCCGCCGAACTCGCGCCGGCGGCGCGCGCGCTGCTCAACGCGGCGCGTTGATCAAGGCGTGCACCGGCGCGCCTTCGGCGTCAACCGAACCTAGGGCAGCAGCACCGTCGCGCCGGTCGTTGCGCGCGCCTCGAGCGCGATGTGCGCACCCGCGGCGTCCTTCAGCGCGAACGTCTGCCGCGGCTCGCTGACGATCTTGCCCGCCAGCACGAGGTCGAACAGCTCGGCGGCCATCGTCGTGATGTCCTCGCGCTTCGCCGCATAGGTGACCAGTGTGGGCCGCGTGGCATACAGCGAGCCCTTCTGCGTCAGGAGCAGGATGTCGAACGGCGGCACCGCGCCGGACGCGTTGCCGTAGCTCACCCACAGCCCGCGCGGCGAGATGCAGTCGAGCGACGCGGGGAACGTGTCCTTGCCGACGCCGTCGTAGACGACCGGCACGCCCTTGCCGCCGGTCAGCGCCTTGACGCGGTCGACGAAGTTCTCGCGCGTGTAGACGATCGTGTGCGTGCAGCCGTTTGCCTTCGCCAGCGCGGCCTTCTCGTCGGAGCCAACGGTGCCGATCATCGTGACGCCGAGCGCGCGCGCCCACTGGCAGGCGATGAGACCCACGCCGCCGGCCGCGGCGTGGAACAGGATCGTGTCGCCTGCCTTCAGCTTGTGCGTCTGCCGGAAGAGGTACTGGACGGTCAGTCCCTTCAGCATCAGCGTCGCGGCGACGCGATCGGAAATACCCGCGGGCAGCTTGACCAGCCGGTCGGCCGGCATCACCCGCGCCTCGCTGTACGAGCCGAGCGGACCCCCGCAATACGCGACGCGGTCCCCGGCCTTCACCCAGTCCACGCCGGCGCCGACCGCGTCGACCACCCCTGCCGCCTCGGACCCGATGGTCGACGGCAGCGGGAGCTTGTAGAGCCCGCTGCGATGATAGGTGTCGATGTAGTTGACGCCGACCGCGGTGTGGCGCACGCGCGCCTCGCCGGGACCGGGATCGCCGACGGCGATCTCCTCCCAGCGCATGACGTCGGGTCCGCCGGTGGCGTGGATGCGAATGGCATGGGGCATGGTTGGCTCGGATTCAGTGTCGGGTTGGGAAGACGTGCACTTTACTCGACGCGTTGCCGAAAATCGACATTCGCGCCGTTCAGGCGAGCAGCATGCGAAATGTGGCGATTCCCGCGACCGTGAGCAGCAGCGAGCCGCAGAGGTGAGCCGCGGCGAGGCCGAGACCGGACGCCCAATCCCCGCGCAGCAGCAGCTTGCGTCACTTCGGCAGAAAACGTCGAGAACGTCGTGAGGCCGCCGAGGAATCCGGTGATCGCGAACAGGCGGAACTCGGGCGCAGGTCGTGCCGCGCCGCGAAATACGCGACGGCGAAGCCGACGAGGTAGCCGCCGGTCAGATTCGCGGCCAGCGTGCCGAGCGGCAACTGCGGCAGCTGCGGATTGAGCCACGCGGAAAGGCCCCACCGCAGCCACGCGCCGATCGCGGCGCCCGTGCCGACGGCGACGAAGCCTCCGAACATTGGTCGATTATAGGGGAGACCGGCAGCGCGCGGGTCCCGCCCGCGTGCCGCCGGTGAAGCCCAGCCGCCGCGCCTGGTCGAGCAGCCAGTCGTGCACCAGCATGCCGTGCAGCTTGCGCTTTTCCAGACTGTAGAACCGCAGGCAGACGGCGTTCACGAGGTCCGGTCAGCGAACGAATTGCTCGACGTAGTCGGCGCCCAGCCCGACCGTCGAGGTAGTGCCGGCGGCACATGTCGATCTTCGACCAGACATCTTCGTAACCGATGGTCCGGTCGGCGGCATCGAGGTAGATCATCGCGCCGCTGATGTTGAAGAACGTGATCATCTCGGGGCAGTCCGCCGGGACCGTAAGCGTATGGATCTCGCCGGGCGGCTCGTAGACGAAGCTCCCGGCTTCCGCCGTCCAATCGTGCTCGAGGTACTTCCAGCGGCCCTTGATCACGTAGCCGACGACGACCATCGGATGGCGGTGCCGCGACAGGACGCCCGACTTGCGCACGCGCAGCAGGTTGCACCAGCCGCCGCTGACCGTGTTGAGCAGCAATGGGCGGAACCAGACGTCCTTCGCCTGCGGCACCCACACGCGTTCGTCGTCGGGAATGGCGCCGACGGCGATCTCGGGCTGAATGCCCGACGCGGCGAGAACGTGGGGGGCGTTCATTGCGTGCCCTTCCCCAGCGAGTGTTTCAACGCCGCGATCTCGGCGGCGGCGGTGTTTCCGTGCGGCAGCGGCCGGTGGGCCCGCCGGTACCAGTACTTCGCGTTCTCGAGGTCGCCCTCGATCAGGTGCACGATGCCGTGCGCCCAGCAGCCCTCGCGGGTCGCGTCCTTCTGCACGATCTGGTGCGCTGCCTGCCATTCGCCGGCCTCGAGGTAGCGGACCGCTCTTGAAATCGGCGATGTCGGCATCCTGACTCCCCCCGTTTCATGCCACCAGGTAACCCCCGTCGACGGGAACGATCGCGCCGGTGACGAATGCAGCCGCCGGCGAGCACAGGAATACCACCACTCCCGCCACGTCGGCCGGCGCGCCCCAGCGTCCCAGCGGCGTGCGCGCGAGTATCGCCGCACTGCGCGCCGGATCGTCCTGCAGCGGCGCCGTCAGCGCCGTCGCGATCCAGCCCGGCGCGATCGCGTTGACGCGGATCTTCTCCCCGGCATAGGCAATCGCGAGCGACTTGGTGAGTTGCGCGACGCCCCCCTTGCTGGCGCTGTACCCCGGCACCAGACCGCCGCCGAAGAACGACAGCATCGATGCGGTGTTCACGATACACCCTTGCGCGGCGGCAAGCAGCGGTCGCGCAGCGGCGCAAAGCCGCATCGTGCCGTTGAGGTTGATGTCGAGCACCTCGGCGAAGACCGCCGGGTCGTGCTCGGCGCCGCGGCGGATGGTGCCGGCGCAATTGACCAGCACGTCGAGCCGCGAAAAGCTGCGGACGAGCGCCCGGACCGCGCCGGAGTCGCGGACGTCGAGCACGACCGCGTCGCGGCAGCGGAATTCGGCGGCCTCGCGCGCCGCCGCGACTTCGCCGGCGGTCGCACCGGTGACGACCACGTCCGCACCGCACGCCGCCAGCGCGTCGCCGATCGCCGCCCCGATCCCGCTCGTGCCGCCGGCGACGAGTGCCGTCCGGCCGGAAAAAAGGTCCGGGCGAAATGTCATGACGCTCATCGCAGGCTCCTGTCGAGAAGGGTTCGTACGGCCAAGTCGCGCGGCAGCGGGGCCACGGCTCCGAAACCGGTCGTCGCGAGGGCGGCGGCCGCGTTCGCGTAACGCGCCGCAGTGAACGGATCGTCCCCCGCCGCCGCGCGCGCCGCGAACGCGCCATCGAAGCAGTCTCCGGCGCCGGTCGCGTCGACGCAATGGACGGCATGCCCGGGAATCCTCTCGAGGCTGCTGCCGTCCGACACGACGACGCCATCGGGCCCGCACTTCAGCGCGACGACGGGCGCACCGAGCGCGTGGCACCAGTCGATGATCGCCTCGGCATGGTCCTGCCCCGACAGCGTCTTCGCTTCGTCGAGACTCGGCAGGAACCAGTCGCACTGCGCGATCGTGGCCATCACGACCGCACGCGCCCGCGCGAGCGGCCACAGCTTGAGTCGCAGATTGGGATCGTACGAAACGAGGCCGCCGGCAGCCGTCGCCGCCTCGATCGCGGCGAACGCCGCGTCGCAGGCGGTGGTGCTGATCGCCTGACTGACGCCGGAGACGTGCAGCACGCGCGCCCGCGTGATCACGTCGACCGGCAGCGTCTCGGGCCGCAGGCGCGATGCCGCCGAGCCCGCCCGAAGGTACGAGAATTCGTGACCATGCGGGCCGTGGGTGACGAAATAGACGCCAGTCGGCGCTTCCGCATCGGTCGCGACGCCGCGCGTGTCCACGCCCTCGGCGGCCCACAGTTCGCGCAGCATCCGCCCGAACGCATCGTCGCCGACGCGCGTCACGTAGCCGACGCGTGCGCCGAGCCGCGAGGCCGCGATCGCCATGTTCGACGAATCGCCACCGAAGCCGAGCAGATAATCCTGAGGCGCCTCCACGCTGGCCTGGTTGAATTCGATCATCGCTTCGCCGAGCGCAACGATGGACAGTCCTGAACCACTTTGCTCGGTCACGTCGGGAAGCCTTTCGTGGCGGTCGACTGCGGCGAAAATGGAAAGCGCGAGGGGCTCGGCGCTAGCGTGCCGGCAGGCGGCGCACCGCGGCCGCAAATTCCGCGGCGACCGTCCCGACCGCCGCCGGAGCGGATCCCGGCCGATACAGGTTCGAGCCGGTGCCGAACCCGCTCGCACCCGCAGTCCAATACGGCCCGAGCGTGTCGGGCCGGATGCCGCCGACGGGGAACAACAGCGTGTCGACCGGCAAGACCGCTCGCCATGCCTTCAGCGCCGCCGGCGGCAACTGTTCCGCCGGAAACATCTTGAGGCCGTCGGCGCCGGCGGCCAGCGCCGCGAACGCCTCGGTCGGCGTGGCGACACCGGGCATGCAGACCATCGCTGCGCGTTTTGCCTCGCGGATCACTGCCGGATCGCCGTGCGGCATCACGATGAGACGCCCCCCCGCCGCGCGGACCCGGGCCACATCGTCGACGGCGGTCACCGTGCCTGCGCCGACGAGACAGCGATCGCCGAAGCGCGCGGCCAGCGCACGAATCGACGCCATCGGGTCCGGCGAATTGAGCGGTACTTCGAGGATCCGGAAACCGTGCGCAACGAGCGCGTCCCCGACCGGGGCAATCTCGTCGGGCGTGATGCCGCGCAACACCGCAACCAGCGGCAGCGGCGCGAGAAAGGGTGCGAGCGCGGTCGTCATCGCCGGACGCTCCGGTTCACCGTACGATTCCCGCGCGCCGGGCGATCCGCCACAGACCGCGCGCCGCGGCTTGCGCCGCCCCGCGCTCGGTGTCGATCCCGGCCTGCGCGAGCGCCCGTTCGTAGCGGTCGACCAGTGCGTCGCCGCCGATGACGCGCACACGCGCCACGTCGTGGCCGGCGTGGAAGGCCCACAGTCGCGCCATCCGGATCTCGCGGCCGATCAGCAACCCCGACAGCCAGTCGGCGACCTCGGTGGGCGCGAGCTCGCCGACCAGCGCCAGCGTGCGCGCACCGAAGAGATCGTGCGTCAGTCCTCCCGACCCGAGCCCGCGCGTGACGCCTCGGGCGAACGCCGGTCCCGGCTTCGTTCCGTCGGCCGGGCTCTGCGCCAGTCGGCCGAGAATGCTGTGCGCCAGCAGCACTGCGTAGAGCTCGCCGGTCATGAAGGTGGAAAATCGCATCAGGCGCTCGTCCTCGATGCATGCCCACTTGCTGTGCGTGCCGGGCAAGCACGGCGACAAGGCGGCTGTCGCTGGCCTCGACGGCGCCGGCAAGCTGCGTCTCCTCGCCGCGCATGACATCAGGCAACCCGGCGAGCATCGCGACAGGCCACGCCCGGAACGATCCGCAGCTCGCCGCCGGGCGAGGATTGCAGGCCCAGCGCCAGGGCATCGAGCGCCGCGGGACATTCGACATACGGCGCTTCGATCCAGCCCTGGCGACTGCCGATCATTCCGCAGGCCAGGCGCGGCGCGGTGAAATCCTTCCAGTCGCCGAGCAGCGACGCGAGCGCCGCGCCGAACGCGCCGTCGCGTATCGCCTGGACGCCCAGCGGCGCGGCGCGCTCACCGACGACATGTCCCGCCGCGTCCAGGCAATAGGCGCGGGCCGAGGTCGTTCCCCAGTCGATGGCGATTAGGGCGGCGTCGCTCATGCCGATGGCCCGCGCACCGGTCGGCGCACGCCGACCGTGATGGCACCGGTCAACGCAACTCCCTTGCGCCGCGCAAGCGAGGAAATCGCGCGCGACGACGACGGCACATCGTAGGCAGTCCGCCGCAATTGGTCAAGTGGTCTGACCAATCGATACCGCATCCGGAAGGAGCGGTGGCGAGGCGCGCGAACGTTCAGCGGTCGGGCGTCCAGCGCGCCGCCGCCTCGTCGTCGGTGGCGCGCGCCTCGACCCAGCGCGCGCCGTCGGGGGTGACTTCCTTCTTCCAGAAAGGCGCGCGCGTCTTGAGGTAATCCATGATGAATTCGCAGGCGGCGAAGGCCTCGCCGCGATGCGCGCTGGTCACCGCCACGAGCACGATCTGATCGGTCGGCCTGAGTTCGCCGACGCGATGGATGACGAGGGCCTCGAAGATGTCCCAGCGCACTTTCGCTTCGGCGACGATGGCCGCGAGCGCCTTCTCGGTCATGCCAGGATAGTGCTCGAGCGACATCGTCGCCACGCTCGCGTCGTCGTTGATGTCGCGGACCGTGCCGACGAACGCCGCGACCGCGCCCACGCGTGCGTCCGCGCCGCGCAATGCAGCGAGCTCGGTCGAGACGTCGAAATCGGCGGCCTGGACGCGGACCGGCATGGCAGGCGCCGACGCGTCAGCCGCCCGTGACGGGCGGGAACAGCGCGATCTCGTCGCCGGGGCGCACGGGCGTTTCCGGGCGCGCGACATCGTGATTCACCGCGATGCGGACCGCACGTCCGGCCGCGAGCTCGTTCGCCCACGCACCTCCGCGCGCCGCGAGCCAGGCGCGCAGCGCCGCGACAGTGGTCACGCCCGGCGGCGGCACGATGTCCTCACCCGCGGTACCGAAAGCTTCGCGCAGGCGGGCGAGGTAGACGAGCTTCAAAGTCGAGGTGGCAGTGGCGTCGCGCATGCGCAGAAATTCTCGACGCCAACGGGGCGTCGCAGGCGACAGTTTACCGCGGGTGACGGCGACGACCGGTCAGAACCGGAACTGGACGCCGAACGTGAGGCGGTCGGAGTCGGGGAAGCCAGGACCGGCTTCTCCCGCAAAGCGTCCGAAGCGGCCGTACTCGAAGCGCAGACCGAGCGCCGAATTCATGTCGTAACGCAGGCCGACACCGTAGTTCACGCCATCGCGCAGCCGCAGGCGGTCTACGCTCGCGAGACTCGCAGCACCGAACACGGGTACCGCATCCCCCTGCGCATAGCCCAATCGCCCGTACATCGCGAACGACCGGTAGAACGTCCACGTCGTGAACACGTCGACGTTCCAGCTTCGCGTCTGCAGGGTACCGATGGTCGACGTCCCGGGCATGAGGTGCAGACCGACGCCACGTGCGTCCGTGGCCGGATCTGCCGGCCGCAGCGCGTATTTGTCGGCCGAGGTGAATGCCGCCTCGAGCGCGAGATCACTGCTCACGCGGTACCCGCCATAAAGCAGCGCACGGGAGGAAGCGGTATCGTCGCCAACCGGCGTCACATAGCGGTTCCAGACGCTGGCGGGTGCCGCGAAGCCGACTCCCTGGCCTTCGGCTGCACCATCGCGCAGCGACACGCCCCCGTAAAAGCCCGGCAAGGTGGTGCTCGGCGATTCGGCTGCCCACACTGAACTTGCGAGCGCAAGCGCAAGCAGAATCGAGATAGCTGATGTAACTTTATGAATCATAGCGACAATCGTCTTGCGCTGCCGTAGTCCTTCACGAGGGACATCGATGCCGCCCGGCTTGGCGAGCCTGCGTTGGAGAATGGCCGCCACCTCAATTTGAACTTACTCGCCTCGCTCGGCAAGTGTCAATGCCGAACGGGCAGAACGACCGCGTGCGCATCGACGAACGTTGCGATTGCGTCGTAATCGTCGAGGCGCAGCACCGGAAGGCGTCGCCCGGCCCCGGAAAGCATCCGCTCGGCACTGTCGGTCGCGATTCCGAGGATGTGCGGATCCTGCGGATACAGCAGGGACTTGCCGAGGTCCGCGCGCCAGATCTCGAGCTTCGGGATGGGGGAGGACTTGTAACCTTCGACCAACGCCAGATCGCACGGAGAAAGCCGCGCGAGCGCCTCTGCCAGGGTCATTTCGGGCGCGCCGCGCAGCTCGTGCATAAGCGCCCATCGGGTTCCCGACGAGATCAGAACCTCGGCGCAGCCGGCCTCGCGATGACGCCACGAATCCTTTCCGGGCTGATCGACGTCGAAACGGTGATGCGCGTGCTTGATCAGAGACACCGAGAGCCCGGTCGCCACGAGGCGCGGAATCACCCGCTCGATCAACGTCGTCTTGCCGCTGCCGGACCAGCCGGCGAAACCGAAGACCCGCATCCGCCGACCCTGCTAGAGACCGCGCGGGCCGAGGATGGCGACGACGATCGTCACGATGCCCAGCACCAGATTCACCGCGACGCGTCGGCGCACTCCGGCAAGTGCCGCCCCGGCCTCGGGCCACGCCTTGGCCGCGACGGCGGCGCGAAGCCGGCGATAGGGGCGCAGACGCAGCTCGGCGAAGATCAGCGACATGACGACGCCGATGCCCGCCATCGCGTGAATCGCGGCACCGACCGCCCGGAATCCGCCAAGCGCGCCGATCAAGCCGAATCCGGTGGCAAGAAGCACCACGATCGACACCGTCACCCAGGCGAAAAAGCGCGCCAGCGCGGCCTCCATCAGTACGAGGCGCTGCGGCGGCTCCAGCGTCGCGGCGGCCGCGGGACGCAGTGCCGTGTGCGCAAAGAACATTCCGCCGACCCAGACGACGACGGCAAGGACGTGCAGCAGAAGAGCGGCGGACATGCGGGACGGTGACCTGATGGGGGTCGAAGCGACGAACCGCCGGCCTCGACCGCACCGCCATTGTACCGGCACGCGACCCCCGGCTCGCGCCGACCGTCGACACGCAGTGCCGTCGGGGCTAAGCTTGCTCCCGGCCATTCGCGGCCACCTTGGCGCGGCGGGTTGCTCACCCGCTGCGATGCTCCGATGTCCGCCTCATCCCTGCCTGTTCCCATTCCCACCGACGAACCGTCGCGTGCCGTGACCGGTGCGATCGAGCGCGCGATCACGCAGATCCCCAGGCCGCAGACGCAGGAGGTCACCGACCCCGCCCGTGCCGCGCAGGCGCTCGCGCGTGACGCGGCGCAGAAGGCGGCGGTGCTCTCCGGCTCGCTCGCATTGCCGCCGGGCCCGCTCGGCATGCTCACCGTACTGCCGGACCTCTACCTCATCTGGAAGTTGCAGCGGCAGATGGTTTCCGACATCTTCGCCCTGCATGGACGCAGCGCGGAGCTGACCCGCACGCACATGCTGTACTGCCTCTTCCGCCACATGGCGAGCCACGTGCTGCGTGACATCGCGGTCCGCGCCGGACAGCGCGTCGTCGTCCAGCAGATGACCTCCGGCGCGTTGCGCAGTGCGTTGACGAGCCTCGGCGTCGTGGTCACCCAGCGCGTGGCCGGCGCCGCAGCGAGCCGCTGGGTACCGATTGCCGGCGCCGCCGCGGTTGGCGCCTATGCGTACTGGGACACGCTGCAGGTCGCCGGAACCGCGCGCCGCCTGCTCGAATCGCCGCCGCTCGAGGCGCCGGCGCCCGGCACCGGCACCGGCACGCACGGACGCTGAGCCCCTTCCATGTGCGGCCGTTACGAACTGCACAGCCATCCCGCCGCGATTGCGCTCGCCTTCGGCCTCGCCCATCCGCCCGAACTGCACGCGCGCTACAACATCGGGCCGATGACCGACGTGCCGGTCGTGCGCATCGGTGCCGCCGGCGAACGCGAGCTCGTCCGCGTGCGCTGGGGTCTCGTGCCGCGCTGGGCAAAGGATCCGTCGATCGGCGCGAAGATGATCAACGCGCGTGGCGAGACCATCGCCGAGAAGCCATCGTTCCGGACCGCGTACCGGCGTCACCGCTGCCTGCTGCCGGCCGACGGCTTCTACGAATGGGTGCAGGTCGGTGACGCAGCGCACCCCGGAAAACAGCCGATGCACATCGGCATGAAGGACGGCACGCCGTTCGGCATGGCGGGCCTGTTCGAGCGCTGGCTCAATGCCGATGGCGAGGTGCTGGACAGCTGCACGATCGTCACCACCGATGCGAACGAGCTGCTGCGCCCGATCCACGATCGGATGCCGGTGATCATCGCGCCGGAACAGTACGCGCGCTGGCTCGATCCGGCGCACGCGGAGGTGACCGACCTCATCGCACCGTATCCGTCGGCGGCGATGGCGTACTACCCGGTGTCGACCCGCGTGAACAACGTGCGCCACGACGACGCGGCGCTGATCGCATCGGTCACGCCGCAGGCCGCTTCGGCCGCGCCGGATCACGCGCCGACGCCGCCCGAGCAGGAATCGCTGTTCTAGACGCTATTGCGTGGGCGCGCCGGCCGCGATCCAGGCGGCGAGCTGCGCGCGCTCGGCGTCGGTCATGCGGGTCAGGTTGCCGATCGGCATCGCCCGGGTCGCCACCGCCTGTGCCTGGATGTTCTGCGCATTCGCGCGGATGCGCTCCGGCGTGTCGAGCAGGATGCCCTTGGGCGCCACGGCGAAACCTTGCTGCGTCGGCCTGTCGGCGTGGCAGGAGGCACAACGCTGCGCCACGATCGCCTGCACTTCGGCGAATGGCGGTGCGGATGCGCGCGAGGGCGGTGTGGGCGCAATCGCCACCGCAAGTGCCGCGGTGGCGACGAGCGCTGCCACCGGGATCGCCCAGACCGTACGCCCCCGGTGTCGCAGGTTGAAGAAATGCCGGACAAACGCCGCGATGAGCAGGATCGCGACCAGCACCAGCCACGCGCGGGGATGTCCCCAGGTCACGGGATAGTGATTGCTGATCATGGTGAACAACACGGGCAACGTGAAGTAATTGTTGTGCACCGACCGCTGCTTGCCCCGTTGGCCGTGGACCGGATCGGGCGCGACGCCCTGCTCCTTCGCCTCGACCAGTTTTCTCTGCGCCGGAATGATGACGAACAGCACGTTGGCCGCCATCATCGTCCCCAGCATCGCGCCGACCTGCAGATAGAGCGCACGGCCCGGGAACAGGAGGGAAAGCCCCCACGCGACCAGCGCGACGAAGCCAATCATGATGATGGCGAGCGACTTCTCCCGTTCGAGACCGAGCCGCTTGCACAGCTGGTCGTAGAACACCCAGCCGGCGACGATGAGGACCGCGCTGATACCCACGGCCTGCAGCGGCGTGATGTCGGACACCGACCTGTCGACCAGGTAGACGTCCGCATGCCACCAGTACATGACGACGAGAAGCGCGAACCCGGAGAGCCACGTCGAATACGCTTCCCACTTGAACCAGTGCAGTGGAGCGGGCAGCGCCGCCGGCGCGACGCGGAACTTCTGCACGTGGTAGAAGCCGCCGCCGTGCACCGCCCACAGCTCGCCGCCGATGCCCTTGTCCGCATCGGCCGGGTCCTTCGGCGGCAGCAGGCTGTTGTCCAGCCAGACGAAATAGAACGATGCGCCGATCCAGGCGATCCCGGTGATCAGGTGGATCCAGCGAATGAGGAGCTGCACCCACTCGATCGCGTAGGCTTCCATCGCGTGTGGACGGCCGGCGGGACGCTACACGCGCCGCCGCAGCGACCTTCCCGCTTGCGCGGCTGGGGCGCGGGCCCCTAACTGCCGCGGTACGTGGACCAGCTCCACGGCGAGACGAGCAGCGGCACGTGGTAGTGGGCGGCGGGATCGGCGGCGCCGAAGTCGAGCACGACGTCGTCGACGAACGGCGGGTCGGGCAATGCGACGCCCGTGCGCGCGAAATATTCGCCGGCCGCGAACACCAGCCGGTAACGGCCCGCGGCGAACGCGGCGCCTTCCAGAAGCGGCGCATCGCAGCGACCGTCGGCGTTGGTGACGGCATCCTTGATCAGCGCATAGCGACCGTCGAGATTGCGGTACAGCGTGACGCGTAAGCCCGCCGCCGGGCGTCCATGCGCGGTGTCCAGAACGTGGGTGGTCAGTCGGCCCATGGCGGTTCGCTTCGCGGTCGCACGCGTTGGCGCGCTGCGGCCGCCCATTGTATGCTGCGGCACCGATCCGCCTCAATGCGTTTCGCGCCGGCGAAGCGCCCGGGCGTGCCTCCCGCAATGACTTCGTCGTCCGAACCCGCCTATCCGCGCAATCTCGTCGGTTACGGCGCCGGCCCGCCGCACGCGCGCTGGCCCGGCGGCGCACGGATCGCGGTGAACTTCGTGCTGAATTACGAGGAAGGCGCGGAGAACTGCGTCCTCCACGGCGACGCGGCCTCCGAGACGTTCCTGTCCGAAATCGTCGGTGCGCAGGCGTTTCCGATGCGCCATCTCAGCATGGAATCGCTCTACGAGTACGGAGCGCGCGCCGGCGTGTGGCGGCTGCTGCGGTTGTTTCGCGAACGGTCGCTGCCGCTGACCGTGTTCGGCGTCGCGATGGCGCTCGCGCGCAATCCGGGCGTCGTCGACGCGATGCTGGCAGCGGGACACGAGATCGCCGGTCACGGCTGGCGCTGGATCAGCTACCAGAGCGTCGACGAGGCGACCGAGCGGGACGCATCTCGCGCTCGCCGTGCAGACGATCGCACGCCTGACCGGGCATCCGCCTGCGGGTTGGTACACGGGCCGCGACAGCCCGAACACGCGGCGACTCGTCGTCGAGCACGGCGGGTTCGTCTACGACGCCGATTCGTACGCCGACGACCTGCCGTACTGGGTCGTCGTGCCCACGGCGTCCGGCAACCGTGCGCATCTCGTCGTGCCGTACGCGCTCGACACCAACGACATGCGCTTCGCCACGCCGCAGGGGTTCACCACCGGCGAGCAGTTCTACGCGTACCTCAAGGACACGTTCGACGTCCTCTATGCCGAAGGCGATCCGCGCGGCCTCGACGCGCCGAAGATGCTTTCCGTGGGCCTGCACTGCCGTCTGGTCGGACGCCCCGGCCGCGCCGCGGCGCTGGCGCGCTTTCTCGACTACGTGCGCGGCCACGACGAGGTCTGGATAGCACGGCGGATCGACATCGCGCGCCACTGGATCGCCACCCACCCCGCGCCGACGCCAGCCGCATGACCCTCGCGGAGCTCAATGCGCTGGACCGCACGGCGTTCGTCGCCGCGCTGGGCGGCGTGTTCGAGCATTCGCCGTGGGTCGCCGAGGCGGCCTATGCGAAGCGGCCATTCGCCAGCGCCACGTCGCTGCATGCGGCGATGGTGGCGATCGTGGACGCGGCCGGCGAGCAACGCCAGCTCACCTTGCTGCGTGCCCATCCGGAGCTCGCCGGCAAGGCGGCGGTGCGCCGGGAGCTGACCGCCTCTTCGGCGACCGAGCAATCCGGTGCCGGGCTCGACGCCTGCTCGCCCGACGAATTCGCACGCCTGCAGGCGCTTAACGAGCGCTACAACGCGAAGTTCGGCTTCCCGTTCATCCTGGCGGTCAAGGGTTACGACCGCGCGGGCATCCTGCATGAGTTCGCGCGACGCAGCGAGCACGACCGTGCGACCGAGTTCGCCGCGTGTCTCGTGCAGGTGGCGAAGATCGCGCGCTTCCGGCTCGAGGCGCTCGTCGCGGACTGACGTCGCGCGCGAGCACGGACGCCTCGGTGACAACTGCTATAGCTGCACCTGTCGCAACCGCAACGCGTTTCCGATCACCGAGACGGAGCTCAGGCTCATTGCCGCGCTGGCGATCATCGGCGACAGCAGGAGGCCGAGCCATGGATACAGCACGCCGGCCGCAACCGGAATGCCGAGCGCGTTGTAGACGAACGCGAAGAACAGGTTTTCGCGGATGTTGCGCACCGTCGCGCGGCTCAGCATCCGCGCGCGCACGATGCCGCGCAGATCGCCCTTGACCAGCGTCACTCCGGCGCTCTCCATTGCCACGTCGGTGCCGGTGCCCATCGCGATGCCCACGTGAGCCGCGGCGAGTGCCGGCGCGTCATTGACGCCGTCGCCGGCCATGGCCACGGTCGCGCCGCCGTCGCGCAGGCGTTGCACGACAGTCTGTTTCTGCTCGGGCAGCACTTCTGCCTCCACCCCTTCGATGCCGAGCTTGCGCGCAACCGCAAGGGCGGTGGTCCGGCTGTCGCCAGTCAGCATGATGACCTTGACGCCGTCGGCCGTCAGGCGCCGTACCGCCTCCGCGCTCGATGCCTTGATCGGATCGGCGACGCCGACGAAGCCGGCGAGCCGGCCGTCGATCGCGACGAACATCACCGTCTGGCCGTCCCCGCGCAGCGCGTCGACTTCCGCCTCGACCGAGGCTACGTCGACGTTCGCGCGTGCCATGAGCTGGCGATTGCCCAGCGCCGCAGATGTCCCGTCGACCGTTCCCTCCACGCCCATACCGGTGACCGAGTGGAATGCCGCAGCCGGTGTCACCGAAATGCCTTTGGCGTGAACGCCGGCCACGATTGCCGCAGCAAGAGGATGCTCGCTGCCGACCTCGAGGGCGGCCGCAGTCTCGAGCACGCGCTCCTCGGTGAACCCGGGGAGCGCCCGCACGGACGCGAGCTCCGGCTTGCCTTCGGTCAGGGTCCCGGTCTTGTCGACGACGAGGGTGTCGACCTTGGCGAGGATTTCGAGCGCTTCCGCATTCTTGATCAGCACACCCGCCTGCGCACCGCGGCCCGTGCCGACCATGATCGACATCGGCGTGGCGAGCCCGAGTGCGCAGGGGCAGGCGATGATCAGCACGGCGACCGCGTTGACCAGCGCGTACCCGAATCGCGGTGCCGGCCCCCACGTCGCCCACACGATGAACGTCAAGACGGCGATCGCGATCACCGCCGGAACGAACACCGCGGAGACCCGGTCGACCACGCGCTGGATCGGCGCCCGACTGCGCTGCGCCTCACTGACCATGCGCACGATCTGGGCGAGCAACGTGTCGCTGCCGACGCGCTCGGCGTGCATCACAAAACCGCCGGTGGCGTTGATCGTGCCGCCGGTGACGCGCGAGCCCGAAACCTTTTCGACCGGGATCGGCTCGCCGCTCACCATCGACTCGTCGACCGCGCTGCGTCCTTCCAGCACGACGCCGTCGACAGGCACTTTTTCTCCGGGCCGCACCCGCAGCCGGTCGCCGGGGACGACCTCGGCAAGCGGCACATCGGCCTCGGAGCCGTCCGCGGCGATCCGCCGCGCAGTTTTCGGTGCGAGACCGAGCAACGCCCTGATCGCGCCGCTCGTCTCGCTTCGCGCGCGCAACTCCAGCACCTGGCCGAGCAGCACGAGTGCCGTGATCACCGCGGCCGCTTCGAAATACAGCGGCACCGCGCCGTCGGCGGCCCGGAACGCGGACGGAAACGCATCCGGCGCCAGCACGGCGACGACGCTGTAGGCGAACGCGACGCCGGTGCCGAGCGCGATCAGCGTGAACATGTTGAGGCTGCGATTGACGACCGACTTCCAGCCGCGAACGAACAGCGGCCAGCCTGCCCACACGACGGCGGGTATCGCCACCGCGAACTGGCCCCAGGCGAGCACGCGCGGCGGCAGCAGATGCTGCAACGGCATCGCGGGCAGCATTTCGGACACGAACAGCGCGAGCAGCGGCAGTGTGAAAGCGGTGCCGACCCAGAAGCGGCGGGTCATGTCCGCGAGCTCGCGATCCGGGGCTTCTTCTGCTGCAGGTATGCGCGGTTCGAGCGCCATCCCGCAGATCGGGCACGTTCCCGGCGCGTCGCGCACGATCTGCGGATGCATCGGGCACGTGTATTCGCGTGCATCCGCGCGGCCGACGTGTGAGGAGTCGTTCGAAATGCCGGCGTGGTGTGAGTGGTTGTGCATGGTCATTTCCCGTGACGCGGTGCCGTGGCGCCGTGCATCGGCCGCCTCACGGTCCCGATCGCGTCGCGCCCGGGCTCCACAAAGTCCCGTTGTTCATCAGGATCCGCGTGCCGTCGACGGTGGTCATCACGTCGCCGTCTGCCATGCGGACGCGGCTGCCCGCGGCGTCGTAGTGGACCATCGTCCCATCCGGCTGCAGCTCGATCCGCCCGCCACCTTTCAGCTTGATCAGGCGTCGCTCCGCCGCGTCCCGGCCCAAGGGCAATGCCGACGCGAGGGCGAAGCTCACGGTCGCCCGCTCGATGATTTCACGCCAGAGCGACGCGCCTGTCATCATGACGCGGGTCCCGTCCTTTGCGGTCATCACGCTTCCCTCGGGCATCGCGACCGGTACGCCGGCTTGATCGTAGTGACTCATCGTGCCGTCGACGTTAAGCACGACCCGGCCACCATCCTTGAGCGCGATCACCCGCTGTGCGGGGGCAGCCAATGCCCAAGTCGCCGGCACGGCGATGGCAAGATACAGCGCGGGCAACAATGCTCTCAGACGCATGAATTTCTCCTCGAAAGACGCCCGGCAGGCGGCACGAAAGCGGTCGGCATCGGAGGGTCAGGCCGCTCCGTGAAGGGCGGCAACCCCCGGAAACCATGACGCGGTCTCTCTCGCAGCACGCGGCTGCTCGTCGCCGAACTCGGCTTCCGCGTCGCGCTCCCTGGCGCGAGGACTCCACACGTCAGGGTTGCGGTTTGAATGCTCCGCCATCATCACTCCAATGCGGTGGCGATTCGTGTGCTGCGCACAGCAAGCGCAACGGCATGCGAGCTTGAAACTCCTGCGCGCCCTCGCTCACCGCATTGCGCGCCACCACGATTCTGCGCGCTCACCGCGCCGACGGGGCGCAGATTACCGATTTGTCATCTCCACGTCAGCTTCGCGTGCGACAACGGCGCCGACAGGTCCCGGCGCGTGTATGCGTAGACGTTGCAGCACCGGATCTGACGATCGCCCCGATCGCGCCCGTGTTCGCGACCATCGGGCCGCAGGCCGTTGACTCAAGTCAAACGCGGCATGCGTGCGTCGCGGGCCGCCTACCGCAGCGTCGCCCGCTGGGCTAACATCCGCGCGTGACCACGAACCCGTTCGAACATGACGCGACACCGACCCGTGCGCGCGCGCAGGAAGTCGGCTGGAATCTCGTTTTTGTCTGCTGGCTCATCGCGACGTCGTCCACGCTCGGTGCGCTCTTCTTCAGCGAGGTGATGAGCCTTCCACCGTGCGTTCTGTGCTGGTACCAGCGCATATTCATATTCCCGCTCGCGCTGTTGCTGCCGTTCGGCCTTTTTCCGTTCGATCCAAAGGTCGTGCGCTACGCACTGCCGCTGTCGGCGGTCGGCTGGTCGATTGCGTTCTTTCACGTGCTCCTCACCTACGGCCTGATACCCGAGAGCATCAGGCCCTGCACGCAAGGCGTCCCGTGCGCCCTGAACCAGATCGAGTGGTTCGGCTTCGTGAGCATTCCCCTGCTGTCGCTGGTCGCCTTTTCCGTCATCAACGCGTTGCTCCTCGTGACGCACTACAGGGTTCCGAAATGAAACGAAAGTCACTCTTCATCACTGCCGCCGTCGTTCTCGTCGCGGCGTTTCTCGTCGGCACGCTCGTCTACCAGAGCCAGAAGGCCGACTCGGCGCAGGCGCTCGCGCGCCAGGCATTCCTTGTCCGCGACCACGCGCCGACCGTCGGACCGGCCGCAGCCAAGGTCCACATCGTCGAGTTCCTCGATCCCGCGTGCGAAACGTGCCGCAGCTTCTATCCGTTCGTGAAGAGGATGATGGCCGCCAATCCCGGCAAGATCCGCGTGTCGGTTCGCTACGCGCCATTCCACAGGAACTCGGACTACGTCGTCAAAGCGCTCGAGGCCACGCGCAAACAGGGCAAGTACTGGGAGGCGCTCGAGGCGCTGCTCGCGGCCCAGCCGAGCTGGGCGCCGAATCACGCGGCGGACGCCGACCTCATCTGGCGCTATCTCGATGGCCTCGGGCTCGACCTCGCACGCGTCCGGCAGGACATGGACGCTCCCGACATCGCACGGCTCGTCGCGCAGGACATCGCGGACGCGAAGGCGCTGAACGTCACGCAGACACCGGAGTTCTTCGTGAACGGCAAGCCGATGCCGAGCTTCGGCTACGAGCAGCTCACCACGCTCGTCAACGACGCGCTCGCGACGGCATACCCGTAGCCGGCCCGGTCAGCCGTTCGAAGCGCGGGCGGCCGCTGCGCCCCGAACGTGCGGACTGCCCACGGTCCGCACGTCCACTACCCGAGCATTGACGCAACGTGATCCCCAGCGTCGGCCGCCCAATCAGGCGGAGCCTCGGAATGGCTGCGGCCACACATTCCCGAGGTCTCGGCGGCCAACGCCCCGGTGGGAACCTTCACGTTCAATTGCGTCGCGCAGTCGCACTTGGAAGGGCTCCCATCTGGTCCATCATCGTTTGCATCATCATCTGCATCATGTCCATGCGCTTCTGCATCATCTGCATCTGCGAGGTGGCGTCGGCAGGCTTGCCGTTCTGCCCCATCATCCCGCCTCCCATGCCTCCCATGCCCCCCATCATTCCGCCGCCTTGCATCATCTGATTCATCATCCCCATGCCTGCCTGCATCTCCTGCCGCTGCTCGTCCACCACCCTCTGGCGTTCCTCGGGTGTGGCGGCGCTCGTCATCCGGTCGTGCAGCGCCTGCATCCTCTTCATGTGTTCGTCCATCTGACCCATTTGACTGGCCATATTCATGGACGAACCGGGTTGCGTGGCGTTGGGGTTCGACGCCGGCGCCTTCATGTCTTGCGCCAACGGCATACCTGCGGCAAGCAGAACCACGGTACCAACAGCTATTGCAAGCGATTTCTTCATGGGAATCTCCAATTCAACCGATTGAACGAATGGGCAACGTACGCCGAGGACGTACGAACGCTGAGGGAAGCGGCGCCCAGGAAACTCTGGGCGCGCGTCGGCCAAGCGTCAGAAACGCGCTCGGCCGCTACGGCGGCTTACAACGTGAGGCGGACGACGCGTAGGGAGAGCGGCACGCCCGGTGATGGGTGTGCGGTCCGCACCAATCGGAGAGCAGGCGCGGAAATCGGCACGAAGCCGAGGTCGTGGTGTGTTGCAATTACCAGCGGCTGCGCCGCGGGCAGGTCCTGGATCAGCTGAAGCACGGCGAGCAATGGACGGTCATTGCCGCAGAAGTCATCACCCTCAGGCGCCATGCCGTGGTCCGTAGCGTCATCAACGGCGTGGGCTGCCGCGGTCGGTTGGTGCGGAACCGCCGTTATGCCGTCCCAGCTGCATGCATTTGCGATACCTGCAAACAGCGCAAACATCCACAACCCGAGAACGCCAGAGGTCAGGAAATTGCGATGGCGATGTAGCAGACGAGACATGACTTCTTCGCTATTACGGGCTCAACCTATTACCCGCCGGCTAGAGGGATTTGACGCATGGCGAGCACAACGCCCTGCTGCGCACCTCCGGTCACTTGCCCTTTCGCTGCATGACGAATGCGACGACGCCGACAACGACGATGACAAGCAGGATCGGCCCCCATATCCCGCCGTATCCACCCATCCAGCCCATGCCCCCCCACCCGCCACCATTCATCATGTTTCCGCTCTGCGCCAGAGCGACGCCGGTGGCCAACAGAGGTACCGTACCAACAACCATAGCAAGCAAGGTCTTCATGAATTTTCCTAAGCGAAACAATGAAACTGGCCAACCACTTTGGCAAACGGCGCTTGACACTGAAAGGGCGTCACGCCACTTGGCGAATCCGGGCAACGCGAGCCAAACGCCAGAAGCCTCCCAACCGCGACGACTGCCTGCAACGCAGCACAAGAAAGCGTCGGAACTCGTACCCTTGTAGCGAATCTCCGCTGGCGTACCGCCGCTGTCTGTGCGTCAGCGAACATAGCCTTGCTTCACTGGCCAACGCTTTGTGTGCCTGCCTAACAGCAAGATGACCGGAACATTACAAATAGCGTCGCCACGCACGCCGCTTCGAGAACTCCGGTACATTGCGAAATGTCAGTGCACTGTGATCGGGGTTACAGACGCGCTATCGGAGCGCACGCTACCTTCGCACAGACCCGGCCGCCGAATCAATGCATCGTGGGCTCCGCGCCAAGGATCACTCACCGGATTTGCAGGAGCAACAAAATGAAGAGAATACTTGCAGCAGGTTTCCTCGCAGCGCTTAGTGGCGCGGCGTCGGCAGCAATGTCGGCGACGATGATGACCGCGCCCTACTTCCCGTTGGTCGACGGGACACGGTACGACTACGTCTTCACGAACGGACCGCACGCGAGCGCCACCGCCGTGATGCACGCAGGCCAGACATGGGCCGGCGCCTCGCAGCTCACGGGCATGCACATGACGTTCGTCTGCGCTCCGGCGACCCCGTGCAATCAGGACGCAACCGACTACTTCCGCATGGACCCCGATGGCGTGCACTACTTTGGCGGGGACGGCGAAACCCCGGGTGACGCACATTACATGATGACCCTGGCGAGTCCGGAATGGCTGCTCAAGAATCCGGTGTCGCCCGGCACGATGATGGGGCCTGGCATGGGGTACCAGAATACCGAAACCTGGCAGACAGGCGTCGCCGGAATGAACAGCATGATGGGGCCGCAGCAATACACGAGCAGCTATCAGGCCGACGCGCTCGAGACGGTCGTCACGCCCGCGGGCACGTTCACCAACGCATTGCACGTGCGCGAGCAGCGCGGATCCGGATACGTGCGTGACGTCTGGTACGCGGCGGGCGTAGGCATGGTTCGCTGGATGGACGCCAACGAGGAAGCGCTGCTGGTGAAGATGGCGCTTCCGGCGGGTCCGGTGCCGGCCGTCGCGCGTGCGGTCGAGTATTACTACGCCGGGCTCGATCATTACTTCATGACCGCCAACGCCGCCGAGATCGACGCGCTTGACGCCGGACGTTTCCCGGGATGGCAACGAACCGGAATGAGCTTCAACGTCGTCGACGCGGCGGACTCGGCGAGCGGCGCGACCTCGGTGTGCAGGTATTACGGCAACCCGGCGTATGGCCTCGACACGCACTTCTATTCGGCGTCGGCGGAGGAATGTGCCGCCGTGCATCAGAACTGGCCAAACGCCTGGTTGCTGGAGTCGAGCAACGTGTTCCGGATCTACATGCCGGACGTCGTCACGGGTGCCTGTCCGCCTGGGACGCTGCCGGTGTATCGCACGTGGAACCATCGGGCGGATACCAATCACCGGTTCACGACCGATTCCGCCGTCCAGATGATGATGATGGGGCGCGGCGGTGTAGCCGAAGGTTACGGCAACCCGCCGGTCGGCATGTGCTCCCCGCAGTGACCCGCGAGGCCGCTCGCGCATCCGTGCGGCGCTCGCGCTGACCGGCGGCAGTGCGGTTACGTCAATCCGCGACCGGCAATGGAAAGACCATCTCGAACGTCGTCCGGCCGGCGTCGGAACTAGCGCGCACTTCGCCGCGGTGCGCAACGACGATCGATTTCACGATCGCAAGACCGAGGCCCGCACCGTCGGTCGAACGTCGCCGCGACGGATCGATGCGAAAGAAGCGGTCGAACAGTCGCGGCAGATGTTCCGCCGCGATTCCCTCACCCGGATTCGCGACCGCGATCCGGAGCGCGCGGCCATTTGCGGGCTCGATGCGCACGTCGACCGACCCCCCGCGCGGCGCGTGGTCGATCGCATTGGCCAGCAGGTTGCTGATCGCGCGTCGGATCATCAGGCGATCGCCGAACAGCGTGCCGTCGCCGGTCACCACGAGCGCGATGCCTTTTTCCTCGGCCAGTGCATCGAAGAACTCGAACAGTTCGCGCACCTCGCGCGCGACGTCGATCGCCTCCTGCGGCGGCACGATCAACCCGTTGTCGGCCTTGGCGAGAAACAGCATGTCGGTGATCATCCGGGCCAGACGGTCGTATTCCTCGGCGTTCGAATACAGCACCTCGCGGTATTCGTCGATCGACCGCGAGCGCGACAGCGCCACCTGCGTCTGCGTCATCAGGTTGGTGACCGGCGTGCGCAGCTCGTGCGCGAGGTCCGACGAGAACTCCGACAGCCGGCGGAATGAATCCTCGAGCCGCGACAGCATGTCGTTGAACGACGTCGCGAGGTCGACGAGCTCCGAGGGCAACGTCGCGAGCGGCAGCCGGTCGTGCAGCCGGCTCGCGGTGATGCTCCGCGCGACGTCGGCCATCTCGCGGACCGGCGCAAGACCCCTGCGGGCCGCGCCCCAGCCAAGCAGTCCGGCCAACACGATGGCCGCGGCAATCGCCAGCCACAGGTTGCGATAGAACGCCGCCAGAAACATCCGGTGATGATCGATGTTGACGGCAATGCCCACGATCGCGTGCGCAATGCCCGGGATCCGCGTCGGCGCGCGGACGACAATGCCCCGGTAGGCGTGTCGGCCGTCTTCCCATGTCAGCAACGGAGGAAGGGCCGCCGACGCGCCGGCGCCCGGGTCCGCGAGCAGCGTGGCCGGGAAGGCGGTGCCGGGCGTGGCAAACAGCAGCGCGCCGTCGGCCCCGACGATGTGCATCACGAGACTTTGATGGCCCATCAGTGCATCGTCGATCCGCCGCGGGATTGTGTCGAGGTCGGCGGACGAGCGGACGTCGGCCAGCAGATGCTCGACCATCTCCCGCTTGCCGTTGAGCTCCATCCGGTCCTCTTCGGCGAAGTGCCGGTCGACGGCGACCCCGACCGAATACCCGATCGCGAGCAGAATCGCCGCCGAGATCACGCCAAAGTACAGCGTCAGGCGTAACGTCAGCGACAAACGCTGCATCAGGCGGATTCCGGCGACTCGAGGATGTAACCCATGCCCCGCACCGTGTGGATCAGCTTGGGTTCGAAATCGTCGTCAATCTTGGCCCGCAGGCGCCGGACCGCCACTTCGATGACGTTGGTGTCGCTGTCGAAATTCATGTCCCAGACCTGCGACGCGATCAGCGACCGCGGCAGGACCTCGTCGCGCCGGCGCAGCAGCAGTTCGAGCAGCGCGAATTCCTTCGCCGTGAGGTCGATGCGCTTCCCCGCCCGCGTGACGCGTCGCCGGTAGAGGTCGAGCTCCATGTCGGCCACCCGCAACACCTCCGCTTCCTTGACCTTGCCCCGCCGCAGCAGCGTGCGCACCCGAGCGAGGAGCTCGGAGAATGCGAACGGTTTGACGAGGTAATCGTCGGCGCCGAGTTCGAGGCCCTTGACTCTGTCGTCGACGTGGTCACGCGCGGTGAGGAAAAGGACCGGCATGCTGCGGCCCGCGTCACGTATCGCCTGCAGCACCGACCAGCCATCGCGGCCGGGAAGCATCACGTCGAGCACGACGAGGTCGTAGTCGTCGGCGACCGCCGCCTGCACGCCGTCGTGCCCGTCGCGAGCAAGATCGACGACAAAACCTGCCTCGGTCAAGCCCTGCTTGAGATAGCTGCCGGTCTTCGGCTCATCTTCGACGACGAGGATCTTCATGGCGGTTCCTCACGGCAATCGCAATGCCACGCCATTGTGCCCGGCTGCAACGGGTCTCTGACGTCGATTACCGATTTGTAATTGTACTGTCAGCTTCGGGTTGGCGAGCCGACAGCAGAATCCGGGCTGAGCCTTGGTCAATGCCGAACGGCTCGCCGCGAATGGAGCGCCCGAATCCCGTACCCTACGACGTTCTGCTGGTGCAGGCCGACGGTTCGGTCCGCACCTTTGCCCAGCATTGACCCTCACGGAGCCACTATCATGCAGCGTTCTGTCCTCGCCACCCTCGCCCTTCTTTCCGTACTGCCCGCCGCTGCACTCGCACAACACAACCACGCCGGGATGGCGCCGGTCGCCGCTCCGGCGCCGGCAGCCAAGGCCAGCCCCATGACCGACGGTGTCGTCCAGCGCATCGACCGGCAGGCCGCCACGGTTACAATCGCGCACGAGCCGCTCGTCAATCTCGGCATGCCGAAGATGACGATGACGTTCCAGCTCAAGGAACGCGGGCTGGTCGACGGCATCAAGGAAGGCAGCCGCGTCAAGTTCGTCGCCGAGAACGTCAATGGCGCACTGACCGTCGTCGCGCTCCAGGCTGCGAAATAGACGGCGCGACCGCGGCGCGCGCGACGGGAGGTGCTCCATGGAAGCGACGAAGCGGTTGCGGGTCGGGATGCTGTGCGTCGTCGCCCTCGGGGCCTCGGCCCTGGCGCGTGCCGATGGCCTTCCGCTCGGTGCCAGCGTCGAAGGTCTCCTCGACTACGCGCGCGGCAACCCCGAATACGCGGCGATGCGCAGCGAGGCGGACGCGGCGGCCCAGCGTGTCTATCCCGCCGGCGCCTTCCCCGATCCGGTCGTCCGGGTCGAGCTGCAGAACATCACCAACGCCGGATCGGACGCGCCGCCCAGCCTGCTGCCGAGCAAGGTCGGCAGCACCAAGTACACGGTGATGCAGTCGCTTCCCTGGTGGGGCAAGCGCGACCTCCGGCGCGACGCCGCGGTGGCCGATGCGGAACAGGCGCAAGGTCGGGCCGCGATCACCTGGGCCGACCTCGCGGCGAGCATCAAGTCCGCCTATGCCCGCTACTTTGCGACGGTCAGGACCGAGGAGCTCACGCGGGAGATCCTGGACCTGATCGTTCGCCTGGAACGAATCGCGCAGGTGCGTTACGCGAACGGACTGGCGCCGCAGCAGGACGTCATCCGCGCCCAGGTCGAGCTGACGACGATGCGCGGTGAGCTCGTGATGCTGGAAAGCGAGCGGGAGGGTCTGCGATCCACGCTGAATGCCCTGCTGGCGCGCAAAGCGAACGCGCCCCTCGCGACCCCCGAGCGGCTGCGTCCGGTTCCGCCGCCGGTGAAGCTCGAGCCGGACGCGCTCGCGGACCGCCTGCGTGACCGGAATCCACAGTTGTTCACCGAAGATGCCCGGATTCGTGGCGCGGAAAAGGGGCGCGAGCTCGCCTACCGCAATCGTTACCCGGACGTCACGCTGGGCGTGTCGCCGATCCAGATGGGCACGCGCATCGGCGAATGGGAGCTGATGCTCGAAGTGAGCATTCCGCTGCAGCAGGAATCGCGCCGGCGTCAGGAATCGGAAGCCGAGTCGATGCTGTCGGCGGCGCGTTCGCGCAAGGAGTCCGCCGCGCTGCGACTGTCGGGCGAGTTGTACGAGAATGTCGCCGCGCTGGAGGCAGCCCGCCGCGTCGAGGAGCTGACGACGACGAGCCTGCTGCCCCAGGCGCAGGCCACGCTCGAGGCGGCGCTGGTGGGTTACGAGACCGGAAAGGTCGACTTCGCCACCCTGCTCGACGCGCAGCGCCAGATCCGCAAGGCGCGGCAGGACCGGTTGAAGGCGCAGGCGGACGTGCAGGTCCGACTCGCCGCGATCGAACGACTGTTGGGAGAAGACCTATGAAACCGGCTGCAGTCGCGCTGGCGCTGGTCGTGGCCGTCGCCGCCGGCGCCGGCGGTGGCTACTGGTGGGCCACGCGCGTGCCGTTGCAAGGCCCCGACTCCGCAGTATCGGCGGCGCGCCCTCACCCGGCGCGAAGTCGGAACGCAAGGTCCTCTACTATCGGAACCCGATGGGACTTCCGGACACGTCACCGGTGCCGAAGAAGGATCCGATGGGGATGGACTACATCGCCGTATACGACGGCGACGAGCCCGACACTGGCAGCAACCAGATCAAGATCAGCGTCGACAAGGTGCAGAAGCTCGGCGTGCGCAGCGAGGCAGCGACAATGCGCACGCTGGATCGGGTGGTGACCGCCGTCGGCCGCATCGAGGTCGACGAGCGGCGTGTCTTCGCGGTCGCTCCGAAGTTCGAAGGGTGGGTGGAGCGGCTGTACGTCAACACAACGGGCCAACCGGTGGGCAAGGGACAGCCGCTGTTCGAGGTGTACAGCCCTGAGCTGGTGTCGGCACAGCGCGAGTATGCGATCGCCAGCGACGCGGTCAGCTCGCTGCAGGGTGCAGGCACGGACGCGCAGTCGGGCATGCGACGTCTCGCCGAATCGAGTCTCGCGCGGCTGCGCAACTGGGACATCTCCGACGAGCAGGTGGCGGAACTCGCGCGTTCGGGCGAAACCCGGCGCACGCTGACGTTCCGCGCGCCGGTGTCCGGGATCGTGATGGAAAAGAAAGCCGTCCAGGGCATGCGCTTCATGCCTGGAGAGAGCCTCTTCCAGATTGCCGACCTGTCCTCGGTCTGGATCGTCGCCGACGTGTACGAGCAGGACATCGCGCTGGTCCGGACCGGGGCGCGCGCCAAGGTGAGCATCAACGCGTATCCGGACAAGACCTTCGCTGCGACGGTCACCTACGTCTATCCGACCCTCAAGCCGGAGACGCGAACGGTGCCCGTCCGCCTCGAGCTCGCCAATCCCGGACTGCTCCTGAAGCCGGCGATGTTCGCGCAGGTCGAGCTGCCGGTGGGCGGCAAGGGGAAGGTGCTTACCGTGCCGGTGTCCGCCGTCATCGACAGCGGGACGCGCAGCATCGTGCTGGTCCAGCTGGCAGAGGGTCACTTCGAGCCGCGTGAAGTGAAACTCGGAAGCCGAACCGACAGCTACGTCGAGGTGATGTCGGGAGTGAACGAGGGCGAAATGGTCGTCGTCGCGGCCAATTTCCTCATCGACGCGGAAAGCAACCTGAAGGCCGCGATCGGCGGCTTCGGCGCCTCGGGCGCGCCCGCGGGCGGCAATGCCGCGGCCAGTGCGAGCGCCTCGGGGGCGATAGCTCCCTCACCCGGCGGCAAACCCGCCACCGTCGGGCACCGAGCCGTTGGCACGGTCAAGACGATCGACGCGAAATCGGGAATGCTGTCCGTGGCGCACGAACCGGTCGCGTCGCTCAAGTGGCCGGCGATGACGATGGACTTCAAAGCGGCGAACGATTCACTGCTCGCGGGCCTGAAACCGGGGGCTGCGATCGCCTTCGAATTCGTCGAACGCGCGCCAGGCGAGTGGGTGATCACGAAAATCTCGCCGCGCGGCGCGGCGGATCGCCCCGCCGCGCCGTCGGCATCGCATCAGGGCCACTGAGGCCGCGCGCCATGCTGGGCAGGATCATCGAATGGTCGGCACGCAACCGTTTCCTCGTGATGCTGGCGACCGTGTTCGTTACGATCGGGGGCATCTACGCGATCGTCAGGACGCCGCTCGACGCGCTGCCCGACCTGTCCGATGTCCAGGTCATCATCTACACCGAGTACTCCGGCCAGGCGCCGCAGGTCGTCGAGGACCAGGTCACGTACCCGCTCACGACGGCGATGCTTTCGGTGCCGAAATCCAAGGTGGTCCGCGGGTTTTCGTTCTTCGGCGCGTCGTTTGTCTACATCATCTTCGAGGACGGCACTGACATCTACTGGGCGCGCTCGCGCGTCCTGGAGTACCTGAACTTCGCCGCCGGCCGCCTGCCGGCCGGCGTGTCGCCGCAGCTCGGACCGGATGCGACCGGTGTCGGCTGGGTCTTCCAGTATGCGGTCGTAGGCGCCAACCGGACGCTCGCCGAATTGCGGACGATCCAGGACTGGTATCTGCGCTACCAGCTCGCCAAGGCGCAGGGCGTGGCCGAGGTCGCCAGCATCGGCGGATTCGTCCAGCAGTATCAGGTCGTCGTCGATCCGGTCAAGCTGCGCGCCTACGGCATTCCGCTGGCGAAAGTCACGCAGGTCATCCGTGAGTCCAACCGCGACGTCGGCGGCCGCGTCGTCGAGATGGCGGAAACCGAGTACATGGTTCGCGGCAAAGGCTATCTGCGCGGCATGTCCGACCTCGAATCGCTGGTCGTCAAGAGCGACAAGGGGACGCCGGTGCTGCTCCGCGACGTCGCCCGGGTCGAGATGGGACCGGACGAACGGCGGGGTCTGTCCGAGCTGAACGGCGAGGGCGAGGTGGTCTCGGCAATCGCGATGGCGCGCTACGGTCAGAACGCGCTCGAGGTCATCAGCAATCTGAAAGAGAAAATCGCCGAAGTCGCCTCCGGCCTCCCCGAGGGCGTGAAGATTGTCACCGTCTACGACCGGTCCGACCTCATCCATCGGGCGATCGAGACGCTGAAGCGCACGCTGCTCGAGGAGAGCGTCATTGTCGCGGCGGTCTGCATCGTCTTCCTGCTGCACGTGCGCAGCGCGCTGGTCGCCATCGTGATGCTTCCCGTCGGCGTGCTGATCGCCTTCATCGCGATGCGCCTCCTGGGAATGAACTCGAACATCATGAGCCTGGGCGGCATCGCGATCGCGATCGGGGCGATGGTCGACGCTGCCATCGTGATGATCGAGAACGCGCACAAGCATCTCGAGCGGTTGCCTCCGGGCGGATCACGGCTCGAGGCGATGATCGATGCCTGCCGCGAGGTCGGCCCCGCACTGTTCTTCTCGCTGCTGATCATCACCGTGTCGTTCCTGCCGGTGTTCACGCTGGAATCGCAGGAAGGGCGGATGTTCTCGCCGCTGGCCTACACCAAGACCTTCTCGATGGCAGGCGCCGCACTGCTTTCCGTCACGCTGGTCCCGGTGCTGATGATCCTGTTCGTCCGCGGCCGGATCATGCCGGAGGCCAAGAACCCGGTGAACCGCTTCCTCATCTGGATCTATCGTCCGGTGATCGCATGGGTGATGCGGTGGAAGAAGACGACTATCGTCCTCGCCATCGCCGCACTCGCCGCGAGCCTCTACCCGGCGTCGAAGCTCGGCACCGAGTTCATGCCCACGTTGAACGAGGGCACGCTGCTCTACATGCCGGCGTCGCTGCCGGGCATGTCGGTGACCAAGGCTGCCGAGCTGCTGCAGACGCAGGACAAGATCATCCGCAGCTTTCCCGAGGTGGCGTCGGTCTATGGCAAGGCGGGACGGGCGCAGACGGCGACCGACCCGGCGCCGCTCGAGATGTTCGAGACCGTCATCAACCTCAAGCCGGAGGCGGAATGGCGGCCCGGGATGACGACCGACAAGCTGATCGCGGAGCTCGACAAGGCCGTCCAGATTCCGGGCATCTCCAACGCCTGGACGATGCCGATCAAGGCGCGCATCGACATGCTGTCGACGGGGATCCGCACGCCGATCGGCGTCAAGGTCTTCGGCAAGGACCTGGACGAAATGGAGCGCCTGGCGAAGGAAATCGAGGCCGTCGTCAAGCAGGTGCCGGGAACGACCAGCGCGTTCGCCGAACGGATCACCGGCGGTTTCTACCTCAACATCGAGCCCGATCGCCCGGCGCTCGCGCGCTACGGCCTCGCCGTCGGCGATCTGCTGGACGTGATCGCCACCGCGCTGGGCGGTGAGATGGTGACGACGACCGTCGAAGGGCGCGAGCGGTTCGGCGTGTCGGTGCGTTACCCGCGCGAGCTGCGCTCCGACCCGCAGCAGATCGCGCGCTCGGTGCTGGTGCCGACGATGGACGGGGCAATGGTTCCGCTCGGCCAGGTGGCGAAGGTGACCGTGGCCAAGGGCTCGCCGGGGATCCGCACCGAGAACGCGCTGCTGTCCGCGTACATCTACGTCGACATCCGCGACCGCGACATCGGTTCCTACGTCGCCGAGGCGCGCAAGGCGGTGGCCGACAAGGTGACCTTCCCACCGGGCTACTACATCACCTGGAGCGGCCAATTCGAGTACATGGAACGCGCGGCAGAGAAGCTCAAGGTCGTCGTGCCGGTTACGCTGCTTCTCATCTTCCTGCTGCTCTACCTCAACTTCCGGCGGCTCACCGAGACGCTGATCGTGATGCTGTCGGTGCCGTTCGCGCTGGTCGGCGGCATCTGGTACATGTGGCTGCTCGGCTACAACGTGTCGGTAGCGGTCGCCGTGGGATTCATCGCGCTCGCCGGCGTCGCCGCCGAGACCGGCGTGGTCATGTTGATCTACCTCGACCACGCCTGGGAGAAGGTTCGTGCCGAGCGCGGCGCGGAGGGCAAGGCAGCAAGCGCCACCGACCTCTACGCCGCGGTGATGGAGGGCGCGGTCGAGCGCGTGCGCCCGAAGATGATGACCGTCGTCGCCATCATGGCCGGGCTGCTGCCGATCATGTGGGGGACGGGCACCGGCTCCGAGGTCATGAGCCGGATCGCGGCGCCGATGGTCGGCGGAATGATTTCGTCGACGATCCTCACGTTGATCGTGATCCCGGCGATCTACGCGCTGGTCAAGGAATGGCCACTGCGTCGGCGTCCGAACGTCGACACGGCGCATGAGGCGGTGGCCGGAGACCCCGCCGCTGGCTAGCGGCCGAGAAGCTTCCCCAGCGCCTTGCCGATCTCGTCGACGCTCTTGCCAGCGGGAAACTGCGCCGGCGGCGCCGAGGTTGCGGCCTCGCCCGACGGCGCACCACCGAGCGCAACCTGGCAGAGGTTCCCGGTATTTGCGGCGTCGGCGCGCGACAGCAGCGCTTCGCCGAGGAGCGACCATCCTCCAGTGCCGATGGCGGCGCCGAGTCGCGCGACGGTGGCTGCCGATGCCACCGCATCGACCGTGACCGCAGGCGACTTGAACGTGCCCTTCAACCGGACGAGCTGCGCGATCTGCGGAATCTCGATCGCGATCCCCTGCCGCACACGCGGATTGAACGACAGGTCCAGCGTCTCGTTGCGAAAATCGAGTGTCCCGCTGGCGATGACGCCGATCTTGCGCGTCTCCAGCGCGATGCTCCGGTCCAGCCGCGCGACGCCGTCGCGCAGCGGCAGACGGATCCCGACGCACTCGACTTCGGTCGTCGGATCGGACTTGCGGAAGGGGTTCACGGCGTCGCCGAGTCGCGCGAGCGTCGAATCCAGATTGAGCTTCGTGTTGCTGAGCGACGCCGGCCCGACGCTCGCGGTCACGTTGCCGGTGGCACCAGCCATCCATTGATGCGGCGAATTCCCGTGCGTGGACACGTCGAAAGTGATGGCGGTCTTCCCGCCTTTGACATCGCGAACGTCGCCGAACGCGGCGAGCAACGACCCGACGTCGACGTTCTGCGCGTTGCCGTGCACGGCGATCGTCGGCTCATGCCCTGCCGACGCATCGAGCACCAGTCGCGCCTTCGCCGAGCCGCCGAACGCGCTGGCCTCGAGCGCAGGCGCTTCCAGCCGGCCGTTCACCAGCGTGAAGCGCGCGACGATCTTGTCGACGTGACGACCTTCGGCCAGCAGGAGACGTCCGATCGCAATGTCGCCGTCGGCGTCGAACGAGCGCAACGCAGTCAGCGGTACCGGCGTGTCCGGGAACAGGTAGCGCGACGGCGGTGCGCTCGCTGCCGGCGCCGCCGCCGCGGGCGCACCCGTCGCCAGCGGAAGATCGGCAAGCGAGAGCGTCGCCACATCGAGCTTCGCGAGCAGCTTCGGCCGTGCGCCGCCGGTCTCGACCGTCACCTGCCCGGCAGCTTTCGTCGACCCGAGGGCGAGATCGAGGTCACCGAGCTGCAGACCCTTCTCGACCACCTGCACCTTGGTGCTCACTGCGGCCTGCTGCCCGTCGACCTCGCCGCGCACGGCGATCGGGTAGGGCCAGCGCCGCTGGACGAGCTGGTCGAGCGGACCGAAATTGCCTTCGAGCGCAAGGGCCAGGTCGTCGACCTTGCCACGGAACCGCGCGCTGACCGGCGAGGCGGGGTCGCGCGCGTGCACGGTGAGCTCGTCGATCGCGATTCGCGTGACGTTGCCGGTCGCGCCGTCGCGGTAGGTCATCGTCCCGCGCTCGATCACGAGGTCGCCAATGCCGAGCGTCTGCAGCGAAGGCGCACCGGTCGGCGGCGCCGGCGTCGCGGCGCCCGGCGGCGGTGCCCCGAATTCCCAGTTCCCGCGCCCGTCCGCATTGGTTTCGAGCGCGATCGTCGGCTCGACCAGCTTGAAGCGGACGATGTCGAACCGTCGCTGGAGCAACGGCAGCAGCGCAACCTGCGCCTCGACGCGCTTCGCCGAGAGCATCTGCCGCTCCTTGCCCCACGGCGCGTTGCCGAGGCTCACCTCGTCGATGACGAGGCGTGGCTCGAGCGAGAGCTTGAGATCGATGCCGCCCTTGATGGCGAGATCGCGGCCGGTCTCGTCCTTGACGCGCTGCTGGATCGGGCCGACGAAGGTGTTGACGTCGATGGTCCAGACGGCGATCGCCACACCGACCAGCGCGAGGACGACGAGGCCGGCCGCCGCAGCGAGGATCGTCCAGAAAACGCGCATTGCGGGATTCTACCCCTGCGCTACGCGTCGTGATGACGCTCCGCATGTCGCCGCGCGGCGACGGTTCACGCGACCGCCATGTACGCGCCGCAGGATCGCGGCCGAAGGCCCTCGGCCGAACAAATCCGACCGCCGACGCCGCAGCGGTCAGCGCATCGAGGCGTTGAACGCAGCGAGTCGGACCGCGCCGGGCACGAGCTCGGCGTCGCCGAGCGCGTTGAGCGGCGTGTCGACGGTCTGCTGCGCGTCGTGCAGGTCGGTCGCGTGCGGATGCGCGTAGAGGAGCCCCGTGACGATCTCGCCGGCGGCGGCGCGTTCCTGCAGGTAGTTCATCGCGCCGATCCTGTCGGTCGGATCGAACTCCTCGTGCAGCTTGCGCAGCCGCACCGTCCCGCCGTCGTGCAGCACCACATCGCGCACGCTGCCCGGCGCGTACTCGGCGCCGATCGGCGCCCGCTCGATCATCACGTCTAGCCAGTTGACGGCTTCATTGTGCTCGCGCACGTAATCGTAGCTCTTGGTCGAGCCGGGATGGTTGTTGAACGCGACGCACGGCGACAGGATGTCGATGAACGCCGCACCCTTGTGCAGCACCGCGCCCTTGATCAGCGGCACGAGCTGCGCCTTGTCGCCGGAGAAGCTGCGCGCCACGTACGTGGCCCCGAGCTGGAGCGCCAGCATCACCATGTCGATCGGCTCGTCGTTGTTCACCGCGCCGCGCTTGGACTTCGAGCCCTTGTCGGCGGTGGCCGAGAACTGTCCCTTGGTGAGCCCGTACACGCCGTTGTTCTCGACGATGTAGACCATGTTGACGCTGCGGCGGATCGAATGCGCGAACTGGCCGAAGCCGATCGACGCGGAGTCGCCGTCGCCGGACACACCGAGGTAGATCAGGTCGCGGTTGGCGAGGTTGGCGCCGGTGAGCACCGACGGCATCCGCCCGTGCACGCTGTTGAAGCCGTGCGAATTGCCGAGAAAGTACGTCGGCGTCTTCGACGAGCAGCCGATGCCGGACAGCTTGGCGACCCGGTGCGGCTCGACATCCAGCTCGAAAAACGCCTGGATGATCGCGGCGGATATCGAGTCGTGGCCGCAACCCGCGCACAGCGTCGAGATCGCGCCTTCGTAGTCGCGGCGGGTGAAACCGAGACGGTTTTTCGGAAGGTCCGGATGGCGGAGCTTCGGCTTGGCGAGATAGGTCATGGCGCCACCTTGCGCAACGGCTTGACATTGAACAGCGCGGCCTTTTCGGCGATCTCCCGGATCACGAAGCGCGCGGTGAGCGGCGTGCCGTCGTAGTGGAGCACCGAGATCAGCCGATTCGGGTCGATGCCGCATTCGTTGACCAGCATCATCTTGAGCTGCGCGTCGCGGTTCTGCTCGACGACGAAGACATGGTCGTGCGCGGCGATGAATTCACCCGCCCGGTCGCTGAACGGAAAGGCCCGGATGCGCATCCGATCGAGATGGATGCCGTCGGCCGCGAGCGCGGCCAGCGACTCGGCCATCGCCGCGCCGCTCGACCCGAACCAGATCACGCCGGCGCGCGTGGGCTTGGCCGCGCTTTCGATCACGGGTCCGGGCACGAACGCTTTCGCCGTCTCGAACTTGCGCAGCAGGCGCTGCATGTTGTCGACGTAGGCGGGCCCTTCCTCGGTGTACCGGGCGTAACGGTCCTTGGTCGAGCCGCGCGTGAAGTACGAGCCCTTCGTCGGATGGGTGCCGGGATAGGTCCGGAACGGGATGCCGTCGCCGTCGACGTCGAGGTAGCGGCCGAATTCGCGGCCGGCCTCCAGCGCCTCGCGCGTCATGACCTTGCCGCGGTCGAGCCTGCGCGTGTCGTCCCAGACGAACGGCTCGACCAGCCAGTCCTGCATGCCGATGTCGAGATCCGAGAGCACGAATACCGGCGTTTGCAGCCGGTCGGCGAGGTCGAACGCGTCGGCCGCCATCTCGAAGCACTCCTTCGGGTCCTCGGGGAACAGCAGCACGTGCTTGGTGTCCCCGTGCGACGCGTAGGCGCAGGCCAGGAGGTCCGCCTGCTGGGTGCGCGTCGGCATGCCGGTGGACGGGCTGCCGCGCTGGATGTCGAACACCACCGCGGGAATCTCGGCGAAGTACGCGAGGCCGAGGAACTCCTGCATCAGCGAGATGCCCGGCCCGGACGTCGCCGTGAAGGCCCGCGCGCCGTTCCATGCCGCGCCGATCACCATGCCGATCGATGCCAGCTCGTCCTCGGCCTGCACGCTCGCGAACCGGTGCCTGCCGGTGACCGGATCGACGCGATACTTGCCCGCATACTTGCCGAACGCCTCCGCGAGCGAGGACGACGGCGTGATCGGGTACCAGCCGCAGACGGTCGCGCCGCCGTAGATGCAGCCGAGCGCCGCAGCGCTGTTGCCGTCGATGAAGATGCGCTCGCCGACGGCGGTCGAGCGCTGCACGCGCAGCGGCAGCGGGCACGCGAAATGGGCGCGAGCGTAGTCGCGTCCCAGGTGCAGCGCCTTGCGGTTCGATGCGAGGAGCGCCTCCTTGCCCTTGTACTGCTCGGCGAAGAGCTTCTCGATCTCTGCATCGTCGATGTCGAGCAGCGCCGCGAGCGCGCCCAAGTAGATGATGTTCTTGAACAGCTGGCGCTGGCGGGCGTCGGTGTACTCGGCGTTGCAGATCGCGGTGAGCGGCACGGCAAGCACCGTCACGTCGTCGCGGAACCGGCCGTGCGGCATCGGCTTGCTCGAGTCGTAGAACAGATAGCCGCCGACGTCGATCTCGGCGACGTCCTTGTCCCAGGTCTGCGGGTTCATCGCGACCATGAAGTCGACGCCACCGCGGCGGCCGCGCCAGCCCGCCGCGGAGACGCGGACCTCGTACCACGTCGGCAGCCCCTGGATGTTCGACGGAAAGATGTTGCGCGCCGACACCGGCACGCCCATGCGCAGGATCGCCTTCGCGAACAGGCCGTTCGCCGACGCTGACCCGGAGCCGTTGACGTTGGCGAACTTGACGACGAAATCGTTGACGACGACGTTCGGAGTCGCGGTGGTCCCGGCCATGGCGGTCACTCCCCGGCCACGCCCGCGGGCGCCGCCGCCAAGGCTGGAGCCGCCGGTGCGTGGTGGACACGGCAGCGATCGTCGGCGTGCGTCATGTCGAGCAGGAACTTCTGCATGTCCCAGGCGCCGGTCGGACAGCGCTCGGCGCACAGACCGCAGTGCAGGCACACGTCCTCGTCCTTGGCCATCACGCGCCCGGTCTTGAGTGCGCCCGACACGTAGAGGCTCTGGTCGAGGTTGTCCGCGGGCACGCGCAGCTGCCTGCGCAACTCCGGCTCCTCGGCGTTCGCCGTGAACGTGATGCAGTCCATCGGGCAGATGTCCACGCACGCGTCGCACTCGATGCACAGGCGGTCGGCGAAGACCGTCTGCACGTCGCAGTTGAGGCAGCGCTGCGCCTCGGCGAACGCGAGCTTCGGGTCGTACCCCAGCTCGACCTCGATCTTGATGTTCTTGAGCGCGAGCGTGGTGTCCTTGAGCGGCACGCGGAAACGACGGTCGGGATGGATCGCGTTGTCGTAGCTCCACTCGTGGATGCCCATCTTCTGCGACGCGAGCGTGGTCATCGGTGGCGGGCGCTGCTTGACGTCCTGGCCTCTGCAGTGGAGATCGATCGAGATCGCGGCGTCGTGGCCGTGAGCGACGGCCCAGATGATGTTCTTCGGCCCGAACGCCGCGTCGCCGCCGAAGTACACGTCGTGACGGGTCGAGGCCATCGTCACCTTGTCGACGACGGGCAGGCCCCACTGGTCGAACTCGATGCCGAGATCACGCTCGATCCACGGAAACGCGTTCTCCTGGCCGATCGCGACCAGCACGTCGTCGCAGGGAACATGCACGTCCGCCTCGCCGGTGGGAATCAGCTCGCGCCGCCCCTTTTCGTCGTACCGCGGCGCGACTTTCTCGAACGTGACGCCGGTGAGCTTGCCGCCCGCGTGGGTGATGGCCTTCGGCACGAGGTAGTTGTGGATCGGAATGCCCTCGTGCGCCGCGTCTTCCTTCTCCCACGGCGATGCCTTCATCTCGTCGTAACCGGAGCGGACGACGACCTGCACGTCCTCGCCGCCGAGCCGACGCGCGCTGCGGCAGCAGTCCATCGCGGTGTTCCCCCCGCCGAGCACGACGACGCGCTTGCCGATCCGCGTGGTGTGGCCGAAGGAAACGCTGGACAGCCAGTCGATGCCGATGTGGATGTTCGCGGCGGCCTCGGTACGGCCCGGCACGTCGATGTCGCGCCCGCGCGGCGCGCCGCTGCCGACGAATACGGCATCCCATCGTTCCTCGAGCAGCGCCTTCAGACTGTCGATGCGCTTGCCCGCGCGGAACTCGACGCCGAGGTCGAGGACATAGCCGACCTCCTCGTCGATGACGCTCTCGGGAAGCCGGAACCGCGGGATCTGCGTGCGCATCATCCCGCCTGCCTTGCGGTCGCCGTCGAACACGACGAGCTCGTAGCCGAGCGGCGCGAGATCGCGCGCGACGGTCAGCGACGCCGGGCCGGCGCCCACCAGCGCGATGCGCTTGCCGTTCTTCGCAGTCGCCGGCCGCGGAAGCCGGTCGCGGATGTCGTCCTTGTAGTCGGCCGCCACCCGCTTCAGCCGGCAGATGGCCACCGGCTCGGGCTTCGCCTTCCGATCGCCGCCCTCCTCGACCCGGCCGCGGCGGCATGCCGGTTCGCAGGGCCGGTCGCAGGTGCGACCGAGAATCCCGGGAAACACGTTGGACGTCCAGTTGACGAGGTATGCATCGCCATAGCGCCCGGCCGCGATCAGCCGGATGTACTCGGGAACCGGAGTGTGGGCCGGGCAGGCCCACTGACAATCGACGACCTTGTGGAAATAGTCGGGCTGCGCAATGTCCGTCGGCTTCAAACAGACTCCTCCAGTTGGCCGCCCGGTCCGTGTCGTTGTTCGAGTCCTCTCGCGCGTGCGACGCGCGTGGCACGGTCAGGCCGTTCTGCGGGGTGCCTGCGATCCTACGCTTGCCGGCGTGCCGAGAAAAGGCACGTCGCGGGTGGACACAATCCCGCGTTACATGGAGGGATATGGTGGTGCGTGACAACTGCGCCGCGGATGCGGCGCAGTGCAATCGTTCGTATCAGCCGCGCATCGCGGCGGCATGCGAACGCGCGCGACGTGAACGCGCGCCGTCGCGTCAGGGCCCGTTCACGCCAGGGGCGCGCTCGGCCCGGCGCAGACTGTCGCCTACAGGAATGCCTCGGCGCGTTTCATCAGCTCGTCGAGCCCCGGCTCGTTCGGGTTGCGCGGTTTCCCCGGGTGGATGATCGCCACCTGGCACGCCTCGGCGGCTTCCACGAGTTGCCGGTAGGTACCGGCATCGATGTCCTTGATGTAGGCCTGCTTGTTTTCGTTGTACGCGAACATCTTGTCGTTGATGTTCTGGCACTCGTTGCAGCTCGGGCAGCGCGCGGTCTCGATCCAGGCCTCGTCGGATGGTGGCTTCGCGGCCACCGGCTCGGTGGCGGCGGCCGCAGGGGTCGCCGCCGCGACCGCATCGGCCGGCTTCGCCTCGGCGGCGGGGGCCGCGGCGCCTGCGGCGGCGGTCGCCTTCTGCAGCGCTTCCTGCGCCTGCTGCTTTTCCGCTTCCCAGACCGCCCGCTCGCGCGCCAGCAGCAGCTCGGCGTGGGAATCGTGGATGCCGCCGTGTTCCTGCAGCCGGTGCCACAACAGCACGCAGCGGCGCGTGGCCTGCATCAGACGGGTGTCGACGATGACCCGATGCAGACGGTCGTTCGCATCCACGGCCCACAGGTACGGAATGCGGTCGGTCGCACTGCGCTCCGGCAGCGCGAGCCACTCGGCGACCGGGACCATGCCGGCGTTCCAGCGCTCGCGCGGAACGACGGCGAAGTGCGACGCATAGCGCCGGTCGCACAGCACGAAATCGGCGTACGTGAACGCGACATTTTCGGTCACGCGCTGCAGCGCCTCGTCGGCGTATTCGAACGGCTCCGTGGGCCAGTCGGCGTCGGGATTGCGATTGTTCTCCAGCGAGAACCGCGCGGCCCAGTTGGCGCCGGCCGTGGCGTCGTAGCTGAAGGCCGGGAACGCGCGCGACTCCCTCGCCGCCGCTGCGGTGAGGTAGGGCGGCAGATCGCCGGCCGCCGCGGGCGAGCCCGCGAACACGCTGAACAAGCGCCGGACCGCGGCACGACAGCCCGCGCCGCACGCGTTCGCGCATCGCGTAGAAGTCGGCACTGGTCGCCTGCAGCACGAACATCCCGCCCAGGCCCATCGCCGTGGTCGCGAGCCGCGCGCTGCGCACGCCGAAAGCGAAGTGCCCGGTGCCGATCGACGACTCTTCGAGCAGATCGGTCTGCTGCACCAGCACCTTCACGGGGAGGCCGGCGGAAAGCATCTCGATCAGGCCGGCGTTTTCCGGCGCATCGTTGCGATCGGCGGGGATGCAGACCAGGTAGTCCGGGAACAGCGCGAGATCGTCGGCCGTCAACGCGTTCTCGTCGTAGCGTTCGAAGAACGCGTCGTGGTCGGCCTCGACGTAGGCGCCGGACGACTCCAGCTCGGCGATCGCGATCGCCTTCACGACCTCGACCAGGCGCGGGAGGCGCGCCCGGTACGCTTCCGCGGCGGCCGCGCAATTGTCGAAGGCGAAGTCGTAGGCCGCGTCGTCCGCGACGGTGCCCGTCGGATCGGCGTAGAACGGCTGCGCACAGAGCACCGCCAGCGCCCACTCGATGCGTCCACGACGCGCGGCGGGCAGCTCGTCCTTGGGCGCGCCGCGGACCACGAGCTTCGACATCACGTCGAAGTCGAAAGCGTCAGCATGCGCGCCGCCGATCGACGCGCGCAGCGCATCGGGCTGCTGGCCTGCCGCGGAGCGCGCAAAGGCCGCGCGCCGGATGTCGGACAGCATGCGCACGAGCTGATCGGTGAGCGCCCGGAACTGCTTCGCCTTCTGCGCCTGCGTGTGGCGCCACGCCCGCACCAGATAACGCGCGGGCAGCTGCGGATCGCACCCGACGACTTCGCCGTCGACGGTCAGCGATTCGCCCGCCTGCGCCAGTACCTTGCCGACCGTCTGGTCCGCTTCCGCGCTGAGCCGCTCGGCCGCCGTCGCCCAAAGCGCGGACAACGATCCGGTCTCCCCTGCGGCCAGCATGCCGCGCACCTCGCGCTCGAGCCGCAGGACGTGCTTGCGCAGCCGTTCGCCCTCCAGACCGCGCGGTGCGAGCTCGGCCAGCAGGCGGCCGACCACCGCGGACAGCGAGTGCACGTACTCCGTGCCGTCGCTCGCGTCGGGCAGCACCAGCGGGAAGTCGTAACGCAGGCGCGAAAGATCACGATAGCGGGCGAGCAGTGCCGGGCGCAACGCGCCCACATCGATCGCGGCCAGGCCGTCGCCGGCGCGCTTGCCGGTCATGTGAAAGACCACCTGGTCCTGGAATTTTGTGGCCATGTCCATGGCGGGTCGCTCTGAAAGTGATGGATCGGAACGCCTACGCGACGCGCTGCTGCGCGGCGGCTTCCTCGGGCCAGATCGTGACCTTGTCGAACTCGGCATTGAGGCCGGCCCGGGTCCGCTCGGCAGTACGCGGCTGGCCCGCGTTGCGCAGGTCCTCGTAGCACGGCACGTCCGGATTCTGGTACAGGATTCCGACCGGAATCGGATCCTCCGACGACGCGATCTCGCGTGCCCGGTGAATGTCGAGCGGGTCGTGCTCGCGCTGATTCTTGTAGATGCGGCTCGTCTCGGCGGAGGGCTGCAGGCCGTTCGCGTGCGTCAGCAGCAGCGTCTTGCCCGGGTCGTGCAGCCAGGGCTCGAACATCTTGGGCAGGAATTCGGGGCAGCGCTGGATGATGCGGATGAACGAGAAGCCACGATGCTTGTAGGCCTTGGCGATGATGTCGTAGAGCAGGTCCGGGATCCAGTCCACGCCCTGCGCGACGAACGACGCGTTCTGCACGCCCAGCGTCACCGTCAGTGGATTCAACGGTTCGAGGACCGCCCCGCGCGGCGTCGTGTTGCTCTTGAAGCCAGCCGGCGAGGTGGGCGACGCCTGCTTCTTGGTCAGCCCGTAGACGTGGTTGTCGTGAAGGATGACCGTCATGTTCATGTTGTAGCGGATCGCGTGAATCCAGTGCGCCGCGCCGATGCTGCAGCAGTCGCCGTCGCCCGTGTTGACGAACACGTGCAGGTCGGGACGCGCCATCTTAACGCCCTCGGCAATGGGAAACGCGCGGCCGTGGATGCCGTGGAAACCGTAGGTCTTCATGTAGTGCGGGAAACGGCTCGAGCAGCCGATGCCCGACACGAAGACCGTGCGCTCGGGGGCGAGATCCTCGTCCCGGCACAGCCGCTGGACGGCGGCGAGAATCGCGTTGTCGCCGCAGCCGCTGCACCAGCGTGGCACGCCGCCCTGGTAGTCCTCGAGGTTGTGGTGCTCCTCGTGGAGCTTGATGATGCATCTGCGTGACGGGGGTGGCCATGGTTATGTGCTGTCCTTCGTTGAGTTTGGCACGCATCGCTTTGACGACGTCGCCCGGCTTGATCGGCTGACCGCGCGCCTCGCTCCAGCAGTCGACGTCGACCAGGAAGCGCGCGCGCAGCATCATCGCCAGCGCCGAGTAGCGACGGTTGTCCTCATCGATCAGCTCGTCCTCGCGCCGGTCCGACCAGTTGCCTTCCACGGTCATGACCTTGCCGAAGCGATGAAAGATCTCGCGGATGCCGGAGGGCATCGGTTGGATGAAGCGCAGGTGCAGCGACGACACCTTGAGTCCCTCGGCACGGGCGCGGTCGACCGCCTCCTCGATCACGCCCTTGTTGCTGCCCCAGCCGACGACCAGCAGATCACCTTCCGGAGCGCCGTGCACCGGCGGCGTCTTGAGCGTCTTCTGCAGCGCCGCGATCTTCAGGCTGCGCGCGCGCAGGCCCTCCTCGTTGGTCGCCGGGTCGTACGCGACCTTGCTCGCGCGATCGTGCGCGAGGCCGGTCAGCGTGTGCATCCCATTGGGCTGGCCCGGTATGAACCGGTGCGCGATGCCGGTGACCGGGTCCCAGTCGTAGGGCTTCGCGCCCTCGGGCACCGGGCTCTGATCGATGGGGGGAGCCAGCCAGTCTTCCGAGAACTGCGGCCGCGGGAACGGCGCCTGTGCGGTCGCGAGACTCGCGTCGGACAAGACCACGACGACGACGTTGAACGTCTCGGCGATCTTGCGTGCCGTGATCATCGAATAGAAGCAGTCCTCGATGTCGCTGACCGCCAGTACCACCTTCGGCGCGTCGCCGTGGCTGCCGTAGATCGCCGTCAGCAGGTCGCCCTGCTCGACCTTGGTAGGCTGTCCGGTGCTGGGCCCGCCGCGCTGGACGTTGACCACGACCAGCGGGACCTCGGCCATCACCGCGAGCCCGATCCCTTCCTGCTTGAGCGAGTAGCCAGGACCCGACGTGATCGTGACCGCGCAGCGCCCCGCGTACGAAGCGCCGATCGCGAATGCGCACGCGGCGATCTCGTCCTCCGCCTGGTGCACGAGACCGCCGACGCGCTCGAACACGTCGGAAAGATAGTGCGATGCCGAGGTCGCCGGCGTGATCGGGTACATCGCGCAGATGTCCATGCCGGACGCCAGCACGCCGAGCGCGATCGCGGTGTTGCCGTTGACCACGATCTGCGGCACCTTCGTCCGCTCGGCCGGGATCGCGTACTTGAAGTCGAGGTTGGCTTCGCCCCAGGCGAACCCGGCGTCGAGCAGCCGCACGTTGGTGGCGATGACCTTCTCGTCCTTCTTGCCGAAGATCCGCGCGACCTGATCGCGTGCGAGCTGCATATCGAGGCTGTAGATGCTGCACAGCATGCCGAGGACGAACATGTTCTTGCCGCGTCGCGCATCGGACATCATCGCGCGGCACTCACGTTCGAGCGGGATCTCGTAGAGCCGGTAGCCGGACTCGTTGAGCGACTTCACCGTCTCGACGTAGGAGGCGACGATCTTCGGGTCCTTGTGCTCGCGCCACATGCTCTCGAGCAGGATCGTCGCACCGGGCTTGAGCTCGCCGGCACGGACGCGGCCGAGCAGCACCTGTTCGTTGAACGCGACGACGAGGTCGGTCTCGTCGCCGCCGTTGGTCACCCGCCGGCCGCCCATGCGGATCCGGATGCCGCTGGCGCCGGCCACGCTGCGCGCGGGGGGCTGGATCTCGGCCGGAATGATCTCGACCGTCCAGATGCCGTTGCCGCTGCGCGCGGCGATCGCGGCGAGCGACTGTCCGCAGCGCTGCGCGCCTTCGCCGGAATCGCTGATCACCTCGACGATGTGCTCGGTCAGCGTCACGTGGGCGCGCTTGCGCGCTGCCCGGTCCGGGCACAGCGGGGCGGTCGAGTACTGCGGCGTCGTTCATGGTCGTGCCTCGTAGGGCTTGTTGCGGGGCGGCCGGCGGCCGTCAGGCGATGCGCACGCGGGCGAAGCCGTGCTCCTCGACGGGTATGCCGAAACGCGTCCCCGCCGGTTCGGTCTGGTACACGGATTCGGTGTCGCGCAGGCCGAGGTAGGCCTTCATGCCGCGCGCTGCCTTGCGCCCGGCGCCCATCGCCTCGATCACGGTCGCCGCGCCGGTGACGATGTCGCCGCCCGCGTAGACGCCGGCGATCGACGTGGCGAGATTCTCGTCGGTGGCGATGTAACCGCGCTTGTTGAGCTTGAGCTTCGAGGTCTGGCCGAGGATCGGATTGGCATTGGTGCCGATCGCGAACACGACCATGTCGGTCTCGAACTCGAACTCGCTGCCCGGGACCGGCACCGGACGGCGGCGGCCCGAGTCGTCCGGCTCGCCGAGTTCCATCTTCACGCAGCGCAGCCCACGCACGGTCTTGTTGTCGTCGCCCAGGATTTCGATCGGGCTCGACAGCCAGTTGAAGTCGACGCCCTCCTCCTCGGCGTGATGGATCTCCTCCACGCGCGCCGGGGCTTCCTTCTTGGACCGGCGGTAGATGCAGTGGACCGATTCGGCGCCCAGCCGCAGCGACACCCGCAGCGCGTCCATCGCCGTGTTGCCGGCGCCGATCACCGCCACGTGCTTGCCCGGTTTCAGCGGCGTGTCGAAGTTCGGATAGTCGCGCGCGCGCATCAGGTTGCAGCGCGTGAGCAGCTCGTTCGCGGAGAGCACGCCGTTGAGCGACTCCCCCGGAATACCCATGAAGCTCGGGTAGCCGGCGCCGGTGCCGATGAACACCGCGTCGAAGCCCAGTTCGGTGACCATCTGCTCGATCGTGAACAGCCGTCCCACCAGCGTGTTGCATTCGAAGGTGATGCCCAGCCGCTTCAGCTTGTCGATCTCGGCGTCGATCACCTCGTTGGGCAGCCGGAAGTCCGGAATGCCGTACTTCAGCACGCCGCCGGGCTGATGGAACGCCTCGTAGACGATCACTTCGCAGCCGGCCTTCGCCATGTCCGCCGCGCACGCCATCCCGGCCGGGACCGGCGCCGACGATGCCGACGCGATAGCCGGAACGCTCGATGTACGGAATGTTCGCCCAGCCTTCCTTGATCGCCATGTCGCCGACAAAGCGCTCCAGGCGACCGATCGCCACCGGCTCGAGCGTGTCGCCGACCGTGCACACGCCCTCGCACTGGTTCTCCTGCGGGCAGACGCGGCCGCAGATCGAGGGCAGAAGATTGGTGTCGGTGATGATGTCGTAGGCGCCGTGGTAGTGCTTCTCGACGATCTTCTGGATGAAGCCGGGGATGTCGATGCCGACCGGGCAGCCGCGCACGCAGGGCTCGTCGGCGCACTGCAGGCAGCGGTCCGCCTCGCGCAGCGCTTCCTCGACGCGATAGCCGCAGGACACCTCGGTGAAATTGCGCGCCCGCTCCTTCGGGTCCTGCTCGAGGACCGGCGTGCGCTCCTGCGGAATGGTCCGGATCGTCTTCTTCTTCGCTGCCATGGCCTAGAACAGCTCCTGGTCGGTATTGGAGGCGGGCGTCATCGCGTCGGCCTGCTTCATCAGGCGGCACGTGTCGTTCCAGTGCTCGAGCGCCATCCGCTCTTCCGCGGTGAAGCGTTTCAGCCGCGCCATCAGGTCGTCGAAGTCGACCTTGTGGCCGTCGAAGTCGGGACCGTCGACGCAGGCGAACTTGATCTCGTCACCGATCTTCACGCGGCAGCCGCCGCACATCCCGGTGCCGTCGACCATCAACGGGTTGAGGCTCACCATCGTCTTGATGTTGTACGGGCGGGTCGCCTCCGCGCAGCCCTTCATCATGATCGGCGGGCCGATCGCGACGCATTCGTCGATGTCGGGGTGGCGGGCGATCGCGGTCTTGATGCCCTCGGCGACGGTGCCCTTGAGGCCCGCCGAGCCGTCATCGGTGCACACGATCACCTCGTCGCAGCAGGCGCGGAACTTGTCGTCCCAGAAGATGAGGTCCTTGTTGCGGAAGCCGATGACGCCGATCACATAGGCACCCGCCTCCTGGAACGCCCGGGCCTGCGGGTAGGTCGGGGCGACGCCGAGGCCGCCGCCGACGACGAGCACCTTCTTCGCGTGGCCGAGCGGGCTCGGCACGCCCATCGGTCCGACAACCGCATACAGTGCCGTCCCGACCTTGCAGGTTTCCTGCATTTCCCGGGTCGTCTTGCCGACCGCCTGGATCACGAGCGTGATCGTGCCCCGGTCACGGTCGAAATCGGCAATGGTCAGCGGAATGCGCTCACCGTGCTCGGTGGCCATCACGATGACGAACTGGCCGGGCTTCGCCGCCTTCGCGAGCAACGGATGGCGGATTTCCAGCAGGTACGTGACGTCGGAAAAATCTTCACGCGCCACGATCTCGTAGCGGGACATGTCATGCGTCCTCGGGTGGGGGTTCACTCAGGCACAGGCGCGACCCTGAGGTCGTCCGCCAAGCCATCGGCAGGGACCCGCAACGGGCGCGCCCGATCCGGCGCGCGCCGCTGCCGCGGGCGGAAATCAACGTTGATCCGGGGCGAGGCACGGATGTCCGGCGTGCTCCTTCATTGCGGACGCACGGACAATGGCAGTCGGCACGGGGGCCGTCCTTCGCGTTCAAACCAGCTCCTCGACTCGGTGCGCGGTCGCCGGTTCGCGATGCGTCATCGTCTCGTTGCGCACCACATGCTGACCGTTTTCACCGTGCGTCGATGCTACATGAGCACGCCGGTTTTGCGCCGCCGCCGGGTTTGATCTGCGTCAGGGTTCCCGCGATATTCGGTCGCACCCCGCCCTCGGCGCGTCAGACGTCGATTGCACACGTGCGAAAACCGACGAACGGGTCGCTGCGCTCGGGCCGATAGAAATTGCGGAAGCGGTGATGGACGAGGCGCGCGCGCGTCGCCCACGATCCGCCGCGCAGCACCTGGTGGTCGCCGAACCACGGTGCCGAGTAGTCCGCGTACGGGCCGGCGACGAAGCCCGGATAGGGTACGAACGGCGACGCCGTCCATTCCCAGACGTTGCCCAGCAGCTGCACGAGATCGTCGGGATTCGCCCCGGCGTACGCGCCGGCGGCGACGGGCGCCCCATGCACGGCGTCGAGATTGGCGCGGCCGGCGGCACTCGGTGCCGGTCCGTTCTCGCCGCCGGACTGCGCAGCCGCGTATTCCCATTCCGCCTCTGTGGGCAAACGACGACCTGCCCAGCGGCACCACGCATCGGCTTCGAACCACGACACGTGCTGCACCGGCGCCTCGGCGGCAAGCGGCTGCCAGCGATCGAACCGGCGCGCGAGCCACTCACGCTGCCCGGCCTCCCGCCGCCAGTGCGCCGGATGCAGGCGTCCTGCCGCCGACCGCCATGCATTACCCGCCGGCAACCAGAACTCGGGGCGCCGATAGCCCTCCTCGTCGACGAACGCCGCGAACTCGGCATTCGTGACGCAGCGGCGCGCGATCGCGAACGGCCGCAGGGTGACTTCGTGCGCGCACCGTTCGTTGTCCCAGACGAAGCGCCGCGCCTCGTCGGTAGACGCGCTTCCCATCAGGAGGCGCCCGCCCGCCAGTGCGACATCGCCGTCGATCGCCGCTGCCGCCGGAGCGCGGCTCGCATGCACGAGATGCGGCGGCGCCGGTAGCGCGAGCGTCTGCAGCGTCATCAGCAGCGCTTCGCCGTGCATGTCCTCGTGCAGCAGCGCGAGCTCGAAGAAGTAGCGCTCGTCCGCCGCGGCACCGGCCAATGCGTCGAGCGTGTCGGCGAGCGTCGCGGCCAGATAGGCTTCGAGCGCGCGCCGGTCAGGCAGCGGCAGGTCCCAGCGGACGGCGTGCGGCACGCGGCTCGAGTTCCACCAGAGGTCGGCGCTCGCGATGCGCGACGGCGTGCGCGCACCTTCGGGGTCGTCGGGGGCGTAGCGACGGCACCAGAACTCCTGGAACCAGGCGATGTGGCCCAGTTCCCATGCCGCGTCGTTGACGATCGGCAGCCGCGGGAACCGGCGCGCGTCGCCCGTGAGGTGCGCGTACGCCGCGAGCGTATACTCGCGCGCATCGCGCAATGCCGCCGCGAGGGCCGCCGCGGATCGTGGCGAAGTCTTCGCCGCGACCGCGCTCGTCGGTCCCGTTCCCGCGATGCCTCGTCCCGGCGCTCCCACGCTCGTCCTCGTCACTCCGTACCTGGCCGCGGCCAACAACGGCAACTGGCGCACCGCCGCGCGCTGGGCACGGCTGCTCGCCCCCGCGTGGCGCGTCATTCTACAAGGCGTTGCCGATCCGGTGACCGGCGGCCGGCGCGACGACGCCGCGGCGCTCGTGGCGCTCCACGCCCGGCGCGCTCGCCCGGCGATTGCTGCGTGGCGGGCCGAGCGTCCCGACCGGGCACTCGTCGTCGCCCTGACGGGCACCGATCTCTACCGCGACGTGCCCGCCGGCGATCTTGCGGCCTGCGCGTCGCTGGCCGACGCCGATCGCCTGGTCGTGTTGCAGGAAGCGGCGCGCGAGGCGCTGCCAGCGTCCGCGCGCGCCAAGGCCGACGTCGTGTTCCAGTCCGCACGAACGCTGGCGCCCTGGCCGAGGAAGCGCGGCGGCTCCCTCCACTGCGTGCTCGTCGCCCACCTGCGTCCCGAAAAGGATCCGGCGACGGCCTTCGCAGCCTGGCGCCGGTTGCCGCTCGATGCGCCGATCACGCTGACGATCATTGGCGCCCCGCTCGACCCGGCGCTCGGCGCCGTCGCCCGCGAACTCGCCGCCGCCGATCCGCGCGTGCACTGGCTCGGGCCGCGTCCGCATGCGTGGACGCGCCAGGCGATCAAACGGGCGCATCTGCTGCTGTGCCCGTCGCGGATGGAAGGCGGGGCCAATGTCGTCGTCGAGGCGGTGACGGGGGGAACGCCCGTCATCGCAAGCCGGATTCCCGGTAATGTCGGCATGCTCGGCGCCGACTATCGCGGATACTTTCCGGCCGGCGATGCAGACGCGCTGGCGCGGCTGCTCACGCGCACGCTCGATGACCCGTCGCTCTACACATCGCTGGCGGCCGCCTGCGCGGCGCGCGCGCCGCTGTTCGCACCCGATGCCGAGCGGGCGGCGCTGCGCAGCGCCGTCGCGCACGCCCTCGCGGCAGCCGCCGCCCGCGCCGGTAGAATGACCGCCTTGTCGCCGCCCCCGTCTGCGAGGATTCCTTCATGAATGCGCCCGACCGCTCACCGCTTCGCCTGACGCAGTTCAGCCACGGCGGAGGCTGCGGCTGCAAGATCGCGCCCGCGGTCCTGCACGAAATCATCGCCAAGTCGGGCCCGTCGATTCTGCCCAAGGAACTCCTCGTCGGCATCGAGACTGCCGACGACGCCGCCGTCTATCGGATCAACGACACGCAGGCGATCGTCGCGACCACCGACTTCTTCATGCCCATCGTCGACGATCCGTACGATTTCGGCGCGATCGCGGCGACCAATGCGATCTCCGACGTCTACGCGATGGGCGGCACACCGCTGTTCGCGCTGGCGCTGGTCGGGATGCCCGTCGACAAGCTCCCCGTCGACACGATCCGGCGCATCCTCGAAGGCGGCGAAGCGGTCTGCGCCAGGGCCGGCATTCCGATCGCCGGCGGCCACACGATCGATTCGGTGGAACCGATCTACGGCCTGGTCGCGATCGGCCTCGTCGATCCGCGCCACCTCAAGCGCAACGCGGGCGCGCAACCCGGCGACGTGCTGGTGCTGGGCAAGCCGCTCGGTGTGGGCATCTACAGCGCCGCGCTCAAGAAAGGCCGGCTCGCGCCGGAGGGCTACGCGGCGATGCTCGCCAGCACCACGCAGCTCAACACGCCGGGGATCCGTCTCGGCACGATGCCCGGCGTTCACGCGCTGACCGACGTGACGGGCTTCGGCCTGCTGGGACACCTGCTCGAAATCTGCCGCGGCAGCGGCGCGGGCGCGACGATCGACTTCGCGCAGGTGCCGCTGCATCCGGGGGTCGCCGAACTCGCGCGCGAGGGCCTGGTGACCGGCGCCTCGGGACGCAACTGGGCGGGCTACGGACAGGACGTCGCGCTCGGTACCGGGCTGGGCGACCTCGAGCGCGGGTTGCTGACCGATCCGCAGACCTCGGGCGGGCTCCTTGTTGCCTGCGCTCCGGATGCCGTCGGCGACGTACTCGCGGTGTTTCGCGACGAGGGCTTCGCGCGCGCGGCGGTCGTCGGCGGAATCGTCGCCGGTCCGCCCCGCGTGACGGTACGCTGATGGCGATTGGCGTGGAAGGCGCGTTCCGCGCTGGCGCACCGGGCACGCTCGGCCCCCGCTTCGCCGAGGTGCGGGCAACGACGCGTGCGCTTGCGGCGCCGCTCTCCGCGGAGGACTGTGCGGTCCAGTCGATGCCCGATTCGAGTCCGGTCAAGTGGCACCTCGCGCACACGAGCTGGTTCTTCGAGACCTTCGTGCTCGAGCGGTTCGTCGCCGATTACGCGGCGTTCGATCCGCATTTCCGCGTGCTGTTCAACTCGTATTACCACGGTGTCGGCGAGCGGCACCCGCGGCCCGAGCGTGGGCTGCTGACGCGGCCGTCACTGGACGACATCCTTGCCTACCGCGCGCATGTCGAACGGGCGATGGTGCCGCTGCTGGAGCGCACGGGCGCCGACGCCGAACTCGATGGGCTGGTCGAACTCGGCATCCAGCACGAACAGCAGCATCAGGAGCTGATCCTGACCGACGTGCTGCACCTTCTGTCATGCAATCCGCAGGCACCCGCGTATCGACCGCCGGAGCTGCCGCGACCTTCGGTCGTCGCACCGCGACGCTGGCGGCCGTACGCGGGGGGTCTCGTCGACATCGGCCACGCCGGCACCGGCTTCGCCTTCGACAACGAGACCCCGCGCCACCGCGCTTTCGTGGCGCCGTTCGAGATCGCGTCGCACCCGGTGACCCAAGGGGAATTCCTCACCTTCGTCGAGGATGGCGGCTACCGTCGCCCGGAACTGTGGCTGGCGCTGGGCTGGGAAACGCGGATGGCCAAAGCCTGGGACATCCCCTGCCATTGGCGCCAGCAGGACGGCCGGTGGACGACGTTCACGCTGCGCGGCCGGGTCGCCATCGACCCGCAGGCCCCGATGGTTCATGCGAGCCTTTTCGAAGCCGATGCCTATGCCCGATGGGCCGGCGCGCGGCTGCCCACCGAATTCGAATGGGAGGTCGCCGCGACCGGCCTGCCGATCGACGGCAACTTCCAGGAAACCGGCGCGCTGCAACCTCTGCCGCCTGTGCATCCGTTCGACGGCGACAATCCGGCACAGTTTTTCGGCGACGTGTGGGAATGGACGGCGAGCGCGTACGCGCCCTATCCGGGCTTTCGCGCCGCGCCCGGCGCCGTCGGCGAGTACAACGGCAAATTCATGTGCAACCAGTACGTGCTGCGCGGTGGTTCGTGCGCGACGCCCCGGTCGCACATGCGTGCCACGTACCGCAATTTCTTCCCGCCCGAAGCGCGCTGGCAGTTCTCGGGGCTGCGGCTCGCGCGCGATGCCCTCTGACGCCGCCCCCGCGTCGCGCCACGGTTGACGATGCCCGAAGGACCGGAGATTCGTCGCGCGGCGGACGCACTCGGTCGCGTCCTTACCGGCCGATCGCTGGTGCGCGTCGAGTATCGCGTGCCCGGCCTCGCGCGTGCCGCGAGGCGTCTTGCGGACGCCCGCGTGGCCGACGTTGCCACCCGCGGCAAGGCGCTCCTGATCGCCTACGACAACGGGCTCACGCACTACAGTCACAACCAGCTCTACGGCGAGTGGGTCGTGCGCCCGCAGCGGGACGGCGACGGCGGCGACACTCGCGCGGTGCGCGTCGTGCTCGCCACCGCGCGCCACGTCGCGACGCTCTACAGCGCCACCGAGATCGCACTGCTCGACGCGGACAGTCTCGCGCGCCATCCCTTCCTCACCCGGCTCGGGCCCGACGTGCTCGATCGCGCCACCACACCACGCGTGATCGCCGCACGGCTCACCGATCCGCGATTTGCCAGGCGTTCGCTTGGCGCGCTGCTGCTCGACCAGCGATTCGTCGCGGGATTGGGCAACTACCTGCGCAGCGACATTCTCCACGCCGCCCGGCTGCACCCGGCGCGCCGCCCCGCTGAGCTCGACGCGGCCGAGATGGCCACACTTGCCACCGCGATCCACGCCCTGCCCCGGCAGAGCTATCGGACGCGCGGCGTCACCAACGAGCTTGCGCGTGCACGGCGCCTTGCGGCCGCCGGCGTCGCATTCGAGGACTACCGGTTTCTCGTCTACGATCGTGCCGGCCACTCATGCTACGGCTGCGGCACGACGATTCAGCGCAGCGACGCCGGGGGGCGCGGCCTCTTCCTCTGCCCGCGCTGCCAGCGCAGTTAGGGCCTGTTCAGCTCGCCCAGAACACCGCGAAGTCGCGCGCTTCATCCTGCCAGACCTGCACGCCGCGAAAGCCGGCGGCCTGCAGCAGCGCGGTGAACTCCGCAGGCGCGTATTTGTACGAGCTCTCGGTGTGGATGCGTTCGCCGCGCGCAAAGCTGCGCGTGCCGCCGGGCCAGCGCACGGTCGTCGCCGCGATCGCCTCGAGATGCATCTCGATGCGGCCATGCGCGACGTCGTAGAACGCGACATGGGCGAACTGTTCCGGCCGGAAATCACTGCCGAGAATCCGGTTCACATTGCGCAGGACGTTGCGATTGAACGCCGCCGTGACGCCCACGGCGTCGTCGTAGGCCGCGTCGAGCCGCGCCCTGGCCTTCTTCGTGTCGACGCCGATCAGGAGCCCTGCGCCGGGCGCACGGCAATGCCGGTGGATGGCGGCGAGGAAGGCGCCGGCGGCGTCCGGTGCGAAGTTGCCGATCGACGAGCCCGGATAGAAGAACGTCGCCGGCGTGGCGTCGAGTTCGTCCGCGAGATCGAGACCGGATTCGAAATCGGCGACCACCCCGATCATCTCGGTGCCCGGGAACTCGGGCGCCATTCGCGCCAGCGTCCGCTCGAGGGCGTCGCGCGCGATGTCCACCGCGACGTAGCGCGTGGGCGCGAGCACCGGCAACCAGCGCTGCGCCTTCGCACCATCGCCGGCGCCGAGATCGACGAACTGCCGGCCCGTCCCCACGCCGGCGGCGATCGCGTCGCGGTAGGCCGCGAATATCGCCTCTTCCGCCCGTGGCAGGTAGTACTCGGGGAGCTGGCAGATCGCGCCATACAGCGCGCAACCCAGCGGGTCGTAGAAATACTTCGGGGCGATCGTTGCGGGCGCCGGGGACAGCCCGGCGGCAAGCGCGCGGGCATCCTCGCCCGGCGGGTGTTGCATCCGATCGACGATGCGGTACGAAGGCATGTTAGCGTGGTGCAGAGGGCAGGTTGCGTGCGCTGCGATCATAAACTGCCCGTCGCCGAAGGGCACACCGATATTCGGCGACGCATTCCGCCTCGCCGCAACCACTGGTTTCGCGGCGACCGCTTTTTGTCATAATCCGGCGACCGTTCGCTGCCTGCGGGTCGCGCAGGCGATTGCCACGGCCCCGGCGCGATGCCCGCGCGTGCGATGAATCTCGACACCGACATCACCCCGGCTCCCGACGTCGCGCCCGCAACCGCGACCGCAACCGGTTTGCTGGGGATCTACCCGGCGCAGCGCTTCCGGGTCACGCTCGGCCGGGACGCGACCGGACCGGCGATCCGCCAGGCGCTGTGGTACTTCCGGGACGAGACGATCGCGCTGCCGTTGGCCGGCGATCCGGTTGCCGGGTTCAGGTCCGGCGTCCGCGTCTTCGACGATGTCCGCGCCTGGGCCGCCGCTCGCCCGGCCGCGGCACCGCCCGATTTTCCTCCGTTGGTGTGGATCGCAGCCCCGCACGTCGTGCACCGGGCGACACTGTCGGCAAGCGGGACCGAGCTTGCCGTCGGGGGCGGCGGTGGCCACGGTGGTGGCACCTGGCCGCTACGGCTTGTGCCGAAAATCCCGCTCAATCGTTCGTACTACGACGCGACGTCGACGGCGTTCTTCGGCCGAAGCACGATCACCGTGCGCGGCACGGCGGGCGCCGACGGTTTCGTCGCCCGCACGATCTGGCCCGACGATTTCCGGCTGGGCCCCGATGCGCCGTTGCGGACGCTGCCGCACAAACGCTCACCGGCCAAGGCATTGCGGCATCTCATCCGCGAGGAGCCGCGCGGGGGCGCGGCGAGCCCCTTCGCCGCGAACACGCTGTGGCGACGCGAGGGGGACCACGGGAACTGGACCGGGCGCAGCGTGCTCGGCTTCATGCTCAACGGCGCGCAAGGAGACGACGACGAGGCGCACGGCGGGCATTTCGCGATCGTCACCGGACGCATGGAAGCCGACGGCGCGATCGGCGACTGGCTGGTCAACAATTTCTACACCCTCGACGCCGAAAGCGAAAAGGGCATCATCGCGGCGCCGGTGCCACTCGACAACTATCTGGCCGACCTCAATGCCGGACAAGGCTGGTATCGGCCGTCGTACCTGCTGGTTGCGGTGCTGACGGAGTCCCGCGCCGCGGAACTCGTCCAGTCGGCGCTGGGCCGCGTCTACAACCAGTTCTACCGGCATCAGCTCAGTTATTACCACGCGGACCAGAATTGCACGAGCATCAGCATGGACACGCTGCGGGCGCTGGGCTGGGACGTTCCCGCACGCGGTGCGACCAGCCGCGTGCTCGGCGCGCTCGCCTTTCCGCTGATCGCCCTCAAGGACCGGTCGATCGCGAAGGCCCGGCTCGCCTTTGACTACCTGAATGCCGAACAGTCGCGGATGCTGCCTGCTGCCGCGTTCGAACAGATCTTCGCCAGCCTGTGGACGATGGCAAGCGAACCGCAGCCGCGCACCTCGAAGAGCGGCGCGCTCGGACGAATGCTGGCCCGCGACATGATCGGCATCGCGTGGGCACGCTTCCCGCAGTTTCCGTCCAGCCGCGCGTTGGGCGCGGCGCCGGCGGTCACCACATGGGAGTACCACGCGATGGTGCCCTCGGATCCGGCGAAGGCGCAGATCGTCCCGGTGCCGCCGCGGCCGTTCCCCGACGAATTGCGCGACCCCGACCTGCTGCCGCCGCTGCGGCCTGCATCCGACATCGTCGCGATGGTGTGGGGCGTGCTGCTCATCGTCGGCATACCCTGGGTCGTCCGGGAACTGTGGGGGCGCTGGCGCGACGCCCGGTCGGCGCCGATGTCCCGGACCGACGGCTGAGCGGGTCCCGGAAACGGACCCTCCGATCGCCGTCATTCTCGGCGTCCCGCGGAGGATGCGGTGGCCGCGATCGGCATCAGGTGAATGCCGTCAGCGAGCAGCGACACCTTCGCGGTCACACCGGCGACCACGCCATTCCGGAGCGCGACGTGCGTCGGCAGGGAGAAGATGAGGTCGCCGCGTTCGGCGGCGCCGATGCGCAGCACGACGTTCGTCATCACGCCCATCGGCAGGCAGCGGACGACCGTGCCGGCAACCGGGTTCTCGCGCTCGCCGCGCGAAGGCCGGTCACGCCGATGCAACAGGATGTGCGAGGGCGGAACGCTCCATGCGACGCGCGCGCCGACGGCGAACTGCGGCGCATGCGCCGCCTCGAGCACCGTGTCGAACCAGCGAATCCGGGTGACCCCGCGCACCGCGTCGTGGCCGACGACCTCGGCCTCGAAGATGTTCTTGAGGCCGACGAGGCGCGCGACCAGCGGGCTCGCCGGCCGTGCCATCACCGCCTCGGGACGGTCCGTTTGCAGCGTGGTGCCGCGATGGAGAATGCACATCCGGTCGGCGAGCATCGACGCCTCGTCGAGCGCGTGCGTGACGAGGACGATCGGAAGGTTGAGATCACGCCGCAGCGTGGCGAGCTCCTCGTGCAGCTTCTCGCGGGTCACCTGGTCGACGGCCGAGAACGGCTCGTCGAGCAACAGCACCTTCGGATCGCGCGCCAGCGCCCGCGCGACCGCTACGCGCTGCTGCTGGCCGCCTGAAAGCTGTCCCGGCCGCCGTGCCTCGAGCCCGCCTAGGTTCGTCCGCTCGAGGAGCTGCCGGGCGCGCGCCTCCCGCTGGTCCGCCGGGAGGTGACCCATCGCCTGCAGCACGTTGTCGAGTGCCGTCAGGTGCGGAAACAGCGCGTAGTGCTGGAACACGAAGCCGACGCTACGGTCGCGCGCCGGGCGCCGGATGCCCGCCGTCGTGTCGAGCCAGGTCTCGCCGCCGACGTCGATGCGCCCGCGGATCGGCGTGTAGATGCCCGCGATCGTGCGCAGGATCGTCGATTTTCCGCTGCCCGAGGGCCCGACCAGCGCCAGCAGCTCGCCACGCGCGCAGTCGAGCGCGACGTCGAGTGGAATCGGCCGCTGCTGCGCGAGCGCGACCGAGAGTGCTTCACCCGGCATGGCGCTGCTGCCGGCGGTGGCGTGCCGACGCGAGGAACGTCACGCCGATGGCGACGACCGACAGCACGAGCAGGACCGCCGACATGTAGCCGGCCGCGCCCATGTCGAATCCCTGCACGCGGTCGTAGATGGCGAGCGCGATCGTCTTCGTTTCCCCGGGGATGCTGCCGCCGACCATCAGCACGACGCCGAACTCGCCCAGCGTGTGCGCGAACGTCAGCGCGACGGCCGACAGGAGACCGGTCCAGGCCAGCGGCAGCTCGATCCGCCACAGGCTCTGTCCGCTCGACAGCCCGCAGCACGCGGCCGCATGGCGGATGTCGTCCGGGATGGCTTCGAACGCGCGCTGCAGCGGCTGGATCGCGAAGGGCAGGTTGAAGACAATCGAGGCGACGAGGAGGCCGTCGAACGTGAACACCAGCGGATGGCCGAACGCCGCTTCGTACCAGCGGCCCACGGGCGAGCCGCCGCCGAGCGCCACGAGCAGGTAGTAGCCGAGCACCGTCGGCGGCAGCACGAGCGGCAACGCGAACAACGCCTCGACGAATGGCTTGGCGGCAAAGTCGCGTGTCGCCAGCCACCGCGCGACGACGATCCCCGCCGGAACCAGAATCACCACGGTAAACAGCGCGAGCTTCAGCGACAGCAGCAGCGCGGTCGTATCCATCGCTTCACTCGCCCGGCAAGGCGAAACCGTAACGCACGAGCACCGCGCGCGCGGCGGGCTGCTGCAAATAGCGATAGAAGTCGCGTGCGACGCTGCCCGCCCGCCGGGTCAGCGCCATGCGCTGCCGCAGCGGCCGGTACAGACGCTCGGGGATCGGCGCGAAGCGCGCCGTTCCCAGTGCACCCGGCGCGAGCGCCAGCGAGAGCGCGACGATGCCCCCCTGCGCCGAGCCCGACACCGCGAACTGGGCTGCCTGGGCGACGTTTTCGCCGAACACCAGTTTGCCCTGCAACACGTCCCACGCGCCGACCGCTTTCAGCACCTCGGCTGCCGCTCGACCGTACGGCGCGTGTTCGGGATTGGCCAGCGCAAACTTGCGCACACGCCCGTCCTTCACGGCGGCCGCGAGGTCGCGCAGTTCACCATCGAGGGGCAGCGCCGAGCCTTCCGGGACGACGAGGGCGAGACGCCCGGTCGCGTAGAGCACTCCGTCGTCGACCGTATGCCCTTCCTTCGTCAGCGCGAGGACGTACGCCTCGTCGGCGGACAGGAACAGTTCGAACGGCGCGCCCTCGGCGATCTGGCGGCGGAAATTGCCCGACGATCCGTAGACGATGCGCACCGCCTGCCCGGTACTCCGCTCGAATTGTGCGGCGACTTCGTCGAGGGCGAAACGCAAATCCGCGGCGGCGGCGATCAGCGGACCGGCTGCGGATGCGCTCGCTGCAGGCAAGAGCAGCGCCAACAGCGCCGGAATCGCGATCGCACCGGACCGGGCGACACACCGGCGCACACGCGACAGCAGATCGAGCATCATCCGCCGGAATCTGCCCAAATCCGGTGGCCGGCGCAAGGGATGGCGCGACATCTGTCGCACCGATTCCGCGCACTGCCTTTGGAAGTGCCGATTCCCCGGCGCTGCCGCGGCGCCTTTCGCTCAGGCGCGCAGACCGAGATGCAGGGCCACACAGCGGGCCTGACCGGCGGCGTCGGCCACGGCGAATACCGGCAGCGCCGTCTTCAGCGGCTCGTCGGAGACGACGGCAAAGACCTTCGGATCGTCCGGCCAGCGCATCGGTCGCCCCGTCGATGGCGCGCACACCTCGATCGCCGGCAGGTGAGCCGACTTGAAGCCCTCGACCATGACGATGTCGACGTCGGACAGGCGGTCGAACAGCGCCTCGAGCGGCGGCTCGCTGTCGCGGCCGTATTCCTGCATCAGGACGAGACGCCTGTCGCCGACGAGCATGACCTCGCGGCAGCCCGCTTCCCGGCGGTTGTACGAGGCCTTGCCCGGGCTGTCCAGATCGAAACCATCCGGCGTGTGCTTGATGACCGAAATCGCATGCCCATCCAGATGGAGCGCCGCGATCAGGTCCTCGACGAACCGGCTCCTGCCGTGCACGGAACCGCCGATCAGTGCGAATGCTTTCATCGTTTCGTGCATCCCAATCCGCTGGCGGCAACCAAGCTTTCCCGGGCTCCGAACCGGAGGTGCATCGTAGCGGATACGTCGAGACGTCGGTTTGCGCCAGCGCAAGCAAACGCATGTCATGCGCCCGCCGCGCGCAGTCGCGACCGGATAGTCCTGCTGGCACGCACAGACGATATTCAGTCGAAAAGAATCACGCGCAGCAGGCTCGCTGTCGCCGCGGTCGACAGCCAGCATCGCATTGTGGTGTAATATTTCGACCGTTGTCGAATGATCAAACCCCTTAGTGCCGACAGCGCCGTACCCTCCGCCCAGCCACGACGTGGATCCGGTACGGCGCCTCCTGTTGGGTCAATCCGAATGTCTGCGAACCTAACTGTCTCGCGCGTCGCTTGCGGCGATTGCGAGACGCCGCATGCGCTCCCAAAGACTCTTCCGACTTATCCCTAACGCTCGCGCAGACGCCCCGATCTGCCAGCCGTGGCGTTCCAACGTCTCCAAAATGAAGTATCGCTCACACCGCTGCAGATAGTCGCTCAGCGTCGAATCGCCCTCGACCGACACCGCAACGGATTCCGCAGCCGGCGTCTCGAAGAGATCTTCCGGCTCGATCACGGGGCGTTGTGAAAGGATGCACGCCCGATCAATGGCATGGCGCAATTCGCGAATGTTGCCGGGCCAGTCGTGCGCGAGGAGTGCAGACTCGGCTGCCACGCTAAGTCGCTTCACGGTCGCGTTGGCTACGGCACCGTTCAGCGAGAAACGCCCGCGCGAACCACAGAATATCGTCGCGCCGTTCGCGTAGCGCCGGCAGACGCAGGTGAATGACGTTGATGCGATAGTACAAGTCGCGTCGGAAGCGCCCCTCCTCGACAAGTTGCTAGCAACTCACGGTTGGTCGCGCAGATCAATCGCAGGCGGACGGGTATGCGCTTTTCGCCACCCACCCGTACGATCTCCCGCTCCTGGATCGCGCGCAGAAGTTTCGCCTGCATTCCCGGCGTCATTTCGCCGATCTCGTCCAGAAAAAGCGTGCCGCCCTCGGCCTGCTCGAAAACACCCCGTCGTGTCCGAATCGCCCCGGTGAAGGCACCGCGTTCGTGCCCAAATAGTTCCGCTTCAAGCAGCGACTCGCTTACCGCAGCACAGTTCACCGCAATGAACGGTGCGCCCCCGTCCACATCTCCAAGCCGATGCAATATCTGAGCGACGCGCTCCTTGCCAACGCCCGATTCTCCGGTGATGAGAACGGTGTCCGCGCGCTGGGAAATCCGTGGCAAGAGCTCCTCTACCCGCCGTGCGGCGGCGGATGTCCCCAGCTCTGTACGTCCGGCAGGCATTGGGGTCTCGTCCGGAACGCCCGCCAGTACCCGCAGCTTCGCGACAAGCTGCTCAACGTCGAAGGGCTTGGTGACATAGTCGGCGGCGCCGAGTTTGATCAGTTCGACGGCGCGGTCGATGGAACCGTACGCGGTAACGAACACGAACGGCGGCGCGTGCTCGTCGCGCTCAAGCGCCGCGCGAAACAGCGCCTCGCCCGAAAGGTCCGGCAGCCGCACGTCCGAGATGACCGCCGCGTACGGCTCGCGACCGATCGATTCCAGGGCGGCCCTCCCGGTGCGGTGCCAGTCACAGTTGAACCCTTCCAGCGATAGGCGCTGGTGCAGCGATTCGCCCATGATGGGGTCGTCCTCGATGAGGCAAAGCCGCGCGATCACGCGGTTGCACCCAGCGGCAATGCGACCGCGAACTCCGTCTCCGGTGGCCCGCTTTTCACGCGAATAGTGCCCCGCAGCTGCTCGACGATCTGATAGGTCACCCACAGCCCAAGCCCACTGCCGCCCTCTGACCCGCTGGAGAACGGTTCGAACAAGTGATCCATCAGCTCCGCGGGAATCGAGCTGCCGTCGTTGCGTACTTGGAGGGACATCTGCGTAGCATCGGCATCAATGCGGCACGTGACATTCCCACCGCGCCCTGCGGCCTGGATCGCGTTGAGGATGAGGTTGATCAGTATCTGGCGAATCGGGGTCGACGGTAACGGCACCGCGCGATCCAGCCGGCTTTCCCAATGCAGGGTCTGCTCGCGCGTGGCCGTTTCCGGCTCCAGCAGCGTGCGCACATCGTCAAGATCCTGCGGCGTTAGCGCGCGGGCCTCGAAACGGGCTTCAACCAGTAGCGCGCTGACTGACTGGCGAATCTGCTGCAGCCCGCGCTCGATAAGGGACAACGTGTTGGCGGAGATGGGGTCGGGGTCGCCGTGCTTTCGGGCCGTATCGATTGCTGTGAGCATGCCGGCGAGCGGATTGTTGATCTCGTGCGCGATGCCCGCGGTGAGGCGCCCGATGGCGGCCAGACGGTCTGCCGTTACGATCTCGCGCTCCAGGCGCTGCTTTCCTTCCAACTCGACGAGCATGTGCTCGAAGCGCGTGCCGAGCTGCCCGATCTCGTCGCCGCTGCGGTACAGCCCTCGGGCCAACTCGGTGGAGGGCGCTTCCCCGACACGCGTCATCGCGCCGGCGAGGCCGACCAGCGGCGCCGCCATCCGCCGTCCGAACAGCCAGCCAATGGGCATGAGCACTGCGAGGGCAACCAACGTCGAAATCACGACCCGCTCGACGGTCGTGAAGAAACGCGGCAGAAACACATCCTGTGAGTAACTGAGTACGACGCTGCCCAAGCGCGCCCCATCGTCAGCGACGATGGGGACCGCGACCAGAATGACCTTGCCAACGGTGTCCTCGACGGTGCGGGGATTCTTCTCCTCACCGGTCAGCCGCAACTCGTCAGCCGCCGCGCCCAGCGCTTGGGCGGCCGGCGCCAGCATCGGAAATCGTGCCGGGTCCGACGACGCGTATATCTTGCCGTCCGTATCGAGCACCGTGATCGACCGGCTTCCACCGCCTTCCGCGGTTTCGCCGGCAAGCGGTGCGACAATCGTTTCGTAGGCTTGCCAGACATCGTCGCGCAACATGGCCGGCGTCAATGCACGCGCCAAGGTGCGTCCGAGGCTTTCAGCGTTGGCGAGCAGGTCGCGCCGCGCATCGGCGTAGATCTGTGCGCCAAGAAGCGTTGCCAGTATCGCCGACACGACAACAATCATTGCCGACAACGCCAGCGGAACCTTGACCCGATAACTGAGGTCGCGAAGAGTGGCCATCGCTTACGTTGGCAGTCGTTCGCGCGCTGCGACGAAGTCGAGGACCTTGGCGATTCCGGTGAAGCGCGCGTCGTCCGGAGCCAGAAAGCCATCGAGATTGAGTTCCCGCAGCAACTCGCGGCCGCGGTCGTCTTTCGGCATCGCGAGCAACGTATCGCGAAACTGTTCGTACGCGGCGCGGTCGAGCGAGCGGCGGGCCACCATCGGCGGAAACCCGTATTCGTCCGAGACGTGCGCTACTCGCGTGCGTCGCGTGAGCGCCGGTGCACGCAGCGCGAGGGTCTCCCAGACATATCCGTCCACTGCACCACCTTGCGCGACGCCATCGGCCACCGCGATGACAACCTTGTGGTGCGCGTAGGTGAAGAACGACTTGCGGAAATGCGTAGGTGGATAGATGCCGGTGCGGAGCATCTCGTACTGCGGGACCAGGAACCCCGAGTTCGAGTCCGGATCGGAATACGCGAACACCTTGCCGGCCAGCGCGTCAAAGCCCTTCGCAGCAGTATCGGCGGCCGGCACGATCAAATACGACCGATACAGCGGCTTGCCGCCGTAGTTCGGCAATGCGACCAGCTCCCATGCGGCGCGATTGCGCACGTACGGGTAGCCGCATACCCACGCAAAATCCAGCTCGCCGCCTAACAGCAGCGACGTGATCTCACGATAGCTGCCACGTTGCAGAAACGTGACGGGGCGGCCCAGCCTGGGCTGCAGATAGTCGCGCCAGGCATGCAGGAAGCCGATCTGATTGTCCAGAATGACGGATGTCGTGCCGATGCGAATCGGCGCCTCCGAAGCACCCCGTGCGATGCGGGGCGTCCCCGCCGCGAGACCAAGCGCTGCCGCGCAGAACCCGCGCCTCGAAAGCCGCATTGGGCGCCCGTCGTTCATGATAGTTCGCTTCTCCTTCGCGATCGCTGTGGCCCGGCAATTCTAGCCAAGCGTTGCGCTGCCCTGTGCTTGGTTACCGGTTGGTGACCTTGGGTCGGCAATCGACCCCGCCATCGCGTTACCAATCGGTAACGTCACCATTGAGGTATCCGGCCAACTCCTTGATTGAGCTAGCCGAAATCATGCACCTGCGACAGGAACGGAACGTGCAATGAGGACAGAGTAACGCCGGTAGTTGGTCCACGACAATAATCCTTGGAGGACAGACGATGAGCGACAAGCTCTCGCGGAGGCAATTCTTCAAAGTATCGGGTGGCATTGCGGCAGGGGCCGGTGTCGATAGCTGGGGCGATTCCGGATGCGGCCTTGGCCGCGACCGCGGCGGACGCCGGCAATACGGTCCTCCCCTATCCGCGCAAGCGATTGGGTGCGGCAGCGCAGATGGCCGTCGGTCAGGCGGTCGCCTTCAGCTACCCGGACGATTCATCGCCCTGCACGGTCATCAGAATGGGTTCGCCGGTCGAAGGCGGCGTTGGGCCCGGTCGGGACATCGTCGCATACAGCACCCTGTGCACCCATATGGGTTGTCCGGTCGGCCTATGACGCGAAGTCCCGTTGCTTCAAGTGCCCCTGCCACTACAGCACGTTCGACGCCGAAAAGGGCGGGCAGATGGTGTGCGGCCAGGCCACGGAAGATCTGCCACGCATCGTCCTCGAATACGACGCCTCGACCGGCGCCGTGACCGCCGTCGCGGTCAGTGGCCTGATCTACGGCCGTCAATCCAACATCCTGTAAGGAGGCGACACCATGGCGCAATTCCAAGACCGCGTGCCGCTCCCGCCGGTCAACGCCCAGAAGACCAACCTCGCCTGCCACTTCTGCATCGTCGGCTGTGGCTACCATGTCTACAAGTGGCCCGAAAATCGCGAAGGCGGGCGAGCGCCGAATCAGAACGCGCTCGGCGTCGATTTCCGGAAGCAAGTTGCTCCGCTGACGCAGATCATGACGCCGGCCATGCACAACGTCGTCGAAGATGCCGATGGACGCCGTTACAACGTGATGGTCCTGCCGGACAAGGCGTGCACGGTCAACCAGGGACTCTCGTCCGTGCGTGGCGGCCAGATGGCGACCTACATGTACAACCCGAGCGGCGACGCCAAGGCGCGACTCAAGTCACCGCGGCTGTTCACCGGTGCGCAGTGGGTGGATACGACCTGGGACGATGCGCTGGCGATCTACTGTGGCGTGGCCAAGAAGATACTGGACAAGGATGGCCCCTCCGGGCTCGTCTTCAACTGCTTCGACCACGGTGGCGCGGGTGGCGGTTTCGAGAACACGTGGGGCACCGGCAAGCTGATGTTCACGGCGCTGCAGACACCGATGGTGCGCATTCACAATCGGCCGGCCTACAACTCGGAGTGCCACGCGACGCGCGACATGGGCGTCGGCGAACTCAACAATTCGTACGAAGACGCCGAAGTCGCCGACTGCATCATCGGGATCGGCGCAAATCAGTACGAAACGCAGACCAATTACTTCCTCGCCCACTGGATTCCGAACCTGCAGGGGGGGACGCGAAGCCAAGCGCAAGAAGTGGTTCCCCAACGAGCCGACGCCGCCCACCCGCGCCATCTTCGTCGACCCGCGGCGCACCAACACCATTGCCATTGCCGAACAGGTCGCCAAGGACCGCGTGCTGCATCTCGACATCCAGCCCGGCACCGACATCGCGCTGTTCAATGGTCTCTTCACCTACGTCGTCGACCAAGGGTGGATCGACCGCGATTTCATCGCCAAGAACACGACCGGGTTCGAGGCCGCGGTTGCCGCCAACAAGCTCTCGCTCGACGAGTGCAGCCGCATCACCGGCGTCTCCGTCGCCAAGCTCCGGCAGGCCGCCGAATGGGCCTACAAGCCGAAAGCTCCGGGCGTGCTTCCCAGGACGATGCATGCCTACGAGAAGGGGATCATCTGGGGCAACGACAATTACCTGATCCAGTCGGCGCTGGTCGACCTCGTGCTCGCCACGCGCAACGTCGGCCGTCGCGGAACCGGCTGCGTGCGGATGGGCGGCCACCAGGAGGGCTACACGCGCCCGCCCTACCCCGGCAACAGCAAGATCTTCATCGACGAAGAGTTGATGAAGGGCAAAGGCAAGATGCTGACGGCGTGGGGCTGCAACAATTTTCAGACCACGCTCAACGCCCAGGCCTACCGCACGGAGATTCACCGTCGCGCCAACATCGTCAAGGACGCGATGAACAAGGCGCGCGGTGCGACGCCCGCGCAGATGGTCGACGTGATCGTCGACGCCTGCGACAAGGGCGGCATTGTTCGTCACGACCATCGATCTCTATCCGGTGATGTTCTCCGAGGCATCGAGCATGCTGCTGCCGGCCGCCCACCCTGGAGAGATGAATCTCACGTCGATGAACGGCGAGCGTCGCTGCCGGCTGTCGCAGAAATTCATGGACCCGCCGGGAACCGCCAAACCGGATTGCCTCATCGCTGCCGCGATTGCCAATACGCTGAAGGCCATGTACACGGCCGACGGCAACGCGGCCATGGCGGCGCGGTTCGACGGCTTCGAATGGAAGACCGAAGAGGACGCCTTCAACGACGGATTCCGCCGGGCCGGCCAGGCAGGGGCGCCGCCCATCGACAGCCAGGGCGGCGGCACGGGCAACCTCGCCACCTACGAGCGACTGCGCGTGATGGGCAACAACGGCGTTCAGCTGCCGATCAAGGAGTACAAGGACGGCAAGTTGATCGGCACCGAGATGCTCTACACGGACGGCAAATTCGACACCGCCGACGGCAAGGCGAAATTCCTGCCCTCGCCGTGGCCGGGCCTGCCCAAACCGGTTGCCGATCTCAAGGCCAAGCACCGCTTCTGGATCAACAACGGACGCATCAACGAGGTCTGGCAAACGGGCTACCACAACAAGTACAACGCCTACGTGCGTGGCCGCTATCCGATGTCGATCATCGAGATGAATCCGGAGGACATGGCCTCGCTCAAGATCGAGGGCGGGGACTTGGTCGAGGTCTACAACGAGTGGGGCGCGACCTTCGCCATGGCCTATCCTGAGCCCGACCAGAAGCCGGGCCAGACGTTCATGCAATTCGGCTACGACAATGGGGTGCAGGGCGATGTCACGACCAACTGGACGGATCGCAACATCATTCCCTACTACAAAGGGACGTGGGCCAGTATTCGGCGTGCCGGCAGTGGCGCCGAGCATCGGGATACGATCAGCTTCAAGAGTCGGCGTTACGACCGGGTGTAAACGGGAAACGCGGTCTCCTCCACCGCGTTGATGCACATTGGGCGCCCTGCGAGGCGCCCTCTTTTTTCGGGGAATCCGTCCGGCTGCGGCTGGTAGGATGGGATGGCCCCTCGTCCAACTCACATCTCCGATCACCCCCAGCATGTCAGAAGATCTCCACGCCGTACCTGCCCTGTTCGGCTTTGTCGGTCGCTCCGGCGCCGGGAAGACGACGCTCATTACCGACGTCATCGATTGCCTGCGCCTGGACGGCTTCACCGTCTCGGCGATCAAACGTGCGCACGACGGCTTCGATCTGGATCGCCCGGGCAAGGATTCATGGCGCTTGCGTGAAGCCGGCTGCCGTGAAGTGATGATGGTGGGCGACCGCCGCTGGGCACTGCTGCATGAAAACGATACCGAAGCCCGAACCGACGCCGCTTGAGCTCGCACGGCGTATGGCTGGCGTCGACATCGTGCTGTTCGAAGGTTTTCGCAATGCACCGATCCCATGATCGAAGTGTTCCGGCCGTCGCTTGCCCGTCCGATGCTGTGGCCGAACTGCCCTTCGGTGGTCGCGGTAGCCGCCGACGGCGAGGTCTCATGTCCACTGCCGGTACTGGACCTTGGGGCACCGCAGGCCGTCGCGACGTTCCTGACAACGCACGTCGGACTTCGACCGAAGTAACCTCCTCCCCGCGGATTCCCCGCGCGTAGGGCGACGCTGACCTCTCCCCGAGCGCTGGGTCGGCAGCAAGTCTTGATCGGCGTCAAACGAATCCCGAGCAGTTGCTTCCTTCTCAGGCACCGCAACCGTGTACTTGTGCGCTGTATTTGCCTTATCATTTCCACGTTCGTCAAAATGTACAGATATACGAAGTCGTGACGTCCTCCTTTCTTCAGAGGTGCCGCATAGACGATGAATGTGCTCTTTCTCTGTACAGGTAACTCCTGCCGCTCGATCCTGGCCGAAGCCACGTTCAATCGCCTTGCGCCATCGGGGTGGAAGGCGATGAGTGCGGGCAGCCAGCCGACGGGCCAGGTGCATCCGCGGTCGCTCGCGCTGCTCGCGCGCGAAGGCATTTCGACCGAGGGCTGTCACAGCAAGTCGTGGGACAACCTGCCGCTGACCCCCGACATCGTCGTGACCGTCTGCGCCAGCGCGGCCGGCGAGACCTGCCCGGCCTATCTTGGACCGGTGCTGCGCACACACTGGGGCGTCGACGATCCGGCGCATGCCACCGGAACCGATGCCGAAATCGACGCGGCGTTCATGCGGGCGTATCGCATTCTGCGCGCCCGCATCGAAGCCTTTCTGGCGCTGCCGCTGGAAACGCTGAAGCACGACAAGCCCGCGCTCAAGGCCGCGATGGACAAGATCGCCAACCTCACCGTTTAAGGGAAATCCGTGATGGACAAGATTCAGGTGTTCGACCCTGCCATGTGTTGCAACACCGGCGTCTGCGGTCCGGAGGTAGACCCGTCGCTGGTCACCTTCGCTGCCGACCTCGAGTGGCTCAAGGCGCAGGGCATCCAGGTCGAGCGCATCAACCTCGCCCAGCAACCGCAGCGCTTCGCGCAACACGACGCAATCCGGCAGTTGCTGGAAACGCAGGGCGAGACCGCGCTGCCCGCCATTGTCGTGAACGGCGAGATCAAGCAATGCGGGAATTATCCTTCGCGCGAACAACTGGCGGAATGGGCCGGACCTCCCGTCGGAGGTTTCGCTCTTCACCGACGAAGTGGCGGAACTGGTGGCGCTCGGCGCCGCCATCGCGTCGAACTGCGAGCCCTGCTTCAAATTCCACTACGACCAGGCGCGCAAGCTGGGAGTAACGGATGCCGACATGCGCCGCGCCGTGGATCTGGCGCGGCAAGTCAAGGAAACCCCGGCCCGCGGCGTGCTGGAACTCGCTCACCGCTACCTCGACAAGCAACCGGCCCCGGACGCCAATCACGTGACGGCCGCGAGCGAGCGCGCAAAGCGAAGGTGGATGCTGCGGGCCTGGCCCCGGCGAAGATCCGCCGCGGCGTCCAAATGCTGTTGATTCGGCGTTCTGCAGTGGAAGAGGCATGAAGTTCCTCGATCAACCTCCGCGCTTTCCTTTTCTTCACCGGCAAGGGCGGCGTCGGGCAAGACCTCGCTCGCCTGTGCCACCGCCGTGCAACTGGCCGATCGCGGGAAGCGCGTGCTGCTGGTCAGCACCGATCCGGCCTCCAACGTCGGTCAGGTGTTCGGCGTCGCGATCGGCAACCGCATCACGCCGATTCCCGGCGGTCACGGGACTGGCCGCGCTCGAAATCGACCCGCAGGCAGCCGCCCAGGCCTACCGCGACCGCATCGTCGGTCCGGTGCGCGGCGTGCTGCCCGAAGCCGGTGGTCAAGGGCATCGAGGAACAACTCTCCGGCGCCTGCACCACCGAGATCGCGGCGTTCGACGAATTCACCGGCGCTGCTCACCGACCCGGCGCTGACCGCCGACTACGACCACATCATTTTCGACACCGCGCCGACCGGGCACACCATCCGGCTGCTGCAGCTGCCCGGCGCCTGGAGCGGACTTTCTCGAGACCGGCAAGGGCGATGCGTCGTGCCTCGGCCCGCTGGCGGGTCTGGAAAAGCAGCGCGCCCAATACAAGGCGGCGGTCGAAGCCCTGGCCGATCCGCAGCGCACCCGTCTGGTTCTGGTGGCGCGTGCCCAGCCGGCCACGCTGCGCGAAGTCGCGCGCACCCGTGAAGAACTCGCGGCGATCGGCCTTGTCGCAGCAGTACCTGGTCATCAACGGCATCCTGCCGCGAGGCGGAGGCGGCGCACGACCCGCTGGCGGCGGCCATCTGTGAACGCGAGAACGGCCGCGCTGGCGGCGATGCCCGCAGGCCCTGAAGGCGCTGCCGCGCGACCAGATCGCGCTCAAGCCCTTCAATGTCGTCGGCCTGGACGGCACTGCGCCAGCTGCTGGCGCCGGTGGCGCCGCCGGTGCGCCACGAACGTCGATGCTCCAGCCGCGCTCGACATGCCCAGCCTGTCGCGATCTGGTGGACGACATCGCCGCGGACGGCCACGGTCTCGTGATGCTGATGGGCAAGGGCGGCGTCGGCAAGACCACGCTGGCGGCGGCGGTCGCCGTGGAGCTCGCCCATCGCGGTCTGCCGGTGCATCTGACGACCTCCGACCCGGCCGCGCATCTGGCCGAAACGCTGGAGCGGATCGCTCGACAACCTCACGGTCAGCCGGATCGACCCGCAGGTCGAGACCGAGCGCTACCGCCAGCAGGTGCTGGCCACCAAGGGCGCGAAACTCGACGCCGCAAGGCCGCGCGCTGCTCGAAGAAGACCTGCGCTCGCCCTGCACCGAAGAAATCGCGGTGTTCCAGGCCTTCTCGCGCATCATCCGCGAGGCGGGCAGGAAGTTCGTGGTGATGGACACCGCGCCGACCGGGCACACCCTGCTGCTGCTCGATGCGACCGGCGCCTATCACCGCGAAGTCACGCGCCAGATGGGCGAGCACCGGCATGCACTTCACCACGCCGATGATGCAGCTGCAGGACCCGAAGCAGACCAAGGTGCTGATCGTCACCCTGGCCGAGACCACGCCGGTGCTCGAAGCGGCCAACCTGCAGGCCGATCTGCGCCGCGCCGGCATCGAGCCGTGGGCCTGGATCATCAACAACAGCCTCGCGGCTGCGCACCCGCGTTCGCCGTTGCTGCGCGAGCGCGCGGCCCACGAGCGGCGAGCAGATCGATGCGGTGGCCACCCAGCACGCGCGGCGCTACGCCGTCGTCCCGTTGCTGCGCGAAGAACCGGTCGGTGTCGATCGGCTGCTGGAGCTTGGCGACCGGGCGCAGTCGCGTCGCAGAGAGCGCATGACATGGCGGAAAAGCGCTACAACGTGCTTTTCATCTGCACCGGCAACTCCGCGCGCAGCATCATGGCGGAGGTCATTCTGAATCACCTTGGCCGGGAACGTTTCAAGGCGTTCAGTGCGGGCAGCCATCCTCGCGGCGAAGTTCATCCGCTCACGCTCGAAGTACTCACCGGCCAGGGCTACGACGTGAGCGGCCTGCGCAGCAAGAGCTGGACGGAGTTCGCCACTCCGAACGCTACGGCGATGGATTTCATCTTCACGGTATGCGATCAGGCAGCCGGGGAGGCATGCCCGGCATGGCCAGGACAGCCGATCACCGCGCACTGGGGCTTTGCCGATCCCGCCGCGGTCGTCGGCGATCGGGACCGCCAGCTCAAGGCATTCACCAATGCGCAATTTCAGATCGCCAGCCGCATCCGGATCTTGCTGAGCCTGCCGATGGAAAAGCTCGACCGCATGTCACTGCAAGCGAGCCTGCGCGAGCTGGGCGAGCAACTCGGCGTGAACGACTGACGAGGCCATACTTTCACGTACTGCGCAATGTGAAGCGGCAATCAAGCAGACAGCGGGCGCGCCAATGAACGTGACCCGTTCTGCCCAGCGCCTAAAGGTCATCGATCGGCTGGATGGTCGCGCAGGTCCACCTAATCATCTTGGCAACTATCCATGAGTGCCATCACCAGCAAGCTCTCGTTTCTCGACAGGTATCTGACCGTCTGGATCTTCGCGGCCATGGCCCTGGGCGTCGGCCTCGGTTTCTTCGTGCCGGGCATCGAAGGCTTCATCAACCGCTTCCAGGTCGGAACAACCAACATTCCCATTGCGGCCGGCCTGATGTTGATGATGTACCCGCCTTTTGCGAAGGTGCGCTACGAGGAGCTGCCCGATGTCTTCCGGGACAAGAAGGTATCTGGCGCTTTCACTGGTGCAGAACTGGATCGTCGGGCCGGTGCTGATGTTCGCCCTGGCGATAATTTTCCTGCACGACAAACCGGAATACATGGTCGGTCTCATCATGATCGGCCTGGCACGCTGCATCGCGATGGTGATCGTCTGGAACGAACTCGCCAAGGGTTCCACGGAGTATGCGGCGGGTCTCGTCGCTTTCAACTCCATCTTTCAGGTGCTGTTCTTCAGCGCCTATGCGTGGGTGTTCATCACTGTGCTTCCGCCGTACTTCGGGATGTCGGGTGCAGTCGTCGATATCTCGATCCGTCAGATCGCCGAAAGCGTCTTCATCTATCTCGGCATTCCGTGCATCGCCGGCGTGTTGACCCGCGTCATCATGCTGCGCTTTGTCTCGAAGGATTGGTATCACACCCATTTCGTGCCGAAGATCGGGCCGATAACGCTGATTGCGCTGCTGTTCACCATCGTTGTCATGTTCAGCCTGAAGGGCAAGCTGATCATCAGCATTCCGCTGGATGTGGTTCGGATCGCCATCCCGCTTCTGATCTACTTCATCGTGATGTTCCTCATTTCGTTCTTCATGAGCATGCGTTTGGGCGCGAATTACGAAAAGAGCGCCACCCTCTCCTTCACTGCTGCCAGTAACAATTTCGAACTGGCCATTGCCGTTGCCGTAGCGGTCTATGGAATCAATTCCGGTGCGGCATTCGCAGCCGTCATCGGCCCTCTCGTCGAGGTGCCGGTCATGATCGGCCTGGTCAATGTCGCGCTGCTGTTTCAGAGGAAATATTTCGCTTCGGCTTGATAGTACGACTGCCGTCCCTATCGACATGACCGGGAGCCCCGGGCAGAGAAAAGTGAGGGAACCCAGCCATGAACTGCCTGATGACCGCGTGGCACGAGAACGAAGCCGAGTTGCGCGGCTGGCTGCGGCATCGATTGGGCAACCCGGTCGATGCCGAGGACATGCTGCAGGATCTGTTCATCAAGGCCATGCGCCAGGGCGAGCGCTTCTGCGCCATCGGCAATGCCCGGGCGTGGCTGTTCGAGGTGGCGCGCAACGCGTTGGCCGACCGGCTGCGCCTCAAGCGCGAGATGATCGAACTGCCCGCGGACTTGGCTAACGAAACCGACGAGGTCGCGACCGTCGATAGCCTGGTCGCGTGCTTGCCACGCGTGCTCTCGGAACTGAGTCCCGTGGATCGCGAGGCCATCACCCTCTGCGACCTCGAGGGTCTGCCGCAGGACGAATATGCGCGCCGCAAAGGCTTGAGCCTGCCAGGAGCCAAGTCACGGATCCAGCGCGCTCGCAAACGGCTGCGTGAACAACTCTCGCAAGCGTGTCAGGTGCGGCTGGACGCAGCCGGACAGGTGAGCGATTTCGTGCCGCGCCCGCCGCTCACCTGAACTCGGAGCATTGCTCGAACCGGGGACGAGACGGCCATGACTTGGAAACGCCGAGCGGTTCGACCTTTGCGGCAGGTGCCTCGGCTACGCGTTGCGGATGGGGTCGTCTGATCGACGCTCGAGGATGTCGTTGACCCACGAGTAGGCCGCCATGGCCGCAGGAAAGCCGAGCGTGGTGATCGCGAGCAGAACCACCTGCCGAATGTCGGCGTCCGCTATTCCTTCCTCGCGAGCCTGCCGGGCGTGCGAATGGACCGCGCCCTCGGACCCCGCGCCGACAGCCAGGGACAGCTTCAGCAGACGACGGGTGCGGGCATCGAGTTTTCCCGCGTCCGCGACCGACTTCCCAAGCGCTGTGTAGGTCTCCCAAACGTCGGGGTAGTCGTTGGCAAGCCGGCCGGCGCCGGAGGGTGGCAGCTTGGTCATGTGATTCTCCTTGAAAATGCAAGGACTCTGTGCGCCGGGCGGCGCAATCATCGCCATGTGCATTATCGATCACGGCTCGTTGATTTTCACCGCCAGGCGCCCGCCCGCCTTCGACGGAGGCCCGGCCTCGGAGCCAATTCAGCGCCCGGCCTGCATCTTTTGACGTCCTCGTTCGTCTTCCGTGTATGGGGCGCAATTGGTACCCCGGCTGCAGCTCACGAAAGAAATGCCTGATGAACGCCGTACTGGCCCCATTGAAGCGCTGGCCCAACCAGCAGCCGCTCCTCTTCCTGCTCTTGGCCGCCGCGGCATGGTTCGGCGTGTACCAGACGCTGAATCCGGCTGCCGAAGCGCTGGTCGCCGTGCTGCCGGTCGAGCGGGACAGCCACTTGGGCGGCGCACTGCAGTTCTTCCTCTACGACACGCCGAAGGTGCTGCTGCTGCTCACCGGCATCGTGTTCGTGATGGGGATGATCAATTCCTACTTCACGCCCGAGCGTACCCGCGCCATGCTGGCCGGGCGCACCGAGGGCGCCGCCAACGTCATGGCGGCGAGCCTCGGCATCGTCACGCCGTTCTGCTCCTGCTCGGCCGTGCCGCTGTTCATCGGCTTCGTGCAGGCCGGCGTGCCGCTGGGCGTGACCTTCTCGTTCCTGATCTCGGCGCCGATGGTCAACGAGGTCGCGCTCACGCTGCTGTTCGGCTTGTTCGGCTGGAAGGTCGCCCTGCTCTACCTCGGCCTGGGGCTGTCGGTCGCGATCGTGGCCGGTTGGGTCATCGGCCGGCTGAAGATGGAAGCGTATCTGGAAGACTGGGTGCGCGAGATGCCACATGCCGCCGCCGCGTTGGGCGAGGCCAGGCTCACGCTGGGTGAGCGCATCGATGCCGGCTTCACCTCGGTGCGCGAGATCGTCGGCAAGGTCTGGCCGTACATCCTGGTGGGCATCGCGATCGGTGCCGGCATTCACGGCTACGTGCCCGAAGATTTCATGGCCAGTTTCATGGGCAAGGATGCCTGGTGGGCGGTGCCGCTGGCCGTGCTGATCGGCGTGCCGATGTACACCAACGCGGCGGGCGTAATCCCGGTCGTGCAGGCGCTGCTGGCCAAGGGCGCGGCGCTGGGCACCGTGCTCGCGTTCATGATGAGCGTGATCGCTCTCTCGTTTCCGGAAATGGTGATCCTGCGCAAGGTGCTTGAAGATGCGGCTCATCGCCACGTTCGTTGCCGTGGTCGCCAGCGGCATTCTGCTCGTGGGCTTTGTGTTCAACGCGGTGCTCTGATTCGCCAACTCGTGTCAATCGGTGACTGATCGATGTCGAAAAACAGGTCCCTCGCAGAGCGCATCCTGTCCAGAGCGGCAGTCTTGACCGTCGTCGCCGTGGTCGTTGCCACCAGCGCTCATGCCGTCGAGGTCGAAGTTTCAACCGGTTGCCGACGGCGTGTATGCGTACATCGGCGACAAGGGTCCGCGCACCTACGACAACGAGGGCCTGAACGCCAACATCGGCCTGGTGGTCACATCGGCCGGTGCCGTCCTGATCGACAGCGGCGCCACGTACCGGTCCGCGCGCCAGATCCACGACGCGGTAAAGAAACGTCACGCCGCAACCCGTGAAGTGGGTCATCAACACCGGTGGGCAGGACCATCGCTGGCTGGGCAATGGCTACTTCAAGGAACAGGGCGCCGAGATCATCGCGCATGCGGATGCCAGGGCCGACATGCAGGCGCGCGGCGGTGACCACCTGGCAGTACTGAAGGCCACGCTGCAGGACCGCGCCGACGGCACCGTGCCCACGCTGCCCACGCGTTTCATCAGCGAAAAGGCTTCCCGCCTCGATCTGGGCGGTGTGGTGTTCCAGCTCGAGCACCGCAACGGCGCGCACACCCCGGGCGACATGATGGTCTGGCTGCCGCAGAAGAACGTGCTGTTCACCGGCGACGTGGTGTACGTCGACCGGCTGCTCGGCGTGATTCCGGTCAGCAACACCCGGAACTGGCTCGCGACCTTCGCGGTCATCGAAGCGCTCGATCCGAAAGTCATCGTGCCCGGCCACGGTGACGTCACCGATCTTGCCACCGCCCGCGCCGACACTCAGGCGTATCTCCTGGCACTGCGCGCACACATGAAGAAGGCGGTCGACGACGGCGTGGACATGAGCGCTGCCGTGAAGTCATTCGACGCGAGGCCGTTCATCGGTTTGCAGAACGCCGCGGAGCTGATGCCGGGCAACGCCAGCCGCACCTACCTCGAACTCGAGCGCGAGTGACGCTCGTAGAACACACCTCTCCCCCATTGTTGATTGCTTTCCAGGAGACACTGAATGGACATCAAGGTACTCGGCACCGGTTGCGCGAACTGCCGCACCACCATCGCTTTGATCGAGCAAGTGGCACAGGCCAAGGGCGTTGCCGTCAATCTGCAGAAGGTCGAAGAGCTTCGCGACATCATGAGCTACGGGGTGATGTCGACGCCCGGAGTGGTCATCGACGGCAAGGTCGTCCATGCCGGCGGTGTGCCCGGTCGCGACAAGATCGAGCAATGGCTGGCTGCCGTCGCTTGATGCCGAGGCGGAGCGAGCCATGACGGACAGCCCGGGTGCCCGCCTCCGGCCGTGGGGATGCCGCCCCGGGCTCGCCTTTGGCGTGCTCGGCCTTGCGGTGGTTGCCGGCGCGATCAGCTATGTCCTGGTCCAGAGCGCCGCAGCGCCTGCGCCAGAGGTTCAGTACGTCGCCGAAGCCGACGAGGTGCAACAGATACTGCGTCTGGGGAAGCCCGCCGTCGTCGAGTTCGGCGCCAATGCCTGCGCCAGCTGCCGCGAGATGAAGTCGGTACTGGAAGCCCTCCAGCGCGAGCACGGGGCGCGCGTCTCCGTGCTCAATGTCGACATCGTGAAGACGCGCGGCTACATATCGCGCTACGGGATCCAGCTGATGCCTACGCAGGTGTTCTTCGATGCGCAGGGGCGCGAGATCGGGCGCAACATGGGCAAGATCTCCGCCACTGAAATTCTCGCCCAGCTCGGAGTCTCGTCTGCCGGACGAACGCCATGATCGGACTCGAGGGCCTCGTCGCGGCGCTGCTGGGCGGCCTCGTGACATCCGCGGCGCCCTGCGTGCTGGCCGCAGTGCCGGTTGCCGTCGGCTACGTCGGCGGCCAGGCGACCACGCCGCGCCGCGCCTGGGCGCTGTCCTTGTCCTTTGTCGCGGGGATGAACGTCGCCTTGCTCGCGCTGGGGCTCCTCGCCGCGCGCCTCGGCCTGCTGCTGGGCACGCTGCCCGGTCCGTGGTCCATCGCCGTCGGCGTCGTGGTTGCCGGAGCCGCCGTCTGGCTGTGGCGCTCGGACCCGGCGTCGTGTGCTTTGCATCTGCCGGCGGCCGTCGAGCGGCGGCTCGCGCAATCGGGCATGGGCGGCGCCGCCGTGCTGGGCGCGTTGATCGGGACCGTGATGAGTCCGTGCGCGACCCCGGCGCTCGCCGCCGCGCTGGCGTTGGCCGGATCGGGCGCGCTGTTCGGCATGTCGATGTTTTGGGGCGCCGCGTTGCTGTTGGCCTATGGGCTGGGCCACAGCGTGCTGCTGCTGCTGGCCGGCGCCATGCCCTCCGCCGCATCGGCGCTGGCTCGCCGATTCGCTCCCTTCCAAGCGTGGATCCCCGGGCGACGCACGTTCGCGCTCGTCATGTTCGCCGCCGGTCTGTGGTGGATCGTGCAAGGACTCGACCTTTACCAACTCTGAGATCTCCAATGATGAACAAGCTGCCCAAGCGTCGCTTCCACCTCGTGTTCTCCCTGCTGATGGGCGCGATGATGATCTTCCTCATGACCTTCGTCATCACGCTGGTCAACGTCGGCCCGGTGCCGGATTTCGTCGCCCGCTGGGCGCGCGCCTTCCTGATCGCCTACGTCGTCGGCGTGCCGGTCATCTATTTCCTGGCGCCCACCGCGCGCAAGTTGACGGCGCGGTTCGTCGAAATGCCTTGACCGGATCGCGGGACCAGCGACCATGAGCGCGCCAACGGCAAAGATGGAATTCCATGTGGAGTCGCGCCGCATCGACGCGCATGGAAGCCTCGCCCGCTGCAAGGACGCCGAGATTGCGCTCGACACCGATCTCGCCGGCAATCGGGATGCCTTCAACCCGGCCGAGCTGCTGCTCGCAGCGCTGTCGGCCTGCATGATCAAGGGCATCGAGCGGGTGACGCCGATCCTCAAATTCTCCCTGCGTGGCGTCGAGGTGCGAGTGCACGGCGTGCGCCAGGATATCCCGCCGAAGATGGAGTCGATCACCTACGAGATCATCGTCGACACGGACGAGCCGGATCAGCGCCTGGACCTGCTTGCACTACAACGTCAGGCAATACGGCACGGTCTTCAATACGGTCGCACCGGGCACGACGCTCGCATGGCGTGCTTCGGCGCCGGGAGGTTCAGGAGTGATCGGCGAAGCGTTGATCCTCGTCAGAGAACGCATGCTGCGAACGCGCAAACTGGATTTGAACGCAGGAGAAGCGCTTATGGCGTCTAGGGACATCGGTGGTGCATGACGGCTGCCGAGTGAACCCGGCGAGCCCTCCGAGGACATGGACACGTTCCTGCATCTGATCAACGGCGGGGCCGGCAACCTGGCCGCATACCTCGCGGCCCATGTGTTGCTGTGCCTGCTGCCGGCGTTCTTCATAGCCGGCGCCATGGCCGCGCTGATCCCCAAGGCCAGCATCACGCGCTGGCTGGGCCGTAGCGCGCCCTACCGCGTGTCCTACCCGGCCGCGGCGGCGGCCGGCTCGTTGCTGGCGGTGTGCTCCTGCACCATCGTGCCGCTGTTCGCCGGCATCTACAAGAAAGGTGCCGGGCTGGGGCCGGCGATCACCTTCCTGTTCTTTGCGCCGGCCGGCAACGTCCTGGCCCTTGTCTACACCGGCAGCATCCTCGGTGCGGAGTTCGCGTTCGCGCGCTTCGTGTTGTGCCTGCTGTTCGGCATCGGCATCGGCATGCTGATGGCGATGCTGTTCTGGCGCGACGACGCCAGTCACGACGCACAGACCGATACCTTGTTCGCCGAGCAGGCCAGCATCGGCCCGGCGGCCACCGGCGTGCTGCTGTCGCTGGTGGCGGTGTTGATCGCCGGCACGCTCAAGGTCTCGCTGCTGACGGCGACCGTCGGGTCGGTCACCCTGCCGCTGCCGTGGGCAGAGGCCTGGCAGGCCACGCTGTTCCAGTGGGTGCCTTTCGACGCGGCCAAGGGCGAGGAGGGTGTGAGCGTGCAGGGTTCGCTGCTGATCCTGCTGCTGCTGCTGATCGGCCTCGCCGCGTGGAAGGGTCTGGAGAACATCGTCGAGGGCGCGAATCGTTGGACCTGGATCGCGCTGGCCCTCGTGGCGGCGACCCTGTTGGTGGCCGCGCTGAGGCTGACCCCCGGCCCCGCAGGCTTGGAGGTCGTACTCACTGGACGAGTGCTGGCGGTGGGTCTGGCCCTGTGGGCCGTGCTGCACTACGCGCGGCGGGTCGATGCCGACGCCTGGCGGGCCTGGTTGTGGGAATCCTGGCGCTTCGTCAAGCAGATCTTCGTGCTGCTGGTCGTGGGCGTATTCGCCGTGGGCGTCATCCGACAGTTGATCCAGCCCGAGTGGATCCAGACCATTGCCGGCAGGAACGATCTGCTGGCCAACGCGGTGGCCGTGGTGTTCGGCGTGTTCATGTACTTCCCGACTCTGGTGGAGGTACCTGTCGCGCACATGTTCCTCGAGCTCGGCATGCACCGCGGCCCGCTGCTGGCGTACCTGATGGCCGACCCGGAGCTGAGCCTGCAAAGCATCCTGATGGTGGCCGCCGTGATCGGCAGGCCCAAGACCTTCGCCTACGTCGGCCTGGTGGCGGTGTTCAGCATCATGGCCGGACTGCTGTACGGTGCCTGGGTGGACGGCGTGAACCCGGTTTGGATCGCCATCGGGCTGGTCGGCTTCCTGGGCTCGCTGGCGGCACTGCTCGCCTGGACACTGGGGCGCCGGGCGCCCCCGGCTCAAGTCCGACCACTTTGAACAAGGAGACAGACGATGAAGACGGTGAAGATCCTCGGATCCGGATGCGCCAACTGCAAGAAGCTCGAAGCGGTCGCGCGTGAGGCCGCGACCAGCGCCGGCGTCGAGGCCGAGTTCGTCAAGGTCACCGACATGAAGGCCATCATGGCCTACGACCTGATGTCGACACCGGGTCTGGTGATCGACGAGAAGCTGGTCAGCAGCGGCCGCATCCCGACGCAGGCCGAGATCCGGCAATGGATGGGGGCCTGAGGAAGGCCCCGGCGCAACGCTACCCCAGCCCACGATAGTTCGGAATGAACAAGACTGCCGTTCTCGCGCTCGACCTCTCGCCGGCTGCCGAGCCCTTGCTCGAGTGCGCCGCCGAGTTGCGCCGCTGGCATGTGGGTCGGCTCGTGATCATCCACGTGGTTCGCATCGGCTATGGCCAGGAACCGGGGGACCGGGCGCTGCAAGAGATCAAGGAATGGCTGGAGGGGCGGGCAGCTCGCCTGCGTGGCGCCGACCTGCGCGTCGAGGTCACGGTTCGCGCCGCCGGTTCGCCGGCCGACGGGATTCTCGCGGTGAGCAACGAGGCCAAGGCTGACCTGATCGTTCTCGGCTCGCGCAGCCACAACCTGGCCAGTCGTGTCTTCCTCGGCAGCGTCGCGTCCGACATGGTCCGCAAGACACAGGTGCCGCTGCTGCTGGAATGGCTCGAGCCCACCGGCCACGGTGCCGCGACGGGCTGCGCAGCGGTTTGCGTCGATACCTTGCGTCATGTCCTGCTGGCCACCGACCTTTCGAAGCATGCCGGTTCCGCGGAGCGCGCCGCCGTTGCATTGGCACCCGATGCGCAGCATGTCGATTGCCTGGTCGTGCTGACAGCGGACGCAATCGACGCCACGCCTGCCCTACCGTTGATGGCCCGGGCGGCGCTGGACGCGCTGGTCGCACGGATCGATGCGGCGGGCGGTCACGGTGAGGCCCTGGTGCTCGAAGGTGATCCCCATGAGGTGATCGCCCGCGTGGCCCAGGAGCGCGATTGTTCCCTGATCGTTTGCGGCAAGCATGGTCAGAATTGGGTGCAAAGCATGGTGATCGGCAGCACCGCGTCGCGCCTTTGCGAGATGGCGGGACGGCCCGTCCTGCTGGTGCCGCTGGCCCAGGGCACGTGAGCCGGTATCTCCGCAAACCGTCAGACCATCTCGGCCGAATCACGGCCGTCGATCCAACTCAGGAGATGAAGCATGAATACTCGCCAAGTCGTTCTCTGCAACCCCGTCCGTACCGCCATCGGCACCTACAACGGCAGTCTCAAGGACATCGCCGCCCCGGCCTTGGGCGCCGCCGTCATTCGTGAAACCTGAAACGCGCCCGAACTCGCCGCGGACAAGGTCGAGACGCTGGTGATGGGCAACGTGATCCAGGCCGGCGTCAAGATGAACCCGGCCCGCCAAGCCGGCATCGCCGGTGGCTTGCCCGTCGACGGTGCCCGCGCTGACGGTCAATCGTGTCTGCGGTTCGGGCGCCCAGGGCATCGTCTCCGCCGCGCAGGAAATCTGGGCCGGCTTCATCTCCTGCGCCATCGGCGGCGGAATGGAGAACATGGATCGCGCCCCCTACCTGATGCCGCAGGCCCGCTGGGGTGCGCGCATGGGCGACATGACCGTGCTACGACGCGATGCTCTTCGACGGGCTCAACGACGCGTTCTGCGGGAAGCACTCGGGCTGGCACACCGAGGATCTGGTCGCGAAGAACGGCATCAGCCGCGACGACCAGGATCGTTGGGCACTTCGCTCGCAGCAGCGCTTCTCTGCCGCCCAGGCGGCCGGCAAGTTTGCCGCAGAGATCGTGCCGTTCGAGGTACCCGGTCGCAAGGGGCCGACGATCTTCGACAAGGACGAGCACAACCGACCCGATACCACGGCGGAGAGCCTGGCCAAGCTCAAGCCGGCATTCCGCAAGGACGGCACGATCACGGCCGGCAACGCCCCCGGCCTGAACACCGCCGCGGCAGCGATGATCGTCGCCGAGCGCGCCTGGGCCGAGAAGAACGGCTTGCAGCCCATGGCGCGACTGGTGTCCTATGGCATCGGCGCAGTCGAACCCGGCTTCTTCGGGCTCGGGCCGGTCCCCGCGGTGCGTCAAGCCCTGGCGCGCGCCGGTTGGAACGTCGGCGATGTCCAGCGAGTCGAGATCAACGAAGCCTTCGCGGCGATTGCGCTGGCCTGTCTGCGCGAACTGGGCTTTGCCGAGGATGTGGTGAATGTGGAGGGCGGCGCCATCGCGCACGGCCACCCGATTGGCGCCAGCGGCGCAGTGCTCGCGACGCGACTCATGCATTCGATGCGGCGCGACGGCTTGAAGCGCGGCATCGTGACGCTGTGTATTGGCGGCGGCCAGGGCATCGCATTGGCATTGGAGATCGTGTAGAGATCCGGCAGCCCCCGCCGCCGCCGATCGCGCGGTGGGGGCTGCTTCGAGGTTGCACGATGCTCATGCGCAAACGGTCCTGCGCATCCCAATTCGAAAAGGAGCCAGATCATGAACGAAGACCGTGAGGTGCTTCAGCGCGCCCTCGAATTCCATGGCCACCGCTGCTGGGCCAGCGTGGCCGGCGTGCGCGCGGGGTTGGCTGCGCTGCGCGAGCTCGGCGTCAAGCGCTCCGGTGGGCGGCAATTGCATGCGTTCGTCGAGATCGGCGAAGACCACGGCGGGATGTGCTTCGGCGACGGCGTGCAGTACGCCACTGGCTGCACGCTGGGCAAGGGCAACATGGACAAGTCACCCTTCGGCAAGCTTGCGGTCACTCTTGTCGAGCGGGCCAGCAATCGCGCCATCCGGGTGAGCTACAAACCGACCCTGCAAAAGCGCATCGGCGAGTCTGCCTTCATGGTCAAGCGCGGCCAGGGAATCGAGCCGGACAATATTCCCGAGGCGGAACAATTGGAGCTGGTCGACCTGGTGTGGAACGCGCCCGAAACCGATGTGCTCACCCTCGGCGAGATCTTCCCGTTCGGGCGCGACTGGGTGCCCGAGATCATGGGCTTCGTCCCCTGCGCCGCCTGCCATGAGCTCACCGCCCGCGCCTATCTGCGCGTGGTCGGTGACAAGCATGTGTGCATTCCGTGTTCCGGCTATGAGCGTTAGGCCCTCCTCGTGGGTGACGCCGGACGTCGAGTTGCCCGGTTCGCTCATGCGCGCCATCTGAGTCTTGCCGCGCTCTCCCGAGGAGGTCCGTCATGCCCAACCCGCAATTCACCAAGCCGTGGCACGGCGTGCCGCGCGAGCAGATTCACTGGAGCCCGAGCGTTCTCGACGAGGCCTGTGTCGGCTGCGGCACCTGTGTGACCGGCTGCAACCGTCTGGTCTATCGCTTCGACTTCGATCGCAAGAAGGCCGTGGTCGTGGATCCGCTCAACTGCATGGTCGGCTGCACCACGTGTGCGAACACCTGTCCGACCCATGCCATCGTGTTCCCGCCGCTCGACACCGTTTTCGCACTCGAGGGGCGTGCCGAGGTGCGCCACGCGGTCGAGGACGATCTGCTCGCCCGCCGCGCCGAGCTTGCCTGGACATCGCAGCTCCCCCACCCCGATCGAATCGTCGAGATGCGCGTCGACGAGATGTCCCGGCCAAACGCGAATACGCTTGTCGTCCGGTTGGCGCCGCTGGTGAAGGGCGAATGTTTCTGCCAGTTCTCGCCGGGACAATACGTCGAGATCTGGGCGCCCGACACGCCCTACCTCTCCCGGGCCTACTCGATCAGCAATCCGCCGCGCGACGACGGCAGCATCGACCTCCAGATCCGCCAAGTGGAAGGCGGACGCCTGTCGGATTGGGCCTTCAACCGGATGAAGGCCGGCGACCACGTGCACGCGCGGGGGCCGCTGGGCTCGTTCACCATGCGCTCGCCCGTCGACCGACCGCTCCTGTTTGTCGCGGGCGGGACCGGATTCGCACCCATCGAGGCGCTCGTCGAGCAACAGCTGAAGCTGACGCCGCAGCGCGACATGCTGCTCTTCTGGGGTGTCCGCGACGAGCGCGATTTCTACGAACTGGAGTGGCTCGAGGCGTGGATGAGCCAGGACCCGCACTTGCGCATCACGCTGGCGGCGGAGCATGGCTTCGATGCCTATGGCGTGCCGGTCGGAATCGCGACGGTGACGGGAACGGTGGCGGACGCGATCCGGTCGTCGCACGCGCCGCTGGCTCACCGCGACGCCTATTTGGCAGGGCCACCCGTCATGCTCGGGCGCCGTCGTTGCCGAATTGCGAACAGCCGGGATCAGTCCGGAGAACATTCACGTCGACGCGTTCGGCGCGAGCTGAAGTCGCACGCATGGATCGAATTGCGATGCAATGAGATTCCGGTATGAGCGCTGAACACGATCACGCCCCCGCTGCATTCAACCGCGCCTTCGCCATCGGCATCGCGCTGAACGTCACCTTCGTCGCCGTCGAGGCATTCTACGGCTGGAAGGTGAACTCGCTGGCGCTGCTGGCCGACGCGGGCCACAACCTCTCCGACGTGGTGGGATTGGTGCTGGCGTGGGGCGGGGCCTTGGCGGGCAAGCTGCTGCCCGACGCGCGGCACACTTATGGCTGGAAGCGCGGGACGATCCTCGCGGCGTTCGCCAACGCACTGCTGTTGCTGGTGGCCATGGGGGCGCTGGCATGGGAGGCGGTCGGTCGGCTCAGCGCACCCCAACCCATCCAAGGTCTCACCATCATGGCCGTCGCGGGCGTCGGAATCGTGATCAACACCGCCACCGCGCTGCTGTTCATGCGCGGGCAGCAGAGCGACCTCAATATCCGCGGTGCCTTCCTGCACATGGCGGCCGATGCCCTGGTGTCGGCCGGCGTGGTCGTGGCGGGCGGCCTGGCTTTGTGGTTCGGCTGGAACTGGCTCGACCCGGTGGTGAGTCTGCTGATCGCCGTCGTCATCGTTGTGGGCACCTGGAGTCTCTTCCGGCAATCGCTGCACCTGCTCTTCGACGGCGTGCCGGAAGACGTCGACCTGGTTGCGGTAAAAGCCTATCTCGAATCGCTGCCCGGAGTCGACCGTGTCCACGACCTTCATGTGTGGGCCATGGGCACCTCGGAGGTCGCGCTGACGGCGCATCTGGTGATGCCGTCGGCCTATCCCGACGACGCGTTCTTCGCCGTCGCCTCTCGCGAATTGCACGATCGCTTCGAGATCGAGCACTCGACCCTGCAGGCGTTGAAGGTGCCCTTCACCGTTCCGTGCGGCGGGCTTTGTTCGCCCTCCGCGCCCGGCGGTGCGGTTGCGTCAACGGCGGTTGACGGCGACCGTGAACATGATCATGCGCACTGATGCATCGCGGACCTGCCTCTGCGCACCTGTAGCGGCGTACACACCGCGCCACATTCATCCACGATTCCCGGAGTTCTCATGAAAAAGCTCGTCATTCACATCTTCCACACGCACGAGGGCAGCACGGACATCGGCCCGAAGCTGGCTGAGCGTATCCGACTGGTCGCCGCTGAGCGCGACGTAAGCCTCGAACTCTTCATTTTTGGCCCGGCCATAGCGGCGTTGGTGGACCCGGCGCAGTCGGCGTTTCGCGATGCGCTGGCTGCATTGGCGCAGCAACAGGTGCCGATTCTCGTCTGTCGCCAGACCGTCGAGATGATGGGCAAGGCGGAGCTACTCGCACAGCTCGGCTTCAGTCTTGAATACGCGCGGGATGCCTTCATTCGCTTTGCGCTGGAAGGCGCCACTGTGATCAGCCTTTGATCCCGACAGACGGATCCCGTCAGGACCCCAGGGCCTGCGTCGCCAAGATCATCCTTGCGCGAACGCGCCGACGTGGCGACGGTGCGGCCTGGAAAATCCCATTACAGCTGGCTGACGACATGCAAAGCACCACGAACATCACGCATAACGCCGATGCGGACGCTTTTCATGCTCGCCTGAGCGGAACCTTCCAGGGCATCCTGCAATGGGAACAGCTTGAAAGGTTGTGGGAGCGCATCAAGGGCGGTGAGTGGTTCGTCTACCAGGTGGGAGAAGCCCGGCCGGAAGAACCGTTGACCGGTGACGCACTCGCCGTGCGCATCGACGCTCTGAACGCGCTGCTGCGGCACGACCACGACTACGACTACTGCGGCATCGTGTATGTCGATGATGCAGAAAAGGCCACGTTGGTCAAAGTGTACGACCCCAACAACCTCGGTTCTTCCTGCAGCCACGGTACCGCGCGCATTCCGCCGCTCTGGATACTCAGCACCGTGCAGCCCGCTCCTGTCGAGAGTCGGGTTCCTGCACCGAGCAACCGAAGGCATTGGTGGCAACTCTTCTGGCATTGAGAGCGCGATGAATGAGCTTCCAGCGCGCCCGGCCCGATCTCACTTCCGTCCTTCCTTCTCAGCGGGACATGCATTGGCGCCTGACCGGGTTGCGCGATTTGAAAGCTTGTGTCGCCACTCTTGTGCATCGGCCGCGGGCGATTTGCGCCAGTGCCGACACGCGGGACCACCTCAACGCTCATCCGCTACCACGTCACGCATCGTGGCGTCCGCGCGACACGCCATGCAAAGCTTGAGCCGCTCGATTCCCTCCTGCTGGATCAGCGGATGCTCCTTCACCAGTTCCATGCTGCGCATCAGCGCCCGGCGACTGATGAAGGGAGTGCCACATCGGGTGCACTTGAACGGCTCATCGGCGCATAGCACACTCGATTCCTCGCGCACGGCGCGAGCGAGCGTGATTTGCGGAATCAGCTGAATGGCTCGCTCGGGACATCCGCGTTCGCACAGCACGCATTGGACGCAGCGGGATTCGGTGACCCGCAGCTCGGCGCGCGAGTCGGCCCCGCTCGAGAGCGCATGGGTGGGACACAGATTCACGCACGCGAAGCAAAGCGTGCATCGCTCGTTGCTCACCGCCACGATACCGATCGACGCGCGATCCGGGAGCCTTGTTGGCGCGCCGGACAGCGTCTTGCTCTTGGCAAGGTGATCGAGCGCCGCGTACAGCGTCGTCCGCTTGCTTTCCAGGGCCAGCGGGCCCGCGATGCTGCCGATGGAAGCCGTGGGTGCAGGTGCGAATGTCTGCACTCCCTCGATCAAGACGATGCGGTTGGGCGGCTCGCCGAGTTCGGCCAGAATCGCAAGGGCCACGGCGATTTCGTCACGCAACGCACGCAGGGACGCCTGAGGCGTATTCGCGCCAGCGACGAGCACGACCTGGGTGACGCCCCAGGCCAAGGTCGCGAACCATGCCTCGATCCCGAAGGAGGCCAATGCATGGACCGGATACGACAACACATCGGACGCGGCCAGCAGGGATTGCGCGGCATCCGACAGCGCGCCTTCCTTGGGGACCACGACCAGCCGCGGTGACGCGGCCCCAGCCGCGCGCCACGCCTCGAGCATGACCCGAATCGTCTCCAGCGTTCGTTGTGGCTGGCGGATACGCGTAGCGCACCGCCCCGTCGGGACAAACTGCCGTGCAGGTCCCGCAGCCTTGACAGAGAAACGGATCGAACTTGACTTTGGCGCCGGCGCTCACGATGGCCCCGGCCGGGCAAGCATCGAGGCACCGGGTGCAGCCGGTCACACTCGCCGCGCCATGCGTGCACCGCTCGGGTTCATAGCCAAAATACCGCGGCTTGTGCGAAACACCAGGCTGAGCGCGGATGCTCTCCAGGGCGACGCGGAGTTCCGCCTCATCGCGCGGCGCGTAATAGCCGAGCGGCCACACCTCGTATGCGAATCAGCGGCGGCTCGTTCAGGTCGAGGACGAGGTCGAAGCGGCGGTCCTCGTTCCACCCGAAGCGGCCGGCGTCGACCGGCTCACCGTTGACGGGAACCGAGGTCGCCGAAAAGCGCCCGAGGTGGCCGGACAACGATGTAACTGGCGCCGCGACCAGCCGCAGGTTGGGTCCGACGGCCGTCCCATCCGGTGCGCCCGGTACGAAGGCGACGACGCGCAGCGGCGATGGGAGCCGACCAAGCACATTCATCGCGCGGTCCGCGCTTCCCGTCACGAGAACCGTGCCGCGTGACGCAAACGCGACCGTCTCCGGGGGCAGCACGCGAACGCCCTTCGCGGATTCCGCAGCAGCCGCGCGTGCCGCCGCGAACTTGGTCGTCTCGTGAGACATGCTGGTCACGTCAAATGTCACGTCGGAGAGCGCCGCAAACCGGGCGCGGTCGCGACAGCTTATACGCTCGCCGTCGCACGCAAGACGGCACCGACGTTATGCCGGTCGAGCGTCAAGACCGCCGCCGTCATGCGCGCGAGTGCGCCGAAGAAGGGTACACGGGTCTCGGTTGCCATACGCTCGCAGTAGGCTGGCACCCAGAACAGCAAGTGCCCGTCGAGAAATGCCTGCTCACGCGTCAGCAAATCCCGCGCCTGGTCGACCGCCGAGCCGCCCCACGCCTCGCTCTCGTTGGCCGCAAGCAGGGCCATGAAGCGCAACTCGACGGCCAGGTGATCCTGCGGAACGGCGGCAACGTCGATCCGGTCAAAGCCCGCATCCCGGTAGGCGGCGGTCACGTTCGTGACCCGATCCTCCCGCGGCTCGTCGCTCACATGCAGCGATTCGTAGGGCGGGGTCGCGCCATAGGATGCGCCGAGACCGGCGAAGAGGCGTGCATGCTCGACCGCAAGCGTATTGGCATCGGACTGCTCCAGCGCCAATATGAATTCGTCCAAGCGATCGTTCAACGGGAGGTCGCGCGATTGCCTCGCCGCCTCGCGGGCACGGTCGAGAATCCCGCTGATTCGCGCTTGGTCAGGGGCGTCGAGAAACAGCTCGCTCAGCCACCAATACGTCTGGCTGCGCTGTCGGGCGACTTGCGACAGCGCAGCCTCCTCCTCTGCTTCGATCACTTCGTCGCGCCGTACCAGGTCGGCTTGGCCGGCGCCTGGTGACAACCGAGGCAGACCGCCCGGTCGACCGGACCAGGTCCGCTCGCTGCGACTTCGGCTCCACGCAGGAACAGCACGTCCTTCAACTCGCTCGAATGGCAGGCATCACATGACAGCTTGAGCTTTTGCGTGTGGGCTCGATGAAACGCGCCCTTGGCCGGATCGAGTGACTTGGCGCTCGCCGCGGGCTTTGCGGCGGGTTTCTTCGTCGCATCATCGGCCGCCGCGGCAGGCAAGCGCCGCCATCGCCAACCCCAACACGACTGCTGCGATCAGGCGCTTCATGACTTGGCTCCCTCCGCCAACACGTAGTAGACCTGCGGCCCGGTCCCGAATTGCTTCTTGAGCTGCACGGCACCCGTGGCCTTGATCCGCTTCGAAACGTCGCTGTTCGGGTCGTCGACGTCGCCGAACATGCGGGCCTGCACCGGACAGACGAGATCGCAGGACGGCGTGTATGCCTGATCCTTCCCGATCCGGTCGACCTTGCCGTCAGCGACCGCCTGGTCGAGCTTGTGGGCGCAGAAGGTGCACTTCTCCACCACTTTGGCCTTCTTGCGGTGCGTTGCATGGCGATCCTTGTACGGGATCGTCTCGGCACCGGACTTGCCTTGGCCCGGATAGAGTTCGGTCACGCTCTTGTTCAATTGCGGCACACCGTACGGGCACACGGCTGCACAGTAGCCGCAACCGATGCACTTGTCGTAGTCGACGAGCACCACGCCGAACTGATTCTTGCTGATTGCCTTGGCACCCACCGCATCGCAGGCCGCCTTGCACGACGGCTGCTCGCAGTGCATGCAGTTCATCGTGTTGTAGACCCGCTTGACCGCCGGATACGTCCCGACTTCGTATTCCACCATCACGTTCCATGGCGCGTCGGGGGTGAAGTAGTTTTCGACCGCACAGGCGGAAACGCAGGCGCGGCAGCCCATGCAGCGATTCTGATCGATGAGTCTGACTAGCTTGGTCATGTTCGCTCTCTCCGCTTACGCCTTGTAGACCTTGGCCTTGGTGTCGTTGAACGAGTTGTGGCCGGAGATCAGGTCGGGGTGGTATTCCAGCACCTGGTTGATCGCCGTGCCCTTTCGTCCCGCGGGAGAGTAGCCCGGACTCCACTGCCCGTAGTGATACGAGACGGCAATGGTGTCGGGGCGAATGCCCTGCACGACCTGCGCGGTGCCGTTGATCTTGCCCACGCGCGTCTCGATGGTCACCGTGTCACCCGTCTTGATGCCGAGCTGCCCGGCCGTCGTGACGTTGATCTGCACGTAGTTCGTCGCCGCGTCGGCACCGAGCGCCTGGTTCAGGATCGCGTTGTTGACGGTGAAGCCGGACTGGTTGCGGTACATCCGCTTGTGCGTAATCACGTAGAGCGGGTAGCCGGTCGCCTCGCGGTGCGGCGTCGGGAACGCGTGATCCTTGTTCGGCAGCGGCGAGTACGCGATCTTGTACTTCGGCAGATCGATCTTCGCGAGGTTGTTCTTCTTCGCGATTTCCTCGACCTTGTAGTACGTGTCGATCAGCTGATCGGCGTAGAGCTTGATCTTCGGCTTGGCCGGGCCCTTGAACTTGTCTTCGGCGCCACCCAGGTACTTGCTCTTCGCGTTCTTCTTGCTGCCGACGAAGCCCTGCTCGACCGCGATGGCGAAGTCCTTCTTCGTCTTGTCGGCCCAGATGACCTCGACGCCTTCCTTCTGCGTATAGTCGCGGCCGGGCTTGAACGTGACTTCCTTCAGCCCCCAGGACTTGTTGCATTCTTCGGCGAACTTGTCGCGCATGTCGAGACGCCTGGCCAGCTCCCACATGATGCCGAAGGCGTCGTACTCGAGGTTGTACGGGTTTGTCATCGGCTGCCGGATCGCGCTGTGCCCCGTGTCCGGCGTGCCGCGCGTCGGGGCGAAGTGCCACGACTCGAGGTACGTCTTGTCCGGCAGCACGATGTCGGCAAACCAGCAGTTCTCCGTCATGATCACGTCGATCACGACGTTGAAGGTCTTCGCCAGGCCGTCGAATTGCTGCCCCGAGTTCGGGATCGACATCGGCCGGTTGGAGCCGTAGAAGATCTGCATCTCCGGCGTGTACGACAAGCCCCACTGCCTTCGGGTCCTGCACGGTGAGGCAGGGCGTCTGGGCGATATGGTGGTTCGAATACGGGTAGAAGACGCTTTGCGCAAGGTCGGCGCGCTTCGGCGGAAACTCGCACTTGCTGATATCGAAGTACTGCGGCCGCGCGTATGCGCCCCCGAGAATCAGCCCGCCGACGGCGTCGATGTTGCCGACCAGCATGTTGAGGATGAGGCCGGTGCGCCAGCCTTGGACGCCGTACTCCTTCGCCGACAATCCGCGGAACGTGTACAGCACCGCCGGCCGGTAACGAAGCTTCTGGCCGTCGATCTCGATCGTCTCGCCGATCCGCGCCTCCTTGGCGAACGTTTGCGCGAGTCGGGTGACGGTGGCGGCGGGAATGTCCGCGACTTCCTCGGCGTACTGCGGCGTGATGTCCTTGATGCTGTCGGCGAGCACCTGGAACGCCGTGCGCATCGGCTTGCCGTCGACGGTGTAACTGCCCTTCAGCGCCGGCTTGACGCCCTCGACGTACGGCTTCGCCGAGGCAGTCACCGTGTCCCATACCAGCGGCGTCTTGCCATCCTTGTCCTTGAGGATGATGCCGGCTGCGTCGACGAGTTGCGGCGCGTTGGTGAACTCGACGAGAAACGGCTCGTCGATGGTGTTGGCGTCGATCATCACCTTGGCCATCGCCAGGAGCATCACGACATCCTTGCCCGGACGCACCGGCACCCACTCGTCGGCCTTGCCCGCACAGGCAGAGAGCCTGGGCTCGACCACGACCGTCTTCATTCCGATCTGCTCGCGGCTCATCGTGCTCTGCCAGTCGAGCCAGCGCGACGCCTGCTCGCCTTCGAAGTAATTGGCGCCGCAGTTGAGGAAGAACTTCGTGTACTTGAGATCGGGCAGGATGCCGGCGCTGGCCCACGTCAGCTCGTCGGCAACGTGGCGGGCCGCTTCGCAGGCGGTCGTTCGGTGCACCATGTTCGGGGTGCCGAACGCCTTGGTGAACGCCTCGCAGAACTGTTCCTGGATCAGGTACTTGCCCTGCCCGTGCTGCCACACCAGTTTGGACGGATTCTCGGCGCGGATTTTGGCCAGACGCTGCACGATTTCGGTGAACGCCTCGTTCCACGAAATCTCGACCCACTTCGGGTCTTCGTCGCGACCCTTCTTCGGGTTGGTGCGCTTCATCGGCTTCTTGAGGCGGTACGGGTCGTACGTGTTCCACATCCCGGACGTACCCTTCGGGCAGATGCCGTGGTTGTAGAACTCGGCGCGCGCAGCATCGGGATAGATGGTCCGCACGATGCCGTTGACGACGGTGGCGTCGATGCCGCAGAAGTTCGGGCAGATCGCGCAGCCCGACTTCACGTGCTTAACCTCAATGGCTGGCGAGGCGACAGCGCCTTTGGCCGGCTGCGCAGCCTTCGCAGCTTGTGCAATGGTGTCGAAGCTGACGCCGGCTGCCGCGACGCCCGACACCGCTCCCATCCCTTTCAAGAAACTGCGCCGCTGGAGTTCCATGCCTTTTGTCTCCTTTGTGGAACCGTTGCCTAACCTCTGGTCGCGCTTCTGGCACGCCAATGTTCGGCATTTCACCCTTTTCTTGGCCTGGCTCGGTTGACACAGGTCAATTTGCTCGTATAGTTGGACCATCATGCAAACATCCAACATCCTCGTCGCCCTTGCCGCCTTGGCCCAGGAAACGCGGCTCGCGGTTTATCGGTTGCTTGTCGAGCACGCTCCCGAAGGATTGCCCGCGGGCCAGGTGGCGGAGCGGCTCGGAATCCCTCCCGCCTCGCTCTCGTTCCACCTCAAGGAGTTGACGCACGCGGGTCTTATCGTCCCGCGACCGGAGGGCCGCTTCGTCTGGTACCGCGCCGATCTCGACGCGATGAACGGTGTCGTGGAGTACCTCACCGAGAATTGCTGCCGGTCCAGCGCGGTGTGCGATCCCAAGTGCGCGCCCAAACCGCGGCAAATTGCCACGGTGGTCGCGGCACCTCCGAAGCGGCGGCGGTCCGCGTAGCGCCAGCGCCACCACGTGTCCCTTGACACACCCTTTATTTCTATTATTATAGAAACATAGAAACACCGCGATACGGAAGGGAGCCATCGTGGCTGCCAAAGAAACACCGGAGGACGTACCCCGCTACGCCGACATGCTGTCCGCGATGGGCACCGAACCTCGCCTGCGGATCATGCGCTTGCTTGCTCTCGGCGCACCCGGATGGCATGATCGTCGGTGACATCGGGACCGAACTGGACATCCCGAGCTCGACGCTCTCGCACCACCTGGAAAAGCTCAAGAACGAGGACTTGGTCAAGGTCCGCCGTGACGGCACCTTCCTCTGGTATTCGGCCAATGCCGCAGCGCTGCAGGAGTTGCTCCGCTTCCTCTACACCGAATGCTGCACCCGCAATCGGGCGATCGAACCCACAGAAGATCGTCGCCGCCCTCTGACGAAAGGACCATCCATGTCTGCACCGAGCGATGTGAAGGAAGTCGTGCGCGAGAAGTACAGCCAAGCCGCCCTGCGTGTGACGGCTGGCCAGAGCGGATGCTGCAGCAGCGCCCCGAGGGCGACGAACTGCTGCGACCCGATCACCTCCAACCTTTATGACGCCGGGCAGGCAGGCGAAGTGCCCGTTGCCGCGCTGCAGGCGTCGCTGGGTTGCGGCAACCCGACCGCGCTCGCCGAATTGAAGCCGGGGGAAACGGTCCTCGACCTTGGATCAGGCGGTGGCATCGACGTGCTGCTGTCCGCCAAGCGAGTCGGCTCCACCGGCAAAGCCTACGGCCTCGACATGACCGCCGAAATGCTCGCACTCGCCGAAGAGAATCGGCGCAAGAGTGGGCTGACCAACGTCGAGTTCCTGAAGGGCGAGATCGAGCACATCCCGTTACCGGACAACGCGGTGGATGTGATCATCTCGAACTGCGTCATCAATCTTTCGGGCGACAAGGACCAGGTGCTGAAGGAAGCGTTCCGGGTGCTGAAGCCGGGCGGACGCTTCGCAGTCTCCGATGTGGTCGTGCGCGGGGAAGTGCCGGCGGCCATACGCAAGAGCATGGAACTCTGGGTCGGCTGTGTGGCGGGCGCACTCTCGGAAGCCGACTACATGAACAAGCTTGCCAAGGCCGGCTTCGGCAACATCGACCTTGAGGTCACACGCGTGTACGGCAGCGACGATGCGCAAGCATTTCTCGCCGCCGAGGGCATCGACGGCGACGCGATTGCCAAGGAGGTCGATGGCAAGTTCGTGAGTGCCTTCATCCGCGCCGTGAAGCCCGCATCCTGTTGCGCACCGGGTTGCTGTTCGCGCTAGGGTTTCGCGGAGAGGTAGCAGTCCGGCGGCGGCTGCGCTGGTCGCCGCTGCACCGTCGCGGCTGACGCGCGCGTGGCCAGCGGGCAATCGCACCACACTCCGCTGAACGCCTCAAGTATCGCCGCGGCCTGACGCAGATCAAGCATATCTGTGCCCGCATATATAACCGTTGCGTTATATTTGTCGATATGATACCGAACGTTGATCTCCTCGGTGACCGCACGCGCCGCCGCATGCTGGCCCTCCTCGCTGTTGAAGGCGAAGTCTGCGTGTGCGAATTCGTGGCGGCGCTGGACGAGCTCCAGCCAAGTGTTTCCAGGAACCTCGGACTGCTTCGGAAGGGCGGATGGATCACATCGCGACGCGACGGTACGTGGGTGCATTACCGGTTGGCGCGCTTGCCGAAATGGGCGCAGACCATGCTCGAGGGTTTGGTCATCGGCGGCGTACCGACCGAGGTGATGCGCGACGCGCGCAGCCGCCTTGCGGCATTTCCCGGACGGCCATCACGCGCCCGAAGGAGGGCTGCTTGAATGTCGTCCGGCGCCTCCCAACCGGCGACCGAAGCCTTACGGGGCCGATGGGACCCTGATGAGTCCGTGATGCTCGCACTTGCCACGCTCGTCACCTTCGTTCTTACCACGATCTTCTCGATGGCCGGCGTCGGCGCGGCCGTCGTCCTGATCCCGGTCTTTCTCGCTTTCGGAATCGAGCTTCACACGGCCATGGCGACCGCCCTGCTCCTCAACGCCATCGGCATGACCGTTGCCTCGGTGACGTTTATCCGCAAGCGGTTGGTGGAGTGGCGACTGGTCGTCCCGATGTCAATCATTGCCGTGCTGGCGTCGCCGCTCGGCGTATGGGTGGCACAAGGGCTGGACCGCGGTCCACTGCTCTGGCTCTTCGTGGCATTCCTTGTCTTTGCCAGTGTGATGATGCTGCTCTATAAGCCCACTCCGCGAGCCGAGCGCCGCACGTTGGCGCAGGCGTTGACCATGGGGCTACCGGTCGGCGCGCTCGCAGGGTTCGTGGGCGGCCTGCTGGGCGTCGGTGGCGGCAACATCATCGTTCCGGCACTGGTGGCGGCCGGCCTCGAGCCCAAGCGGGCATCGGCAAGCGCCTCGTTCGTGGTGATCTTCGCCTCGCTGTCCGGATTTCTTGCCCACGCCAAGACCGCACACATGGGCGTCGACCTGCTTGGCGCCACTGCGGTTGCGACCGCGGCGGGCGCCGCCCTTGGTGCATGGCTCGCGAGCGAGAAACTGCGTAGCGATCAACTCAAACGCATCATCGCCATCGTACTGTTAGCGGTGGCCGCAAAAACCGCCTGGAGCCTGCTGTGACCGGACCCCGTTTGACGCGGGCAGATGACACCAGGCGGGTGGTCAACTTGTCGTCAAGCGCTCGGCCTCGTCGAGCCATCCTTCAAAGGAATAGATCATGACAACCCAGTACATCCCGCCCGAATGGGCTCTCGAATTTCACGGCCACCAATGCCCGTTCATGCCGCTCGGCTATCGCATGGGCCGGATGGCCATGGAAAAACTCGGCGTCGAGCGCGAGAAGGACCACGGCTTCTTCGTCTTCCCCGAAATCGGCGAAGGTCATCCGCAAGCCTGCCTCATGGACGGCATCCAGGCGGCCACGGGCGCCACCTACGGCAAGCTGCTCATGGCGAAGACCTCCTACGGCAAGCTCGCGGCGATCTTTCATCACCCGGCCAAGGGCTCGGTGCGCCTGTCGCTGCAGCCCGCTTTCATCGACGCCATGGGGAAATTCGATTTCTTCGCCCATCGCAAGAAGGGGCTGGAACCTTCCCAGATACCGGCGCTGGCACGGGAAGAAATCCTCAAGTGGACTTACGAACAACCGGACGATGCCGTGTTCAAGGTCGAACCGAAACCCGACTTCAAATACACCCCCGTCAAGGGTTCCTTCAACAAGTCCAAATGCAGCGTTTGCGGCGAATACGTCTTTGATCGTTACGTCCGGATCAAGGATGGGCAGCCGGTCTGCATCCCCTGCTCAGGTTACTGACAGCGATCAATTCTTCGACAACTTGACCACGAAAACCCACGCCCCCGGCGGCGACGCTGGCTCGGCGACCGATGCGATCTCGGGTATCGGCGCACGGAACCGTCAAAGCATGTCCTCGGGCGCAAAGATCGACAGCAGCCCGGCGGCAAAGCGCTTTGCGAGGCTCGCGGGCTCGCTCGTATAGCGCACCGGCTTGCCGGCCTCTTCGGTGTTCCACACCAGTCCGGCATCGACGTGGTTCGGTTCGGCAAGCTGGAGCCGGTACGCATGGGTGGGTTGCACGCCCTCCTCGAAGAGTTGAGCCACCTGCTCGCCGAGTTCGGCACTATCGACAAGTACGGCGACTTCGGTATTGTGCCGCCGTGACCGCGGGTCGAGGTTCATCGAGCCGATAACGACGAAGCGCCGGTCGACGATGATCGCCTTGGCGTGCAGGCTGGCGCCCGAGGATCCGAACCGATGCCTGGCGTCTTCCCTCGGCGTCAGCGGGCGCATCTCATGGATTTCGACACCGCCGGCAACAAGCCGTTCGCGGTAGCGCGCGTAGCCCGCGTGCGCCGCCGGAACGTCGGTGGAAGCGAGCGAATTCGTCAACAATCGCACCCGCACACCGCGTCGCGCGAGACCGATGAGCGTGGCCATGGAACGCTCGCTCGGAATGAAATAGGGGGAAATCAAGATGACCTCGCGTCCGGCGCTCTCGACACGCGGCCGGAGGCGTGGCGGGATGGCCCCCGTCGCCACCTGCTCGCCGGGAGGCACCGGCTTGTCGGGATCATCGTAGAGCACGTCGGCCGGCGCGATCGCGAGCGGCATCTCGAACCGGCGCAGTTGCCGCGCGAAGCGCGCTTCGCGCAATGCCTGCGCGTACGGGGTGTCGCGGAACTGTTCGATGCTCTGCCCGAGCGTGGTAGCCAGTTGCGACACTTGCGTCTCGTTCGGCCGGCTCGCGACAAGCGCCTCGATTGGCACCGCCGACTCGCTGTTCCAATACGTGTCGAAGCTCCGCGACAGCTCGCGCACTACCGGACCGAGCGCGAACAGGTCGAGATCCGCGAAATCGATTGCGGAATCGGCACCGAAGTATTCGTCGCCGAGATTGCGCCCGCCCACGACGGCAGCGGCGTTGTCCGCGATCCACAGCTTGTTGTGCATCCGACGGTTCAGCCGCTCCCCGCTGGCAATGAATTCGAAGACCTGCGGCAGGCCCGGCGAGCCACGAACGGAAAACGGGTTGAACACGCGCACCTGGATGTTGGGTTGCGCGGCGAGCTCATCGAGATGCAATTCCCTGCCTGCAGCCGACAAGTCGTCGACGAGCAAGCGTACGCGAACACCGCGCTCGGCGGCCCGCAGTACTCGGTAAATCAGCATCCGTGTCGTCGCGCTCTCGCGGACAATGTAATACTGCAGATCGAGTGTGTGCTCGGCGGCTTCGGCCAGCGCTGCGCGCGCCGCGAGCGCGTCCATCCCGGAGTCGAGCAGCAGGAAACCGGAATTTCCGGAAGAGGCGGCGATTCTTGTGGCCGCGCCTCGCCCAAGCGTCGTGTGCTCGGGGTCGGGCCAGGCTTGCGACGGAACGCGTTCGATATCGGTCCGCAATGTCGCGCAGCCGGCGGTCAGCAGCATAGCCGTGCCCAGCGCGACGATGTGCAGGGACCCACGCAAGCGAATGCCGCCCTCGCGGCCGGCGACCGCCGCATCGCAGGGTCGGCGACGCGCCGAATGCGCCTCGATCATCGATTGGCCCCGGTCGTCACTGCATGTTGCGCGCCCGGTGCGGCGTCAAAAGTAATAGCGCGCATACAATTCGATCCGGTAATCGTAGGGCCGTTCGCCGAACTCGGTATAGCGTTCCCCTTGCAGCAGCACGACCCGCCCGCGCAATTCCCAGTTGGTGAATCCGGTGTAGATGACCTCGGGCGTCAGGGTGAAGCTCCGGTCCTGCACATTCACGATGGTAGTGATCGAGGGCGTGAAATAGAGAATGTTGCCGGGCTCCTTCGCGCTGGCACGCACGTAGAGGTAATCGCGTCCGGGATTGGGCGCGCCGTAGCCGCTTTGTGCCAGTGAGACGGCGCGCTGGACGAGCGGTGTCACGCTCCCCGGCGGCGCGTTGGCCAGCACTTCATCGCCGAACCGCAGAAATGTCTCGAATTCATCCTGGTCATAGCCGGTACCGTTACGGTAATACTCGGCGATCCACGTTACGTCGCGCTCGGTCAGGTACCGCAATCCGAGCAGCCAACTGTTCACGCTCGCGGTGCGCGTCGACACCGTTCCGTTTCCGCTCATTACAGGCTGCTGAAAGCCGAATATTCGAGCCCACTCGCCGTGGACCGCAAAGTTGGTGGCGACATTGCGGGAGAAATCGAACCCGACGCGTCCGGGCCGGCTGCCCTTGGCTAGCGCCATCACGTCGAGATCCGTGTCCGCAATGAAGGCGTAGAGCTTCGCGGCCACGTTGGTGTGCGCACCCTGACCGAACGTATCGTTGACGTTTTCGTTGGCCGGCAGCACGACAGCGGTGAGCGCCAGCGTCGTGAACGGACCCACGCCGCTTTTCACGAAATCGCCGGTCGCCATCACGTAGCCCTGGCGAGGCAGGGTTGTATCGTTCGGATCCTTTGGCCGTTCGACGAAGCCGACCGGGTTCCACGCGCAGCCGGTACCCCAGCGCAGCACGCGCTTGCCGGCATTGAGCGTTACCGCGTCGCTCGCGCCGTAGCTCAGGTCCGCTTCGTAGACCTTGCTGTCGTGCTGGGTCTGGACCTGGTCCGTGCTGATATACGAGTAGTCGAGAAACTTGAACGCGAGCGCTTCGTAGGAAACCTTTCCGACGAGCTCAAGCACGCCGGTCGCTCGCTGCAGGTTTGCGTGAGTGGTTTGATTGGGTGCCAGTAGGCGCCCGAACACGGAATCCTGACGTACCGCCAGTGCATCGCCCGCCGCTTGAGCATAGCCGCCAAGCTCGAACGGCTTCTTTTCAAATGCCGTGGTGTCGAAGCTGTATTCGTCCGTCGTCTGTGCGCTCGTGACGGAAGAAAGCAGAATGAGCGGCCACAGGAGCAGCCGTAGACAGACGCGCATTCATCACTTCCGCAGCTCGGGAATCCGCGGCAGATAGTTCAGGGTGAAGATCTCGTCCGAGAAGGTCGCCTTCTTGAGTCCCGACCACAGCATCACGGACTTGTAGCCCTTGTACAGCGGACTGTCGGTTTCCAGCGTCGAGGGTCGCTTGATGCCGCCGCCGAAATCCTTGATGTCCTTGAAGTGCAGCGTCTTTATCAACAAGCCGCTGGCAGCGTAGGCCTCGATCGTCGTCGCAGCAGGGCTTGCTTGTCGACCCACATCTTCAGCCGGTCGTAGCCGACGTCGCCCGTCTTGGCCTTGAGCGACAACAAATACTGGTCTTTTTCCTCCTGCGCCCCCTCCACGTCGTACTCCGTGGTGTAGTCGACCCGCAGAATGTCGGCGTTGTTGAAGATGCTGCCGGTCACGGATTGCAAGCTGGTGATTCGTATGGGTCTGCCCACGTCGGGAATGTAGAGCCACATGTTGTCCCCGATGCGCAGCGTCGCGCGCCCTTTGTCGCTCGGCGGCGAGAGAAACAGCGCGACAACCTTGTCGCGGCCCTTTTTCATCGTGTAGAGGACGTACTCCTTCCGGTTGCCGTCGGGCTGGATGTCGATCAGCTTGCGGTACGACTCGTAGGACTCGGGCTCGAGGTTCCGATCCACCTTCTCTAGAATCTGCGCCCCGTCGAGGGCCGCCGTCGCCGGCAAGGCGACGAAGCACAGGGCCAACCAGAGCAGCGCTTTCATGACTTTTCCCATTCCATCAAACGTGGCCCAGCGCCGTGACCGGATCCATCCGCGAGGCGCGCCACGCCGGCTGCAGGCTCGCCAGCAACGCCATCGCGACCACCATCGCGGCGATCGTCAGCACATCGGTGGCGCTGATGGTGGGAGAAAGGAGCAGGTCTTGCTGTTGGCCGAACGAAAAAGTGAGCTTGCGCAGGTTGAGCGCGTAGATCACCGCGAGGCTGATCGTCGTTCCCAATGCGGCACCGCCGACGCCGAGCAGCAGTCCTTCGGTAAGAAACAACGACAGGATTCGCCGTGGCGGGGTGCCGATGGCCGAGATCGTCCCGATTTCCCGGATGCGCTCGTAAACCGCCATCACCATCACGTTCAGGACGCTGACCAGGACGATGGAAACGAGCATGATCTTGATGAAGATCGCGAGCAGATCGATCATCCGCACGATGCTGGAAAACGGCGACAGATCTGCCCAGGTGTGCACTTCCAGGACCGGCCTTCCGTCCTTGTTGGTAAGGCCACCGAGCTCCTCACCGAGCCTGCGCCTGCACCCGATCGAGCTGGGCGGGATCCTTGAGACGGATGGCGATCTCGCTGATCTCCGGCTCCTTCAGTCGCAGCAGGTCCCGCGCATCGTCGATCTGGATGTAGCCATCGCGCCCGCTCGGGCCCGATATGCTTTCCATGATTCCTCTGACAGTAAACGTCTTGCCGTTGACCGAGCCGTCGCGATTGGTGGCGACCAGCACGACCGTGTCCCCCGACCTTGACCTTCATGCCGCGGGCCAGCAGCGTCGGAATCAGGATCTCACCGCGCTTGAGCATCGGGCGCTCCTTGCTGCCCTCGACCACCCGTCCAGGCAGGAGCGGCGTCGTTGCCGCCTCCTTCTGCGGATCGACACCGTTGATTCGGATGCTCGTCGTCTCCGTGAAATTGCTGAACATGGCACCCAGCTTGACGCGCTCCGAATAGGCCTCGACCTCGCTCATCGTACCGAGGACTTGCTCGATCTTCCCGACCATCGCGGGTTGCAGGTTGAGGTTGAGTGGCAGCGTGTCGATCGACGCCACGTAGCCCTTGCGATGCACTTCGAGGTGGCCCAGCACTCCATCGGTGAACTGGCCGATCATCATCGCTTTGAACGAACCGGCCGTGGCGATGAACAGCAATACGGCGACCATGCCCAAGGTGATGAGCGTCGCGGTCAGCCACGTCCGCCGGCGGAACCGGGCGAGATTCCTGAGGGCCATCTTCAGCACGTTAAGCATGAGCAGCCTCCGCTTGGTCCGAATGCTGGTGGATATGGCCGTCCTCGAGCGTGAAGGTGACTTCGGCCTCCGCCATGATCTTCGGATCGTGGGTCGAGAACAGGAACGTCGTACCGAGCTCGTCGCGCATCCTTTTCATCAGCTCGATGACGCGATACGCCGTGTCGTGGTCGAGGTTGGCCGTCGGTTCGTCCGCCAGAACCAGCTGCGCGTTGGTCGCCAGCGCGCGGGCCACCGCCACGCGTTGCTTCTGGCCTCCCGAAATCTGATCGGGTCGCTTGTTCTCCTGCCCGGCCATCCCGACGGCCTCGAGCAGTCGCATCACCTGCTGGCGACGCTTGGCCTCGGGCCACTCCTGCACCATGATGAGCGGGTACTCGACGTTTTCGTAAACGGTGAGCACCGGAATCAGGTTGAAGTCCTGGAAGACGAAGCCGATGTGCTTGCCGCGAAACTCCGCCGCCGCGCGCCGATCCAGCGTCGCGACATCGGTATCGAGGACCGTGAGTTTTCCGCCCGTCGGATGATCGAGGCAGCCGATCATGTTGAGCAGCGTCGTCTTCCCGCTGCCGGAGGGCCCCACGAAGGCGACAAACGACTTTGGTTCGATCTCGAAATCGACGCCCTTGATCGCGGCGACCTCGACTTCACCGGCGCGATAGGTTTTGGTGAGCTGTTCGGCGCGAATAAGGGTCATGGTGATTGCGGCCGGACGGCCTTCAGTACCACTTCGACATCCGCCGCCGACCAAGTCCCCTTCACGCCCGATGGCGTCCCCGATCCGGACGCAAAGCTGACGAATTCGACCGCGGGGGTTGGCGCCGCCCAGGCGCTGCCCATGGCCAGACCCAGCCCGCATACGGCAGCGGCCCCGAGCCAACTTCGACGGTCGCTGTCCACGGCCTCCCTCGTTCGAACAGGCGTCACTTGCAGTTGTTGTGCAGTTTCCATTTGTCTTCGTGGCCCATGGCCTTCGCGAATTCGGGGACCTTGCAGCGCTCGGCATCGGCGGCGTCGACCGGACCCGGCTGCGAATCAGTCACGCTGGCCTGGAGGGCCGCCGCATGTGGGTCATTACCCGCGACCCACCACGCCACACCGCCGACCATCCCGACGAAGGCGACGACGATGGCAGCGTGCGCCAGGCTGGCACCAGATCGTGGCGTCGGAACCACTTCACAGACACCGCCGGGACACAATTGCGCCTTGTCCTTGTGAAACGCGTTGTAGACCTTGCAGGCAAGGCAGATGCCGAAGGCGGACTCGAAAAACAGCAGCACCAGGCAGGTGGCGCATACGATCAGGTTGAGCGGCCCGATCATGTTGTTGATGACGACCAGGTACAGCATGATCAGGGCCAGTACGAAGCCGATGGTCCAGGCGAAGCGCTTCTGTGGCGCGCCCACGTACTCGGGCTGCTGCTTCCGCACGAACCACTGGCCGATGATGAGGCTGGGTGCGTAGCGCGCGATTGACGAAGATCCGGATCGCGAAATCGACCAGGAACGCCACCACGAACACCCGCGTCGGCTGGAAGTTGCCCACGAGCCAGGCATTCATGAACGAAACGATGGCGAAGGCGAACAGGATGCCCGCGCCGGCACGCACAACGCGTTCGTTCAGGACCTTGACGTTGTACCCGCCGATTTGCTCACCGAAGGTGATGACACTGCTCATATTGGCAACTCTCTCAACGCGCTACGCCAGGTGATTGCGGGCCGTAAATGCGAAATTTCAACTTTAATGCGCAACCGGGGCGCATGGCTATGATTCGGATCATACGTGCGCAACGCCAGCCCCTTCGTGCGCGTGGAAAGGGGGCGGGCCACCCGCCCCCCGACGCCGATCAGCCGGCGCGCGGACCGAACCGCATGCCGCGGCCGCCCATCATCCCGAAAGACTGGTCGGCGATGGCCTTCTGTTCCGGCGTCAGCACGGCGTAGAGCGCGTTGAACGCATCGGACATCGCCGCCATCGCCTCACTGCGCTGCTGCATCGCTGTCGAGCGCTGCGCCATGCGCCCCGGCGCAGTCCCCGGGTCCTGTTGCATCTGCGCCCGCATCGCCTGCATGCCTGCGGCCTGCTGTTTCGCCGCCGCAGTGAAGGTCTGCCATGCGCCTTCCTGTGCCGTCGTGATCTTCAGCCGCGCCTTCATGTCGGCGAGACGCGAGTCGATCGTGGCCGATGGATCAACCCCGGCCATCGGGCCATGGCCCGGCTCCATACCCATGCCCGGGCCGAATCCGGGGGCCATGCCGCCAAACGGCTGGGCATACGTAATCGCGGCGACGCCGAGCGCAATGCCAGCGACCAAACCCGCTACGACAGTGTGAGTTCGTTTCATTTGCATATCTCCAATCGGTGGTGAGAGACCCGTTCGAAGGGTCGTCGGAGGATTCCCGGAAATCCCTTCGCAACGGTTATGATTTCAACACCATCGTGTAAGCGCAGCATGTCACGGGCGAGCCTTCTGGTAGCGCTGTGCAACGAACGCCGCGATTGACACACTGCGTTACTTTTCTCCCGCACAGCCCGCCCGAAACCGCCTGAAAATCGCGCCATGGACGTACCCGATCACATCCTGATCGTCGACGACGACGCGGAAATTCGCAGCCTTCTGAGCCAATACCTGTTCAAGAACGGCATGCGCGTGACGGCCGTGCCTGACGGACGCGCCATGTGGCAGGCATTGGACGCAGGACGCGTCGACCTGATCGTGCTCGACCTGATGCTCCCCGGCGACGATGGACTGACGTTGTGCCGCAATCTCCGCGCGAAAGCGTCCGACATTCCGGTCATCATGCTGACCGCTCGCGGCGAGGAGACCGACCGCATCGTCGGCCTGGAGATGGGCGCCGACGATTACCTCGCCAAGCCGTTCAGCGCGCGGGAACTGCTGGCGCGTATCAAGGCGATCCTGCGTCGCGCGCGCAGCCTGCCGGAGAATCTGCGCCCCGACGGCACCAAGCGCATCCGCTTCGCCGACTGGGTGCTGGACACGGTCGAGCGTCAGCTTGTCTCCGCCGATGGCGTGGTGACGCCGCTCTCGGGTGCGGAATATCGCCTGCTGCGGATCTTCCTCAGCCACCCGAATCGCGTGCTCAACCGCGATCAGTTGGTCGACCTCACGCAGGGCAAGGAGGCGGACCCGCTCGACCGCAGCATCGACGTGCAGGTCAGCCGTCTGCGGCATCGCCTCGGCGACGATTCGCGCGAGCCGCGATTGATCAAGACCGTGCGCGGCGAGGGTTACGTGCTGGCCGTCGCGGTGACGGGAGAAGCGTGATGCGCCTGTTGCCGCGCTCGCTGTTCGGCCGGTTGCTGCTCGTGCTGGCGAGCGGCCTGATCGTCGCGCAGCTGCTGAGCGCCGCGATCAACCTGGCCGAGCGGGATTCCGCCCTCGTTCGCGCGAGCGGGATGCGACCGGCGCAACGGATCGCCGACATCGTGCGGCTGCTCGACTCCTCGAGCCCGGCTGAGCGGTCGCGGATCGTCGACATCCTGAGCGTTCCTCCGCTGGTGGTGTCGCTGGACCGCCAACCGGCAGCCGAGGACGCCGCAGGCCCGGGCGGGCCGCACGCAGCGATGTTCTCCGCCGTGCTTCGAGCGGCACTGGGCGATGACCGGTCGATTCGGGTGTCGATGACAGGGACGCCGCCCGCGTGGACGCCGGGAGCGGCCGGCCCGAGCGGCCGCCTTCCGATGGGCGGGCCCATGGGTCCCGCCGGCATGCACCGGTTTCCTCCGGACGGCCTATCGATCCTCACCCAGGTTCGGTTGCACGATGGAACCTGGGCGACGTTCGATACCCAGGTCAGCCCGGAGTCGGTAAGCCTGCCATGGCGCCTGCTCGTGACGTTGCTGATCCTGCTCGGCACCGTGCTCGTCCTGTCCTATGTCGCAGTACGGTGGGTGACCCGCCCGCTGCAAGTACTCGCGACCGCCGCCGACCAACTCGGACGCGACATCAATCGTCCGCCGCTGCCCGAGGGCGGTCCGGCCGAAGTCAGTCGTGCGGCCCACGCCTTCAACACGATGCAGACGCGCCTCGTCCGGTTCATCGACGAGCGGACGCGTCTCCTTACCGCCATGTCGCACGACCTCAAGACACCCCTGACGCGCATGCGGCTGCGAGCCGAGCTGCTGGACGACGCCAACCTGCGACAGAAATTCGAGGCCGATCTGCTGGAAATGGAAGCGATGGTGACGCAGACGCTCGAATTCATGCGGGGCCTGAGCAATCGCGAACCCGAAAAAAACGTCGACATCATGGGACTGCTCGAAAGCCTCCAGGCGGACAACGAGGCCATAGGCCGCACCGTCACGATTGACGGACGCAGCACCCGACCCCTGCGTGGCGAGCCTCGATTGCTGAAGCGCTGCCTCGGCAATCTAGTCGATAACGCGGCCATCTATGGCAAGCACGCGGAGATTCGGATCGACGAAACGCCTGATCAGCTGACCATTCGGGTGCGTGACCACGGGCCCGGAATACCGACCAGCGAGATCGAAAAGGTCTTCGAACCGTTCTATCGGCTGGAAGGCTCCCGCAGCCGGGAAACGGGTGGTACGGGGCTTGGCCTCAGCATCGCCCGCAACATCGCGCAGGCGCACGGAGGCGATGTTCGCCTTCGCAATCTCGAGCACGGCGGGCTGGAAGCGGCGGCAACCTTCCCATGGCAGCGCGATTAGGTCCATCGCCGGGTATGCTGCGGACTCGTGGCTCACTGGCCAGTATCCCGTGGGTCCGTAGAATCGCCGTCTGGGTGAAGCTGTAGGTGCGCATTCGGCGATGGCGCACCAGACCTCGTTCAACCTCCCTGCGCATCTCCCGGCCGCCATGCGCACGCTCGGCCAGTCGATGAGCTGCCCGAAGGACGGGTGGGTGTTCCGCAAAGGCGACGAGGTACAGGCGGTGTTCCTCGTGCTCGAAGGTGAAGTCCGCCTCTCCCGGTTTGCCAAGGACGGGAGCGAAATCGCGCTGCATCGCGCGGGGCGCGGCGAGTTCTTCGCCGAAGCTGCGCTCGACGCCCCGCGCTATCAATGCAACGCGATTGGCTCGCAGGCATCGGAGCTGCTCGCCTTCCCCGCCGCGAAGGTCCGCGCGCTGCTGGCCAAAGACCATGAGTCTGCACATCAATGGGTCGTGCTCCTTGCCAGGCAGCTGCATGCCGCGCGGGCGCGACTCGAACGCCTGGCGTTGAAATCGGCGGCCGAACGGGTGTTGCATTACCTGCATACCGAAGGCAAGGGACCTCGCTTTGAGGTGGCGCTGGAAGGCAGCGTCAAGGGTCTGGCCAAGGAGCTTGGGCTCACGCAGGAGAGCCTGTATCGGACACTGGCGCGCCTGGAGCAGGAGGGTGTCGTCGTCCGTAACGACCGTCGGTTGGGCCTCGCGTGACAATGCGCGCCGTATGATCTGAGTCATACGCATCGTGGGCGATAGACACGACAATTCCTCCAAGGCAAGTCGTCGGCGGAGGAACCATGCCACAAGGCATGCAGGACATCGGGACGCAGATGCACCGGGCGGCCAGCCGCTTTGCAATCGAAACCCAGAACGCGAGTGTCGGCAACGACGTACGGCCTGCCCTCGCCGCGCTCGGCACCGTGATGCAGCAGTGCATCGCCTGTCACGCGGCATATCGCCTGCATTAGCCTCTCCATGGACGCAACCGCGGCCATCAAAGCGGACGCGCTGACCCGCACCTTTGGCGACAGGATGGCGGTGGAAGCCGTCAGCTTCGCGGTGGCGCCCGGAGAGATCTTCGGATTTCTCGGTCCCAACGGCGCCGGCAAGAGCACCACGGCGCGAATGCTGACTGGCTTCATTCCGCCCACATCGGGCCGGGCGTTCGTCAACGGCATCGATGTGGCGAAGCATTCGAGCGCGGCGCGGCGCCACATCGGTGTCGTCCCGGAGGAAGCCAACGTCTACGCCGACCTTTCGGTGTGGAACAACGTCATGCTGATGGCCGAACTCCACGGCGTCGGCGATGCGTCCCGCACTGCGCGCGCCCGGGAGTTGCTCGACCGCTTCGAGTTGCTTCCGCGCTCCGATCAGCACGGCCGCGAATTGTCCAAGGGCCTGCGGCAGCGGCTGATGCTCTGCATGGCCTTGGTGAGCAGCCCCGATGTGCTGTTTCTGGACGAGCCCACCTCCGGGCTGGATGTAGCCAGCACGCACCTGATCCGCGACATCGTCGCCGACCGGAACCGTCAGCAGGGCACTACGGTGTTCCTCACCACGCACAACATGGATGAGGCGGAACAGCTCTGCCACCGCGTAGCCATCATCAACCAGGGCCAACTCGCTGCCATCGACACGCCAGCAGCGCTGCGAGCCCGCGTGGATGCCCGGCGCTCCGTCGAAGTGAGGTTCGCTGGAACCCGTCCGCAGCCGGCGGACCTCGTACCGGAACTCGCCGAGCGGGAGATCACGATGCTGGTCGACGGTTTCCGCGCGTTCACGCGTCAGCCGGGGGTGCTGGCGCAGCTCATTGGAACTCGTGCTTCGGAGCTCGGCCTGCACATCGAGAGCATCGCCACGCTGGCGCCGACGCTGGAAGACGTATTTCTCACCGTCACCGCAAAGCCACGACCATGAGCGACTTCGGATTCCAGATGCACGCGGCGTGGGTCGTGGCGAAGAAGAACGCCATGGTCTACTACCTGAAGCCACCGGTATTCACGTTCGGCCTCATCTTCCCGTTCTTCTTCTACCTCGCGTTCGCGGCCGGGCATCGCGCGCCGCCGGAGGCGCTCGCGCCCGGCATCGTGGCAATGGCGCTGTTCTTCACCGCGTCTGCCGTCGGGCCGCTGGTGACCCCGTGGGAACGCCAGGCGCGCACGTACGAGCGGCTGGTGACTTCACCCGCTTCGCTCCTTGCAATCCTTGCGGGCGACGTGCTTGCCGGCGCCGCATTTGGCGTGGTGCTGGTGTTGGTCCCGCTGACGCTCGTAAACCTGCTCACGGACGCCCACGTCGCGGGTGCAATGACGCTGGCCTTCGGCATCGTCGGGGGCGCCTTCGCCTTCGCGGCACTTGGCGTGCTTCTGGCCGCGCCTGCAACCGAAGGGCCGTCTCAGGTGATGATGCTCTCCAATCTGGTCCGGCTGCCACTCATCTTCGTGAGCGGTGTGTTCGTTCCGCTGGACGAAATGCCGGCATGGGGCCAATGGCTTGCGCCGCTCTCCCCGCTTTCTTATGCCGCCGACCTCGTTCGGATGGCGTTCGGCGAGGCCGGCCATTGGTCGCCGTCAACCGACACGCTCGCCCTGATCGCGTTTGCCGTCGTCTTCGTGACGATGGCCCGAATACTCCATCAACGAACGCGCAGTGGTGCCTTTTAGCTTTCACGCGCGCGCCGGATCCTTCCTACGATCCAAGTCGGATGCGCCGATGACGGCATCGAGCGGCCCCACCGGTGTCCGGATGGCAGCGCCGGGTCGCATATCATTTCCGCGATGCCGATCCGATCGCCAGGCGGAAGGCGACGAGCGCGACGAGAGCCAGCAGCAGCAGCGCGTACGGCGTGATCGTGCGCGTCGGGTCGATCGCGAACAGCAGCGTCAGCGCCACCGGCGCCACCGACTTGAGCACGAACTGCGGCATCGCGAGCCGGCCGAGGAGCGCGCCGTAGCCGCGCGTGCCGAAGAATTCGGCGGGAACGGTGCCGCGCGCGATCGTCATCACGCCATTGCTCCAGCCAGTACGGTATCGCGAATGCGAGCGCGACGATCCAGATCCCGTGCACCTGCGTGAACACTGCGAGCGCAGCGGCCATCAACGCAAAGGCCAGCGTGCCGACGGCGCGTGCACGCACGTGCCGCCCGAACGCGAATTCCATGATCCGTCCTGCCACCTGCATCGGCCCGATCAGCGACCCGATCAGCACTGCATCGCGTGCGCTCAAGCCGGTCGCGGTCAGCAATCCGATCAGATGCGCCGAGATCGCTGCGGCAATGAACGCGGCGATCGATAGTGCCGTCGCCAGCCAGGCGAACGTTGCTCCGCCGGCGGCGGCGAACTCGGCCGCCGCGGTCCCGCCATGCGTCGGCGCCTCGGCTTGCCCATTGCCGGCGGGAACGCTCGCCAGATGCAGTGGCAGGCAGAGCAGAACATGCAGCGCCGCGTAGATCCAGAACGCCGTCCGCCAGCCCGCCGTGTCGAGCAGATACTGCGACAGCGGCCAGAACACCGTGCTCGCGAACCCGCCGAACAAGGTCAACGCCGTCACGGCTCGCCGGTAGCGCGTGCCGGCCATCTGGTGAAGGGTGGCGAACGCCGGATCGTAAAGACAGCCGGCCATCGCTACACCCGCGAGCAGCCAGCCAGCGAGCAGCAGCGCCGGCCCTTGCGCCGCCGCCAGCAACGCACACGCCATGGCCCCGACCACCGAGCCGCCGGCGAGCATGCGTCGACCGCCGTGCGCGTCGACCTGCCTCCCCACGTACGGTGACACGATGCCGGACACAAACAGGCCGGCGGTGAAGCTGCCGAACAACATCGTGTCGGTGACGCCGAGATCGGTGCGCATCGCCGCGCCGAGCACCGCCGGCGTATAGAACAGCGTCCCCCACGAGACGATCTGCGCGACGCCCAACGCACACACGCGCGGCCACAGGTCGGCGAGCCCGGCCGTGCCGGGATCGGACGCGGAAGGCGCGCCCGTTGTCATGGTCATTGAGTAACCTCCCCCACGCTCGCCGCTGCGCGGACTTCGCGCCCCCCCTCCTGGAAGAGGGGGCGAGCGCCTTGGGGCGGCCCGGCGGCGCTCACGCCGGCGCGAGCAGGTCGGCCAGCGCCAGCGCGACGACCTCGGTGGCTTTGTGCAGATCGTCGAGCACGAGCCTCTCGTCGGCGCGGTGCCCGTTCGCCTCGGCGAGCGTGCGCGGGCCTGCGCCGTAGAGCACCGCGGGGACACCGGCCGACGTGTACAGTCGCGCGTCGGTGTAGATCGGTACACCGTGCGTCGCCAGCTCCTCGCCGACGACCGTTCGCCCGTGGCGTTGAAGCGCCTCGACGAGTCTCTCCTGCCCGGAGATCGGCACCAACGGCGTGGCGAGAAGAATTCGCCGCACGTTCACCGCGACCGCCGGCCATTTCGCGGCCGACGTGCGGATCGCATCGATCAGCGCCGCCTCGACCGCTGCCGCATTCTCCTCGGGCACGATCCGCCGGTCGAGGCGAAACTTCACGTTGTCCGGCACGACGTTGGTGTTGATGCCGCCGGCGATGAGGCCCACGACCAGCGTCGGCGAGCCGATGCCGGGAACCTTCGACCGGATCGCGGCGTAGGTTCGTCGCAACGCATACAGATCGGCCAGGATGCCGCTTGCCGCCTCGAGCGCGTCGACCCCCTTCTCGGGCTCCGCCGCATGGCCCGACTTGCCGACCACCTCGACTTCGAGGTGCAGGCAGCCGTTGTGCGCGATCGTGATGCCGTGGGTGAAGCCGGCCGAGATGGCGAGATCGGGTTTGCTGATCCCGCGCGCGAGCAGCCACGCCGGTCCGATCGCGCCGCCGACCTCTTCGTCGTAGGTGAAATGCAGTTCGACGGTGCCGTCGAACCGCGCACCCGCGGCGGCGGCCGCCTGCAGTGCGCGCAGCGCAAAGGCGTAAGTCGCGAAATCGGATTTCGACACCGCGACACCGCGCCCGTACATCACGCCGCCGCGAACCTCGGCACCGTAGGGATCGGTCGTCCATCCAAGTCCCGGCGGCACGACGTCGCCGTGGGCATTGAGCGCGATCACGGGACCCTTGCCCGATCCGAACGGCATCCGGACGACGAGATTGATGCAGCTGACCATGCCGTTGCCGCGCACCTCGTCGGCGGGAACCTCGTGCCGTTCGACGGCAAAGCCCATCGACTCGAGCAGCGTGGCGGTGTGCCGTGCGTGCGGCGCACAGTCGCCCGGCGGATTGTCCGACGGGTGTCGGACCAGCGTGGCGAGAAACTGCTCCGCCTCCGCGCGGTGCGCGGCAAGCCAATCGTGGATGAGGGTGGCCGTGGCGGGCATGGCGGGCGCGGCGTTCGGCGCGCTCAGCGATGCGGCGGCGTGAAGTGCTCGATGAACGAGAGCAGCACGCGCGCACCGATGCCGATGTCGGCGAGCGTCACCGCCTCCGCGGGATGGTGACTGATGCCGCCCTGGCAGCGGACGAACAGCATGCCGATCGGCGCGAGATCGGCCAGCGCCATCCCGTCGTGACCGGCGCCGGAGGGAAGGTGATGGACGCGCACGCCTTGATCGTGAACGGCCGCGGCGAACTGGCGCTGCATCCCGGGCGCGCAGGCGGCCGTGCGCGCCTCCCATACCGGGGACGTGGCGATCGCGACGTCGCGGCGCGCGGCGATTGCCGTGAACTCCGCACGCATCGCCGCCACTGCCTGCTCGCGCAATGCGTCGGCCGGCGCGCGCACGTCGAGCGAGAAGCGCACCTTGCCGGGGATGACGTTCACCGCGCCGGGCAGCGCCTCGAACCGTCCGACGGTGCCCACGACTTCCGGCATCGCGCGCGCGATGCGTTCGACGGCCAGCGCGCACTCCGCCGCCGCGGCCAGCGCGTCGCGACGCAATCCCATCGGCACGGTCCCCGCATGCCCGGCCATGCCTGCGACCTCGACCGCGAAGCGGTTGCCGCCGTTGATCGCGGTGACGACGCCGACCGGCAGCCCTTCGGCTTCCAGCACCGGTCCCTGCTCGATGTGCAGTTCGGCATAGGCGAGAACGTCGCCCGGCTCGCGCGCGGCCTCGCCGATCCGCGCAGCATCGAGACCGAAGCGCGTGAGGGCTTCGCGCAGCGTCGTTCCATCCGCGTCCTCCCGGTCCAGCACCGAGCGGTCGAACGTCCCCGCCACGGCGCGGCTGCCGAGCAGCGTCGCCGAGAAGCGCACGCCCTCCTCGTCGGTGAAGCCGATCACTTCGACCGCGAACGGCAGTCGCGCACTGCGGGCGTGAAGCGCGGCGACGCACTCGATCGCCGTCACCACACCGAGCATCCCGTCGTACTTGCCCGCATCGCGGACGGTGTCCAGATGCGATCCCAGCATCAGGCACGGCAGGCCCGGCCGGTCGCCCTCGTAGCGTCCCGACACATTGCCGATCGCGTCCACGCGCGTCTCCATCCCCGCGTCGCGCATCCAGCCGTGCACGAGATCGTTGGCCGCGCGCTGCTGCGGCGACAGGGCGACGCGCGTCAACCCGTCGGGTTGCTCCGAGCACCGCGCGAGCGCTTCACAGCGATCGAAGATCCGTTGGGCATCGGGGAGCATCGTGCGGAATCGAGGACGGGAAATTGGCCGGAGCGTCGCGGATTCTACTCCGGCACGTGACGCCGGAAATATGAAAGTCGATTTCACCTCCGCTCGCCGATGCTAGAATCGGCGCCGGCTCGCACCCCTCCCTGCCATGTCCGTCAAACCGAAACCCGTTCGCCCCACCGCCGGGCACCGCCCGCGGCTGAAGCCGGCCCGCGGCGCGCCCCGCGGCCGAGGCAGTGGCGCGGGACACACGCAGGCACTCTCGCGCGGGCTCGCCGTGCTCGAAGCGCTCGCGGCGACCGAGGGCGGGGCCACGCTGACGACGCTGGCGGAGCGCCTCGCGCTGCCCGCACCGACGGCGCATCGGCTGCTCGCGACGCTCGCCGAAGCCGGCTACGTGCAGCAGGGACCCGGCGGCGAGTGGCTCGTCGGCGTGCGCGCGTTTCGCGTCGGCAGCGCGTTCCTCGACCACCGCAACCTCGTGGTCCAGGCCTATCCGTTCCTCAAGCGCCTGATGGAACAGTCCGGTGAGACGACGAATCTCGCGGTGATCGACGACGGCGAAGCGGTCACGGTCGAGCAGGTGCCGTGCCGGGAATTGATGCGCATGTCCACGAAGCTCGGCGCCCGCTCGCCGCTGCACGCCTCGGGCGTGGGCAAGGCGATGCTCGCGGCGATGGACGAAACCGCAGCGGCGGGCGCGCTCGCGAGGCGCGGCCTCACCCGCCACACGGCGCGCACGATCACGAGCCGCGACGCGTTGAGCGCCGAGCTCGCCGCCACGCGCGAACGCGGCTATGCGGTCGACGCGGAAGAGCACGCGGCGGGCATGTGCTGTGTCGCCGCGACGATCTGGGACGAACATGGGCAGCCGTGGGCGGCGATCTCGCTGGCGGGCCCCACTTCGCGGATCGGCCCCGCGCGCATCGCCGAACTCGGACGTCTCGTCCGCGCGACGGCCTCGGACCTCACCCAGGCACTCGGCGGTCAGCCGCCCCGCCGCTGACGGACCGCCAGTGATACGCTTTCGCCTGCAACCGATGGAGAACTCGATGCGCCGGTTTCTGATCTACGTCCTGCCCCTGTCGATTGCCGCCTGTGCCGGCGCACCCGCCGGTCCCGGTGCCGTCGCGCCCGCGGTTCCCGCGGCGGCTTCGGCGGTGGCGGGCAGCGCAAAGCTCGCCGACGTCGTCTGGTGGTGGCAACGGGTGCGCACGCCGGGCGAGCCTCCCGATCCGCCCGGGCGCTACACCGTCGAGTTCGCGGCGGGCGGGAAACTCTTCGTCCACACCGACTGCATCCTCGCCGGCGGCAGCTGGATGACCGATGGTGCGATGATGAAGACGACCTCGTCGTTGCGCATGGACAAGCTCACCTGTCAGCCGTCGTGGAGCGACCGCGAATTCATCGCCGGAATCGAAGGCGCCGAAAGCCACGAGCTGCGCGACGGCGAATTGCTGATCAAGACCCGCGACAAACAGGGCACGATGCGCTTCCGCGCGCTGCCGCGTTAGGTCCGGTCACGCCCGCGGTCCCGGACAGCGCGGACGCATTCGCAGCTGCGGAGGTTTCGCGGCCGGTTGCGGCGAAGTCCGTGGGAACGTGGACCCTGCCGCTTGCAAGGCGCCGCTATTTCGGTGCGGGCAGCAGGCCGCGGGCCCGAAGCTCGCCGATGATGAGATCCGCGAATCCGGGCGCCTCGCGCTGGACCGATCGCGGGTTGAACGTATCGGTAGCGGCCGCCCAGACGACGCGCTTCGTCTTCACGTTCCAAAGGTTGGTCTCGACGTTGGCGATGTCGTACTGCGTGACCTCCGGCACCGCGATCATCTGCGGTCCCCACCAGCCGCCGTAGCCGCCCCATCCCATGTACGGACCGTAGGCGCCCCCGGCGGGAACCATCATCGTCGACACGCGCGTCCGGGTATCCACCGACAGCAGCCGCACGGTAAGCACGCCGTCCGCACCGGTCCCTGCGACCGCGGCTGCGACGGTCGGCTCGTCGGCGTTGGGGTCGTTCGGCAGCACCGTATAGCCGGGGACGCCCTGAATGCCCGCGGCGTCGAGTTTCGCCGCGAAGATGTCCTCGAACACGCGGCGGTTCGCGACGTTGCTGCTGATGCCGATGACGACGATCTTCCGGAAGGGTCCGCCGGTGTAGCCGGTGTCATACCAGGCCGACTGGATCGACGTGGTCGCGCAGGCCGCGGCGAGGAGCGTGGTGAGGCACAGCGACAGCAGCGTGGCGAGTCTTCCCGACATGATCGTGTCTCCTTCGGTTCAGCGACCCGTGAACCGCGGCGGACGCTTTTCCAGGAATGCGGCGATACCTTCATTGCGGTCGTGCGTGGCGGCGAGATCCGCGAACGCCTTCTTCTCGGCCGCCAGTCCTTCCGTCAGCGACATCTCCCAGGCCCTGAGGACGGCCGCCTTGGCGGCCCTGACCGCGAGCGGCGGCCTGGACGCGATGATCGAGGCGAGCTCGACCGCGCGTGCGAGCGCGCTCTCCGGCTCGTCGACCTCGCAGACCAGGCCGGCCGCGAGCGCCGTCGTCGCGTCGATCGGCTGTCCGGTCAGCACCATCTGCATCGTCAGTGCCTTGCCGGCGGCGAGTGCGAGCCGCTGGGTGCCGCCCGCCCCGGGAATCATGCCCAGATTGATTTCCGGCTGGCCGAACCGGGCATTGGTGCCGGCGCAGACGATGTCGGCGCACAGCGCGAGCTCGCAGCCGCCGCCGAGCGCGTAACCGTTGACGGCGGCGACGAGCGGCTTCGGAAACGTCGCGATTGCATGCCAGTGGCGCTGCCGTTCGTGCTGGAGGATCTGCTCGGGACCCAGCGGCGCCATTTCGCGCACGTCGGCACCGGCGGCGAAATACGCGAGGCCGCCGGTGATCACCACGGCACGGACCGCATCGTCGTCCGCCGCCGCCGTCAGCGCCGCGGCGATCTCGCCCAGGGTCTGCGTGCGCAGCGCGTTGCGCGCCTCGGGGCGGTGGAGCGTGATCTTGAGGACGCCCTCGGTCGGGCGCTCGACGAGGATGTCCTGCGGCGGCGATGCGTTCGTCATGCTAGCGATGCTTGAACAACGGCTTGCGCTTCTCGACGAAGGCGCGCATCCCTTCCTTCTGGTCGTCGAGCGCGAACGTCGCGTGGAACTCGCGCCGCTCGAAATGCAGCCCCTCCGCCAGTGACGACTCGTACGCCCGATTCACCGCTTCCTTGATCTTCAGCACGACCGGCAGCGAGAACGACGCGATCTTCGCCGCGACCGCGAGCGCTTCCTCTTCCAGCCTGTCCGCCGGGACGACGCGCGCGACAAGGCCGGCGCGCTCCGCCTCCGCGGCGTCGACCATCCGCCCCGTCAGACACCAGTCCATTGCCTTGGCCTTGCCGATCGCGCGCGGAAGCCGCTGGGTGCCGCCCATCCCGGGCATCGTTCCGATCGTGATCTCGGGCTGACCGAACTTCGCGTTGTCGGCGGCGACGATGAGGTCGCACATCATCGCGAGCTCGCAGCCGCCGCCCAGCGCATAGCCCGCGACGGCCGCGACGACCGGCTTGCGCGTCTTGCGCACCGCCTCCCAGTCCTTCGTGATGTAGTCGTCGGCGTAGACCTTCTGGTAGTCCCACTCCGCCATCGCACCGATGTCGGCGCCGGCGGCGAACGCCTTCTCGTTCCCGGTGATGACGATGGCGCCGATGCCGGCGTCCGCGTCGAACGCCGCGAGCGCGTGGCCGAGTTCGGCCGCGAGCGCGTCGTTGAGCGCGTTCATCCGCTGCGGACGGTTGAGACGGACGAGGCCGACGCGGTCGCGCGTCTCGACGAGGATGTGCACATAGCTCATGGCGTCCGCCGCGACGAGTCGAAGCGCTTTTCCAGGCCCTGCCAGCACCGGTAGTACTCGTGCTGAAGCTGCGCCGACGCGAGCGCGAAACGCGTCGGACGGATCACGGCGCGGGTCTCGAACATGAACGCCATCGTGTCGCGGATGTAGGTGGGTTTCGACGTGTCGATGTTCGATGCCTTCTCGAACGTGTCGGCGTCCGGCCCGTGTCCGGTCATGCAGTTGTGCAGGCTCGCGCCACCCGGCATGAACCCTTCCGCCTTGGCGTCGTAGACGCCGTGGATCAGCCCCATGAACTCGCTGGCGATGTTGCGATGGAACCAGGGCGGCCGGAACGTGTGTTCCATCGCAAGGATCCGCGGCGGAAAGATCACGAAGTCGATCGCGTCGACGCCGGGCGTGTCGCTCTGCGACTGCAGCACGAGGAAGATCGACGGATCCGGATGGTCGTAGCTGATCGAGCCGAGGGTGTTGAAGCGGGTGAGGTCGTACTTGTACGGCGCGCAGGTGCCGTGCCAGGCGACGACGTCGAGCGGCGAATGGCCGATCTCGGCGGACCACAGATTGCCCATGAACTTGGCGACGAGCTCGAACCGGCCCTCGCGGTCCTCGTACCACGCATGCGGCGTCAGGAAGTCGCGCGGATTGGCGAGGCCGTTGGAGCCGATGACGCCGAGATCGGGAAGGCGGAACGGGGCGCCGAAGTTTTCGCAGACGTAGCCGCGCACGCCCTCGCGCGCGTCGCCTTCGGGCAGGTCGACCCGGAAGCGGACGCCGCGCGGGATCACCGCGATCTCGCAGGGCGAGACGTCGAGACGGCCGAACTCGGTCGCGATGCGCAACCGACCCTGCTGCGGGACGATCAGCAGTTCGCCGTCGGCGTCGTAGAAGAAGCGATCGGTCATCGACCGGTTGGCCGCGTAGAGGTGGATCGCACAGCCGCTCATCGCCGCGGGATCGCCGTTGCCCGCCATCGTCACCAGCCCGGCGACGAAGTCCGTCGGCGCCTTCGGGATCGGCAGCGGATTCCAGCGCAACTGGTTCGGCGGCGTGGCCGCGTCACCGAATGCGCTGACGATGCGGCCGTTTTCGATGTGGCGAAACGGTTCGTGAACCGCCGCCGGCCGGATCCGGTAGGTCCACGACCGACGGTTGGCGCCGCGCGGCGCGGTGAACGCGGCGCCGCTCAGCTGCTCGGCGTACAGACCGTAGGGCGCCTTCTGCGGGCTGTTCTGGCCGACCGGCAGCGCGCCCGGCAGCGCCTCGGTCGCGAACTCGTTGCCGAAACCGGTCTGGTAAGCCAGCGGCGGCTCCTCCCTCGAGCGGGCCGGCGCCCTGGAGGCGGCCTTCGCCTTGGTCGCAGCAGTGGTCATCGTTTCCTCCTGGGCAAGATGGTGGAGCGTGCGGCTCCGGCGCGAGCGCCCGCGCCGTCACGCACGAGGCGTCACGTCCTCGCGCGCCGCCGCGAACGCGGCGCGCAGCACGGCGGGATCGCCGATGTGGTTGGCGAGCAGCAGGATCAGCTTCGCATTGACGAGCGCGCTCTGCGCCTCGTCGAGATCGCGGTGGAGCCCGATCAGCTCTTCGTAGAAGTCGTCGGGGGCCGAAAGATTCGGCTCGGTGCGGAGCGTCGCCATCGTCATCTCCATGCGCGTCAGCCGCGCGCCGTCGCCCGCCGGATTGCCGCGCGCACGAGCTCCGCGCCGAAGCGGCGCCAGCGCGCGCAGACGATCTGGTCGGGGCGGAAAAGGTAGCAGGTGCCGGGCCCGCCATCGTAGCGCTGCGCGAGCAGCCCGGCCGCGTCGTCGAGCACCAGGTGACCGTCGTCGTTGCGGCCGCCGATCTGCACGACGCGGCATGGAATCTGGTCGTGCGCCAGCGCCGCGATCTCCTCGGGCGTCGCGGCCGCGTCGAACGTCAGCAGCGTGAATCCGTTGTGCAGATAGTCGAGAAACCATTCGCCGCGCGGACCGATGACGGGTGCGTCCGCCGCCGGCGCCCCGGGGACCATCGCGCCGGCGAAGGCCTCGCCCTCCGGATCCGGTGTGTTGAGCGGCGACTCGGTGTGGATCCGCGGCACCGACAGCCGGCCGCTGTTGACGAGCCGGCGTGCGAACGCATGCCGCTTCGCCAGCGCGAGCACCGCATCGCGGAACGTCCGCGACACGGCGCTTTTCGGCGTGATGAAATCGGTGGCGCGCGTCGAATTGAGGATGTTCTCGTCGGCGGCCGCCGTCCGCTCGACGTCGTAGCTGTCGAGCAGCCGTTCCGGCGCGAGGCCGCTCATCACGAGCGCCAGCTTCCAGACGAGGTTGTCGGCATCCTGGAAGCCGCTGTTGGCCCCGCGTGCGCCGAACGGCGAGACGAGGTGTGCGGCGTCGCCGGCGAAGAGCACGCGCCCGTGCCGGAAGTGCTGCATCCGGCGGCACTGGAACGTGTAGACGCTCGCCCATTCGATCTCGAACTCCGTGCCGGCGCCGAGCATCGCCTTCAGGCGCGGCAGGATCCGCTCCGGTTTCCTTTCCTGTTCCGGGTCAGCGTCCCACCCGAGCTGGAAATCCACGCGCCAGACGTCGTCGGCCTGCCGGTGCAGCAGCACCGACTGATTCGGATGGAACGGCGGATCGAACCAGAACCAGCGCTCCGACGGAAAGCGCGACGTCATGTGGATGTCCGCGATGAGGAAGCGGTCGCGGAAGATCTGACCCTCGCTTTCGAGCCCCATCATCGTGCGCACGGGACTGCGCGCGCCGTCGGCGGCGATAAGCCAGTCACACTCGAGCCGGTACTCGCCCTCGGGAGTGGCGACGCGCAATTCGACGCCGTCGGCACGCGGCACCACGCTGACCACTCGGTTCTGCCAGCGGATGTCGATGCCGTGCAGCTCGTTCGCGCGGTCGACCAGGTACTCCTCGAGGTAATACTGCTGCAGGTTGACGAACGCCGGTCGCCGATGCCCGGATTCGGGCAGCAGGTCGAACTGGTAGACCGGCTCGTCCCGGAAGAATACGCGGCCCGTGTTCCAGCCCACGCCCTTCTGCACGATCCGCTCGCCGCAGCCCAGACGGTCGAGGATCTCGAGCGCCCGCTTCGCGTAGCAGATCGCCCGCGAGCCGACGCTGACCGTATTGTCGTCGTCGAGCACGACGACGGGCACGTCGTGCTGCGCGAGGTCGATCGCTGCCGCGAGGCCGATCGGGCCGGCGCCCACGACGACGACCGGGCGGTGCGCGGGCACGCCCGATTCGTCGGCCGACTTGCGATACGCGTAGACAGGGTTGGTGTACGTCTTCATCGACGATCTGCGAGACGGAAAGCGGACAAGGGCGCCACTCTCGCGCGGATGGCGCGGTCGCTACTTGTCGGAGATCAACGTTCGGCGCGCTGCCCGGTCAGCCTTCCAGAGTCTCCCACATCTCCTTGTCGCGCTGCGCAGTCCAGATCCGCGGGTCCCGGTACTGCGTGGCTTCGTCGTAGGCTCGGCTGACGTCGAACGGAAGGCAGTGGTCGAAGATGACCCAGTGTCCGAACTTCGGCTTCAGCGCGGCGTAGGTTTCCCGGTAGACGCTGCGCAGGTCGCGGCCGGCGCGGGCGCCGCGGGCGACGGCGCCGAACATCTCGGTGACGAAGGCGCGCGTTCCGTCCAGGCCCGCGGCTACCGCAGACGGCGTCGTCAGCGTCGCGCCGCGTCCGGGCACGAGCTTCTCCGGCTTCAGCGCCGCGATCGCATCGAGCGTCGCCGGCCAGTCGGTGAGATAGGCGTCACCGGTGTAGGGCGTGGCGTCGTACTCGACGAGATCACCGGAGAACAGGATTCTCTCCGCCGGCAGCCAGACGACCGTGTCGCCCTTCGTGTGACCGCGGCCGAGCTGCATGATCTCGACCTGCAGCTTGCCCATCCAGAGCGTCATCCGCTTCTCGAACACGATCGTCGGCCAGGTCAGGCCCGGGACCGACTCGACGGCGCGGAAGAGCCGCGGAAAGCGCTCGATCTCGCTCTTCATGTCCTGCTCGCCACGCTCGACGATCAGGTCGTACGTGTCGCGGCTGGCGATGATCTGCTCCGGCGCGTAGCCCGATGCGCCGAGGACGCGGACCGCGTGGTAGTGCGACAGCGTCACGTAGCGGATCGGCTTGTCAGTCACTTCGCGGATGCGACGGATCACGTCCTGCGCCATCACGGGAGTCGCCTGCGTGTCGATGACCATCACGGCATCGTCGCCGACCACGATGCCGGTGTTCGGATCGCCTTCGGCGGTGTACGCATACGCATGGTCGGAGAGCTTGTCGAAGCTGATCTTCTTTTCTTCCAGGTCGGCGTGCGACGCGAATTTCTTGGCGGTCATCGGCGTGATCCTCGAGTTCGTGCGGGTCGGGCCCGGCGGGAAGGCAGTTTCGCCGGTATGCCGGGTCTTTTCAATACGCGGCGGCTCCCCGCAAGTCTACAATGGCAGCATGCCTGCGCCGCCGCCGCCATGGCGGAAGGCAATCCGATGGCGCGTGGTTGTTGCAAGCGATCCAAGAGGGAGGTTGCCGTGTTCGCGCTTTCTTCGCCTGCATTTTCGGCCAACGGCGAGATCCCGCGCCGTTACACCTGCGAGGGCGACGACATCTCGCCGCCGCTCGACTGGACCGCGGTGCCGCCGGGAACGAAGAGTCTGGCACTCGTCGTGGACGATCCCGACGCGCCGGATCCGGCGCGGCCGAAGATGGTCTGGGTCCACTGGATTCTGTACGACATTCCGCCCGACGTGCGCGGCCTCGCCGAGGCGATCCACCCCGCCCGATTGCCGGCCGGCACGCGCGAGGGAACGAACGACTGGAATCGCACCGGCTACGGCGGTCCCTGCCCGCCGATCGGCCGGCACCGCTACTTCCACAAGCTCTACGCGCTCGACGTCGTGTTGCCGGATCTGGCGCGTCCCCGACGAACTGCACTGGAGAAGGCCATGGTGGGACACGTGCTCGGCATGTCCGAACTCGTCGGCACCTACGAGAAGAGCAAGCCGTAGCCGGAAACCGCGGAGCCGTGCGTGAACCATGAACCGTCGCGGGTTCGTCGAATGTGCGCTCGGCGCCGTGCCGGCCGGCTGCACGACCCCCGGTCTGCCGGCTGACACCCCGGAGCGCAGCGCCGATCCCGCGGCTGCGAGGACCCGCGTGCCGACGCGCCAGGTGAAGCTGTTTCTCTGCGGCGATGTCATGACCGGCCGCGGCATCGACCAGATCCTGCCGAACCCGAGCGACCCGCGCCTCTACGAACCGTACGTGCGCTCGGCGCAGCGGTACGTATCACTCGCCGAGGCCAGAACGGGTCCGCTCGCGCGTCCGGCCGACTTCGGTTACGTCTGGGGCGACGCGCTAGCCATCATCGAGCGTGAAGCGCCCGACGCGCGGATCGTCAACCTGGAAACCGCGGTGACGACTTCCGACGACGCATGGCCGGGAAAGGAGATCCACTACCGGATGCACCCGGCGAACGTGCCGTGCCTCGCCGCCGCGCGCGTCGACTGCTGCACGCTCGCCAACAACCACGTGCTGGACTGGGGCTTCCGCGGGCTCGCGGAAACGTTGACCACGCTGCGTGGCGCCGGCATACGCACCGCAGGTGCCGGGAACGACGACGCCGAGGCGGCAGCCCCGGCGATCGTCGACGTAGCCAACGGGTCCCGCGTGCTCGTCCTGGCCTTCGCCACGACGAGCGCCGGCGTGCCGCGGAACTGGGCCGCAACCCGTGATCGCGCAGGTGTCAATCTTCTGGATGCGCTTTCCGAACCGAACCTCGCCGCCATCGCTCGTCGCGTGGGAGCCATCAAGCGTGCCGGCGATCTCGTCGTGGCTTCCATCCATTGGGGCGCCAATTGGGGCTACGACGTGGAGCCGGGGCAGCGGCAGTTCGCGCACGGGCTGATCGACCGCGCGGGCATCGACGTCGTCGTCGGTCATTCATCGCATCATCCCGTGGGAATCGAGGTCTACCGCGACCACCTGATCCTGTACGGCTGTGGCGACTTCCTGAACGACTACGAAGGGATCAGCGGTTACGAGACGTTTCGTTCCGATGTGACCGCGGCATACTTCGCCAGTTTGGACGCGTCGACGGGGCGGCTCGTCCGGCTGGCGCTCACGCCAATGCAGATCCGGCATCTCCGCCTCAATCGCGCGACCGCCGCAGACGCGCGCTGGCTGGAGCAGACACTCACCCGCGAGGGGCGTGCGCTGGGTACTCGCGTGGAGCCTGAAGCGGACACCCTGCTCCTGCTGTGGGACCGCAGCTGATTCAAAGGACGCCACACGATCCGACGTACGGAATGATGCGAAGCGCGAGATCGCGCGTCGCTGACGCGGATTTCGACCGCCACCGCAATCGGCAGCCATTCGCATCAACGCGGGCAGAGTCCTATGCGACGCTGCCGCTGATCAAGCAGGCGCTCGCGCGATCGAAGGCGCCCGTGTCCGACCCGACGCTGGCATCGCTGGGCAATCTCCCTGCCGTTCAGGAGGCGGTCGCCCGGTTCGCCGCGTGGAAGCTCACGGCGCCGACCGGGATTCCCGAAGGATTCGATGCGAAGGATGTGTACGGTGTCCTCGCTACGCCGACGAGCGACGAGATCTCCGAGAGCATCGCGGCGACGATCTATAGCGTCTGGCGCGGGCAGTTCATCCGCAACACGATTGACGCGACGCTCGAGGGCGTCCCGCTTCCACCCGGAATCACGCTGCCGAAGCCGGGCGGCCAGCTCTCGATGACGGCGCTCAAGAGCCTGCTGGAACGTCCGGAGCCGGGTATAGGGGCGTCGAACATCAATTTCTTCAACGTGCCCGTTGTTGCATCGGCCGAAGATCGGCGCGACATCATGATCCTGAAAAGTCTCGCGGACGGGATTGCGCGCCTCGCGGGTCCTGGATTTGCCGTGGCGTTCGCCGGCTCGACGAACCAGAACGACTACCGATGGGGCAAGCTGCACCGGATCGTGTTCGCCCACCCGCTCGGCGGCCCGTTCAACGTGCCGCCCGCCTTTGGCGCGCTCGCCAACCCGCTCGGCGATCTGCTACCGGGCTTCCCGACAGACGGCGGCTTCGGCGTCGTGGACGCCTCCAATCACGATCCGCGTTCGCAGAGCGCAGACGGTTTCATGTTCGACCATGGCCCGGTCAATCGCTTTGTGGCCGAGGCAGGCGTGCCTGGCGTGCACGCCGAATCCGTATGGCCGGGTGGGACCAGCGGAGTGCCGGGCAGCCCGTTCTACGTGGATCTGCTGCCGGATTACCTGACGAACGACACAGTGCCGCTACTCTTCCGCAACGCCGATCTGCAGAAGGCGTTGTACTCGGTTAACAAGTTCGTGCCGGCGAAATGACCTGAAGCCGACGCCCTGCGTCGAGCAGGACACCGTTACTCCGATCGGTGGGCCGTCGAACGTCGGCCGCAACCGCCGGAGCTACGGACCCTACTTTTCGTCGGTCGGCTCCCGTCTTCCCCCGCGTACGAGCAACTGGTGATCGACGGCGGCCTCGGCCTGAAGCCAGTCGTCGACGTCATAACCGTCGGCGAAACCGCGCTCTTCGTAAAGGCGGAACGCGCCTTCGCTGATCAAGCGATGCCGCAGATCGGGATCGATCTGGTCATGGGCACCTTCAACAAAAGGCTGCTCGGGCAATGTCAGACTTTCGCTCTCCGGCTCGATCGTCGGCACACTGCGCGGATGCGGAAGAACCGCAGCGACCGAATGATGCGGGGTAATGGTAGGACCATGCTGTCGTGTCTTCATGGCGCTGCTCCTGTTTGCGCGTCACTATGCGGTGGCGGCGCCCGGCTTCCTCGACCTTCCTGCTGATTGCGGCACCCGCCGCTTTCATTCTTCGGCGCGCCGCGCCCGCTGTCGTTGATGGAGGTCAAACACTCCTGCCGCGCCGCGACGGCTCGTCGGCGCATCCGGGCGTGCGTGACGTGGCGTGTCCGGACCGACGAGCCGTCTGCGTCGGGGGTTGCACGTGCGCAAAGATAGAAGCCGACGCCCGCGCAGCGCGGGGTCGGCTCGATCATTTCGCGGCGTCCCGCCGCGCGCTTCAGCCGCCGTATTTCTTGATCAGCGCCCGCGCGTCGTCGAGCAGCGCCTGGCCGTTGCCGCCCTTGGCCGCAACGTCGCCGATCCACTCCTTGTCGACCACTTCGGTCGCCTTGCGCCAACGCTCGTACTCGGCGGGGGACAGCGTGTCGAACACCCCGTTCTGCGCCGCCGCGAGCTTCTTGGCCGGCTCGGTCGTGCTGTCGAAGACCTGGCCGATCTGCTTCGACCACTCGAGGCCCGTGTTCGCGTCGAGGATCTTCTTCAGGTCGTCGGGCATGCTGTCGTACTTCGCCGGGTTCATCGCGATCACGAAGATCGAATTCGACGTCTTCGGTACTCCGGGGGCCGTGTCGAGGTGGTACTTGGCGACTTCCTGCAGCTTGAGCGCAGGCGCGACTTCCCACGGCACCATCGCGCCGTCGATCACCCCCTTGGTCAGTGCCTCGGTGACCTGCGGCACCGGCATCTGCACCGGGACGGCGCCGAGCGCGGCCAGGAACTTCGAACCGATGCGTGTCGGCGCGCGCACCTTGAGCCCCTTCAGTTCCTCGAGGTTGGTCACGCGCTTGCTGGCGAAGTGCAGCAGCGAGCCGTCGTGCAGATGCGCCGCGAGAATGCGCACCCCCTTGAATTCGTCGAGCGAGTTCTTGTGGATGTAGTCCCACAGCGCCGGGCTGCCGCTCTCGGCGTTCTTGGCCATGAACGGCAGCTCGAACACCTCGGACTTGATGAAGCGCCCCGCCTGGTAGGTCGGGATCGTCCAGACGATGTCGGCTACGCCGTCGCGCGCCTGGTCGAACAGCTGGGGCGGAGTGCCGCCGAGCTGCATGGCCGGATAGATCTGGCACTTGATCCGTCCGTTCGACTCCTTGCCGAGCTTCTCGCACCAGGGTACGAACACGCGCGCCTGGATCGTGCCCTGCGGCGGCAGGAAATGGTGGATCTTGAGCGTGACTTCCTGCGCGCGGGCAGCGCCGACGCCCAGCGCGAGAGTGATTGCAGAGACCAGCGGAACGAATTTCCAGCTTTTCATGTTGCCTCCTCCAATGCCGGTTTTACTTCGGGAACGTGTGCACCAGGTACAGCGAGATGATCGGGAACGTGAGCAGCAGCGTGATGCGCAACGCGTCCGAGATCAGGAACGGGACGACTCCCTTGAAAGTCTCCACCAGCGGCACGTCGCGCGCCAGCCGGTTGATGATGTAGACGTTCATCCCCACCGGCGGATGCACGAGCCCGATCTCGACGACCATCAGCGCCAGGATGCCGAACCAGATCGACTTGTCGGTCAGCGACATTCCCCAGTAGTCGAGCCCCATCACCATCGGATAGAAGATCGGGATCGTGAGCAGGATCATCGCCAGCGAGTCCATCACGCAACCGAGGAAGATGTAGATGAGCAGGATCATCACCATCACCAGCAGTGGCGAGAATCCGCTGGCCTTGACCCAGTGCGCGAGCTCGCCCGGCATCTGCGAGAGGGCAAGGGTCGTGTTCAGCATGTCGGCGCCGAGCAGCACCAGGAAGATCATCGACGTGGCCTGCGCGGTTCCCAGCGCGCTGTCGACGAGCCCCTTCACGCGCATGCCGCCGCCGACGACGGCGAGGATGCCGCAGGCCGCAGCGCCGATCGCCGCGGCCTCCGTCGGATTCGCCCAGCCGCCGTAGATGCCGACGATCACGACGACGAACACCAGCAGCACGGGTGAGACGCCGAGCAGGCTGCGCACGCGCTCCGGCCACGGCGTGACCGGGCCGGCCGGTCCCGCGGCCGGCTTCAGCGTCACCACGATCTTGACCACCAGCATGTAGCCCAGCATCGCGATGATCCCGGGGAGTACCGCCGCCATGAACAGCTTGCCGATCGATTCCTGGGTCAGGATCGCGTAGATCACCAGCGGCACCGACGGCGGGATCATGATCCCAAGCGTGCCGCCGGCGGCCAGTGCGCCGGTCGCGAGCGAGCCCGAATAGCCGAGGCGGCGCAGCTCCGGCAGCGCCACCTGCCCCATCGTCGCCGCGGTGGCGAGCGAGCTGCCGCAGATGGCGCCGAAGCCGGCGCAGGCGCCGATCGCCGCCATCGCCACCCCGCCCTTGCGGTGGCCCATGAACGCGCTGACGCAGTGGAACAGCGCCTTGGACAGGCCGCCGTGCGTGGCGAACTGCCCCATCAGCAGGAACAGCGGAATGACGACGAGGTCGTAGTTCGACAGCCGCGCGTAGGCCAGATTCTTGAGCGAATTGAGCAGCGCATTGAAGTTGCCGCCCGTGAGATACGCGTAGCCGCCAAACCCGACGATGAACATCGCGATGCCGATCGGGACGCGGACGACCATCAGCGTCAGCATGACGCCGAAGATCGCGAACCCGACTTCGATGCCGGTCATGGCCCCGGCGCCCGCGATGCAGCGAGGAGCAGGTGAACACAAAGGTAGAACCCGGCCGCGGCGAGGAGCGCGAATCCGGGCACCATCAGCGCCTGCGCGACCCAGACGGGCCAGCCCAGGATCGCCGAGGTTTCGCCGACCTCCTTGATCGCCAGCGCGCCGACGGCCGTGCGCCACGCGATCAGTGCACCGAACAGACCGACCAGCAGCGAGCCGAAGGCATCGAGTCGCGCGATCTTGCGCGGCGCCATGTTGTGGGTGAAGAAATCGACCTTGACGTCGCCGTTGACGAGGTGGCAGTGGGCGAAGAACGACGCCGCGGCGAACGCCGCGCACATCTGGAGCACCTCGACGTCGCCGGGCACCGGCCAGGAGAACAGCTTGCGGCCGACGATCGAGACGATCGACATGACGACCAGGCCGACGAACACGAGCCCGCCGGCGATCGCGAGGTACTTCGACAGCATCAACAGCAGCCGGCCCACCGGACCGAACCGGTCCCGCCCGAGCGCCGGGGTTTCGTTGGCGACGTCCTGCATGAATCCTCCTCCTGCGCCGGCGTTGCCCGACGGGGACGGGCAGGCGACGATCTTTTGTGCCGCATCGGGCCGCGGAGTGAAACCCACGTGCCCGAGGCGGATAATACCGGGCCCTTCAGTCGAACAGGTGCTTGACCTCCTCCGGCGGCGCCACGGCCTGAATACGCTTCGGGTCGTCGGGGTGCCGCCGGGCGAAGATCCGGATCTCCTGCCCCTCGACCAGCACGTCGCTGCCGCGGCGCACCACGTGCGCCATCACGAACGTCTTCGTCCGCCACTCGGCGATCGTCGTCTCGACCGCGATGCGGTCGCCGTAGGTGGCCGACCGCAGGAACCGCGCCGACGCTTCGACGAGCGGCGTGCCGATGATGCCGGTCTTCGCCTCGAGCGCATGCCACGACGGGACGCCGGCCGCGACGAAGAAGTGGCGCGACGCGGAGTCCATCCAGCGGAAGTAGTTCGGATAGAAGACGATCTGCGCCGGATCGCAGTCGCCGAACTCGACGACGAATTCGGTGGTGTGACGAAAAGTCATGCGGTCTCGCTCGGTGGCAGGAAAAGATCGGCATCGCCGGTGGCGAACGACCGCGCGCACGCGGCCAGCGCCTCGCGGGTGGGGAGCGGCAGCGGGATGCCGGTGCGCTCGCGTGCGGCCGCGATTCGCCGCTCGGGCTCGCCGGGGAGCTCGATGCCTGGCCCGCCTGGCAGTTGCGGCGAGGCGCGAAGCCACGCCGCAAGCCGCTCGACCTGCCGCGCGAATTCGTCGGCCGCGCAGAGCCGGTCGGGCGCGAACACCACCGACAGCATGTTGTTGATCATCGGGTTGGGCACCGGATGGTGGTCCTGCACCTGTCCCCCGGACAGCGCCCCGCCCAGGAGCTCGCACATCACCGCGAGCGCGAATCCCTTGTGCCCGCCGAAGGGCAGCAGTGCGCCGATCGGCGCGCCGAACATCGCTGCCGGATCGACGGTCGGTCGTCCCTGTGCGTCGATCAGCAGTCCGTCGGGCATCTTCCGGCCCGCGTCGAGCGCAACGCGCACCTTGCCGAAGGCCACTGCGCTGGTCGCGTAATCGAGCACCAGCGGATGCGGCGCATGAGGAACCCCTACGCAGAACGGATTGGTCGCGAGCCGGGCGTCCAGCCCGCCGTACGGGGCGACCAGCGGCTGCGACAGCACGTTGACGAAGTGGATCGACGCGAACCCGGCCGCCGCGCATTGTTCCGCCCACTGCCCGATGCGCGCGAGATGATGCGTGTTGGAAAGCCCGACGATCGCCACGCCGCCGGCACGCGCCCGCTCGATCGCGATCTCCATCGCCTCTTCGCCGACCGCCTGGCCGAAGCCCTTCTGCCCGTCGAGACCCACGATCGCGCCGTGGTCGGCGACCACGCGCAGCGACTGTCCGGGCCGCGCGAGGCCTTGCCCGATGTTGGCGAGGTACGTGGGTGCAAGCCCGATGCCGTGGGAATCGTGCCCGAAGAGATTCGCCTGCACGAGCCCGCGCGCGATCTGGCCGGCCTCCTTGGCGGGACAGGCGGCGGCGACGAACATCCGCTCCACGGCGCCGACCAGGCGCGCGGCGGGAATCGCCACGTCGATGGCGTCGGCACGAATCGTCGCTGGCATCGTCAGCACGCCTTGCGCGGATTCGGAATGCCGGCGCGATTGAGCGCGCGCTTGACCCTTCGCATCAGCGCCGAAGCGACTGAAGCGTAGCGCTCGGCAACGAGATCGGTCATCACCGGTCCGCCCGCGCGGCATTCGCCGCCGGCCGCTGCTTGACCCAGACGATCGGCTGCGGGCGAACCGGGTGCGGCGGCGCTCCGTGCCGCACGAGTGCGCGGTCGAGCGCCTTGCCGCCCTCGTCGGCCAGCGCCGCCTCGCGGGCTTCACGAATCGCGGCGGCGCGCTCGGCCGCGCGAAGCGAAGCTGCCGCCGGTCGCCAGATGATCGACGATGTGGAGGAGATTGTCCTTGCCGCGGTCGTTGGTCGCACCGTAGCCCTTGATCAGGCGACCGGCAAGCGCGATCTCGTACGCGCACGGCCCGCCCGTGCGTGCGGCGGCCTCGATCGCGCCGAGCCAGCGCTCGATCAGCGCCTGCTCGTCGACGAAGCGTGCGCCGAGCCGGCGCAGCCAGCGCAGCGACGCGAGCGAGCGCAGCGCGAGAAAGCCGGCGATGCCGTCCGCCCGCAGCGACAGCGACAGCGCGAACGGCCCCTTGCCCCGGAGCTGCCGGCGGCGATCCCAGGCGACGACACGCCGCGCCAGCGAAGTCGGCAGCAGCGCGGCAATCTCGGCGACGCCGGGCTTGAAGAAGTCGACGATGCGCACGACATCCTCGTCGCCGGCGGCGACCTCGCGCCGCACGCGGGCGAAGCGGCTGGCGCGGCACTTCAGGTCCGCGACGCGCACGATGTCGTCGAACGCCATCCACAGCGCGAGGAAGCGCGCGGTCTCGCGGGTCGTCTCGAAATCCCGCACCGCGTCCGGATCGCCGGCCCGCTCCGCGGCGAGGATGCGTCCGACGCGCGCGAGGTAGAGCCCGGCGTACGCCGCGTCCTGGAACTCGGCGACGCGTGCGCGGCCAAGCGCGACGAACTCGCGGATCGCGGCGGGAAGCGTCGCCACGGCAGGGTCCGCCACCGCTGCGCGCACGGCGTCCGTCACGGCAGGTGCCGGTGCCGGCGGCGCAGCCGGTGCCAGCGCCGCCACGGCGTCCCAGCCCTGCGCAAATCCGGCAAGGCTCCCCTCGACGCCGACGCCGGAGGCGCGGATCGCGGCAACATAGCGCTCGCGCGCGATCGGCAGCACGCCGGAGCCGGCGATCGCCCCGAGCATCACGGCGCTTACCGCGGTGCCGGAGGCGCGCGCGGCGGCGTCCATGTCGAACGCGGCGAGCTTTCGTGCGTGGGCGCGCGTGACCGCGAGCAGCCGCGCGGTGTTGAAGCGGCCGTCGCCCTGCGCCATCTTCTCGGCCGTGGTCAGCGTCCGCGACGTGGACGTCACGATCAGCGTGCGCTCGGCACTCGCCATCCCGTTCTGCACCGCACGCACGGCCTCGAGAAGTTCCGAGGCGACCAGCACGTCGATTCCGCCCGGAACCGGCAGCAGCGAAAGCACCGGCTTGCGCCCCCCCAGCGTCGCCAGCGGCTCGGGGTAGATCTCGACATAGTAGGTGGTCGCACCGGTGCGCTGCGCGACCCCGGGGATCGACGTCGCCTGCGCGATGTAGCCAGCCTCGCGGGCGACGTCGACCAGCCATTCGGCCAGGACGCCGCCGCCCTGTCCGCCGAGCGCCGCGATGAGAAGGGTCAGGGGACGTGACATCACGCCGGCTGCAGCAGGCGAATGAACGCGTGACGCACGCGTGCGGACACGCGATCGCGCCACCCCGGGTTCTGGATCACTTCGCCGCGATAGAACGACGGACACAGCGACGCCGCATGCGCGTTCTCGCCGCATAGCCCGCAGCCCACGCAGCCCTCCAGCACCGTCGCCACCGGGTCGACCTTCAGCGGGTCCGGACTTTCCTTCAGCGACAGCGTGGGGCAGCCCGACAGCCGGATGCACGAGTGGTCGCCCGAGCAGGTGTCCTCGTCGACGCCGTACTTGACGCGCACGACACGCTTGCCGGCCTTGAGCGCTCCGGCACGCCAGGGCTTCACGCGCCGCTGGCGCTCGAGCTGGCATTCGCCCTCGGCGATGATCGACCTTGAGCCCGGCGAAGTCGGTCGTGAACGCGTCGTCGAGCGTGCGCCGCATCGCGTCGACCTCGTAGCTATCGACGGTGCGGATCCAGCGCACGCCGATCCCCTGCAGCGTCTTCTCGATCGTCTGGTTGCGATGGACGAGGCTTTCCTGCTTCTCCTCGGCCGCCTCCTTCAGCGCCTCGCCCGGCGTGGAAATGATTTCCTGCGTCCCGGTGGCCGACGTGTAGCCGTTCTTCAGGATCAGCAGCACGGCATCGTCGCCGTTGAACAGCGCCGACTGGACGCCGGTGATGAGGCCGTTGTGCCAGAAACCGCCGTCGCCCATGATCGCGAGCGTGCGCCGCCGCATCATCGGCGAGACGCCCGCGCGGCTGCGCGAGGCTCATGCCGTAGCCCAGGATCGAATGCCCCATGCCGAACGGCTCGAACGTCGCGAACGAGTGGCAGCCGATGTCGGCGGCGATGTGCACCGACCCGACATCCTGCTGCGCGAGCTTCAGCGCGGCGAACACCGGGCGCTCCGGGCAGCCGATGCAGAAATTCGGCGGGCGCGCGGGCAGCGGCGTGCCGAGCGCGCCGGCGACCGCGGCCCGGCGGGCATCGGTCTCGGCAAGCCACGCCCGGCCCTCGTCGCTCACGAGCTCGGGCGAGCGCTGCGCGAGGAACGCCTCCAGACCGCGGGCGATCGTTTCCACCGTGTACTCGCCGGCCATCGGCAGCACGTCCTTGCCGTGCACCGGCGTGGCGATGCCCCCGCGCGCGAGCAGCGCGAGGATTTCCTGCTCGATGAACTCCGGCTGTCCTTCCTCGACCACCAGCACCGCCCGCTTGCCGGCACAGAAATCGCGGATCTCGTCCGGCGCCAGCGGGTACACGACATTGAGCGCGAGAATCGACACGGTCGCGGCGCCGAACGCATCGGCGAGGCCGAACTCGCCCAGCGCGCGGACGAGCGAGTTGTAGAGACCGCCCTGGACGACGATGCCGATGTCGTCGCGCGTGCCGACGAAACGCTCGTTCAGTCCTTGCTCGACGATGTAGCGGCGCGCCGCCGGCAGGCGTTCGGCGCTCTTGAGTTTCTCCTGGCGGAAGGTCATCGGTGGATGCGAAAGCTTCGAATAATCGAACGGCGCCGGGTCGTCCAGCAGGTGCTGCGGCGACACCGCCGGCGCGACGTTGTCCCGGCACGCGAAGCTGCCGCGCACGTGGCACGCGCGGATGCGCAGCTGCAGCATCGCCGGCATGTTCGAGGCCTCGGACAGCGCGAATCCCTCCTCGACGATGCGCACCATCCGCTCGAGGTCGGGCCGCGGGTCGAGCAGGACGAGCGAGGACTTGAGCGCGAACGCGTAGGTGCGCTCCTGGACGACGCTGGCGCCCTCGCCGTAGTCCTCGCCGACGACGATCAGCGCACCGCCGGTCACCCCCGGCGATGCGAGGTTGGACAGCGCATCGGCGGCGACGTTGGTGCCGACGATCGATTTCCAGGTGACGGCACCGCGCAGCGGGTAGTGGATCGAAGCGCCGAGCATGGCCGCCGCGGAGGCTTCGTTCGAGCAGGCTTCGACATGGACGCCGAGTTCGCGCAGGTAATCCTCGGCCTGGACGAGCACGTCGAGCAGGTGCGACACCGGCGCGCCCTGATAGCCGCCGACGTAGGCCACGCCCGATTGCAGCAGCGCCTTGGTGATCGCGAGGATTCCCTCGCCGTGGAACGTCTCGCCGTTCCCGCGGCGCAGCATCGCGACTTCCTTGTGGAACGAGACTTCCACCGCCCTCCCCTTCGCCCGTCGCCGTCCGTCGGCTTCGCAGGCTGCAGACTCTAGGAGGGAAAGCGATATTTGTCGATAGCATAAATTTGAGATAGGGTATTCGCTGCATGAATACCGGGCAGCTCCCGCTCAACCTGCTGCAGACCTTCGACGCGGTTCACGCGACGCGCAGCGTGAGCCGTGCCGCCGAGCGTCTGGGCGTTTCGCAGCCGACGGTGAGCCACGCGCTGGCGAAGATGCGCGTCGCGTGGCGCGACCCGCTGTTCGTGCGCGCGGCGGGCGGCATGGCGCCTACGGCGAAGGCCGACCGCCTCGCCGAGGCGGTGCGGCAGGCACTCGCGATCCTCGACGTCGCGCTCGCGAAGGGCGAGCGCTTCGACCCCGGGCGGACGCGGCGCACGTTTCGCCTGCACATGAGCGACATCGGCGAGACGGTGTTCCTGCCCCGGCTCATGCACGCGCTGGCCGGGGCGGCGCCGCACGCGCGCCTCGAAACGTTCCAGCTCGACGACCGCGAGCAGCTTGCCGCGATCGAAAGCGGCCGCATCGATCTCGCACTCGGTTTTCTGCCCGCGCTTGCCAGCGTCGAGAAGAAGGTGCTGCTGCATGAGCGGTATGTCGTGCTTGCACGGGCCGACCATCCGCTGTCCCGCCGTCCCGCGACGGCCGCGACACTCGGAGCGCTCGACTACGCGCTCGTCCGCTCGCATCCGGCGACCGCCCGTGCGCTCACCGAGCTCGGACTCATCGACCGGGTGCGGCTCACGCTGCCGCACTTTCTGGTGCTGCCGCGGATTCTCGCCGAAACCGATCTCGCGGTGCTGGTGCCGGCGAATCTCGCGCAGGTGTTCCAGCAGCAGTCGAAGTTCGTCGTGTGGCGGCCGCGCGGCCTGCCGCCCTTCGACGTCAGCGTCCACTGGTACTGGCGCTACGAGGGCGATCCGGGCAATCGCTGGCTGCGCGAGCTCATCGCATCGCTTTTCGCGCAACGCTGACGCGGATAGCGCGGGCCGGTCGGGCCAACCACCCGCGTGGCGAGGGGACGGTCCGGCGCCGCGCGGTGGTCGGCGCGGTTCAGGCCTTCGGCCGCTTGTCGACGACCCGCTTTGCCTTGCCGACGGAGCGCTCGATGCCGCCAGGCGCGGTCACGCGCACCGCGGCCGTCACGCCGATCAGCGACTTGATGTGGTGGGCGAGCTGGCTCCCGGCCGCCTCGCCGTCGGCCGTGCCGGCGCCAGGCGAGCGCTCGACCAGCACCGTCATTTCGTCGAGGTTCTTCGGCCGCGAGATCTCGATCTGGTAGTGCGGCACCAGCTCGGGCTGCTTCAGGATCAGCTCCTCGACCTGCGTCGGGAACACGTTGACGCCGCGGATGATCATCATGTCGTCGGAACGGCCGGTGATCTTCTCCATCCGGCGCATCGCGCGTGCCGTCGGCGGCAGCAGCCGCGTGAGATCGCGCGTCCGGTAGCGGACCATCGGCAGGGCTTCCTTCGTCAGCGACGTGAAGACGAGCTCGCCCTTCTCGCCATCGGGAAGCACCGCGCCCGTCTGCGGATCGATGATCTCGGGATAGTAATGATCCTCCCACACGACGAGGCCGTCCTTGGTCTCGATGCATTCCTGCGCCACGCCCGGGCCCTGGATCTCGGACAGCCCGTAGATGTCGATCGCATCGATGTCGAGTTTCGCCTCGATGGCCGTACGCATCGCCGGCGTCCACGGCTCGGCGCCGAAGATGCCGACCGTAAGCGAGGACTGGCGCGGATCGAGGCCCTGCCGCTCCATCTCCTCGGCGATCGCCAGCATGTAGGACGGCGTCACCATGATGATGTCCGGCCTGAAGTCGTTGATGAGCTGCACCTGCTTCTCGGTCTGGCCGCCCGACATCGGAATCACCGTCGCGCCCAGCCGCTCCGCGCCGTAGTGCGCGCCGAGGCCGCCGGTGAACAGGCCGTAGCCGTAGGCGACGTGGATGATGTCGCCGGCCCGGCCGCCCGCGGCCCGGATCGAGCGCGCCATCAGTGCGGCCCAGGTGTCGATGTCCTTCGCCGTATAGCCGACGACGGTGGGCTTGCCGGTGGTGCCCGACGAGGCGTGGATGCGGACGACCTTTTCCCGCGGCACCGCGAACATCGCGAACGGGTAGTTGTCGCGCAGGTCGCTCTTGACCGTGAAGGGAAACTTCGCGAGATCGGCGAGCGACTTCAGGTCGCGCGGATGCACGCCCGCGGCATCGAACTTGCGCCGGTAGTGCGGCACGTTGTCGTAGGCGTGCGCGAGCGACCATTTGAGGCGCTCCTGCTGCAGCGCCGCGAGTTCGTCGCGGCTCGCGGTTTCGATCGGTTCGAGATCGCCGGGATTCGGCTTGCGAACGGGCATGGCTCCTCCTTGCGGTCGCTGCGTCCTGTCAGTCCTGCGGTGTGTCGATGACGTGGCCCTTGATCCGGTAGCTCTTGCCCCGGAACAGCGCGATCTTCTCGCCGCGCTGATTCACCACGTCGATGTCGTAGACGCCGGTCCGTCCACTCGCGCTGCGCTCCTGGCCCACGGCGGTGAGCACGTCGCCCTCGCGCGCGGGCGCGATGAAATCGATGCCGCAGCCCGACGCGACGGTGTTCAGATTGTAGCTGTTGCACGCGTATGCGAACGTGCTGTCGGCGAGCGTGAAGATGAAGCCGCCGTGGCAGATTGCGTGGCCATTGAGCATGTCCGCGCGCACCGTCATCGCCAGCTCGGCATGGCCGGGCGCGATGCGGACGATGCGCATGCCGAGCCCCTGCGACGCGGTGTCGCGCGGCCACATGCTCGCCGCGACGCGCTCGGCGAGCGCCTGCGCATCCGCCGGCGACAGTGCCGGATGGTGCTCACCCATGGATCGTCCTCCCGGCAGCCGCGCGCCGCGCGATCAGCGGAGAAATGCGATAGCGGTCCTCGCCGCAGTGGGCGACAAGGTGCGCGAGCACGGTCGCGATCGTGTCCACGCCGACCGCATCCGCCCAGGCCAGCGGACCGCGCGGATAGTTGACGCCCTTCTGCATCGCGAGGTCGATCGCCGCCGCGTCCGCGACGCCTTGCATCACCGCGTCGGCCGCCTCGTTGGCGAGCATCGCGACCGTGCGCATCAGCGCGAGACCCGCGACATCGTCGAGCCGGCTCACCGCCACGCCCGTCGCCTGCAGCGCGCCCGCGGCCGCGGCGAACGCCTGGTCGCTGCAGGTGTCGGCACGGGCCACGGCGAGCCTGCCCACCGTGGCGTAGTCGAGGGCCAGATCGAACACGACGAGGTCGCGTACCCCGGTCGCGGCCACCCGTGTCGTCGCCGTGCGACCGTCGGTCAGTACGAGCCAGGTCCCCGCGCCGGCACCCGGAACGTGGATCGCGCCGCCGGGAAAACGGGAATCCGCCCGTGCGTGCTCGACGACGACACCGCCGGATGCCAGCCGCGCGGGCAGCCCCGCCGCCGGCCCCAGTTCACCGTGGACGACGACCTTGGCCGGTTTCGGATGCGCCGGTTCCTCCTCCACCGCCGGTTTCGCGGCGCCCGCCGCATAGTCGTAGAAGCCGCGCCCGCTCTTGCGCCCGAAAAAGCCCGCCGCGACGAGTTCCTGCTGCAGGACCGACGGCGCGAACCGGGGATCGTGGAAATAGGCCTCCCATACGCTGCGCGTGACGGCGAAGTTGACGTCGTGACCGATGAGGTCCATCAGCTCGAACGGACCCATACGGAATCCGCCCGCCTCGCGCATCACGGCGTCGATCGTCGCCGGCGTCGCGGCGCGCTCGGCGAGCAGGCGCAATCCCTCCGCGTAGAACGGGCGCGCGCAGCGGTTGACGATGAAGCCGGGGGTCGAGGTCGCGTGCACCGGCGTCTTGCCCCACGCGGCGGCCGTGGCGTGAATCGTCTGCGCGACCTCGCGCGCCGTCGCGAGCCCCGAAACCACTTCGACCAGCGGCATCAGCGGCGCCGGATTGAAGAAATGCATGCCGACCACGCGCTCCGGATGCTCGAGTCCGGCGGCAAGCGCGGTGATCGAAATCGACGAGGTGTTCGACGCGAGGATGCACTCGGCCGTGACGACGTTCTCCAGGCTTCGGAAGAGGTCCCGTTTCGTGGCGAGATCCTCGACGATCGCCTCGACGACCAGCCCGGCAATGCAGGCGTCGGGGAGCGTGACCACCGTCGTGATCCGCGCGAGCGCAGCCTCGGCATCGGCGGCGGCGAGCTTGCCCTTTGCCGCGAGCTTGGCGAGCGTGTCGGAGATCGCGTGCTTCCCGGCGTCGGCGGCCCCGAACCGGGTGTCGTGCAGCTGCACCGGGTGACCGTGCAAGGCGGCGATCTGCGCGATCCCCGAACCCATCGCGCCGGCGCCAATGACGACGACCGTGGAATCTATGGCGAGCGCCCGGGACATGGTTCCGCGGCCTTGCCGTCAGCGGCCCGTGAACCGCGGCACACGCTTGGCGAGGAATGCCGCCACGCCTTCGCGATAATCTTCGCTCGCCCCGAGCTCGCGCATCAGGTCGCGCTCCAGATCGAGCTGCCGCTCGAGCGTGTTCGCCGGGCTGGCATAGAGCGCCTGCTTGGTCCGGGCGAGCCCGCGGGTCGGCGCCTGTGCAAGGTGCGCGAGCAGCTTTTCGGTCACCGCCGGCAGCTCGGCGTCGTCGACGCATTGCCAGATGAGTCCCCACTGCGCCGCCTGCTCGGCGGTGATCCTGTCGCCCAGCATCGCCACGCCCATCGCCCGCGCGGTGCCGATGAGCCGCGGCAGGAGGTACGTGCCGCCGGTGTCGGGAATGAGGCCGAGCTTGCAGAACGGCTCGAGAAAGCTCGCCGACTTCGCCGCGATCACGAGGTCGCAGGCCAGCGCGAGGTTTGCGCCGGCGCCAGCGGCCACGCCATTGACCACGCACACGACCGGCAGCGGCAGCGCGCGCAGCCCGAGCACCAGCGGCTTGTAGTTTCGTTCGACCGAGTCGCCCAGATCAACCGGCGACCCACCCGGAGCGACGGCACGGTCGGAAAGATCCTGTCCGGCGCAGAATCCGCGTCCCGCACCGGTCAGGAGCAACACTCGCACCGACGCGTCGCTGCGCACCTGTGCGAGCGCGTCGCGCAGCTCCGCGTGCATCGCGTCGTTGAAGCTGTTCAGGCGATCGGGACGGTTGAGCGTCAACCGCGCGATGCCGCCCTCGATGCCGAACAGGATGTTCTGGTAGGTCATTGGGTAGCCTCCCCCAGGCTCGCCGCTGCGCGGACTTCGCGCACCCCCTCCCGCGGGAGGGGGCGAGCGCCTTGGGGCGGCCCGGCGGCGCTCATCGCCGGTCAGACGTGCACGCGATGCTGGACGACGCGGAACCGGCTGGCGACGAACGCGGCGTCGGTCAGCGCGGCGTTGGCAGCCGGATTGGCGCCGGTGCCGTGGTAGTCGGAGAACGCCGCGGACTGGTTGACGAACACGCCGCCGGTGAGGTTGATCGACAGCGCGACGCCCGCATCCTCGGCGACCTCCACGGCCTGCTCGACGACGTCCGGATTCGTCGAATACAGCGACAGCGTCAGTGCACCGTGGTCCTTCACCGCATCGCGGGCGATCGCGAGGCTCTCGCGCGTCGACCCGGTGGCGATGACGAACGCGATCGGGCCGAACCACTCGGAGAGATACTGGTCGCGGTCGGCCGCGGCGAGCTTCACGATCAGCGGCGTCCGGATCGCCGCCTGCGGGAACGCGGGATGGACGATGCTCCGGCTGTCGAGGACGATGGCACCGAGCTTGCGCGCACGCTCGATGCGCTCGAGCACGCCTTCGTTCTGCACGGCACCCAGGATCTCGACGGCGCGCGCGGGATCGCCCAGCAGCTTCTGCACGGCGTCGGCCAGCGCCGCCGTGACCTGGTCGAAGCCGAGATGCCCCTCTCCGGTGTCGATGCCATCGCCGGGAATGTAGATGTTCTGCGGCGCCGTGCACATCTGTCCCGTGTACAGCGCGAGCGAGAACGCGACGTTGCGGGCCACGCCCTTGATGTCGGCGGCCGAGTCGACGACGATCTGGTTGACCCCTGCCTTCTCCGTGTACACCTGCGCCTGCCGCGCGTGCTGCTCCAGCCAGTCGCCGTTGGCCGTGCTGCCGGTGAAGTCGATGAGCTTCACGTCGGGCCGCAGCGCGAGTCTCTGCGCGGTGTCGTCGCCGGCGGGATGCGCGACCAGGGTCACCACGTTCGGGTCGAACCCGGCTTCCGTCAGCACTTCGCGGAGGATCTTCACGCTGATCGCCAGGGGCAGGATCGCCCCCGGATGCGGCTTGACGACGACGGCGTTGCCGGTCGCGAGATCGGCGAACATTCCCGGATAACCGTTCCACGTCGGGAACGTGCAGCAGCCGATCACGAGCCCGATGCCGCGCGGCACGATCCGGTAGCGCTTTTCCATCCGCAGCGGCTCGTTCTTGCCCTGCGGTTTTTCCCAGAGCGCCTTGGCGGGGATCCGCTTCATCTCGTCCCAGGCGTACGCGACGGCCTCGAGGCCGCGGTCCTGCGCATGCGGCCCCGCCGCCTGGAACGCCATCATGAAAGCCTGGCCCGTGGTGTGCATCACGGCGTTGGCCATCAGGAAGCTCTGCTGGTTGATTCTCGAGAGCGCCTCGAGGCAGACGCCGACCCACGCTTCGGGGCCGGCCTTGCGCCAGGGGCCGCGAGCGCGCTCGATCGCGGCGAACAGCGCGTCGAGATCCACCTTCGGATACGTGATGCCCAGCGGAAATCCGTACGGCGAGCGCTCGCCGCCGGCGGTGCCGACCGTGCCCGGCTGGTCGAGTGCGAACGGCTTGTCGCGCAGCGCGTCGAACGCCGCCTTGCCCGCCTCCGCCGCCCCTTCGCCGTAGACCTTCGGGCTCGCCGATTCGGGATACGGGCTCCAGTAGCCGCGCTCGGCGATCGCCTGCAGGGCGCGGTCGAGCGTGGCGCGGTGACGTTCGAAAAAGGGGTGCGACACGGGTACTCCTCCGTTGATCCGTTGGCGTCGAAACTCTAGCATGCGCCGACCGGGCGGGCGCCGGGGTGAGGCCGTTGCGACGTGGCGTGAGTCACGCCGCTGCTGTCGCGCTCACGCCGGCTGATCGTAGTCGATGCTGACCCTGTCCGTGACGCAGTAGCTCTGGCAGGTCAGCACGAAGCCGCGCGCCACTTCATAGTCTTCCAGCGCGAAATTCGCGTCCATGTCGACCTCGCCACTGACGAGCTTCGCGCGGCACGTCGAGCACACGCCGCCCTTGCAGGAATACGGCAGCTCGATGCCGGCCTTGAGCCCCGCTTCGAGGATGCTCTCGGCGCCCTTCTCCACCAGGAAGGTCCTCGTGACGCCGTCGAGCACGACGCTGACCTCGCATTCGGTGTGGCCCGGTTCGGGCGCCTTGTGCGCCTTGTGCTCGTGCTTCGGGATGCTCGTCGCGAAACGTTCGATCCGGACCTTCGCGTCGGGATACCCGCGCGCCTTGAGCGCCTCGGCGACCGCCTGCATCATGCCGTCGGGCCCGCATACGAACACCGCGTCGACGCCGTCGAGATCGACCCACCGCGCGAGCAGCGCGTCGGCTTTCGCCCGATCGATGCGGCCGTGCAGGAGATCGATGTCCTGCGCCTCGCGCGAGAGCACATGGACGAGGTTGAAGCGGGTCAGGTTGAGGTCCTTCAGCGCGGCGCATTCCTCCTTGAACATCACCGTTCCCGACGCGCGATTGCCGTAGAACAGCGTGAACTCGCTCCGCGGCTCGGCGGCGAGCGTCGTCTTGACGATCGACAGCAGGGGCGTGATGCCGCTGCCGGCGGCGAAGCCGACGTAATGGTGGCGCGCGGCCGGGTCGAGCGCCACGTTGAAGTGCCCGAGCGGAGGCATGACGTCGATCGTGTCGCCGGCCTTCAGCGACTCGTTCGCCCACGTCGAGAACAGTCCGCCCGGATTGCGCTTGACGGCGATGCGCAGCCGCTGGTCCTGCACCGCCGAGCAGATCGAGTAGGAGCGGCGGACGTCCTGCCCGCCGATGTCCGCGCGCAACGTCAGGTGCTGACCCTGCTGATAGCGGTACAGGTCCGCGAGTTCCGGCGGAACCGAGAACGTGATGGCGACGGCGTCGCGGGTCTCGCGGTCGACGCGGGCGATGGATAGCGGATGGAATCGGCTCATGCGGGGTCCTCCGCGTCCTGCGCGCGGACGGCGGTCTGGATGCGGCTCAGTGCGGCTTGAAGTAGTCGAAAGGCTCGCGGCAATCGCTGCAGCGGTACTGCGCCTTGCACGCGGTGGAGCCGAACTGCGAGACGAGCTCGGTGCGCTCGGATCCGCAGCGCGGGCACGGCACGACGGGCGCGGTGCGCCGCAGCGGGCCCAGTCCCGACACGTCGATGCGCACCGGCGCCGCCGGCGCGTCGGCCGCGCGCGGCGGCGCGATGCCGTACTCGCGCAGCTTGCGCTTTGCGTCGGGAGCGATCCAGTCGGTCGTCCAGGCCGGCGCGAGCCGCGTCTCGACGCGGACCTCGGCGACGCCGAGCGCGGCGAGCGCGTCGCGAATCCCCGCCATGATGAGCTCGGTGGCCGGGCAGCCCGAGTAGGTCGGCGTGACACAGACCACGAGCACGCGACGGGTTGGTCTGATCCCATTGCACCTCGCGGACGATGCCGAGCTCCACGACCGAGACGACCGGGATTTCGGGGTCGAGGACCGCGGACAGCGCGTGCCATATCGCCTCCAGCGACGGCCGCGGAGCGGCTCGTGCGGCGGCGGCGTCCGCAGCGGCGGCCATGATCGCGGCTTGCTCGGGCGTCACCATGCGGTTACAGCGCGCCTACCAGCGCGCGTTCGGATAGGCCCGCTGCAGGAACTGCATTTCTGCGAGCAGATGGCCCAGATGTTCGGTGTGCACGCCCTGCTTTCCGCCGCGGGCGCGGCCGCCCTGCATGAACGCCTCGGTCGGTACGGTGAGCGTTGCCTCCGCCAGCACACCCTCGACATGCCGGCGCCACGGCGATTCGAGCGCGCGCACGTCGGCGGCGACGCCGGTCCCGACCAGTGCAAGCTCGGTGGTATCGGGCATGAACATCTCGCCGGTGTACATCCACAGGTCGTCGATCGCCGCCTGCATCCTCGCGTGCGATTCGTCGGTGCCGTCGCCCAGACGGATCACCCAGTCGCCGGAGCGCTCGACGTGATAGGCCACCTCCTTGGCGCCCTTCGCGGCGATCTCGGCGACGCGCGCGTCGGACGACGCGGTCAGCGCGCGCAGCAGGCCGAGATGCCACGCGTCGAACAGGAACTGCCGGGCCGTCGTGTCGGCGTAGCTGCCGTTGGGCTGCTCGACGATGAGCAGGTTGCGGAACGCGCCGGCATCGCGCAGGAACGCGAGTTGATCCTCGTCGCGTCCGCTGCCGGCGAAGCGCGCTTCGACTTCGCCGGCGTAGGCGAGCCACAACCGGGCCTGCCCGAGGAGGTCGAGCCCGACGTTCGTCGTCGCCATGTCCTCCTCGATGATCGGCCCCTTGCCGACCCATTCGCCGAGACGCTGCGCGAGCACCAGCGGCGAGTCGCCGAGCCGCAGCAGATAGTCGAACAGTTGCCGGTCGTCGCCCATGCGCGGCTTCGCCGTCGTCAGCGCCCGCCCGGCCGCCCGCAGGGCGCTGCGCGCCCCCTCGGGGGGCAGCGAACGAAGTGCGCGTGGGGGTCGTTCATCAGAGATGCTTCACTTCTTCGGGCATCGGGAAGAACGTCGGATGCCGATAGACCTTGCTGTTGGCCGGTTCGAACAGCGCCTCCTTGTCGCCGGGAGACGAGGCGACGATATCGGCCGAGCGCACGACCCAGATCGACACCCCCTCATTGCGCCGCGTGTAGACGTCGCGCGCGTTCCTGACCGCGAGCTCCGCGTCCGGCGCGTGCAGGCTTCCGACGTGCTTGTGCGCGAGTCCGTGCTGCGACCGGATGAAGATTTCCCATAGCGGCCACTCGTTGCTCATGTCGGCCCCCTCACGCGGCCTGCCTGCTCGCGCGCGCGGCTCGCTTGCGCGCATGCGCCATCGCCGCCTCGCGCACCCAGGCGCCGTCTTCCCACGCCTTCACGCGCGTGGCCAGCCGGTGCCGGTTGCACGGTCCGTTGCCCTTGATCACTTCCATGAACTCGGTCCAGTCGATGGCGCCGAAATCGTAGTGACCGCGCACGGCGTTCCATTTCAGGTCCGGGTCGGGCATCGTGATGCCGAGGTAGTCCGCCTGCGGAACCGACTGGTCGACGTAGCGCTGGCGCAGCTCGTCGTTGGACAGGATCTTGATCTTCCATGCCGCCGACTGGGCGCTGTGCACGCTCTCGGCATCCGGCGGACCGAACATCATCAGCGACGGCCACCACCACCGGTTCAGCGCATCCTGCGCCATCGCCTTCTGCTCCGCCGTGCCGCGGCAGAGCGAGAGCATGATGTCGTAGCCCTGCCGCTGGTGGAACGACTCCTCCTTGCAGATGCGCACCATCGCCCGCGCGTACGGGCCGTACGAGCAGCGGCACAGCGGGATCTGATTCATGATCGCGGCGCCGTCGACCAGCCAGCCGATCGCACCGATGTCGGCCCAGCTCAGCGTCGGGTAGTTGAAGATCGACGAGTACTTGGCCTTGCCGGCGTGCAGGTCGGCGATCATCTGGTCGCGCGAGATGCCCAGCGTCTCCGCCGCCGAATACAGATAGAGGCCGTGGCCGCCCTCGTCCTGGATCTTGGCCATCAGGATCGCCTTCCGCTTGAGCGACGGCGCGCGCGTGACCCAGTTGCCCTCGGGCAGCATGCCGACGATCTCCGAATGCGCGTGCTGCGACACCTGCCGGATCAGCGTCTTCCGGTAGGCTTCGGGCATCCAGTCCTTGGGCTCGATCCTGATGTCGGCGTCGATGCGCGCCTGGAACGCGCGCTCTTCCGGCGTCATCTCCGCCTGCCCCTTCACCGCCTTGACGCCGGTGTCGACCATCTGTGCGTACATCGCGCCCTCCTCCTCGCCCGGACCGTGTCCGGCGCCGCCGCGCAACGCCATGGTGCGGCAAACGCCGGCAGAAAGCACCCGTCGATTGCCCGACCCGGCCGCGGCCGCACATGATACACGTTTCCCCAGCCACTGCCATATCCTTGTATCATGATACGGACGGCTGCCGCAGCAGGCGGCGCCGGATGCTCGCTCAACCTCTTCCGACCCACGATCGCCATGCGCACTGCGGTCCCCTCGCCCGACGCTCACGTCCGGCGCTGGATCCGGCGCCAGCTCGACGCCGCCCCCCCGCGGGCGCCGTCGCTGGTCATGACCATATGGGGCGATGCCATTGCGCCCCATGGCGGCGCGGTGATGCTTCCGGGCCTGATCCGCCTCCTTGCGCCGCTCCACGTCAACGAGCGGCTGGTGCGCACGAGCGTGTTCCGGCTGGCGCGCGAAGGCTGGCTGGCGGCGACGCCGGTCGGCCGGCGCAGCCTCTACCGGCTGACGCCGGACGGCGCGCGCCGCTTCGAGCAGGCGCACCGACGTATCTATGCGCCGCACGACGAGCCGTGGGACGAGACGTGGGAGCTCGTCGTCGCCGACGGCCTATCCGTCGGGGAGCGTCGCGCGTTGGGCGAGGAGCTGCGCTGGGAAGGATTCGGGATGCTGGGGGCCGCGACCTTCGTCCGGCCGTCGCGCGCTACCGCCGCCGTCGGCCGCATCGGCGCGGCGCTGGGCATCGGCGACCGGCTGGTCGTCGCGCGGGCGCGCGACGATGCCGCGCTGGGTGGGACGACGCTCGCCGCGGCGGTCCCGCGGGCATGGGATCTTGCCGCCGTCGCGGCGCTGTACCGGCAGTTCCTGCAGCGCTTTGGCGCGGTGATCGAGCGCTTCCGCGAACAGGACGAGTCCGCGCACGATCCGGAACAATGCTTCGTCGTGCGCACGCTGCTGATCCACGCCTATCGCCGCGTGCTGCTGCGCGATCCGCAATTGCCGGCGGCGCTGCTCCCGCTCGACTGGCCCGGCGCCGCCGCGTACGCGCTTTGCCGGGACTTCTACCGGCTCACCCACCGGTCGGCCGAGCGGCACCTGATCGCGACGCTCGAGGGCGGCGACGGCACGCTGCCGCCGGCCGCAGCGGCGTTCTACCACCGGTTCGGCGGTCTCGCCCGCTGACCGATCACGGCGTCGCGCGCGCTCTGCCGCGCGGTGCATCGAGCCCGCTCCGGGCGGGGCGTGGCGACCCGCTCGTCGCGCGGGCCGGCGGCATCCGAGCGTCGGCGGGCGCGGCGGCGTCCCGCATGACTCGCCGACGGGGATTTGGTCCACAATAGGTCGCGATCCACGCCGAGGCCTCCGCCTGAACGCTCTCACCGAACCCGCCGTTGCCACAGCCGATCGTACCCGGGGAACCCTGGTTATCGGGTTCGTGATCGCGTACGTGGCGCTCGACTGGCTGAGCTATCTGCACCCGGTGGCACCGCTGGCGATCACGCCGTGGAATCCACCGCCGGGCCTCTCGCTGGCGTTCCTGCTGCGCTACGGTCTGCGCAATGCGCCGTGGCTGTTCGTGGCGACCTTCGCCGCCGAGGTCCTCGTCCGCGGTACCGCCCTGCCGTTCCCGTTGCAGCTGGCAAGCTCGGCCGTGCTCGCCGCGGGCTACACGCTTATCGCCTGGTTGCTCATCGGTCGTGTGCGCCTCGACCCGGATTTCCGGAGCCTGCGCGACGCCACCGTGTTTCTGGCCACGACCGCGGTGGCGACGCTCGCGGTGGCGGCGGCCTTCGTCGGTCTGTTCGCGCTCGCCGGCGTGCTCCCACCGGAGGCGTGGACGCAAAGCTTCGCCCGCTTCTGGATCGGCGACCTGATCGGAATTGCGGTCATGACGCCGCTCTTCCTCGTCTACACGCGGCCCGGTCGGATCGCGCAGGAGCTGCGCTGGGGCGAGACGTTGCTTCAAGGGGCGGCGATCGTCGCGGCGCTGTGGGTCGTGTTCGGGTCCGGCCTGCTCGACGAACTGAAACTCTTCTACGTGCTGTTCCTGCCGCTGATCTGGATCGCGATGCGCCGCGGGCTCCCCGGCGCGACCGTCGCGATGCTGGCGATCCAGCTTGGACTGATGGCCACCGTGCACCTGGGCAGCTACCAGACGCGTGCGGTGGTCGAGTTCCAGTACCTGCTGCTGGCGCTGGCGGTGACCGGCACTCTGCTCGGTGCCGCGGTGTCCCAGCGTCGCGACATGGAGGCCGAGCTGCGCGAAAAGCAGTTCGAGCTCGACCGCAGTCTGCGCCTTGCCGCCGCGAGCGAAATGGCGTCGGCGCTCGCCCACGAGTTGAACCAGCCGCTTTCCGCCGTCGCCCACTACATTCGCGCATGCCAACTCATCGCCGCTGACGATGGGGCACCGCGCGCGTTGCTCGCACAGACGATGGACAAGGCCATCGTCGAGGTCAGCCGGGCCGGGGAGGTGATGCGTCGGCTGCGCGAGTTCTTCCGCACGGGTTCCACCCGCCTCGAGCGCGTCGACCCGGTGTCGCTCATTGCGCGGGTGCTCGAAAACGCGCGACCGCGCGCGCAGCGGCACCATGTCCGGTGCGAATATCGGGGCGCCGAATCCTTGCCTGCAGTGCTGGTCGATCCCGCTGCAGATCGAAGCCGTGCTGCACAACCTCGTCGCCAACGCCATCGATGCGATGAAGGCGGTCGATCCGGCACGACGGATGCTCACCGTCGAGGCGACGGTGGAAGCTCGCAGGTATCTGCGGATCACGGTGGCCGACAGCGGCCCGGGCATTGGCGCCGACGTCCGCGCGACGCTGTTCCAGCCGTTCGCGACGAGCAAGGCGCACGGGATGGGCCTGGGGCTGGCGATCGCCCGTTCGCTGGTCGAAGCGCACGGTGGCAGCCTTCGACTCGAGCCGAACGTCGCGGCCGGCTGCGCATTCTCGTTCACGCTGCCGATCACCGATCGCACATGACGACAACGGCACCGCGACCGCCGTGCGTGTTCATCGTCGACGACGACGCGGCGGTCCGCGACTCGCTCGCACTGCTGCTCGGCCTGCGCGGTTTCGCGACCCAGAGCCACGCCTCCGCGGAGGCATTTCTGGCCGCGCTCACCCCGGCGCACCGCGGCTGCGTGCTGCTCGATCTGCGGATGCCCGGCATGAGCGGACTCGAAGCGCAGACCGCCATCGCCGCGCGCAACCCCGCGCTTCCGGTGATCATCCTGACGGCGCACGGCGACGTCGCGGCCGCCCGGACGGCACTCAAGGCCGGCGCCTTCGACTTCATCGAAAAACCGGCCGACGACGCGCTGCTCGTCAGGCTGCTTTCCGAGGCGCTGGCGAGCGCCGCTTCGCGCGAGGCGCTCGCCGCGCGCAAGGCGGCGCTCCACCACCGCATTGCGCGCCTCACCGCGCGCGAGCGTCAGGTGCTCGAAGCGGTGGTCAGCGGGCACCACAACCGCGAAATCGCCGCGGCGTTGAACATCAGCCCGAGAACGGTCGAGGTGTACAAGGCACGCGTCATGGACAAGCTGCAGGTCGAACGCATTCCCGACCTCGTCCGGCTCGCGCTCGAGGCAGGGCTGCCCGCGAACGCTTCACTAAGGGATTCCCTTACGGATTGATCCGCACGGGAATCCCGGATTTTCACGACGGATCCCGCGCCGTATCGTCGCCGCCATGGCTTCCGGGTCCGCTCGTCGCCGCGTCCGGTGCGAGGCCGGCCCCGGCGCGGAGACGTCCATGGCGAGATTCCTGATTTCCTTCACGGATCCGGACCACGCGGAGCGTGCCGTTCGCCGGTTCGTCACCGGCCCGAGGGCCGCGACCGACGAGATCCTTCTCCTCGCCATCGTCGAGCCGCTCACCCCCGGCCGCGTGTCGATCTACCTGACGCACGCCAAGGCGGAGGCGCTGGCCACTCGCGCGGCGATGGAGTGGCTGCGCCCGCTCGAAACGATCCTCGCGGACGCCGGAATACGGTGCCGATCGGAGATCGCGCTCGGGCGCGCGGCCGACATCGTCGCCAAGGCCGCGTCTCGCCCGGACGTCGATTCGGTGCTGCTGCCGATCCCGCAGCCCGGATGGCTCGCACGGCGGCGGACCGCACGGCGGGCCGCGCGGTCGCGCACGCCGCCGGACATCGCATCGGCGTCGCCCGTTGACTCGCGTGTCCGGCCATCGCGTCCCACGAGCCGCCGCGCTCGGGCTCCTCAGCGCCTGCGCGGCGACGCCCGTCTGCGCGGCGGGTGGGATTGCCGAACTCAACGGCGCCGCACTGTCGCCGGTATGGATGGTGCCGTTCGCGGGCATTCTGCTGTCGATCGCGCTGGTACCGCTGACGGCGCCGAGCTTCTGGCATCACCATTTCGGCAAGACCTCCGCGTTCTGGGCCCTGGCGTTCGTGATCCCGTTCGCGGCAAGCTTCGGCATGGACCTCGCGCTGCGCGAGGTCGTTCACACGCTGCTCGTCGAGTTTCTGCCGTTCATCATCCTGCTGCTGGCCCTGTTCACCGTCGCCGGCGGAATCCACGTCCGCGGCAATTTGCACGGCAGTCCGGCGGTGAATGTCGGATTTCTCGCGACGGGGACCGCCCTGGCGAGCGTGATGGGCACGACGGGCGCCGCCATGGTCCTGATACGGCCGTTGCTTCGGGCCAACGACAACCGGAAGCACCGCGCGCATGTGGTGGTGTTCTTCATCTTCCTGGTGGCCAACGTCGGCGGCGCGCTGACGCCGCTCGGCGATCCGCCGCTGTTCCTGGGATTCCTGAAGGGCGTCGACTTCTTCTGGACGACGAAGGCGATGTTCCTGCCGACGCTGACGATCACGGCCGTCCTCCTCGCCGTCTTCTGGTTCGTCGATCGGTTCCTTTTCGCGCAGGAGGGCGAGGAACGCATGGTGCAGTTCGATCCGACGCCGGACTCGCCGGTCGGCGTGGAGGGCGGCACTCAATTTCGCGCTGCTCGGCGGCATCGTCGCCGCGGTTCTCGTTTCCGGGCTCTGGAAGCCGGATCTCGGCATCTCGATCTACGGAACCGAACTCGAGCTGCAGAACGTGGTTCGCGACGGCGTCCTGCTGGGCATCACCTGGCTTTCCTGGCGCGCCACACCCGACCGAATCCGCCAGGCCAACCGTTTCGAATGGGGTCCGATCGTCGAGGTCGCGAAGCTGTTCGCCGGCATCTTCCTCACGATCATCCCGGCGATCGCGATCATGCGCGCAGGCAATGAAGGCGTGCTGGCGCCCCTGCTCGCGCTGGTCACCGGCGAGGGCGGAAGCCCCGACAACGTGCGGTACTTCTGGCTCACCGGCGGGTTGTCCAGCGTTCTCGACAACGCGCCGACATATCTCGTGTTCTTCAACCTGGCCGGCGGCGACGCCGCGGTGCTGATGGGACCGCTCGCGGGCACGCTGACCGCCATCTCGGCCGGCGCGGTCTTCATGGGCGCAATGACCTACATCGGCAACGCACCGAACTTCATGGTGAAGACGATCGCCGAGTCCAGGGGCGTCAAGATGCCCGGGTTTTTCGGGTACCTCGCGTGGTCGGCGCTGATCCTGGGCCCGGTGTTCGCATTGGCGTCTTGGCTCTTCTTCTGAGCCGGCGAGTGCCACCGCCGCCGCGATGACCGTGCACGTCGCCGTCTACCGCATCACCACGACCGGTCGCGCTTCTTGCCGTAGCCACCGCGCGATGCGGGCGCACCATGGCGATCGCGCGATGCGGTTCCGCGAGGATGCGGCTTCGCGAAGCCACCCCGGCCCGGGGCGCTCTCGCGCGGCGCCCGCGCGCGCGGCTCGAGGCCGGCGATGACGTGCGTCGGGATCGACGCGCCGGTATAGCGCTCGATCTGGCGCAGTACGCCGCGCTCGGCGTGGTTCGCGAGCGACACCGCGATGCCCGTCGCTCCGGCGCGGCCGGTGCGGCCGATGCGATGAACGTAGTCCTCGGCCTGTCGCGGCAGGTCGAAATTGATGACGTGCGTGATGCCCGCAACGTCCAGGCCGCGTGCGGCGACGTCGGTGGCGACCAGCGTGCGCACGCCGCCGCGACGCATGTTCTGCAACGTGCGCGTGCGCTCGTGCTGGTTCATGTCGCCGTGCAGCGCGGCGGCCTTGTGCCCGGCACCGATGAGCCGCGTCGCGAGCGATTCGGCGTCGCGCTTGGTCGCGATGAAGACGATGCTCTGCCCGATGTCGACGTCGGCGAGCAGGTGATCGAGGAGCCGGTGCTTGTGGCCGTGGTCATCGGCGAAATGCACGCGTTGCTCGATCGCGAGGGGCGCCGCCTTGTCTGCCGTGACCTCGACCCGGATCGGGTCGCGCAGGAGCTTCGCCGCGAGCCGTGCGATCGCGCCGCTGACGGTCGCCGAAAAGAGCACCGTCTGCCGCGTCTTCGGCGATCGCGCGACGATCAGCTCGACGTCGTCGATGAAGCCCATGTCGAGCATCCGGTCGGCCTCGTCGAGCACGAGCATCTCGAGCTGCGAGAGGTCGATGCGCCCGCGCTCCATGTGGTCCATCAGCCGCCCGGGCGTCGCCACGAGGATGTCGACGCCGCGCTCGAGCTGCCGGTTCTGGACCGGATACGGCGCGCCGCCGAAGATGCAGACGGTCTTCAGATGCAGGTTCGCGCCATAGCGGACCGCCTGTTCGGCGACCTGCTGCGCGAGCTCGCGCGTCGGCGCCAGCACCAGCACGCGCGGTACGCCGACGCCGCGGCGCGCGGCGCCGCCGGAGCGGGCAGCCGTCGCCAGTCGGTGCAACGCCGGCAGCACGAACGCGGCGGTCTTGCCGGTGCCGGTCTGCGCCGAGCCGATCAGGTCGCGGCCGGCGAGCAGGGCCGGAATGGTCTGCGCCTGAATCGGCGTCGGCTCGGTGTAGCCGCATGCGGTGAGCGCCTGCAGCAACGGCGGCGCCAGTTCGAGTTCTGCGAAAGTCATTCTTGCTCCACTTCAAATCCGCGCGCCGCCGGTGACGACATCGCGCGCGAAGAGACCCAAGACAACGGACGCCGAGGCGGCGTGTCGGGCCAAAAATTCCGGATCTGCGGGAGAGAATGAGACGCCGCCGCGGGCGCCTACGGACGGAGATCCGCCGTCAGCTGCGCCGCGCCGGGCGCGCACAAGCGGCCGCCACCGGGTCGACAGATTGCCAAGCCATCGTCGCTAACCGGATCGAGCCGCCCAGGAGGAAATACAGGGGCGAGAGATTAGAAACCGATGCTGCGGTCGCCACGGGAGGGCATCGTGCGGCGGGCGACCGTCGTTCACTTCAGACTTCAGAGTTGCCGCAGGCGCAATGATAACACAGGCTGCTGCAGTGCAGCAGGCACCTCGTCTCGACTCAAACCTGCAGCGGCTCCTCGTCGTCGTCCTCGTCTTCGTCGTCCTCGAGGCCTTCGTCCTCGTCCGGATCACCGATCGGACGGTCCGCTTCCTCGTCGTCGTCGTCGCGATCGATGCCCGGATCGGGTCGGCGGTGCGCACGCGCCGGCAGCGCGTCGCGCACCGCGGCCAGCAGCGCCGCCAGATCGGTGGTTCCCGAAAGTGCGGGGACCGGCGCCATCGTCAGACCGGCGGAATGCGCAGCACCTGGCCCGGATAGATCTTGTCCGGGTGGGTGAGCATCGGCTTGTTGGCCTCGAAGATCTTCATGTACTTGTTCGGGTCGCCGTAATGCGCCTTGGAAATCTTCGACAGGTTGTCACCCGAGACGACCGTGTAATACACGGCCTCCGGCGCACTCTGGTCGACGCTCATCATGTCCTTCACCTGTGCGACGCCGGATACGTTGCCGCAGCAGAGCACGATCTTTTCCCGCGTCGCCTGGTCCGGAGCGACACCGAACACCGACGCCGTCGAGCTCGTGCCATCGAAGGTCACCGTCAGTCCCGTGGCGGAAAGATTCTGGTTCTTGATGTACGCGAGGATCGCGTCGCCGGCGGCCGCATTGGCGGCGGCGGCCTTTTCGGCGTTCGCCGCGTCTGCAGCAGCGGCCTGCATCGCGGCCTGCGCCTTGCCCGTGCCGAACAGCTTCTCTCCGGCGCTCTTCACGAAATCGATCAGTCCCATGGCGCTACCTCTCTCACTGTTGTGACCGCACACCACGTGCGATCCGGAGGGTGCTGCGAAGAACACACCGTCACGTATCTGCAAGAATACACCTGCGGCGACGCCGAACGTAGTGCGACACACGGGCGCACCACGGTGCTGACAGGAAGTTGGCCGGACCACGCGATGTCCTCCTCTATAATCCCGGCGCGTTCCGTCTCCCGCGTCCCGTGCCCGAATCTCCTCCTCCGCCCGCAGCTGCCGCGATCGTTCCCGGCTCCTGGGCCGCGTGGCGGGTCGCGTTGCGACCGAAGACGCTGTGGATCGCGACGATTCCCGTCGTCGTCGCCGCCTGCCTTGCCTGGTCGCTCGCCGGCGTCTTCGACACTGCCGTCGCCGCCATCGCGCTCGCCGCGGCCGTCCTGATGCAGGTCGTGACCAACCTGCAGAACGACGTGGGCTATACCGAGCGCGGAGGTGAGACCGGGCTCCCGCGTCGGATTGCCGCGGGCCACGGCGAACGGGTGGCTGTCGGTTCCTGCCGTCAAGCGCGCGATCCTCGCCGCGATCGTCGCCGCGCAGATCGTCGCCCTGCCGCTGATGATCCGCGGCGGCTGGCCGATCGTGCTGACCAGCGCCTCGTCGACCCTCTCCGCGTGGGCATACATGGGCGGTCCGCGCCCGATCGCCTACACGCCGTTCGGCGAGCTCACGGTGTTCGTCTTCTTCGGGCTCGTCGCCGTCGGTGGCACCTATTACGTGCTGGCGGGCACGATCGGCATCCCGGCGCTGCTCACCGGCGCCGCGATCGGTACGCTCGCGGCCGCCGTCTTGCTCGTGAACAATTTCCGCGACCGTGCGCACGACGTGACGACCGGGCGGCGGACCCTGCCGGTCGTGCTCGGCGTCGGCGGCTCGCACGCCGTGTTTGCGCTGCTGCTCGCGGCGCCGTTCGTGCTCACGGCGGCGATCGCGTGGCTCGCGCCGGGCGGCTGGTTCGCGCTGCCCCTCCTCGCGCTGCCAGCCGCGGCAAGGCTGGTCGCCGCCTTCCGCACCGCCACGCCCGGGCTGGCGCTGACCGGCCTGATGTTCCGCACCGTCAAGCTCGAAATCGGGTTCGGCGCGCTGCTGTCGGCGGCCGCGCTGCTCCATCGCTCCGGCTGACGGTGCGACTGCCCGCCGCGGGCATCATGGTCGCCATCCGGCGTCCGCCGCACTACAGCGACCGCGCGATGATCTCCTTCATGATCTCGTTGGTGCCGCCGTAGATCCTCTGCACGCGCGCGTCCGCGTACATCTGCGCGATCGGGTACTCGCGCATGTAGCCGTAGCCACCGAAGAGCTGCAGGCACTCGTCGACGACCTGGCACTGCATGTCGGTCAACCACCATTTCGCCATCGACGCGGTCGCCGTGTCGAGCGTACCCGCCAGATAGCGGGTGATGCACGAGTCGATGAACACGCGACCGACGTGGGCGATCGTCTTCGCCTCCGCGAGCTTGAAGCGCGTGTTCTGCATCTCGATCAGCGTCTTGCCGAACGCCTTGCGGTCGCGCGCGTAGCCGGTGGTGAGCTCCACCGCCCGCTCCATCACCGCGACCGCCGACACGCCGATGATCGTCCGCTCGTACGGCAGCTGTTCCATCAGCTGGGCGAAGCCGGCGCCCTCGGCTTCGCCCAGAAGGCTTGCCGCCGGCACGCGGCAGGCGTCGAAGAAGAGTTCCGATGTGTCCTGCCCCGGCATGCCGATCTTGTCGAGCGTGCGTCCGCGCCGGAACCCTTCGAGTCCGTCGGTCTCGACCATGAACAGCGAGACGCCCTTGCCGCCCGCGGCCGGATCGGTCTTCGCCACCACGCAAATCAGATTCGCAACCTGCCCGTTGGAGATGAACGTCTTCGAGCCGTCGAGAACGTACTCGCCTCCGCTTCGGACCGCGCGCGTGCGCACGCCCTGCAGGTCAGACCCCGCCGAGGGCTCCGACATCGCGATCGCGCCGATCAACTCGCCGCTGGCGAGCCGCGGCAGCCACCGCCGTTTCTGCGCCTCGGTACCGTACGCGACGACGTAGTGCGCGCAGATGCTGTGCACGTGCTTGCCGAAGCTCATGATCCCGGCGTAGGCGAGCTCCTCGTAGACGACGCACTCGTGCGCGAACGTGCCGCCGCTGCCGCCCCAGGCGTCGTCGACGTCGGCGAGCAAGAGGCCCATCGCGCCGACCTCGCGCCACGAATCGGCGTCGACGCGGTGCGCCGCCTGCCAGGCGGGCTCGCGCGGCGCCAGCACGTCGCCGACGAAGCGGCGCACCGTCCCGCGAAACGACTCCAGCGCATCGTCCTGCCACGGCGAGCGATAGGGGCTCACGATGCGCTCAGTCGCCGCGGTACAGCGTGACCACGCAGGCGCCGCCGAGGCCCAGATTGTGCTGCAGCGCGATCTTCGCGCCGGCGACCTGGCGCGCCTGCGCCGTGCCGCGCAACTGATGGGTGAGCTCGTAGCACTGCGCGAGTCCGGTCGCGCCCAGCGGGTGGCCCTTCGACAGCAGCCCGCCCGACGGATTCGTCACCACCTTGCCGCCGTAGGTGTTGTCGCCGTCGAGGACGAACTTTTCCGCGCCGCCTTCCGGGCACAGGCCCAGCGCCTCGTAGGTGATGAGCTCGTTTTGGGCGAAGCAGTCGTGCAGCTCGACGACGTCGAGATCGTCGGGGCCGATGCCCGCGGCGTCGTAGACCTGACGCGCCGCCGCCTTCGCCATGTCGTAGCCGACGAGCTGCATCATGTCGTGCGCGGCGAAGGTGCTCGGCGTGTCGGTGGTCATCGCCTGCGCGGCGATGCGCACCGCCGGCGACAGCCCGTGGCGCCGCGCGAAGTCCTCCGACACCAGCACCGCCGCCGCCGCGCCGCACGTCGGCGGGCACGCCATCAGCCGCGTCATCACGCCTTCCATCAGCATCGGCGAGGCCATCACGTCGGCGGCGGTGACCTCCTTGCGGAACAGCGCCAGCGGATTCCTCGCCGCGTGCCGGCTCGCCTTCGCGCGAATCTCGGCGAACGTCTCGAGCTTCGTCCCGTATTTCTTCATGTGCGACAGCCCCGCGCCGCCGAAATAGCGCAACGCGAGCGGCACCTCGGGATGCCCGACCAGGGCGTCCGTTTCCGCGTCGAAGGCGTCGAACGGCGTCGGCCGGTCCGGAAACTGCGCGACGAGCGCGCCGGGCACCATCTGCTCGAAGCCCAGCGCAAGCGCGCAGTCCGCCGCACCGCTGCCGACCGCCTGCCGCGCAAGGAACAGCGCCGTCGAACCCGTCGAACAGTTGTTGTTGACGTTGACGATCGGGATGCCGGTCATGCCCACGCCGTAGAGCGTCTTCTGCCCGGCGGTCGAATCGCCGTAGACGTAGCCGGCGTACGCCTGCTCGACGGCGGCGTAGCCGATGCCGGCATCGGCGAGCGCCTCGCTCGCGGCCGCCGCACCCATGACGTCATAGGACTCGGAGGTTCCGGGCTTGGTGAACGGGATCATGCCGACCCCGGCGACATACACGTTCCGAATCATGGGGATTCCTGGCGATGTTGCGGTGCGTGAGAGCTGCGCGTGTGCTTCCATTCTACTTCGCGCGTCGGACGCGCTACACTTTCCACTTTCCTTCGCGTCGTCGGCGCTCGCCGCGCCGCATCTGGAGTCGCCGCCATGAATGCCACCCCCGCCCTGCGTCAAGCCGATGTCCCCACGCTCGCCCACTGGATCGGAGGCAAGCGCGTGCCCGGAAGTTCCGGCCGTCTGGGCGACGTGTGGACGCCGGCCACCGGCGCGCTCGGCGCCCGCGTTCCCCTCGCGAGCGCAGCCGAAGTCGGACGGGCCGTCGAGGTCGCGAGGGCGGCGTTTCCCGCCTGGGCCGCAACGATTCCGCTGCAGCGCGCGCGCGTCATGTTCCGTTTCAAGGCGCTGCTCGAGCAGCGTGCGAACGAGATCGCCGCCACCGTCGCACGCGAGCACGGGAAAGTGCTTTCCGACGCCGCCGGCGAGTTGACGCGCGGCATCGAGGTCGTCGAATACGCGTGCGGCGCGCCGCAGCTCCTCAAGACCGAATTCAGCGACAGCGTGGGAACCAACGTCGACGCCTACACGCTGCGCCAGCCGCTGGGCGTGGTCGCCGGCATCACGCCGTTCAACTTCCCGGCGATGGTTCCGATGTGGATGTTCCCGATGGCGCTGGTATGCGGCAACAGCTTCGTGCTGAAACCCTCGGAGCGCGATCCGTCCACGGCCTTGATCCTCGCCGCGCTGCTCAAGGAAGCCGGCCTGCCGGACGGCGTGTTCAACGTCGTCAACGGCGACAAGGAAGCCGTCGATGCGCTGCTCGCCCACCCGGACGTGCGCGCGGTGAGCTTCGTCGGGTCGACACCGATCGCGCGCTACATCTACACGACCGGCACCGCGCACGGCAAGCGCGTGCAGGCGCTCGGCGGCGCGAAGAACCACGCGGTGGTGATGCCCGATGCCGATCCCGAGATGGTCGCCGACGCGCTGACCGGCGCCGCCTACGGCTCGGCCGGCGAGCGCTGCATGGCGATCTCGGTCGCCGTGTTCGTCGGCGACCGCATCGCCGACGACGTGCTCGGCCGCGTGCAGAAGAATATCGCGACGATGAAAGTCGGCGCGTCCGACGACAAGACCGCGGAAATGGGCCCGCTCGTCACCGCCGCGCATCGCGACAAGGTGAAGGGCTACATCGACGACGGTGTCGCCGCCGGTGCCCTGCTCGTCGTCGACGGCCGCGGGCTCAGCGTCACCGGACACGAGGACGGCTACTTCGTGGGACCGACGCTGTTCGACCGCGTGCGCCCGGACATGCGCATCTACACGGACGAGATCTTCGGCCCGGTCCTGTCGACGCTGCGTGTCGGGAGCTACGCTGAAGCGCTCGCGCTCGTCAACGCGCACGAGTTCGGCAACGGCGCCGCGATCTTCACCCGCGACGGCGACACGGCCCGCGACTTCGTGTCGCGCGTCGAGATCGGGATGGTCGGCGTCAACGTGCCGATTCCGGTGCCGGTCGCCTATCACAGCTTCGGCGGCTGGAAGTCATCGCTCTTCGGCGATCACCACATCTACGGCCCGGAGAGCGTGCGCTTCTACACCCGGCAGAAGGCGGTGACGCAGCGCTGGCCCTCCGGCATCCGCGCCGGCGCCGAGTTCATGATGCCGACGTCGAAGTAGCGACCACCGCCGGAACTTGCGGCATCACGCTGCAATCGGGCGCTGGGCGCCCGAGCATCCGACCGTTCGCGCTCGCGCCGGCACACGCCGGGCTTGCCCCGTTGCGCCGCGATGCCGAGTGAGTCGCGATCGACGAACAGGATTCGGCAGTTGCGGCGTTCAGAGCCGAAGCGGCTTGCCGTAGCCGGTCAGTTCGAGATACCCGCGGCCGACCTCACGGCCGCCCTGCAGCGCCCGCATGGCGCCTTCCCAGTAGACGGTGCCGGTGCTGCCGCGGGCGTCGAGTTCCTGGTCATCCATCGACGGCAGGAGCACGACGTCGGTTTCGCCAGCGCGCACGGTGCACGCGACCGGATACTCGACCTGCGTCCGGGGCGAGCGCCAGCGGCGCAACGGCGCGAAGCCGACCGCCTCCGGCCCGTAGGTGCGCGCGCGGCCGTCGGCCGCGCGCAGCGTGGCCGACGCCCACATCGGCCGACCCTCGGCGTCGCGCATCCGGAACGCCATCAGCGCCCCGCCATCGTCGAAGTTGATGCCGGTCCAGTCCCAGCCGACCGCGCCAGGCGCCATCACTTCGGTCGACCACTCGTGATCGAGCCACGCGTGGCCGGTCACGCTGACGGCGGAGCTCTCCTGTGCGAGCTCGCCCGTCACCGCGAGTTGCGGCCGGCTGTAGTACCAGCTCGCCTGGCGCGGATCCGGACCTTTGCGCGACCAACCCCCGATTCCCTGCAGCAGCGGTGGTTCGGTGACGGCAAGACGCAGATCGAGCGCGAAATCGCGCGCCACGGCGCGCGCGCGGTAACCATCGGCGCCAAGCTCGAGCGACCAGTCGTCGATCCACACGCGCGTCGTGTCCAGGGCGGCGCCGGCGAGGCCGAATCCCGCGCGCGCGGCACGCTGCTCGTGCCGCAGGCTTCCGCGCCGCGGATCCGCAATCGCCGCGTGCGCGAACAGCAGCTCGCGCGGCGCGAAGGCACTGGGATTCGTGTCGTCGAGGTCGGGCCGGTTGCGGAAGAACGTCAGCTGGATCCCGTAACCGTGACCTGCGGTGTCGCTGACCTGCCCGGTGACGTACCACCACTCGATACGGAAGTCGGGGTGGGCGCCGTGATCGCGCGGAAAGCGCAGCGGCGTACCGGGCACGACGGCCGGATAGCGGACCGCGGCCGACGCCGGGAGCGCGAGGGCCAGCGGCACGGCGAGGAAGCGGCGACGCCTCACCAGTCCTCCTTCACCGCGCGCACCACGTCATCGCCCATCGCGTGCCGGCCGCTCGTGACCGCCGTGAGCGTCGCCAGCGTGAGCACGATGGCGCCGAACGCGGCAAGCACCGCCCACGGCATCGACAGCTCCATGCCCCAGTGGAACGACTGCCGGTTCACCACGTGGATGAGGATCAGGCTGATGATCCAGCCGAGCGAGAACCCGGCGACGAGCCCGACACCGGTCACCGTCGCCCCTTCCGTCGCCAGCATGACGCCGATCTGCCGACGGGTCATCCCGAGATGGCGCAGCACGCCGAACTCGCGGCGGCGCGCGAGCACCAGCGCCCCGAACGACGAGGACAGCGCGACGAGCCCGATGCCCACCGCGGCGAGTTCGAGCGCGTACGTGACCGCGAACGTGCGGTCGAAGATCGACAACGACGCAGCGCGTATCTCGCCCGGCGCGGCGATGTCGAGGCGATCGCCGCCGGGCAGGCGCAGCAGCGCCGCGCGTACGCCCGCGGGACTGGCACCGGGGGCGAACCACAGCGCCGCGTTGGTGGCCGATGCGTCGCCGGTGAGCGCGACGTAGCGGTCACGCCCGATCACGATCGCGCCGCCCTGCCGTGCGTAGTCCCGCCAGATGCCGGCGACCGTCGAGCGCACGGGCGCTCCGGCAATCGGCAACGTGACGACGGCGCCGACCGAGAAGCCGTAGAGGTCCGCTGCGGCTTCGCTGACCCAGACCGGCGGGGGGCCACCCTCGGGGATCGACACGGGGCCGGCCACGAGCGGCAGCGTCCGTCCCGGATCGTCGACGTCGACCGCGCGGGCAAGCAGCGCGACGCGCGGCCGCGCGGGATCGATGAGGAGCTGCGTTTCGCGCAGGAACTCGGCGCGCCGCACGCCCGGAATCGCCGCGACGGCGGCCTGGAACTCGGGCGTGAGAAAGGCGGTGTCGCCGCCGGGTGCCGCGCGAAAGTAGAGTTCCGCGGGGAGAACCCGATCGAGCCAGGTGTCGACCGAATGTCGGAACGAGCCGACCATGATCGCCATCGACACCATCAGGCTTACGCTGGCGACGATCGCGGCGAGGCTCACCGTCACCTGTCCGGGCGCCCCGGCGAGCTGGGCGAGCGCCAATCCCGGCGCCGGCGCCGTCGGGCGCGGCAGCACGGCCAGCAGCAGTGAGGTGAGCCGCGGAATCAGCGCGAGCGTCCCGAGCAGCAGCAGCGCGATCGCCACGTAACCGAACACGGGCAGGCCCTCCACCGGCGGCAGCAGCGTCGCCAGCGGCGCCGATCGCGATGAGCAGCACGCCGGGCCACGCGGGACGCAGGCGCGCGAACGGGCGTTGCTCGTCGCCGGCCTTGAGCGCGGCCGCCGGTGCGGCGCGCACCGTTTCGAGCGCCGGCACGAGACTGCCGAGGATTGCCGCGGCGATGCCGAGCGCCGCGAACAGCACGAGCGAGCCCGCATCGATCGCGATCGTGGGCACCACGCCGCGAAAGTAGCCGGAGCCCAGATCGGCGCCGACCCAGCGCACCGCGGCAACCGCCAGCCCGTAACCCGCGCCCACGCCGAGCACGCCGCCGGCCACGCCGACCAGCGCCCCCTCGGCGACGATCAGCGCGGTGAGATGCCGGCGGGTCATGCCGAGCACGCGCAGCAGCGCGAACTGCGCCCGCCGGCGGACCACCGCCAGCGCCTGGGTCGAGAAGACGAGCAGCCCGCCGGTGAACAACGCGACCAGCGCCAGCACGTTCAGGTTGACGCGATACGAACGCGACAGGCTGGCCCCCGCCGCCGCCGTCGCTTCGGGGCGCGCCACCGCGAGTCCGGGCGGCAGCGCCGGCTGCAGTCGCACGGCGAATGCCGCAAGGTCGGTGCCCGGCGCGAGCCGCAGGTCGAGCCGGGTGATTCGTCCCAGGCGATCGAACGCCTGCTGCGCGGCGGCGATGTCCATCACGCCGAAGCGTTGCTGGCCTCCGGCCGCGAGAAGGCCGGTCACGCGCAACGGCACCGCGGCAAGCCCGACCTGCACGGCGACGACGTCGCCCACTCTGGCGCCGAGGTCGCGTGCCGCCGCCGGCGAGAGAAACAGCGCATCCGGCCGCAGGATGTCGAAGCCGCGATCCTCGGTGGCGGTGGGGATCAGGCCGGGCTGGATCGCCGCGGCCTTGAAGATGTCCAGCCCGACGATTCGCAACGTCTCCGCGCGTGCCGCAAGCCGCGCATCGACCTCGACCACCGGACTCGCCACGGCGACCCCGGGCCATCGCGCCACGCATCGGATAGAGCGCCTCGTCGAAGCCTGCACGCGGTCCGCGCACTTCGAGATCGGCGTCGCCGGACAGCGTCTGCACGCCCAGCGCGAGCTCGTTGATCGCCGCCTGGTTGATGAGCTGGACCGCGTAGCCGAGCGCCACGCCGAGCGCGATCGCGATCACCGCGAGCGCCGTGCGCGCCTTCTGCTGCGCCAGCGAGCCGCGGAACACGGCACCGGCCGCCGACACGCGCGCGCCCCGCGTCATCGCGATGCTCCGCCCATCAGGCGGCGACGACCGCACCGAGGCCGTCGCGGGTCAGCGTCAGGATGTGGTCTGCCGTCGCCGCGGCGGCGTGCGAATGCGTGACCAGAATGCCGGCGGCGTTGCCGGCCTTGATCCGCTCGCGCAACAACTGCAGCACCTGTGCCGCGCTTTCCGGATCGAGGTTGCCCGTCGGCTCGTCGGCGAGAACGAGCTGCGGCCCGTGGACCAGCGCCCGGGCGATCGCGACCCGCTGCAATTCGCCGCCCGAAAGCTCGCGCGGCATGCTGTCCGCGCGGTCGGCGAGCCCGACGGCGGCGAGCATGGCGCGAACTGTCGCGCCCGCGGCATCGCCCACGCGGCCGTTGAGGGCGAGCGGCAGCGCGACGTTCTGCGCAACCGACAGATAGGGCAGGATGTGGAACGCCTGGAAGACGAAGCCCATCCGGCTGCGCCGCAATCGCGTCAGCGCGTCGTCGGCGAGTTGCGCGAGGTCGATACCGTCAAACACGACCGAGCCTTCGTCGGGGCGATCGAGCCCGGCGATCAGATTGAGCAGCGTCGACTTGCCGATCCCCGATTCCCCCATCACGGCGACATAGTCGCCGGCGCGAAGCTCGAGGTCGACGCCGCGCAACACCGTGCGCGAGCGGGGACCGGAATAGGACTTGGCGAGGGACCGCAGAGACAGCAAGAGTTCATCCGACGGGGAACCGGCGCGGTGCGCGCGCCCGAATGCATCGTACACGCGGCATTGGCCGTGGCGACGAATGCGGCATCGTGGGTGCGCCCTGCGAACCGGACGTTCCACTCTGCGGCGTCCGCAACCGCGCGGCGCGCCGTTGCAGAGTGCCCGCGCCTGCACAAGAGCTGGACGCGTTCTGTGATGAAGGTCCCACAGCGAGCGAGAGTAAGGAACTGATTGCATGGGGTTTGACTTGGATCAAATAGTGGGATATTTTCCCACGTATGCCATTGGCATTCCGGTAACTTCGCCCCACGCCCGTGACCCGACCGACTGCCGAGCCCTCGTCCCGGCCAAGGAGAATCGAATGCGCCGAACCTTCACCGCCTTCCTGCTGACCGCCATCGGCGCCTTGCTGTCCGCGCCCCCGGCATTCGCTGCCGATTCGACGCTCACGGTTTCCGCGACCTCGGTCGCGCTCACCGTCGGCTCGCAGGCGCAGATCCAGATCACCAACGCGAACGGGCGCATCAAGGTCGCGAACCCGGCACCCGCGGTGGTCAGCGCGAAGCTGGCGACGACGACACTCACGCTGCGCGGACTTGCCGTGGGCAAGGCGTCGATCGGCGTCAGCGACCGTCGATCCAAGGTCACGATCGCGGTCACCGTATCGGCCGTCACCACGCCCCGCCGCCACCACCCCCGCCACCGCCGACCGGCAGTTCGGCGCCGTGGAGGGTCTTCGCGTCCAATGATCTCGGCATGCATTGCGCCGATCAGGACTACCAGGTGTTCAGCATCCTGCCGCCGTTCAACGTGGTGCACGCGCAGGTGATCCTGCCCGGCACGGCGACGACCAAGCCGCGACTGCTGACCAATGTCGACGCCGACGTTCACTACGTCGCGACGTCGAGCGCGAAAGACCCCATCGTCGCCTACTCCATCAACACGACCAGCCAGAATTCCGCTGCGGTGACCAAGACCAATTTCTGGGACACGAAGACTTTGCCCAGCGGCGCCACCGGCCAGCTGGGGATCATGGGCTACGGGTCGCTCTATCCGGGTGCGGACAAGATCGGCGCGTGCAACCCCGCCTCGGGTCCGTGTCCGAGCGTGCTCTCGCTCTTCGCGCCGCTGCCGGGCGACATCGGATTGCCCGTGCCCGACCCGGTCGCGCTGCCTGCGCTGGCCCCGGCGCAATCCACGATGCCCAGCGTGATCACCGCGACGCCGCCGGTGTCCTCGCCCTACGCGGCGAACCTGCCGCAGAAATTCCGGCGCTACGACGTCAACCTGCCGTTCTTCGCCAATTTCCCGTTCGGGACGACGGTCGTCGGCGCCAACTGGTTCTCGGCCGACGGCATTCCCATTCTGCCCATCGACGACGCGGGCAACACGAACCCCTATCCGCTGATGCGCATCCAGGCGACGGCGAAGGACGCGGACGCGACCAAGTCGGCGAACATCAAGGGCAACCTCGACATCGTCGTGCCGGTCGCCTCCGAGGCTGACTGCCGCAACTGCCACGCTGATCCCAACGACTACGGCAACGGCCGCGGCTCGGTGTTCGCCGACGTCAAGACATACGCGAACGGGACCGCCTGGCCCGTCGCCCGCGTCGCGGACGCACCGGGACCGGAGAAGCTCAACAACGCAGCGAAGATCAACATCCTGCGGTTGCACGACGCGAAGTTCGGCGCGAGCTACACGTCGAGCATCAATGGCGCCGCCACAAAATGCATGAGCGGAACGGAGGCCTCGTGCCTCGACCAGCGGCGCGCGGTCCAGTGCTCGCAGTGCCACTACTCGCCGGCGCTCGACCTCGCGCAGGTCGGACCGATCGACGAGACGACGCAAGGCGCCAACGGTCGCCAGCAGACGCGCCACATCTCGATGTCGCGCGCGATGCACTACACCCACGGCCAGTTCACCGATTTGTTCCCGCCGATGCCGGCGCCGCTGACCGCCGCGCGGACCCCGCAGAAGCAGGTCGACGTCCTGCAGCAGACCTGCTATCAGTGTCACCCCGGCAAGAACACCCAGTGCCTGCGCGGCGCGATGGGCGGGGGCGGCGTCGTGTGTCAGGACTGCCACGGCGACATGAAACAGGTCGGCAACGACTTCACGGCCACCTTCGCAGCCGCGCCGGGCAGCGCCGACTTCACCAAACGCGTTCCCTGGGCGATGGAGCCGAAGTGCCAGTCCTGCCACATCGGCGACGCCACCAGTGTGACGACGATGAACCGGACCGACATGATCGTCGCGAAGGACGGGATCCGGCTGCTGCAGGCATACACCAAGACCGCCGGGACGTCGCAGGTGCTGACGATGATCCAGTCGCCGGCATCGCGCTTCGCGGAAAACCAGAAGCTCTACCGGCTCTCGAAGGGACACGGCGGCGTCACGTGCCAGGGTTGCCACGGGTCCACGCACGCCGAATGGCCGAACCCGAATCCGGCGGCGAACGACAACATCGCCGCGACCCAGCTGCAGGGTCACACCGGACCGGTGATGGAGTGCAAGGCCTGTCATGCGGCAGGCAGTCTCGGCCTCACGCTGGGAGGGCCGCACGGCATGCACCCGGTCGACGATCCGAACTGGACGTCGAATCACGAGCACTTCGCCGAGTCGAATCTGAACGCCTGTCGCACCTGCCATGGCGCCACCGGTCAGGGCACGGTGCTCTCGCGCGTGGCCGCGACCCGCGTGCTGAAGCGTGGTGAAGAAGGAACGCAGACCGTCACGCTGGCGGCGGGAACCGCCGTGCGCTGCGATACCTGCCACGAGAACAAGCTGTAACGGTTTTTCCTCCCTCCCCCTGCGGCTCGCGCGCGCAATTGCGCACGAGCCGTCCCCAGGCCCCGCCGCGTGCGGGGCCTTTTTTGTGGTCTACGACCGGTGACGCCCCGCGTCGCTCCTGCGCCTGAAGCCACGCCCTCGACGCCGCCGCGGAACGTGCCAAAGCGTTCCGGCGGCAGTCGCGCCGGCCGCACCGCGACGCACCGCACCCGCAGCGTGCCATCGCGCGACAGGCGTGTGCGGCGCCCCCTCGTTGCGTCGCGGCATGCATCTTGCACAGTAACTCGCCAGCCAATGTCCGACGACCCGTCGGCTGACCTTTGCCGCGATCAAGCGAATTCGCCATGCCCTTTTCCGTTGGGAGACCCTTGTCCACATTGCCGGCCACGCGGTCTCGTCCGTCCCGATCCTCGACGTCGCGTGCGCCGCACCGCTGGCAATTCGTCGCAGGAGTAGTGCTCGGCATCGCTGCGGTCGGGCCCGCGTGGGCGCTGACGCTCGACGCGATCGCCGAGCAATCGCTGCTCGGACAGCTGTTCCGCATCGTCGTGCCCGTCGTCGCTCAGCCCGGTGAGGAGCTTTCCGGCGAGTGTTTCAAGGTCGTTCCCGCGCGCGTGGACACGACGGACGGGGTACCGGAGGTCACCACGGCACGCGTCGCATTGGAACAGAGCGCGGGGGCGAGCCGCCTCGTCGTCACCACCGGACGCGCGGTCAACGAGCCCGTCATGCGCGTCACGTTGCAGGCCGGCTGCGACCGCGCGATCCGCCGTGAGTACCTTCTGCTGTTCGATCCTCCGCTGACCGAGGCGCCGGCCGTGGACACCCGCATGCCCTCCGTATCCGCGTCGGGAACGCCTGCGGCGTCGAGCGAGGCGGCCTCGTTGCCGGATGCGGTACCGGTTACGGGAGAGACGGCCGCGGCGCCCGCCGACACGCGCTCGAATTCGGCCGACGCCGGCAGGACGCCGGGAACACCGGCGCCCGAGAGAAAACCGGCCGCCGCGGGCCAGGGGGCCGGACCGCGCGTGACCGCGACGTCCACGTCGACACCGGCCAGGGCGGAGCGCCCGCGGCTCGCCATCTCCCGCACGGTTGCGGGAACCGGCACGTCCGGCAAGGGCACCGCCGAGAATTTCTCCGCGCTGACGAAGAGCGCCCAGGAAGCCGCGCTGGAAGAGCAGGAGGTGGTTCTGCGCAGCAGGATCGCCGAACTCTCGGCGCAGGTCGAGCGCATGCAGCAGGAGCGCATCGCCGAACTCGCTGCGGCGGTCGAACGTCTGCAAGTTGAAGTGCGCGCGGCGGAGGCCGCGCAAAGGGCCGCCGAGGAGGCGGCGAAGTCTGCGCCCTGGGCCGTGCTCGTGCGCTGGTGGGAGGAGGCCTGGCCGTGGGTCGCCTCGCTCGCCGCCATCGTCGCGCTCGCCGCGGGCGGTGTCGCCTGGCGGCGGCGCCGGCCGCGGTCGCGGGTGGTTCCCGGAGGCGAGACACCGCTGATGGCGCACCTGTCCGACGGGATGCACGTCGACACCTATCTCGACGAGGCGTTGATCCCGGGCCCGAAGACCGTCCCGCGCAAGGTCATGCCCCAGGGCACGTTTGTCCAGGGCGGACACGCCGACACGCTGCCGCAGTTCCCGAACGAGCACGAGGACGCGTTCGATCACGAGATGGCCACGCGGCCCGCGCGGCCGGGCGCCAAAGCACGCCGCGGTTGACGGTCCGCGGGGCCCCCACAAAGAAGACCGGCGTCGTACGCCGTCAGGCCGCTACAGGCCCCGTCGGCGATGCGTCAGGCGTGCGCCGCGCCCTGGACGAACCCCTTCGGCACACCGGCCTCGGCGGTCATCCCGTAGATCGGCTCGCCCGGAAGGCCGGCCTTGAGCGGCTCGCGGGCCGCGATCAGCTTCGCGATGTCGATGCCTGTCGACACGCCCATCGCCTCGAACATGAAGACGAGGTCCTCGGTCACGACGTTGCCGGACGCACCCGGCGCGTAGGGACATCCGCCGAGCCCGCCGAGGGACGCGTCGAAGGTGCGCACACCGACGTCGTAGGCGGCCAGGCAATTCGCGAGGCCCAGCCCGCGCGTGTTGTGCATGTGCGCAGCGCCCGTGTGCTTGCCGATCTCGGCGCGCACCCGCTGGAACAGGCGCCGCACCTGCGCCGGGTTCGCGTGGCCGGTGGTGTCGGAGAGTCCGGCCTCGTCGGCCCCCGCAGCGATCACCTGGGCGGCGAGCCACACCACGTCGTCCTCCGGCACCACGCCCTGCAGCGTGCAGCCGAATGCGGTGGAGATGCCGGCCTCGACCTTGACCTGCGGCGCCCGCTCGTTGCGCAGCGCGACGATGTGCCGGACCTCTTCGATCATCTGCTCCCGGGTCTTGCGCACGTTGGCGAGCGAGTGCGCGGCACTGGCGGAAACGGGAAGCGTCAGCTTGTGCACGCCCGCCGCGAGCGCCGCCTCTGCACCGCGCAGGTTCGGGACGAGCGCCATCACCGTGAGACCGGGGAGCGTCACGGCGTGCGCGACGACGTCCGCGGCGTCGGCCATCTGTGGCAGCAGTTTCGCCGGCACGAACGAGCACACCTCGATCTCGCGCAGACCGGCGGCGTACAGCGCGTCGATCCAGCGGACCTTGTCGGCCGTGGGCATGGTCTGCTTGACGCTCTGCAGACCGTCGCGCGGGCCGACCTCGCTGATGAGCACTTCGGGAATGAGGGTCATTGACGTCGCCGCATTGTTCTGTAAGATAGAACTCGGTTCCGAAAATTATGAACACGGCGTGCCGGGAAGTCAACCGGTGCGCGCCGCCAGCCGACGCCGACCCGGCGCTTGCCGCGCCCGCAGACCACGATCACGATGCCGAAAAAGGCCGCCCGGCCCTCGCTCGCCGACCGCCAATCCGCCCCCGGCGGCGCCGCCGCCGTCGACCGTGCGCTGTCGCTGCTGTCGGCATTCCGCGCCGGCGACCGCGCGCTCTCGCTCACGGACCTGGCCGGGCGCACGCGGCTCTACAAGAGCACCACGCTGCGTCTGGTCGCATCGCTCGAGCACGCGCGAATGCTACTGCGCACCGAGGATGGTCGCTACATGCTGGGACCGGAGCTCGCCCGGCTGCACGCCATCTACGAAGCCGGGTTTTCGCTCGAGGCCGAGGTGATGCCCGCGCTGCGGGCGCTGGTGGCCAAGACCCGCGAAAGCGCGGCCTTCCACGTGCGGCAGGGCGATCGGCGCATCTGCCTGTACCGGGTCGATTCACCGCAGGTGGTCCGCGACCACATTCGCGCGGGCGACCTGCTGCCGCTCAATCGCGGTGCCGGCGGCCGGGTGCTCATGGCGTTCGCCGGCGCCAGGGGCGCGATCCACGACCGCATCCGGCGCGACGGCGTCGCGGTGCTCGACGGCGACCGGGTGCCGGAGCTGACCGGCATTTCCGCGCCCGTCTTCGGTGGCGACGGCCACCTCGTCGGCGCGTTGACGCTCACGCTGCCGACGACCCGGCACGATCCGAGCTTCGTGCCGATGGTGCGCGCGGCGGCACGGACACTGACCCGCCGCCTCGGCGGCGAAACGATCGAGGCGAGTCGCTCGGGCTCGTCCTGCGCCGCGTCGGCCGGACCGACCGCAGACAGGTCGAGGTCCACCTCACCGCGAAAGGCTCAACCGCGGTCCAGGCGATCGCCCGGCTGCACCAGCCGGAGCTCCGGATGCTGAAGGCGGAATTCGCGCTGCCGGGCTGGGAGCAGGCGGACGACTGACCGGCGCGGCCGAACGCAGCCTCGCCACACGCGGTCGCGCGCAGCGCATCCTGCACCGTGCGCTACCATCGCTGCTGACGGCGCGGATCCGGACCCGGGCTGCGCCCCTCCCACATCGCTGCGCAACCCATGGATCCGACGATGCTCGACCCGACGATGACGCCGAGTTACATCGTGCGAGCGCTCGGCCAGTACGTGATCGGCCAGGACGAGGCCAAGAAGACCGTCGCGGTCGCGGTGTATACGCACTTCAGGAAGATCGCGAAGTCGCTGCACGACAACGTCCCGATCGCCAAGAGCAACCTGCTCTTGATCGGCAACTCCGGCACCGGCAAGACGCTGCTCTGCGAGACGCTGTCGCGCATCCTGGGCGTCCCGTTCGTCACCGCGGAGGCCACGTCGCTGGCCCAGACCCGCTATGTCAACGAGGAGATCGAGGCCATCCTGCAGCGGCTGGTCGACAAGGCCGGCGGCGACGTCGCACGAGCGCAGAACGGCATCGTGTTCATCGACGAGATCGACAAGCTCAAGGCCACCGGCACTGCACCGCGCGCGGTGTCGGGCGAAAGCGTCCAGCATGCGCTGCTGAAGATCATGGAAGGGTCGCAGGTCAAGTTCGGCGGCGGGCGTTACATCGACACGACGAACATCCTGTTCATCTGCGGCGGCGCGTTCGTCGGCCTCGACGACATCATGGCGCAGACGCACGGCTTCGGCTTCATCTCGACGTCGAACAGCGACAACCAGAAGATTCTTGACCGGCTGAATTCGCGCGTGAAGCCCACCGACCTCTTCACCTACGGGCTGATCCCCGAGTTCACGGGCCGGCTGCCCGTCATCGCCCGCTTCCAGGATCTCACCCGGGACATGCTGGTGCGGATCCTGACCGAACCGAAGGACTCGATCTACGCCCAGTTCCGGGACATCTTCGCCAACGAGGGTGTGGAGCTCACCGTCGATCCGAAGGTCTTCGCGCAGATCTCGGAACTCGCGATCGAGTACAAGACCGGCGCGCGCAGCCTGCGCGGCATCTTCGAGGAGCTGATCTCGCCGATCCTGTACCTCGTTCCGGACGACGCCGCGATCCGCAAGGTCGCCATCACGTCGCTCTTCACCGAGCCGACGTTCGTCCGCGGTGCGCGTGATTCCTGACCGAGGCGGCGCCGGCCGCGGTCGACGGCGTCGTCGGCAGCCGTCCGGATCAGAGCGCGGCCCCGGCGGAACCGCGCAGCGGGCACCCCTAACCTTCGAGTTCCCGGGGCACGAGCTCGCGCACCAGGTCGACGACGCGCCGCCCGAGCGGCGTCAGGGGTCGCTGTGACGACGTCGCAATGGCCAGCGTGACGGCAAGGCGTGGCTTGACGATGGGACGCGGCAGCAGTCGGGCGCCGAACGGCTCGTTGCGCAGCGCATTGACCGACAGCACCGCGTAGCCCAGACCACGGGCCACCAGATCGAGGATCGCGGCGATGCCGTCGACTTCCCACGCCACGTTGATCCGGACGCCGATCGCGGCGAGCTGGCTCTCGACGTACATGCGCAGCGCGTTCGGCCTGGCGGGTACGATGAGCCCATAGGCCGGCAGTTCCCGCAATGCGACCGGCCGGCCCATCCTCGGTGCGCCGGATCGCCTGGCGTTGCGTGTGCCTTCAGTCGGGCCGATGAGGTACAGCGGCTCGACGACCAGCGGCTGCGTTTCAATCGCCGGCGTCGGCGCCGGGTTGTAGACCAGCCCGACGTCGACGCGGCCGGACACGAGCCGTTCGAGCAGAAACGTGGAAAGCCCCTCGACGATGCCCAGCGTGGCCTTCGGAAACCGCTGCTGGAACGCGCTCACCAGCGGCCCGGTCACGATGCGCCCGACGGTCGGCGGAACGCCCAGCGCGGCATGGCCGACCGGTGCGCCGCGCATTTCCTCGAGGTCCTCGCGCGCCCGCTCCACCTGATGCAGGATCCCGCGGCTGTGTTCCAGCAGGCGCTGTCCGGCGTCGGTGAGCGTGACGCCGCGCCCGTTGCGGTTGAGCAGCGTCTGCCGCAGCTCGACTTCGAGCTGGCGCACCTGCCGCGAAAGCGCGGGCTGCGCGACGTTGAGCAGCATGCTGGCACGCGTGAAGCTGCCCAGGTCGGCAACCTGCACGAAATACGAGAGCTGCTTCAGGTCCATCGCCGAGCCTCGGAATCGAAATGCTGGAATGATATAGCTGCTAGACGCGCCATGCCATTCCGGTCCGATGAGAAATCGCGCACAATGCGCACTTCCGTGACTCGCGTGCATCGGACGCAGGTCGAATTTCTGCGACCGCCCGATCGCACGCGGCGGTAGGTCGGTGCGAGCGGCGCCCCTGCAGTCGCTCCGGCGCCAGTCCTGCCGCACACCGACGCGGACCTTTGCCGGAAGGAGAACGCCAGCGATGAGAAAACCCCTGATCATCGACGTCCACGGGCACTACACGACGGCACCCAAGGCGCTCGAGGAGTGGCGCAACCGGCAAATCGCCGGCATCAAGGATCCGGCGCTGCGGCCGAAGGCGTCGGACCTGAAGATCAGCGACGACGAGTTGCGCGAGAGCATCGAGGCCAACCAGCTCCGGCTGATGAAGCAGCGCGGCTCGGACCTGACGGCCTTTTCGCCGCGCGCGAGCTTCATGGCGCACCACATCGGCGATTTCAGCGTGTCGTCGACCTGGGCCGCGATCTGCAACGAGCTTTGCCACCGCGTGGCGAAGCTCTTCCCCGACAACTTCATCGGCGTGGCGATGCTGCCGCAATCGCCGGGCGTCGATCCGCGGACCTGCATTCCCGAGCTGGAACGGTGCGTCAGGGATTACGGGTTCATCGGCATCAACCTCAACCCCGATCCATCGGGCGGTCACTGGACCTCGCCACCGCTGTCGGACCGACACTGGTATCCGATCTACGAAAAGATGGTCGAGTACGAGATCCCGGCGATGATCCACGTGTCGACCAGCTGCAACGCGTGCTTCCACACCACCGGCGCGCACTACCTCAACGCCGACACGACGGCGTTCATGCAGTGCCTGACCTCGGACCTGTTCAAGGACTTTCCCACGCTCAAGTTCCTGATCCCCCATGGCGGCGGCGCCGTGCCGTATCACTGGGGACGGTTCCGCGGCCTCGCGCAGGAACTCAAGAAGCCTCTGCTGAAGGACCACCTGCTCAACAACGTATTCTTCGACACCTGCGTGTACCACCAGCCCGGCATCGATCTGCTCACCCGGGTGATTCCGGTCGACAACGTCCTGTTCGCCTCCGAGATGATCGGCGCCGTGCGCGGCATCGACCCGGAGACCGGGCACTACTACGACGACACGAAGCGCTACATCGAGGCTGCCTCGACGCTGAGCGAAGAAGACCGCTTCAAGATCTACGAAGGCAATGCGCGCCGCGTGTTTCCCCGTCTCGACCGCGCGCTGAACGCCCGGGGACGATAGGAGCTGCCACCGTGAGCATGAACAACCTCGGCATCGTCAAACGCAGCATCGTGCGCGCGGACCAGGCGGCGGTCGCCAAGCTGTCGCGCTTCGGCGTCGCGTCGATCCACGAGGCGATGGGCCGCGTGGGACTGATGAAGCCCTACATGCGGCCGATCTACCCGGGCGCGAACGTCTGCGGCACCGCGGTGACGGTGCTCGTGCATCCCGGCGACAACTGGATGCTGCACGTTGCGGCCGAACAGCTGCGCCCGGGCGACGTTGCCGTCGTCGCGTGCACCACGGACAACGAGGACGGGATGTTCGGCGATCTGCTCGCCACGTCGTTCCGGGCGCGTGGCGGTCTGGGCCTCGTCATCGACGCCGGGGTGCGCGACGTCAAGGACCTGACGGCGATGCAGTTCCCCGTCTTCTCGCGGGCGATCAACGCCAAGGGCACGGTGAAGGCCACGCTCGGCTCGGTCAACATTCCGGTCGTCTGCGCCGGAGCGCTGGTCAATCCGGGCGACGTCGTCGTCGCCGACGACGACGGCGTGGTCGTGGTGCCGGCGGCGATTGCGCAGCAGGCCGCCGACGCCGCCGAGGCGCGCGAAGCCAACGAAGCCGACAAGCGGGCCAGGCTCGCCGCCGGCGTGCTCGGCCTCGACATGTACAAGATGCGCGAGCCGCTCGAGAAGGCCGGCCTCAAGTACGTCGACTGAATGGCAGGCGCAGCGATGAGCATTCCGGACCACCCGATGCAATGGCACATCGGCCTCGTCGGCTACGGCGAGGTCGGCCGCATCCTCGCCGAAGACCTCCGGGAACGAGGCGTCGCGCAGGTCAGCGCCTGCGACATCAAGCTCGGAACCCCCGCGGAAGGCCCGCTGCGCGACCACGCGGCCCGGCACGGCGTCGCGTTGACCGGCTCGCACGCCGAACTCGCGGCCGGTGCCGATTTCGTCGTTTCGGCCGTCACGGCGAGCCAGGCCGTGCCGGTTGCCGCGGCGTGCGCGCCGCACGTGAAGCGGGATGCGTGGTTCCTCGACTTCAATTCGGCGTCGCCGGGCGCGAAGCAGCGCGCGGCGGCGCTGATCGACGCCGCCGGCGGACGCTACGTCGAAGGCGCGGTCATGACGTCGATCCCGCCGTACCGGATCCGCGTGCCGTTGCTGCTCGGCGGCGCCGCTGCGGCGACGCTCCAGCCGTTGCTCGCCACGCTGGGGTTCGATGCCAAGGTGGCCTCGGAGAAACTCGGCGTCGCCTCCGCCACCAAGATGTGTCGCAGTGTGATGATCAAGGGGCTCGAAGCGATGGTGATCGAGAGCTTCACCACGGCGCGCGCGTACGGCGTCGAGGACCAGGTGATCGCGTCACTGGTCGAAACGTTCCCGGCGATCGATTGGGAAAGGCAGGGCGCGTACTTCTTCCAGCGCGTGATCCAGCACGGCCGGCGCCGCGCCGAGGAAGTGCGCGAGGTCGCGGAAACCGTGCGCGAGGTCGGCCTCGAGCCGTGGTCCGCGAGCGGCACCGCCGACCGGCAGGCATGGATCGCCGACCTCGCCGACGCCGGCCTGTTCGGCGACAAGTCGGCCACAGACTTCGCGAAAAGCCCCGACTGGCGGGCCGAGGCCGACCGCATTCTCGCCCGCGTCGGCAAGAAGCGCTGACATCCTCGTTCAGGGAACGCCATGGATCCCGACTGGCTGCCGTTTCATCCCAACCCGTCCGTCCCCGCCTTCCGGCCGCCGCCCGGCGCCGTGGACGCGCACTGCCACGTGTTCGGTCCGGCGGCGCAGTTTCCCTTCGCACCGGAGCGCAAGTACACGCCCTGCGACGCGTCGAAGGACCAGCTGTTCGCGCTCCGCGACCGCCTCGGCTTCGCGCGCAACGTCATCGTCCAGGCGACCTGCCACGGCAACGACAATCGCGCGCTCGTCGATGCGCTGGTGCAATCGAACGGCAGGGCGCGCGGCGTCGCCTCGGTGGCACGCACCGTCAGCGATGCGGAACTCGCCGCGATGCATGCGGCCGGCGTGCGCGGCACGCGCTTCAATTTCGTCAAGCGCCTGGTCGATTTCACGCCCCGCGAAGTGCTGCTCGAGATCGCGCACCGGATCGCGCCGCTGGGCTGGCACGTGGTCGTCTACTTCGAGGCGCAGGATCTGCCCGAGCTCGCCGACTTCTTCACGTCGCTGCCGACGACCGTTGTCGTCGATCACATGGGCCGGCCGGATGTGAGCAAGCCGGTCGACGGTCCGGAATTCGAACGCTTCGTCGCGATGATGCGCGAGCACGACAACATCTGGTCCAAGGTGAGCTGCCCCGAGCGCCTGTCGAAATCGGGACCGCCGGCGTTGAACGGCGAGCGCAACGCCTACCGCGACGTGGTTCCGTTCGCACGCCGTCTGGTCGAGACCTTTCCCGACCGCGTGCTGTGGGGCACCGACTGGCCGCATCCCAACCTGAAGAACCACATGCCCGACGACGGCCTGCTCGTCGATTTCGTTCCGCACATCGCGCCGACGCCGGAGCTGCAGCGAAGGCTCCTCGTCGACAATCCGATGCGCCTCTACTGGAGCTGAGCCCATGGCGCTCGACAAGCCGTACAAGGACGTTCCCGGAACGACGATCTTCGACGCCGAGATGTCGCGCAAGGGTTTCCACCTCAACCAGTTCTGCATGTCGCTGATGAAGGCGGAGAACCGCGAGAAGTTCAAGGCCGATCAACGCGCCTACCTCGACCAGTGGCCGATGACCGAGGAGCAGAAGCAGGCGGTGCTGGCGCGCGACTACAACCGGATGATCGCAGTCGGCGGCAACATCTACTTCCTCGCCAAGATCTTCTCGACCGATGGCCAGAGCTTCGAGCTCGCGGCGTCGAGCATGACCGGCGCGACGCCGCAGGAATACCGCGCGATGATGCTCGCCGGCGGCCGCTCGGTCGAAGGCAACCGCTATGTCGGAGAGAAACGCAATGGCTAGGATCACCGCGGGCGTGTTCACGTCGCACGTGCCGGCGATCGGGGCGGCGATCGACCTCGGCAAGACCGGCGAGCCCTACTGGCAGCCGGTGTTCAAGGGCTATGAATTCTCCAAACAGTGGATCGCGAACGAGAAACCGGACGTGATATTTCTCGTCTACAACGATCACGCGTCGGCATTCAGCCTGGAAATGATCCCGACCTTCGCCATCGGCTGCGCCGAGCGCTTCGCGCCAGCCGACGAGGGCTGGGGCCCGCGCAAGGTGCCGCCGGTGATCGGCCATCCGGAGCTCGCGGCGCACATCGCGCAATCGGTGATCCTCGACGAGTTCGACCTCACGATCATCAACAAGATGGACGTCGATCACGGTCTGACCGTACCGTTGTCGCTGCTCTTCGGCCAGCCCGCGGCGTGGCCGTGCAGGGTGATTCCGTTCGCGGTCAACGTCGTCCAATACCCGCCGCCCACCGGCAACCGCTGTTTCCAGCTCGGACGGGCAATCCGCAAGGCGATCGCGTCGTTCGACGAGGATCTCGACGTCCAGGTCTGGGGCACCGGGGGCATGAGCCATCAGCTGCAGGGCCCGCGCGCGGGCCTGATCAACAAGGCGTTCGACAATGCCTTCCTCGACCGCATGCTGACCGACCCCGAAGGCCTCGCGAAGCTTCCGCACATCGACTACGTGCGCGAGGCCGGCTCCGAGGGCATCGAACTGGTGATGTGGCTGATCGCGCTGGGCGCGCTCGACCCGCATCCGCGTCAGCTCCATCGCTTCTACCACGTGCCGGCATCGAACACCGCGGTCGGGCACCTCGTACTCGACAACCGGCACTGATGCCGCAAGCAGGGAGACAACGATGAAGGCAGCACTCGCCGGCGCCGGCGCATTCGGCATCAAGCACCTCGAAGCCATCGCGAAGATCGGTGGCATCGAGGTCGTCTCGCTCGTCGGCCGCGACCTCGACAAGACCCGCGACGTCGCGTCCAGCTTCGACGTGCCCCACGTCACGACCAATCTCGCCGAAACGCTGGCCATCAAGGAAGTCGACGCGGTGATCCTGTGCACGCCGACGCAGATGCACGCTGCCCAGGCGATCGCCTGCCTCGACGCGGGCAAGCACGTGCAGGTCGAGATCCCGCTCGCCGACAACCTCGCCGACGCCGAGGCCGTGGCGAGGCGACAGCAGGAGACCGGCCTCGTGGCGATGGTCGGGCACACGCGCCGCTTCAATCCGAGTCACCAGTGGATGCACAAGCGGATCGTCAGCGGCGAGCTCACGATTCAGCAGATGGACGTGCAGACGTACTTCTTCCGCCGCACCAACATGAACGCGCTCGGCCAGCCGCGCAGCTGGACCGACCACCTGCTCTGGCACCACGCCGCCCATACCGTCGACCTGTTCCAGTACCAGACCGGCGCCGAGGTCACCGTCGCCCATGCGATCCAGGGGCCGCTGCATCCGCAGCTCGGGATCGCGATGGACATGTCGATCCAGCTCAAGAGCGCGCGAGGCCAGATCTGCACGCTGTCGCTGTCGTTCAACAACGACGGGCCGCTGGGCACGTTCTTCCGCTACATCTGCGACAACGGCACCTACGTCGCGCGGTACGACGATCTCATCGACGGCAAGGACAACAAGATCGACGTGTCGAAGGTCGACGTGTCGATGAACGGCATCGAGCTGCAGGATCGCGAGTTCTTTGCGGCGATCCGCGAAAAGCGCGAGCCGAACGCCAGCGTGGCGAACGTGCTGCCGTGCTACCGGACGCTGGATCGGCTCGAGAAGGGAATGGGCTGAGCGGTCCCGCGGCAACGGTTGCGTTGCCCGTCATTTCTTCCGCTCCGGCAGACGCAACCTTGCCCGCACGGGGTTGTGATCCGAGGACGTGACGCGAATCACCTCGGCATCGACCACCTCGAGCCCGCGCACGAGGATGTGATCGAGCTGCCGGCCGAGAAACAGCGTTCGATGGTCGTTGGCGAACCCGATGGCGCTGAGGCCGAGCTTGCGCGCCGCCTCCTGCACGACTTCCCATCGCGCGTCGGTCCAGGTGTTGAGGTCGCCCGCGAAGACCAGCGGTCCGCGGTGCGCCGCGAGCGCCGCGACCAGCCGTTCGAATTGTTCGCGGTACTCGGGCAGGGTCAGCGAGAAGTTGATCGCGTGCACGTTGACCACGGCCACCCGCTCCGCCGTTCCACGAAGCGCGTACCAGGACACGAGCGACGACTTGGGCAACTGCAGCAGGGGTTCCACCACCCTTGACGTGCAGATCGCCACCGGAGCGACCCGTGCGGCCGTCATGACCCCGATGTCCTCGTCGAAGTAAAGGAAGGAGCTCGCCATCGTCCAGCGCAGTCCGGCGCTCTCGATCGATTCGCGCAGAGGCTCGCGCAGCACCACTTCCTGCAGCAGCACGATGTCGCTGGCGGCGACGAAGCGGTCCAGATCCGCCCGCCATCCCGGGTCCTCTTGCTTGTGGATGTTCCAGGTGACGATGCGTATCGCCTCGGGATCGAGCGTCTGACCGGGCCGGACGTCGGCATCGCTTGCTGCCTGCGCGGCCTTGTCGCACGGAATCGACCGAACGCTTACCGCCCGGTCCGACTCGAGAAGCAGGGCCCGCGGCTCGGCGGTGAGCGTCACGCAACTCGCCAGGAGCGAAAGCGTCGGCAGCAGCGCGAGCACCGCCCACCGGGGCGCGACGCAACGTCCGGAGTGCCGCAGGCTCATCGACGCGACGGTCGCCTGCTACCGGGACGCTGGCCGCAGATACGAATCCAGGTCCTCGTACTCCACGAATTCGAGCTGATTTCCCTCGGGATCGTGGGCAAGCAGGAGCCCAAGGCCCGGCCTCACCTGGACGACACCGTCGCTCAGGATCCTGGCGCCATTCTCTTGCAGACGCTCGTGCAGCGACTGCAGGCCTTCGACGATGAACGTCACGTAGGCGCCGCCCTGCTTCTGCAGCGCAAATGCCGCGGGCGCGGACCCCTCGGGCGGCGCCACCGGTTGCGCCAGCTTGAAGCGGTTGCCCAGATTGGTCTCCAGCCGCACCACCCGATAGCCCGTGGGCGACAGCCCCGTTGGCCTGCTCTTTTCCGCCGTCACGCGGAGGTCGCTGTAGACCGAGAAACCGAGAACCTCGGTGTAGAACGGCAGCAGCGCGTCGAGATCCTTGACGGTAATTCCGACCTCGAACGGCGCAACGGTTTTCATGCCCGTCAGATCAGGCCGCCGTTGGCCTGCACGATCTGTCCGTGGATCCACGACGCCTTCGGCGAGGCGAGAAACGCCACCACCTCCGCGATCTCTTCCGGCGTTCCGATGCGGTTGAACGGGCTGAGCGCGGCGGATCGCTGCTTCGCTTCCTCCGTTTTTCCGGCACGGAACAGATCGGTGTCCACCGGACCGGGCGCGACGGCGTTCACGCGCACCTTGCGCGACGCGAGCTCCTTGGCCATCGACCGGATCAGGCATTCGACCGCGGCCTTGGTCGCGGAATAGGGACCCAGCCCGGGAACCGCGTGGCGCACCATCGTGGTCGTCACCGCGATGATCGTGCCGCCGTCCTGCACGCGGTTCGCGGCCTCGCGGAGCACGTTGAACGCGCCGACGATGTTGACCTCGACCAGCGTCCTGAAGGCGTCCGGGCCGAACTGCGCCAGCGGCGCCGGAGGTACGTTGATCCCGGCGTTCGCGAGCACGCAACAGGGCGCCCGACCGAATGTGTCGGCCACCGCCGCGAACACGTTCGCCACGGAATCCGGCTGCCGGATGTCGACCGGATGGAAGGTTACTCGCGCACCCGGCGATGCCTGCATCACCGCTGCGGCGAGATCCTTCGCCTGGTCCGCGTTCGCGTTGTAGGTGAACGCCACGTCGAACCCCTCGCGCGCGAGAACGCGCACCGAGGCCGCGCCGATGCCGCGCGAGCCGCCGAATACCAACGCCAGTTGCTGATTCAATCGAACTCCCCATTGGACGACGCCCGTGCGGGCGCATTGCGTCGGCCGCACTTGCGGCCGAACGCGAAAGTGTAGTCGTGCGTGCCCAGCGGTCGCAACCTGTGCGTGGCGCAGGGCTCCCCGCGGATGTCAGGCTGCGCTCGGCCGCAACCGATCCGATCGATTGGCCGCGCTGATCGCTTCGACGCCGGACCACGCGCCCGAGTCGACGAGCTGGTGTGCCGTGTCCCGGAGCTCGGCCGCCACGGCCGCCGCCGCCGTGGAAAGCCGCGTCGGTGCGAGCGAGTACAGGTAGTTCCGCCGACGCATGCGCGCGTCCGAAATCGACAGCGCCCGCCACTCCCTCCCCCGCTTGCGCTCGAGGAAGACCGCCGCCATGGGCTTGATCGTGGCGGCGATGCCTTCGTAGACGCAATTCATCAGCAGCGACAGCGAGTCGATTTCGGCGACGATGTGCACCGACAGGTTGCGCTGCTCGAACTCGGCGGCGATCCGGCGGCGCAGGCCGTGCGCGCTGGTGGGGAGGATCATCGGCAGCGCCGCGGCCTCGGCGATCGTGAGGCTGGTGCGGCCCGCGGGGACGAGCTTGCTGTGCCGGGGCAGCATGACGAACAGCTCTTCCTCCAGCAGGACGTCGATCGAGACGTCGGGCGCGACGTCGCTGCTGAACAGCACCGCGACATCGAGCTGGCCCAGGCGCATCATCTGCGCGAGATGGCCGCTCATCCCCTCCACGACGTTGAGCAGAATGCTGGGATAGCGCTCGCGCACGCGGCGCACCAGCGGCAGGCCGAGCGCGGAGACGGTCGTTGCGGGCAGGCCCACCGAGACCATGCCCTGCACCGCGCCGGACTCCTGCCGCGCGATGGACATCGCCTGATCCAGCTGGCGCAGCATGAACCGGGCGTGGTGGTACAGTGCCAATCCGTTCTCGGTAGGCGCGACGCCCCGCGAGGAGCGCTTCAGCAAGGGTTTGCCGACTTCGTCCTCGAGTTTGCTGAGCTGCTGGCTGAGTGCGGGCTGCGCGATGAACAGTTGCCGCGACGCCCGCGAGAGGCTTCCGCTCTCGACGATCTGGGTAAAGTAGCGAAGCTGACGCAGATCCACTCGGTTGCTCCTCACGCGTTTCGGGTGCTATAAGCAAATCTTATATCCATTCTCGGAAAACAGTATTTTCCGCCCGTTCCGCGCATTCCTACACTGCGCTCGGGAGGCCTTGGGCCCCGGAACGTGCACCAGACATCCGCCGGCCGCGATCGCGCGAGCCGGTCGCGTGCGGAAACGCATCGCGTCCGATCCGGCCGCTGCGTACGATCCACAGGAGGAGACAAGTCATGACGAGCGACAAGAAGGACCGCAATCCGGGAGTGGAATCCTCACGCCGCCGAAGCGTGCTGAAAGCGGGAGCCGCGGCTGCCGGCGCGTGCGCTCTGGGGTTTCCGGCGATCGTGCGCAGCCAGTCCGAGAAGATCAAGATCGGGCACCTCACACCGATGACCGGCTTCCTCGGCGCGCTGGGTGAATACGCGGTGATGGGCATCAGGATGGCCACGGACGAGATCAACGCGTCGGGTGGCGTGATGGGACGCCAGCTCGACGTGATGTCGGAGGACTCGGTCAACCCGCAGGTGGCGTCGACGAAGGCGCAGCGGATGATCGAGCGCGACGGCGCGGTCGTGCTGCTGGGCGAGATCAACTCGGCCTCGGCGCTGACGATCTCGCAGGTTGCCGCGCGCAGCCAGAAGCTGTTCATGAGCACCGGCGCGCGTTCCGACGCGCTGCGCAACAAGGACTGCAACCGTTACACCTTCCACGTCGACATCCCGGTCACGGTGATGGTCAACGCTGCCGGCCAGGCGCTACTGCGCGACAACCTGGTGCGCGGCAAGCGGATCTACAGCCTGACTGCCGACTACCTGTTCGGCCACGACCTGTCGAAGGCGGCGAAGAAGTTCTTCGCGGCCAACGGTGGCGAGCAGATCGGCGACGAATTGGTGGCCACCGACGTCACCGACTTCAGCCCCTACCTGCTGAAGATCCGCCAGGCGAAGCCCGACCTGGTGGCGACGAACCTGGCAGGCAACCAGGTCACCAACTTCGTCAAGCAGTACGCCGAGTTCGGCCTGCCCTACGCGGTGGCCGGATTCAACCTCAACACCGCCGATGCCTGGGCGGCGGGCGAAGGCAACCTCTCCGGCATCTGGCCCACGGTCTGGCACCACGACCTGCAGACGCCCGGCTCGAAGGCGTTCACCGCGGCGTTCCTGAAGAAGCACGGCAAGCCGCCGGAGAACCACGCCTGGATCGAGTACGTGTCGCTGAAAGTCATGGCGCAGGCGATGAACGATACGAAGTCGACCGACACCGCCAAGCTGATCGCCTACTTCGAGTCGGAGGCGCAGTTCGACCTGCTGAAGGCGCGCAAGGGCTACTTCCGCTCGTGGGATCACCAGATGATGCAGGAAGCCTATCCGTTCACGGTCAAGCCCAAGGGCCAGGCCAAGGACAAGTGGGACTTCCTGCAATTCGGCGAAGCGGTGCCCGCGCCGAACCAGCCGCTCGACCTGCTGGCGCCGACCAAGGCGGAGAGCACCTGCAAGATGTAGGACCGCGCCGGTCACGCCGACCCCACGGGCGGCGCTGACCGAACCGCCGGCGGCGCCGTCGTTCGCGATGGCCCTTGCCGCCGGGGCCGCGGCACGCGTGAATCCTGATGGAGTTCGTCTTCCTGCTCGAGCAGGTCGTCAACGGCCTGGTGCTCGGCGGCTATTACCTGCTGCTGGCACTCGGGCTGTCGCTGATCTTCAGCGTCGGCGGCGTGGTCAACCTCGCGCACGGCGCGTTCTATGCGCTGGGTGCCTACATCGCGCTCGAGGTCAGCAAGCATCTGGGCTTCGCCGCCAGCGTCCTCATCGCGCCGGTGGCGGTCGGCCTGCTGGGCATCCTCTTCGAGCGCTACCTGCTGCGCCGCTTCTACTCCGCCGATCCGATTCTCAGCCTGCTCGTGACTTTCGGGCTGGCGATGGTGACCGAACAGGTCATCCGCATGATCTGGGGCGCCGCTCCGCTCGCCTACTCGATGCCCGCCGTGTTCAAGGGCCAGGTCGTGGTGGGCGAGTTCCTGTTTTCGCGCTACCGACTTCTGCTGCTGGGCGTCGTGATCGTCGTGATGACGGCACTGTGGCTGCTGCTGCACAAGACCTCGTTCGGCCGCGTCGTGCGCGCCGGCGTGCAGCGTCCCGACATGGTGGCCGCGCTGGGCATCCGGCTGCAGCCGTACATGACGGCGATCGTCGTGCTCGGCGTCGGCACGGCCGCGCTGGGCGGCGTGCTGTTCGGGCCGATCGCGGTCGTGCACCCCGCGATGGGGACCGAAATCATGACCGTGGCGTTCGTCGTCGTCGTGATCGGCGGCCTGGGCAGCTTCTGGGGCGTGGTGCTGGCGGCGCTGCTGGTGGGCGTCGTGCGCGGCATCACGATCCACTTCGCGCCGGCCGCCGGTGAAGCGTCGATGTACGTGCTGATGTTTCTCGTGCTGATGTTCCGCCCGCGGGGCCTGCTGGGCGAGCGCATCGAACGGTTCGAATGACGATCGATCATTCCACCCGGAGCAGGATGCAGCCGCTGTGGATCGGGGCCGGGGCGCTGATCGTGCTGCCGTTCGCCATGCAAGCCATCGGCCTGACGCTGGACACCGCGACGGTTCTGGTGATCCTCGGCATGGCGGCGATGGGACTGAACCTGCTGGTCGGCTACACCGGTCTGGTGTCCTTCGGCCACAGCGCATGGTTCGGCATCGGTGGGTACGCGGCGGCGCTGGCGCAACTGCACTGGTTCAAGGGACAGTTCGTCGTGCCGATGCTGTTTTCCATCGCGTTCACTGCAGTGCTGGCGCTCGTCGTCGGCTTCCTGATCCTGCGCCGGCGCGGCGTCTACTTCTCGCTGCTTACGCTGGCGCTGTGCGCCTTGACCTTCGCCATCGCCTTCCGCTGGACCAGCGTGACCGGCGGCGAGGGTGGTCTGGGCGGGATCGAACGCGGCCGGCTGGGTCCGCTGAACCTCGACGATCCGTGGGTCTATTACGGCGTGGTCGCGCTGACCGGGCTTGCCGTGCTGTACGCGCTTGGCGCGCGTGGTGCGCTCGCCGTTCGGTCACGTGCTGGTGGCGATCCGCGAGAACGAGCAGCGCGCGACGTTCCAGGGCTACGACACCGACAAGTACAAGCTCGTGGCGTTCGTGCTGTCGACCGTCATCACCGGCCTGGCGGGAGCCCTGCTGGTCTTCGACCACCGGCTCGCCGCTGCCGAATCGACGACCGTCGCGTTCTCCGGCGAGATGCTGGCGATGGTCGTGATCGGCGGCATGCGCAGCTTTCTTGGTCCCGCGCTCGGCGTACTGTTCTACATCCTGTTCCGCGAGCTGCTCTCGATCTACACCGACAACTGGCTGCTGTGGTTCGGCCTGATCTTCGTCGGCTTCATCATCTTCTCGCCGTCCGGCCTGACCGGCATCTGGGGCCAGCTCAAGCGCCGCTGGCGACCGCCGCCCGAGGAGGGCGCGGCGATGAGCGGGCGCAAGATCTACGAGGGCCTCCCGCTGCCCGCGTTCCTGCGCCCGGCGGCGCGGCCGGACGCCGTGCCGCTGGAAGTCGACCGCGTGAGCAAGCATTTCGGCGGCATCCGGGCGGTGGCGGAGGCGCGTCTTTCCGTCCAGCCCGGCGCGATCCATGCGCTGATCGGACCGAACGGCGCGGGCAAGACGACGCTGTTCAACCTCGTCTCGGGGATGTTCGTCCCCGATCACGGCACGGTGCGACTGCATGGCGCCGACATCCACGGCCTGTCGCCGGACCGCATCTGCCAGCAGGGCCTCGCGCGCTCCTTCCAGATCACCAACCTGTTCCGCGGGCTGTCGATCTACGAGAACCTGCGGCTGTCGCTGCAGGCGCGCCACCGCGGACGCTTCAACCCGTGGCGCGACATCGACGCCTATCCGGAGGTCCACGCGCAGACGGCCGAACTCATTCGCTTCCTCGGCCTGGAAGGCATCGAGACGATCGACGGCGGCACCCTGTCCTACGGCGGCCAACGCCTCGTCGACCTCGGGATCGCGCTCGGCTCCAGGCCGCAGGTGCTGCTGCTCGACGAGCCGCTGGCGGGGCTGGCGGCGGCCGAGCGCGAACGCGTGTCGAATCTGGTGAAGACCGCGGCCGCCGCCATCCCGGTGCTGATCATCGAGCACGACATCGATCGCGTGCTCGGATTCTCGCAGCGGGTCACCGTGATGAACCAGGGCGAAGTGCTGATGGCCGGCACGCCTGACGAGGTGCGTGCCGACCGGCGGGTGCAGGAGGTCTACACCGGGACCGGGACGCCGCCCGTCACCGGGCGCGAGGCAGGTGCCGCGGGCGAACGTGCGCATGTCCTGCGCTTCGAGAAGGTCAACGCCTATTACGGCAAGAGCCACATCCTGAACGACGCGTCGCTGGACGTGCGCGAAGGCGAGATCGTGGCGCTGCTCGGCCGCAACGGGGCCGGCAAGTCCACGTTGCTGAAGGCGCTCGCCGGACTGGTCCCGCCCGCCTCCGGCAGGATCGAATTCGCCGGCCGGGACATCGCCGGGATGCCGGCCCCCGACATCGCGCGCCTGGGCATCGGTTACGTGCCCCAGGGGCGCGGCCTCTTCGCCGGCATGACGGTGGCCGAGAACCTGGCCCTCGGCCGCCTCGCACGTCCCACCGACGGCAAGGACGGCATCGTGTGGAGCGAAGAGCGCATCTTCGAGTTCTTTCCGCGCCTGAAGCAACGGCTGCACGTCGCGGCGGACTACCTGTCTGGCGGCGAGCAGCAGATGGCGGCCGTGGCGCGCGCCCTGTCGGGCAACGTCAAGCTGCTGCTGCTGGACGAACCCTTCGAAGGCCTGGCGCCCGCGGTCGTCCAGGAACTGTTCAACGTCTTCGACCAGCTGCGCAAGCACGCGTCGATCGTGATCGTCGAGCACAACCTCGATCTCGTGCTGGCGCTCGCCGACCGCGTGTTCGCGCTCGAGCGCGGCGCGGTGTTCCATCAGGGACCCGCCGAGCCGCTGCTCACCGATCTCAACTACCGCAAGCAGATCCTCTGGCTCTGACGTCTGCGGCCAACACGAGGGAAATCACCGTGAATGAGCAAACCACCACCCAACCATCCGCCGCCAGGTCCAGCGAAGCTTGCCGGCTTCTCGTCGACGGCACATGGACCGCCGGCGCCGGCCCGACGCTCACCGTCTACGACAAGTACCGTTTGACGCCGGGCGCCACGATCGCCACCGCGGATCACGCACAGGTCACGCGGACGGTGACCGCCGCCCACGACGCGTTTCGCCGCGGCGCTCCGTCACCCTTCGAGCGCGGCGCGATCCTGGAGCGCGCCTGCGCGCTCGTCGAGGCGCGCCTGCCCGACTTCGTGCGCGCGATGCAGATGGAAGCCGGCTTCACCGCCGCGGATGCGGCCGGCGAAGTCCGCCGGTGCGTCGAGACCCTGCGACTTTCCGCCGAGGAAGCGCGGCGCCTGGCCGGCGAGGTCGTGCCGCTCGCCGGCGCACCGCAGCAGGCCGGCCGCATCGGCTTCACGCTGCGCGTCCCGCTCGGCGTCGTCGTCGCGATCACGCCGTTCAACTCGCCGTTGAACACGGTCGCGCACAAGATCGCACCCGCCTTCGCCGCCGGCAATGCGGTCATCCTCAAGCCCGCCTCGGCGACGCCGCTCACCGCGATCGTGCTGGCCGAGGCGCTGGTCGAGGCCGGCGTGCCGCGTGGGTTCATGTCGGTGCTGTGCGGCGGCTCGCAAGTCGCGACCTGGCTCATCGAAGACGAGCGCGTGCGCTTCTTCGCGTTCACCGGCAGCACCGAGGTCGGTCGCCGGATCCAGCAGGCCGCCGGCCTGCGCCGCACGCAGATGGAGCTGGGCTCGATCGCCTGCACGATCCTCTGCGACGACGCGCGGCTGGACACCGCGCTGCCCAAGGTCGTCAACGCCGGCTACCGCAAGGCGGGCCAGGTCTGCACGTCGATCCAGCTCTTGCTCGTCCATGCGTCGATCGCCACCGAGGTGGAAGCGCGTCTCGCGCAGCTGGTCGCGGCGCTGCGCTACGGCGACCCGTACGATCCGAACACGTTCGTCGGACCCGTGATCAGCGAAGACGAGGCGAAGCGCATCGACGCCTGGATCCAGGAAGCGATGGCGCGCGGCGCCCGGCGCCTGGCCGGGGGTGAGCGCAAGGGCGCGGTCGTGCCGCCCACGTTGCTCGCCTCGATCGACGCATCGATGCGCGTGGGCTGCCAGGAAATCTTCGGCCCGGTCGTGTGCATCGTGCCGTTCGCCACGCTGGACGAGGCCATCGCGCGGGTCAACGCCACGCCGTTCGGACTCGCCGCCGGCATCTTCACCAACCGCCTCGACGACGCGTTCGCGGCGGCGCGCCGCCTCGAAGTGGGCGGCGTGCACGTCAACGAGACCTCGAGCTCGCGCGTCGACCTGATGCCGTACGGCGGATCGAAGGACAGCGGGTTCGGCCGCGAGGGCCCGCACTACGCGGTGCGCGAGATGACCGAGGAGCGCATCGTGACTTTCGCCCTCGGCTGAGCGGGCGCGCCCGTGCGGAGCGGAAGGACCCCGCTCCGCCCGACGGCGCGAGGTCAGCGCAGCACCGCCGCGAAGTCCGCGTTCTCCCACATCACGCAGCCCGACGGCAGACCCTTTGCCGGCGGCCTATCTCGCCGTGCACAGCATGACGTTGTCGGGGCCGTAGCCTTCGGACGCCCAACCCGCCCGGACCATCGCATCGCGCAGTTTGCTGTCGGCAACGTAACGGTGGTTGGGGCCGTTGCGCGTGCTGTACATCCGGTAGATCGGTTGCAACCCCGGTCCGCACGCGCCGGTCGTCTTGTCCGGCACCTGGATGTAGAACGCCGCGCGCGTCTCCAACTGCCACACGTCCGGCCATCGGGCTACGACGGCGTCGCATTCGCCCGCATCGGCCGTGTAGAAGTGCGACGTGTAGGTGCTGCTGAAAAAGCGGCAGACGGGGACGGCCCCCGGCGGCGCATCCTGTGCCGTCGCGTACGCGATGAAGGCACCAGTTGATCGCTGCCATCCTGCGAAGGTGCCGGCCTCCAGCGCATCGATTTCGGACTGCAGCAGCGTATTGAAGTAGTGGCCGAGGTCCTTCTCGAAATATTCAACGATCACCGTTGCATTGCCCGCTGGTGGGGCCGTCGTTGCCACAACGGTAAAGTAAATCGCAGGGACTGGAAGCGGTTGGTTCAAGGCCCGGGCGCCCACCAGGAACGCTGACGGCGGGCCGTCCGCGTATCTGCCTTGGGTCGTGCCGTACCCATTGGCATCGGTCCCGGCCAAGTACTCTGCACGAGGGCCTGTCGCAAAGCATGCCGAATCAACAGTTGCATTGAATCCACGATACCCGAACTCATCTGCGCGGTTTGGGGCGGCACAACCACCCGTCCATTCGATGATGAGACCGACGCCAGACACCGGCGCACCCCGCACGTCGACGGCACGCACGACATACGGTTGCGGCGGAAGATGCGTGTTCACAGCGATCTGGCGGTCACCGGAGACCATCAGAAGCCGAGCTACGGAGCTTTGCTCGAACGATAGGCCTTCGCCGCCGGTCAGCATCAACGCGACCGCCGTAATCAGGACTTGTTGGAGTCGATTCATCGTGTCAATTCGGGATGACCCATCCCAACGCCGTCTCGTTTTCGGTGTAGCCCAATGAGGTTGCCGTTGGGAGTTTGCTCGAAGGCATCACCGGGAGAGAACGCAGTGCCCCGCAGAAATCCGCGGGATCGTCAGCGCAGCACCGCCGCGAAGTTGGCGTTCTCCGCGCATCCTGCGCCCACGTCGCTGGCCGCGAGGCGGCCCTCGATGCCGAGCGCGGTCGCCTTGATCTCGTACATCGTGGCCGTCGTGTTGAGCCCGTCCGAGCACGTGTACGTGGCGCCCGGGATGCGGTACAGGCCGCCGTGCAGTTCGAGCGTACCGGAAAGCGTGCAGGTCAGCCCGCTGGTGTAGGAGAACTCGAACGTCGCAGCGCCGGACGCCGAATGCGTGACCTGCAGATCGTAGCGGTCGATGTAGGAGCCATTGTCCGAGTTCGTCGAGCACCCCGAGTACGCTCCGGTCTGACCGCCCGTGTAGTCGCCCCCCAGCGCGATTCCCGTAAGCGTCAGCCGCTCGACGGGTTTGGTCGCGCTGCCGACGCCGTTCACCGTCCAGGCGAGCGTTCCCTGATAGGCGTTGAGCGTGCTCGGCGTGAACGAGGCCGTGCCGACCGCCGTCCTGGTCAAGTTCCCCGACTCCCACTTCAGGGCGAAGCCGGTGCCGGTGGTCGCGTAGAGATTGCCCTTGTACGCGCCGTTGCCGTCCCACGTCGAGCTCGGCCGAATACCACGTCGGCCGTCCCGTTCGGCGCATAGACGAAGAACGTGCCGAAAATGAACGCGTCGCTCTGGACGAGATTCACGCCCCAGCCGGACTCGGCGGCGTCGTACCAGATGTCGGTGTAGTCGACCGCATGCGCGGGAAGCGCGGCGGCAAGCACAAGGGCGGCAAAGGTGTTCCTGACTATCATGAGGGGACTCTCCGGAAGCGAGGGGCTGGGCGTCGCCATTGCGGTGCCCATCCAGGCAACCGCCGATGAAGCGGGCAGCGGGCACCGGGCCCGCGACGCACGCCATGATGCCCTGCCAGCGCCGGGTTGCGCCAGCCGCGCATCGACGGAACGGCCGCCGGCTCGGCCGGCAAGTGCGGCAAAGCGCCGCTGCATTCCTTGACTTGGCACAAGTACAAACCCGGTCATCGGCCATAAGCTTTCCCGATCGCAGCGGTGGACGAAGATCCACGCCACCAGGAGGAGCGCGCGGGATGCACGAAATCCGGATCCACGGGCGCGGCGGTCAAGGCGCCGTGCTCGCCGGGTCGATACTCGCCACCGCGTTCGTCGCGGAAGGCAAGCACGTCGTCGCGGTGCCGTCGTTCGGTTTCGAGCGGCGCGGCGCGCCCGTCGCGAGCTTCCTGCGCGTCGACGACAAGCCGATCCGGCAGATGACCAACATCTACCGGCCGGACTGCATCCTCTGCATCGATCCGACCGTCGCGCGCGCGGTGAACATCTTCGACGGCGTCACCGACGATGCGGTGCTGGTCCAGACCACGGCGAAGCCGCTCGCCGATCTTGCGCTGCCCGCCGCAGATCGCGACCGGTCGGACTGTGCGACGCGGTGGCGCTCGCGCTTTCGATCTTCAAGCGGCCGATCACCAACACGATCATGCTCGGTGCGTTCGCGCGCACGACCGGCCTCGTTTCGCTCGATTCGCTGCGCGTCGCGCTCGAGCGGTCCGACTTCCGCGACGCCGGGCTGAAGCAGAATCTTGCGGGCCTCGCGGCCGGGTTCGAGCAGACGACGGTGCATCGGATCGAGCGGAGAGTCGCGGCATGAAGCGCCAGTCGTATCCGATTTTCGATGCGAGCGGCGTCCCGGACGACCTGTGCCCGATCGCGACGCGGCCGAATCCGATGCTGCCCGGGCGAATGGCGCAGCATGAAGCCGGTCGTCGACCGCGCGAAATGCGTCAAGTGCGCCGTGTGCTGGCTGTATTGCCCGGTGCAGTGCGTCGTCGAGAAACGGGCCTGGTTCGACATCGACTACGCGACCTGCAAGGGTTGCGGCATCTGCGCGACCGAGTGCCCGCACCGCGCGATCGCGATGGTCGAGGAGGCCGCATGAGCGGCCGGTGACGACCATGGCGACGATGCTGAAGCAGGAAGCGAAGGCGCGCGACTTCCTCGTCTGCGACGCCAACGAGGCCGCCGCCTGGGCGGTCGCCCTGGCGCGCGTGGACATGGTCGCCGTCTACCCGATCACGCCGCAGTCGTCGCTGGTCGAATACCTCGCGAAGCTGGTCGCCAACGGCACGCTGGCCTCCGAGATCGTCGACGCGGAAGGCGAGCATTCGGTGCTGTCGGTGCTCCAGGGCGCGGCGCTGGCCGGCGCGCGCACCTATACCGCCACCTGCGGCCCGGGGCTCGCGTTCATGTTCGAGCCCTACCTGCGCCAGCCGGGGCTGCGGCTGCCGATGGTGATGTCGATCGTCACCCGCGACACGCTGACGCCGCAGAGCGTCTGGGGCGGCCACCAGGACGCGATGTCCGTGCGCGAGGTGGGCTGGATCCAGATGTACTGCGAGACGGTGCAGGAAGTGCTCGACACGATCCTGATCGCCTACCGCGTCGCCGAGCACCGCGACGTGATGCTGCCGGTCAACGTCTGCCACGACGGCAACTACCTGTCGTTCGGCGTGACGCGCGTCGACCTGCCCGCGCAGGACGACGTCGACGCGTTTCTCGGCAAGCCGAACATCAACTGGCACGCGGCGCTCGATCCGCAGCGGCCGATGGCCGTCGATCCGCTGACCGGCGGCGCCGGCGGTCCCGGACCGCGCACGTTCGTCCGATACCGCAAGGGCCACTGCGCCGGCATGCAGAACGCGCTGTCGCGTGATCACCGACGCGCACGCGGACTGGGCCCGGCGCACCGGACGCGCGCACGCGCCGCTGGTCGAGCGCTACCGGATGGACGACGCCGAGCTCGCGCTGGCGACCATCGGCTCGATGACCGGCGCGGCCAAGGACGCGGTGGACGAGGCGCGCGATCGCGGCGTGCGCGTCGGCCTGGTCAAGGTCAAGACCTACCGCCCGTTCCCGGTCCAGGCGATCGTCGACGCGCTCGCCGGGCATCAGCGCCGTCGGCGTCGTCGACCGCTCGGTGTCCTTCGGCTGGAACTGCGGCCCGCTCTACCAGGACGTCGCGGGCGCGCTGGGCCACGCCGGCATGCAGATGCCGTCGATGAGCTTCATCGGCGGGCTTGCCGGGCGCCGACCTCACGACACGGCATTTCGGCGCCGTCATCGACCGCGTGGCGCACATGGCGGCGAGCGGCCGACCCGGGGCGACGGTGTGGCTCAACGAGAACGACTGAGACCATGATGCCGAATACCGACTACCTGATCATCGGCTCGAGCCACGCCGCACTGTCGGCGCTGCACACGTTGCGCATGCACGACGCCGAGGGCGCGGTCACGATGGTGACGCGCGACGCAACGCTGCCGTACTCGCCGACCGTCCTTCCGTACGTCGTCTCCGGGCGCTCCAGCCCCGAGCGCGTGTTCCTGCGCGACGACGCGTACTTCCGCGAGCAGAACGTCGATTACCTGCGCGGCGATGCGGTCGAAACGGTCGACGCGGCGCACAGCGTCGTCCGCCTCGCCGACGGCCGGGAGATCGCCTACGGCAAGCTGCTCGTCGCCAGTGGCGCGCGGCCGGTCATTCCGGCGATTCCCGGCCTCGATCGGGCGCGCTTTCACGTGCTGCGCACGCTCGACGATGCACTCGCGCTGCGCGATGCGGCATCCGGTGCGCAGCGCGCCGTGGTGCTCGGGGCCGGCCTCATCGGCATGCACGCGGCCGAGAATCTCGCCACAGGCCGGCGCGGGCGTCACGATCATCGAGCATGCAGCCAGCATGTGCTGCCCGGCTACTTCGACGCCGACGCCGCCGCGATGATCGAGAAGGCGTTCGCCGCCAGGGGCGTGCGGCTGGTCACCGGCGCCCGGGTGGTACGCGTCGAGCCCGGGACTCCGGGCTGCAAGGTGGTGCTCGACAACGGCGATGCGCTCGACTGCGATCTGCTGGTCGTCGGGGTCGGCGTCGCGCCCGTCACGGACTTTCTTGCCGGATCCGGCGTCGACACCGATCGCGGCGTGCTGGTCGACGACCGGATGCGCTCGAGCGTGGCCAAACATCTGGGCCGCCGGCGACGTCGCGCAGGCGCGAGGCTTCTACGACGATGCGAAGACCCTCAACGGAATCCTGCCCGACGCCGTCGAGCAGGGCCGCATCGCGGGCATGGCGATGGCAGGCGACCCGGGACTGAAGCCCTATCCGGGCGGCGTCCCGCTCAACACCTACACGTTCTTCGGCCAGCACGCGGTGTCGGTGGGCGTGCACGGCGACGGCGTTGCCGGCGCCGAGGTCGTGAAATCGGTCGATACGGAGCGCGGCCGCTACCTCAAGATCGTGCTCGCGGACAACCGTCTGCTCGGCATCTTCGGCATCAACACGGCCTTCGACCCCGGCGTGATGTGGGAGTTGATCCTGCGTCGCATCGACCTCGGCCCGGGTGCGCGAGCGCTTCCTGCGGGCACCGCAGGAAGCCGCCCGCGCGGTGATGTCGCAGACGTGGAGATAGGCATGCCGGGCGCCTACAACACGATCGCCTTCGACGCCGCAGCAGTGCGACGGCTGCAACGCGTGCATGACCGCGTGTGCGCAGGTGAAGGCGGGGTCCGACGACATCGCCGACGCCCGCATCCAGATCGTCGCCGACGGCGGTCGCTTCGAGCTCGCCATGTGCCGCCAGTGCGGCGATCCGAAGTGCGTGGAGAACTGTCCCGCGGCAGCGCTCGCCAAGGACGACGCGACAGGCGTCATCGACTGGGACGAGACGAAGTGCGTCGACTGCCTGCTGTGCACGGTCGGCTGCGCGTACGGCGGCATCGTCCGCAATCCGCTCGCCGGGCACGTGGTCAAGTGCGACCTCTGCGACGGCGATCCGGCGTGCGTCAAGGCGTGCGATCGCGGGGCGCTGCGCTACGTCACGACGTCGCGCATCTACAACGAGGTGGGGCAGCTGGAGGACCTCTTCGTGCCTGGGCTGGCGGGGTGCCAGGGATGCAATACGGAGCTCGTCATGCGCCACACGCTGCGGCGCATCGGTCCCGACACCGTGCTCGCCACGCCGCCGGGTTGCATCCCGGGCATGGGCTCGGTCGGCTACAACGGGCTGACCGGGACCAAGGTGCCGGTGTTCCATCCGCTGCTGACCAACACCGCGTCGATGCTCGCGGGGGTCAAGCGCCACTACAAGCGCATCGGACGCGAAGTGAATGCCGTCGCGCTCGCCGGCGACGGCGGGGCGTCCGACGTCGGCTTCCAGTCGCTGTCCGGCGCGGCCGAGCGCGGCGAGCAGATCCTGTTCATCTGCGTCGACAACGAGGGCTACATGAACACGGGCATGCAGCGCTCGAGCTGCACGCCCTACGGCGCGTGGACGTCGACCACGCCGGTCGGCGAGCGAGGCCATGGGAAGACGCAGGACGCGAAGAACCTGCCGGTGCTGATGATGATGCACAACTGTGCCTACGTCGCCACGGCGTCGACCGCGTTCATGGAGGACTTCTACGCCAAGCTCGACCGTGCGATCGCGGCTTCGAAGCACGGCTTCGCGTACCTGCACGTCTATTCGCCGTGCACGACAGGCTGGCGCTTTCCGTCGCAGGACAACATCGAGGTCGCGCGAATGGCGGTCGAGACCAATTTCGTCATGCTCTGGGAATTCGAGCCCGGCACCGGCCTGCGTCTGACCCGCTCCGTGGACGATCCGCGCCCGGTGTCCGATTACCTCGAGGCGCAAGGCAAGTACCGGCATCTGTCGCCGGAACAGGTGGCGCACATCGAGGCCGGCGTCGCGAAACAGACGGCCTTCATCAAGAGCCTGGAACACCAGGACGCGCTCGCGCGGCACTGACGAAACCGGCTGTCCGCGCCGTTGATCGAACGGCACGGAGGGAGCGCGCAACGTGCAGCATCCGACCAAGTCCCGTTCAGGCATCGCGTTCGACCCTTCGGCGGCGACGGCCCTGTTCCGCCAGGCGGCCGCCGAGACGCGCGACACGCTGAACCACGCGGAACTCGGGCTGCTGCTTTCCAGTCTGGGCATCGGATTCAGCGCCGATGCCGCGTCGGCCGGGCGAATGTCACCCGACGTCGCGCTGCGCATCAGCCTCACCAACACCCGGGAATTCGGCATGGTCATCAGTGCCGGTCTGGGCGGACTGGATGCGGCGCTCGCAGACGACCATTTCCGGAAGGGCCGCGCCGCGGTCCACGCTGCCACCGAGTTGACGGACGCCGACGACTTTCTCGCGCTGTTCCGACGCACGTTCGCCTATCAGAAGCTGGCCGGCATCGCCAGCGCGCGCGGGGCAGCCGCTCTCCGGACGAGCACCTCGCGGCGTGTCTTCGCAGCGCATGCTCGCGCTGGCAAGCTGCTATGCTCACCGGACAATCCCGGGGCGCCCTTCGTGCTGCGCAGTCTCGAACTCGATCCCGTCGCACGTCGGCGCTCGGCTGGAAGCGACGGGCGCGCGCTGCGCGTTCGGCGCGACCGGCTGTCCGGCCCCTGCCCCGCCCCATCCACAAGATCGACAAGCTCCTCCATCCCGCCTCGATCGGCATCATCGGCGTCTCGGCCAGCAGCATGAACTTCGGCCGGATCATCCTGCGCAACCTGATGGGCAGCGGGTACGACAAGGAGCGGCTGACGATCATTCGCCCGGGCGAGACGGAGATCGATGGCGTCAAGTGCGTCGAAAGCCTGAAGGCGCTGGACCACAAGCTCGATCTGCTGATCGTCGCGGTCGACTGCCGACGCCGTCTACGGCCTCGTCGACGAGATCATCGAGACCGATGCGGTGGAATCGGTGATGCTGATCCCGGGCAGTCTGGGTGAAACGAAGAAGAGCCGCGAACCCGCCGCGGCCCTGGCGGCGAGGATCAACGCCGCCCACGGCAAGGAAGGCGGCGGCCCGATCTTTCTCGGCGCCAACTGCCTCGGCGTGGTCTCGCATCCGGGCTCCTACGACTCCTGGTTCATCCCGCTGGAGCGGCTGCCGAAGCCGCAGAAGAAGCCGGAACGCAATTCGGTGATGCTGAGCCAGAGCGGCGCCTTCATGATCACCCGCCTGTCCCAGAATCCGTGGCTCGATCCGCGCTACATGCTGGCGCTGGGCAACCAGACCGATCTCACGCACGGCGACATGCTCGCCTGGTTCGCCGAGCGGCCGGAGATCGAAACCATCGGCATCTACATCGAGGGTTTCAAGGACCGGGACGGACTCGACTTCGTCAAGGCCGTGCGCCGAGCGGTGCTGAACGGCAAGGTCGTCGTCGTCTACAAATCGGGCAAGACCGCTCCGGGCATGGGCGGCGTCATGGGCCATACCGCATCGATCGCCGGCAATCCGACGCTGTTCGAATCGGTGGTCCGCCAGGCCGGTGCCATCGTCGCCGAGGATTTCAACAGCTTCGACGATCTCTTCTACGTCGCCGGTGCGCTGCACCACAAGAAGATCGGCGGCAAGCGCCTGGGCGGCATCAGCGGCGCCGGTTTCGAGGCGATCGGCATGGCCGACTCGGTCGAGGCCGACACCTTCTCGCTGGAAATGGGCGCGCTGGAGCCGGCTACCGTCAAGCGCGTCGAGGAGATACTGGTCGCGAAGCGGCTTGACGCGCTGGTGGAGGTCAGGAATCCCATCGACATCAATCCCGGCGCCGACGACGAGGCGCATCTGCAGATCACCGAGGCCTTCCTGCAGGACCCCAACATCGATGCCGTCGTCGTCGGGCTCGATCCGACCTCCCCCGCCGTACGCGCGCTCGAAGAAAGCAAATTGCGACCGGGTTTCGACATCAAGGATCCGAAGAGCACCGTCCATCTGATGCCGCCCCTGGTCGAGCGCAACGAGAAGCCGGTCATCGGGATCATCGACGGCGGGCGGCTCTACGATTCGATGTGCGGCGGGCTTGATGGATCGCGGCGTCTGCGTGTTCCGCAACTGCGGGCGCGGCACCCGGGCGCTGGTCCGCTACGTCGAGGCGCGGCTCTACGCCGACGCGATCCGCAACCGCCATCGCGAGGGAAACCACTGAAGCCGGCCACCCGCCCGCTGGAACACATCTCCCTTTCGTCCTGCGAACACCACCCTCGAGATCAAGCCATGACCGAACCGCTTGCCGCCGGCCTCACCGCCACCCGCCGGGTACAGATCGACCGCGACCGCACGATCAGCTTCATGGGCGACGAATGCCGTGTGTATTCGACGCCCCGACTTCTCTACGACATCGAGATGGCCTGCCGCGATCTCTTGCTCCAACACATCGAGCCAGGCAAGGACTCCGTCGGCACCCGAGTCGAACTCGATCATGTCGGCGCCACGCTGATGGGCATGTGGGTGGACATCACCGTCACCCTGACCGCGGTCAACGGCGGCGCCGTCGCCTTCGACTTTTCGGCGCGCGACGCGGTCGAGGAAGTCGCGCGCGGCAAGCACAACCGCTTCATCGTGAGCATCGAGAAGACCGCCCAGAGGCTCAAGGCCAAGCTGGCCAGGGCCACCGGCTGAGCGCGGCGACAGGACAGTCCCGCCGCGATCTCAGCTTCGCGATGCTGCGCCGCAGGCCATCGGATGTAATCGCCCGAGGGCAATGAGCCGCTCCGGTCATCAGGCTGGAGGGTAAATCCTCGACGGCTGGAACGGCATCTCGATGCCGACAAGCTCGAGATCGTCAGCGTCTGCCCGATGAAGCCTCGGCGCCCAAGTAGAATCACGGTGCCATGGACGAATCCGACGCCCTCAGTGTCGTCGCATTGCGGGCGATCGAGACCGCAGACGGCGCGCGCACGCTCTGGAGTGACGCCGACCGGGCCTGGGCGAGCCGCGCCGCCGCCGAGGTCGTCGGCGAGGCGGGCGCACCCGAGGCCTTCCTCGCGCGCCGCGCGAACCTCGCGATCGAGCGGCTGGGCAAGCTGTATCCGGCGTTGCCGCGCGCCGTGCGAGCGCTGCACTGGCGACCCTGGGTCGGTACGGCGGTCGTCGCGCTCGCGTTCGCGCTGGGGTTCATCATCGACCGCATCGGCGGCGCGCACAGCATCAACGTGCTGGCGCCGCCGATGCTCGCGCTGCTGGTCTGGAATCTCGCCGTTTATGCCCTGGTCGCCACGAGCTACGTCATGCGCGACGGCGACGCGGGACCGTCGGGACCTTTGCGTCGCGCACTGGCGCGGGTCGCCGGCGGACTCACGCGGCCGCGAGGCGGCGGTCCGATCCGCCCGGCGATCGCCGCCTTCGCCGCGGACTGGGCGCAGCGCTCGGGCCCGCTCTACCGCGTCCGCGCCGCGCGCGTCTTCCACGTCGCGGCAGCCACGCTGGCGGTGGGCGTCATTGCGGGAACGTACCTGCGCGGTCTCGTGCTCGAGTACCGCGCGACCTGGGAAAGCACGTTCCTCGACGCGTCGGTCGTGCGCTCGATCCTCGCCGTCGCGTACGCGCCAGGCGCGCTGCTGACGGGTATTCCCGTGCCGACCGCCGACGATGTGGCCGCGATCCGCGCGCCGGCCAGCGAGAACGCCGCGCGCTGGCTCCACCTGATGGCCGCCACCGTGGCGGCCGTCATCGTCGTGCCCCGCCTCGCGCTTGCGCTCTTCGCCGGTATCGTCGAGAGACACCGCGCCAGCCACGTGCCGCTGCCCCTCGAAGATCCGTATTTCCAGCGGCTGCTGCGCGGCTATCGCGGCGGCCCGGCGCGCGTGCGGATCGTGCCCTACAGCTACACGCTGCCGCCTGCCGCCGCCGCGGGCCTCGAAGCGATCATCGCGCGCAGCTTCGGCGGCAGCGCGGCCATGTTGCTTGCGCCATCGATCGCCTACGGCGACGAAGAGCAGGTCGCCCGCCAGGCGAGGCGCGCGGACGGCACGTCGCTGGTGGCGGTGTTCAACGCGAACACGACGCCCGAGCGCGAGGCACACGGTGCGTTTCTCGCGGCGCTGGCGCAGCAGCGCGCCGGCGGCGAGGCACTGGTCGCGCTGATCGACGAGGGCGCGTTCGCCGCGCGCTGGGTCGGCGAGCCCGGCCGCATCGCCGACCGCCGCGCTGCATGGCGACAGATGTGCGACGAGGCGCAGGTGCCTGCGGTGTTCGTCGATCTGGCGGCGCCGGATCTCGCCGCCGCCGAGGTCGCCCTCGACCTGGTGCTGGGAGGCCAGGCGCAATGAGCGACGCGACCGCGATCGCGCTGTCGCTGATTTCGCACACCAACGCGGGCAAGACCACACTCGCGCGCACGCTTCTCGGCCGCGATGTCGGCGAAGTGCGCGACGCGCCGCACGTGACACAGGAGGCGACGCCCTATCCGCTGATCGACACACCCGAGGGCGACACGCTGATTCTCTGGGACACGCCGGGCTTCGGCGACAGCGCGCGCCTCGCGCGCCGCCTCGGCCAGCTCGGCAATCCCATCGGCTGGTTCCTGACGCAGGTCTGGGACCGCTTCCGCGACCGCGCGTTCTGGTACTCCCAGCACGCGGTGCGCAACGTGCGCGACCAGGCCGACGTCGTCCTCTACCTGGTCAACGCATCGGAGGCGCCGCAGGACGCGGGTTATCTCGGTCCCGAACTCGCGGTGCTCGAGTGGATCGGGAAGCCCGTGATCGTGCTGCTCAACCAGACCGGTCGCCCGCGTCCACGCGACGATGAACAGGCGGACGTGGCGCGCTGGCGCGCGGCATTCGGAGCGCGTCCCCTCGTCCGCGCGGTGACCACGCTCGACGCGTTCGCCCGCTGTTGGGTGCAGGAGATCGCGCTGCTCGACCTCGTCGGCGACGCGCTGCCGGAGGCGCGACGCGCGCCGTTCGCGCGTCTGGTCGAGGCGTGGCAGGCGCGCCGCTTCGCGCAGTTCGACGAGTCGATGGCGACGCTCGCAGCACCGATCGCGCGGGCAGCCAGCGACCGTCGAAGCGGTTCCCGACGCGGGGGTGAAAGGCGCGTTGCGCGAATTCGGGCGCAGCCTCGGCCTCCGCCGCGACGACACGGACGACGCCAGGAACCGTGCGGCGCAGGCGCTGGCCGCACGCCTGGACGCCGCACTGCGCACGAGCACCGACCGGCTGATCGCGCTGCACGGCCTGGGCGGCCGCGCGAAGGAAGACGTGATCGCACGACTCGCGAGCGGCGTCGTGCTCGATGCGCCGCTGAACGAAGGCAAGGCGGCGATGATGGGCGGCGTGGTCTCGGGCGCGCTCACCGGCCTCGCGGCAGATCTCGCGGCCGGCGGTCTCTCGTTCGGCGCGGGAATGCTGACCGGTGCGGTGCTGGGCGCACTGGGCGGCGCGGGCATCGCGCGCGGCATGAACGTGGCGCGCGGCAAACACGGCGCGGTGCTGCGCTGGGACGATGCGTTCCTCTCCAGCCTCGTCGGTTCGGCGCTGCTGCGTTACCTCGCGGTCGCTCACTACGGGCGCGGCCGCGGCGAATGGACCGAAAGCGAGTATCCGTCCTTCTGGCAGGACAAGGTTGCGGCCGCTGTCGCAGCCCGGGCCCCGTTGCTCGCCGATCTGTGGGCCCGGCGCGACGCCTCGGCGGACGCGCTGGTCGACGGCGTGCGCACCGTGCTCGCCGGAGCGGCGCGAAGCCTGCTCGACGACCTCTACCCGGGGACGCTGACCAGGATGCCGCCATCAACGTAGCGCATGCCGACCCGAGCACGACGACGATCGTCACTTGCGCAAAGTCAACCCGGCGCGACCCGCCCGTCCTAGAATTGCAGAATCGCCGACAGCGCTGCCGCACGGAGAACAGACATGACTTTGTCGAAGACTCAGCTTTCGGACCTTGCCGGAAGGCTCGACCAACGGTACGCGTCGCTGCTCGAGGAGGTTCGCGACGCGCTCGAGAAGAGCGAGAACCAGCAGTACGTTGAGCTCATCGATCGCGTACCGGCGGACATCGGCGACCAGTCGGTCGGCGACGCGCTCGCCGACCTCAGCCTCGCGCTGATCGACCGGCACATTCAGGAAATTCGCGACATCGAAGCAGCTCGGGCGCGCATCAAGGATGGCCGGTTCGGAATCTGCGCCGGCTGCGGCGAAGAGATCGGCTTCGAGCGTCTCGTCGCCTATCCCACCGCGAAGCGTTGCCTCGTCTGCCAGCAGCAGCGCGAGAGAACCTACGCCCACGAGGGGACCCCGACGCTGTGACCGCGTCGCGGTGCGTGAGCGCCGGGACGCACGGTTAGCGCTGCCGGAGCGCTCGCGAAAGCCAGGCGATGCCGCACCTCCCGCCCTAGCGCAGAATTCCGCTCACGATCATTTCGACGGCCTGTTCGGGGCTGAGCCCGCGCGCCCTTGGCCCAGGCTTCGGCGATCGACCAGCTTGCCGACAATGGCGTCCGGAGTCTCCTCCATGTCCACCCGCAGGCCCGGAACCGTTCGCCGGCTGAGGATCCGATGGCCCTGCGCCACGACGTGCGCAGTCGTGCGCGTCGTCGAGGACCGATGGATCTTCGCAGGTCGCACCGTCAGGTCGAGTCCGTCGAGAATCGCGTGGCGATCCACCGCGAACGTGAGAGTGCGAATATCGAGTAGCGGATTGGGCATCGTGTCACGGCCATTCGCGTCAATCGTACTGGATCAGGGGTGCCGTTGACAGCGCGGCGACCCGCGGGACACGCAGAGGCCATGGCCGACCGCAGTCGTCGCGTCTCGCGGCATGCAGACATCGCGGCCCACGGGGAGCTTCCCGTCCCCGCGCCACGCGAGGTGCCCACACGCGCGCCGAGCCCGCCTACGTTTCCGACTCCGTCAATTCCGTTGACGTTGGTCAAGCCGGTTGACACACTGCGCCGCTAGGCTGCACGCATCGCGAGTCGGTCGACGCGCCTCGCCCTGGCGCGGTGCGCCGATCGCAGGTCATACGGACGGACTGGCAAGTGGATGAATGGCGCAAGGAGGGCGTTTTCCGCGGCCGGCTGGTCATGCTCGGCTTCGGCTGCATCGGGCAGGGCACCCTGTCTCTGCTTCTGCGCCACATCGACATGCAGCCTGCGCAGGTGCTGGTCGTCGAACCCGACGACGCAGCCATCGCGCTGGCCCGCGCCCAAGGTGTGGGCTGCCTGCAGCGAGCCATCGACGTCGACAACTACCGCCGGACGCTCGAGCCGCTGCTGGACGCGGGCGACTTCCTGCTCAACCTGGCGGTGGACGTCAGCAGCACGACGCTGATCGAGCTCTGCCAGGCGCGAGGAGCGCTTTACCTCGACACCTGCATCGAGTCCTGGGCCGGCCGGTTCTTCGATGCCTCGCTGCCGCCTGCCGGACGCACCAACTATGCGTTGCGCGAAGCCGCACTCGCCTTGCGACGCCCCGCACGCGACGGCCCGACGGCCGTCGTCAACCACGGCGCCAACCCCGGTCTGGTCTCGCACCTGCTCAAGCAGGCACTGCTCGACCTGGCCCGCGAAGCGGGCGTCAGAACGGAACTGCCGCGGGAGCGCGCGGACTGGGCCCGACTGGCGCAGCGCCTGGGGGTGCGCGTCATCCACACCGCCGAGCGCGACACGCAGGTCGGCCTGCCGCGCAAGACGCCCGGCGAGTTCGTCAACACGTGGTCGGTGCGCGCCTTTGTCGACGAGAGCTGCCAGCCGGCCGAACTCGGCTGGGGCAGCCACGAGCGCCAGTTGCCGGCGGATGCGGCGCGGCACGACGCCGGCTCGCGCGCCGCGATCTACCTGAACCGCCCGGGCGCGAGCACGCGCGTGCGCAGCTGGACGCCGCGCAGCGGACCGATGCACGGCTTTCTCATCACCCACGGCGAATCGATCTCGATCGCCGACCTGCTGACGCTGGGCGACCCGGAATCGCCGAGCTACCGGCCGACGGTGCACTATGCCTACCACCCGTGCGATGACGCGGTGTTGTCGCTGCACGAGCTGGCGGAGCGCAACTGGCGCATCCAGGAGCACCAGCGCGTGGTGAAGGGCGAGATCGTTTCCGGCATCGACGAGCTCGGGGTGCTGCTGATGGGTCATGCGCGCGGGGCCTACTGGTACGGCTCGCAGCTGTCGATCGAGCAGGCGCGGGCACTGTGCCCCCACAACAGCGCAACCAGTCTGCAGGTGGCCGCGCCGGTCATGGCCGGTGTGCTGTGGGCGATGGCCAACCCGGCCTGCGACGTCGTCGAGCCGGACGACCTGCCCTTCGACGAGATGCTGCGGCTCTGCCGACCCTATCTTGGCGACGTGGTGGGGGTGTTCAGCGACTGGACGCCGCTCGCCGACCGAGGCTGGCTGTTCGCGGAAGACGTCGACCGCGACGACCCCTGGCAGTTCAGGAACTTCCGCGTGACCTGAGGCCCCGCCCCGCAGGGGTGCGCAAGCGTCGCTAGTGTCGTTGCCGGCGCGGGCCCTCGTATACTTCCCCAGAAACGCGCTCCTCAAACATGAACGATACGCGCTCGACGGTGCCCGACGAGAATGCGCAGATCGCCGAGATGCTGCGGGAGACGGCGCAGCTGCTCGAGGCGCAGGCGGCGAACCCGTTTCGCGTGAGCGCCTATCGCAACGCCGCCGCCGAAATCGCCCGAATGCCCCAAAGCCTGCGGGCGTTGTTCGACGAGCAGGGCGCGGCGGGGCTCGACGCGTTGCCGCACATCGGCCGCGGGATCGCCGCCGCGATCGCGGAGATCCTGATCACCGGCCGCTGGAGCCAGCTCGAGCGGCTGCGCGGCGCGGTGGATGCCGCACAGCTCTTTCGCTCCGTGCCCGGCATCGGCCCCGCCCTCGCGGAGCGCGTACACGACGCGTTGCACGTCGATACGCTCGAAGCGCTCGAACTGGCTGCACACGACGGGCGCCTCGAGGGCGTCGCGGGCGTCGGCCCGCGCCGGGCGGCGGCAATCCGCGCTGCGCTCGGAGCCATGCTGCGGCGAACCCGGGTACGTCCGCCTCTCGCACCGGCTCCGTCGCGCGGTCCCGACGTCACCGTGCTGCTGGACGTCGATCGCGAGTACCGCGACAAGGCGGCCGGTGGCAAGCTTCCCACCATCGCGCCGCGGCGCTTCAATCCGGAAGGCAACGCCTGGCTTCCCGTGCTGCACACCGACCGAGCGGGATGGCACTTCACCGCGTTGTTCTCGAATACGGCGCAGGCGCACCGCCTGGGGAAGGTCAGCGACTGGGTGGTCATCTATTTCTACGACCACGAACATGCCGAAGGGCAGCATACGGTGGTCACCGAGACCCGCGGCCCGCTCGCGGGCCGACGCGTCGTCCGCGGCCGCGAAGCCGAGTGCAAGGCGCATTACGCCGAGCCGGCCTCCTGAGTCGGTCGCGCACGGAAGTGGCGATTGGCGCCGATCGTGGCATGTGCGAATGCCCGTGATGCAGCCCATCCAGGACCTGGTCAATCGCATACGCTGGGACCCGGAGTTCGCACGCGGGCACTTCGAGCTCGCGTACTACGACCGCGTCGAAAACACGCTCGTTCGCGTTCCGTTCGAGCGCGTCGCATTTCCTCCGGGCGATCATTTCTTCTTCGAGGCCGTCGCGGCCGACGGTGAGGTGCACACCGTGCCGCTGCACCGCGTGCGTGAGGTGTCGCGCGACGGTGTCGTCATCTGGCGGCGATAGGAAGCGCGGCGCCGCTCGCGGGGGATGTCGGCCGTCCGGCGACGGGTGCGCCACGCGGTTGACCTCGGTCAAACCGCGGCCGCAATGCGCTCGCCACGCCGGAACGAGGGGTGCATGCTCATTCAGGTACCCCCGATGCAGCGGAGGCTGCGGTGGCGGATGTCTTCCCGTTCGGCGATGAACTCGGCCCCGCCAAGGTCATCCACGTCCACGAGCCCGGGCTCGGGCTGAAGGCGGTACTGGTCGTGGACAACGTCGCGCGCGGCCCGTCGATCGGCGGGCTGCGCATGGCAACGGACGTTTCCACCGAGGAATGCTTCCGTCTCGCGCGTGCGATGACGATGAAGAATTCCGCGGCCGGCCTCGCGCACGGCGGCGGGAAGTCGGTGCTGTGGGGCGATCCGCGCATGCCGCGCGAGCACAAGGAGCGGCTGATCCGCGCGTTCGCGCACGCGCTCGCCAACGAGCGCGACTACATCTTCGGACCCGACATGGGGACCGACGAGACCTGCATGGCGTGGGTGCAGGACGAGATCGGGCGTGCAGTCGGATTGCCCGCCGCGCTGGGCGGCATCCCGCTCGACGAGATCGGCGCGACCGGCTGGGGCCTCCTCCACGCCGCCGACGTCGCCGCGCGCCATCTGGGTCTTGCGCTCGACGGCGCGCGCGTGGCGATCCAGGGTTTCGGCGCGGTCGGCCGCCACGCGGCGCGGTTTCTCGCGACACGCGGTGCGGTCCTCGTCGCGGCCTCCGACTCGCAGGGCGCGATCGTCAATGAGCGGGGCATCGACGTGGCGGCGCTCGCACGCCTGAAGGCTGACGGCCGGCCGGTCGGTGACTATCCGGACGGCCGCAAGATCGAGCGCGAGCGCGTGCTCGACGTCGAGTGCGACGTCTGGATTCCCGCCGCCCGTCCCGACGTGGTCCGCGAGGACAACGTCAGCCGGCTCAAGACGAAGCTCGTGCTCCAGGGCGCCAATATCCCATTCACCCCGGGTGCGGAAAGGATCCTGCACGACCGGGGCGTCCTCGTCGTGCCCGACTTCATCGCGAACGCGGGCGGCGTGATCTGCGCGGCGATGGAGTATGCCGGCGCGACGCAGACGGCGGCATTCCAGGCGATCGAAGAGAAGGTCCGCGCGAACACCGAAGCGGTGCTCGCCGTCGCGAAACAGCAACGGATGCTGCCGCGCGATGCGGCGATCGCGCTTGCCACCGAGCGCGTGCGAGCGGCGATGGCGACGCGGCGCTTCCGCATCATGTGAGCGCACGAGGGCGCGCGCATGTACCGCATCCGCTTCCATGGCCGTGGCGGCCAGGGCGTGAAAACGGCAAGCCAGGTTCTCGGCACGGCCTTCTTCCGCGAAGGCTACGAGGTCCAGGACGCGCCGCGTTACGGCGCGGAACGGCGCGGCGCGCCGATCTTCGCCTACGTCCGGGCGGCTCACGCGCCGATCATGGAGCGCGGCGTGATCACCCGTCCGGACCTCGCGATCGTCGCCGACGAGACGCTCGTGCCGGTCCCGGCCGCAGGCGTGCTGCAGGGCGGTCTCGGAACGCACCGTCCTGCTGATCTGCAGTGCCCTTCCGCCGGAGATATGGCAGCACCGTCTCAACGTGCCCGGGCCGGTGCTCACGCTGCCGGTTGCCACGCAGGCGACCGACCGCGGCGAGGTTCCGCACGTCGGCGCGAGCTGTGCCGGCGCGGCGGCACGACTCGTGGGGGTCATCCGGCGCGAGACCCTCGCGCGCGCGCTGCAGGAAGAGCTCGCGAAGTTAGGGTCCGCAGCACTCGTCACCGGCCTCGAGCACGCGCTCGCAGCCTTCGACGCGATGGCGCCGCATGCCGGCTTGGTCAAGGCCGGCGCCGAAATCGGCGCGCAAAGCTACCGCGCGCCGGAATGGGTCGAGCTGCCCCTCGAGGACGCTGCCGTGGCGGCGCCGGACATTCGCGCCGCGCTCACCAGCGAACTTGCGAACACCGGCACGTGGCGCACGCACACGCCGGTGATCGACTACGAGCGCTGCAACCGTTGCTCGTGGATCTGCAGCACCCTCTGCCCCGACGGCGCGATCAAGGTCGAGCCCGACCACACCCCGCGCATCGATCTCGATCATTGCAAGGGCTGCCTGGTGTGTGTCGCCGTGTGCCCTCCACATGCGATTCGCGCGGTTCCCGTGGGCGCGGCGAAGTCGGAGGTTGCCCGATGAACCGCGTGCTCCTCACCGGCAACGGCGCCGCGGCGTGGGGCGCTCGGCTCGCCGAGGCCGATTACGTTCCGGCGTTCCCGATCACGCCGCAGACCGAGATCATCGAGACGCTCGCGCGCTGGTGCGAGCACGGCGAGATGGACGCGAAGGTCGTCACGCTCGAGTCCGAGCACTCGATGATTACGGCCGCAGCGGCGGCGGCGGCAACGGGCGTGCGGGTGTTCACCGCCACCTCCAGCCAGGGGCTGCTGTACGGCATGGAAATGATCTACACGGTGGCCGGCTGGCGGGCGCCGTTCGTGCTGGTGAACGTCTCGCGCGCGCTCGCGACACCGGTCACCCTCGAACCCGACCACACCGACGTCCTCGGCGCGCGCGACGCCGGATTCCTGCAGATCCACTGCGCGACGTGCCAGGAGGTGCTCGACAGCATTCTCATCGCATACCGGCTGGGCGAGGACCCGCGCGTGCGGCTCCCGGTGATCGTGAACGAGGATGGCTTCTATCTCTCCTTCACCCGCGAGCCGGTCCTGCTGCCGGGTCCCGACGCGGTGCGCCGCTTCCTGCCGCCATTCCGCGCGCACGACATCGAGTTCCGCGCGTCCCGCCCGATCAGCCAGGCGGTCGCGGTGCTCGGGGGCGCACCGTATTCGTACTTTCGCTACGAGGCGCACCTTGCCGCGCTCGCGGCGTTGCCGGCCTACGAAGAGGCCGCCGACGCCTTCGCCGAGGCCTTCGGCCGGCGCTGGCCGGCGGTCGAGGACTATCGCGCCGAGGACGCCGAGATCGTGTTTTTCATGATCGGCTCGTTCGCGACCAAGGCGAAGGACGCGGTCGACCGTCTGCGCGAGGCGGGTTGGAAAATCGGACTGGTGCGGCCGCGCCTGCTGCGTCCGTACCCGGAGGACGCGCTGCGGCAACGGGTGCTCGGCAAACGCGCCGTGATCGTGGTCGATCAGAACCTGTCGATGGGCAAGGGCGGCGTGCTGTATGCCGAACTCGCCTCGGCGCTGTACGGACGCCCGGGTGCGCCGCTGCTCGTGTCGTTCATCGGCGCGCTCGGCGGGCGCGACATTGCGCCCGAAGAGTTCTACGAGATGGCAAAAGTTGCACGTCAGGCGGCCGACGAGGGCGTCGCGCCCGGGCCGCGACTCCTCTATACCGCAGGCGAGTTGCGCGAGCTGCGCAAGCTCCAGGCGATCGCGGGTGCCGAGCGCCGCGAGATCGGAGGGCGCCCATGAGCGTGCCGGGCCGCCCCAAGCGCGAATGGGTCCCCCTCGGGGGGACGGCGCGCAGCGCCAAGGAGGGACCCATGAGCGAGGCTCTGATCAGGAGCATGAAGGATCTGCCTTCCACGCATCTGCTCGGCACGGGGACCGCGATGTGCGCCGGCTGCGGCGGGCTCGAGGCGCTCCACCAGATCTATGACCTGATCGGCGGGAAGTCGGTGTTCGTGAATGCCGCGGGATGCATGACGCTGCTCTCGACGTACCCGTTCACGCCCTTCCGCGGCGGCTGGATGTACACCTCGATGGCCTCCGCGCCCGCGGGCGCGCAGGGCGTGCGCGACGCGCTCGACATCCTGGTCCGCAAGGGGCGCATCGCGCCGGAGGAGGACATGACCGCGGTGGTGCTCGCGGGAGACGGCTCGTCCTTCGGGATGGGGCTGTCGGCGACTTCCGCGGCGATCGAGCGCGGACTGGACTTCCTCTATCTGTGCTACGACAACGAGGGCTACGGCAACACCGGGCAGCAGACCTCGGGCGCGACGCCGCACGCCGCGCGCACTGCGACCGATGTCGGGACACTCGGCTACCGCCGCTGGAAGAAGGACCTCTTCGCGATCTGGACCGCGCACCGGCCGGCCTACGTCGCGACGGTAGTCGGCGCGGAGCCGCTGGATCTCGCGAAGAAGATCGAGCGAGCGCTGAGTCTCAAAGGCCCGCGCCTCATTCACGCGCTGGCACCCTGCCCGACCGGCTGGGACTTCGAACCGCAGGACACGGTCGACATCGGCCGGCTCGCGGTCAGGACCGGCATGTTCCCGCTGAAGGAATACGTCGACGGCGCCGTGGTCCACACCAAGATCCCGCACCCGCGCGTTCCCGTCGACGAGTACCTCGCGCGCCAGGGTCGCTTCGCGCACCTCTTCGCGCCGCAGCGCAATGACGGGATCCTCGCCGAGATCCAGGCGCAGGTGGACGCGTACTGGGGCGGTGTGGCATGACGCGCGCCCCTTCCCCCTTGTGATTCACCTCCCGTTGGGGAAGTATGACGTCGTGCTCCTCCTTCCGGGTTCGGCATTCGGGTTGATGCACCGCAAATCGTGGTCCGCGCCGCGAGCGCCAAATGAGAACCGTTGAGCAAGATCCTCGATCCCGGTCGACACCGGGCAACTGATCTGCGATCACAGCGGGACATTTTCATGCGCCCCCCACCCCTTTCCTCATCGGCCGCGCGTGCCCGGCCCTTCCCGCCCGCGTCGCCGTCGCGTCCTTGCCTGACGCAGCGGCGGAGCGGCTTCGCGATGCCGCTCCCGACGTTGGCCATCGTGTGCATTCAGGAGAGCCACCCATGAAGCGCATCTTGATTTCGGTGCTGTTCGCCACGGTCGCGCTGTTGCCGGCGGCACGTGCAGAAGCGCAGTCGTTCATTTCGGTATGGGAGCCCGCGCAGCCCGGTATCGCCTGGGGCTTTGCGGGATCGCTGCGGCGCAGCGGTGGTTCGAGCGAAATCCTGCAGGACTTCACGGTGGCAGCGCAACTCACCGCCCAGAACGGCCCCGGCGTGCATCAGTGGGCGTTCGGCGCGGCTGCCGAAGCCTGGGCGCTGCCGGGCTCGCGCTCCATTCTGGTGGGCGTCGAAGCTGCAGTGATCAATGAGGAGCCCACCAACGTGTACCCGAAGATCGCCGTCAATGCGGTGATGAAGAACCGCGCGGATCGCGGCGTCGATCCCGGCACCCCGATGAACGCAAACAGCATCGCGGTCTGGATCTCGGCACAAGCCGGCACCGGATTCGAGCGCGGGCTCGTGTTCGACCGCAACGCGCTCACCACGCCCACGGGCCGCCCCGTCGCGATCGACCTGTCCGACGTTCCGGACGATCAGATCGGCCAGATCGACCTCATCCGCATCCGGAAGGACGTGTCGCTGCGCTACGATCCGGTGTCGCGCCAATTGGTGCTGCACCAAGGCAGCGATTGACGGAATTGCGGGACAATCATGCAGGGGCCGGCCTCGCCGCACCGGGCATGGGCGACGGCCCTGCCCGCGATCAAGGAAAGCGCGAGCACGGCTTCGCCATGTTCAGCCACGGTCCGCCTGGCCCGCGCGCCAGCGCGTATGGTATTCGGCGAGCAGGCCGGCGATTCCCCGGCCGATGGGCTCGTAGGCCTCGTCGGGCAGGTTGGCAAGCGAGACGCGCACTGACATCTTCGGCGCATCGAATCCGCCACCGTCCAGCAGCACGATGCTGCGCTCCTCGGCCAGCCGGACGACGAAGTCGATCGGCTCGAAGCTCGCCAACAACCAGTCGGCAAATGCGTCCCCGAAACGCGACCGCGCAAGTGCGGGTATGTCGAGCGACGCGTAGTAGTGCGTGAGCAGCGGATCGTCGGGAGGCGAGAGCTCCGCGCCCCTATAGAGCCGCTCGAAGCGGGAACGAACGATGGACCGCGCAACGCCTTTGCGTCCTTCGGCGGCATCGAGCAGGCCGTCGAGCGCGAAAAGCGTCATCTGAATCTGTTGCGGCGTGGACAGCCCGGCCGTGTGGTTCAGCCCGATGGCGCGGCTGTCGGCCACCATCCGGTCAATGAGCTTGAACCGTTCGGGCACCGTCGAGACGGCGCCGTAGCGGACGCGGGCCGACGCCAGCACTTCCCCGGACGCCACGGCGAGGCGCGCATCGAAGGCATTCGACTCGTGCAGGCCGACGATGCCAAGCCGCAGACCGGTCGCACCCCAGTATTTCGAGAACGAATAGAGGACGATCGTGTTCTTCGGGGCCACCGCGGCGAGCGACCGGAAGCCGTCGACGAACGATGCATAGACGTCGTCGGTGATCACGATGAGGTCGGGCCGATCGCGCACGATCTGTCCGATGCGCGCGACCGTCGCCGGATCCATTGCGACGGCCGTGGGGTTCGACGGATTCACGGCGAGGAACGCCTTCACCCGCGGATCGGAGAGCTTGTCGATCTGCGCTGCCGGGTAGCTCCAGCCGGCCTTTTCGTCCTGCGCGACCTCCACCAGCGCGAAGCGGTACTCGGGCAGGCGCGGCACCTCGAGATACGGCGTGAAGATCGGCACCCCAACTGCGATGGTGTCGCCCGGCGCGAGGAGTCGCGAGTGAACGAGCGACTGGAACACGTAGGTGATGCCCGCACTCGCGCCTTCGACCGCGAAGAGGTCGAACCGGCCGCGCGTGGCATCGCCGCCGAATAGCTCCACCACGAGATGTGCACGCACCAGGGCTTCCGCGTGCGTGAGCATCCGGACGGGCAGCGGATAGTGATCGCCGAGGACACCGTCCACCCATTCGCCGATGAGGAGATCCGGATCGAACCCGTGCACGTCCCGCGCATACTCGATTCCCCGCGCGAGGAGCCCGCTGCCCGGGACGGCGGCACGTTCGGCGAGGAAGGCGCGCAGGCGCTCGGCAACGCCGCGCTTCTTCGGCAGGCCGCCAAAGTCGGGGCCGAGCGCAACTCGTCGCGCCTGGGCCACGGCAAACTCGCCCAGCAGGAAGAACGCCGCGCGCGGTTCGAGCGCGACCCAGTTCGGGTTGCCGCGTCCGGCGTTGAGCATCATCCGCTCGCCGCGGTGCTTGGCGAGCTCGACCAGCTTGTTCTTGAGCTCGAACGGGCTCAAGCCCTCGTACCGCCGCTCCTCGCTCCTCTCCATGGCGCTCCCCTTCGCATGCAGCGATCGATCGCATTCTCCCACGAAGGTTCGGCGAAGAAGCGGCGCATTGTGCCGCCGATCGATCGGTCCGAAATGCGTTCGCCGCTGCGGAACGGAATGCGCTGGCACCGTTGCCGAAAGCCAGTCATCCTCGCGCATGTGACGGCACCCGATTTTTCCACTCTCGACAGGAATTGCCGATGGACGATGAAATGCTCGAACGCCTCCGGATCCGCGACGTCGTCGAAAACTGGGCCGTGTGGCGCGACGCCGGCGACTGGGACCGCTTCCAAGGGGTCTGGCACGACGACGGCGTGATGATGGCCACGTGGTTCCAGGGACCTGCACGCGACTTCATCCGCGTCAGCAAGGAAGGCTGGGAGCGCGGCGTCAGCATTCTCCACTTCCTCGGCGGCATGTCGATCGACCTCGCCGGCGCGCGCGCGATCAGCCAGACCAAGATGACGATCTCGCAGCGCGCGACCGTCGACGGCGTGCCGTGCGACATCGTGTGCACGGGCCGCTTCTACGACTTCTTCGAGCAGCGCAGCGCGCGCTGGGCGATCGTGCTGCGCCAGCCGATCTACGAGAAGGACCGGCTCGACCCGATCCCGCCGGCTGCAGCCCCGCCGTTGGACGAGGCACTGCTCGCGCAATTTCCCGAGGGATACCGCCACCTCGCGTATGCGCAGACGAGGATCGGCTACGCGGTGAAACGCGACATGCCCGGACTCAAGGGCCCCGAGGTGCGGGCGCTGTACGCGAAGGGGCGCGCCTGGCTCGCCGGAGACGCAATCGGCGGCTGACGTCAGAGGCGCTCGAACATCGTTCGCTTCGTGTTGCAGAATGTCGGCCGCACGCGATCACTCCAAGGCGTCCCGCGGAGGGCGAGCCACGGTGGGCTGCGGAGGGTCTCGGGCCGCACCGGGTCGCAGCAGGCGTGGCATCGCGGACGGCCCTCGACGTTCAGGTACTACATCGCGGGCCCCTAGCCGAGCAGCCCGGTCGCCCACCGTGCAAACGCCAGCCAGCCCTCGGTGCCCGAAACGACGAGCCTCAGGGGCTGCGAGACGATGAGCAGCAGGCCACCCCACAAGGTCACCGGATGCAGCCGGCCGCGGGTGCGCAAATCCCAGATCACCAGCGGCACCAGGAACAGGTCGGTCAGACCGAAGAAGGCCGGCGGGCCGTAGTCGAGCACGCCTGGCCAGCGCGCGATCGCCGCGGTGATCAGCTCGACCGTCGCGAGCAGCATCCAGCGCTTGTGGCTCTGCGTGTCGTGTCGCCGCGCGATGGCGAGCCCCACGAACAGCGGGAACAGGACCATGTCGAACAGCGGGATGGCGAGGAACTGCAGCGGGGGAACGGGCACGCCGACATAACCGGTGGTGCGCCTCGCCGCGATCAGCGCCCCGAGCGTCCCCAGAACCACCATGGCCGTGGCCAGCACGACGCCGAAGCGACCGACCATGCGATGCAGGTCGGTCCGTCCACGCGCGACAAGTGTCGCCTGGGTGATCAGGAGCACGATCCAGGCGGTGAACACCGTGCCGTGCACATAGAAAATCGCCTCGGACGGCGACGGCCAGTCCGGGAACAGCGGCCGCAGGAAGAAACTGCGCGAGAAGCCGACGACGACGGCCGCCAGGAGCGCGAGCGCCATTCCGACATAGAAGCGGTGCTCGGCCGACGAGCTGCCGCGAGCGACCGTCGGTGTTGCCATGATTGTCCTCCTCGCTTGTGCACCGCGCACGATGCGTGTGGCCCGCCACACAAATCCGCCGGAGTCTAGCGCGAATCCGCCGCATTACCAGTCCACGCGGAACCGCGGCCGCGCCTACCCGACCGCCGCAGCGCTATCCCGTCCGCTTTGCGTACAGCAGCGGAAATTCCGCGCGGCGGACGAAGCCGAGCGCAAGGTAGATGTCGATCGCCCGCGTGTTGCCGCTCTCGACGTGCAGGAACGGGGTCTGACCCGCGCGCAGCATCCGGTTGATCACCCGGCTCATCAGCGCCCGCGCGTAGCCGCGCCCCTGCGTGTCGGGATGCGTGCAGACGGCGCTCACCTCGCGGCAGTCGCCGACCCACATCCGCTCGCCGGCCATCGCCACCAGCCGCCCGCCTTCACGAATCCCGAGATAGGTTCCGAGCTCGATCGTCCGCGACCGAAACGGGCCCGGTTGGGTGAGTTCGACCAGTGCCAGCATGTCCGCGACGTCGGCGGCACCGAGAATCGACGCTTCGGCGCCGGCTTCCGGCAGCGGCAACCGGTCCGTGCGGATCATCTGGGTGATTCGCGATTCGTGCAGCGTTTCCCAGTTCGCCGGCAGCACCGGGACGAACGGCCCGGCGGTTCCCATGTCGTCGCCCACCGCGACCAGTGTTTCCAGCGCGGCGACGTTCGCCGGCCCGGCGCCCGGCAGACCCGCGATCGGCGAGACGGCGGCCGGGTAGCGGCGCGCGAGCGCCCCGCCGCGCGCGAGATGTGCATGCCGCGTAGTGAGGCACGACCACACGGGGTTGTCGAGTTGACGCGTGATGTCATCGGGGGCCATGGCGGCGATTCTGTCACACGCGATCGCCCAGGCGCCGGATCGCCGATATGTGTTGGCGCGCGAACAACCGAACCCGATTGCATGAGGTAGCGCGCGCTGAAAATTACCCAGGGT
>CAWJLG010000006.1:0-258769 GCA_963843595.1 uncultured beta proteobacterium | reverse complement strand
GCCACAAGCGGCCGTCGCGCATAGGTGCTCAACGTGCCGGGAAGCGGCCGTTCGCGCACATCGCCAGGCCCCCAAGACCGCCCGCGCACGGGCCCCTTCGACACGCGCAGTGTTGCGAGATCTCGTCCTGTGGCAGATCCGGGCGAGGTCGAAGGTCCTGAACGGCGCAATGGTTCATTCGCCATCTGAAGCCGGTCAGCGTCTGTTCCCAATTTGCGTGGATATCCCAAAGGATCGCCCCATAGGCCAGCGGCTGGATGTGATGCAGGGAATGCGTGATCAGTGCTATTGACACGCGGCAGCTTCCTGCTCAACCAAAAACTCAGGAATCGTAGGGGAGGAGACGGTCGAATTCCGTCTTGACTACTTGATAGCACTCACATGATCGCTCCTCGAGACCGGGGCGATCGAGCACCGTGATTTGGCCCCGGTGGTAACGAATCAACCCAGCATCCTGCAACTTCCCGGCGGCCTCGGTAACACCTTCGCGGCGCACGCCCAGCATGTTGGCGATCAATTCCTGCGTCATGGAGAGTTCGTTCGATCCCAAGCGATCCAAGCTTAGCAATAACCAGCGGCACAATTGCTGATCGACCGAATGGTGTCGATTGCATACCGCCGTTTGCGCCATTTGAGTGATCAGCGCCTGGGTGTAACGCAGCAGGACACGCATCGTCGGGCCGAATCGCCCAAACTCGTTCTTGAGCAATTCGGCCTTGAGTCGGAAAGCGTGTCCCGCGCTTTGCACGACGGCGCGGTTGGGCGTGGTATTGCCACCCATGAACAGCGATATGCCGAGTATGCCTTCGTTGCCCACGATCGCGATCTCGGCCGATGCGCCATCCTCCATCACGTACAGCAGAGAAATAATGCATGTCGTGGGGAAATAGACGTACTGCAACTTGGCCCCGGACTCATATAGCACGTCACCGAGGTTCATCGGTATCAGTTCCAAATCCGATGCGACCCGCCTATAGTCGTCGGCCGGTAGAGCATCGAGCAGATGATTCTGGTGGGGGCTGTGCGGTGCAGACATAGCGGGCATCTCCGTACCTCACCAACGGATGCCGATAGGGTCAACGTCAAGAGCGCGGCGCAACGACGAAGAGTGACCCCAAAAGATCTCTTCCTTACGCACGTGCTGTTTCGACGACTTGTCTGCTCGCCCCGGCAGCCAGATTTTCCGCAACCTATTTAAAGTGCAACGCGGAAATAGATGCAAGTAGGCCACCATACTTGCGCAGCACTTTGACACCGGAAGGGGAAACGATCAGGAGGCTGGCGCGATTATCGTTCGCATGTTTGCGTCGGATGACGATTCCTTGCTCAATGAGCTTGGCCAATTTGCGGCGTACCGTCGTGCGCGAACCGAATTCCAATAGAAAGAGCTGTTTCAGCGTTAATGGTTGCCCCTGCTCTTCCGCATATCCGATCTCGATGATGATATCGAAATCTATAACGGACTTCAGGAAAGGTAGTTGCAGCCTTTCGAACTCCCTGAGTTTTTTCAATCCGGTAAATAACTTCATGGTTCGTGCATGGTTTTTTGTTGTTGAAAGCGTTCGCCTGATATGGTGTGGCTCAATAATAAAGCTGGCAAGCACAAATTGGTTCCAATTTGGCACGCAAAAAGCCAACGGCCTCCTTTACAATTGAACCGTTGCAGGGCTCTTGCGCGAGCAAGCGGATGCAGCGGACGGCGATAACGCGCCGCCGCTGAGTCGCGGCAAGGAATCGCCGCTCCGGAAGAGACTGACTGACGCCTAAGCGGCCGTTCGCCCCGGCCGAATCGTCAATCAGGCTTTGGCCGGCGGCCGCGACGAATTGGCGCCACCGTCGAGCAGCACGACGGCAAGCTGCCTGCCTATGCCAACGACTGCATGCTGGCCGTTCTTTGGTACCGACGAAGCCCGTGAAGACGAACCGCGCCAGCGGTGCTCGATCCACGCCAACAGGCCCGGCGCCATCTGCGGTCCGCTGTTCGCGGTGGTGATCTGCGCGGATAACTCATCGTCGCCGAGTTCGGCGAGCGCGGCGACAATCGGCTGCAGGCTGGCATCCATCGCGTCATATGAGATGGGCGTCGCGTCCGATCTTGCTAAACGCGAAGCCTATAACCCACCCGACGACAAAGCCCCCTGCGGCGTAGATCAGGCCGTCGTTGGCTACGGTTTTCCAGTCCGCCGACAGGAACGCCGGGTCAAGGGAGACGGTGTATCGCCGATACAGCACTGCTCCGATGGCGCCAAGAATTCCGAGTAGAGAGCCCTTATGGCGCGCACGCGCGACCTACGCGGTCCGATTCCGCTGCTGATGTTTCCGCTCGCCGCGGGTAAGCAGTTCCGCCAGCGCGTCGAAGAGCGCATGTTCCCCGTGAAGGCCCTGCGCGAACATCGCACGCAGATCGATTGCTTCGTCAATGCATGCCGTTCTTTGCGCGGGTGGGATCGCGGCCTCGGGCGGTTGCAGCGGGTAGTCGATTCCTTCTCGGCGACGCAGTTCCCAATCGCACGCACCCGCGATCCACGCCAACAACCGCGGCGCCGTCTGCGTGACTCGGTTTGTGGCAGCGATTAGCGCGTGCAACTCGGCATCGTCCAGTTCGGCGAGCGCGGCTGCGACGGAATGCAGGGCGCGGTCCATTGGATTATTCTGCGCTGCCTCGCCACAACTCGATGCCCTCGCCATTGATGTAGCGCAAAGGACCGCGCGGGCGCGATACTCGCCGGCAGTGCCGCCGACCACGCCAGCTCAACGCATAGCGCACGCACGAAGGCCGGACCTGCGTTTGACCTATCCCGCCCGGATTGAATCGCCCTTGGCACGTTCTACGCGCCATGAAACGCGCCCTGTTGACTGTGTGTGTGGTTAGTCGTTCGGATGAGTGACAGCCGGGTGCACGCAGCGCTACTCCATCGCCGGTTGACCAACACCTCCCCGCCCGAAATACCCCAACTTGGGTCGTTGGATGGCCTATCCTTCCACCCGATGGCATCGGCCCCATCGCAGCGCGCTGACGCTCGAGCCACGCGGGGTTTGTCGCCCGTCAATCCGGCCTGCTCGGCCCGGCGCCACACTGGCTTTGTGACACCCTCGAAGGGGATGCCGCAAGGGTGTGAGTGTAGCCAGTCATTGAGCGAGCAAGAGGAGATCGTCATGACGTGCGTGTTGATTCCGGTCGATGGTTCTGACAATTCGACGCGCGCGGTGGATGCCGCCTGCCGTCAGCTCGCCTATGGGCAGCCGGCGATGGTGCATCTGCTGAACGTTCAGCCGCCGATCAATTCGGCGATCGTCAAGAATCATCTCAGCCAGGACCTGATCGACAAGTTCTACCAGGAACTAGGCGAAACGGCCTTGGAACCCGCCCGCGCCCGGCTCCACGAGGCGGGCATCGCGTACACGTCGCACGTCGAAGTCGGTGACGTGGCGCAGACGATTGCCCGCTACGTGCGCGACCTGTACTGCAACCAGGTCATCATGGGCACGCGCGGCCTTGGCTCCGGCGCCGTCGGGGCCATCTCCGGCTTGCTGATGGGCTCGATCGCGACGAAGGTGTTGCACCTTGTCGATGTGCCGGTGACACTGGTGAAGTGACCTCGTTCCGTTTGCTCCGCGGGTCCTCGAGGATGGCGATGAACCAGCGCAGCGACTGCGCCATTCGGACCTCCCTCTGGCGCCTGCAGCTGAACGCCAATACGGTGAACGACTGCTTTATGCAGCGCCCATCGACGCGTGTAGATCGATTCCGAGCGTCGGCTGTTGCGTTTTCGATTGTCCGCCTTCCGCCGGGGCCAGAGACGGCTCAGGGTCGAACGCGGTCCTTCCCGTCGGCACAACCGCACGGCGCTCAGACCACCTCGCAGGGACTGCGCGCCCGATCACGCATCTCGTCGATGTCGCCGACTGATGCCAGATGCAACAAGCCCCGCCGGAGCGGGGCCTGTGCGGGCGCGCAATCAGTTACTGCTTGTGGCGCGAGAAACTGAGTCCCGCGAGGCCGAGGCCAAGAAGGGCGAATTTGGCCGGTTAGGCGCAACGGCCTAGGTGCAAACTCCCGCCAAGACCGCCAAGAGCGTCAAAGCGATAAATGGCTTGGCGTTCCCCGGAGCAAACTCTTTCACCTGCAGGACTTCGACATCCCCGAGCTGCGTATAGATCGCCTTGAACGCAGTCGCATTCCCGCCGCGATCTACGAGTGTGATTTGAGTGATCGCGGAGCGCATAAACGGACCGCCGGTCACGCGCCCGGTATCCCGATCAACGGCGAATCGCTCCCCAATGTTGATCGGATTGGCGAAGCGTTTCAGCGCACCGTCCGCCTCAAGGTGTAGCTCTTCGGTAATAACGCATTGGTAGTCGAGGTCCGCCCCGTGACAGATCGCCGACGCGCTGGCGAGAATCGCAGCCACAACCATCCGTTTCATTTGGCCCCCTATACGGTAGCAATCGACGGCGCAGCGATGCCACCAAGGCCGCGAAATGGGCTTTTCTGCTACCCCCGCGCTACCCAAGGCCCAAGTAAAAGGGCCTGCATCGCTGCAAGCCCTTGATTATATGGCGCGCCCGGCAGGATTTGAACCCACGACCCCCTGGTTCGTAGCCAGGTACTCTAATCCAACTGAGCTACGGGCGCATAAAAGAAAAGTATATCAGATCAGCCGTCGTCCCTGCCACCGGGCCCGCGTTCGGCTTCCCCGGGGAACGAAGCTGCGCGTTTGCGGGAAGCTTCGTGCTTGAGCTCAGCCGCGCGCACCAGCCACGCGATTCCGAGCCATCCGCCAACGACAGCAAGCGGCCAGGCGACGAAGCGCGGCCAAAGGGCAGCGACCGCGGCGACGACGAGCGCCGCGATGCCGACCTTGGCCAGCACACTGGATTCGGCCGCACCCAGCGCACGACGATTCGTCAGCGCCGCGCCCAGCGCACTGCCGACGCTGACCGCGCCGGCCGCGGCGCGATTGGCGCTTCCGGACATTGCACGACGCGCCTGCAGTTCCGGCGCTGTTTCGGCCACACGCTGGACGCGGTTGCGGCGCGTGAGGACGACCTCGGTGGCGCGGCCGAGATCCGTTTCATAGCGGGCCAGCATCGCCTCGCCGGTCGCCGCATCCTCGATCGCCACGTCGAGCTCGTAGTTCTGCATCCAGCTCGCGATGTTGAGGTTGGTCGACCCGACGCGTGTCCACAGGCCGTCGGCGACGGAAGTCTTCGCATGCAGCATCGTGCCGTTCCACTCGAACACCCGTACACCTGCTTCGAGCAACGGGCGATAACCGGCGCGCGAAAGCGGCGACACCGCGGGAATGTCGCTGGCTCCCGGCACGAGGAGCCGCACGTCGACACCATCGCGCGCCGCCGCCGCGAGCGACTGAACGTAGGCGGAGGTGCCGACGAAGTACGCGTCGGTGAGCCACAGCCGCTGCCGCGCCAGCGAGGCGATTGCGAGGTCGAGCCGGTAGGTTCCCGTGCCGTCGGGAAGACCGGCGACGACGCGCAACGTCGCGTCACCGACTGGCGCGATCGCTTCCGCGGACGTGAGCAGTTCATCGGCCAGCGGTTCGCCGCCGGACGCGATCCAGACCTGGGCGAATGCGCGCTCGAGATCGGCCACCGCCGGGCCGCGGATTTCCACGCCGGTGTCGCGCCACGGCTCCAGGCGGCGTCCCGGATTTCCCCGCCATTTCGCGCTGACGCAAAGCCCGCTGACAAAACCCGCCCGGCCATCGATGGCGATCGTCTTGCGATGGTCGCGCGATATCCAGCCCAGCGGACGCCGCCAGCGCGGAGGGTTGAAGCCCTGCACCTGCGCGCCGGACGCGCGCAGTGTTTTCCAGAGTTGATCGGCGCCATGCGAGCCGAGCCAGTCGTAAACGACGCATACGCGGACGCCTGCGCGCGCGCGCCCCGCGAGCGCGTCGGCAAACTCGCGGCCCACTTCGTCGTCCTCGACCATGTAACTCTCGAACAGCACCACCCGCTCGGCGCCGCGAATGGCATCGAGCCATGCGGGGTAGTTTTCGGCCGCGTCGTACAGGAGGCGAATCGCGTTCCCCGGGCGCGCCGGCGCGCCGGATGCCCGCGCAAACGCCTGATCGGCGTAGGCAAGGTCCCGTGCGGGTGCGCAGGCACCGAGCATTGCGTCGGGATCGGGTCGGGCGGTCATCGCGTTGCGGCGTCGGGCACCGTGTTCGAGCGTACAGGTTGCGCATTATCACGGCAACGGGACGAGCCGGTCGGAACCTCGACGAACGCGCTGCGCCAGCGCGAAGGAATTCCCCGGCTCCCGCGCGCGACTATAATTGCGCGATTGTCGCGTCGCGGATGCCCGGCAGGGCGCGGCGGCGGAGTGTGTGGCGACGGCGCGTGGCATGCTGTTCGGGCCGCGCCGTGCTCCGCGGTCGATGGCGCGGCTCCTTCCAACGCGGCAACACACACGAAAGCGCGCGGTTGACGAACGCCGGAACGTTGCCCTCCCCCTCCACGCGGGTCACATCCCCCGCGCGGCATCGGCGTCGGTCGGGTTCGCTCGTCGTCCGCGCGTATCGCCATCTGCTGACCGCGTCACCGACCGGCGAGCGGCCGTCGCTCGTGCAATTCGTCGTGTTGTCGATCCTGGTGCACGTGCTCGCGCTTCTACTGCTGCGCGAGGCTGCGCTGATGATGGCGGGTTCGCCCCAAGGCGCGCGCACCACGCTGTTGAAGGTCGTGTTGCAGGCGGCGGCAACGGTGCAAAAGGCCACCGGTGCCCCGCCAACGACCGCCCCGGAAGCAACCACCCGACCGTCCTCCGCGCGCCCGGGTCGCGCGGCCGAATCACCGGCCTCGTCGGCCGCGGACGCGACCACGCCTCCGCGCACGGCGACGCCCGAGCCGGCAACCGTCGTGGCGCAGGAACTTGCGCGACTCGAGCCTCCATCGCAGATCGACCGAGACTTCGCGCCAACGGTCAAGCTCGCGCCCCCGCAGGAGCTGCCTGCCGCCGACGCGCCCCCGATGCGCCGGCTCGATCCATTGCCGACAATCCAGCGCGAACTTGCGACGCCGTCCAGAACCGAGCGCCCACGTGAACTCGTTGCCGACGCGGCCCCATTGCGCCGCCTCGACGCGCCACCCGCGATCGATCGGGCACTGGCCCCGCTGCCACGGCCCGAGCATCCGCGCGAACTGTCGTCCGACGCGCCTCCGCTGCGCCGTCTCGAAGTCCCATCGTCGAGCGAAAAGCTCGCCCCCTTGCCCAAGCCCGAAATTCCACGCGAGGTCGCCGCCGGCGCTCCGCTCGCGCGCATCGAAGCCCCGACGATCGACCGGACGATTGCCGCCTCGCCCAAGGCCGAGGTTCCACGCGAGGTCGCCGCCGGCGCTCCGCTCGCGCGCATCGAAGCCCCGACGATCGACCGGACGATTGCCGCTTCGCCCAAGGCCGAGGTGCCACGCGAGGTCGCGACCGCCACGCCGCTATCCCGAATCGATGCCCCCCCAGCGCTCGACAGGCAGTTGACATCGCTGCCCAAGGCCGAGGTTCCGCGCGAAGTGGCGGCAGCGACCCCGCTGCAACACATCGAGGGACCGGCGGCGCTCGACAAGTCGCTGGCCGCGCCGCCGCGGGCAGAAATACCCCGTGAAGTCGCGACGGCGAGCACGCTCGCGCACCTCGACGCGCCGCCTGGCATCGACAAGGCGCTCACGGCGCTGCCGAAGGCGGATGTCCCCCGTGCTGTGGCGAATGCGACGCCGATGGCGCACCTCGACGCGCCGTCCGGCGCAAGTCGAGCATTGGCGACGTTGCCCAAGGTCGAAGCATCGGGCGAGCTCGCGGCGTCCGCGAGGGGGCCGCTGGCGCGTCTCGAATCACCATCGGGTATCGACCGCGCCATCGCCCCACTTGCGAGCGTACCGGCACCGGCGGGGCTTCCTGCTGCCGGCGCCGCACCGCTGGGTCGGCTGGAGCCGGCTCCGGCGATCGCGCGCAGCATCGCATCGGCCCCTGAACTCGCGCCCCCACGCGGTACGAGCACGGGAGCGTCGACGGCACGCGCGGAGCCGCCTCGCCCGCCCAGCGGCATCGATATTCCCGTCGTGCCGCCGCCGCCACGCGTCTCGACGCGCGAGCTCGATCTCGCCGCGGACGCCTGCATCGACGATCAGCGCCGGCGAATGGGTCAAGGTGTCGTGTCCTTCGCGCTCGCGGAAGGTCTGGTGCGCGAATATTGCTACTGCATGGCGCCGTTTCTGGCCGATCTCGCCCCCAGCGTCGAGGATCGCGCCCGGCTGATTGCGACCCGCGGCGCGGTCAAGGCGCGGGTGCAGCAGCTCGACGACGGCTGTCGGGCCGGCGTCAACAGCGGACGGCGTTTCGCGCCTTGAAGCGCCGCGCAGGCGGTGCGCGATGCGGCGGCACGCCTACGCTGATGAAATCGTCCGAATGCTGGGCGATCGCCGCTCGCCTCGTTCCGCCTCGTCCTACTGCGGACGAATGCCGGCAGCCCGGACGATCGCCGGCCAGCGCGCAGCGGCTTCCTTGATCTCGGCGCTGAACTGTTCGGGCGGTGTGGCCAGCGCGTCCATGCCCATCTGCGCCAGGCGTTCGCGCACATCGGGTTGCCGGACGATGCGCGCGATCTCGCGATACAGGCGATCAACGATCTCGGGAGGCGTTCCGGCGGGGGCGAGGATACCGTTCCAGGGACTTGCAGCAGCCTCGCCGTAGCCCAGCTCCGTGACCGTCGGAATATCGGGCCAGGTCGCTATACGTCGGTTGCTCGCCACGGCAACCGCTTTGAGGTGCCCGCTGCGCAACTGCGCATTGATCGGTCCGAGGAATGTGAAATAGACCGGCACCTCTCCCGCGAGGACGTCCGCGAGCGCCTTCCCGCTGTTGGCATATGGGACGTGAAGCATCTCCACGCCGGCCTTCTGCGCAATGACCGATGCGGTCAGGTGATTGACACTCCCGACGCCCAGTGTCGCATAAGCGATCTTTCCGGGTTCCCGCCGCGCCCGTGCGATCAGCTCGGTGAGCGAATTCACGTTGAGCGACGGATGCACGACGATCAGCATCGGTATCTCGCCCAGTTTGACAATCGGCGCAAATGCGGTAACGGGGTCCACGGCGACTGATCCTAGGGTGCTGGGCAAGAGCGTGATCAGCGAACCCGTGATCAGCAGGGTGTACCCGTCCGGTGGCGCCTTGGCGACCGCGTCGCTGCCGATGTTGCCCGACGCGCCCGGCATGTTCTCGATGACCACCGCTTGACCCACGACTTCGGCGATCTTGCCACCAACCAAGCGCGCGACGATATCGATCTGCGAGCCCGCCGCGAACGGGACGACCAACCTTATCGGTCGATTCGGGTACATGTCGATGTCCGCCGCTTGGGCGGCAAGCATCCCGACCGTGCTGCCCGCGGCCAGGACGAGCACCGCTGCGATGATCTGTCGCCGCTTCGCAAGACTCAGTTTCGAAGTTTTGTTCATGCGTCCCGCAATGATGGAAGGAATGCGCGCGCCGCCCGCGTGCTGGCGCTCAATGGGTCGCCCGATGCGGCGTAGAAGGATCGCCAGCCACCGCCGGGCTGCGGCTCTCCAGACGCTGGCCGAGGATCTCCGCCAGAAACGCGGGCAGCCGTCCTTGCAACAGGTGCCAGATCAGCACCGCGTGCTGCGCGCAATTCGGAACCATCCACAGACGCGATGGCACGAGCTCGTGCAGCGCGGAGGCAGCCTGCGTATCTTCCTCGTGCTCGCCACCGCACACCACGACCAGTTCCGGAAAGGGCTGCGGTCGCGACGCTAGCAGCGCCGCGAACGGCGCGTCGTCCAGCCCATGAACTCTTATCTTCGCCGCGACGCGGCCAAAGTCCTGTCCGGAAACCGAGATGCCCCGGCTCAGGCCGAGCAGGATGGCTGCCAGCAGTGCGGGGACACCGCCGCCGCTGGTTCCGAGCGCGATGGCATTGCGGTAGGCACGGGGCCTGGCGATCTCCCGCAGCTTGGCCATCGTCGCGAAGAAATCCGCGCCCAATCGGGGAATTCCTGCGGTGAAGGAACGCCGCGAAAAATCGCGCAGGACGAGGACGTCAAAGAGCGTCGGATCCAGACAGTCGAGCAGCCACGGCATCGGCGACATCAGCCGGTGAAAGTGACCGCAAAACCCGATGATCAGCGTCTTCTCCGCCGGCGATCCACGGTCCGCCGTGTAGCGCGTCAGGCTGTTGAACAGGCCGCGTCGCTCGAACTCGAGCGCTCGGGGTTTGTTGATCGGCATGAAACGGTCGAGCCTCGCGATCCATCGGCGGCTCGGTGAATCCGACGGTTCGCCGGCGAGGGCCGCGCGAAAGAACTGCACCTCCGCGGGAGTCATGTAATTCTCGAGAGCAATATGAATTCGGTTCCGCTGATTTTCGGTGCGACAGCGGCCGAGGCGCCGTCGATAGATACGGTACGCACGATCCAGTCGTTCGGCCAACGACGACGGCTGGTCCGAACCACGCACCCGTTGCAACGGCACACCTGCAGTCATCCGCGCACCGTTTCAACTAACCCAGCTGCTCGCGAATGCAACGCTCGATCGCATCCGTCGAACCGAGGTCGGCGAGCTGCGGTGGCAGCAGCGTCACCCCCGTCGAGAGTTCAATCGCAATGCAGAACTCCATCTTGGCCAGGCTGTCCATCCCGAGCTCGGCAAGCTCGATGTTCGATCCCTCGGCCAGGAACGAGCGGCGCATCTCGTCGTTGAACGCGCCCGGCGAGGCGGCTTTCAATGCCTCGAAGATGGCCCGCCGGGGCTGTGACAGGTCCTTCATGCATTCCGTCAGCGGCCGGACGCGATGAGATCGAGCAGGTCGCGCTTCACGATCTTGCCTGCAGCACTTCGGGGGAGCGCGCCCACCACGAATATCTTCCGCGGAGCGCGCACGCCAAGACGCTCCTGGGCATGGGCCATCAATTGTTCGACGCCGACGTTCGCCGCCTCGTGCAATTCGACGGCGGCGAGAGGTATGTCGCCATGCGCAGCGGAGAGCTTCGCGAACGCCGCCGCGCACTTCACGGCGGGATGCTCCTCGAGTACGCGCTCAATCTCCGCCGGGAAGATCTTGATGCTGTTCAAGTTCATCATGTCGTCCGCGCGGCCGTGAATGCACAGTGCGCCGCCAGCCGTCAACGAGCCCAGGTCCCCAGGATAGAACCAACCATCCTTGAAGTGGCGCAACGTCGCCACCGGGTCCCCGCAGTATTCGTGGGTCATGCACTCGGACCGGACTCTCAATTCACCGACCTCGCCTGCGGGAAGCGCTCTGCCGTCGCGGTCGACGATTTCGAGATCGATCCAGGGTACCGGCCTGCCCACCGTTTCGAGCGCATCGTCGTGGCCTTGGGGAAAGGTGGTTGCGATGCGACCGAATTCCCGCGCGCCGTAGTGGACGAACAGCGGCCGTGCGAAACGGTTCCTGAACGATCGACGCACCATCGCGGGCACACGGGCGCCAGACGCATACACCGTGGTGCGCGGTGGCAACCCGCGGGGGTCCGAGTGATCGAGCACGAGGCTGAATGCCTGGAGGGTGGTCACCTCGACGTTCGTCACGTCGAATCTCGCGCAAAGCTCCTGCAGCGAGAGTGGCGGCGATGTCGGGTCCTGGAAAACGGACGTCATGCCCAGGTAGAGGCAATAGAGGCGCTTGCTCTTTGCCGGAGCATCTTCGACGGAGACTGGCGTGAACACCCTGGCTCCGGATACCGGCTCCTCGGGTCCGAATCCCTCGGAATCAGCGATCCCCTCGGCCCGCCACGCGAGTGCCCGCTGGCTCAGCGCGATAAGCTTCGGCTGCCCCGTGGTGCCCGAGCTCGCAAAGTAGATGGCCGGGGTGTCCGGATCGACGGCAACCGCCGCTGGCGATTCATCGATCGCCCGGTCGTCGAGGATCTCCGGCACCAACGACAGTGTCTGCGTCCCGGAGAGCGCAAACGTCGAATCCGTCACGACGATGCGTCTCACTGCGAGCCTTTGCGCGAGATGTCGCCTCATCACTTCGGGGTCGTGCGTCGGCAGGCAGACCTGCGGGATGCCGAGCTGCAACAACGCCAGGCTGACCACCAAATGAGTCGGCTCGTCGGCGATGGTGATGCCGATCACTTCCCTGGGCAGGCACCCGGCGCGGGCCAGCCAGGCGGCACAATGCCGTACGCTACGGTGCAGCTCCGAATAGCTGATCTCACGCCCCGGCATCGCCATCGCGAGGGATGGCCCTGCACGCGAGGCATGTTGCGCGAGCCTGGCACCGAAGAGGGTCGGCATGGTCGACGACGATCCGCTGAGTCGGAGGTCGAATCGCCGCGCCCGATCGTCAAGCGCGGTGAAATGGCGGAGACGCAGGGATTCGAACGTACCCCGCCCAAGGGCTCCAAAGGCAAGCGTGGAAAGAAATAACCCCGTGCGACCCCCTGAAATCCCCCGATTTGGCCATGGATTTGGCCACGGATTGGCGATGCTAAGCAACCTGAAGTCGGTCATGATCCGAGTAGGGATCGATCTCGACGACGATCTTCTTCATGGCAACTGTCGGCGCCTTGCGGCGGCCAACCGTCGTCATCGTTATGAAGCCGGCGGACTCCATCTTCGCCAGCGTGCGGGTTAGGTTGGGCTGCGCCCGCCCACTCATCTCCACGAGCTCCGCAACCGATTGCGGCTTGCGATCCCGAATGATGGCGAGCAGCTGCCGGTTTTCCGGGGTCAACAAGCGAACTACAGCGTCGACTGAGTTGACGCTCGGCTTGGCCGCGTCTACCGGGGCAGGCCGTTCGCGGCGCGCTACGGCCTTCATTTCTTCGCGCAACGAGCGCAAGTTTTGAACCGTGTACTTGGTCATTTCGAACTCCGCGTTTCTTCCACGTCGACAACGTTCGTCCCAATTCCGCGCTCACTCAATACCCGCTCCACCTCGTCGAAAAAGTCGTCGATCAGGGTCTCTGCATTGCTGAACTGATACGGTCGTCCTGGATCGGTCTCCGTCCGGTGCCAATGATCGCTCGCTGGCGGCTTGCGTTTGAACCGGCCGCCCGTGGGCGAAACTCCATGAGCGTTGTCGAAGCCGACCAGCCGCGTACCATCCGGTGCGTGCAGCGTGAACGAGTACGACAAACCGTGCGGGCGCTCCTTAGCCGCCTTTACGCGCTCGATTTGGAACTTGATCCAATAGCCGTCTTCGAGATGATGGATACGACCATCGAAAGCCAGCAGGAATTCAAGCCCGTAATCGGGAGCTCGGGTATGCATACCATATCACCACATGATATTCTAGCATTCCGGCTATGCTGTCAAGGGACCGTGTTGTGATGCCAGACCTGCGACGCGACATCGAGGCGATCCATTCGGTACGCCAGGGGCCTCACCCGCACATCGTCACAAAGGCGCTCCGTCCCGTACTTTACTTCTGTCGATACTCGGGCACCACTTGAAAGTGAGGGTCGAAGCGGGTCATCAACCCACGGGTCGCTTCTTGGGGAAGCGCCTGCCGATTATCATGGCAAAATCGCCTTAACATGATTCGATCAGGCGCCCGCGTACGCTTCACGCCGACCGAAGTCGAGGAGTTCCGACAAATCGGGCTCGACCTGGGCCACGTCAGGCATCAAGACGACATCGAGCAAGAGGTGAGCCGGTGGGCCCACACCCTTGCCCATGAACGTTTCGATCTGTTGGAGAAGATCGCGGCGGAGATGGCGAAAGCGAACGGCGTGAAACTGCCATCCGAGCTCAACGTCGCGCCTTCCGCAGATTCTCCTCGGTAACACGCACCCCTCATTCCTGCGCGTCCCATCGGGTTGGCAGCCAACCGCAGGCGGACCATGATGAGACCAAGCTAAGGTCGAAAGCCCCCCGTTTTGCCTGACCTTTCGATCTGGACTTTCGGGACCGGCACCCCGATGATCAGTCCCACGTTGTGCAGGAAGCTAGCCATTCCTGGTTGCCCATCGCGGGCGACGAAGGCAAGCCGCAGAGCGTGGTTGCTGTATGGAAGAGTGCGAAGTCATCCCGTATCGCTTCACGCGCGCCTACAGGGCGTTTCGGGACCAAGCAACGCGCGCAGACCGGCCCTTGGATTGCGCCGCCGTCGTCACCACCGCGTCCAATCGCGCCGCCGCGCTCCACGCGCGCTCTCGTTTCGGCTCCGCCAGTGCCGCGCTCCGCCACCGTTCCAGCATCGCAACCCCCACTCCGTATTCACGCGCGACATCATCCAGCGTTGCGTTCTCCGGCGGCAGCAATCGTGCCACCGCTCGATCCTTGAATGCCTTTCCGTATCGGGCCACCACGTCCTCTCATCATCGCCCCCAGATTCATGGATTCTATCGGGGCGACAACTATTCTGACGCGGGGGGGCAGGGCGAAGGACAGTACCAAGACCTACCTGGTGCGCGATGTCGAGTTGAGCGATCGCGCCTGGGCCGCCGTTGAGGCCCAGCGGACGCACACGCAGCTCGCCGGCCAAGAGATTTTCTGGAACCCGGCCACTGGCGCCCCGTGGGCCGATATCCAGTCGCAGCGCCGAATCTGGCAGCGCTGCCTGAAGCGCGCGGGCTTGCGCTACCGCGAGCCGTATCAGACGCGGCACACCTTTGCCACGCTCGCGATGATGGCGGGCGCGAACCCCTCCTACATCGCGCGCCAGCTTGGCCACACCAACGCGAACATGCTCTTCCACGTGTACTCGAAGTGGATCGACGGCGCGGATAGGTCACGCGAACGCGAGAAGCTCAACGTCGGATTTGGCCACGATTTGGCCACGGAATTGATTGCGGAGGCAACAAAATTCGCGCAATCAAATACTTATCTGGCGGAGACGCAGGGATTCGAACCCTGGATACAGGTTTTGGCCCGTATGCTCCCTTAGCAGGGGAGTGCCTTCGACCACTCGGCCACGTCTCCGGTCAAGATGGGGATTGTAGCGACCGGGGTCTGGCGCGTCAATTGAAGCGCCGAAAAAACTTCGTAAAAACCGTTACTTAGGCAGGCTCCGGCGCCTTGTCGAGCTCGAATGCCCGGTGCAGCACGCGCACGGCGAGTTCGAGGTATTTCTCGTCGATCACCACGGAGATCTTGATCTCGGACGTCGAGATCATCTGGATGTTGATCCCCTCGTCGGCGAGCGTCTTGAACATCTTGCTCGCGATGCCGGTGTGCGAGCGCATGCCGATGCCGATCACCGAGACCTTGCAGGTTCGGTTGTCGCCGATGATTTCGCGCGCCTTGAAGACCTTGCCGCGCTCGCGGGCCAGCACGTCGAGCGCCTTCTGGTACTCGTTGCGATTGACCGTGAACGAGAAATCCGTGTGGCCCGAGGCGCCGATGTTCTGCACGATCATGTCGACGTCGATGTTCGCCGCCGCGATCGGACCGAGGATCGCGAACGCGATGCCCGGCTTGTCCTCGACACCCATCACCGAGATCTTCGCTTCGTCGCGCGTGAATGCAATGCCGGAAATGATCGCCTGTTCCATATGTTCGTCTTCCTCGTACGTGATGAGCGTGCCCTTCGACGTGGTCTCCGGATCCTCGAACGACGACAGCACGCGCAGCTTCACCTGATACTTGCCGGCGAATTCGACCGAGCGGATCTGCAGCACCTTCGAGCCGAGGCTCGCCATTTCCAGCATTTCCTCGAAGGTCACGGTGTCCAGGCGCCGCGCTTCCGGCACGATCCGCGGGTCGGTCGTGTAGACGCCGTCGACGTCGGTGTAGATCTGGCACTCGGCCGCCTTGAGGGCCGCGGCGAGCGCAACGCCCGAGGTGTCGGAACCGCCACGGCCGAGGGTCGTGATGTTGCCGTCCGCATCGACCCCCTGGAAGCCGGCGACGATCACGATGGTCCCCGCGTCGAGGTCGGCGCGCATGTTCTTGTCGTCGATCGACAGGATCCGTGCCTTGGTATACGCGTCATCGGTTAGGACGCGCACCTGGCCGCCGGTGTAGCTCCTGGCCTTGAGGCCCATTTCCTCGAGTGCGATCGCGAGCAGACCGATGGTCACCTGCTCGCCGGTTGCCGCGACGACATCCAGCTCGCGCGGATTGGGGTTCGGCGAGAGCTCCTTCGCCAGGGCGAGGAGTCGATTGGTCTCGCCGCTCATGGCCGACACGACGACGACCAGCTGGTGTCCCTGCTTGTGGTAATGGGCAACGCGCCGGGCGACGTTCTTGATCCGGTCGATGCTGCCCACCGAGGTGCCGCCGTATTTCTGGACGATCAATGCCATTGCGGTGCGGGCGAGAGGCGTGGTCGCCGTCCCGCGGCCTTCAGTTGGACTGGAGTTGACGGAAGACGAGCGTGGCGTTGGTGCCGCCGAACCCGAATGAATTGGACAGCGCGGCCCGGATCGGCATTCTGCGCGCCGCAAGCGGCACGAAGTCGAGGTCGCATTGCGGATCCTGCCGGACGAGATTCGCCGTCGGGGGCGCGACCTGGTCGCGAATGGCCAGCACCGTGAAAATGGCTTCGATGCCTCCCGCCGCGCCGAGCAGGTGGCCCGTCATGGACTTCGTGGAGCTCACTGCAAGCTTCGCGGCGTGGTCACCGAACGCGCGCCTGACGGCGACGCACTCGGCGACGTCGCCCACCGGCGTCGAAGTGCCGTGAGCGTTGATATAGTCGATTTCCGTCGGCGCCATCCGGGCGTTCCTGAGCGCGTTCAGCATGCTGCGCCGTGCGCCGTCGCCGTCCTCGGGCGGGGCCGTGATGTGGTATGCGTCGGCCGACATCCCGTAGCCGGCGAGCTCGCAATAGATCCGGGCGCCGCGTGCCTTCGCGTGCTCGTACTCCTCGAGGACCAGCACTCCCGCGCCCTCCCCCAGCACGAACCCGTCGCGGTCGATGTCCCAGGGTCGGCTCGCGGCCGTCGGATCGTCGTTGCGCGTGGACAACGCGCGCGCGGCGCAGAAGCCGCCGACGCCCAGCGGACTGACCGTCGCCTCCGCGCCGCCTGCGATCATCACGTCGGCGTCACCGTATTCGATCAGGCGTCCGGCCTCGCCGACGCTGTGATTGGCCGTCGAGCACGCGGTGACCATCGCGAGATTCGGTCCCTTGTAGCCATACTGGATCGACACGAGCCCCGAGATCATGTTGATGATCGATCCCGGAACGAAAAACGGGCTGATCTTGCGCACACCGCCTTCGGCGTAGGCCCGCCCCGTCTCCTCGATCATCGGCAACCCGCCGATGCCCGAACCGATGCACACGCCGACGCGTTCCTTGTCACCGCCGTAGCCCTCGAGGCCGGCATCCTTGACCGCCTCCATCGTCGACACCAGACCGTAGTGAATGAACGTGTCGTAACGCCGGGCTTCCTTCGCCGACAGGAACTGTCCGACGTCGAAATCCTTCACCTCACCGGCGATCCGCGCCGGAAACGCGGACGCATCGAAGCGGGTGATCGGGCCGATGCCGGATCGCGCGGCGAGAATGGCCTCCCACGCGGTGGCCACACCGACGCCGACGGGCGAGACGAGGCCGAGTCCGGTGACGACGACGCGACGGCGATTCATGGCAGGGAGGGGAAACGTTCGTGCGGTCCGGGACGGTGGCGGCGTGAAGCGAGGCGCCCGCGCAATGGACCGCGGTCGCGCCGGCAGCCGCCGCGGGCAGGAAGATCCCGCCCTGTGGCGGACGGGTTACTTCTTCAGATGCGAAGTGATGTAGTCGACGGCCTGCTGGACGGTCGTGATCTTTTCCGCCTCCTCGTCCGGGATCTCGGTTTCGAATTCCTCCTCGAGCGCCATCACGAGCTCAACCGTGTCCAGCGAGTCGGCGCCGAGGTCGTCGACGAACGACGATTCGTTCTTGATTTCGGCTTCGTTGACGCCGAGCTGCTCGGCGACGATCTTCTTGACCCGTTGCTCAATGTTTTCCATTGCGTCTCCTCCCGAAACGGGATGTCTAGAGTAAACCGGCGAATTTTACCAGAACCCGCCGGCCATCCAAACCTGGCCGGCCCCTGCCTCGGCGCCGTGCCGGCCGAGTCAGGCCATGTACAGTCCGCCATTCACGTGCAGCGTGACGCCGGTAATGTAGGCAGCCTGCGGCGAGGCCAGGAACACCACCGCGTTCGCGACGTCGTCCGGCGAACCCAGGCGCCCCAGCGGAATCCGCTCGAGCAACTTCTCGCGTTGTGCGTCCGCCAACGCTCGAGTCATGTCGGTATCGACGAACCCCGGAGCCACGCAATTGACGGTGATGTTGCGGCTGCCGACTTCCTGCGCCAGCGATTTGGTGAATCCGACCAGTGCGGCCTTGGCCGCCGCGTAATTGGCCTGCCCGGCATTGCCGCTCGCGCCGACGACCGAGCCGATCTGGATGATGCGACCCGTACGCGCCTTCATCATCCCGCGCAGGACCGCCTTCGAGAGGCGAAACGCCGGCTTGAGGTTGGTCGCCATGATGGCATCCCACTCGTCGTCCTTCATCCGCAGCAGGAGGTTGTCGCGCGTGATGCCCGCGTTGTTGACGAGGATGCCGATCGCGCCGAAGCGTTTCTCGATGTCGCCGAGCGCCGCGTCGGTGCCCGCCGCGTCGGTCACGTCGAGCCGGATTCCCGTGCCGGGATTGCCGAGCTCCGCAAGATTGGCGGCGATCGTCGCGGCACCCTCGGCGGTGGTCGCGGTTCCGACCACGGTTGCCCCGGCCATTGCCAGTGCCCGGGCGATCGCCTTGCCGATACCGCGCGTCGCACCGGTCACCAGCGCGACCTGTCCTGCGAGCGTACCCTCTGCCATGGTTCTTCCCCTGTTCGCGCGTTCAGCCGGCGAGCGCAGCACGCGCTGCGTCGATGTCGGCCCCGCCGTCGAGCGCAAAGCTCTTCAGGTTGCGATCGATCCGTTTGTTGAGGCCCGCCAGCACGCGGCCGGGACCGCATTCGACGACATGCGTGACGCCGCGGGCGGCGAAAGCCTGGATGGTCTCGACCCAGCGCACCGGGCTGGCCGCCTGTCGCGCGAGTGCGGTGCGAATGGCTTCCGGGGTCGTCTTTTCCTGAACGTCGACGTTGTGGATGACGGGGATTGCCGGCGCAACGATCGGCACCGTCGCCAGTCGCTCGGCGAGCCGGTCGGCCGCCGGCCGCAGCAACGAGCTGTGGAACGGCGCGGAAACGGGCAACAGCACACCACGCTTGGCGCCGCGTGCGGTCGCCACCTCGATGGCCCGCTCGACCGCCTCGCGGTGCCCGGCGATGACGATCTGCTCGGGCGTGTTGAAGTTCACCGGCTCGACCACCTGGCCCTGCGCCGCCTCGGCACAGGCGGCGGCCACCGCGGCCGCGTCGAGCCCGAGGATTGCCGCCATCGCGCCGACGCCGGCGGGCACCGCCTCCTGCATCGCCTGGGCCCGAAACCGCACCAGCGGCAAGGCATCCGTCAACGCAAGCGCGCCGGCGGCGACAAGTGCCGTGTACTCACCAAGACTGTGTCCGGCCATGGCCACCGGGGCCGGCCCCCCCGCCGCCTGCCACGCGCGCCACACGGCGATCCCGGCCGTCAGCATCACCGGCTGCGTGTTGACGGTCCGCGCGAGCTCGGCCTCGGGCCCGTCGGTGACCAGCGCCCACAGGTCCTGGCCCAGCACGGTCGAGGCCTCGTCGAAGGTTGCCCGGACCGCGGGGTGTCCGTCGAAGCCGGCCATCATCCCGATCGACTGCGATCCCTGCCCCGGAAACACGACTGCAAGTTTCATCGCCTCACCACCGCAAGAGAACCGAACCCCAGGTGAATCCGCCGCCCACGCCCAGCAGAAGTACGTGCTGGCCGGTCGCGATGCGGCCGTCGCGCACCGCCTCGTCGAGCGCCAGCGGAATCGACGCCGCGGACGTGTTGGCATGGCGTTCGACCGACGTCACCACGCGGGACATCGGGATGTCGAGCTTCTTCGCGGTCGCCTCGATGATCCGGATGTTGGCCTGATGCGGAATCATCCAGTCGACGTCATCGACCGGCAGTTCGTTGGCCGCAAGCGCCTCGCGTGCCACCTCGGCCAGCACCTTCACGGCAAACTTGAAGACGACGCCACCGTCCATGCGCACGAACGGGCTCCCGATCACCTGGCCTTCGGACACCGAGCCCGGAACGCAAAGCACGTCCTTGTACCGGCCGTCCGCATGCAGGTGGCCGGAGAGAATGCCCGGCGCGGCGCCGGGAACGAGCACCACGGCGCCGGCGCCGTCTCCGAAGAGAACACAGGTGCCGCGATCGTTCCAGTCGAGGATGCGCGAATAGATCTCCGCGCCGACGACCAGGGCGTTGCGCACCGCGCCGCTGGCGACCATCTTGTCGGCGAGCGTGAGCGCATAGACGAAGCCGGAACACACGGCCTGGATGTCGAATGCAGGACCGCCCGCGGCACCCAGCTTCGACTGCAGGATGCAGGCGGTCGACGGAAACACCATGTCCGGTGTCGTTGTCGCCACGACGATGAGATCCACGTCGGCCGCAGCAATGCCGGCCGCAGCCAGTGCCGCGCGCGCCGCATGGAACGCGAGGTCGCTCGTCTGCTCGGCGGGGGCGGCGATCCGCCGCTCGCGGATGCCGGTGCGGCTGCGGATCCAGGCGTCGCTCGTGTGGATCCGACGAGCAAGATCGTGATTCGTGAGGATGTGCGCCGGAAGATAGCTGCCGGTGCCGGCGATGCGGCTATGCATCGGCAACCACCGAGCCCGCCGCCGCGTTGCCCGCCGGAACCGGCATCGCGGTCATGTGTTGCGCAATCCGGTCGAGGACGCCGCTGGTCACCTCGGCGTGGGCCTTCGCGAGCGCATTCTGAAAGGCGACGACGTCGGCACCGCCGTGGCTCTTGACGACCACGCCCTTCAATCCGATCAGCGTGGCGCCGTTGTAATGGCGCGGATCGATGCGCCGCTTGAACGCCAACAGCACCGGGGACGCGATCAACGCGGCAAGTTTGGTCAGCGGATTGCGCGTGAACTCGGCCTTCAGGAACTCGTAGAGCATCTGCGCGAGGCCCTCCGAGGTCTTCAGCATCACGTTGCCGACGAAACCGTCGCAGACGACCACGTCGGTCGTGCCCTTGTAGATGTCGTCGCCTTCGACGTTGCCATGGAAATTGAGACCCGCCCGCCGGAGCCGCTCGGCGGTTTCCTTGACGACGTCGTTGCCCTTGATGTCTTCCTCGCCGATGTTGAGCAGCCCCACGGTCGGCCGCTCGATGTGGTCCACGGCGGCGACCAGTGCGGTGCCCATCACCGCGAACTGGACCAGCTGTTCGGGCGAGCAGTTGACGTTGGCGCCGAGGTCGAGCACCGTCACCACGCCCTTCTTGGTCGGCAACTGCGACGCGATCGCCGGGCGATCGACGCCGGGAAGCGTCTTCAGGACGAAGCGCGAGATCGCCATCAGCGCGCCGGTGTTGCCGGCCGACACGCAGGCCTGTGCCGTGCCGTCCTTGACCAGATTCACCGCAACGCGCATCGACGAGTCCTTCTTCCGGCGCAGTGCGTCGGCCGGAGGCTCGTGCATCTCGACGACTTCGGTGGCGGGGTGGATCGTGATCCGCGCCGCGGCCGGCGACTTGTGCTTCGCGAGCTCGGCCACGAGGGGTGCCTCGAGGCCGACGGCGATGAGGCGAGCGTCGGGCGTTTCCTCGAGGAACTTGAGCGCGGCGGGAACCGTGACGGAGGGACCGTGGTCGCCCCCCATCGCATCGACCGCTACCGTGACCGGCATGTCGGGTTCGGCTTCTCGCCTGTTGTCGTTCGGTGGCTGCGCCCGCCCTCGCTGTCGGGGCGCAAGCGAGCCTGCAGTTTACCCGAGCGGGAACCGCCCGCGGAGCCGCCGCGGGCATCGCCCCCCGTGATCACAAAGGGGCCGAGGCACGCCGACTACTCGTCGGCCTTGGTCTTGACGACCTTCTTGCCGCGGTAAAAGCCGGTGGGGCTGATGTGATGGCGCAGGTGCGCCTCGCCGGTGACCGGCTCCACCGCCAAGGGCGGGTTGGTGAGGAAATCGTGCGCCCGATGCATGCCGCGCTTCGACGGCGACTTCTTGTTCTGCTGAACAGCCATGGCTTGCTCCTGTCGTGAATCCGATTGTGCGTGTTGCGAGTCCTGCGTATCGTCACTTGCCGCGCTTCGTATCGCTATCGCGCCGAAAACCCGCCAGCGCGGCAAACGCCGACGTTGCCATCGGCGCCGCATCCGCGTCCACGACGGCCCCGGTGCATTCGGGACGCGCGCAGCGCGGCGCAAAGGGCAGCGTCAGCAACAGTTCATCCTCGACCAGCGTGCGGGGCTCAAGAGGCGCCGCGGCCAGGACCACTTCGTGCTCGTCATCCTCGTCGAGCCGCGCCAGCTCACGCTCGTCGCGCGCGAGCAAGAGCAGCGTCCGCTGCGCGACCGGCCACGTGAACGACCCGAGGCAGCGCTGACATTCCATCGGCACGCCCCCGTCGAGTTTCACTTCCAGCGCCGCTCGGCCCAACGCGTCGGTTCCGCCGGCAATGCGCCACGCCACCATGACGCCGCCGTCGCCCACGCCCTCGAGGCTCAACCGGTCGGCGAGCCGACCCAGTTGCGTGACGTCCACCGTGCCTTCGACCACTCCCTGGCGCGCGCACAGTTCGAATGCGTCGAAGGATCCGTCGCGACGAAGTGCGACCCGCTGCCGGCCGGACATCCCGTTCTCCACCCGAAACGCGCGACGCCGCCGTTGCCGGCACGCTGCACCGCCGACGTCAACTGCTTGCCGGCCGATAAAAACGTTGGATAATAGCGTGAGTCGCAGAACTTGTCAAAAATGTCCGAGAAAACAACAACCAACGTCTCGTTCGCCGAGTCGGTTCGACGCCCGCTGGTGCTCGCTTCCACGTCCCGGTACCGACGCGCGCTCCTCGAGCGACTCGGCCTTCCGTTCACCGTCGCGGCCCCGGGAATGGACGAATCGGCGTTTCCCGGAGAAACCCCGGCCGCCACGGCCGTTCGTCTGGCCGAAGCCAAGGCCCGCGCGGTCGCTGCGGCACACCCAGGTGCGCTGATCGTCGGCTCCGATCAGGTGGCCGATTGCGACGGCGAGCCTGTGGGAAAGCCGGGCAATCATGGGGCGGCCGTGGCGCAACTTGCCCGCCTGTCCGGCCGCACGGTGACCTTCCACACCGGGCTCGCCGTCCTCGACGCCACGACCGGCGTGTGCCAGACCGCGCTGGTCGACGTGCGCAGCACGTTCCGCCAACTGACGGCCGAGGAAATCGAGGCCTATCTATCGCGCGAGCACCCATACGATTGCGCCGGCGCCGTGAAATCGGAAGCGCTGGGGATCGTCCTCTTCGAAGCCATCGAAAGCGACGACCCGACGGCACTGGTCGGTCTGCCGCTGATCCGCCTGACATCGATGTTGCGCGCTGCGGGCCTATCGGTCCTTCGGGCGCGCTGACGATCGTGCCGGGCCGGCTCTACCTCGTCCCCAGCCTGCTGGCGTCGACCGCGCCGGAGGATGTCCTGCCTGCGCGCACCATTGCCATCGCCCGCGGACTCACGCACTACATCGTCGAAAACGCGAAACCGGCGCGGCAGTTCCTGAAGGCCCTGGGGCCGGCCGTTCCGATCCGCGCCATCGTCATCGACGAGATCGGGGATACGCCGACGCCGGCGCGCTGCACCGCGCTGCTCGCCCCTGCACGCGACGGGCACGACCTCGGGCTCCTGTCCGACGCCGGCTGTCCCGGCATCGCCGATCCGGGCGCACTGGTCGTCGCCGCCGCGCACCGCGAGGGGATCACCGTTGTTCCGCTGGTCGGTCCGTCGTCGCTCGTGCTCGCGCTGATGGCATCCGGCATGAACGGACAGCATTTCGCGTTTCACGGCTATCTGCCGGTCAAGGCCGACGCCCGCGCCGAGGCGATACGCCGGCTCGAAGCCGATTCGCAGGCGAGCGGGCGCGCCCAGCTGTTCATCGAGACGCCCTACCGCAATGGGGCGCTGCTGTCGGCGCTGGTGGCCACGCTGAAACCCGCCACGCTGCTTGCCGTCGCGGTCGACCTGACGGCGGCCACCGAGAGCATCGAATCGCGCCCGGCCGGTCAGTGGCGCGGACGCGATCCCGCCCGCTACGACAAGCGGCCCGCGCTGTTCATCCTGCAGGCGTGAATCGGCGGTTCAGTGGCGCCCTCCGAGCCGCCGAGGCAGTGCGCGGCGCCATGTTGTCGTGCGCGCTCGATCGCGCGGCGACGCGCGCTTCGCGCCTGGCCTTCGGCCGCCGCGCTCACGCGCCCTCGGCATCGGGCCAGTTCTTGATGTAGCTCTTGAGCATCCGGTTCTCGAAGCTCTGCTCTTCGTAGACCGCCTTGGCGACGTCGTGAAAGGAGACGACGCCGGCGAGCGTCGTGCCGTCCATCACCGGCACGTAGCGCGCGTGGCGCTCGAGCATGACCCGACGCAGCTCCATGACGTCCAATCCGGGCTCGGCTGTCAGGGGTTTCGACGCGTAGACGTCGCGTATGCGCAGGTCACCCAGCGTTCCACTGCGATCGGCCAGTGCCTTCAGCACTTCGGCGAAGGTGACGATTCCGGCCATTCGGCCGCGGTCCATCACCACCAGCGAACCGATGTCGTGCTGCGCCATGACCTTGACCGCATCGAGCACCGGCGCGTCCGGCGGCGTCGTGAACAGCGCGTTGCCCTTGATGCGCAGGATTTCGCTGACGAGCATCGTTTTCCCTCCTCCAGGCGCCGGCCGTCTCGTGCGGTCTCGTGGGTGGAGGTTACTCCGGGGCGGTATTGCGGTGCAATGGTCGCGGAGATCGGCGCGTTGCGATGCAATTGCGGTCCACACCAGCACACCGCAGGCCATTCGCCGCGCGGCACCCGCGCCGGGGAACGTGCCGAATCCCAACTTGTGGGCGCCGGCTCCCGGCGCGGAACCGGCAACGGGCGACACCGTCCCCGGAGACTGGCGCATTTGTTTGCGAACGACTTGCGGGGCGAAGGCCTCCGGATGCAAGATGCGGCTATCGACCCGGAGAGGTCGATCCAAGGCACGATTCCGAACATCACTGGAGGAGATCGATGAGCGAAACCCAAGTCGTTGCGCCGCAGCCGTTGCCCGCCGCCGCCGCTGAACCAACCCGGCGTCGCTTGCTGAAGGCAGGCGCGGCAGCGATTGTCTCGGCACCGTACATCGGCAATGCCGCTGCCGCCGAAACGACGGTCTGGAAGATCCAGACATCCTGGCCGGCCGGCGTCGGGTTGCAGACGTTCAAGACCTGGTGCGGGACCATCAAGGAAAAGACCGGTGGCGAGCTCGAGTTCAAGCCGTTCGCTGCGAAGGAGGTCGTCGGCGACTTCGAGCTGATCGACGGAGTCAGGAACGGCGTGCTCGAGGCGATGAACTCGTTCACGCTCTACTGGGCCGGCAAGCTGCCCTCGACCGCGTTCCTGTCGTCGTACCTGATGGGCCTGCGCTACCCGCACGAATGGGACATCTTCTTCTACAGCAAGGGCGGGCTGCAGGTCGCGCGCGAGATCTTCGCCAAGCAGGGGCTCTACTACGTCAACCGGATCCACCACGGCCCGAACATCATTCACTCGAAGAAGCCGATCCGCACGATCGAGGATTTCAAGGATCTCAGGCTGCGCGTCCCGGGCGGGATGATCGCCGAGGGTTTTGCGGCCGCGGGCGCCAAGACAACGTTGCTGCCCGGTGGAGAAGTGTTCTCGGCGCTCGAAAAAGGGACTGTCGAGGCTGCCGATTACACGGGCCCGGCCGTCAACTGGGACCTCGGCTTCCAGCAGGTCGCGAAATACATCTGGACCGGCCCGCCGGGACTGGAGTCGATCTACCAGCCGGTCGACCTGATGGATTTCTGCGTGCGCATGGACGTCTACAACAAGCTCTCGCCGAAGATGAAGATCTGGCTCGATGACGAGGTCCAGGTCTACTCGAACATCCATCACGCGGCGATTCAGAAGGCCGATCTCGAAGCGTGGGGCAAGTTCGAGAAGGCAGGGGTCCAGATCAGTCGCATGCCCATTGAGGACCTGCCCAAATGGCAGCGCCTCGCCACGCCGATTTGGTTCAAGTGGGCGAACAAGGACAAGGACGCGGCGCGGCTGTTCAAGCTCCAGCTCGAGTTGATGGAATCACACACGTTGGGTTACGTGACCCCGGACATGTACAAGGGGCTCAAGATCGAGGCCTGACGCGGCACCGGGGTCCGCGCTCGGACACCTGCCCAAGGACTGCGGGGGCGCCGCTCTGGCGCCCTCGCTTTGTTCAATCCGCTCACGCTCACGCCTGCGCCCATGCCCAGCCTCACTTTCGTCCTTCCGCACTGGCTTTACTGGTCCGGCCTCGTCGTCTTCCCGCTGATTGCGGCGTACATGCTCTTGCGCCAGCGGAAGAATCCGCCGGACGCCCGGCCCTCACTCTTCATCGCCTACCTGTTCTGGCTGCTTGCGGGATACCTCGGGATCCATCGCTTCTACATCCGGAGCGCGTGGGCCTTCGTGTTCATCCCCCTGTTCCTCGGCATCGTCTACTGCACCAGCCAGGTTCGCGAGGTCCGCGACGACATGTCACGGACGTTCGCCGCGATGGAGCAGGCGCAGACCGCGGTCGACCTGGCGAAATCCGCGCGCGAAACCACCGCTCCGGGAGGGGTCGACGCCCTCGAGAAGGCGCAAGCCGAGCTCAAGGCGAAGACGGCCGAGTACGAGACCGCAAAGGCAGTCTCCGATCGCTGGAAGGGCCTGGCGCGCAATGCCGGGATCGCCCTGGGCCTGGCGCTGCTCGTCGATGCGGTGCTGCTTCCGGGCGCCGTGCGCCGACGGCGCGCGCTGGAACTCGCCGAACCGACGCGTGAAGTCATCCACCCGGACGCCCCGGTCCTGCACGAGGGTGGCGTGGGCGAGGATCCGACCCTGGGGTTGCACACCCGCTTTACCGATGCCATCGACACCTTCAACAGCCGGGTGGGTCAGTACGTGGCGTGGTGGGCGATCATCGCCGTGTTCGTCTACTACTACGAAGTGGTCGCGCGCTTCATGTTCAACTCCCCGACCATCTGGGTGCACGAGAGCACGTTCCTGATGTTCGGGATGCAGTACATGCTCTGCGGCGCACTCGCCTACCGCGAGGACCAGCACGTGCGCGTCGACGTCGTCTACGCCAAGTTTTCAACGCGCGGCAAGGCGATCGCGGACATCATCACGTCGGTCTTCTTCTTCATCTTCATCGGCACGATGCTCTGGACCGGCGCGCGCTTCGCGCTCGATGCGGTGCAGGTGGGCGAGCACTCGTTCACCGAGTGGGGCATCGAGTACTGGCCGGTGAAGCTCGCGATCCCCATCGGCGCGGCGCTGATGCTGCTGCAGGGCTTCTCGAAGCTCGTGAAGGACATCATGATCGTCGCGCACAGGGGAGCCTGACCGTGGGCCTCGAAATCGGTATCGGATGGCTCACCATCTTGCTGTTCGGCTCGCTCGGGCTGCTGCTCATGCTCGGCCTGCCGATGGCGTTCTGCACCGGCAGCCTCGCGGTCATCTACCTGTACGTCTTCGGCACCGGTTCGATCCTCAACATGCTGCCGTCGCGGGTGTTCCCGTTCATGACGGACTATCAGCTCTCCGCGGTTCCGCTGTTCATCTTCATGGCGGCGGTGCTGGAGAAGGCGGGGATCATCGAGGAGCTGTTCGACGTCATCTACAAGTGGCTCGGCGCGCTGAAAGGGGGACTCGCGTCCGCCACCGTGCTCGCCTGCACGGTGCTGGCGGCCATGGTCGGCGTCGTTGGCGCAACCGAGGTCACGATGGGCATGATCGCGCTGCCGGCGATGCTGAAGCGCGGCTACGAGCCCAAGCTCGCCTGCGGATCGCTGCTGGCGGGCGGCACGCTCGGGATCCTCATCCCTCCGTCGGTCATGGCGATCGTCTATGCCGTCGTCGCGCAGCAGTCGCTGGGCGAACTCCTGATCGGGTCCGTGTTTCCCGGGCTGCTGCTTTCCGGAATCTACATCGGTTACGTGACGCTGCGGTGCTACATCAACCCGAGCCTCGGGCCCGCGTTGCCCGTCGACGAGCGCGTGAGCTTCCCGGAGAAACTCCGGCTGCTGCGCAACACGATTACGCCGGTGCTGGTGATCCTGCTCGTGCTCGGCGTCATTTTCTTCGGCATCGCAACCCCCGTCGAGGCGGCCGGAATCGGCACGTTCGGGGCGCTGGTCGTCTCGGCGCTGCACCGCCGACTCAATTGGATCAACCTCTACGAGGCCGCGATTGCCACGCTGAAGGCGACGGCGATGGTGATGTGGATCTTCTTCGGCGCGACGATGTTCGTCGGTTTCTTCATCGTGAAGGGCGGGCAGACGTTCGTCTCCGAAATGATCCTCGGCACCGGCCTCGCGCCCTACGGCATCCTGTTTCTCATGATGGCCGTGCTGTTCGTGCTGGGCATGTTCCTCGACTGGGTCGGCATCCTGCTGCTCACCGTCCCGATCTTCCTGCCGATCATGAAGAGCCTCACTTTCGCCGGGGCCTTCGGCCTGCCAGGCGTGGCGCCCGACAAGATCGCGCTGTGGTATGGCGTCATCTTCATGGTCAACATGCAGATGGCGTTCCTGAGTCCGCCGTTCGGGTATTCGCTGTTCTACCTCAAAAGCGTCGCGCCGCCTCAGATCAGCATGGCGATGATCTTCCGCGCCGCGCTGCCGTTCATCGGGCTGCAGGCGCTGGGCCTCTCGCTGTGCATCGTCTTTCCGCAGATCATCCTGTGGCTTCCGAGCCTGCTCTACACCGGCGGAAAATGAACTGAACGTGGTCGGTCGCGTCTTCGCCCCGTGACCACACGCGCAGTGCCGACGTCGTCCGAAGTGCGGAGCAGCGCGGGGCGACTCGGCGCTGGTACGTGCCGTGACGTTGGAATACGGACAGGTCAGCCTTCGAGCGCCCGCCGCTCGCGCAGCGCCTGCGCCAGCGTGCCGGTGTCGACGTACTCGAGCTCGCCCCCCACCGGCACGCCGCGCGCAAGGCGGGTCACCTTCAGGCCGCGCGCGGACAGAAGCTCGCCGATGTAATGGGCCGTCCTGGCCTCGCCTTCGTTGGTGAAATTGGTCGCCAGCACGACCTCGCGCACGACGCCGTCGGTCGCGCGCTTGAGCAGCCGCTCGAGCCGGATCTCCTTCGGGCCGATGCCGTCCAGCGGCGACAGCCGCCCCATCAGCACGAAATAGAGCCCGGTGTACGCTTGGGTGTTCTCCACCATCATCAGGTCGGCCGGGGTCTCGACCACGCACAGCAGCGACGGATCGCGCTTGGTCGAACGGCACAGCGCGCAAACCGCGTCCTCGGTGAACGTGTTGCAGCGTTCGCAGTGGCGCACGGTGCGGGCCGCGCGCTCAAGCGCCTGGGCGAGGCGCACCGCGCCGTCGCGATCGTGCTGCAGCAGATGCAGCGCCATCCGCTGGGCGGCTTTCGGCCCGACGCCGGGCAGGCAGCGCAGCGCACGGACGAGCTCGTCCAGACCGGAGGGCGCCTCGCCGGCCGCCGCCGGGCGCAGGTCCTGCGGGCGCTCCATGGCGGGTCTCGTCAGCCTCCGGTCAGAACGGCAGCTTGAACCCCGGCGGCATCGGCATCCCCGTCGTGAGGCCCGCCATCTTTTCCTGCGTGGTCGCCTCGACGCGGCGCACGGCGTCGTTGATCGCCGCCGCCACCAGGTCCTCGAGCATGTCGCGGTCCTCGCCCAGCAGCGACGGGTCGATCGACACCCGCTTGACGTCGTGCCGGCACGTCATCGTGACCTTGACGAGGCCGGCACCCGCCTGCCCTTCGACTTCGGTCCGGGCAAGCTCGTCCTGGGCTTTTTTCAGATTGTCCTGCATCTGCTGCGCCTGCTTCATCAGCCCGGCGAGCTGGTTCTTCATCATGGTTCGGCACTCCGACGATTACGAAACGGGTTTGATCGAATCCGGTTTGATCCTGGCGTCGAAGCGAGCGAGCACGTCCTGGACGAACGGCTCGTCGCGAAACGCCGCCTCGGCCTTCGCCTTCTGCTCGGCGCGTTCACGCTTCTCATGGGCGGCAAGCGACGCGTCGCCCGCGCTGCCCACCTCGAACGCGAGCAGCAGGCGGCGCCCCGTCGCCTGTTCGAGCGCCGCCTTGAGCTTGTCCGAGTAGCTGCGATCGGCGAGGTGCTTGTGCGACGCGGGCAGCGCAAGCGTCAGCGCGTTGCCATTGACGGCGCGCAGCTCCGTCTGGGCCGCCATCTGCGCCGCCATTCCCGTGAGCTTCAGTCCGGCGACGAAGGCGGGCCACTGTCCGGGGTCGTCCGGCAACGGCGTTGCCGACGGCGCGGTCCCGGCCGCGGGCGGCGCAACCGTGACGACGTCGGGCGTCGACACCGCGTCGGCCATACGGGGCTTCGCGCGCGCATCCGCGACCCTCGTCGGCGCACTGGGTCGTGCGGCCGGGGCGCCGCGGACCCCGCCGCCCGCACCCGCTGCCGACGGCGCCGCTCCTCCCGGAGAAAAGGCCAGCAGCCGCAGCAACGTCATCGAAAAGCCGGTGGCCTCGTCGGGCGCGAGCGCGAGATCGGAACGCCCCTGCGCGCAGATCTGGTAGGCGAGCTGGACCTCCTCGGGCGCGAGGCACGCGGCGAATGCGGCGACGCGATCGGCGTCCTCCATCGTGGTCGCCGCCTCGGGAACGGTCTGGGCGACCGCGATGCGGTGGAACAGCGACGCGAGCTCCTCGAGCGCGACGGCGAAGGCCACGCTGCGCGCCGTCATCGCGTCGACCTCGGCCAGCAGCGCCGGGCCGTCCTGCGCCACCAGCGCGTCGACGATTCGATAGACGTACTGCGTGTCGACGGCGCCGAGCATCGTGCGCACGACTTCCTCGCGCACCTCGCCGCCGCCGTAGGCGATCGCCTGGTCGAGCAGCGACAGCGCGTCGCGCATCGAGCCCTGCGCGCCCCGGGCGATCAGCGCGAGGGCCGACGGATCGGCAGCGACGGTTTCCGCGTCCAGAATTGCCGCAAGCCGTGCGGCAATCAGCGCCGGCGGCAGCTGCTTCAGGTTGAACTGCAGGCAGCGCGACAGCACCGTGACCGGAATCTTCTGCGGATCCGTCGTGGCCAGCACGAACTTGACGTGCTCCGGAGGTTCCTCGAGCGTCTTCAGCATCGAATTGAACGCCGCCTTCGACAGCATGTGCACTTCGTCGATCAGGTACACCTTGTACCGGCCGACCGTCGGCGCGTAGCGCGCGTTGTCGAGGATCTCGCGCATGTTGTCGATGCCGGTGTTCGATGCGGCATCGAGTTCGAGCAGGTCGACGAAGCGCCCCGCGTCGATGTCCGCGCACGCGGCGCAGGTGCCGCACGGGGTCGCCGTGACACCGTGCGTGAGGCAGTTGAGGCTCTTGGCGAGGATCCGGGCGATCGTCGTCTTGCCCACCCCGCGCGTGCCCGTCAGCAGATAGGCGTGATGGAGCCGGCCGCGCGTCAGCGCATTGGTCAGCGCCTGGACGACGTGCTCCTGGCCGACCAGTTCGGCAAACGTCTTCGGCCGCCACTTGCGGGCGAGAACCTGGTAGGTCATTCGGAGCGAGCGTCGAGCGTCCAGTGTCGAGCGTCAAGCACATGCATCGGAGCGTCGCAAGGCCCTGCGATCTCCGGCATCACAGCCTCGAAGACGCTGGACGCCACCTGCCCTGCTGGACGTTCGACGAAAAAGGTGGCGAGCCGTTCCCCCGGCACTTGCAGTGAGTCGCTGTGGCTGCTTCCTTCCGGACCTGACCAGGTTCACGACGCTGCAATGCGGGGCGACCCGCCGTTGATCGGTCGCGCGCGAGCGCAAGTGGCGGATTATCGGCCATCGCGTCGTCGACAGCAAGCCGCGCCCCGCCGGCCGAGCGCCGCCGTTCTGGCCTGGCCCGTCGCAGCGGTGTCGCTATAATCGCCGGCAACTCCGTACGCCGCGCTGCCGTCACTATCGTCCTCACGTCACCCGTGCGCCTGCCAAGACGCGTCGCCTTTGCCGCCGCCGGCCTCGCCGTTGCGGCCGCGATCGCGTTCGTGCTGCTGCACGTGACGCCGCTGGCCCCGACCTTGCGCCCGCCCGCGCGCGAGGGCGAGCTCCTGATGCTGGTGCGCCCCGGACCGGGGACCTTCTTCGACGGCCCTGACGGCGAGGCCTCGGGTTTCGATGCCGACCTCGCGCGGCTGGTCGCGGCGGAGCTGCACCTGCCGCTGCGCTTCGTCACCGCGACCACGCCGACCGAGCTGCTCGATGACATTGCCGAGGGCGTCGCACACGTGGGCGCCGGCGGACTCTACCGGCCCCTCCCGGGCCACCCGCCCGCCAGCAGCGTGCCCGCCACGAAGCCCGCCGCGGACGCGGATTCCGCGAGCGTCGACCCCGCGGCGCGCGTGCTGTGGACGACCGGCTATTACGCCGTCGAACCGGTGCTCATCTACAATGCCGACGGCTTCAAGCCCGCCGGATGGAAGGATCTCCAGGGCGCGACGGTCGCCTACATCGCGAACACCGGCCTCGACGCGCAGATCGCGGAAGTGCGCGCCGCGCACCCGGAAGTGCGATGGGAGGCGCTGGACCTCCCGTCCGCCGAGGCACTCATCGCCCAGGTGTCGGACGGTCGCTCGGACTACGCGATCGTCGCGTCGAGCGACGCGGCCGTCGCGCGTAACATCTATCTGCTCTACGACGTCGCATTCTCCATCGGCGGGAAGCGCGAATTCGCGTGGGCCGTGCCGCCGCGCTTCGCCGCGCTGCGCGACAGGCTCGACGCGTTCATCGCCAAGCTCCGAGCCAACGGCACGCTCGCGCGACTCGCCGAGCGGTACTTCACACACACGCGGCAGGTGCAGCGCATCGACGCTGCGGTGTTCCAGGAACGCGTCAAGACGCTGCTGCCCCAGTACCGCGCGCTGTTTCAGTCGGCGCAATCGACGACGGGCGTCGAGTGGCGGCTGCTGGCTGCCCTGTCGTATCAGGAATCGCAGTGGGACCCCAATGCCACCAGCGAGACGGGGGTGCGCGGCCTGATGCAGCTCACCGAGGACACGGCCCGACACCTCGGCGTCATCGACCGCCTCGACCCGAAGACGAGCGTCGTTGCCGCCGCGCGCTACCTGCACGACCTCAAGGACAAGCTGCCGGAGCGCATCCAGGAGCCCGACCGGACGTGGCTGGCGCTGGCCGCCTTCAACATCGGCATCGGCCATCTCGAGGATGCGCGCGTTATCGCCCAGCGACAGAAGCTCAACCCGGACATCTGGAGCGACGTGAAGAAAGCGCTTCCGCTGCTGGCGCTGCCCGAGTACGCCGAGCAGGCGAAGAACGGCTACGCCCGCGGCGGCATGCCGGTCGTGTTCGTGGACCGGGTGCGTGCCTACTACGACGTGCTGCTCGCGCAGCAGCCCGCGTCGACGCCCCGGCTGGGCCTGTTCGCCGACATGGCGGGAACCGACGCGCCGAACGGAAAAGGCGATCCGGTTCGCAAGTGAGCGGCCGCGGCGCGTGATCTGCGTCGGCCCGTCGCATGGCAGGCGCGCGCGCAATCGCCTAAGATGACGCAATGCTCGTGCATGCCCTTCGTGTCCTGTCGTGGCTCCTGCTGTTCGTGACCGCGGTCGCGCAATCCCAGCCGTCGGCCAGCGTGTTTCTGGAGGATCTGACGTGGACCGAATTGCGCGACCAGATCCGGTCGGGCAAGACGATCGTCATCGTGCCCGTCGGCGGGACCGAGCAGAACGGTCCGCACATGGCGCTCGGCAAGCACAACGTACGGGTCAGACTGCTCGCGGAACGGATCGCTCGCGGGCTGGGCAACGCCGTCGTGGCGCCGGTGGTTGCCTATGTTCCCGAAGGCGCCGTGAGCCCGCCTACTGCACACATGCGCTTTGCCGGCACCATCACGGTGCCCAACGATGTCTTCCAGCGTGTGCTCGAGTCGGCGGCGAAGAGCTTCCGCCAGCACGGCTTCCGCGACGTCGTCTTCATCGGCGACCATGGCGGTTACCAGAAGGACCTCCACACCGTTGCCGAGCGGCTCAACCGCGAGTGGAAGGGCACGCCGGCGCGCGCGCACGCCATCGACGCCTATTACCGGGCCGGCGAGACACAGTACAAGGCGGCGCTGGAGGGCCGCGGTTTTCGCGACGACGAGATCGGCACCCATGCGGGGCTGGCCGACACCTCGCTCACCCTAGCGCTGGCGCCGGCGCTGGTGCGCACGGAACGGCTGAAGTCCGGCCCGAAGCCCGGTGCGGCCGAGGGTGCGTACGGCGATCCGACCCGATCCGCGGCCGATCTGGGACAATTGGGGGTCGACGCCATCGTGGCGCAGTCGGTGGCGGCCATCCGCCATGCGATCGCCGCGCCGCGCTAGCCGTCGCCCCGGCATCGCCCGCGTCGCGCCTCTCCCTCTCCACGTCCAGGAAACACCGTGAAGCGATTCACCCTTCGCCGTCCCCCCGTGCCCGTCGCCGCGTTGTGCGTCGCCGTGCTGGTCACCATCGTCGTCGTGCCGCGCGCCGGCACGCAGCCCGCGGCGGTGGTCGCCGTCCCGGCCGCCATCGCCACGGTGCCCGGCATGCCGCCGGTGCCGCAGCCCCTCAATCTGTACAGCGAAACGACGGCGGACAAGATCATCCCGGCGGTGGCAGGCGACCTGCACCGCGTCTATGTACCGAATCTGCGGTCGAATGACGTTTACGTGATCGACCCCGAGACGCTCAAGGTCGTCGGCAAATTCCGTGTCGGCCTCAACCCGCAGCACGTGGTGCCGTCGTGGGACATGCGCACGCTGTGGGTCGCCAACAACGCCGAGAACACCAAGGTGGGCAGCCTCACGCCGATCGATCCGCGCACGGCGAAGGCCGGAAAGCCGATCCCGGTCGACGATCCGTACAACATGTATTTCTCGCCGGACGGCAAGTCGGCGATCGTCGTCGCCGAAGCGCACAAGCGCCTCGACTTCCGCGATCCGAGCACGATGGCGATCCAGTATTCGCTCGACGTGCCGCGTTGCGGGGGCATCAACCACGCCGATTTCTCCATCGACGGGCGTTACGCGATCTTCACCTGCGAGTTCACCGGCACCGTGGCGAAGGTCGACCTGGTCGAGCGCAAGGTCCTGGGCTACGTCCAGCTCATCAAGCCCGGGGTGCCGACGCAGACGGTCAAGGGGATCGACGGCCGCGACGAGGTGATCTGCACGACCTGGAAGGGCATGCCGCAGGACGTTCGCGTCTCTCCGGACGGCAAGTTCTTCTTCGTCGCCGACATGATGTCCGACGGCGTGCACGTGATCGACGGGGACGCCTTCCGACAGATCGGGTTCATCCCCACCGGCGTCGGCGCCCACGGTCTCTATCCCAGCCGCGACGGCAAGAAGCTCTACGTCGCCAATCGCGGCTCGAACAAGATCCACGGACCGAAGCGCGGCAAGGGCAGCGTGTCGGTCATCGATTTCGCGACGCGCAAGGTCGACGTCACGTGGCCGATCCCCGGCGGCGGGAGTCCCGACATGGGCAACGTCAGCGCCGACGGCAGGCAGCTCTGGCTGGCCGGGCGGTTCGATGACGTCGTGTATGTCATCGACACCGCGACCGGCGCGATCAGAAGCATTCCGGTGGGCAAGGAACCGCACGGCCTGACGGTGTGGCCGCAACCCGGTCGCTACTCGCTCGGGCACACGGGCAACACGCGCTAGGAACGGCGTCGCCGGCGCCGCCCGGCCGCACGCGCGGCCGGTGCCGTCCGCCGCCGTGTCGTTCAGGGCGCGGCCGCGAGGGTCGTCGTTCCGCCCATGTAGGGCAAGAGCGCCGCAGGCACGTCGATGCCGCCATCGGCGCGCTGGTAGTTCTCCATCACCGCGACCAGCGTTCGCCCGACCGCCAGGCCCGAGCCGTTGAGCGTGTGGACCAGTTCCGGCTTGCCGGCCGCGTTGCGGAAGCGTGCCTGCATTCGCCGGGCCTGGAACGCCTCGCAGTTCGAACACGACGAGATTTCCCGGTACGTGTTCTGCGCCGGCAGCCAGACTTCGAGGTCGTAGGTCTTGGCGCTCGCAAACCCGATGTCGCCGGTGCACAGCGCCATCACGCGATACGGCAGCGCGAGGCGCTGCAGGATCACCTCGGCGTGGCCGGTGAGCTCCTCGAGCGCGGCGTACGACGTCTCGGGATGGACGATCTGCACCATTTCCACCTTGTCGAACTGGTGCTGGCGAATCATGCCCCGCGTGTCCTTGCCGTAACTGCCGGCCTCGGAGCGAAAGCACGGCGTATGCGCGGTGAGCCTGATCGGCAACGCCTCGGCCGGAAGAATCTCGCCGCGAACGGTGTTGGTCAGCGTGATTTCCGAGGTCGAGATCAGGTAGAGGTTCTCGCCCTCGCTTTCCGCGCCGCCCTTCTTCACCGAGAACATGTCGGCCTCGAACTTGGGCAGCTGGGTGGTCCCCACCAGCGTCTCGGCGTTGACGATGTACGGGGTGTAGCACTCGGTGTAGCCGTGCTCACGCGTGTGCGTGTCGAGCATGAACTGCGCGAGCGCCCGGTGCAGTCGCGCGAGCCCGCCGCGCAGCAGCGAGAACCGCGTGCCGGAAAGCTTTGCCGCGGTCGCGAAATCGAGCAGGCCGAGCCGTTCACCGAGATCAGTGTGGTCGCGGACCGGAAAGTCGAATGCCCTCGGCGTACCCCAGCGGCGGACCTCGACGTTGTCGTCGCCCGACCTGCCGACGGGCGTCGACACGTGCGTCAGGTTGGGCAGATCGAGCATGAAATCGCGCAACTCGCGCTGAACCCGGTCGAGCTCGCCTTCGAGACCCTTGGTTTCCTCGCCGATGCCGGCCACTTCCGCCAGCAGTGCCGAGGCGTCGTCGCCCCGGCCCTTCGCCGCGCCGATCTGCTTCGACAGCGCATTGCGCTTCGCCTGCAGGTCCTGGGTCCGGGTCTGGATGTCCTTGCGTTCGCGCTCCAGGGCCTCGAAGCGGCCGGTGTCGAGCGCGATTCCGCGCTTGGCAAGACCGGCGGCGACGGCAGGAAGTTCGTTACGGAAGAGATTGATGTCGAGCATCAGGCGATCTTACCAAACCGGGTTGGCAGCCCCGGGGCGTGGTCAGCTTTCTTCGTCGCGCGCCCGGCGGTCCTGTGCGCGCAGCCACTCGAGCTTCTCGCGTATCTTCGCCTCGAGGCCGCGATCGGTCGGTTCGTACCACGTCACGGCCGGCATCTGGTCGGGGAAGTACGACTCGCCCGCCGCGTACGCGCCTGCCTCGTCGTGCGCGTAGCGGTAGCCCTTGCCGTAGCCCAGGCCTTTCATCAGTTTCGTCGGCGCGTTGCGCAGCCGCAGCGGGACCGGACGCGACCCGTCTTCGGCGATGAACGCGCGCGCCGCGTTGTACGCGTTGTAGACGGCATTCGACTTCGCCGCACACGCGAGATAGATCACCGCCTCGGCGAGCGCGAGTTCGCCCTCGGGCGAGCCCAGGCGCTCGTACACGGCCACCGCATCCGTCGTCAGGGCAAGCGCGCGGGGATCCGCGAGCCCGATGTCCTCGGTCGCCATCCGGATCAGCCGCCGCCCGACGTAGAGCGGATCGGCGCCGCCGTCGAGCATCCGGCACATCCAGTACAGCGCAGCGTCGGGGTTCGAACCACGCACCGACTTGTGCAGCGCCGATATCTGGTCGTAGAAGGCCTCGCCGCCCTTGTCGAAGCGGCGCAGGCTGCGCGCGATGGTCGCCTCGATGAACGCGACGTCGACCGGCTCGCGCCTGCCCTCACCCGCCGCGGTTGCCAGATATTCGACCAGATTGACAAGGCGCCGCCCGTCGCCGTCGGCATAGGCCACCAGCATCGCACGGGCATCCTCGGTGACGACGAGGCCCGGCGCCGCCGCGACAAGGGCGCGTTGCAGAAGCTCGCCGAGGTCCTCGACCGACAGTGGCTCGAGCACGTATACCGCAGCGCGCGAGAGCAGCGCGCCGTTGACCTCGAACGACGGATTCTCGGTCGTCGCGCCGATGAAGGTGACCAGTCCCCGCTCGACGAACGGCAGGAACGCGTCCTGCTGCGCCTTGTTGAAGCGGTGGACTTCGTCGACGAACAGGATCGTGTGCCGACCGCTCTGCGCGAGCGTCGCCTCGGCGCGCGCGACCGCGTCACGGATGTCCTTGACGCCGGACAGCACGGCCGACAACGCGATGAACTCGGCGTTGAACGCGTCGGCCATCAGCCGCGCGAGCGTCGTCTTGCCCACGCCCGGCGGCCCCCACAGGATCATCGAGTGCAGCTTGCCGGAAGCGAATGCGACGGCGAGCGGTTTGCCCGGCGCCAACAGATGGCGCTGCCCGATCACCTCGGTGATCGCAGCGGGGCGCAGCCGCTCGGCGAGCGGCGCAGCCGGGCTCGCAGGAGCGAAAAGGTCGTTCACGGGCCCGCGGTGCCGATCATGGCTCGTTCTTCGTTGCGTGCATGCGCACAGTTTACGTGAGCGCCCGGCGAGCGCGAACGGAGTACGATGTCTGCGATCCGCGCCGCCCGCATTCCGCATCGATTGCTCGTTCGCCATGCCTGATTCGACGTCAATGCCGATGGCTCGTCGTCGCTGGCCGCTGCTGCCGGCGCTCGCCGCCGTGCTGATGCTCGGTGCCTCCGGGCCCGGCGTGCGCCTCGGCCTCTGGAGCTATGGTGCGGGCTTCGATCTCCTGCGCTGGGCGTTCTACACCGGTCTGGTCGCTGTCGGTATCGCGCTGGTCTCGCTGGCGGTGCCGGCGTTGCGCCGAGGGCAGGTGGCCGCTCTCGTCGTCGCCGCGGCGGTCGGCCTCGCCACCGCGTGGCTGCCCTGGCATTGGTACCAGCAGGGACGCGCCGTGCCGGCCATCCACGACATTTCGACCGATCTCGCCGATCCGCCCGCCTTCGTGGCGCTGGTCCCGATGCGCGCAGGCGCAGCGAATCCGCCGACCTACGGCGGACCCGCAGTGGCGGCCGAGCAGCGCCGCGCGTACCCCGACATCCGCCCGCTCGACCTTGCCGTGCCACCGGCTGCAGCGTTCGCCCGGGCGCTCGCGGCCGCACGGGACGCCGGATGGGACATCGTGGCCGCCGACCCTGCCGCCGGCCGCATCGAGGCGACCGCGACCACGCCATGGTTCGGATTCAAGGACGACGTTGTCGTCCGGATCGCTCCTGCACCGACCGGGAGCCGGGTCGACGTCCGCTCGCTCTCGCGCGTGGGCAAGAGCGATCTCGGCACCAACGCGAAGCGCGTCCGCGCGTACCTCGCGACGCTGTCCGGCTGACCACGGTCCCGCTGCACCGCGCGATCCCGCCACTATCCCCGAGGCCCCATCGGAGCGCCATGAACCCGACGTTGCGACCCAATCCCGTCAAGAACCGGCTCGCCGGCGGCGGCCGTGCGTTCGGCGCGATGATCTTCGAGTTCTTCTCCCCGGCCTCCCGCAGATCTGCCGGAACGCCGGGGCCGAGTTCGTCCTCTACGACATGGAGCACACCGGCCTCGGGTTCGAGACGCTCAAGACGCAGTTCGCGCTCTGCCGCGGCCTCGACATCGTGCCGATGGTCCGCGTTCCGCGGGGCGAGTACCCGTTCATCGCCCGGGCGCTGGACGTCGGCGCGTTGGGTGTCATGGTCCCGATGGTCGGCACCGCGGACGAGGCCACTCGGATCGTCGCCTGCACCCGCTACCCGCCGCAGGGCCGGCGCGGCGCCGCGTTCGGATTCGCGCACGACGATTACACGAGCGGCGACGTCGGCGCGAAGATGGCCGCGCTGCACGAGCGAACCATGGTGATCGCCCAGATCGAGACCGCGGAAGGGCTGGCCAACGTCGACGCGATCGCCGCAGTGCCTGGTGTCGATGCACTGTGGCTCGGTCACTTCGATCTCACGAACTTCATGGGCATTCCCGGGCAGTTCCGGCATCCGGATTACATCGCCGGCGTCGATCGGATCGTCGCCGCGTGCGTCCGACACGGCAAGACTGCCGCGTTTCTGGCCACCGACGACGACTGGGCGCGCGACTACGCCGCGAAGGGCTTCCGGTTGCTGGCCTACGGCGTCGACCCGCACCTGCTTCAAGCGGCGATGAAGCACGGTCTCGATCTGCTGCGAACCACGCCAACCGGAAGGACCTGAATCATCATGGCCATGAGATTCCGCGTCGGACTGACCCGCGACATCCTCGACTCGCGCGGCGAGCCCGCGTTCGGCCGCAGGGCGCTGGCGATCCTCGACGGCGCGCCCGACCTCGATTGGGAGTACCTGCCGGAGGTCGTGCCCGAAATCACGGCCGATCATGCGGCTCGCTACGACGCGCTGTACGTGAACATTCCGCGCGTGCCGGCTTCGGCCGTCGCGCGGAGCGATTGCCGGCTGCGCGTGGTCGCCCGCCACGGCGTCGGGTATGACTCGGTCGACGTTCCCGCCCTGTCCCGCGCCGGGATCGTGGTGACCAACACCCCGAGCTCGATGCCGCGCCCCGTGGCGACGATCGCCGTCACCTTCGTGCTCGCGCTCGCCGGTCGTCTGTTCCTCAAGGATCGGCTTGCCCGCAGCGGACGCTGGCACGAGCGGATGGACCACATGGGGCTGGGCCTCACCGGCCGCACGCTGGGCGTGATCGGTGCGGGGCGCATCGGCAAGGAGCTGCTGCGCATGGCGCGCGCGTTCGACCTGCGGCTGCTCGCCGCCGATCCCTACGTGAACGCGATCGAGCTGGGCTACCTCGGTGCGCGCAAGGTCGATCTCGATACCGTCATGCGTGAGTCGGACTTCGTCGTCGTCTGCTGCCTGCTCAACGACGAGACACGGCACCTCGTCGGCGTCCGGGCCTTCGCGCAGATGAAGCCGGAGGCGTTCTTCGTCAACGTCGCCCGCGGGCCGATCGTCGACGAGAGCGCACTGATCGAGGCGCTGCGCGCCAGCCGCATTGCCGGTGCCGCGCTCGACGTCTTCGAGCACGAGCCGGTCGATGCGGACAATCCGCTGCTGGCGATGGAAAATGTGATCGTCACGCCGCATTCGCTGTGCTGGACCGACGAGTGCTTCCACAACATGGCGTCGACGGGACTCGCGAGCATCGTCGACGCGCTCGCCGGAAGGCGCCCGGAATTCGTCGTCGATCCCTCGGTTCTCGACCATCCGCGGGTGCAGGCCTGGCTCGGCCGATGACGCGACGCCCGGCAGCTGCGCTCGCCCGCGCGTGGACGGCGCTGGTCTTCGCTCTGCTGCCGGCGACCGGATTCTGCTTCGACGTCCAGGGTCACCGCGGTGCGCGGGGCCTGGCGCCGGAAAACACGCTGGTGGCGTTCCGCACGGCGCTGGCCATCGGCGTGACCACACTCGAGACCGATCTCGCCGTCACGCGGGACGGCGTGCTGGTGATCGCGCACGACCCCTTCCTCAATCCGGACCTGGTGCGTGACGCTGACGGCAGGTGGCTCGGCGAAAAAGGGCCGCCGATCCACTCGCTGACGCTCGCCGAGCTCCGGCGCTACGACATCGGGCGCACGAATCCGCAGAGCCGGTACGCGCAGCAGTTTCCTGCCCAGCAGCCCGCCGACGGCGAGCGGTTTCCCACGCTGGCCGAGGTGTTCGCGCTCGGCCGGGCACACGCCAAGCGCGTGCGGTTCAACATCGAGACCAAGATCACGCCGACCAGCGGCGAGGAAACCGTCGACGCGTCGACCTTCGCGCATCTCGTCGCGGACGCCGTCCGCACGGCCGGACTCGCCGACCGGATCACGGTGCAGTCGTTCGACTGGCGGACGTTGCGCGAGATCAATCGCATCGCCCCCGAAATCGCCACCGTGTGCCTGACGATCGAGACCCCGTCGAACGACACCGTTGCCCGCGCCGCGCGCACGCCCTCGCCGTGGTTTGCGGGCCTCGACCTCGCGGCCACGCAGGGGTCGCTGCCGAAGCTCGTTGCTGCAGCGGGTTGCACAACCTGGTCGCCCTTCTGGCGCAACGTGACGCCGCAGGAAGCCGCCGTGGCCCGCGGGCTCGGCCTCAAGCTCGTTCCCTGGACCGTCAACGAGCCGGCGGACATGGCGACGCTCGTCGACCTCGGCGTCGACGGCCTGATCACCGACTATCCGGACCGACTGCGCCGGGTGCTCGCCGAGCGCGGCATCGCGCTGCCGTGAGGGGAGCCGCGCGTACGGCGGCCGCCGCGCGCGCCCGAGGACGCTAGTTCGGATCGCCGACGACGTCGGCGCCGTTGGGGACGGCGAAGCGGAACTCTCCGGCATCGAGGGCCGGGTTGCGCTCGAAGCTGCCGAAGGTCAGCGTGGTGACATTGCCGAACATGTCCTCGAGCTCCATCGCCCGCGGCAGGTTGTCGCGAAAGCCGATGCGCACGCGTGCGAATCCGCTGTCCGGGGACTTCGGCTTAGCGTCGACGTACTCGAGGCCGTCGCTCTTCCCGGCGTCCGCGATGTCGAAGTTCTTCTCGAGTGCGTTGTCGCCGGCAAGCAGCGCTGCGGGGCTCGAGCCCAGCGCCCGATCGATCCTGCGCACGATGACCTGGTTGAGATCCCGGTCGTACACCCACACGCGCTCGCCGTCGCCGACGATCAGCTGCTCGACGGGTTTCTCGTAGCTCCAGCGAAACTTGCCGGGGCGCGCGAACGAGAAAGTACCGCTCGACTCCTGGGGGCGGCGGCCGTCCTTCGCCGCGACCACCTGCCGGAACGTCGCCTTGCCCCGCTGGGCGCCGTCGACGAAGGCCCGCAGCTGCGCCGGGCCGCTGGCATGGGCGGCGGCCGCGAATCCGACGCATGCCAGGAACGTCAGCACGGCATGCACGGCTCGGGCGACTCGGACGCTTCGCAGGGGCATCGTCAGGTTCCGGGAATGTTGGCGACGCAATTGCCGACCGTGTCGAGGATGATGTAGGAGTGTTCGAGCCCGTCGCGAGCCTTGCGCCCGTCGGCCGCGAGCTTGTACTGGTGGACGTAGATCCGCCAGATGCCCAGTGCGAACTCGGGTTCGAACTCGCAGCCGTCGACGAAGAACGTCGGCCCGCAGAACGTCTTCGGCAGGAGTGTCCGCGCGCGCTCGATCGCCTCGGACTGGGAGAGCACCGGCGCGTCCGCCGGCCGGTCGCGCGGGCAGTACTCCGCGCCTTCGCGGTAGACCAGCACCGGGCCGGAAAGTGCCGGCGTGGCGAGCGATGCCGCGAGCCACAGTGCGACGCGCGCGAGCCGGCGCACCGTCACGCCGCGTCGCCCTTGCCCGCCGGAACGAGCACCTCGCGATTGCCGTTGGTCTGCATCGGCGACACGAGTCCGGCGCGCTCCATCTGCTCGATCAGCCGTGCGGCCCGGTTGTAGCCGATCCGCAGATGGCGCTGGACCAGCGATATCGACGGCCGCCGCGTCTGCAGCACGACGGCGACCGCCTGATCGTACATCGGATCCGATTCCGCATCGCCGGCGTCGACGCTGATGCCGTCGCCGCTGCCGTTCTCGCCCGCTGCCCCGTCGAGGACCCCGTCGACGTACTGGGGACCGCCCTGCGCCTTCAGGTGGTCGACGACCCGGTGGACTTCGGCGTCCGAAACGAAAGCCCCGTGCACGCGATGCGGGTGCCCGCTGCCGATCGGCTGGTACAGCATGTCGCCCTGCCCGAGCAGAGCCTCCGCGCCCATGTGGTCGAGGATCGTCCGCGAATCGACCTTGCTTGCCACCTGGAACGCGATCCGCGACGGAATGTTCGCCTTGATGAGGCCCGTGATGACGTCCACGCTCGGCCGCTGCGTGGCCAGGATCAGATGAATTCCGGCGGCACGCGCCTTCTGGGCGATGCGGGCGATGAGTTCCTCGATCTTCTTGCCGGTGACCATCATCAGGTCCGCGAGCTCGTCGATCACGACGACGATCACCGGCATCTCCTCGATGGGCTCGGGTGCGTCGGGCGTCAACGAGAACGGGTTGGTCAGCGGCTTGCCCGCCTTTTTCGCCTCCGCGACCTTGGCGTTGTAGCCGGAGAGGTTGCGCACGCCGAGCGAGGACAACAGCCGGTAGCGGCGCTCCATTTCCCCGACGCACCAGTTGAGCGCGGTGCCGGCGAGCTTCATGTCGGTGACCACCGGTGCGAGCAGATGCGGGATGCCTTCGTAAACGGACAGTTCCAGCATCTTCGGATCGACGAGGATCAGGCGCACCTGCCGCGGCTCGGCCTTGTACAGCAGCGACAGGATCATCGCGTTGACGGCCACCGACTTGCCCGACCCGGTCGTGCCCGCCACGAGCAGGTGCGGCATCTTGGCGAGGTCGGCGATGACCGGCTTGCCGGCGATGTCCTTGCCCAGCGCCAGCGCGAGCGGGCTCGGGGAATCGTTGTACGCGGCGGACGACAGGATCTCGATCAGCCGCACCATCTGCCGTTTCGGGTTCGGCAGCTCGAGTCCCATGCACGACTTGCCCGGGATGGTCTCGACGACGCGAATGCTGACGACCGACAGCGCGCGCGCCAGATCCTTGATCAGGTTCACGATCTGCGCGCCCTTCACGCCGACCGCGGGCTCGATCTCGTAGCGCGTGATCACGGGCCCGGGGTACGCGGCGAGCACCTTCACGGCGACGCCGAAATCGGCGAGCTTGCGCTCGATCAGCCGCGACGTGTATTCGAGGGTGTCCGGACTGACGGCATCCTGCGCCGGCGGCGCGTCCTCGAGCAGCGCGAGCGGCGGCAGCGGGGAGTCCGGCATGTCGAAGAACAGCGGACGCTGCTTTTCCCTGGTGGCACGCGCGGATTTCGGCACGTCGACGACGGGCGGGACGACGATCACGGGCTCACGCTCGATGACCTCGTGCTTCAGTTGAACCACGGCCTCCTCGCGCTCGGCCAGCGCCTGCGCGCCGACCTTGCGATCCTCGCGCTCCTGTGCCCGCCGCTTGATCCAGCCGGCCAGGCGCTCCAGCGCCGCGCCGACGCGTTCCATCAGGCGCAGCCACGACATGCCGAAGAACAGCGACCAGCCGACGGCGAACAGCGCGAGCAGCAGCAGCGTGGCGCCGTTGAATCCGATCAATCGCGCCAGCAGGTTGCTCAGAAGCTCGCCCAACGCGCCGCCGGCTCCCGACGGGAGCGTCACGGGCAGCCGATAGAGTCGCAAGGCTTCCAGCGCGGCGCTGGCGACGAGCACGAGACCGAAGCCGAGAATCCCGAGCCCCAGCGGATGGTCGGTGGCAAGTTCCGGGTGTCCGATCCGGCGATAGCCCGCCACGACGAGCACGATTCCGGCGACGACCCACCACCACGCGGAAAACCCGAACAGGTACAGCAGCAGATCGGCGAGCCACGCACCGGCCGTCCCGCCCTTGTTGGCGATCGGTGCGCCGGTACCCGAAAACGACCAGCCGGGATCGGTCCTGGCGTACGTTGCGAGGATCAGCGCGAGCCATGCGAACGCCGCGACGACGATGAGCCACCACGACTCGCGGACGAGCCGTGCGAAACGTGGCGAAAGCGTCGGCGAGGCGGTGGCAGCGGTCACGGACGAGCGCGTAGAACGACGTCGATGTGCGACATCTTTTCTATTGAAAAACATTGGTTTGCCGCTCGGACTTCACGCGGCGCATTATACCGGAAAACGGGCGCCGGAAATACCGCAGCAGGCGCACCATGAGCGGACCGATTGCGCGGCCGGGGCCCGACCCCACATCGGTTAAACTGCCGCCACTTTCCGCCGCGAGAACCGCATGTCCACCAAACACGCCCGCCTGCTGATCCTCGGATCCGGCCCCGCCGGATACACCGCCGCAGTATACGCCGCACGTGCCAACCTCAAGCCCGTGCTCATCACCGGGCTGGCCCAGGGTGGCCAGTTGATGACGACGACCGACGTCGACAACTGGCCGGCCGACGCGCAGGGCGTTCAGGGTCCGGATCTGATGGCGCGCTTCGAGGCGCACGCGGCACGCTTCGAGACCGAGATGGTGTTCGACCACATCCACACGGCACATCTCGGCGAAAGACCGCTGCGCCTCGTCGGCGACAGCGGCGAGTACACCTGCGATGCATTGATCATCGCCACCGGCGCATCGGCCCGCTACCTCGGCCTGCCCTCCGAAGAAGCGTTCATGGGCAAGGGCGTCTCGGCATGCGCGACCTGCGACGGTTTCTTCTACAAGGGTCAGGACGTCGTGGTCATCGGCGGGGGCAATACCGCCGTCGAGGAGGCGCTGTACCTGTCGAACATCGCCCGGTCGGTGACGGTCATTCATCGTCGGGACCGCTTCCGTGCCGAGGCGATCCTGATCGACAAGCTGGTCGCCAAGACGAAGGATGGCGGCAACATGCGCGTGCTGTGGAACCACACGCTCGACGAAGTGCTCGGCGACAAGAGCGGCGTCACCGGTGTGCGCGTGAAGGAGAAGGACTCGGGGGCCCTTCAGGAGCTCAAGGCGCAAGGCGTGTTCGTCGCCATCGGCCACACGCCCAATACCGGCATCTTCGAAGGCCAGCTCGACATGGCGGGTGGCTACATCAAGGTGAAGGGCGGGTCCGAAGGCAACGCCACGGCGACCAGCGTGGCCGGGGTGTTTGCCGCGGGCGACGTCGCCGACCACGTGTACCGGCAGGCGGTCACGTCGGCGGGTACCGGCTGCATGTCGGCGCTGGATGCCGAGGCGTATCTCGAAGGTCACGGCTGACCGCGGCACATTCCACCTGCATCGGCGGAACGGCACCACCGCGGCCATGGCGAAACTGACAGACCTCAAGGCACTCGTCACCAAGGCGCGCGCGACAGCGGTCGCGCCTGCCACGGCGGCGCGCGCACACCCGGCGCCATCCCCGAAACGCGGGTTGGCGAGCGGCAAGCATGCCGACGGTGACGTCGACCTCGCGCACGCGTTCGCCGACGTCAAGCGGCTGCCGCCATCGAAGCGTGCACGGCTCGTCCCGCCCCGCCCGGCACCGATCGCGCATCAGCGGATTGCCGACGACCGCGACGCGCTCGACGCATCCAAATACGGTGCCGAGCCCGCGCTGCTGGCATGGGAGATCGGCCAGGAGCACGAGGCCGCCCAGACGTACGTCCGGCACGGCATGGGCAGCGACATCCTTGCCAAGCTCAGGCGCGGCCATTGGTCGGTGCAGGGTGAGCTCGACCTGCACGGCCACACGACCGACCAGGCGCACGACGCGCTCGCGGACTTTCTCGACGAGGCGCGCCAGCGCGGCTACCGCTGCGTCCGCGTCATCCACGGCAAGGGCCTGACCTCCCCGAACAAGGAGCCGGTGCTGAAGGGCAAGGTCCGCCAGTGGCTGTCGCACTGGGACGACGTCCTCGCGTATTCCGAGGCCCCCCCGCATTCCGGGGGCGGCGGCGCCGTGCTGATCCTGCTGCGCGGCCGCTGACGCGACGAACGCCGGGAATCCCGCTACCGATCCGCGCGCCGCGCCACGGCGTCGCGACAGCGCAGCAGATTCATCGCCACGAACGAAAGCACGATCTCGTCGCGCTGGTTGAGCGCCTCGACGCGGGTACGCACGAGACCACGGTCGGGTTTCGACTGCGAGCGCCGTGCCTCGACGATGGTGACGCGAACGCGCAGCGCGTCACCGGGGCGGACCGGCGCGTGCCACCGGAGCTCGTCGACACCGGGCGACACCAGCGCAGCCACGGGCGAGAGGTAGCGCTCGACCAGCACGCGCATCACGGCGCCGACCGTATGCCAGCCGCTGGCGATCAATCCGCCGAACGGACCCGCGGCCGCGCCGGCGGCGTCGGCGTGAATCGTCTGCGGATCGTAGCGGCGCGCGAACTCGACGATCTCTTCGGCGGTGAACGCGACGGGACCGTATTCGCACGCGGTGCCCGGGGTGTAGTCCTCGAACCAGCGCTCCGCCAAGGGAACCGGCAGATCGGGCGCGGGGGCAGCGGACATCGCGACCGGCAATGCGTGCGCTAGCGCAGGACGCGATGGTCGAGCGCCGGCAACCGCGCACGCACTTCGGCGAGGCGCGCCGGATCGACGTCGCCCACGACGATCCCGGGGCCCTCGGCCTGCTCGGCGACGACCTCGCCCCATGGGTCGACCAGCAACGAATGGCCGTATGTCCGGCGTCCGTTCGGATGGAGGCCTCCCTGGGCCGCCGCCAGCACATAGCACTGGTTCTCGACGGCGCGCGCGCGCAGCAGCAGGTGCCAGTGCGCGGCGCCGGTCGTCGCCGTGAATGCGGCAGGGACGAGGATCAGTGCGAGCTCACCGAGCGCGCGGTAGAGCTCCGGAAATCGCAGGTCGTAGCACACGGACAGCCCGACACGCCCACAGGGCAGGTCGATGGCCATGGGCACGTTGCCCGGAGCGATCGTGCGCCCCTCGTCGTAGTGTTCGTCGCCCTGGCGAAACGCGAACAGGTGGATCTTGTCGTAGCGGGCCACACGGCGGCCCTCGGGCCCGTACACGAGACATGCGCTGCGCACACGGACCGGATCGGCGGTGGCCACCGGCACGGTGCCGCCGACGAGCCAGACTCCGTGAGCACGGGCGAGTCGCGCGAGGAACGCCTGCTGCGGGCCCTCGCCGTCGGCCTCCCGGACGGCAAGCTTGTCCGTCGCATGCGCGCCGAGAATGCCGAAATACTCGGGCAGCACGACCAAGCGCGCGCCGCGCGCAGCCGCCTCGGCGATCAGCGGCTCGGCCTGCGCCAGATTGGCCGCGACATCGTCGCCGGCGACGATCTGCACCGCCGCCACCCGGAACGGCAACGCTGGGGTCGTCATCGCGGCGTTCCCGTGCCCGTCGGGTTGTCGACCGAAGCGGTGGCCGCCGCATTGGTTCGCACCACGACGGGATCCGACCAGCTGCCGGTCACCGTGTAGTGATAGGAAAACAGCTGCTCGATGGGATCCTGCAACACCTTTTGCGCGAGCAGCGATCCGGCGCCGACCACGGCGCCGACGATCGGGTTGGCGAGGAACAGCAGCGCCGCGCCCGCGGACACGCCCATCGACAGCGCCGGCTGCACCTTCACCGAGAGGCGCTGTGTCTCCTTCGCCAGATCGGCTTCGCCGGCGATCTCGATCTTGGCCGCGGGGCCGACCAGCTTCAGATCGTCGGTCATCATCACGCCGTTCCGGATCCGGACGCTGCCGGTCACCTGGTCGAAGGCGAAACCCTCGCTGAAGACGTCGCGAAAATCCAGCGTGATCCGGCGTGGCAGCGCCTGCAGCGACAGCACGCCCAGCAGCTTGCCCGCGCCGGGATCGAGCTTGGTGAACCGCCCGGCGCCGGACTCGACGCGGAATGTCCCGCTGAGCGTCGGGTAGTCGAACTCGCTCGGCAGACCCGCCCAGGCGAGCTGTCCGCGGATCTTCGTCGGCGCGCCCTGAACGGCGTCGGGCAGGCCGAAGCGCGCGAGGAACGCCCCGGTCTCCACGACGTCGAGCGCGACGTCGAGCGTGGTCTGCTGTTGCCGCCCGACGATGCGCCAGGCGCCGCCGCTTTCGAGCTGACCGGCATCGTTGGCGAGTTTCAACCGCTCGATCTGCCATTCGGCGCCGCGCGGCCGCGCCACGAGTTCGAGACTGCCCAGATCGTGCCCCTTCGAATGGAAGCTGTCGGCCCTGATGTCGACATCGGGCCACGAGTTTGCGGCAGCGGCCTCCGGCTGCGGATCGGCGCGGGCGTCGCCGAGCGTGAGATCGCCTTCGCTTGCCGCCGTGAGCTGCGCGAGGCGCGCGACGACGCGACCGTTCGGCGAACTGGCGTCCGGCTTCGACCACGTTGCATTGCCCACGATCTCGGTCCCGCGCAGATCGAGCCGCCAGTCGCCTTGCACATACCGCGCATTGACCTTGAGGTCATGGAAGCGGCGGCCGAAGGCCACGAGCGAACCCACGTCCAGATCCGCGCCGAGGAAATCGAGGGCAGCGGTCGCGTTGGCCGATCGCGCCGGCCTCCCGGCGCTGGAGCGCGAGCCAGCTGTCGACGTCGAGCTCGGGCATTTCAGCGCGCAACCACAGTCCAGGCCGGTCGGCACGCCAGGCGTCGGGGCGACCCACCGCCTTCCCCAGCGAAAGCAGGATGCGGTCCGGCGTGGCTCCGGTTGCCGCCAGCCGGCGGTGCAGCGCGAGCCCCGCATTCTGCCCATACCTGACGACGATCATGTCCTCGCCCGACTGCCGGGGATCGAACCGTCGTTCGAGGCGCAGCGGCACCGCGTCGGCGGCGGACTTGCCCAGCGGCGGCGGAAGATCGACGGTGGCACCCTTGAGCGGACTTTCGATGACCCACGACGTCGCCTCCGGGCTCGCATCGACGACGAGCGTCCAGTCGACATTGCCCGTCACCCGATCGAAATACGGCGCGGGATAGTCGCGGCGCAGAACCGCCAGATTGGCCGTTCCGGCGCCGTTCAGCCGCAGCCGGTCGTCCGCGCGTGCGATGGATATCCTGGCCGGACCGCCGAACACGTTGACGGCCAGATCGCGGGCGGCGATACCATGCTCGGTGAACGCGAGCTTTCCGTTGACCTGCGTCAGCGGCGGAACGCCGGCCAGCTGCACCGCGGCGTCGGTCATCGTCAGTTCGCCCTCGACCTTGGTGTCGCCGCCGCCGGTAAGCGGCAACTCGAGCTTCAGCGCAAGCCGACCCGCCCCCGATGTCTGCGCCCCCTCGAGGAAATGCCCGGTCCATTCCCCGAGCGGACTGGCGTCGATGAAACGAACGAAATCCACCATCGGCCCGGAGACGTCGCCGTCGATGCGCAGCATCGGCACCGCCGCGCGCAGATCCGGGATTTCGGCACGCACCGCGCCGAATTGCGAGCCGAACACCCGGCCTTGCGCCGCGTCGATCGTCATTCGCGCGCCGTCGAAACGCACCGCGGCATCGAGACCCGTGAACGGAGGCCAGCGGGCGCCGTAATCGAGCGTGAGATCACGCAACCGCGCGGTGACGAGAAACTGCCCGCCCTTGCCGTCGGCGAACGGAAATCCTGCAAGGTCCCCCGCGAGCCGCAGCTTCGCGTCGCTCACCGTGCCCTTGCCCAGTCCCTTGCGCAACCATTCACGCGTACCTTCGTGCGCCCACCGCGGCAGATATCGCCAGACCTGCTGCGGATTCGCGCGGTCGAGCCGTGCGTCGAGGTCGATCTCGCCCGGACCCTGGGCGACGGTCCGGTAGGTGCCCGAGGCCGTTCCGGCCGCATCCGCATTGGCGAATTCGAGCCGCTCGATGCGCACCGCGGTCCGTCCCTCGGCATGTTCCCAGATCGCTTCGGCGCGCACGCTGTCGAGCTGGATCGGCGCCGCAAACACCGTGGGCAGCTCGACAGCGGCCTTGCGCGCATCGAGCTTGAGCGTGCCGCCCTTGTGGGTCGCGTTGAAGCTGCCGCTCATTCCGCGCACGCCGGGGAGCGCCTCCTGTGCGGTCAATCCCAGATCCTGGAACTCGCTTGCCACCGAATAGCTGACCGGCCGCTCCAGCGGCCCGCGCCACTGCACGCGGCCGCGAGTGAGCGCACCGCGCGGCGCGAAGCGGGCGAGATCGGCACGCAACCGATCGGGCAGCGGCAACTGGGCGGCCAGCGCGCGCAGGGGTTCGAGGTCGATCCGTCCGAACTCGAGCTTGCCTCCCGGCTCACCGCTGCCGACAGCGTCGGAGAGCGTCAGCGAGAAGTCGGTCGCCGGCATCACCTGCCCGTTGGCCGCCGTGAACGAGAGCTCCCGCGCGAAGAACTCCTGATCCGGTGCATCGACGCGCCATCCGGCTCGCCCGGACAGACGCGAGAGGGCGAGCTCCGGGAGCCGTGCGCCGAGCCTGGCCTTGACGTCCGCGAGCGCCAGATCGGCGGTCATGGCCGTCGCCTGTCCCGCGGCGAAATCAAACCACAGCCGCAATGCCCCCTCGCCGCTCGCGATCGGCACCGGGAGCGGCAACCACTCCTTCCATGCGGCGATGTCCGCGTAGTCGAGTCGCACGTACAGGCGGCCGCTGGTCTTCTGCCACTCCTTGAGCGAGGCTCCGGTGACGTCGCCGCGCACGTCGATCGGCGCGGCGAGCTCCGGCGGGGGCGTGCCACGAATGCCGAACCGGTGACGCCCGAACCGGTTTTCCAACCGGAACTGCACGCGATCGAGGACCAGCTGGGGTGCGTTGCGCAGGTCGTCGTTCCAGAGAATGAGGGCATCGTGCACCACGATGTGCGGCTGGCGCAGGAGCCACTCGGTGAGCACGGACGCCTCGGCGTCCTGCCCTGGATCGATCTCGACGCCCGCGAGGTGCAGCGTACCGGCGCGATCGCGGCGGATCGTCAGTCGCGGACGTTCGATAACGAGTTCCTTAAGGCGCAGGTCGAACAGCGGCAGTGACGTCCAGGCGACGACCAGGTCGACCTCCGGCAGGTCGAGCACGACGCCGGAGCCCGCGGCGACGGACTCGCGCACGCGAAAGCCGTGGATGGCAATCTTCGGATTCCAGCCGTCCCAGCCCGTCGAAAGCGCGGCGATCTCGACCGGCTGGCCGAGCTGTGCGGAAAGCGTTTCGGTCAGCGTGCCGCGGTAGGACTCGACGCGGGGGAACACGACGAAACGCACCGCGAGCAGCAGCAGCGCAAAGGCCACGAAACCGGCCATCAGGCCGATGCCGGCAAAGCGGACGAGGCGCCACGGCGCAGGCGGCTGCGGGCGGGAAGCGCGAGGAGAAGCGCGCACGGAAGGCATAATAGGCAAGTCCGGCCCATTGTAACGGAAGCCCCGCGGGCCCCACCCCGATTCCTGCCGCCGAAATCCCGCTGCCGATGCCGTCCACGCCCGCCCGCGACCTCGATCGCGCGTTGAGCTACAGCCGTTACGCCGCCGCGGCGCTTGCCGCCCACCCCTCCGAGCGGGACCTTCTGCTGCAGCGGCTCGACACGCCGTATCCGTGGCCGGAGGCGCAATCCGAACTCGACGCCACGGTCGCCGCCGGGGATCCCGAGGCATTGGCGACGGCGCTGCGCACGCTGCGACGTCGGGTTTTCGTGCACACGCTCGTCCGCGATCTCGCGGGACGCGCAGCGCTCGCCGAGGTATGCACCGCGATGACGGCGCTGGCGGAGATCTCGCTTGCTGCCGCGGTGTCACTCCACCACGGTCTTCTTGCCGCCCAGCACGGGGAACCCCGCGGCGAGCGCGACGACCGGCAGGAGCTCGTCGTGATCGGCATGGGCAAGCTCGGCGGTGGCGAGCTCAACGTGTCGTCCGATGTCGATCTCGTGTTCGTCTATCCCGAGGACGGCGAGACCGACGGTGCGCGCCCGCTTGCCAACCGTGAATTCTTCGACCGGCTCGGTCGCCGCGTCATCGGCGCGCTCAACGACGCGACCCCGGACGGCTACGTGTTCCGCGTGGACATGCGGCTGCGGCCGTACGGCGAAAGCGGCCCGCTGACGCTGCCCTACTCCGCGCTCGAGCAGTACCTGGTGACGCAGGGGCGTTCGTGGGAACGCTATGCCTGGCTCAAGGCGCGCGCACTGACCGGGACCCGTCACGACGAGCTCGACGCACTGATCGCCCCGTTCGTCTTCCGCAAGTACCTCGACTTCGATGCGTACGACGGCCTGCGCGACATCCATGCGCAGATCCGCGAGCAGGGAAAGCGGCGTGACTACGTGCCGAACATCAAGCTCGGCCCCGGGGGGATCCGGGAGATCGAGTTCATCGTGCAGGCGCTGCAGATCGTCCGCGGCGGCCGGGAACCGGCACTGCGCGCGCGCGGGACGCGGCCGGCGCTCGCCGCGATCGGCGAGCGCCGGCTGCTGCCCGATGCGGCGATTGCGGCGCTGTCCGGGGCCTATGTCTACCTGCGCAATCTCGAGCATCGTCTCCAGTATCGCGACGATCGGCAGACACAGACATTGCCGGTCGACGCGGAGGAATGCGCGCTGCTGGCCGCGACGATGGATTGCGCCGATGCATCGACGTTTGCTGCAACGCTCGCGAGGCACCGCACCGCGGTCTCGACCCAGTTCGGCGCCGTCTTCGGCGAAGCCGAGGGCACCGGCGCCGCGAACGGGTCCGGCGGTGCGGGCCGACCGGCTGCGGCGCCGGACAGGTTTGCCGCGATCTGGCGCGACGACGTCAGCGGTGACACGGCGAAGTCCGTCCTGTCCGATGCCGGCTTCGAGGATCCCGATGGACTGGTCGCCGAGTTTGCGCGCGTCCGCACGAGCGTCCGCTATCTGCAGCTGCCGGCGCTGTCGCGGCAACGCTTCGACACGTTGATTCCGCAGCTGCTCGCGACCGCCGCCGCGGAACCGGTGCCCGGCGCCGACCCGCAGACGGTGTTTCGTCGGCTGTTCGGCCTTCTCGAGGCGATCAGCCGACGCAGCGCGTACCTCGCACTCGTGATCGAGCATCCGCCGCTGCTGCCGCGGCTTGCGCAGCTGATGGGCGGCTCGCAATGGGCTGCGGATTACCTGACGCGGCACCCGCTGCTGCTCGACGAACTGCTCGACGCCCGGGTGCTCCTCGCCGAGCCCGACTGGACGGCGTGGCGGGCCGAGCTCGCACGACTGATGGCCGATCACAAGGGCGACCCGGAGCGGCAGATGGACGCGCTGCGCCATTTCCAGCACGCGCAGTCCTTCCGGTTGCTTGCGCAGGATCTCGCCGGCACGCTCACGGTCGAACGTCTCGCGGACCATCTGTCCGCGCTCGCCGACGCGATCCTCGATGCGACGCTTGCCGAGATCTGGAGCCAGATGCAGGCGACGGGATCGGCACCGCAATCCCGTGCGCCAAAATTCGCCGTCATCGCCTACGGCAAGCTCGGCGGCAAGGAGCTCGGCTACGCCTCCGACCTCGACCTCGTCTTCGTGTACGACGACCCGGACGACGGCGCGCCCGAACGCTACGCGCGGCTCGCGCAGCGCATGATCACCTGGCTCACCAGCACCACCGCCGCCGGGCAGCTCTACGACACTGACATCCGGCTGCGTCCGGATGGTGCGGCCGGATTGATGGTGTCCTCGCTCGCGGGGCTCCGCAAATACCAGGCGGAAAAGGCCTGGACGTGGGAACACCAGGCGCTGACGCGCGCCCGGTACGTCGCCGGCGACACGGCCATCGGCGCGGCATTCGAGGCCGAACGCGAGGCGATACTGCGCCGGCCACGCGACGAGACGACACTGCGCGCCGACGTCATCGAGATGCGCCGGCGGATGCACGCCGGCCATCCGAACGCCACGGGCCGGTTCGACCTCAAACACGATGTCGGAGGGATGGTCGACATCGAATTCGCCGTGCAGTACCTCGTGCTCGCCCATGCCCATCGCCATCCGCAGCTCACGCGCAACGCCGGCAACATCGCGTTGCTGCGGATCATGGCTGAGATCGGCCTCGTGCCGGCGCCCGTTGCCGCGGCGGCCGCCGACGCCTATCGCGAGTACCGTCGGCTGCAGCATCAGATCCGGCTGACGGGAGCCGCACACGCACGCCTGCCCCTCGAAACGCAGGTCGGCCGTCGCGCGGCAGTCGAGGCCCTGTGGACGAGCGTCTTCGGCGAGCCGTGGGCCGGCGCCGGGCCCTCAGCCGTGCGGTAGCGCCCGACCCGCGCGCGCGAGCTCGGGCGCCGCAAGCAGGGCCATCGCCGCGCGCCATCCCGCCTCCGCGGTGGGACCTGCGGCCGCAAAGACCGCCTCGAACTGCTGGCGCTGCAATGCGGACAGCCTGCCTTCCAGCCGCCTTCCCGCGGGCGTCAGCGCCAGCCGTTTCACGCGCGCGTCCTCCGCGGCGCGTTCGAACGCGATGAGCTGCTGCGCGTACAGATCGCGCAGCGGGCCATTGAGCGCCTGCTTCGAAACCGCCAGCGTGCGCAGCAGTTCGTTCACCGACGGCCGCGGCAGCCGGGCCACGAAGTAGAGGATCCGGTGGTGAACGCGGGACAATCCGCGCGCCGCGAGCACGCGATCGGGCTTGGCCACCATCGCGCGGTAGCCGAAGTGCATCAGCTCGATCGCCGCGTTGAGCTCGGCCTGCCGCGCCGGCTCACGCATATGCGTCAACCATATTGACATACCTCCGCCGGCGCCCTAGAGTCCGACAAATAGGTCATTGGTGTTGACCTATTCTGCCCCGTTGCCGGCCGCGCGGCAATCGCCTTCGCGGTCCGGCCGGGACAGGCACCCGGGAGCGCCGGCAATTTCGGCTAGAATCGAAGTTTCGCTGCAGGAGGGCCGCCATGTCGATGGCAGACCGCGATGGATGGATCTGGTACGACGGCAAGATGGTGCCGTGGCGCGAGGCCACGACCCACGTGCTGACGCATACGTTGCATTACGGGATGGGCGTGTTCGAGGGCGTGCGCGCCTACAAGACGCCCGGCGGTACGGCCATCTTCCGCCTGCGCGACCACACCGAACGGTTGTTCCAGTCCGCGCAGATCTTCGGGATGAAGATCCCGTACACGAAGGACGAGCTCGACGCCGCGCAGCTCGCTTGCGTGCGCGAGAACGGACTCGAGTCGGGTTACATCCGCCCGATCGCGTTCTACGGCTCGCAGGCGATGGGTGTCGCCGCGAAGTCGAACCCCGTGCGCGTGGCCGTCGCCGTCTGGCCGTGGGGCGCCTACCTCGGCGCCGAGGCCATCGAGAAGGGCATCCGCGTCAAGACCTCGTCGTTCACGCACCACCACCCCAACGTCACGATGTGCAACGCCAAGGCCGTCTGCAACTACGCGGTCTCGATTCTCGCGAACCAGGAGGCCACGCACGACGGCTACGAGGAAGCGATGCTCCTCGACCCGCAGGGCTTCGTCTGCCAGGGCTCGGGCGAGAACGTGTTCCTGGTGCGCAATGGCACGCTGCACACGCCCGATCTCTCCAGCGGTGGACTGAACGGCATCACGCGCCGGACGATCATCGCGTTCGCCGCCGAGCTCGGCATCCCGGTGGTCGAGCGGCGGATCACCCGTGACGAGTTCTACATCGCCGACGAGGCCTTCTTCACCGGCACCGCCGCCGAGGTCACGCCGATCCGCGAGCTCGACAACCGGCCGATCGGGGAAGGCGCGCGCGGCCCGATCACGGCCAAGTTGCAGGCGACCTACTTCGACACGGTGAACGGACGCAATCCGTCGAAGCAGGCCTGGCTTTCTCACGTGTGACCATGGCGAACGTCAAGGACGCGCCGGCGGTCGCCGTGCAACCCGCGGACCTCCCGGTGTACTGTCCCAACCCGCAGATGCCGCTGTGGTCGAGCCATCCGCGCGTCTTTCTCGACGTCGCGGCCACCGGCGAGGCGATGTGCCCCTACTGCGGCACCCGCTATCGGCTCGCGGGCGAGCCGGCGAAGGGCAGCGGTCACTGACGATCATGCGCGGCATGGCGCCGCTCGCCGAGAGCGCCCTGCCCTGCATGCGCGTTTCCTGCGCGGACCGGGCGCCGGCGCTGCGATGACCGAGCGCATCCTGATCGTCGCGCCGTCCTGGGTGGGCGACGCGATTCTTTCCGAGCCCCTGATCGCGCTGCTGCGCGAGCCGTACACGGATCCCGTCGTCGACGTGCTGGCGCCGCCCTGGTGCGCACCGGTGTACGCGCGGATCCGCGGTGTGCGCCGCGTCGTCGAGAGCACGACCGGCCACGGCCGCTTCGCCTGGGCGGCGCGCAAGGCGCTGGCCCGGGGGCTTCAGCCCAACGGCTATGGGCGCGCGATCGTGCTGCCGAACTCGTGGAAATCGGCGCTCGTCCCGTGGCTTGCCCGGATTCCCCACCGGACCGGTTATCGCGGCGAGGGCCGCTGGGGTCTGCTCAACGACGTGCGCCGGCTCGACCGCAAGGCGTTGCCGCGCCTCGTCGATCGCTTCGTGGCACTGGCAGCGGCGCCCGGAGAACTGGTGCCGTTCCCGCCGGCGCCGGTGCTCGTGCCCGACGCCGCCAATCGCGACGCAGCGATCCGCGCTCTCGGCCTGGCGCTTGGCAAACCGGTGGCCATCCTCTGCCCGGGGGCGGAGTACGGCCCCGCGAAGCGCTGGCCGCCCACCCATTTCGCGGAACTCGCCGCGCGCTTCCTCAACGACGGGATGCAGGTATGGCTCGTCGGTTCTCCGAACGACAGGCTTGCCGCCGCGTCGGTGCGCGAGGCGTCCGGCGATGCCGCGCGCCACCTGATCGATCTGACCGGGCACACCGACATTGGCACCGCCATCGATCTGCTTTCCATTGCAAAGATCGTGGTCAGCAACGACTCCGGGCTCATGCACGCCGCTGCCGCGGTGGGCACGCCATTGGTCGCGCTGTTCGGTTCCTCGTCTCCGGTCTACACGCCGCCGATCTCGACGGTGGCGAAGATCGCCCGAATCGACATCGCCTGCAGCCCCTGCTTCAAGCGCGAGTGCCCGCTCAAGCATTTCCGGTGCATGCGGGATCTCGCGCCCCGCAGCGTGTATGATCTGGCGCGCGACGCGCTGGTGCTTGCCCGCGACGATGCGGCGCGCGACGAACCGGATTGACCCCTACCGTCCCATCCGCCATGGCCAAGGCCCGCACGCCGCCGATCTACACGACCCCGTCCGACGCGGCACTCGCGTTCTATCAGGCGTTCGAGGCGCGCGACGCCGACGCGATGATGGCGACCTGGGCGGAAGACGAGGAGATCGTCTGCGTGCACCCGGGCGGGACCCGCCTCGTCGGCTACGACGCGGTGCGCGCCGGCTGGGAGCAGCTCTTCGCCGGCGACACGCGACTCAAGTTTCGCCTCGACCAGATCGTCGTCATCGACACGGTGGGACTCGCGATGCAGAGCGCGATCGAACACGTCTCCACCGGCGGCGACGGCGCGCCGCGCGGCGCCGCGTTCGTCACCAACGTGTTCCTGCGCACGCCCTCGGGCTGGCGGATGGTGATGCACCACGCCTCACCCGCGCCCGCGGTGCCCGCCGCGGCGCCTTCCGGGCCGCTGCATTGACGATCGGAAACGCCTAGTAAGGCGGCGCGCACATCGCCGCAGACGTGAGCCCGTAGCCCTCCAGCACGTAGCCGCGTGCCAGCGTCTGCTGGACCAGCGTCACGCTGGTCGTGTAGCGGTGATTGGTGTCCACCCGGTTGTTCCAGAGGCGGTAGACGATCGAGGTCCCGGGCGGGCACACGCCCGCGAGCGTGTCGGGCAGCGGAACGTAGAACACGTTCGGCGCCTCGTACGTGAATCCCGGATACTTCGCCCTCACCGCCGCGCACTCGTCCGGCGACGCCGAGTAGTAGTGCGAGTCGCCGAACTCCGGCGGGAGGTAGAACCGGCAAACGGGATTCGTGCCCTCGAGCTGCTTCTCGTAGACAGGGAAGCTCGCGCCGGTGCGCAGCCATCCCCCCGGGGGGGACGCGTCGAGCGCGGCGATCTCGGCCGGCGCCGCCGTGATGAAGTAGTGATCGCGCGCGGCCCAGTAATATTCGACGGCGACGAGTGTGGTAGGCGGCCGCGGGTCGCCGAAGGTGACCTGTGGATCGAAGCTGCGGTAGTCGCGCAAGGAGTAGCCGTCGTTGGTCGGTGCGCCGGTGAATTCGGTGACCTGCAATGCGAGGGTCCAGGTGCCGTCGGGCGGTGGCGTGAACGGAAGCGCCTTGCAGCGGATGTCGCTGATGTACGTCAGCGGCGCAAGCGTTTCGGCGGGCGAGCAGATCGCCAACCGATATCCCGGCTGGGAAGCCCCGGTGTAGGTCTTCGCGTACGCCCAGAGCTCGAGCCGTACCGTGGCGGCACTTCCGTCGAACGACGTGTTGTCGATGCGGTAGACGTTGAACGTGGCAAGCCCCGTCGCAAGGTCGTAGGTGTACGAAGGGCTGCCGATGATCACGATCGTCGCGGCCGCGGCGACGGACGGAGCAAGGAGACTCGCGGCCAATGCGAGCGCCGACACACGGCGCCGAAGCGCGCCAGAGATTAGGTTTTGCATCGACTTTCTCCTCTCATGGGTACGCACGAGTGCGCGCCCGGCTACTGCGGCGCGCACATCGACACGATGTCGGGGCCATAACCCTCGGCGACGTAGCCCTGCGCCAGCATCTGGTTGCGCACGACGACGCTCGTCGTGTAGCGATGATTCGTGTCCGCGCGGTTGTTCCACAGCCGGTAGACGGGGATGCTGCCGGTCGGACAGGCGCCCGTCGTCATGTCCGGCAGCACGATGTCGAACACGTCGGGCGCCTCGAGGATGAAGCCCGGAAAGGCTGTGCGGACCGCCGCGCACTCGGCGGGTGACGCGGAGTAGTAGTGCGAGTCGCCGTAGATCGGCGGAATGTAGAACCGACACACGGGGCTCGCTCCGGTGGTCGGCCCGGCGTAGGCGCCGAACGTCCACCCCGTGCGCACCCAGCCCCCCGGCGGTGACGCGTCCAGTGCCGCGATCTCGGCGGGATTCGCGGTCACGAAATAGTGATCGCGTGTCGCCCAGTAGTACTCGACGGCAACCGCGGTCGCCGGCGGGACGGCATCGTTGATCACCACCGGGTTCGGGAAATTGACGGAGTCCTGCGGATCGAAGCCGTCGTTGGCGGGGCCCGCCGTGTACTCGGTAAGGAATAGCGTGAAGTACCAGACGCCCGGCGGCGGTGGCACATAAGGGGTCGCGCATTCGACGTTCGGGAGATAGCTGTTCGCGGACAGCGTGCCGAGCGTGCAACGGGCGAGCGGGTATCCGATCTGTGTCGTCCCGGTGTGCGGTGTCGAAAACGCCCACAGCTCGAGCCGCAGCGTCCCCGAGCGGTCGGTCGGCGAATAGTTGTCGATGCGATCGACGTGCAGCGTCACGGCGCTTCCGGGCGGCGAATAGCTGATGACCCCCGACATTTCGACCGGTGTTGCCTGGGCGACTGACGCGAAGGCGAGTGCCGCCAGCATGCCGCTCGCCGCGAGCCACCCGCGAATCACCGAGACCGCCATCGTACCCATCCGACTCCCTTTGCCGACACCGGTGCCGCCGCTAGGCGGTGCCACCGACGGTCAATCCGTCGATCCGCAGTGTCGGCTGGCCCACGCCCACCGGCACGCTCTGCCCGTCCTTGCCGCAGGTACCCACGCCGCTGTCCATCTCGAGGTCGCGGCCGACCATCGACACCCGCGTCAGCGCGTCCGGCCCGTTGCCGATGAGCGTGGCGCCCTTTATCGGGTAGGCGAGCTTGCCGCCCTCGATCTTCCAGGCCTCGGCCGCCGAAAACACGAACTTGCCGCTGGTGATGTCGACCTGGCCGCCGCCGAAATTGACGGCGTAGAGTCCGTCCGCAACGGAGGCGATGATCTCGGCAGGATCGTGCTCCCCGGCAAGCATGATCGTGTTGGTCATCCGCGGCATCGGCAGGTAGGCAAAGGACTCGCGCCGGCCGTTGCCGGTCGGGGCCACGCCCATCAGCCGTGCGTTGAGGCGATCCTGCATGTAGCCCTTGAGCACGCCGTCCTCGATCAGCACCGTGCGTTGCGTCGGATTGCCCTCGTCGTCGACGTTGAGCGAGCCGCGCCGCCGGTCGATCGTGCCATCGTCGACGACGGTGATCCCTTTGGCGGCCACGCGCTGGCCGACACGCCCCGAGAAGGCGCTCGTGCCCTTGCGATTGAAATCGCCCTCGAGACCGTGGCCGATCGCCTCGTGCAGCAGGATGCCCGGCCAGCCATGCCCGAGCACGACGGTCATCGTCCCCGCGGGCGCCTCGCGTGCGCCGAGATTGAGGACCGCCTGACCCACCGCCTGTTCCGCGTATCCGGCAAGCACCTCGTCGGTGAAGTACGCGTAGTCGAAACGCCCGCCACCGCCGGCATGACCCTGCTCCCGGCGGCCGTTCTCCTCGACGATGACGTTCACCGAGACCCGCACCAGCGGCCGCACGTCGGCGGCGAGAAGGCCGTCGCTGCGCGCCACGAGCACCGCCTCGTACTCGCCGGCAAGCGACGCCATGACCTGGACGACGCGCGGATCGCGCGCGCGGGCCATCTTTTCGAGCCGCTCGAGGAGGGCGACCTTCGCCTCCTCGGGCAGCGAAGCGACCGGATCCCGCGGGGCATAGAGCGAGTGCGCCGCGCCCACGCGCTCGAGCGCCGCCACCGCCGACTGCCCCTGGCGGCCGATCGCGCGCGCCGCAGCGGCGGCTTCCTCGAGCGCCGGCAGCGTGATGTCGTCCGAGTAGGCGAACGCCTGCTTCTCGCCATGGACGGCGCGGATGCCCACGCCGCGATCGATGCTGAACGACCCGGACTTGACGATGCCTTCCTCGAGGCTCCAGCTCTCCATTCGCGAGTACTGGAAATACAGATCGGCGAAGTCGACGTCGTGGGTGTGGATCGACGCCAGCACCCGCGACAGCTGCGCGCGATCGAGACCGGCCGGCGCGAGCAGCAGCCGCTCGGCTTCGGCGAGCAAGGCGCCGCTCACCGGGGGTAGTGAAAGATCGGTCACAGCATTCCTTCGAATCGGCCCGAACGCGAACGACGCGCCGGTCGCCAAGGTGATTGCGGCTCGGCGGCCGTGTCATCGGCCGGCCGCCATGCACCTATTGTCAGGGGTTCCGCTCCCCGGCGGCAAGCTGCCGGTGGACGGGCGGCCGCTAAGGCTGGACGGACGTCCGCCCCGCCGCGTGTGTCGCGGCGCCCTTGCCCAGATACGTCGCGGCGACCCGCGGATTCGCGGCGAGCTCGACGCTGGGCCCTTCGAGGGCGAGTTCTCCGGTCTCGAGCACGTAGCCGTAATCGGATACCTGCAGCGCCGCCCGGGCATTCTGCTCGACCAGCAGGATCGCCACGCCGCTGGACCGCAGCGCCGAGATGATGCTGAAGATCTCGCGGACGATCAGCGGCGCCAGACCGAGGGACGGCTCGTCGAGCAGCAGCAGCCGCGGCTTGCCCATCATCGCCCGTCCCATCGCCAGCATCTGCCGCTCGCCGCCGGACAGCGTGCCGGCCAGCTGGTCGCGCCGTTCCTGCAGACGAGGGAAGCGGTGGTAGACCTCGGCGAGCGTCGTCTTCCAGTCGCGCTCGCCATGGCGAACCCGCTGGAAAGCGCCGAGTTCGAGGTTGTCCGCGACGCTCATCGCTGCGAACAGCTCGCGCCGCTCCGGGACCAGGATCAGGCCACGGGCGACGCGTTGCTCCACGGCCATGGCCCCCACTCGCGCGCCAAGGTAGGTCACGTCGCCGCGGGCCGGCAACAGACCCATGATCGCCCCCAACAGCGTCGTCTTGCCCGCGCCGTTGGGGCCGATCACCGAGACGATCGTGCCGGGCGCCACGCGCAGTGACATATCGTGCACGGCCTCGACCTTGCCGTAGGCGACACGCAAGTGCTGGACGTCGAGCAGCGGCGCCGCCGTTGCCGCCGTCATGCGACGCCTCCGAGATAGGCCTCCAGTACCGCCGGATTGCGCTGAATGTCTGCCGGCAGGCCTTCGGCCAGCTTTTCGCCGAAATCCATCACGACGAGCCGGTCGGTGAGCTCCATCACGAAATCCATGTCGTGCTCGACGAGAAGAACGGTCATGCCCTCGGCCTTCAGCTGCCGGAGCAGCTGGGCAAGCTCCTGCTTTTCGAGAAAGCGCAACCCCGCGGCCGGCTCGTCGAGCAGCAGCAGGGCCGGATCGGCGGCGAGTGCCCGGGCGATCTCGACGATCCGCTGTTTGCCGAGCGGCAGACTCACGGCGGTCGCGTGAACCTGCGCAGCGAGTCCGACGCGCGCGATTGCCCGCGCGGCTTCCGCCCGGGTTCGCGCTTCCTCCGCGCGGTCGAGGCGGAACGCCGCGCGCGTCACGTCGGCGCGTCCCCGCAGGTAGGCACCGAGGGCGACGTTGTCGAGGACGCTCATCTGCGGAATCAGCTTGACGTGCTGGAAGGTGCGACCGATGCCGCGCTGCGCGATCTGGTAGGGCTTGCGCCCGCCGATCGACTCGCCACGAAAGACGACGTCGCCCGAGGTCAGCCGCAGCGCGCCGGAGATCAGATTGAACATCGTGCTCTTTCCGGCGCCGTTCGGCCCGATCAGGCCCACGATCTCCCCGGCCCTGATGGAGAAGGAAAGATTGTTGACGGCAACGAGCCCTCCAAACCGCTTCTGCGCAGCTCTCACTTCGAGCAGCGGTTCCATGGCCGCCGCTCGGCTCCGCACCGGGAGTGGTTCGGCGTCGGGTACCGGCGGCGGTGTCCGGACCGGCAGCACACGGGCAAACCACGGCCAGATGCCCTCGCGGGCGAACTGCAGCAGCAGCACCATCAGCACGCCGAACACGATGATCTCGAAATTGCCGCTCTTCCCGAGCAACGTGGGCAGGATGTCCTGCAGGACCTGTTTGAGCAGCGTGACCAGCGTCGCCCCGACCACCGCGCCCCACACGCTGCCGGCGCCACCGACGACGGCCATGAACAGGTACTCGATGCCCTGGTTGATGCCGAATGGTGTCGGATTGACGAAGCGCTGCAGGTGCGCATAGAGCCAGCCGGAAATGCACGCGAGCAGCGCCGAGTAGACGAAGACGATGATCTTGAGCCGCGCCGCGTCGACGCCGAAGGCCTCCGCCATCTCGAGGCGTCCCTTGAGCGCGCGGATCGCGCGGCCCGGACGCGAATCGAGCAGGTTGTCGGTGGCCCACAGGGCGACGAGCGCGATGCCCCAGATCAGAAAATAGAAGTAGCGCTCGTTGCGCAGCTCGATGCCGAACAGGTTGAGCGCGGGGATGCTCGTGATGCCGGTGTGTCCGCCGAGGAACTCGATGCCGCCGAACAGGAATTGGAGGCTGATTCCCCACGCGATCGTCGCGAGCGGCAGGTAGTGCCCCTTCATTCGCAACGTGATGAAGCCGAGGCACAGTGCGAGCGCGAGCGTCAAGGCCAGGCCGATACCGAGGTTGAGCCATGGCGAAACCTGATAGTGCGTGGTCAGGATGGCGGTCGTGTAGGCGCCCATCCCCACGAACGCTGCTTGGCCGAACGACGTCTGGCCGGCGACGCCCGTCAACAGCACGAGACCGAGCGCCGCGATGCTGTACAGCCCGACGTAGTTGCCGAGCGTCACCCAGAACTGCGGCGCTGCGAGCGGGACGCCGGCCAGCACCACGACGAATGCGGCGACGCCGATGGCGCCGAACGGCAGCCTGCGCGCGCGCGTCATCGGCAGCCCCCTATTCGTCGTCTTCTTCATGATGGTGCGCGGTCAGGCTGCGCCACAGGAGCACGGGAATGATCAGCGTGAACACGATGACCTCCTTGAAGCCGCTCGCCCAGAACGAGGCGAACGCTTCGAGCAGCCCCACCAGCATCGCGCCCGCGGCGGCCAGCGGATAGCTGACGAGGCCGCCGATGATCGCCCCGACGAAGCCCTTCAGGCTCACCAGGAATCCCGAGTCGTAGTAGACGGTCGTGATCGGTCCGATCAGAACGCCCGAAAACGCGCAGAGCAATGCGGCCAGCGTGAACGTCACCGTGCCGGCGAGATTGGGAGAGACGCCGACCAGACGGGCACCCACGCGGTTCAGCGCCGTCGCCCGCAGCGCCTTGCCGAACAGCGTGCGGCCGAAGAACAGCGCGAGTGCCGCGATCAGCGCAATGCTCGTGAGCACGACCAGCAGGCTCTGCAGACTGACGGTGATCGTTCCGAGCTGGAAGGACTCCGACGAGAACGGCGGCGTGCGCGACCCTTCCGCGCCGAAGAACAGCAGGCCGAGACCGGTCAGCGCGAAATGCACGGCGACCGAAACAATCAGCAGCACCAGCACGCTGGCCTCCGCCAGCGGCTGATAGGCGATGCGGTAGAGGAGCGGTCCGAGTGTGGTCACCAGTGCCAGCGCCACGAGGATCTGCGCCCACAGCGGGAGCTCGATCCGCGCGAGCCACCACGCCGCCGCGGCGATCACCAGCGGCAGTCCCGTCCATTTCAGCAGCCGGGCCGGAAACCGTGCGATCTCGCCGTGGCGGGCGCAGGCGAAGAACTCCATCGCCCCGGCGACGACGGCCATGCCGACGACCAGCGCGATCGTTCCGGGAGGATTCGCCGGCGGTGCGTTGCTCACCGGCTGCAGCGCGGCAAGCGTCAGCGTGCCGTAGGTCACGAATTCGCCCGACGGGATCCAGATCACCCGCGTCACCGCGAAGACCAGCACCAGCGCCAGCGCCAGCAGCGCGTAGACCGCGCCGTTGGTGATGCCGTCCTGCACCAGCAGCGCGAATATCGAGAGGTCCATCGCCGGCGGGAACGTCCTGCGGCAACAAAAAGGCCGGCGACGGTCGCACCGCCGCCGGCCTCATGTCAGCTTCAGGTCACTTCGCGAGGACCCACTTGCCGTTTTCGATCTTGATCATCGTCCGCGCACGGTTGTCCAGCCCGTTGTGATCCTGCGGCGTCATCGTGAAGACGCCGTGCGAGGCGACCAGCTCCTTGGTGTTTTCGAGAGCATCGCGCAGGGCCGCGCGGAACTCCTTGGTCCCGGGCTTCGCCTTCTTCTGCGCCTCCGGAACCGCCCGCGCGAGCAGCAGGTACGCGTCCCATGCATGGCCGCCGAACGTCGAACGCGTATCCTTGCCGTACTTGGCCTCGTACTTGTTGATGTACTCCGCCGCCGATTTCTTGAGCGGATTGCTGTCCGGCAGCTGTTCGTAGACCAGCATCGGACCGATCGGCAGAACCGTGCCGTTGGCGTCCTTGCCGGCAACGCGCAGGAAGTCCGGGTTCGCAATACCGTGCGTCTGGTAGATCTTGCCCTTGTAGTTGCGGGCGACGAGCTCCTTCTGCGGCGTCGCTCCCGGCGTGCCCGCCGCGCCGATCAGCACCGCGTCCGGATTCGCGGCGATGAGCTTCAGCACCTGCCCCGTCACGGAAGCGTCGTTGCGGTTGTACTTCTCCTCGGCCACGATCTTGATGCCAGCCGTCTGCGCCGACCGCCGCATCTCGGCGAGCCAGCCGTCGCCATAGGCGTCGGCGAAGCCGATGTAGCCCATCGTCTTGACGCCGTTGGCCTTCATGTGCACGGCGATCGCGTCGGCCATCAATGCATCGTTCTGCGGCGTCTTGAACACCCACCTCGTCTTCGGATTGGCCGGATTGACGATCGCAGCGGACGCCGCCATCGAGATCATCGGCGTTTCGGCGTCGGCGACGACGTCGACCATCGCCAGCGAGTTCGGGGTGATGGTGGAACCGACGATGACGTCGACCTTGTCCTCGGCGATCAGCTTGCGCGTGTTCGTCACCGCCTTGGTCGTGTCCGACGCGTCGTCGAGGATGATCCAGTTCACCTTCTCTCCACCGATCGTGGTCGGCAGGAGGTCGAAGGTGTTCTTCTCGGGAATGCCCAGCGATGCGGCCGGGCCGGTCGCCGACAGCGTGACACCGACGTTGATGTCGGCCCAGGCGGGGAGCGCCGCGCCGGAGACGGCGAGCGCGATTCCGGCGGACAGCGCCGGCAACAGATTGCGGACGTGCATGGAATCCTCCAGAGCCTCGATGAGATTGCGGGAAGCGTGCGGCCTTCCGGGGCTACCTGGCCGTCTTGCGGTGCCGGCGGGCGTCGTACCCATGCAGCCGCGCCGGTCCGTGCGAAATTGGATGGATTCTGGCAAACCCGCCGCGGGCGGTCAATGTCCGTCGGCCACCGACGCGTCAATCGCGCCGCAAGTCATCGCGAACGCGACACATTCATCGTGCCAACGCAGCGCCGATACGCCGCTGTTCCGCGACCCGTTACAGTTCCCTCGACTTGCCGCGCGGAGCGCGTCCGACGCGGGACGCGGCACCGCAGGGCGCACCCGCGATATGCTCCGACGCACCCGGTGCGCCGTGCCGATGGGCTACTTCTTCTTGAGCGAGTCGCGGATCTCGCGCAGCAGCAGCACGTCCTCGGGCGTCGGCGCGGGTGCCGGAGGCGGCGCTTGCTTCTTCAGCCGGTTGATCTGCTTGACCATCAGAAAGATGATGAACGCGAGAATCGCGAAATTGATCGCGACGGTGATGAAATTGCCGTAGGCGAAAAGCGGTACCCCCGCCTTGGTCAACGCCTCGTAGGTCATCGGACCGGTGTATCCGGCGGGCGGATTGCCGAGCGTAATGAACCAGTTCGAGAAATCGAGCCCGCCGAAGATCCTGCCGACGACGGGCATGATGAGGTCCTTGACCAGCGAATCGACGATCTTGCCGAACGCACCGCCGATGATGACGCCGACCGCGAGATCGACGACGCTACCCTTGACCGCGAAATCGCGGAACTCGCTTGCGAAGGACATGATGCCGTCTCCCGTTGTCGACGCCGGGCGTCGCCCGGCCGCTGTGCGGATCTGCTAGACCGCCGCCTCGCCGCTCTCGCCGGTGCGGATGCGCACCACCTGCTCGACGGCCGTGACGAAGATCTTGCCGTCGCCGATCTTGCCGGTCCGGGCCGCCTTGATGATCGCTTCGATCGCCCGTTCGACATCGCCGTCGGCGAGGATCAGTTCGACCTTGACCTTGGGCAGAAAGTCGACGACGTACTCGGCGCCGCGATAGAGCTCCGTGTGGCCCTTTTGCCGGCCGAAGCCCTTGACCTCGGACACCGTGAGTCCCGTGACGCCGATCTCGGACAGCGCCTCGCGCACTTCGTCGAGCTTGAACGGCTTGATGACGGCTTCGATTTTCTTCATGGGCTTCGCACCGGAATCGAAGCTTTCACTTTACACCATGGCCGTCGCCGGTTCCAGCGGACGGCGCCGCGTCGGCGTCGTTCCAATCGGCCCATGCCGACGTGATCGGGTAGCGCCAGTCCTTGCCGAACCCGCGCGGCGTGATGCGGATGCCGACCGCTGCCTGGCGCCGCTTGTATTCGCTGATCTTGATCAGGCGCACGACCCGTCGGACATGCTCCGCCGCGTAGCCCAGCGCGACGATTTCGGCCGGGCTGCGGTTCTGCTCCACGTAGGCTTCGAGAATGCCGTCGAGCGCGTCGTAGGGCGGCAGCGAGTCCTGGTCGACCTGATTCGGACGCAGCTCGGCCGACGGCGGCCGCGTGATGATGCGCTCGGGAATGACGCGTCCGAGACCGTTGCGGTACCGGCACAGGCGATACACCAGCGTCTTGCTGATGTCCTTCAGGACCCCGAAGCCGCCGGCCATGTCGCCGTAGAGCGTCGCGTACCCGACCGCCATTTCCGACTTGTTGCCGGTCGTCAGCACGATCGAGCCGAACTTGTTGGACAGCGCCATCAGCAGCGTTCCGCGGATCCGCGCCTGGATGTTCTCCTCCGTCGCGTCGACCGGAATCCCCTTGAACTCGTGGGCGAGGCGCCCGATAAAACCGCTGAACATCGGCTCGATCGGGATCTCGTCGTAACGCACGCCGAGAATACCCGCCATTTCGCGCGCGTCATGGAGACTTATCGGCGCGTTGTACGGCGAGGGCATCATCACCGCGCGCACGCGGTCGCGACCGAGCGCGTCGACCGCCACGGCAAGCGTCAGCGCCGAGTCGACGCCGCCCGACAGGCCGAGCAGCACGCCCGGAAACCGGTTCTTGGCGACATAGTCGCGCACACCCATCACCAGCGCCTCGTAAACGTGGTACTCGAGGCGCGGGTCGAGTCCCCCGCGCACCGGCTTGGGTGTTGCACGGTCGAACGTCACGAGCGCCATCGTCTCGTGCCACGCCGGCAGCTGCTGCACGACCTCGCCCGCGGCGTCGGTGACGAACGACGCGCCGTCGAAGACGAGTTCGTCCTGACCGCCGACCCGATTGACGTAGACGAACGGCAAGCCGGTTTCGCGCGCCCGCGCCGCCACCTGCTCGCGCCGCATGACGTGCTGCCGTGTGTGATACGGAGAGCCGTTGGCCACGACGACGAGCTCCGCGCCTGCGGCCTTCGCCTGCCGTGACGAATCGGGAAACCAGACGTCCTCGCACACGATGAGTCCGCAGCGCAGGCCTTCGACATCGATCACGCACGGCGCGTGGCCGGGCTCGAAATAGCGCTCCTCGTCGAAGACCGTGTAGTTCGGCAACTGCTGCTTGCGATACACGGCGGCCACGCCGCCGCCGCGCAGTACCGCGAGCGCGTTGTAGCACTTTCCACCGTCGCGCTCGGGAAAGCCGACGACGACGGCCGTGTGCGTCGACCGCTCGGCCAGCGCCGCGAGCTCGCGCGCGCACGCGTCGACGAAGGCCGGGCGCAGCAGCAGATCCTCCGGCGGATAGCCGCACAGCGAGAGTTCGGGCGTGACGACGAGGCGCGCGCCGGCGCGCTCGCCCTCGGCTGCCGCCGCCTGGATCGCACGCGCATTTCCGGTGAGATCGCCGACGGTCTGATTGAGCTGGGCCAGCGCGATCTGCATGCGAAAAATCTTAGCACGCTGCCGATGGAGTCCCCGGGCATGATTCTCCTGCCGCCTTGCCCACGGGGCGTTCGCACGCGACAATCCGACCCTTGTCGATGCCTCGCCCCTCCGCCGCCTCATCCGTCGCCTCCCCGATCGTGGTGCGCGACGACGTGCCGCTCGAGGCCATCGGGCCCGCGGAGTGGGATGCGCTCGTCCCCGGGCAGCCGCTCCTGTCGCACGCCTTTCTGGACGCGCTGCATGCCACCGGATGCGCGTCGTCGCGGACCGGCTGGCGTCCGTGCTACCTGACCGCGTGGATCGGTGATCGGCTGGCCGGCGCGGTGCCGCTCTACGAAAAGTCGCACTCCTACGGCGAATACGTGTTCGACTGGGCGTGGGCCGAAGCCTACCGTCGCCACGGTCGCCGCTACTATCCGAAGCTCGTCGCGGCGATCCCGTTCACGCCTGCCCCGGGCCCGCGTCTGATCGCACGCGATGCCGCAACACGCGCCACGCTGCTCGCGCACGCCGTCGCACGGGTCGGCGGCGGGGCCCGGCACTCGTCGCTGCACCTGCTCTTCATCGACGACGCCGACGCCCGTGCCTGTGACGAAGCGCAGCTGCTCGTGCGCACCGGCGTGCAATTCCGCTGGGACAATCCGGGCTGCGCCGATTTCGCGGCCTACCTGGCCACCTTCAACCACGACAAGCGCAAGAAGGTGAAGCAGGAGCGCCGTCGGCTCGCCGAGGCGGGTGTCACGTTCGTGCGCCGCGTGGGTTCGGAGCTGACCGGCGCCGACTGGGCATTCTTCTTCCGCTGCTACGAGGCAACGTACCATGCGCATCGGTCGACGCCCTACCTGACGCCCGAGTTTTTCGCGCGCATCGGCGCGACGATGCCCGGGAATATCCTGCTCGTGACCGGATACCGCAGTGGCCGGCCGATCTGCGCCGCGCTCGACATTTTCGACTCCGCGGCGCTCTGGGGTCGCTACTGGGGCGCCATCGACTATCTGCCGGGCCTGCATTTCGAAGCCTGCTACTACCAGGCCCTCGAGTTCTGCCTCGAGCGCCGTATTGCCCGCTTCGAGGGCGGCGCACAAGGGCTGCACAAGCTCGCCCGCGGGCTGATGCCGGTCACCACACGCTCGGCTCACGTCATCGCCGACCTCGACTTCGCCGCGGCGATCGCCGCCTTCTGCGCGCGCGAGCGCATCGACGTCGAACATACCGTCGACGAGCTCGAGAGCGCCGGGCCGTTCCGGAAGCCGTGACCGCGACCTCTCCCGTTTCCACGCGGCAATGCGCATCTTCTGCACCGACCACTTCGTACTCCCGCTCCCGACCGGCCATCGCTTTCCGATGCGCAAGTACGCGGCACTGCGCGAGCGCGTCGCCACCGTCGCTGCCGATCTGCTGTCGGTGCCCGACGCGGCGACCGACGCCGAGCTCGCGCTCGCGCACGATCCGGCCTACGTGCGCGCCGTGGCTTCCGGCACGCTGGACGCGCCGGCGCTGCGGCGCATCGGTTTTCCCTGGTCGCCGGCAATGGTGGAGCGCTCGCGACGCTCGGCTGGGGCGACGCTTGCCGCGTGCCGCTCGGCACTGGCCTCCGGCTGCGGCATCAACCTCGCGGGGGGAACGCACCACGCGCACCGTGCGTTCGGCGAGGGTTTCTGCGTGTTCAACGACGCCGCCGTCGCGATACGTGTCCTGCAGGCGGAGCGGCGAGTGACGCGGGCGCTCGTCGTCGATCTCGACGTCCATCAGGGGGACGGCACCGCCGCGATCTTCGCGGACGACCCGGAGGTCTTCACGGTCTCGCTGCACGGGCGTCACAATTTTCCGTTTCGCAAGCAGACGAGCCGGCTCGACATCGAATTCGACGACGGAACCGGCGACGACGCCTATCTGGCCGCGCTGCGCTCGGCGCTGCCCTACGCGCTGGCACGAGCGCGGCCCGAACTTGCCGTCTACCTCGCCGGCGCCGATCCGTATGCCGGTGACCGGCTGGGTCGGCTGCGGCTCAGCAAGCGGGGCCTCGCGCTGCGCGATGCGTACGTTCTCGACCTGCTCGCGCGGAATTGCGTTCCGGTTGCGATCACGATGGCGGGAGGCTATGCGGACAACGTCGACGACGTCGTCGACATCCACTTCGCCACCGTGGCACTCGGCGCTCGAACGGCACGACGGGCGACGCGTGCTAGACTTTTGACCAGCTCCCGACCCGAACACTCCGGCGCGACTTTGCCGTTCGTGTCGCATTCCGGCTCGACGCCGCACGCCAGGACCGCCTCTGATGAACGACACCGTACTGCTGACCCGCGACGGTCCCGTTGCCACCCTCACGCTCAACCGGCCGGATGCGCTGAACGCGCTCGATTTCGCCATGGTCGACGCGCTCGTCGCGCGCACCGCGGAGGTCGCCGCCGACGACACGTTGCGCGTGGTCGTCCTGCGCGGCGCCGGAAGGCACTTCATGGCCGGCGGCGACATCCGCACCTTCGCGGGCGAACTCGTGCATTCACCCGCCGAGCGCCAGTCGGGCTTTCAGCGGATGGTCGAGCACGTTCATGCCGCAATCGAACATCTGCACCGCATGCCCCATCCCGTCGTCGGACGCATGCACGGCGCCGTCGCGGGCTTCGGTCTTTCGTTGATGAATGCGTGCGACCTCGTGCTCGTCGCGGACGACGCGTACTTCACGTCGGCCTATCGCCACATCGCGTTGACGCCCGACGGCGGCGGCTCATGGGCGCTGCCCCGGCTCGCCGGCCTGCGCAAGGCGATGGAGATCTTCCTGCTCGGCGAACGGTTCGATGCGGCCGAGGCGCAGCGGCTGGGATTGGTCAACCGGGTCGTTCCCGCGGAAGCCCTCGACGAAGCCACGGCCGCGGTCGTGCGATCGCTGGTCGCGGCGCCGTTGCTCGCGCTGCGCAACGCGAAGCGGCTGGTGCGTGAATCGCTCGCGCGTTCGCTGTCCCAACAACTGCAGGCCGAAGCGGTCAGCTTCGGTCAGTGCACGGCGAGCGCCGACTTCGCCGAAGGCATCAACGCGTTTCTCGAAAAGCGCGCGCCCCGGTTCGGGTCGTGATGGGCTCGCTGACCGGCAAAACGCTCTTCGTCACGGGCGCCTCGCGCGGGATCGGGCTTGCGATCGCCGTGCGCGCCGCACGCGACGGAGCGAATGTCGCCATCGCCGCCAAGACGGTCGAAGCCCATCCGAAACTGCCCGGAACGATCCATTCGGCCGCTGCCGCGGTCGAAGCAGCCGGCGGCAAGGCGTTGCCGATCGTCTGCGACATCCGCGACGAGGCGGCGGTCCGGGCCGCCGTGGATGCCACGGCGAGGACGTTCGGCGGCGTCGACATCCTCGTGAACAACGCGAGCGCGATCAGTCTCACCGGCACGCTGGCGACGCCGATGAAGCGCTTCGACCTGATGTTCGGCGTCAACGTCCGCGGCACGTTTCTCTGCGCGCAGGCTTGCCTGCCGCATCTCAAGGCGGCGGCGGCGGCCGGGCGCAATCCGCACATCCTCACCCTCTCGCCGCCGCTGAACCTCGATCCCCGCTGGTTCAAGGATCACGTCGCCTACACGATGGCGAAGTATGGAATGAGCATGTGCGTGCTCGGGATGGCGGAGGAGTTCCGCGCCGACGGCATCGCCGTCAACGCATTGTGGCCGCGCTCGGTCATCGCGACCGCCGCCGTGGCGATGATTCCCGGGGCGAGCGATCATCTCGACATGATGCGCAGGCCCGAGATCATGGCCGACGCCGCGCACGCGGTCCTCACGCGCGATGCGCGCAGCGCGACCGGCCGCTTCTTCCTCGACGAGGAGGTGCTCGCCGAGGCAGGCGTCACCGACCTCGGCGTCTACGCGGTCAAGCCGGGAACGCCGCTGATGCCGGACCTGTTCCTCGACTGAGTGCGGCGGGCGAAGCCCAGGACGCCCGCGCGCGGCCGCTCAGCGATTGCCGAAATCGTCGTCGACGATCTTCGGCTCTACCGCGCGCGGCGCCTCGTTTCCGGGTGACTCGTTGCCGGGCACGGCTTCCGTTCGATGGCCACGCCGGGCGCGATTACCGATATCGTCAGCGACGACCTTCGGCTCGACCGCGCGCGGCGCTTGGTTCCCGGGCGACTCGTTGCCTGGTGTGCCTTCCGCTCGAGGGCCACGCCCGACGCGATTGCCGATATCGTCGTTGATGGCCTGCGGCTCGACGGCACGCGGGGCCACATTGCCGGGGGACTCGGTGCCCGGCGCACTCTCAGCCCGCGGACCGCGACGGTTGCGATTCCGGCCGCGGTTCTTGCCCTGCCCTGCGCCCTGCCCCTTCGGCCCGTTGGGGCCTACCGGACCCGCCGGATGGCGCGGTTTGCCGCCCGGCGCGCCCGCACCACGCGGCGCACCCGGTCCGCGAGGCTTCGGTCCGCTGGTTCCCGGGAGCCCCTCGGGCACCGCGCCGGGGATCGTGAGCGTCGTCATCACGTACGGCGACGACGATCCGCCGCGCGGCGACGGGCCGCCGCCCTGCCGGGGCTTGCCGTGTTGTTGCCTCCCTTGGCCCCCACCGTAGCCTTGGCCCTGGCCGTGCCGCGGTCCGCTCTTGGCATAGGGACGACCATGTGCCTTGCCGGGGCCCTTGCCGAAGAAGCTGCCGACGGATCGATTCGCGTGCGTCGGATTGCCCAGCGCGCTGTTGCCGGGCTCGATGACGTGTTGCTCGGCAGATTCTTCAGCTTCGAGCGGTGCCTCGCGCGGAGGCGCCGGAGCGCGCCCGGGACCGCGCGGACCACCGCGCGCGCCGCCTTCCTGGGTGCGCGGCCCTTTCCCTTTGCCCTGCGGCCGTCCGTCCTGGGGCTGCCTGCCCGGCGCCTGTCCACCGGACTTCAGGCCGGCGGCAACCAGCACGGCGCCGACTTCCTCGGGGGTGAGCTCGAGCGTCTGGCTGCGCTTGACGCGCGATGGCATCGCCACGCTGCCGTAGCGCGTGCGAATCAGGCGGCTGACGGTCAGACCGAGCGCTTCGAACAGCCGCCGCACCTCGCGATTGCGTCCTTCCTTGAGCACGACGTGGTACCAGTGGTTCGCCCCCTCGCCGCCGCCGTCCTCGAGCTTCTCGACCTTGGCGAGGCCGTCCTCCAGTTCGACGCCCGCAAGCAGCTGCTGTTGCTGCTCCGGCGTCAGCGTCCCCATCGTGCGCACCGCGTACTCGCGCTCGATCTCGTAGCGCGGATGCATCATCCGGTTCGCGAGCTCGCCGGAGTTGGTGAACAGCAGGAGACCCTCGGTGTTGAAATCGAGGCGGCCGATGGCGATCCACTTGCCGTTGCCGATATTGGGCAGCTGGGCGAAAACGGTGGGCCTGCCCTCCGGGTCGTCGCGCGTGACGATTTCGCCGGCGGGCTTGTGGTACATGAGGACGCGCGCGCGCGGCTCGGCAAAGCGCACCTTCACCAGCTCGCCGTTGATGCGCACCTCGTCGCCGGGACCGACCTTCTGGCCCACGTCGGCCGGCTCCCGGTTCACGGTGATGCGGCCGGCGAGGATCATTTCCTCCATCGCCCGGCGCGAGCCGAATCCGCACGACGCCAGCACCTTGTGCAGGCGCTGCGGCTCGGTGAAGACCTCGCTAGTGGACGACTTGTGACGCGGCGGCGCCAGGCTCTCCGTGATGTGTTGCAGCGCCAGACTCGGCTGTTTCACCGGTCCCGTCGGGGGACGGTGCCAGGATCGGGCTCGCGAGCGCGAGCTGCGCTTCGGCGGCTTTGGTGGGTGCATCGGGCATCTCCAGCAGGTGGGAAGCGTCGAGCTCGGCCAGAGGGGGCAGCTCGGACAACGAGCGCAGGCCGAGATCGTCGAGGAAGGTCTTGGTGGTCGCGTACAGCGCCGGACGTCCCGGCGTTTCGCGATGGCCGACCACTTCGACCCATTGGCGGTCCTCCAGCGTCTTGATGACGTTGGTGGACACGGCGACACCGCGGATCGCTTCGACGTCGCCGCGGGTCACGGGTTGCTGATAGGCGATGATCGCCAGGGTTTCCATCACCGCGCGCGAATAGCGCGGCGGCTTTTCCGGCGACAGGCGGTCGAGATACGGCTGGATCGCGGGCGCGCCCTGGAACCGCCAGCCGGAGGCGACCTGCACGAGTTCCACGGTCTTGCCCGCCCAGTCGTCGCGCAACTCGTCGAGAAGTTTCCGGATGAGCTCGGCGTCCAGCGCCGGCTCGAACAACTTGGCGAGCTGCGGGGGCGGCACGGGCTCGCCGGCGATCAGCAGCGCCGCCTCGAGGATGCCCTTGATTTGTTTCAGATCGTCCATGACCGGAACCGTCGAATCGATGCGCAGCATCAGGCCTCGAGCACGAAGCCCGGGCCACCCGTCAATTGCACGTAGATCGGCGCGTAGGGCTCGGCCTGCGCGATCGCCACCAGCTGCTCGCGCGCGAGCTCGAGCAGCGCGAGAAACGTCACCACCAGGTGCGGCAGGTCGGCATGCGCCGCGAACAGCGCGGTGAACTCGGCGAAGCGCCGGGGCTCGAGCATCTTCAGCATCCGGCTCATTTCGGCCCGGACCGAGAGCTGTTCCCGCGACACCAGGTGATGGCGGTTGATCCTCGCGCGCGCGACGAGGCCCGCCCACGCGGCCTTGAGATCGTCCGGCGAGACGTTCGGCAATCGCGCCGCCGCCACCCGCTCGAACCACACGCGGACCGTGGAAAAATCCCGCTCCGCTAGCGGCAATTCGTCGAGCTTGCGCGCGGAGAGCTTCATCTGCTCGTATTCGAGCAACCGGCGCACCAGCTCCACGCGCGGATCCTCGCCCTCCTCGCCCGGCGCCGCGGGCGGCTTGGGCAGCAGCAGCCGCGACTTGATCTCGATCAGCACCGCCGCCATCAGCAGGTACTCCGCGGCGAGCTCGAGCTGCGTCCGTCGCATCATCTCGACGTAGCCCAGGTACTGGCGCGTCAGTTCCGCCATGGGGATGTCGAGAACGTTGATGTTCTGCCTGCGGATCAGGTACAGCAGGAGATCGAGCGGACCCTCGAAGGTGTCGAGGAAGACCTCCAGCGCCTCCGGCGGGATGTACAGATCCTGCGGCAGTTCGAGCAGCGGCTCGCCGTAGATGCGAGCGACCGGTGCACCCGCCTGTTGCGCGAGATCCACGACGGCGTCGGTCATGCCGGCATCCATGCGCGAACACCCGCGCGCAAGAGTGAGCTGACTACCGTGCTCACGAGTAGTCGAGCCCCATCGACTCGCGAACGTCGCGCATCGTTTCCTCGGCGAGCTTGCGCGCACGTTCGCAGCCGTCGGCAACGATGTTGCGGACGAGCTGCGGATCGTCGAGGTAGCGCTGCGCCCGCTCGTGGATCGGCGCCTGCTCCTTGATGATCGCGTCGATCACCGGCTGCTTGCATTCGAGGCACCCGATGCCTGCCGTCGTGCACCCCTTGATCACCCAGTCGCGGGTCGCCTGGTCGGAGTAGATCTGGTGCAGCGGCCACACCGGGCAGCGGTCCGGATCGCCCTTGTCCGATCGGCGCACCCGTGCCGGATCGGTCTGCATCGTGCGGATCTTCTTCGTGACCTCCGCCGGTTCCTCGCGCAGCAGGATCGTGTTGCCGTAGGACTTCGACATCTTCTGCCCGTCGAGTCCCGGCACCTTCGGCGTCTCGGTGAGCAGCGGCTGCGGTTCGGGCAGAATCACGCGGCGCGATCCCTCGAGATAGCCGAACAGCCGTTCACGGTCGCCGAGGGCGAGGTTCTGCGTCTGGTTGAGGAGGTCGCGGGCCGCCTCGAGCGCCGCCTCGTCGCCCTTTTCCTGGAACGCGGTCCGCAGCTCGTCGTAGCGACGCGCCTTCTTCGATCCGAGCTTCTTGACGGCGGCACTCGCCTTTTCCTCGAAGCCAGGTTCACGGCCGTAGATGTGGTTGAAACGGCGCGCGAGCTCGCGCGTCACCTCGATGTGGGACACCTGGTCCTCGCCCACCGGCACCATGTTGGCGCGGTAGATCAGGATGTCGGCGGACATCATCACCGGATAGCCGAGGAAGCCGAAGTTGGACAGGTCGCGGTCGGGCAGCTTCTGCTGCTGGTCCTTGTAGGTCGGCACGCGCTCGAGCCATCCGACCGGCGCGATCATCCCGAGCAGCAGCGTCAGTTCGGCGTGCTCGGGCACGCGCGACTGGATGAAGATCGTCGCCCGGGAGGGGTTGATGCCCGCCGCGAGCCAGTCGACGAACATCGTCCACACCGACTCCGAGATCACCTCCGAGGCGTCGAAATGCGTCGTCAGGGCGTGCCAGTCGGCGGCGAAGTACAGGCATTCGTACTCCTCCTGCAGCTTCACCCAGTTCTTCAGTGCGCCGTGGTAGTGGCCGATGTGCATGCGGCCCGTCGGGCGCATGCCCGATAAAACGCGATCGATGTACATGCGATGAGTCTTGAGTGCCGTTGCGGCGTTCAGAAACCGACGAGCGTCGCGACCAGATACTCCGCCGCGCGCATGATCGGCCACATCAGCGTCCCCAGGACGCCGGTCGCGAGCAGAAGGATGACGACCATGAAGCCGTACGGCTCGAGGCGGGCATATTGCGTCGCCAGCCGGTGCGGAAGCAGGCTGACCGCGATGCGTCCGCCGTCGAGCGGCAGTATCGGAAGCAGATTGAGTGCCATCAGCATCAGGTTGATCTGTACTCCAGCGCCCGCCATTTCGCGCACGCCGTCGCTGGCGAACACGGCACCGGGCGACGAGTCCTTGAGCAGCAGCCCCCACGCCACGGCCATCACGAAATTCGCGAAGGGCCCCGCGCCCGCGACCCAGAACATGTCCCGCTTCGGGTTGCGCAGGTTGCCGAAGTTGACCGGCACCGGCTTCGCCCAGCCGAAGATGAACACCGGGCCGCCGAACAACTTCGCGAACAGCAGCAACATGCCCGGCACGGCGATCGTGCCGACGGGGTCGATGTGCTTCAGCGGGTTGAGCGTGACGCGCCCGAGCATCCAGGCCGTCTGGTCGCCGAACAGCCGTGCGACGTAACCGTGGGCCGCTTCGTGCAGCGTGATCGCAAAGACCACCGGCACCGCCCAGAGCACGATGGTCGCAAGCGGAAAATCCATTGACCGCGCATTTTACCCGACTTGGGCGGCCGGTGCCCGCCGGGGGTCGATTCTCCTGCGGCCGGTCATTCCGGCGGGGTCGGCGGAAGCCCCAGGCGCGCGGGGTCGCCCGCGCCGTAGCGGACGACGACGGGCGGTTCGACCGCCATGTCGATGACCGTCGTCGGCGCCGCCGGGCACGCGCCCGCGTCGAGCACGAGGTCGACCACGCGTTCGAGCTCGCGGCGGATCGTGTCGGCGTCGGAAAGCGGCTCGCGGTGGCCAGGAAGAATCAACGTCGTGGACAGGATCGGCTCGCCCAGCTCGGCGAGCAGCGCCGACACGACCGGGTGGTCGGGAACGCGCACCCCGACCGTGCTGCGCTTCGGGTGCTGCAGGCGGCGCGGAACCTCGCGTGTGGCGGGCAGCACGAAGGTGTACCGGCCCGGCGTTCCTTGGCGCACGAGCCGGAACTGCCAGTTGTCGAGCCGCGCGAAATGGCCAATGTCGTGCAGGTCGCGCAACACCAGCGTCAGGTGGTGCTCATCGCCGATGCCCCGGATTCGGCGGATGCGCCGCGCTGCCTCGGCGTCGCCCAGCTGGCATCCGAGCGCGTAGCCGGAATCCGTCGGATAGGCGATGACGCCGCCGCCGCGCAGGATCGCCGCCGCCTGGCGTATCAACCTCGGCTGCGGATTGGTCGGATGGAGCTGAAAGAGCTGGGCCATGGCAGTCCGGGATTCTAGCGGCCTTGGCACCCGATTGGCGATATACTCAGGCGTCTTCCTAACCCGTGGTTATAACCAGACCTTGAACCTGCAGCAGCTTCGCTACCTTTGTGCGATCGCCGACCACGGCCTCAACGTTTCAGACGCGGCCCAGGCCCTGTTCACGTCGCAGCCGGGGATCAGCAAGCAGATCCGCCAGCTCGAGGACGAGCTCGGTGTGCGCGTTTTCGTGCGTCAGGGGAAGCGGTTTGCCTCGCTGACGCCGGCCGGCGAGGGGGTTCTCGCGAGGGCCCGGCGTGCGCTGCGGGAAATCGAGAACATGAAGCGCGTCGGCGCCGAGTACAAGGCCGAGGACGAAGGGACGCTGGGGATTGCCACGACGCATACGCAGGCCCGTTACGTGTTGCCGACGATCCTGCGCGATTTCGCGCTGCGCTACCCCAAGGTCAAGCTGGTCCTGCACCAGGGAAATCCGGTGCAGGTAGCCGAGCACACGGTGCGCGGCGAGGTCGACGTCGGCATCGCGACCGAAGCGCTCGCCTCCTTTCCGGAACTCGTCACCCTGCCCTGCTACCAGTGGAACCGCTGCGTGCTCGTGCCGCGCGGCCATCCGCTGACTCGGGTCCAGCCGCTGACCCTCGCCGCGATTGCCCGCTATCCGGTCGTCACCTACGACTTCGCGTTCACCGGGCGCTCGCAGATCAATGCGGCCTTCGATGCCGAGGGGCTCTCGCCCAATGTCGTCTTGACGGCGCTCGACGCCGACGTGATCAAGACCTACGTCGAGCTCGGCATGGGCGTCGGCATCGTCGCCCAGATGGCCTACGATCCGGTCCGCGACGCCGCCCTCGAGAAGCTCGACGCGTCGCACCTGTTCGCTGCGTCGACCACGCGACTGGCGATGCGGCGCGGCGTCCTCCTGCGCGGATTCGTGTACGACTTCATCGCCCGGTTCGCGCCTGCGCTCGACCGGGTCGCCGTCGACGCGGCGCTCGACAGCGCCGCGCCGGCATCGCGAAAGCGGTGACGCCGGGCGACGGCGCGGCCGTCCACCCGCCTTCCGCACCCCGCCGCGCCTGGTCGCTCGCGGCGCTGATCGCGGCGATGGCGATGCTCGGGCCGTTTTCGATCGATCTCTATCTGCCTGCGTTTCCCGCGATCGGCGAGGCGCTGCACGCGCCGCCGCTTGCCGTCCAGCAGACGCTCTCTGCCTACCTGTTCGCCTACGCTGCCATGATGCTCTGGCATGGCGCGCTGTCCGATGCCCTCGGACGCCGACCGGTGGCGATCGCCGGGCTCGCCGTCTACGCCGTCGCCACGCTCGGCTGCGCGATTGCCGGCAACATCGAATCGCTGTGGCTGTTCCGCGCGCTGCAGGGATTGTCGTCCGGCGCCGGCATGGTGGTCGGACGCGCCATCATCCGGGACCGCTTCCACGGCCCGGAGGCGCAGCGGCTGATGGCGCAGATCACGCTGATCTTCGGCATCGCGCCCGCCGTCGCGCCGGTGATCGGCGGCCTGCTGCTGAACACGCTGGGCTGGCGCGCGATCTTCTGGGCCCTGCTCGTGATGGTGGGGGGCGTGCTCGTCTGGACTGTTCGCGGCCTGCCGGAGACGCTTCCCCCGGCGGCGCGGCAGAGGCTGCATCCACGCGCGCTGTGGCACAACTATCGGGCCGTGCTCTCGCGCGTCGACTTCCTGCTGCTGGCGTTGATCCCCGCGCTCAATTTCTCCGCGTTCTTCCTCTATGTCGCCGTGGCACCGTCGTTTCTGATCGACATGCTCGGCGTGACGACCAACGGCTTTGCCTGGCTGTTCATACCGATGATCGCCGGCATCATGATCGGCGCCACGCTGTCCGGGCGGCTGGCCGGACGCGTGTCCCCGGTGCGCACGATCGGCTACGGCTATGCCATGATGGCCGCCGGGGTCGTCGTGAACCTCGCTTCCGCCTGGCTGTTGCCGGCGGGTGTGCCGTGGAGCGTGTTGCCGATCATGATCTACACCATCGGGACGAGCATGGTCATGCCGTCGGTCACGTTGCTGCTGCTGGACCTGTTCCCGACGATGCGCGGGATGGCCGCTTCCCTCCAGGGTTTCGTGCAGTTCGCGCTGTCCGGGTTCAACGCGGGTACCATTGCGCCGTTTCTCGGCCATTCGCTGACGGCGCTCGCGCTCGGGATGGCCGGCTTTACCGTCGCGAGCTACACGCTGTGGATCGTCTACCAGCGTCGCCCGCGGAGCGACATCCACCGCAGGAATCCATGATGCGCACGCCGCTCACCGTACTGCTCGTGCTCTTGCTGGCCATCGCGTCGACCGGCGCCGCACCGGCGCAGGGCGCCGAGCTTCCCGCCATCGCGCTGTCGATCAACGGCCAGAAGATCACGGCGGAAGTCGCCGCGACCGCAGAGCACCGTGCGACCGGCCTCATGAACCGCTTCAGCCTGCGCGCGGATCACGGAATGCTGTTCGTGTTCGATCGCCCCGAACCGCAGGCCTTCTGGATGAAGAACACCTACATCCCGCTGTCGATTGCGTTCATCGGCGCCGACGGCCGCATCCTCAACATCGATGACATGGCGCCGCAGACCGAAACGTCGCACTGGTCGAAAGGGCCGGCGATGTTCGCGCTGGAAATGCGCCGGGGATGGTTCGCCGATCGCGGAATCAAGGACGGAGACCGGGTCGACGGATTGGTGCAGCCGCGACGCTAGGTCCTGGATCGAGCGTCTCCGTTCATGCTCAAACCTCTGCGCCTCGGCCCGATCTCCGTCAATCGATCGGGTTTCCTGCCGGCATTGCTGGCGCCGCTGGTGGAGGCCGCGGAGAAGGGACAGGATCTGGCGCCTGCCCTGCTGTCGATCGTGCGCCAGCTCGGCTTCGACAGCTTCATGTACGCGATTGCGAACTATCACCTGCGGCCGGACAACCAGGAGCGGATGTACGTCTTCACGACGTTGCCGCTCGAATGGGTGATGCGCTACGACCAGCTCGCCTATGTCGAATGCGATCCGCGGGTGCTGTATTCGTTCGAGAGCGCACTGCCGCTCGTCTGGGACCAGGCGAGCGAGCGGGGGCGCAGCGCGCGAACCGACGCCTTCCTCGACGATGCCGCCGCCAATGGCGTCGGAAGCGGAATCGCATTTGCCGTCTACGCCGGATTTCCGGCCCGGACGCTGGTTGCGCTCAACTCCGAGAAGCGCCTCATCGACGCCGTACGGCGGGAGGAAATCATGGCGAATCTGGGCGACATCGTGCTGCTCGGCCAGTTCTTCCACGAACTGTTCGTCAAGGGTGTGGTCGAGAAGGGCGCCGCCCCCTTGTCGGAGGGAGCGCCGTTGTCGCCGCGCGAGCGACAATGCCTCCAGCTTGCGTCGAACGGAATGACGAGTCCCGACATCGGCATGAAGCTGGGGATCACCGAGCGCACCGTCAACTTCCATTTCAGCAACCTGTTCAGCAAGCTCGGCGTGCTGAACCGGAACGAGGCGATCGCAAAGGCCACGGCGCAGGGGATCGTCCGGCCGGGGACGTAACCCGCGGCCGCGGTTCTTGCACCCTGCGCGCGACAACGCGCGAATTCCGCACCGCGCGCAACCCGCGGCACGCACGCGCTACCGCAGCACCCCGCCCGACGATCGCATCCGCAGGCCCAGCTCGCCGCCGAGCGCGGCGCCGAATCGCCGCGCCACGCGGTCGGCCAGATTGTCCTCGGGGGTGAAATCGACGATCTCCTCGGCCTTGAACACGTTGCGCGCGACGGTCTCGACGCTGCCGAGCGAATCGGCGAGACCGAGCTCGACCGCTTTCGCGCCGTGCCAGACCAGCCCGGAGAACATGTCGGGCGTTTCCTTGAGCCGCTTGCCGCGCCCCGCCTTCACTGCCGCGATGAACTGGGCGTGGATCTCGTCGAGCATGCGTTGCACGTAAGCGCGCTGGTTCGGATCGACCGGCGAAAACGGATCCAGAAACGCCTTGTTCTCGCCCGCCGTGAACACCCGGCGCTCGATGCCGACCTTGTCCATCGCATCGGGAAATCCGAACCCGTCCATGATCACGCCGATCGAGCCGACGACGCTCGCCTTGTCGACGTAGATGTCGTCGGCGGCCGCGGCCACGTAATACCCGCCCGACGCCGCCATCTCCTCGACGACGGCGACCACCGGCGTCTGCGGGTTTGCCGTGCGCAGGCGCTTCACTTCGTCGTAGATCTGCCCGGCCTGGACCGGACTGCCGCCGGGGCTGTTGATGCGCAGGATGACGCCCTTGGTGCCGCCGTGCCGGAATGCCGCCTGCAGTCCCGCATTGACCCGCTCGGCACTCGTCCGTCCGCCGGCCTCCAGCTCGCCGCGCACTTCGACGAGGGCGGTGCACCGGTCGAGGCAGACGCGTTCGCGGGCGCCGATCGTGGCCAGAGCGACGAACAGCGCAACGAAGAGGAAGCCGAAGGTGAGCGCGCGGAAGAATACGTTCCAGCGGCGCGCGCGCCGCCGCTCGTCGAGCATGTCGCGCGCGAGTTGCTCGAACAGACTGCGGTCACTGCCTGGGTCGGTCATTCGTTCCCTCGCTCCGGCGTTTCATCGCCGCCGAAAATTGCCACCGTGCGGACGACAGCTGCGTCCGGGACGCGACGCCCGTGCGGCACGATCTGCCGCGCCCGCGCACACATGCGTGCCCTCGCAGCGGCTTCTCCGCCATTGTGCGCCAGCGGGAGTGACCCGGCGCTTCGGCCGGCGCTGCACACGCGGCGGTCATGCATTCGCGCGCAGCCAGCCGTCGAGTTCCGCGATCGAGCCGACCAGCGCCAGCGGGGCCAGTCTGGCCAGATCGGCCGCATCATGCGCACCGTAAGCGACGGCGACGGCCGCCGCGCCCGCGCCGTGCGCGACCTCGACATCGTGCGTCGTGTCGCCGATCATCAGCGTCGCGCTCGACTCGACACCGACGCGGTCGATCAGGTGCAACAGCATGTCGGGATGCGGCTTCGGAAAACCTTCGTCCGCGCACCGGGTTGCGACGAAATGATGCGCGATCCCGTGCTGGGCCAGGGCCCGGTCGAGGCCGACGCGCGATTTTCCGGTCGCGATACCGAGAAGAAATCCCGCGGTCTCGAGTTCGGTCAGCAAGTCGCGCACGCCCGCAAACAGGGGAATCTCCGCGTCGCGGCCGAGGTAGTGATGGCGGTACCGGTCCATCAGCGCGCGCTGGCGTTCGGGCATCAGTCCGGGCGCCACGTGCCGCAAGGCATCGGCGAGTCCGAGCCCGATGACGTAGCGGGCCACCGATTCGTCCGGGACCGGCGCCCCGATGTCGTCGCATGCCCGACGGATGGAGTCGGCAATCAGCGTCGTCGAATCGGCAAGCGTGCCGTCCCAATCGAACACGACGAACCGGAACCTGCGCGGCGACCACTCAGCCATGGCCGATCCCCGGTCGCGCGTCGAGGCGCTCGACGAAGCCGGCGAGGTCCGGCGGCAGCGGGGATTCGACGACGACCTCGCGACCGTCGACGGGATGGTGGAACCGGATGCGATGGGCGTGCAGGAACATCCGCTTCAGGCCCGTTTTCGCCAGTGTCTTGTTCCATGCGAAATCGCCGTACTTGTCGTCGCCCGCCAGTGGAAAGCCCAGATGGGTGAGGTGCACCCGGATCTGATGCGTGCGCCCGGTTTCCAGCTCGGCCTCGAGCAAGGCCACCGGCGGGTTCGCGTCGGGCCAGCTGCGAATCCGGCGGAAGATCGTCCTCGCCGCACGACCTTCGGGATCGACGCGCACGCGGCGTTCGCCGTCCGCCGTCACGTAAGTCTCCAATGCCAGTTCGACGGCACGCCGGGCGTCCCGCCATTTTCCGCGCACGAGCACGTAGTAGCGCTTGTCGACGACGCCCTCCCGCAGCTGCGCGTGCAGGCCGGTGAGCGCCGCCCGCCGCTTGGCAACCAGCAGCACGCCGGAGGTGTCGCGATCCAGGCGATGGACGAGCTCGAGGAATTTCGCCTCCGGCCGGTTGAGACGGAGCCGCTCGATCACGCCGTGGCTGATGCCGCTGCCGCCATGGACGGCGAGCCCGGCCGGCTTGTCCAGCGCCATCAGCGCATCGTCTTCGAACAGTATCGGCGGAATCGGAATCGTCGCCGGCGCGTGTGGAGCTGATTTGCGCACGGTCCCGCCCGTGCGGATGGGCGGTATGCGCAGGACATCGCCGGAGGCGAGACGCGTGTCGGGCCCGACGCGATGCCGATTCACGCGCACCTCGCCGCTGCGCAGGATCCGGTACACGTGACTCTTGGGAACACCCTTGAGGATCCTGAGCAGATAGTTGTCGACGCGTTGCCCGGCACCTTCGTCGCCGACCGCAACCCGATTGACCGCATCCTTGCTTAAATCATTCATTCGCTTATAATTCTTCGCAGCAGCACGTCCCGTTCCCGGCCCGACCATCGTCGGTGCCGCCGGCGGCAGCCTCGAACCTGAAAGGGGATCCGGCCGTCGCGCGGGCAGGACGTTCGTCCCGCACAGCGGGGCAAAGTCGGCTCACCATCGAACACCGAGAGCCGCCGGTTATATCCGTTCACCGTCCGGGCGTTGCGCCCCGGAAAAGTAAGGATGTTAAAGGAAGAGCGCAGTCTCCGCACCCGGCTTGGGCCGGTTCGAAGCGGCGCATTGCGCGGTGCCCAGCGACGATTTCTGCTTCCGGCCGTCCCTTGCCTCCCGCGGCAGCCTGCCGCGCGACGCCACCGACGGCCGCCAGTGTTGACCGCTCTGACGTGATGACGACGACCGCCGATTCGAGATCCGCCCGCCCCGGCAGCACCGGAGCCGGCACCATGCCCGCTCCAGCGTGCGGCATGGCCGCTCTCGTTTACCCGCAGCCTCCGCTGCCGGCGCGCTCGCCATTGTCCCCGTCCGCCGCCCGATAGCGTTGTGCCGCGCGGTGCGCGGCGCCAGCTTCAGCCCACCCAAGCCCGGCCGGATCCGCGCCGGGAAAATGCCATGAAACGCATGCTGTTCAACGCCACCCAGGCGGAGGAGCTTCGGGTGGCGATCGTCGACGGCCAGAAGTTGATCGACCTCGACATCGAGTCCGCAAGCAAGGAGCAACGCAAGAGCAACATCTACAAGGCCGTGGTCACCCGCGTCGAGCCCAGCCTCGAGGCCTGCTTCGTCGATTACGGGACCGATCGCCACGGCTTTCTGCCGTTCAAGGAAATCGCCCGCCAGTTCCTGAAAGGCGGCCGCCGCGGCAACGGCAGCGACGAAGAGGGCGAAACCGAAGGCGGACGTGGCCGCATCCAGGACCAGCTCCGGGAAGGCATGGAGCTCATCGTCCAGGTCGACAAGGACGAGCGCGGCAGCAAAGGGGCGGCGCTGACGACCTACATCTCGCTGGCCGGCCGTTACCTCGTGCTGATGCCGAACAACCCGCGCGGCGGCGGCGTGTCGCGCCGGGTCGAGGGCGAGGACCGCAACGAGCTGCGCGACGCGATCAGCGGGCTCGACGTCCCGCCGGGAATGAGCGTCATCGCGCGCACGGCGGGCATCGGCCGGTCGACCGAGGAACTGCAGTGGGACCTCAACTACCTGCTCCAGCTGTGGCACGCCGTCGAGGACGCTGCGAAGCTGCAGAGCGGTGCCTTCCTGATCTACCAGGAATCGAGCCTCGTCATCCGCGCCATCCGCGACTACTTCCACCCGGACATCGGTGAGCTCCTGATCGACACCGAAGCGATCTTCGATCAGGCGCAGCAGTTCATGAGTCACGTGATGCCGGGCAACGTCAATCGCGTGAAGCTGTACAAGGACGACGTGCCGCTGTTCTCGCGCTTCCAGATCGAGCACCAGATCGAAACCGCGTACGCGCGCACGGTGCCGCTGCCCTCCGGCGGTGCCATCGTCATCGACCACACCGAGGCGCTCGTGTCCGTCGACGTGAACTCCGCGCGCGCCACGAAGGGTTCGGACATCGAGGCGACGGCGTTCAACACCAACTGCGAGGCCGCCGACGAAATCGCGCGCCAGCTGCGGCTGCGGGACCTCGGTGGCCTGATCGTCATCGACTTCATCGACATGGAGAGCGCCAAGAACCAGCGCGAAGTCGAAGTGCGCCTCAAGGACGCACTCAAATACGACCGCGCACGCGTCCAGCTCGGCAAGATCTCCCGTTTCGGCCTCATGGAGCTTTCGCGCCAGCGGCTGCGTCCCGCGCTCGCCGAATCCGCCTACATCCCCTGCCCGCGCTGCCACGGCATCGGCCACATTCGCGGCACCGAATCGTCGGCGTTGCACATCCTGCGCATCCTGCAGGAAGAGGCGATGAAGGAGAACACGGCACAAGTCGTGGCGCAGGTGCCCGTCGACGTCGGCACTTTTCTGCTGAACGAGAAGCGCAACGAGGTGCTGTCGATCGAGACCCGGTTCAAGGTGAACGTGCTGCTGGTTCCGAACCGCCATCTCGAGACACCGAACTACACGATCCAGCGCCTGCGCCACGACGACCTGAACCAGAGCGAGCCGCTGCCCGCGTCGTTCAAACTGGTGGAACAGCCCGAGGAAACGGATCTCGCTGCGCAAATCAAGGAGGAGGCGAAGGAACCCCGGCAGGAGGCGGTCGTCAAGGGCATCACGCCGGCGCAACCGGCGCCCCTCCCCGTCGAGCCCGCGCCCAAGCCGACCTTGGCACCGGTCGCCGCCGAAGCGCCGAAAATTGGCTGGCTCGACGTCGTGCTGGGCTGGTTCCGCAAGAAGCCTGCGCTTCCCGCACCGGCGCCGCGAGCGGAGAAGCCGCGCGAAAGCCGCGAGCCGCGACGCGAAGGTCGCGACCAGCGCGACCACCGTGGGGGTGACCGCGAGCGCCAGCGTGGTCAGGATCGGCGCGACGATCGCCGTGGCGAAGGTCGCGGCGACAATCGGCGCGGTGGCGAGCGGCCGCAGGAACGTCGCGAGGCGCAGGCGCCGCAGCAACGCTCCGGCCAGGGCGGTGGCGGGCAACCGAAGCGCGACCAGCAACGCAACGAGCCGCGCGAGGGACAACCGCAACGCGAACCCAAGGCGCCGCGCGAGCCGCGCGAGGGTCAGCCGCCGCGTGAACCCCGCCCACCGCGCGAGCCGCGCGAGGGCCAGCCGCCGCGTGAACCGCGGCCACCCCGCGAGCCGCGTGAATCACGCGAGCCGCGGGAACCGCGCGAGCCGCGTCCGCAGGTTCCCGGCGCCGAGGGCGTTGCAGCAACCGCCGCAAACATCGAAGCGCCCGTGCCGCGCGGCGCCGAAGGCGTGTCCGCGCTCGAACAGGGCGAGGCACGCGAAGGCGGCAACCGTCGCCGGCGGGATCGTCGCCGTCGAGGCGAGCGTGGTGGCGAGCGACCGGAACGCGGTGAAGCGCCCGGTCCCGTGGTCGAGGACACTGCCGATGCGGGAGTGGTCGCGGCGATTGCCGCGGCGGCGCCGGAGCTCGCGCCCACGCCGATCCTCGCGTCGGCTGCGGAGCCGGCGATGCCGGTGGTGCCTTCCGAGCCCGTATCGGAATCGTCTGCGGACATCGTGCGTGCACCCGCCACAGCCGAATCACGCCCAGCGGCGACGATGCCGGACACCGTGAAGCCGGAACCGGCGCCTCGTCCGATCGCGATTCCGACCGTCGAGGCGACGCCGCCAGCCATTCCGCGTATCGTCGCGGAGCTGCCGCCGGTGGCGCTGACGCTGCCGCCCGATTCGGACCTCGAATTGATCGAGACGAAGCATCCGGCCGCGCCTGTTGTCGAGGCGGAGCCGCCGCCGGCGGGCGCGCGCCGCGTACGGCCGCCGCGCGCTGCCGTTCCGGACGAGCCATTGCAGATCGTGGAAACGCGCAAGGGCGCCCCGCCGCCTGCATAACGGTCGCGTAACCGCAACCCCACGAAGGCGGGCCCGGCGGCCCGCCTTCTTTTTCACCGCAGCATCGATTCGCCGCGATGAAACGCCTGCTGATCGTCTATCACTCGCAATTCGGCGCCACCGCCCAGCTGGCGAGGGCGGCGCTTGCCGGCGCTCGCCCGGTCGATGGCGTCGAGTCGGTGCTGCAGCGCGCCGCCGACACCGGTATCGATGACATGCTGCGCGCCGATGCGCTACTCATCGCCACGTCGGAGAATTTCGGCGGCATCGCCGGCATGATCAAGGACTTCCTCGAGCGGATCTACTATCCGTGCGAAACGAAGGTTGCCGGAAGGCCTTACGCCACGATCGTCAGCGCCGGCACCGACGGCACGGGCGCATTGCTTCAGGTCGATCGGATCGCCACCGGCCTGCGCCTGCGCCGGGTGCATGCCGGCGTGCTCTACAAGAGCGGGCTGACCGCGCAGGTGCACGTGGTGCCGGGGCCCGTTCTCGCGCAATGCGAAGAGCTCGGCGCGACGCTCGCCGAGGGACTTGCCGCCAACGTATGGTGAGCGGCTTGCCTCAGCCGCGCGACGGCGTCATGCGCGCGAGCAGTGCGGCGCTGGCCGTCTCGACGAGATCGAGCACGCGCTCGAAGCCGTCCGGCCCGCCGTAGTACGGGTCAGGCACCTCGCGAATGCCGAGGTCGGGAACCAGGTCGAGCAACAACCCGAGGTGCCCGCCGTAGCCCTGTGGCTTCATCGTCTCGAGCGAACGCAGGTTGCGCTTGTCCATGGCCAGGATCCAGCCGAAACGGTCGAAATCGATGATCTCGACCTGCCGGGCGCGCAGCGCGGTGAGGTCGTAGCCTCGGCGTCGGGCAGCCTGGATCGCACGCCGGTCGGGCGGGTTCCCGACATGCCAGTCGCCCGTGCCGGCCGAATCGGCGCGAATGCGATGTGCGAGCCCTGTCTGCGCGACTGCAGCACGAAAGACGCCTTCCGCAGTCGGCGATCGGCAGATGTTGCCCATGCAGACGAACAGGACCGACGAGTCCGGAACGGCCTGGAGCGATGCGTTGCTCATGGACGTGCTCGAAGCGTGAGGACCACCCTACGTCTCCACCGGCAACGTCACGCCGAACATCGCCTCCTTGAGTTCGAACAGGCGGTCGCGTGCCTGGGCGGCCTTCTCGAATTCGAGATTCTTGGCCGCGTCGAGCATTTCCTTCTCGAGGCGCTTCAGTTCCTTCTCCAGATCCTTTTCCGGCATCGACTCGTACTTCGCGTGAATCTGGGCCGCCTTGAGCTGCTTCCTGCCCTCGTCGGCATCGTAGACGCCGTCGATGATGTCCTTGATCCGCTTCTGCACCCCGACCGGCGTGATGCCCATCTTCTCGTTCCACGCCAGCTGCTTGTTGCGCCGGCGCGTGGTCTCGTCGATCGCCGCCTTCATCGAGTCGGTCATCCTGTCGGCGTAGAGGATCGCCGTCCCGTTGATGTGGCGTGCCGCGCGGCCGATGGTCTGGATCAGCGATCGTTCGGCGCGCAGGAAGCCCTCCTTGTCGGCGTCGAGGATCGCGACCAGCGAGACTTCCGGAATGTCGAGCCCCTCGCGCAGCAGGTTGATGCCGACCAGCACGTCGAATTCGCCGAGGCGCAGGTCGCGGATGATTTCCACCCGTTCGACGGTGTCGATGTCCGAGTGGAGGTAGCGGACCTTGACGCCGTGTTCGTTGAGATAGTCGGTCAGGTCTTCGGCCATCCGCTTGGTGAGGGTGGTCACCAGCACGCGCTCGTGGCGATCGGTACGCAGCCTGATTTCGGAGAGCAGGTCGTCCACCTGGGTCTGGGCCGGGCGCACGTCGAGCATCGGGTCGACGAGCCCGGTGGGACGCACTACCTGCTCCACCACTTGCCCGGCGTGCTTCCGCTCATAGTCCGCGGGCGTCGCGGACACGAAGATCGTCTGCGGCAGCAGCCGCTCGAACTCGTCGAAGCGCAGCGGCCGGTTGTCGAGCGCACTCGGGAGCCGGAAGCCGTAGTTGACCAGGTTCTCCTTGCGCGCGCGATCGCCCTTGTACATGCCGCCGACCTGGGGAATCGTCACGTGGCTCTCGTCGACGAACATCAGCGCATTGCGCGGCAGATAGTCGATCAGCGTCGGCGGCGGCTCGCCGGCCTGGCGTCCGGACAGGTGGCGCGAGTAGTTCTCGATGCCCTTGCAGAAGCCGATCTCGGTCATCATCTCGAGGTCGAACCGCGTCCGCTGCTCGATGCGCTGCGCTTCGATCAGCTTCATCTGACCGACGAAGAAATCCTTCTGGCGGACGAGCTCGACCTTGATCTTCTCAATGGCGTCGAGCACCTTCTGGCGCCCGGTCACGTAGTGGCTGGACGGGAACACGGTGAAGCGCGAGATCCGCTGCCGGATATGTCCCGGTCAGCGGGTCGAAGAGCTGCAGCGATTCGACCTCGTCGTCGAACAGGCTGACCCGCACCGCGTTCTCGGCGTGCTCGGCCGGGAAGATGTCCAGCACGTCGCCGCGCACGCGGAACGTGCCGCGCTTGAAATCGAGCTCGCTGCGCTGATACTGCATTTCGGTCAGCCGCTTGATCGCCTCCCGCTGCGTCAGCGCGTCGCCTTCCCGGACATGCAGGATCATGCTGTGGTACTCGGACGGATCCCCGATGCCGTAGATCGCCGACACCGTCGCCACGATCACGCAGTCGGGCCGCTCCAGGATCGCCTTGGTGGCGGAGAGCCGCATCTGCTCGATGTGCTCGTTGATCGACGAATCCTTCTCGATGTAGAGATCGCGCGAAGGAACGTACGCCTCGGGCTGGTAGTAGTCGTAGTAGGAAACGAAGTACTCGACCGCGTTGTTCGGCAGGAATTCGCGGAACTCCGCGTAGAGCTGGGCGGCGAGCGTCTTGTTCGGCGCCAGCACCAGCGCCGGCCGTCCGGTGCGCGCGATGACGTTGGCCATCGTGAACGTCTTGCCGGATCCGGTCACGCCGAGCAGGGTCTGGAAGGCCAGTCCGTCGGCGAGCCCCTCGACGAGCTTCGCGATCGCCTCCGGCTGGTCGCCGGCGGGCTCGAACGGCATGTGGAGTTCGTAGGGGCTGTTCGGATATTTGACGGGCATGGAAAGGCGTGGCTTTGGTCAGCGCGCGGGCGAACCGGTCATTGTACTGCCGACGGCGCGTCCGGCGACGCCGCTTCCCCGCTCGGCGCCCCGGCAGTACCGAACTGGAGCGCCGACAGCCGTGCGTACAGCGGGCTCCCGGCGACCAGTTCGTCGTGCGAACCGGCGGCAACGATGCGTCCGTGCTCGATCACGGCGATGCGGTCGACGTGGCGCACGGTCGCCAGCCGGTGGGCGATGATCAGTACCGTACGCCGCGCCATGAGCCGTTCCAGCGCCAGCTGGACGACCCGCTCGCTCTCCGCGTCGAGCGCGCTGGTCGCCTCGTCGAGCAGCAGGATCGGCCGGTCGGCAAGAATTGCTCGGGCGATTGCCAGCCGCTGTCGCTGGCCGCCCGACAGCCGTACACCGCGTTCGCCCAGATAGCTGTCGTAGCCTTCGGGCAGGCGTTCGATGAACTCGGCGGCGTAGGCCGCTGCGCAGGCCGCGCGTACGTCCGCATCGGACGCCTCGGGACGGCCGTAGCGGACGTTCTCGAGAACGCTCGCCGCAAAGATCACCGGATCCTGCGGCACGACGGCGAGCCGGCGACGCACGTCGTGCGGATCGGCCGTAGCAAGATCGACGCCGTCGATGCGCACGGAACCGGACTGGGGATCATAAAATCGCAGCAGCAGCGCAAAGACCGTCGTCTTGCCCGCGCCGGACGGTCCGACCAGCGCGACCTGCTGTCCGGCGCCGACCGCGAGGCTGAATCCGGCAAGCGCCGCGGTGTCGGGGCGCGACGGGTAGTGGAACGTGACGCCTTCGAAGGCGACGGTGCCACGCGGTGGCACAGGCAGCGCAACCGGAATTGCCGGCACCCGCACCGAGGATTCGGCGGCCAGAAGCTCGAACAGGCGCTCGGTCGCGCCTGCCGCGCGCTGAAGGTCGCCGACGACTTCGCTGATTGTGCCCACCGAGCTCGCGACGATCACCGCATAGAACACGAAGGCGGAAAGCTGTCCGGCACTGATCCGGCCCGCGACCACGTCGTGGCCGCCGATCCACAGGATCACGCCGACCGCGCCGAACACCAGCAGGATCACCGCGGCGACGAGGAGCGCGCGCTGCCGGATCCGCTGCCGCGCGGTCTCGAATGCCGCTTCCACGCGCTCGCCGAAGCGACGCCGGTCGATCGCCTCGTGGCCGTAAGCCTGGACGGTGCGGATCTCGTGCAGCGCCTCGTCGACGTAGGCGCCGACGTCGCCGACGCGGTCCTGCGTCGCACGCGCGAGCTTGCGCACCCGGCGACCGAACAGGAGGATCGGCACGACGACGAACGGAACGCCGACGAGCACCAGCAACGTCAGCTTCGCGCTGGTGATCGCCAGCATCACCAGCCCGCCGACCAGCAGCAGCAGGTTGCGGATCGCCATCGACGCGCTGGACCCGATTACGGTCTCCAGCACCGTCGTGTCGTTGGTGAGCCGGGAAATGACCTCGCCCGTGCGCGTCACCTCGAAGTAGCCGGGAGGCAACGTCAGCAGATGGTCGAAGACCGCGCGGCGCAGGTCCGCCGTCACCCGCTCGCCGATCCACGAGACGAAATAGAACCGCGTGAACGTCGCACCCGCCATCACAACGATCACGCCGAGCATCAGGGCCAGCGTGCGGTCGAGCTCCGCGCCGTTGCCCGCGCCGAAGCCGCGATCGATGACGCCCTTGAGGCCCTGACCGACGGCGAGGACGGCCGCGGCCGCCACGACCAGTGCGACGGCCGCATAGACGACCTGCCGGCGGTACGGCCGCAGGAAGCGGCCCACGCGCGCGAGCGTCCGCAGCGCAGTCACGGGAGGGAGACGGGTGGTGCGGTCGGATGTCATCGCGCGATGGTGGGACGGCGCAGCGTCGCCGAAAGCTGCCCGGCCCGCGCAAGCGCGCCACGTTAGCGTTCGGCGAAGGCGCTGTCGAGACCGATCGCAGCGCACTCCCGCGTGGGGCAAATTCCGGTTGGTGCAACGCGGTACAATACGCCGTTACGAGACTCCGCCTACACCCCCATGAACGCCCCCGCCGCCCCCTCGGTGCTCAGTTCCGTCGAACTCGCCCCCAAGGATCCGATCCTCGGCGTCACCGAGGCTTTCAACGCCGACACCAACCTCGAGAAGGCCAACCTCGGCGTCGGCGTCTACTACGACGACAACGGCAAGCTACCGCTCCTCGAGTGCGTCAAGCGTGCGGAGCGCGAAATCACCGAACGCGCGGCGCCGCATGGCTACCTCCCGATCGACGGACTGCCCGCCTACGACAAGGCGGTGCAATCGTTGCTGTTCGGGGCCGACAACGAGATCGTGCTGACGGGCCGAGCCGTCACCGTCCAGGCCCTGGGCGGAACCGGTGCCCTCAAGATCGGCGCCGACTTCCTGCGCAGGTTCGCGCCCGGCGCGCAGCTCTGGATAAGCGATCCGAGCTGGGAGAACCACCGCGCGCTGTTCGAGGGCGCGGGGTTCGTCGTCAACTCGTACACGTACTACGACGCGGCCACCCGCGGGCTCGATTTCAAGGGAATGGTCGAAGCGCTCGAGCGCATCCCGACCGGATCGATCGTCGTGCTCCACGCCTGCTGCCACAACCCGACGGGCGTCGATCCGACCGAGGAGCAGTGGGGACGCATCCTGAAGATCGTTCGCGCCCGCGAGCTGGTGCCGTTTCTCGACATGGCCTACCAGGGCTTTGCCGAAGGCATCGACGCCGATGGCGCAGTCGTGCGCCGCTTCGCCGCGACTCCGGGCCCGCTGTTCGTCTCGAGCTCGTTCTCGAAGTCGTTCTCGCTCTACGGCGAGCGCATCGGCGCGCTGTCCGTGGTCACCGCCAGCAAGGACGAGACGGCGCGGGTGCTGTCGCAGCTGAAACGCGTGATCCGGTCCAATTACTCCAACCCGCCGATGCATGGCGGTCACATCGTCGCGATCGTGCTCACGACTCCGGAGCTGCGTGCGCTGTGGGAAACCGAGCTCGGCGGCATGCGTGAACGGATCCGGGAAATGCGCCAGGCGCTGGTCGAAAAGCTCAAGCAGCGCAAACCGGCCGCCGATTTCGGCTTCGTGCTGAAGCAGCGCGGCATGTTCTCGTATTCCGGCCTCTCCAAGGACCAGGTGCGGCGCCTGCGCGAGGAGTTCTCCGTGTACGCCATCGACACCGGGCGCATCTGCGTGGCCGCGCTGAACTCGCGCAACATCAACCACGTCGCTGACGCCATCGCCGCGGTGCTGTGAGCCGCACGCGGCCACACCATTGCGGCGGCTGATCCGGCACCGCTTCATCACGTCGGCACTGCATGCGCAACGACGACGGCAATCGCGCGATACCCGCACAGGCGCGTCTGCTCGGCGCGACCGGTGCAGTCCCGTTCCTGGCCTTCGTCCTCGGAATTTGGTTTGCGCCACCCGACTTCCAGGCGTGGTCCCGTCACGCGCTCGTCGCGTACGGCATGGTCATCCTTTCCTTCGTGGGCGCGCTGCACTGGGGCTTCACGATGAAGACACCGGGGATGAGCGAGCGCGAGCAGTGGACCTGGATGGGCTGGTCGGTGATTCCGGCGCTGGCCGCGTGGGGTGCCGGCATCCTTCCCTATCGGTTGGCGATCGCAGTCCTGGTCGTGACGTTCGTGGTCCATCTCGCGCTCGACCACAAGTTCGCGCCGGTCTCGGGTCTGCCCGCGTGGTACCTGCGCTTGCGCCGGCGACTGACCCTGGTCGTCGTCGTCTGCCTGATCCTCGGCGGTGTGCGCTGACCGGTGCGACGGCCGTGTTGAGTACTTCCGCACGTTTTGACACGATCGGTTTTTCGCTTATAATCAACGGCTGTCCTACGCGGGAATAGCTCAGTTGGTAGAGCGCAACCTTGCCAAGGTTGAGGTCGCGAGTTCGAGACTCGTTTCCCGCTCCAGTTTCCCCGGGAGAGCGCCACGCTCTCCCTTTTCGTTTGATCGGCCGGCGCCGTGCTCGCGCCGACCGCCACCCGGCGGGGTGGCAGAGTGGTCATGCAGCGGCCTGCAAAGCCGTCTACGCCGGTTCGATTCCGACCCCCGCCTCCAAGGAACGTGAACAGTCGACTCGCGGTAGTCTCGTGTGTTGAATGACGTTCACACGACGTTCACACTTCGCGAACATTTGCGTTCCCGGCGACCGTGCCGTTTGCCTGCGGGCTGTCGTTGGAGATGGGCGAGCCGATTTCAGCGCTCGCCGGGTTGGTGACGAGATCGAACTCGCGTGGATCGTCGTTCCGCGCGCGCAGTCCCACGCTGCCCCGTTGATTCATGCCCACGCGGTTGCCTTTGACCGTGGGCCGCAGACCCTGCTCGTGCATCCGGCCCGCCGCGGCGAGCCTACACCGGCAAAGGGTGCGCACTCAATGCATCGTCGAACGCCAGGACAGGACACATCCAACGCCCGTCATCGGCTCCTGCGACGCGGCTTCAGTTGCGCTTGGCAGCGTCGTGGTACACGTCGAGCACTACAGGGTGTTCCTCTTCGTAGTGGAAGCGAAGCAGGACCAGTTCGCGTTGGATTTCGGGCGTGAACCCCTGGCGATTTCCTCTGCGGTCAATCAGCAAGTCGTCGAGGTACGCGCGAAACGCCCTTGGGTCGCCCCACGCTCCCGCCATGTTGTTCGCAATTCGGGGATACCGACGCAAGAGGGCAAGCGGACGAACGATCCGGGGCAACTTTGCCAGCCAGCGGAAGGTAGCGGGAAGCGGTTCGTTGATCGGCGCAAGTCTTCGCCGCCGGACCATCTCCTGATCGCGGAGCGGAGGATTCCGGGCCATTTGTCGGTCGACGGGTTCCGATTCGTTCAGTCCGACCGGCAGACGATAGTGCTTGGAATAGATGGACATGAAGTCCGTCGGTGCAAAAAATGGGCCAGGACCCGAAATCACGTGCGTGCCGCACCTATGGGCGGCCGCTTGCCCGACCAACGAACCGGAATGTAATTTGCTCTGACCCCATTACCCCGGCTTGCCGTCGAGGCGTGCCCGCGACAGCACTGGCCAGTAGCGAACGGCGTACAGCGCAAATGCGGCCGACCAGCATATGCCTGAGGTGACGACCGTCGCCAGGTAAGCGGTCGGCAGCAACATGCCGCCAAAGACGCGTACCACCGCGGCGAGCGCCACGAGGACGTAGCAGGCAATCTCGAAGCCGTCCGCCGCCAATGGGCGCCCGGTGTGGCCGCGCGCCGTACGCGTCATCATGCCGATCGTCATGCCCCCGATCGCCCCAACGGTCAACGCATGAACCGCGAACAGCTCGCCCACCATGCCGATCGCCGCGAGTCCACGCAGCATGAGATGGATAACGATCCACGCGTAGGCCACGTGCAGGACCCACACCATCGGCGTCCCGAAGCTGCGCCACGGTTGCCACAGGGACAGCCGCACCGCGTGAACGAGCCCAACGATCAGCGCGACCACGGCAATGACCGCAGGAGGAGCCTGCAGAAGGTCGGCGCCAAGCAAGACGAGCACACCACCCAGCGCGAGTTTCTCGATCACCGGGTGACGTGTAGCGTTCACACCCGGTATGCCGTTGTTGGTGAACATCGGGATCACCCGCCCGCCCATCACGGCCATGATGAACAGTACGACATCGAGACCGACCTGCAGGCTCGCGCGCTCCGGCCACGCGAGTGCGATCAGATGCGAAAGATGAAACGCAAGAATGGCGAGGCCGAGCAGCAGCAGCAGCGCGATGAAGAAGTAGTTCCGCCGGTTCCGGCTCTGCGCAATGGGAATGCCTATCCCGATGGCAACGGCCACGGGAAACGCCGCATTCGATACCGCCGCGGCAGTGACGAACGGCGTCAGCACCAAAACGCGGCCGGCGACCCAGAGCGCGGCGAGCGCGATCAGCGATGCGCCGCTGGGCGTCGGCTTTCCGGTCCAGTTGCGAACGGCCGTGAGAAGAAATCCCGCCACCACGGCCATCGTGTAACCGTACAGCATTTCATGGCCGTGCCACGCTGGATTTCGAACGTAGGCGGCAGGAAGAAGGCCTGTGTACTGGCAGACCCAGACCAGGATGGACAGCGCGGCGAAGGCGCTCGCGAGCAGGTAGAAGGGTCGAAAGCCGAGGCTCCAGAGCGCGAATCCGGCGGCAGCGACATTCGTTCGCGGCTGCGGGCTATCAATCATTGCCGGGTCTTCACGTAGTCGTTCATGGCCGCTCCAACGGCGCCGACGCCGTTCTTCCCATACCGCCCTGCGTCATGCGCGCGCGCGAGCTTAGCCGCGCGCCGGCCGATGCGGCGCGAGCTCCAGCCGCGCGATCTGGTTGCGATGGACCTCGTCCGGCCCGTCGGCGAAGCGCAGCGTGCGTGCCTGCGCGTAGAAGAACGCGAGCTGGAAGTCGTCGCAGACGCCGGCAGCGCCGTGCGCCTGCATCGCCCAGTCGATGACCTGGCACGCCATGTTCGGTGCGGCGACCTTGATCATCGCGATCTCCTTCTTCGCCGCCTTGTTGCCGGCGACATCCATCGTCCACGCGGCGTGCAGCACGAGAAGGCGCGCCTGGTCGATCAGGATGCGCGCATTGGCGATGCGTTCCTGCGTCACCGTCTGGTCGGCAACCGGGCGGCCGAACGCCACGCGGCGGGCCGCGCGCCGGCACATCGCCTCGAGCGAGCGCTCGGCTTGCCCGATGAGGCGCATGCAATGGTGGATGCGGCCCGGCCCGAGCCTCCCCTGCGCGATCTCGAAGCCGCGGCCTTCACCGAGGAGGATGTTGGCCGCCGGGACGCGCACATTGTCGAAAGCGAACTCGGCGTGGCCGTGCGGCGCGTCGTCGTAGCCGAAGACCGGGAGATGGCGGACGAGACGGACCCCGGGCGTCGCGACCGGCACCAGGATCATCGACTGCTGCTTGTGCCGATCGGGGTTCGCCGGGTCGGTCTTGCCCATGAAGATCAAGATCTTGCAGCGCGGGTCCGGGCCGCCGGTCGTCCACCACTTGCGGCCGTTGATCACGCAGTCGTCGCCGTCGCGGACGATCGACGCCTCGATGTTGGTCGCATCCGACGACGCGACGTCGGGCTCGGTCATCGCGAACGCCGAACGGATCTCGCCGGCAAGCAGCGGTTCGAGCCACATCTTCTTCTGCGCCGCGTTGCCGTAACGCACCAGCACTTCCATGTTGCCCGTGTCCGGCGCGTTGCAGTTGAAGGCCTCGGGCGCGATCCACGAGCGGCCCATGATCTCGCACAGCGGTGCGTATTCGAGATTGGTGAGGCCGGCACCGTACTCCGACTCGGGCAGGAACAGGTTCCACAGGCCGGCGGCACGCGCCTTCGCCTTCAGGTCGGTCATGACCTTGGTCGCGATCCAGGCGTTGCCCCGCTGGCGGTTCGCCTCGACTTCGGCCGCGAATGCCGGCTCGGCAGGATAGACGTGGTCGTCCATGAAGCGGGTGAGCCGCGCCTGCAGATCGACGACCTTGTCCGAATGGGTGAAATCCACGACGGTCCTCCTAGCGCTGCGATTGACGGGCCATGTCCCACGCGACATCGGCGACCAGCCGCGCGCGGCTCCCGGTCTCGATCGCGTCCTGGCTCGCGGCGTTGCCCTGCAGCGCGCGGGCGAGCACGCCATGCAGGATCGCGGCGATACGGAACATGTTGAAGATCAGGTAGAACTCCCAGTGGGGGATGCCCGCGCGCCCGGTGCGCCGGCAGTACGCAGCGACGTACTCCTCTTCGGTCGGGATGCCGAGCGTTGCGAGATCGAAGCCCTTGAGGCCGCGGAACTGCCCGGGCGTGAGTCGCCACGCCATCACCTGGTAGGCGAAATCGGACAACGGATGGCCGAGCGTGGACAGTTCCCAGTCGAGCACGGCGAGAACGCGCGGTTCGGTCGGATGGAAGATCACGTTGTCGAGTCGGTAGTCGCCGTGGACGATGGCGGTTTCGTCACCTTCGGGGATGTGCCGCGGCAGCCACTCGATCAGCCGATCCATCGCGGGAATCCGCTCGGCGCCGGCAGCCTCGTACTGCTTCGACCAGCGCGCGACCTGGCGCGCGATATAGCTCCCCGTCTTGCCAAAGTCAGCGAGGCCGACGGCGGCGTAATCGACGCGGTGCAGCGCGGCAATCACCCGGTTCAGTTCGTCGTAGTGCGCAGCGCGCATCGGCGGCGACATGCCCGGCAATGTCGGGTCCCACAAAATGCGACCTTCCACGTACTCCATCACGTAGAACGCCGTGCCGATGATGGACTCGTCCGCGCAAAGTGCGAACGTCGTCGCGACGGGCACGTCGGTGCCCGCCAGCGCCGACATCACCCGATATTCGCGGTCGACCGCGTGTGCCGACGGCAGCAGCTTGCCCGGCGGCTTGCGTCGCAGCACGTAACGCGTGTCACCGGCCGTAATCCGGTAGGTCGGGTTCGACTGCCCGCCCTGGTACTGCTCGACGACGAGTTCTCCTGCGAAGTCGGCGATGTACGCACGCAGATACGCGGCAAGCGCCGCGACGTCGAATGCATGCACCGGCGCGACGAGCCGCGCGCCGGGATTGGGCGGCACCTTATCGGATTGACCGATCGTCGCAGCGGGGGCGGAAGGGGTTGAAGTCGCAGGTTCGATCATCAGGCAAATCGGTGCATCGGGCTGGGGTATGGTACCGCCTTCCATCGCGTGAATGCGCCGCCGCGCGCGCGGCCTGCCGCAGGAAAGAATGCGGGCTTGTTCCGAGGCGCGGCGCGCGATAATTCGAGCGTGAGACGGGCGCGCCGCCCTTGGCGCAGACAAGCTGTGACCGAGGACCGCATGCGGCAGCAAACACGGACGGGTCTGATGTCGCGAGATCCAGGGCGCGAACCGCCGTCGCTGACGCGATTCCTCGTGTTGTCGGCGCTGCTTCACCTGCTGGTGTTCGTCGTGCTGCGCGACCTGGTCGGATTCGCCGATGGCTGGCCGCGGAACGGGGTTCCGGTGGCGCTCAACGTGACACTGCGGCCGGCATCGACGCAACAGCTTGCGACGGCCGGCGCAACCGACATTCCAACGCCGTCAAGCGTGCCGCCGGTGGAAACGGCTGTCCCCTTGACGCCCGCGTCACGCGCGCCCGGACCGCTCGCGGCCGCACCTTCCCCGCCACGCCCCCGCACCGAGGCGCGCCCGGAGGAACGCGTCGCGCCCAATGCGGGCGACCTGCCGACGGCCGCGACACCCCGCCCCGCCCGTCCGGCAGACACGCCCGCGCGCTTCACCGCGCCGCCGGACGAACAGCTCGCGGCGCCGGCCGTTCCGCTCGGGCATCTCGAAGCGCCACCGAAGGTCGATCGCGAATTTGCACCGATCGCGAAGCTCGCACCCCCGCGCGAACTGCCGCCGGCCGGGATGGCGCCGCTGCCTTCCCTCGCACCCGCCCCGCGGATCGATCGCGAATTTGCACCGATGGTGACGTTGACGCCACCGAAGGAACTGGCCGCCGCGGACGCTGCGCCATTGCGCCGCCTGGAGCCTCCGCCAAGAGTCGAGCGCGGACTCGCGCCGATCCCAACACCGCAGACGCCGCGCGAACTCGCCGCCGCGGCTCCACTCAAGCGAATCGAAGCTCCCCCGGCCATCGACCGGGCGCTCTCTGCGCTCCCCGCGCCGGAGCTGCCGCGGGAAGTCAGTCGAGCGGCAGCGGAGCCTCTGCGGCACCTCGATGCCGCGACCACGATCGACCGCGAACTCGCCCAACTGCCGAAGCCGGAGGCGACCGGCGAGCTCGCGGCCGCCGCGCCGCTGCGTCGGCTCGAAGGTCCGCCAAACGTCGATCGCACGCTCGCGCCGCTGCCGGAGATGGTGGCCCGACCGGACCTTCCCGCTGCCGGCGCGGCGCCGCTGGCCCGTATGGAAGGCATCCCCGCAATCGATCGATCGCTTGCGCCGGGCGCGGAAATCGCGATGCCGCGTGGCGCATCGGGCAGCGGCGACGCCGCTCGCACCGCGGGCGAGGCGGCACCACAGGGCGAGCGGCTCTTCGCGCCGCGGCTCGATCAACTGATGTCGCGCGAGGCGCCGCCTCCCGAAGGACCGCCACGTCTCGATCTCGACGCCACGCGCCGTCTCGCCCGCGACATCAACCGTGAACCGCCGCCCGGATCACGCGGTCGTCCCCTGATCGCTGCCCCGCCCCCACCCGGGATCGAATCGCGCCTCGGCCGCGCGATTGCGAATGCCGCGCAACCCGACTGCCGCAGCGCCTACGCCGGGCTCGGGCTGCTGGCGCTGCCGATCCTGCTGATGGATGCGATCACCGATGCCGGTTGCCGGTGGTGATCGGGAGGATTGCGCCCGCACCTTGCCTGCGGGCGCGGACGAGGCAGGCCGAAGGGTAAGCGCGGTCGCGACCGCGTGGTCGCAGATCGCGTCGAGCAGCGTGCCTTGGTGTTGCGGCTAGAATGAGCGCCGGTTGTTCATCGCCCGGGTGGCGAAATTGGTAGACGCAGCGGGCTTAAAACCCGCCGGCGGGGTCACCCGCCTTGCCGGTTCGACCCCGGCCCCGGGCACAAGTAAGCCGCTCACTGCCGGGGGTGCATGATCGAATGAACGCCGCGTGGGCGGAACGACGGATGGCGTGGCCGGACGGCCACTTTCACCTATCGGTAAAGCGTCTCGAAATAGGCTTGAACCTCGTTCGCACCCCAGAACGTGCTGTCGTTCACGCGATAAGCGCCGCCAGCGTACACCGCATTGAACATGTCGATGACCTGTTTGGGGGTCAACGCATAATCCGGCGCGAAACGCCTCGCGTTGAGATATGACGCAATCGTCGCCCGCGCTAGCGGCATGATGCCGCCATCGTTGCTCTTGAGGACCTGACGCAGCGTGGCGGGCTTTCTCCGCCCGCGAACGCGCCGATCCCTCGCATCAACGACCACTGTCGCCTCGGTCGCCGTCTGGGTGGTCCCTTGCTGCGCCGCGCAGGAATCGCGCGGTTGGATGTTGATTTCCGGCGCGGCCGACGAAACGGCCGGGTCGTTCATGTTGCGGCCTCTCCGCTTATCACGATGCCCGCCATCCCGGAATTCGTGCTGCGTAGCGGTTCTGCTCTTCTGGAAAAGCCGCGAGTCGCTCGCGTCGACAACCGGAATGAAGAACGCGGTCGATTGCGTGATCGATTTCGGATCCGTCCAGGCCTTGGGCGTCCTGATGTTGTCTTTCTGCCTCGCCCCACGCCAATCCTTGGGCTTCCTGCCTTTCTGTTTCGGGATGGTCGGAGGAACAACCTCGGGCGCGTTGACGGTTTCGGTCGGGGTGGTGCAAGGAACACCCCCGGCGGTATCTGTTGTGGGGTCTGCTGTCGGCACCACGCTTTCGATCGCATTGACAAGCGTCGAACCACCGGCCGACAGGCTGTTGAAAGCAATGTCGAGTTCGGTGCCGCCATTCGCCAGATAGGTGCTGGGTGCCTTCCCAATCGCGCAGACAACCGGCGGCCCAGGCGCCGAGGTATTGCCGGACATCTGACCGGAGATGGTGCAGTTGTACGCTACTTCGCCAAACACGGGCCGACTGCCCAACGTCGACAGTACGACCGGGATCGCCAAGCCGCCTTTGGCTAACCGCCGGCGCAGCGGATCAGGCCGTTTTGCATCGTCAATTCTTCGCGTCTCCATGTTGCGTCCGACTACAATGGCTCTGTCGACTACAGTAGCAAGATTCATGCTACTAAACCTATCATTGATTCTTAACGATATTATTGGATAAACCAGAACGGCTGTAAAGAATTTCGACAACTCTGTGGCATTCTGTCGCATGCAGTTATCCGTCGTCTTCCGTGCCGCGTTCGCGCCCGCCGGACATAGTCCCCACGTGACGCTGCCAGGATTTCCGCATCAAATGGGGAACCAAGAGATGCGGCGGCATCCGCAGCCAGTGGCTGCGGACATACAGCATCCACGCGGCGACGCCGGACAGCCGCGTGCGGCAACTTTCGTGGGCGGTCGCGAACGCCGCGTGAAAGAGTCGATCCATCACTGCCGTCTGGAGCGGGCCTGATCGACCGGGGCAACGGTCGACCAGGCCCGGCGGCAGCGGAGTGGCGAAGAGCCGTTCGGCATGGCGCAATCCGTAGAACAGCGGCCGGCCCAGGCCGAGAGCTCTCCGCACGCCGTATCAAGTGGTCGAGGAACGCCGGATCGTGCGCATAGGCTCGCAACATCGCGTCCAGGTCCACCAAATCCCGCAGGCCGTGCTGCCATTCGCCCTCGTGGAAGAGATGGGTTGCGCTGTGCAGCACCTGGTCTTCCCGAGAGGGGATGCTGAAACGCGGAAACTCCGGCAGCGGCCGCGCCGCGGCCAGCACAGGCGCGGGATCGACGCGGATGCGCGCGGTCTCGGGCAGGATGTTGTGGTGAAGATCCAGCACCGTCTGCCGACGGATGTGCATCATCGGCGGCAGCTCGTGCATCCATTTCCGGTAATAGCGCTGGTCGTAGGCATCGTGTTGGCTGCTGTTCCAGCCATCCAGCATCAGCGCGGCTTCGGCGGCGTCGATCTGCGACTTCGGCACCAGCAGATCGATGTCGGCAAACAGGCGCCCCGCGGCGGGTGGTAGGTCCGCTGCCGCGTAGGCCGCACCCTTCAGCAGCAACACCGGGCCCGCCAGGTCCGCCAGCGTGCGCGAAAGCTGAACCAACTCCCAGCGAACGGCCCGCTGCTGCTGACCTGCCACCGTCAGCAGCGCCTGCATGTGCCGCCAGACCGGCGCCGGTAGCGCCTCGTCGATACCCGTTTCCCGGGCCAGCGCGCCAAGGCGGCCCAGAACCCCGGCGGCGGCCGCTTGGCGGACCACGCGGTCCCAAGCGTCGGCATCGAAGCCGGCCATCGCCGCGGGTTCCCGCAACGCTGCCAGCAGCGCTGCGCAGGCGGGGTTCATGCCACCAACTCCTCGAACGCGCAGAGCGCTTCGTCGAGCTGTGAATACTCGAAATCCCAGCAGTCGCAGGCGCCAATCAGCGCGGCATTGAGCTCGAAGCCCAAGCGCCCCAGCAGGCTGTAGTTGAACGCGTGATTGGCCGCGTGCATGAACGCGTCCGCCTTCGAATGATGGCTGAACCGTGTTGATGCGCCTGCTTTCCACCGCGGGAACACGATGTGCGCGGCGCGGCCCTTTTCCGCCATACGCGCCACACTCGCCACCGGCGGGCGCAGATGCGAGACCGTACCCTTGTGTGTATCGTGGGCCGCGACGCCAAGCACCGCACGCGCATCCAATGCGCGGATGATGTCGATCGACCGGTTCTTGAGGCTCACCGGCCGCACCAACGGTACGATCAAGCCGTCATCCCGATCGACGATCGTCAGTTCGTCCGAGAGGAGCCGCCAACCGGAGAGAGCCAGCGCGGCAGCCAGCGTGCTCTTGCCGGCGCCGGGGTCGCCGGGCAGGATCACCGTGCGCTCACGACGCTCCAGTACCGCAGCATGCAGCAACAGGTAGTGGTGTGCGTGGCTGGCGATACACCAGTTCATCCCCCATTCGAGCAGCGTGAACGCGTGGTCGGCGGGCAGTGGCTTGAACGGGGCGTGGCCATCGAACCAGAAATTCACCTGCGGCCTGAACCAGCGGCGCGGCCCGCGGACACGGTCCACGCGGACATGGAAATCGCGGAAGGCGGTGTCTTCTTCCACGGGGAAATCGGCATAGAGCGTCGCGAGTCCCTCCGCCACGCCGGCCTGCCGGCTCTGCAGGCGGAAACGAAACGGCCCGGTGGTCAGCGTGAGTCCGCGGGCCAGGCGGCGGATCAACTCTTCCCGCGGGAGGTCGCCGAGCTTCAGCGTCATGCGACGAAATCCAGCTTGGCGAGTTCCGACAGGATTAGTTCCACGTCGGACGCGGGCAGCTCGCAGGCAAGCGCGAGACTCTCCGCATCCTGCTCACCGGACCGCGCCAACTGCAGCAGCACCCGGCCCGCAGCATCGGAGAGTCGGTGGGTGTCATTCGCCAGTGCGTGGTGGAAGACGTACTCGCCGTCCCAGTGGCGCCAGGCCAGGTCGGCGTGATCAGCGATGCGCCAGCGGCGCGGCGCGGGTATGTCCATGCGGTTCGACGACGGTGGCCGTCAGGTGTGGGTGGCGAATCCGTGATCAAGCTGCGATCGGCAGTTGATACAGGCCACGACGGTGACTCTGCCATTCGCATATGTCGAGCATAGCGATGGGTGGAGAGGTTGCGCCGGCGGTTTGCTGCGGCGTGACGGCGTGGAGTGAGCGGTGGACACAATGGGCGTTGCAACGGGCCCGGAATTCGCCCAGCTTGCGAGCCAGGTCCACGGTGTTCCAGAAGAATACCCGATCAAGGTACTCACGCCGGATTGTACCGCTCAGCCGTTCGACGTACGGCTGCGAGGTTTGCACTTGCCAGGCACCGCCTACCTGTCGGTCTTCGACCAGCGCAGGATTTTGCCTACGGTACTGATGAGCAGCGTGGGTTTCTTCTGAATAACCGGCGGCGGCGCTTCCGGGGGCCCTTGTGCATCCCGTATGTCATCCGTGACCTGATTCAACTCCTTGGTCGCGGTGGCGATGCGCGTATTCGGGAGTTCGGCCACGTCGCCGGTTTGCCTGGCAAGGCGCCGCCTCGCTGCCTCGAAAAGCAGGACCAAAGCCCCCTTGCGGGGAGTGGAAGGGCGCCGGCGCATGATGCTCGTACCATCCCACGGTGCGGGGGTGCAGTCTGTACGATGCCGAACACTGCGCGAGCATCGACACGCGCGGCTGCATAGATCAACGCAGGCGCGACGATCTGCACGTCGCCGCTAGCCTCGTGCGTCCGACGTCGATAGCGGGGCTGTCAGCGGCGATAACGGACCTTCAATACCGCGGCTTACTTGGGTTCGCTTCCGCCGTGCGCCTCCGCACTCGCGGCCGCAAGTCGTCACTTTAGAGGTCCGGATAGGGAGCATTTCGCGCGCGGGGATGGCCGGGGGTATTTCTCCCGAGGCGCGGCCGATCCCCCTAGCAAATGCGTATCCGGCTCCGCACTCGTCAGCAACGCTCTGCTCGCTCTACAGCTTCTTCGGGTCGAATCCCGTCTCGGTGTACACCGACTGCAGCAACTCGGCGCCGATGTTCGGCTCCGCCTGCTTGTGCACCTTGACGAGCGCCTTCTTCCACTCGGCCTTCTCCTGCGGCGTCAGCGTGATGATCTGCACCTTGCCCGACTTGCGGATGCCTTCCAGCGCATCGGCGTTTTCCTTCTGGGCGATGTCGTTCGCGTACTTCGTCGCATCGGCCATCGCGCCCTCGAGCGCGGTGCGGATGTCGGCCGGAATCGAGTCCCAGAACTTCTTGTTCACGATGACCGCGTAGCCGATGTAGCCGTGGTCGGACAGCGTCAGGTACTTCTGCACCTCGTGCATCTTCTGCGTGTAGACATTCGACAGCGTGTTCTCGCTGCCGTCGACCACGCCGGTCTGCATCGCCTGATAGACCTCGGAGAACGCCATCACCTGCGGCAATGCGCCGAGCGCCCGGAACTGCGCATCGAGCACCTTCGACGACTGGATGCGCATCTTGAGCCCCTTGAAGTCGTCGACCTTGCGCAAGGGCTTGTTCGCGGTCATCACCTTGAACCCATTGTCCCAGTACGCGAGCCCGACGACGCCCTTGGTCTCCAGCTTGCGGAAGAGCTGCTTGCCGACCGGTCCGTCGGTCACCTTGTGCAGGTCCTCGTACGAATCGAAGATGTACGGCAGGTCGAAGAGCTCGTACTCGCGCACGCCGAGCGGGCCGAACTTGGCGAGCGAGGGTGCGAGCATCTGCACCGAACCGAGCTGCAGCGCCTCCACCTCCTCGCCATCCTTGAACAGCGAGCTGTTCGGGTAGACCTCGACCTTGACCCGTCCCTTGGTGCGCTCCTCGGCGAGCTTCTTGAATTGCTCGGCGCCCTTGCCTTTCGGCGTGTCCACCGCGACGACGTGGCTGAACTTGATGACGAGCGGTGCCGCGGCGGTCGGCTGCGCGTTCGCCGGCGCGACGAGCAGCAGCGCGAGGCAGCCGGCAACGAACGATGCAATCGGGTTCATGGTTCCTCCTCGAGTTTTCAGGAAAACAGCCGTTCGACACGCTCGCAGGCGGTGAGACGCCACGCCCAGCGGGTGAGCGCCTCGACTTCGCCCGGCGTCGCCGCGCCACTCCACGCGGTCAATCGGGCGGCCTTGTCCGCGATCTCCGCGCGGGTGAGCGCATTGCCGGGATCGCCTTTCGGCTCGTCGACCCGGCCGTGCAACGTCCGGCCGTCGACGGTCTCGACGGTCAGCTTGCCGATCCACCGCTCCGGGTAGACGCGGTCGACCTCGGCATCGAGCACCATGCGCACCTTGTCGCGGAACGCGGTCACCGCCGCATCGCCGAAATGCTCGGCAAATTCGACGAGTCCTGCCCGGCCGAACAGGGCGATCAGGCCCAGCACCGTGCCCATCGAGAACTTGGCCTGATGAACCGTCTGCGGATCGACCACCGGGCCCAGCACGTCAAGCGCTGCCTGATGGACGTGGGCGGTCACGCGGGCGATGTCGGTGGCCGTGAGCCCATGCGTTGCGACCACCTGCAGCAGTGCATCGGCCGCCGGGTGCGTGTGCCGGCAACAGGCGTGGTACTTGAACGAGGTCTCCGCGAGCGCCCACCGGGTGCCGAGCCTGTCGGTCAGGCGCGCGGGATCCGCGTCGGTCGACATGCCGGCGGCCATCCCCTGTGCGCCTTCGAGAATTCGCTTCGCGCCGGTGAACCCGTCCTGCGCGAGGTACGCGGCCATGAGCCCGTTGGCGGCCGCCTTCGCCGTATGCAGCTGCTTGGAGTCGGCCGCGTCGCGCAGGAACTCCCAGAGGCCCGCGGCCTGCGTGCCCGCCGAGCCGAAGGCATTGAGCATGGACGTCGGCGACAAGCGCAGCAGGCGCCCAGTCGCGGCCGCTGCCGCGAGCGTGCCCGCAGTGCCGGTGGTGTGGAATACGCGATAGTGCGAGCGGCCGAGAAATTCGCCGACCCGGATGCCGACTTCGTAACCGGCGGTCGCGGCGGCAACGAGTTCGCGGCCCGTGCTGCCCAATACCTGCGCAACGGCGAGCGCCGGCGGGAACACGACCGTGGCCGGATGGAAGACCGAGCCGTTGTGCACGTCGTCCTGCTCGGCGAAATGCGACGCTGCCGCGTTGACCATCGCGGCAAACAACGGCGAGGTCCCGCGGCGCGAGATCAGCACCTCGGCCGGACCCTCCGCCGGTCCCATCTGGCGCGCGAACCACTCGATGGCCTCGACCGGTGGCGCACCTTTGCCCGCGAGGACCGAGCCCAGCCAGTCGAGGAGCAACTCCTCGGCGCGCCGCACGACCGGCTCCGGAATGTCGTCGAACTCGAGCTCGGCCGCGAATCGGGCAAGCGTCTGGCTGGGATGATCGTCCATCGTGGTTCGTGTGGGTTTGGCCGCCGCTAGATCGCCTGGCCGGCGCGCAACCGCGTGATGGCCGACGCGTCGTAGCCCAGTTCGCTCAGGATGGCCGTGGTGTGCTGGCCGAGCGCGGGCACCGGGTCCATCCGCGGCGTGACGGTGTCCGGCAGTCCCGGCGGCAACAGCGCCGGGACCTTGCCCGACGGCGTGTCGACCTCGACCCAGCGCCCGCGCGCCTTGAGCTGAGCGTGCTGCCAGACCTCCTGCAGATCGTTCATCCGGGCGTTGGCGATCTGCGCGCGATCGAGACGCTCGATCACCTGCTCGGCCGAGAGGCTGGCAAACGCGGCGACGATGATCGCGCGCAGCTCCGCCCGCGCGGCGACGCGTTTCGAGTTGGCGGCAAAGCGCGGATCCGCCGCCAGCTCGGGCTGCCGCAGCACTTCGGAACAGAACACCGCCCACTCGCGCTCGTTCTGCAGCCCGAGCATGACCGTCTTGCCGTCGCCGGCCGTGAACGGGCCGTAGGGGTAGATCGTCGCGTGTGCCGCCCCGGCACGCGGTGGCGGCGCGGCTCCGTCGAACGCGTAGTAGAGCGGGTAGCCCATCCACTCGACCATGCTTTCCAGCATCGACACGACGACGTGGCCGCCCTGCCCGGTCTTGCCCCGCTGGATCAGCGCCGCGAGGATGTTCGTGTACGCATACATGGCGGCCGCGATGTCGGCGATCGAACAGCCGGCCTTGGCCGGATCCTCCGGTGTGCCGGTGATCGACACGAATCCGGATTCGCTCTGGATAAGCAGATCGTAGGCTTTCTTGTCGCGATAGGGGCCATCCGGGCCGTAGCCCGAGATGTCGCACACGATCAGCTGCGGATACCGTTCGTGCAGCGCCTCGTAGGAAAGTCCCAGCCGCGCCGCCGCGCCGGGTGCCAGGTTCTGCACCACGACGTCGGCCCGCGAAATGAGCTTGTCGAGGATCGCCGCCGCCTCGGCGTGTTTCACGTCGAGCGTCAGGCTTTCCTTCGAGCGGTTGGTCCAGACGAAGTGCGAGGCGAGTCCGCGCACGCGCTCGTCGTAGGCACGCGCGAAGTCACCGACGCCCGGCCGCTCGACCTTGATCACGCGTGCGCCGAGGTCGGCGAGCTGCCGCGTGCAGAAGGGCGCGGCGATCGCGTGCTCCAGCGTGACGACGGTGATGCCTTCCAGCGGTCGCATGAGTTTCCCGGTTCAGAACGAACGCGGCATCCCGAGCACGTGCTCGGCCACGTACGAGAGGATGAGGTTGGTCGAAATCGGCGCGACCTGATAGAGGCGCGTCTCGCGAAACTTGCGCTCGACGTCGTATTCGCAGGCGAAGCCGAAGCCGCCGTGGAACTGCAGGCACGCGTTGGCGGCCTCCCACGACGCGTCAGCCGCCAGCAGCTTGGCCATGTTCGCCTCGGCGCCGCAGGGCTGATGCGCGTCGAAGAGCGAGCACGCCTTGAACCGCATCAGGTTGGCTGCCTCGACGTTGACGTAGGCCCGCGCGATCGGGAACTGCACGCCCTGGTTCTGGCCGATCGGCCGGCCGAACACGACGCGTTCGCCGACGTATTTCGACACCTTGTCGACGAACCAGTAGCCGTCGCCGATGCACTCGGCGGCGATCAGCGTGCGCTCGGCGTTGAGCCCGTCGAGGATGTACTTGAAGCCCTGCCCTTCCCTGCCGATCAGGTTCTCCTCGGGAATCTCGAGGTTGTCGAGGAACAGCTCGTTGGTCTCGTGGTTCACCATGTTGGGAATCGGGCGCACGGTGAGGCCGTGGTCCATCGCCTGGTGCAGGTCGACGATGAAGATCGACATGCCTTCCGACTTCTTCTTCACCTCGGGCAGCGGCGTCGTCCGCGCAAGCAGGATCATCAGATCCGAGTGCTGGACGCGCGAGATCCAGACCTTCTGGCCATTGACGACGTAACGGCCGTCCTTCTTCACCGCCGTCGTCTTGATCTTCGTCGTGTCGGACCCGGTGGTGGGCTCGGTCACGCCCATCGACTGCAGCCGCAGCTCGCCACTCGCGATCTTCGGCAGGTACGCGCGCTTCTGCCGTTCCGAGCCATGCCGAAGCAGCGTGCCCATGTTGTACATCTGGCCGTGACAGGCGCCGGAGTTGCCGCCCTGCCGGTTGATCTCCTCCATGATCACCGATGCTTCGGTGAGGCCCAGACCGGAACCGCCGTATTCCTGCGGGATCATCGCCGCCAGCCATCCGGCCTTGGTCAGCGCGTCGACGAACCCCTCGGGATAGCCCCGAGCCTCGTCGATGCGCCGGAAGTACTCGCCGGGAAACTGCGCGCACAGGTCGCGAATCGCGTCGCGGATATCCTGGTACGAGTCGGGCGGATTGATCATGTCGGACCTTGCGGTGGACGAAACCCGGTTCAGGCTGGCGTCGGCTTCTTGCCGATGCAGGCGTGGCGTTCGCCAAGGTCCGGATTCATCATCGGATGGCCGGCTCGGTCCCTGTCGCCTGCGCGCGTGGCATGGCGTCGCGCAGGATGGACTCGGCCTTGAGGATCACCGGCCGGTCGACCATCTTGCCGTCGACGGCCACCGCCGCCCCGGCGGCGCGCGCAGCCGCCTCCAGGACCCTGCGGGCCCAGGCGATCTCGGCGGGTGTCGGCGCGAAACCCGCATTGACCGGATCGACCTGACGAGGGTGGATGCACAGCTTGCCGCCGAACCCCAGGCGACGTGCGCGCGCGGTATCGGCCGCGAGCATCGCCACGTCGTCGATCGCGACGGTCACGCCGTCGACTGGCGGTTCCAGTCCCGCCACGCGCGAGACGAGCGCGAGCTGCGTGCGAAACGGAAGGAGCTCGTCCTCGCCGGCGCTCATGCCGAGATCGAGCTGGAAGTCGATCGTGCCGAAGATCAGCCGTTGGACGCCGCGCGTACCGGCGATCGCCTGCGCGTCCGCGAACCCGCGCGCGGACTCGATCAGCGGCAGGATGCGCAGTCCCGCGCCGCCGACGGCGGCGAGCGCTTCGATGTCCGCCGGGGATTCGGCCTTGGGCAGCACGACGCCGGCCGCCCCCGGCCGCCGGCAGAGCTGCGCGTCCTCGGCGAACCACTCGGTGTCCACCGCATTGATGCGCAGGAGCACGGGATGCGCGGGGGACAGCCAGGCGCGCACCGCGGCACGCGCCGTCGTCTTCTCGCCGGGCGGCACCGCGTCTTCGAGGTCGACGATGATCGCGTCTGCCCCCGACGCACAGGCCTTGGCGAAGCGCTCCGGCCGATTGCCGGGAACGAATAGGAGGGAGCGGGCGATGGGGCTGTCCATCCGGATTCTTTGCGTCGAAACCGATCCTGCGGGATCGATGCGTGGACGCCGCCGGGTCGATTGCGAGTGTACACCGGCCCGCGACGGTCCCTGGTTGCGGCGCAGCGAAGTCCGCCCTCGGCGAACCTCATCGTGTGCCAATGGCGGTTCTTGCAAGAGCCGCCGACCGGTCGACGCGGCGCCAATGCCACTTCAGCAGCTCGCGCGCGACGACAACGGTGCTCGCGACCGCGGTGCAGACACCCCAGTCGGCAAACGTCAGTGCCACCGTGCCGAACGCCGCCTGCAGCGCGGGCACGTCCAGCACCGCGAGCTGCAAGCCTAGGGCCACGGCAATCGAGAGCCACAGCCAGCCGTTCTCGAACGGGCGACGGAAGGATGTCACCTCGTCGGAGCGCACGCAGATCACGTCGAACAGCTGATAGAGCACCAGCGTGTGAAACGCCATCGTCCGCGCGTAGTCGACCTCACCGCTGCCGGCGAGGAATCCGCCGGGGAGCGCCGCGTCGAGCACGAGCAGCGTGCCGACGCCCATGACGATCGACACGACGACGATGCCCCACCACATGCGGGTGGTGACGACGTTCGCGCCCACCTCGCGCGGTGGCCGGTCCATCAGCCCCGGATCGGCCGGGTCGACTCCCACTGCGAGCGCCGGCAAGCCGTCGGTGACGAGGTTGATCCACAGGATCATCGTCGGCAGCAGCGGCAGCACCAGCGCCTCGCCGCGCCCGGCGACGATGCCGAGCGCGCCCGCGAGCGCGACGCCGAAGAACATCACCATCACTTCGCCGAGGTTCGTCGACAGCAGGTACCGGAGGAACTTCTGGATGTTCGCGTAGATCGACCGGCCCTCCTCGATCGCCGCGACGATCGTCGCGAAATTGTCGTCCGCCAGCACCATGTCGGCGGCGCCTTTCGACACGTCGGTGCCGCTGATGCCCATCGCGATGCCGATGTCGGCCGCCTTGAGCGCGGGCGCGTCGTTGACGCCGTCGCCGGTCATCGCGACGATCGCGCCGTCGGCCTGCAGCGCACGCACGATGTCGAGCTTGTGCTCCGGTGCCACGCGGGCGAACACTGCGGTTTCGCGGACGGTGCGCGCGAACGTGGCGGCATCCATCCGCACCAGCTCGGCGCTGGTGCGCACGCTCGCTCCGCGCGGCGCGATGCCAAGCTCGGCGGCAATCGCGGCGGCGGCGGCCGGATGGTCGCCGGTGATCATCAGTACCCGCACGCCTGCGCGCTGCGCTGCCGCGATCGCCCCCGCGACCTCCACGCGCGGCGGATCGATCATGCCGACCGCGCCCAGCCAGACCAGCCTCTCCTCGATGCCCTCGTCGCGCGCATGCGCGGTCGCGTCCGGCAACCGGCGATAGGCGAGGCCGAGCAAGCGCAGCGCGTCGGCGGCCAGCGCGTCGATGGCCGCAAGAATCGCCGCCCGGCGCCCTGCGTCGAGCACGCGCTCCTCGTCACCGGCGCGCTCGAACGCGCAGCGGGCGAGCAGCAAGTCCGGAGCGCCCTTGGCGAACAGCACGTGCTCGCCGGCGGACTCGGCATCCCGGTGTACGGTGCTCATCATCCGCCGCTCGGATGAGAACGGGATCTCGCGATGACGTTCGAAGCGCGCGGCGAGAAATGTTTCGGACAGCCCCGCCTTGAGCGCCGCCGTCTTGAGCGCCACCTCGGTGGGGTCGCCGGCGATCCGCCAGGCGCCCTCGCGCAGGACGAGTTCGGCGTTGTTCGCGAGAAACCCGGCGGCGAGCGTGCGTTCGACCTCGGTGCGCTGCTCCCCACCGCGCAACGGCTGCCCGTTTGCGCGCAGCTCCCCCTCGGGCGCGTAACCGCTGCCGGTCAGCTCGGTGACGCCTGCCGCCGTGAGCACGATGCGCACCGTCATCTCGTTACGCGTCAGCGTCCCCGTCTTGTCGCTCGCGATCACGTTGACCGAGCCCAGCGTCTCGACCGCCGCCAGCTTGCGCACGATCGCGTTGCGCTTCGCCATCCGTTGCATGCCCAGCGACAGGACCACCGTCGTCACCGCGGCGAGACCTTCGGGAACGGCCGAGACCGCGAGCGAAACCGTGTAAAGGAGCACCAGGACCAGCGCCGGGGTCGAGAAATCGTGCTGCAACGCGAGGATCGTGGCACCCACGACGACGGCAATCGCGATGACGACGACGCCAAGTACGCGTCCCACGCGGTCGAGCTGGTTCTGCAGCGGCGTCTGCTCGGCCCGGGTTGCGTGCAGCAGGCCGGCGATGCGGCCCACTTCGGCCTGCATACCCGTGGCAGTGACGACGGCGCGGCCATGCCCGTACGTCACCGATGTCCCGGCGTAGAGCATGTTCGAGCGGTCGCCGATCGCCGCGTCCGCAGTCACCGGCGCCGGATCCTTGGCCACCGGCGTGCTTTCACCGGTGAGCGCCGCTTCGGTCGTCTGCAGCGATGCCGATTCGATGACGCGCGCGTCGGCGCCGATCGTGGCTCCTTCCTCGATCAGCAGCAGATCGCCCGGCACGAGCTCGGCGGCGGGCACCGTCTGCCGCTCGCCGCCGCGCACGACGGTGGCGGTGGCCGCGGTCATCCGGGCGAGGCTCGCTACCGCTTCCTCGGCGCGGGCCTCCTGAACGTAGCCCAACAGCGCGTTGAGCGCGACGATCGCGAGGATCGTCAGCGCTTCGTAGGGCACGCCGTGTGTGCCTTCGAAGCCCCACACCGCAAGCGAGATCAGCCCGGCGGCGATCAGCAGCAGGACCAGCGGATTCCGGAGCTGGGCAAGGAACTTGCGCCATCCCGGAACCGGCGGGGCCGCGGCGAGCTCGTTGCGACCGACCGCGGCGAGGCGCCGCTGCACTTCATCGGTGTCGAGCCCGGACGCGGCATCGGTCGCGAGCCGCCCACACACCTCTCCGACAGCGCTCGCGTGGGCATCGAGAAGATGGGAAGGCATGCGTTCCTCTCGCCGGACCCCGATTGTGGAGGACCCGCGTGCGGACCCCATGACCTGCGTCAACGGTGCGGCCGCGCTCGCCGCAGGGAAAATCCCGCCCGGACACGCGAGCGCGGTCCGGGCGAGTCGGAAAACGGCCTGACGGCCGTCAGCGCTTCAGGCCCGGCATGGCCTGCTGGGCCATCCGCGCGAAATCGCCCATCACCTTCTGCATCGACTCGAACGCCGGTCCGCCGGACGAAACGACCCCCTGCATCGCCGAGACCACGTTCTGCATCTTGGTGAGGTCGGGCATCATCGACATCGCGGCCTTCGCCTGCTTGACGCCGGGCATGCCCTCGGTCTGCTCTTCCATCATCGAGAACAGCCGCTTCTGCATCTCGACGATGAGTTCGAACATCTCGGTCCAGTAGCGCATCGACTTCTCGACCGCTTCCTGCGCCGCACCTTGCCCGGCCGCCATCAACGCCTGCGGATCGCGCGCTTCCGAGGCCGACTTGACCGCGCGCTTATGGAAGGCCCGCGCCTCTTCCTCGCCCTCGAACTGGCGACGGCGGACCTTCGACGTGGTGTCGATCGCGGCGTTGATGATGTCGAGCGCGAGCTTGGCGTTGGTCCGGTAGAGCTCCATCGCCTGCTCGGGGGTCAGCGCGCTCGGCAGCTTCGACAGATCGCCGAACGACGCCCCGCTCGGCATTGCGAACAACGTCGCCGTGGGTGCTGCCTTCGGTTTCGCGGCCGCCTTCTTGCGCGGCTTGGCTTTCTTGGCCGCGGCCTTGGCGGCGGAGGATTTCGGGGCAGCAGGCTTCGTGGCCATGATCAACGCTCCTCTCGGGGGTGGGGGACGGGGTGGGACACGACGACCGGAAGAACGTGTCTGCCGCGCAACGCCGCGGCCCGGCACCCGATCGACAAGGGACTGCGCGCGACCATGGCGCCTATTCGACGCCGTCAGCTTCCAATCGTCAAGACGGCGGCACCGGTCAACGCGCCGGCGCGCAGCGCTTCGAGTGCTTCGTTGGCCTGCGCCAGCGGGTAGGGCGAAGCGTGGACCTCCAGCGGCAGCTCGCCGGCGAGTGCCAGGAAGGCCCTCGCGTCGCGACGGGTGAGGTTCGCGACCGAGCGCACCGAGCGTTCGCCCCACAGCAGCCGATACGGAAAGCGCGGGATGTCGCTCATGTGAATGCCCGCGCAGATGACCGTCCCTCCCGGAACCGTGGCCGCGAGGGCCGTCGGCACCAGCGGCCCCGCCGGCGCGAAGATCAGTGCGGCATCCAGCGGCGAAGGCGGCGTTTCGTCGCTGCCGCCCGACCAGTGCACACCGACCGATCGGGCGAACAACTGGCCGGCGCGATCCCCGGGTCGGGTAAAGGCGAAGACGGTGCGGTCGCGCGCCAGGGCCACCTGCGCGATGAGGTGGGCCGCCGCGCCGAAGCCGTAGATGCCGATCGTCCGGGCGTCGCCCGCCATCGCATAGGCGCGATAGCCGATGAGTCCCGCGCACAGCAGCGGCGCGGCGTGCACGTCGTCGTAGCGATCCGGCAGCAGGAACACGCTGCGGGCGTCGGCGACCGCGAATTCGGCGTAGCCACCGTCGCGCTGGTAGCCGGTGAACCGCGCGTCAGCGCACAGATTCTCGCGTCCGGTGACGCAGTAGCGGCAATGGCCACAGGTGTCGCCCAGCCACGGAATGCCGACCCTGCGACCGACCGGCGGACCGACCACACCGGACCCGAGCGCGGCCACCCTGCCGACGATCTCGTGCCCTGGAATGACGGGAACCTTGGGGTCGGGCAGCTCGCCGTCGACCAGATGCAGATCGGTGCGGCAGACGCCGCATGCATGCACCGCCACCAGAATCTCGCCCGGGCCGGGCTCCGGTCGCGGCACCGCGCGCAGCACGAGCGGCCGGCCCGGGCCCTCGCACACCATCGCCTGCATCATCGACATCACGCGTTCCGCATCCCGGTCGCCAGCCGCTCGATCCTATAGCACGGACCGCCGAGCCAAGATTGACCGGGATCAATGGCAGCGACGACAATCTCGCGTGCGCGGCGCGCGTGACGGAATTCACGCCACGACGCAGGCGCGCCTCGGCTGCGCGGAAGGCGGATCGGGTGCCGAGCGCGGACCACGCGCCGTCGCATGGCGGCACCTACGTCCACCCACAACAATCCGCAGGGGAACACCGCATGGCATCGTTACGGGAACGCTTCGGAAGGCCGTTGCGGCTCGCGATCATCGGCGGCGGGACGGACGGCTGGATCGGCCGCATGCACGCTGGCGCGGCGACGCTCGACGGGCTTTGGCAACCGCTGGCCGGCGTGTTTTCGGCTGATCCTGGGCGTTCCCGCGCCGCCGGCGTCGCGCTGGGCTTTGACGCCGCGCGAAGCTACGGCGATCTCGCCCAACTGCTGGAGTGCGAACGGCAGCGTCCAGATGGCATCGACGCAGTCGCCGTCATGACACCCAACGACACGCATTACCGGATCGCCGCCGCGGCGCTCGATGCGGGACTCGATGTCGTCGCCGACAAGCCGGTGACCCACAACTTCGCCGAGGCCTGCGATCTCGTCACGCGCAGCCGGCGTCACGATCGCCTGTTCGCGATCGCGCACGGCTATTCGGCCTACCCGATGACCCGGTACGCGCGCCGGCTCGTGCGCGATGGCGCGCTGGGCACGGTCAGGCTCGTCCAGGTGGAATACGTGAACGGCGGGCTCGCCACGCGTCTCGAGGACGGCCCGCAGAACAGTCGCCTGCGCTGGTTGCTCGACCCGCAGCGAAGCGGCCTCGCGCTGGTGATGAGCGCGATCGGCTGCCATGCGCAGCATCTCGCCTGTCATGTTTCGGGATTGGACATCGCCCGGGTCGTCGCCGACGTCGGCGCCTTGGTGCCCGGGCGCAGGGTCATCGACCACGCGTCGGCCTTGCTCGAGTTCGCGGGCGGCGTCCGCGGTACGCTCACCGTCACGCAGGCGGCTGCCGGCGCAGAGAACGACATCCGGCTCCGCGTCTACGGCGAGAAGGGGATGTTTGACTGGTCGCACCGTGAGGCGAGCTATCTTCGATTCGCGCCGCAGGGCGAGTCCATGCGCCTCATCGGCCGCGGCGATCCCGGCCTGCCGCCCGACATCGTCACCCTCGGGCGGACGCCGCGCGGCCATCCGGAAGGTCTGCGCGAGGCATTCGCCAACATCTACCGCGAGGTCGCGCTCGAACGGATGGCACGTGATCTGGGTGACCCGGTGCCCGATTTTCCGTATCCGCGGATCGAGGAGGGCGCCCACACGATGGCCTTCATCGAGGCCTGCCTCGCATCGCAGCAACAAGGTTGCTGGGTCGATGTGGCGCGAGCGCCCGTCGGCTGACGTCGACGGTCATGCGCGTCGATGCTCTTCGACTCCGTTCACCAGACCGCTAGCGTCCGACCTGTTCGAGGTTCAGGAGGTCGACGCAGAATTCCACTCGCCGCTCGAAGGTGACGGTAAGGGCGAGCGGCTCTCCCGGCGCCGCGGCGAAATCGTAGATGATCCGGCGCAACTTCGATGCCACGTCCGGGCGCGCGTCCGGTCCGAAGTCGAACTCGCGAAAAGCGTCGCCGAATACCGCAGTCACCGTATCGGGACGAATGCAGGCGCTTTCCCGGTCGATTCGCAGTGCCAATGCCGACTTGCGCAGGCCGTCCGCCGGGCGCGGCTTCTCGACGACATAATCGATTTCCATTGCGCGCAGCCTCGAACCCGGCGCGAGTGCGTAGGCGCTGCCGCCCTCCCCGTCCCGGCGCACGAACCGGACGGCAAGCTGCTGTTCGACGAAGGGCACATCGGTCAGTTGCCCGTGTTGCGCAAGCGCAAGCAAACGCCCCAGGAATACCGGTTGCAGCGGCACCTGCGCAACGTCGAGCGTGGCCGGTGGCAGGGTCTGCGCCGGCGTCGCGGCAGGCTTCGCACCGCACGGCCGATCCGAGTAGGTGATACTGCCCCGGGTGTCACGACACTTGTGGACCTCCGCTGCATTCGCCAGCGGGACGGTCAGCAGCAGCACGATGCCCAACCCGCCCACCCGCAGATTGCGACGGGACCGCGTCACCGCGCCGCCAATGGCACGTTCGTGTCGACAGGCGGATGAGTACCGGCTGAGGGCGTCGCGATCACCGGCGCCACGCCCCGCTCGTGGATGTGGACCGCTTGCGTCGACTGCGTCATGGCACGCTCCTCGGAACCAGGCGCCCTGCGGGGCGGATCCCGTGGCCGCAGCGTCGATCCTACGCCAGTCGGGTCAGGCGCACCGTTGCGGCGCGGTGACGATGCCCGGCAGTCCCGTTGCCCGAAAGCGCGGCATCGCGCGTCAGTCCTCGTCGTCGACCTCATCGGGCGGACGCAGCCAATCGGCGCAATCCCAGCGAAGCATGCGTTCGAGCGCGCGAATCTCGAATTCGAAGACGTCGTGCAGGAACTGCCATTCACGCGGCGACATCCGCGTCACGTAGGGTCGCGCATGCGCGACCTTGGGCGCCAGCGGCGGCAGCCGACCGACCCCCAGGAAGTCGAACACGCGGTTGAGCGTGTCGTTCGCGCGGTCGCGCAGGTCCTCGTAGCGCAGCACGAGCACCTGTTCCTCGGGAAAGTACGACCACAGCCGCCGCAGCTGGGCCGTGTAGTAGCCCCGGTCGACGTACGAATACGGCTTGTGCTGCAGCGGAAGCGCTGCGCGGCAGCGCTCGCGCTCGGACTGCAGCGCGTCCCAGAACGGCAACGGATCGACCCCGCGGTCGCGCTCCATGTTCCAGTGGGAAAAGGCGCGGGTGATCGGATTGCGCAGCACCGCGATCAGTCTCATGGCGGGGTTGTATTGCCAAATCCGCCGCGGCGCGTCGTTCCAGTATATGTAAGCGGGCGTGATTTCGCCGACGAGTGCCGTCGCCGGCGTCGGCGCGAATTGCCGGTGGTACCCCTCGTAGCCGGAGACTGCCTGCTGAAAGAAAGCCCGGTCGTCGTCGAAGAAATGCACTTCTTTCACGTTGGCCATGCACAGCGCGGGATGCATCCGCAGGTAGGCGTCGAGCGCCGACGTGCCGGCCTTCTGGGCGCCGACACCGAGAAAATTGACTTTCATCCGGGGAAACTCTCCGCGCAGGCCATTTCACTGCGTTCGTGTCGCCGCCGCGAGGATCGCCACGGCGGGAACCCGGAGCTCGCCGGCTTCGCGGTACGGCGCGGCCGCTTGCTCGACCGCCGCGATGATGGCCGGCAGCTTGTCCGGCGGCAGCGACCGGATCACCGCCGACGAGCGGACCGTCCCGTTGGCGAGCATTTCGACGAGCTCCGCACCCGAGGTCACGGCCACGCGTGCCTCGATCCTTTCGGTGCGGATCGACGCCGGGGCGAACCCTGCCTCCTCGAGCAGCCGCCGGCACCCGGCGGCATCGTTGAGCGTTCCGACCGGCGGCGCGGGCAGCGCCGGCGACGGATGCCCGGACGCGCGCACGGCGCCGAGCACGAGCTTGTGGATGATGTGCTCGTCGGGTGCGGCCCAGACGGTGAAAGCGAGACGGCCATCCGTGCGCAGCACCCGGCGCGCTTCGGCGAGCGCGCGCACGGGAAACGGGAAGTGATGCACCCCGAAGCCGATGACCACGCCGTCGAACGTGGCGTCGGCAAACGGCAGCGCCTCGGCGTCGGCCTGCCGAAACTCGATCCCGGGAAAGCGCCCTTGCGCTATCGCGACCATGCTCGCGGAAAAATCGACACCGGTGGCGATCGCGCCCTGCGCCGCGGCCATGCCGCTGATGAAGCCCGAGGCGCAGGCGACGTCGAGAATGCGCGCTCCGCGGCGGCAGCCGGCGGCCGCCAGCATCGCCGGCGCGAACAGCTTCGTGGCGCGCTCGAAGGTCGCACCGTACGCACCGGCCGCCCGCTCCCAGCCGGCGCGCTCGAATTCGCGATACGGGTGCTCCACCGCGGCAGGGCTCATGGAAGACCTCGATGATGATGACAGCGTCGGTGCGTGCGAATCGCCGCCGGGACTGCCGTCACGACGCAACCGATGGCACTTCTTCCGTGGCGAAATCGCCCGGCATCACGACCTCGAGCATTTCGACGTCGTCGCTATGGCCGATCTCACGATGCCGGATCGACGGCGGCTGATGGACGCAGGATCCGGCCTCGAGCCGCACGATACCCTGCCCTTCGTATTCGAACTCGATCCAGCCCTTCAGCACGTAGACCAGCTGCAACGTCGTCTGGTGCCGATGCGGTCGTCCCGCAAACGCTGCACCCGGGGCCGCCCGGATCACGTGGGCGACCACGCGCCCCTCCGTCGCGGCCTTGACGCCCAGATCCCGATATTCGAAGAACGAGCGCAGACCGCGCTCGAAATGCGCATCGCGGGCATGGCTGACGTTGAATCCACGCGTCGTCATCACGATTTCCTTTCATCCAGGTCCCGGCCGCAGTACGCGTCGAGGGGTCGTCACCGCCTGCGCTGCGTTTGCCGTCGAACCGGAGGGCGTCGACTCCCGGTTGTCGAGTGCGCACATGGAACGCAGCCTCGATGCATCTGGCAAGGCAGGCATGGTCCACCTATCTTAGCAATGGATTGCGGGAAGCGGTCGGGTTCCGGGCAGACCAGGGACTCCGCGACCGGTAAGGGCCGGCCACGCCGAGACTTCCATCGCTGTCCGGCGAGCCGATGCCGCCGCGTGTCAGCGAACGTCTTCGATGTCGATCCAGAACCGCCAGGGCCGTGCCGCCCAGTAGGCTCCCGCGTAGTCCACGCCGATCCGCGGCCCCGTCCGGATGTGCCGCGACGCGACACGCACGCCGCGATCCTCCAGCCAGATCGCATCGGAGGCGGTTGCATCCACGCCGTCGAGCGTCTTGTCGATCGCGAGATGGCGGGTGACCTTCCCCGGTCCGGCAAGGAGGTGCCGCGTTTCGAATGGGGCCGCCACGATGCCGCGCACGAGAACCCCCTCGGGCTTGCCGGCGCCCACGGTGCTGAAATTGAGCATCCAGTGCAGGCCGTAGACGAGATAGACGTACACGGTCCCGCCCTCCGCGTAGAGCGGCTCGACCCGCGGCGTGCGACGCCCGCGCGCGGCGTGCGAGGCCAGGTCGCGCGGTCCTTTGTACGCTTCCACTTCGGTGATCATCGCCTCGATGCGCAGGTCATGCGACTGGCGCACGATGAACGTGCCGAGAAGATCGCGCGCGACCTCGAGCGTGGGTCGGTTGTAGGCCGCCCGATCGAGACGCCGGCCGCGCATTCGGGCGAACGTTTGTGGCAAGAGCGCCTCAGCCGCCCGCCTCCGGCTCGCCCTGCCACAGCATGTCGTATCCGAGCTCCTTGCTGTCGGTGCAGAGCTCGGCCAGCGCGGCGAACTTCGCCTTGAACACGGTGTCCGCGTGCGACCTCTCGTGCTCGGCGAAGGAGCGCCAGTAGGTGACGATGGCCACGTGCTCGTCGGCCGCCTTCGTGGCGTTCAGCGATCCTTCGTCAGAGAGGAAACCGGAGAACCGGAATACCTGTCCGGCAACGAACCCGCCCTTGTCGCCGCCGTAGGTGTCCTTGACCACGTTGCACATCTCGCCCAGTGCGAGTTCGACGTCGTCGATGCTGACGCCAGGTCTGAGCCTGACGGTGTTGAACAGCATCTTCGATCCGAACGGAATGGTAATGGGGTCGAACATCGTGCTCTCCGAGATGGGGTGACGCGGAAAGGATCAAACGACGCGCAGCGACTCGAGGCCGTCCCAATCGAACTCCACGCCATGCCCCGGGCGATCCGGAGCGAGCGCGTTGCCGTCGACGATCTGGAGCGGATGAGCGAGGTAGCGCTCGAGCCCGAAGCCGTGCGCCTCGAGGTACGACCGGTTGGGCGCCGCCGCGAGCAGGTGGACGGTGATGTCGTGTGCGCCGTGCGAGGTCAACGGAAGGTTGAAGCTCTCGGCGAGGTGTGCGACTTTCATGAACACCGTCACGCCGCCGCAGTTGGTGACGTCGGGCTCCGGATACGTCACCGCCTCGGCGCGGATGAAATGCGCGAACTCGTGCAGCGTGTGGAAATTCTCGCCGGTCGCGATCGGCACGCCGCCGTCGCGCACGATCCGCGCGTGGCCGGCGATGTCGTCCGGGATCGTGGGTTCCTCCAGCCAGACGAGCTGGCTAGGTTGCAGCGCCCGTGCGGCGCGGATCGCCTCGTCCACGCTCCAGCGCATGTTGGCGTCGGCCATCAGCGGAAAATCCGGCCCGAGATGGGCGCGCATCGCGGCCACCCGTGCGACGTCCTCCGACAGCTTCGGGCGGCCGACCTTCATCTTGATCGCGCGGAAGCCCTTGGCGAGATTGGCGTCCGTCTGCGCCAGCAACGCATCGAGGTCGAGCCAGAGGTCGATTCCGCCGGCGTAGCAGGGCACCTCGGGATCGAACCCGCCCAGCAAGCGGTAGAGCGGCAGTCCGGCCCGTCGGGCCTTGAGATCCCACAGCGCGATGTCGACTGCGGAGATCGCCGATGCCGCCTGACCACCCCGGCCACCGTAGTGCAGCCGCCACCACATCGCCTGCCACAGCGCTTCGGTGTTCTCCGCGTCGCGGCCGAGAAGCGCGGGCGTCAGGTCACGCGCGATCATGTCGTGGATCCCGCCGCCCCCCGCACCGACCGTGTACGTGTAGCCCGTGCCCTCGGCGCCGTCGCTGTCGACGAGACGAACCGTGACGAGCTCGAAGAAGCGCATCTCCCCGTGCGTGCTGTCGGTCAGCACCGACGGCAGCGGGACATGATAGAAACCGGCGCGCAGGGAGGCGATAGTGGGCATGGGAGGTCGGGAATTTCAGCAGCCACCGTCGGCGGCTCGCTCCAGCGAAGGGTCAGGCAGCCGCTTTTGCAAGACGATGGTCTCTGACTGAATGGACCCGTACTGATACGGCTTGAGCTCTCCGGTAGGATCGAAGCCAAGGCGGGACCAGAACGGCATGACATCTTCGTTCGTTCGCACCACCCCGATGCGAACGTGATCGCACGTCCCCCAGCTTTGCGATGAACTCCTCGAGCAAGTTGGGCGATCGCCAGCGCGCACTCCGGCATGTGGACCTGCGAACGCCGTCCCGAGGTTGGAGGCGGCTCTACCGCGAGACACGGCCAACACCATGCTGTCCGTTCTCGGTGATGACCGTGACTGTCTTGCGTTGTACTTGGAGATGATGCCGATGAATACAGGATGCCATCGGCTGAAACACGCTTTCACCGATGCTGATCGAGCATGTGCGCGTGAGCCGCTGCCAAGACTTCAGACGCGCGACGACCGGTTGCTGAGGTCGATGAGTTCGGCTTCGGTCAGGTCGTCGAGGATCGTCTGCGACAGGTCGGGTGCAACTGTGGCGGCTCATCAGGCTGCCTCGTGGAGCCGACATGCACCGCATCGCCGTTGCCGGTGGCTGCCTCGGAATCGCGGTCCTGCTCGAAGATGCGAGTGGTCGCGATCCACATTGAGGGGCTTCGAGTCCCGACTCCTTCGGTCTGCGAGGTACACGGGCTCGACTTCGCAGTTCTTGGTCGACAATCGTGCCTTGCGACCGGCGTTTCCACTTCTTTGTTCATCTTGCCAAGGTCGAATCTCGACAATCGACCGGGCCGAATTTGTCGAGATATCGATGATCGCGGATGTGAGGTGCGGGCGCCGCCGCTTCAGGAACGGCGATGCCTTCTCGCAGCGTTTTCAAGTTCACTGAGGCGTACCTAATGAACGACGCCTTTCCCTGCAGCCAATATAGGCCGCCCCAACACCACGGTCAAAATCCAATGCCTTGATTTCTCATCGCATCCCGTCGACGCTTCGACGTTATCCGCCATCGCCGCTTGACCTTCCCACCCTGCCGTCTATAATCCTGATACCGATTATTTATACGGTATCCGCATGCCTCCCCGCCCCCGCCGCCCCTTCGCCCACGTGACCACCGCCTCGGCCGACGTCCCGGAGCTGCCGCGGCTCACGGCCCGGCAGCAGCAGATCCTCGACTGGATCCGCGCCCATCTCGAAGCGACCGGCATGCCGCCCACGCGCGCGGAGATCGCCGCCGGCCTGGGTTTCTCGACGGCGAGTTCGGCGGAGGACCACCTGCAGGCGCTGGCGAAAAAAGGCGTGCTGGAGATCCTCTCCGGCACCTCGCGCGGGCTGCGGCTCAAGGACATTCCCGGGATGCCGGTGCAGGGACTCCTGCCGCTGGTGGGGCGCGTGGCCGCGGGCAGCCCGATTCTCGCCGCCGAGCACATCGAGGCGCAGTACAAGATCGACCCGGCCCTCTTCGCCCCGCAGGCCGATTACCTCTTGCGCGTGCGCGGCGCGAGCATGCGCGACGCCGGGATCCTCGATGGCGACCTCCTCGCCGTGCACAAGACCGCCGACGCGCGGTCGGGGCAGATCGTCGTCGCGCGGCTGGGTGACGAAGTCACCGTCAAGCGGCTGAAACGTCAGGGGCGCGACATCACGCTGCTCGCCGAGAACCCGGCGTTCGCGCCGATCGTCGTCGATCCGAGGAAGACCGCGTTCGCGATCGAAGGCGTGGCCGTGGGCCTCGTGCGCGGCAGCAAGCATTGGTAAGAACGGAGGCCCGATGTACACCCTCTACGGAAAGAAAGGCTCCGGCTCGGCCGCGGTGGAAGCCGCACTCGCGCTGGCCGGTGCGCCCTGCCGCATGATCGAAACCGCGTCGTGGGAGCAGAACGACGCGTTCCACGAGTTGCTTCGGCTGAATCCGCTGGGCCAGATCCCCACGCTGGTGCTGCCCGACGGCAGCGTGCTGTCCGAGAGCGCGGCGATCCTCCACTACCTGGGCTGCGTGCACCCGGACAGCGGGTTGCTGCCGCGCGGCGAATCGGCGCGCGCGCAGGCGCTGCGCGGCCTCGTGTTCATCGCCGCCAACTGCTACGCGGCGATCAGCATCATCGATTTCCCGGAGCGCTGGTGCGCCGAGCCCGACGAAGCGACGAACGAGCGCATCCGCGCCGGCACCCGCGCACGGCTGCACACGCACTGGGAGCTGTTCGCCGACCTCTTCCCGGCACGGCCCTATCTCGGCGGCGAGGACATCGGCGCGCTCGACCTGCACGCCGCCGTCGTGTCGAAGTGGTCGGGCTCGCGCAAGCACCTCGAGCAGCACCGGCCCGCGTTCCACGCGCTGCTGCTGCGCATCGAAGCGCATCCGAAGGTCGCGGCGGTGTTCGCGCGACATTGGCCGGCAACCTGAACAGTGTCGGCGGCGCGTTTCGTTCTGAACCGGGCATCTCGTCTCGCAAAATGCCATTCCGGTGCTGCTTGCACGCGCCCCTCAGCGCCACGACTTCATGACCAACGCCGCTCTCACCACCGTCCTCGCCAATCCCGCGATCTGGCGCGGTGACGAGTGCGCACCCGAACCGGCCGCGGTGCCGTCGGGCTTTGCGGCGCTCGACGCGGTGCTGCCCGGCCGCGGCTGGCCGGGGGCGGCGCTCACCGAGATCGTCCTCGCGCGCGAGGGCATCGGCGAGATCCGTCTCACGCTGCCGGCGCTCACGCGTCTGCAGGCCGCCGGCCGCGACATCGTGTGGATCGCGCCGCCGCACGTGCCGTATGCACCCGCGCTGGCCGCAGCGGGTGTCGACCTCGCGCGGCTCCTCGTCGTGCGCTGCACTACACCCGCCGAGCAGCTCTGGGCCTACGAGCAGGCGCTGCGCGCGCCGGAATGCGGCGCCGCGTTCGCGTGGCTCGGCGTCAGCGACGATCGCGTGCTGCGCCGGCTCGCGGTGGCCGCGCGCGACGGCCGCACGTGGGGCGTGCTGTGGCGCCGCCCCGGCCAGCGCGGCAGCGCCAGCGCCGCGCCGTTGCGTCTCGCCCTCGCGCCGCAGGACGGCCGGCTCGCGGTGAAGGTGCTGAAGCGCCGCGGCGGCGAACTCGCGCAGCCGGTGCTGGTCGACGTCGCTGCCCGGTCCGCTCTGCCGGATCCGCGCACCAGCGCCGGACATGCGACAGCAGCGTCGCATCCTGGCCCGCGCGCACTTTACGCGGCGCGGCGCGCCAACTGACCATGCCAATCCGCGCGCGCGAGGTCAGATCGGACTCGCATTTCGCCGGCGAATCCTGCTACCCGATCCGAAACACGCCCCTGACCCTGTCTTTCGCAACCGATCCACGCATCGCGTTTTGCAGGTGACCCCATGCCCCCATCGCCCCTCGCCCATCACTTCTTCACGATGGCCTGCAACAACGCCTGGGCCAACCATCGGCTGCTCGCCGCGTGCGGCCGACTTTCGCCGGAGGATTTCGCCGCCACGCGGACGAGCTTCTTCCCGTCGCTCAAGGCCACGCTCAACCACAATCTCACCGTCGACTGGTATTACGTCGACGCGCTGGAGCGCGCTTTCCGCGGCCAGCCGGTCAACGCCAACCCCGAACGCTTCTACACGCCCGAGGAACCGTTCGACACCTGCGCGTCGCTCGCCGCCGAACAGCACGCGGTCGACCAGCGGCTGATCGCGCTGTGCGCGGGGCTCACCGACCCCGACCTCACGCGGCCGGTGCCCGTGCCGCGGCGTATCGGCGTGCAGCACGAGCCCGCAAAGCGTCTCCTTGCCCACCTCTTCCAGCACCAGATCCACCACCGCGGCCAGGCGCACGCGATGCTCGCCGGCACAGCGGTGAAACCGCCCCAGCTCGACGAGTTCTTCTGCGCCAACGAGGCCCATCTGCGCGCGGCGGAGCTCGCCGAGATCGGGTTGTCGGAGGAGGCGATCTGGGGAAAGGCGGCCGGGGCCTCGACCTGACAGACCCCTGGCCCTGTCCCCCAGGCCTGCTCCAGATCGATCGGCCCCAGCCCACCGAGTTGCACAACGCTCCCCGGCTCGATGCGACTACGCCACGTCCAGCAGCGCCCGCGGGTTCTTCGCCGCGATCGCCAACAACGTGCGTGCCGCGCCCGATGGCGAGCGCCGACCCTGCTCCCATTCCTGCAACGTGCGCACTGATACGCCCAGCAGTGCCGCGAACTTCGCCTGCGACAGGCCGGTCCGCTCGCGGATGACGGCAATTGACGGAATGTTCAGGACACGACCGGTCTTCCCGCGCTTCAACTCGCGCAGACCGTCGAGGATCTCGCGGCCGACGTTGCGCCGGCGCGCTGCCTTGCCTGCCTCAGTTGCCATGGCTGCCTTCACTCTCGATTTCGGCCCGGATCCGTTTCAGCACCGACGCGGGAATCGCGTCCATCACATTCTTGGCGTACAGCGTAAGCATCCAGATCTCGCCCTCCCGCCGGCGGAGGAAATAGATCAGCCGCACGCCACCCCGCTTGCCGCGCCCGGCTGTACCCCAGCGCATCTTGCGCACGCCACCCGACCCGGGAATGACGTCGCCGATCTCGGGATCGACCGCCAGCGTCGTCTGCAGTTGCGCGTACTCATCATCGGTCAGGTACTCGCGCACCAGACGCGTGAAGAGCCGCGTCTCGACGAAGCTCAACATTTTTTACTATACGTCTTTGCCGTATATTGTCAACACTGCGGCGATGAAGGCCTCGCCGCGCGACGCTCGACAATCGCATCCGCAGCGTGCGCCGTCGATCGACCGCACGGCCAAGTGCCGTTGCCGAGTCTCTTGCGATGCTCTGGGCCTGCCTGATCCTGCCGTCGCTGCCCCTCGACGTCTTCGCGCGTGCGCAAGGACCCGAGGCGCAGGCGCGGCCGTTCGCCGTTGCCACCGGCGGCCACTATCCGCGTATCGTCGCCGCCAATGCCGCAGCGCGCGCCGCCGGCGTCCGCGAGAGCCAGCTCGTGTCGGCGTCGCTGGCGCTTGCGCCGGACCTCGTCATGCGCGACCGCGATTCGGGCGCGGAAGGGCAGCGCACTGGAAGCGGTCGGCGCGTGGGCCACGCAATTCACGCCCGCCGTCTCGCTGGCACGGCCGGATGCGGTGCTCGCCGAGATCGGCGGCAGCCTGCGGCTCTTCGGCGGCCTGCCGAAGCTCACGACGCGGCTCGCGGAAGGCGCGCAGGATCTGGGCTACGCGGCGCGACTCGCGCTGGCCCCCACGCCGCTCGCAGCCCTGCTGTTCGCACGCGCCGATCGTGCCGTCACCGTCACCAACGCCGCGAGCCTCGCGCGGGCGCTCTCGCCGCTGCCGCTCGCGTTCCTCGATGCCGATCCGGCGATCGTCGCCACGCTCGCCGCCGCCGGCGTGACGACGTTCGGACAGGCCTGCGCACTGCCGCGCGACGGGCTCGCGCGCCGCGCCGGCGCCGCCTTCGTCGCCGCGCTCGACCGCGCCCGTGGCCTCGACGCCGATCCGCGGCCATCCTTCGTACCGCCGCCGCGCTACACGGGCGCCCTCGCCCTTCCCGCACCCGTGGCCAGCGCGGAAGCGCTCGCGTTCGCCGTCAATCGCCTCGTGCACGAGCTCGCGGGCTGGCTGCTCGGACGCGGGCTGGGCGTGATCGAGCTCTCACTCGCGCTCGCGCACGAGCGCTACGTCGGCGTGAAGACCGGCGTGGCGGCCACGACGGTGCGCTTCGCGCTCGCCGCTCCGGCGCGCGAACCGGAGCACCTGATCGGCGTGCTGCGCGAGCGCCTGGCGCGCATCGCCTTGCCTGCTGCGGTCGAGACGATCACGCTCGCCAGCGAGGCGACCGCGCCGCTCGCCGGCCGCAACCTCGGCCTCCTCCCCGACGACGTCGCCGCCGCGACGGTGCCGCTGCTCGACCGGCTGCGCGCACGGCTGGGCGAGCATGCGGTGGCGCTGCTCGCCCCGCACGCGGAACACCGACCCGAAGACGCGTGGCGGGAGAGCGCCGAATTGCCGCGCGCCCACACAGGGGTGCTCGACGCAGGACGAGCGCGACCGACACGCACGCACGCGGCAACGCGCGCAAGCGTGGACGGGTCGGCCTCCTCGTCAGGCGCGTCGGGCAGCACCGACGCGCGCTCGTCGCCCGGGGTCAGCGCCGAGAACCCTCGCGAACCATGCTCCGCTTCGTTGCCCGACGTGCCGCGCCCCCTCTGGCTCCTCGCCGAACCGGAACCGCTCGGCGATCACCTCGAGCGTGCGCCCTGGGTGCTGCAGGACGGTCCCGAGCGCATCGAGTCGGGATGGTGGGACGGTCGCGACGTGCGCCGCGACTACTTCGTCGCGACGACGCCGCGCGGCGAGACCGTGTGGATCTACCGCGACGGCCGCTACGGCTTCGGCGAAGGCGACGGGGAATGGTTCCTGCATGGTGTATTCGCGTGAGCCCGTGAGCAGGGGCCCCGCTGGCGGGAATGCGAAAGGCGAACGCGAAGGGTCGCCGATCCCGCCTCCGCAACGCATCGTCACGACGGTGCGGAGGCGGCGCGCCTGAGCGTTTAACCGGCGCGCCGATCGTCACCGCGCATCGCAGAAGCCGATCCGCAGCGCATCCACGGGCGCAACGCAGACCGCCTCGCCGATCAGGGCTTGCGCAGTGCGGTCGCCGTGCCGCCGTGCCGGACCAGCGCGATCCACGCGGCCGCGGTCAACGCGGCGCCCGCGTAGAACGTGACCGCGGGGCCGAAGACGTCCCACAGTTCGCCCGCGAGCGCGCTCGCGATGAGCAGTGCCACGCCTGATACCAGGTTGAACACGCCGAACGCCGTGCCGCGCAGGTCTTCCGGCGCCGCCGCCGCGACCAACGCTGCGAGCAATCCCTGCGTCAGGCCCATGTGCAGGCCCCATAGCGCACCGCCGGCGAACACGACGGTCCCGCTGCCGGCATTCGCGAGCACGATGTCGGAGACGATCAGCGCCAGCAGCCCGGCGGAGAGCAGTTTCGGTCCATGCCCGTCGTCGGCGGCCGCACCGGCCGGATACGAAACGGCCGCGTAGACGAGTGACATCACGACCATCACCCAGGGCGCCGCACCCGTGGGCAGCCCCACGTTCTGCGCGCGCAGCACGAGAAACGCTTCCGAGAAGCGCGCGAGTGTGAGCATCGCCGCGATCGCGACGACGACCCAGTAGTCACGCGGCAGTCGCTTCGCGTCCGACCAGCGCAGCCGTGGCTTTCCGTTTCCATTCGCCGCCGGACGGTCCGGCTCTTCGACGCCGACGACCAGCAGCGCGACGGCGACGAACGCGGGAATGACCGCCACCCAGAACGCCGCCTGGAAGTCGCCTGCGAACCACCCCATCGCGCCGATCGCGAGCAGCGGGCCGCCGACGCCGCCGACGGTATCGAGCGCCTGCCGCAGCCCGAAGCTCGCACCGCGGATCTCGGGCGGCGACAGGTCCGCGATCAGCGCGTCGCGCGGCGCGCCACGGATGCCCTTGCCGACACGGTCGGCGAAACGCGCGCGACGACCCAGCCCAGCGTCGGGGCGAGCGGGAAGATGAGCTTCGTGAACGCAGCGAGCCCGTAGCCCAGCACGACCAGGGGCTTCCGGCGCCGGAAGAAGTCCGAGATCACGCCGGAAAACACCTTGACGATCATCGCCGTCGCCTCGGCGATACCCTCGACGATGCCGATCGTCGCCATGCTGGCGCCGAGTCCCACCGCCATGTACAGCGGCAGCAAGGCGTGGATCAGCTCCGACGAGAGATCCATGAACAGGCTGACGAGCCCGAGCGCCCACACGCCGCGCGGGATGGCGGCGAGGCCCGACCTGGCGGTGCGTGGGGCGCCTTGGTTCATCGAACGAAGCGATTTCCGAAACGCGTGCCAGCCGGGCAGCCCCAGCGCATGCGTTGCCGGCGCACACCGCCGGGCGACGCGCCGCGTACCCGGCGAAGACAGCACGGCAGAGGGAATGTAACCGCTTAGTTGAGCTCCAGCGCCGCGGTCAGATCACCCGCACCCGGCCGCACGCCGGGCAGCGGCTCCAGCCCGAAGCGGCGCGTGATCAGCTTGAGGATCGACGTCGTGTCGTAGGGAGTGTGATCGACGTAGCCCTTCTTCGCGAACGGCGACACGACGATCGCGGGAATGCGCGTGCCGGGGCCCCAGCGGTCGCCCTTCGGTGGCGGCACGTGGTCCCAGAAGCCACCGTTCTCGTCGTAGGTGACGACGATCACGGTGCTCGACCACAGCGGACTCGCCTTGATCCTGGCGATCAACTCGGCCATGTGCCGGTCGCCGGAGAGCACGTCGGTGTACCCCGGATGTTCGTTGAGCGATCCCTGCGGCTTGTAGAACGCGACCTGCGGCAGCTCGCCCTTCTCGATGCCCGCGACGAGGTCCGTGTAATCCTTGAGATGGCGCTCGCGATCGGCGCTGCCCGGGGCGAAACGGGTGTAGTAGTTGAATGGCTGGTGATGCGGCTGGAACACGATCGAGCCCTTGTCGCGGTTGTAGACCGCCGTCCGCTTGATGCCGGGCGGCTGCATGCCGTCCTTCAGCGCTTCGTTCCAGCCACCTGCGTACCATGCCCAGGAGATCCCTTTCGCCGACAGCGTGTCGCCGATCGTCTTCGTCGTCTGCGGCGGCAGCGTGTGCTTGGTCGGGTCGGTGAGGCGCGGATCGCCGCCCGCGGCGGGCGGCACGCCCGAGGGCTGGTAGGGCGGCTGCGTCGTGTTGACCGACCAGCCGTCCGGCGTCACGTCACCGTCGAACGTGAGCTGATCGCCGTCGCGTGCGGACGCGGGCGAGCCCGGACGCCGCTTGAGCCTGCCGTTCTCGTCGACCTGCGCACGCACATTCGCCGGGGCGTTCTCGTCGCGCGGCGTGCACGCGCAGATCAGCCACTGGTGGTTGAGGTACGACCCGCCGTAGGCGGCCATGAAGAAATTGTCGGCGAGCGTGTATTCCTTCGCCCACTGCCACATCGGCAGCGACGAGCCGTCGTAGTACGCCATCGCATAGCCGCCGGCGTCGGACACCGCGGCGAACAGGTTGTTCCTTCCGCCGTTGATCTGCTCCATGTTCTGGTAATACTTGTGCACGGGGCTGCGGACCTGTTGTGACAGCGGCAGGTTGTACGGCGGCGCGTTCAGCTGGAACGGACGGTTCGGCACGCGATGCGGGAACGCCGGGTCCGGGTCCTTGCCCTTCCACGCGGGCGGCAGCTCGGTCATCGGCTTGCCGTCGCGGTCGAGCTGCGTCATCTGCTCGGCGGTCGCGTTGGCGAGGCCGTTGGCGCCGGGAAAGAGGCCGTAGAGATGATCGAAGCTGCGGTTTTCGGCGTAGATCACGACGATGTGCTCGATCCGGTCGAGCCCCGCCTTCGGAGCCGGCGGTGGCGTCGTGCAGGCGGCTGCGACGAGTACCGCGACCGATGCGGCGGCGATCGCGGCCCACGGCCGCCGGAGGCAATTTCCGATGTTCATCTTCTCTCCCAAGAGGCTGCGCGCTGCGCTCAGCCGAGCGTCACGTACGCGCGAACGACTCCCGCGCGCTCGTGCCGCGCAACGAGGCCCACGCGCTCGCCCTGCTTCGCCCGGACCACCCATTCGACCTTCGCGCGATCGTCCGTGACGAGATAGTCAGGCCAGAACGACACGCCGGTGTGCTTCGCCCACTTGCCTTCGAGCTGGCCGAGCTCCTCCCGCCGCTTGCCGTGCAGGAGCTCGCCACCCGCCGGCAGCGTAATTTCCGCGATCAAGTCGCGCACGACCTTGCGCTCCTGCATCCGCTTCGACACGTAGCTCGGCAGCCAGCCGGTGTTCTGCACCACCAGCCGCACGCGCCAGGTGCCGTCGCCGAGCGCATCGGCCTCGGCCGCGACCAGCTCCAACTTCGGCGAGGTCAACGCCTGCCACACGAGCCACTTCGGGAACCGGCCGAGCTCCTTCGCCAGCAGCTGCGGGGGCGGATTCGAGAAGGCGTGGAAGCGGTTCCAACCGCCGATCTCGATCTTGCCGAGTTGCGGGTGGTCGAACGGCTGCCATGGAATGTGGGCTAGACCGCCAAGCTTCTGCTCGCTCCACTGATAGAGCTTCAGGTCGTCGCCGATCGGGTGATCGCGAAACCAGTCGATGTACGGATACTTCTCGATCCCCGCTTCGCGCATGGGGCTCCAGATCTCGACGACCCACGTATAGACCCCAAGATGCTCGTAGAACCAGTCGAAGGTGCCGCCGATCACCGATTTCGGGTGATAGCGGAACTCGTGATAGACGGAGATTGCGGGGTAGCCCGTCAACTCGTGGCCCTTGTCGCCGGTCTTCCGGTAATGCCACAGGTCCTCGGCGTGCATCTCGTCGTCGGACTGATGTTCGAACGGGCGCAGCAGCACGCCGCTCCACGTATGGAACGTCGTGGCTCCGGTGACGTTGGTATGCCGCGTGAGAAAGTCGACGACGGCGCGCGTCTCCGGCTCCGATGTGGGATATGGCCCGGCGCCGAGCTGCTCGAACTCCTGTCGCCAGCTCGCCGGGAAATTGCGGTTCAGGTCGAGACCCTGCTTGTTCCTCTTCAATCGAAGCGTGTAGCCGTCCCAACCCTCCACGGTGCCTTCCGGCACGATGCGGTAATACGTTCCCCCGGCTTCGGTCGGCTCACGCCGAACCATGAGTCCGGGTTGATCCGGATGTTCCTTCCACAACCCGTTCGGGTCGGGAAGGCGCATCTGGAGGATCCGGCCGTCGCCGTCGATGTCCTCGACCGTGAGGCCCTCGATCTCGTCCTCGTCGAACGGATACGGACGTGTGCTGGAGCGAATCCACTTCGGCCGGTCGGCGAGCGCCCATTCCGCGCCGTCGGGATTGATCCGCGGACAGAGATAGAACGCGCGGGTGTCGAGGGCGCGCGTGACGTCGGCATCGTTGCCGTACTGCGTGCAGAGCGTGTGCAAGAAATAGAGATTGGCGGCGGAGGCGGCCACTTCCGTTGCGTGGATATTGCCGTCGGCCCAGAACGCCGGCTTGTCGGCAGCCGCGCCGGTCGCGGTGTTGGTGACCGTCACCACCCAGATGTCGCGACCTTCGAAGCTCTTGCCGATCGATTCGAGCGCGACCAGCTGCGGGTACTCGGTCGCAAAGGCGTGCAAGAGCGCGGTCAGGTCGGCATACCGGTAGAAGCGGTCGAACGCGATGGCGGGCATGGTCGGGAGACGCGGAACGGTGTGAGCCGAAACACAGGCCGGTCGCCAGTGTCGCGGGACGGCCGGAGAGGCGTCAAGCGGCGGCGTGCCTTGACAGCGCGCGGGAAGCGTACAATCGAAAATACGTGGCGACCATCGCCTGCCCGGGATTGTCGCCGGCGCGCCGCGTATCCGGTGCGCGCCGACGCTCCCGCCGACACAGGCGATCCCTGCCGCTGCGCATGGAGGTAATCATGAGGCGCAGACTCTACTGGGTGCTGCCGGACGTCGAGAGCGCACGGCGCACCGCCGACGACCTGCTGTTGAACCGGATCGAAGATCGGCACATGCACTTCCTCGCGCGTCCGGGCACCGACCTGGGTAATCTCCGCGAAGCCACGGTGCTGCAAGCCTCCGACGTCCGCCATGCGGCGGGGGTTGGGTTCGTCATCGGTGGCCTCCTCGGCGGCCTGTGCGCGGCGCTGCTGTCCATCTTCCCGGTGGCGGGGCTGACGATCCAGCAAGGCGCGGTACTGTCGATGATCGGCTTCGGCGGCATTTTCGGGATATTCATGTCGACGATGATCGGCTCGTCGGTGCCGAACTCGAAGCTCGCCCGGTTCGCCACCGATCTCGAACGCGGACGCGTGCTGCTGATGGTCGACGTCCCGCTGTATCGCGTGGACTCCGTACGCGAGCTGCTCGAGCGTCGGCATCCGGAAGCGTCGTGGAGCGGCATCGACCCTTCGATCCCGGCGTTTCCCTGAGCTGCAGCGCCGTCGTACGGCGCCCGTTCCGTTCGCCCTGAGATGTCGGGCGGCAGCGGGCTTCGACTGACTCGGCCCGAACCGCACTTTTCCCCTGACTCTGCGGAAAGCGGTTCGCCCGGAGCCTGTCGACGTGCGAAGGGGCATTCCCCCCGAGTTGGCGTACATCGGTCGTTCCGGGCGCGCCGAGGGGCGATTGCGGGCCGCCGCGCGCGCGGCCGTCCAGAGTGCGCGATACGTGCCCCCGGCTCGGGGTGGAATGGCGCGGGTCCGAGCACGTCGTATCCGCATCAACGGGCAATCGATGGCCGGTCATCGAACCGGCGCCCTTACGCTGGCTGTCGCCCCTCGAATGCCGTATATTTATACGGTATTTCGCGCGTTTCGCCGCAACCATGCTCCCCGCTTACGTCGAACTCCACTGCCTGTCGAACTTCTCGTTCCTGCGCGGCGCGTCGCACCCGGAGGAGCTGGTCGAGCGGGCGCAGGCGCTGGGCTACGGCGGTCTCGCGCTCACCGACGAGTGCTCGCTCGCGGGAATCGTCCGCGCCCATCTTGCCGCCAAGGCCGCGAACCTGCCGCTGATCGTGGGCAGCGAGTTCACGCTCGCCGACGGCCTTAAACTGATCCTGCTCGCCACCGACCGTGCGAGTTACGGCAACCTGTCGCAACTCATCACCCGCGGGCGACGGCAGGCCAAGAAAGGCACGTATGCGCTGACGCGCGAGGACGTCGCCATACTCGCCGACGGGCTTCTCGCGCTGTGGGTGCCGACGGGATCGGAGTCGACCTTTCGTCCTGCACCACCGCATGAGGATTTGCTCCGCGAAAAGACGTCTCCGATCACGACTTCGACGTGCGCAGAAAAGTCGTCCCCGATCCCGCCGCATAGCAACGCGCTGCGCACTGCGCGATGGATCGCCGAAACCTTCCCCGGCCGCGCCTGGATCGCCGTCGAGCTCTTCGCCCGCGCCGGCGATCGCGCCCGGCTCGAGCGTTGCGCGGCACTGTCGCGCGCGAGCGGCTTGCCGCAGGTGGCGGCCGGCGACGTCCACATGCACGTCCGCGCGCGCCGCGCGCTGCAGGACACGCTGACGGCGATCCGCACGGGCAAGCCGCTCGCCGAGTGCGGCTACGCGCTCTACCCCAACGGCGAGCGCCATCTGCGCTCGCGGGCGCGGCTGGCGACGATCTATCCGCGCACGTTGCTGGACGAGACGCTCGCCGTCGCCGCGCGCTCGTCCTTCTCCCTCGACGAGCTGCGCTACGAATATCCGGAGGAAATCGTTCCGTCAGGCGAGACGCCGGCTTCCCACCTGCGCAAGCTCACCGAGACGGGTCTCGCCCGCCGCTTCCGCGCCGGCGTTCCCGACGACGTCCGCGAGTTGATCGAGCACGAGCTCGCGCTGATCGCCGAGCTCGCCTACGAGCCCTACTTCCTGACCGTTCACGACATCGTCGCGTTCGCCAAGGCGCAAGGCATCCTGTGCCAGGGCCGCGGCTCGGCGGCCAACTCGGCCGTGTGTTACGCGCTCGGCATCACCGAGGTCGATCCGTCGCGGATGAGCATGCTGTTCGAGCGCTTCATCAGCAAGGAACGCAACGAACCTCCGGACATCGACGTCGACTTCGAACACCAGCGGCGCGAGGAGGTGATCCAGTACATCTACGGCAAATACGGTCGCGAGCGTGCGGCGCTCGCCGCCACGCTGATCACCTATCGCCCCAAGAGCGCGGTGCGCGACGTCGGGAAGGCGCTCGGCCTCGATCTCGCGCAGGTCGACCGGCTCGCCGGCGTGTTCGCGTGGTGGGACGGCCGCGAGGTGAAGCCCGAGCGCATCCGCGGGGCCGGCTTCGCGCCCGACAACCCGGTGATCGTGCGGCTGGTCGCACTGACCAACGAGCTGATGGGCTTCCCGCGCCACCTGTCGCAGCACGTCGGCGGTTTCGTCATCGCCCGTGGGTTGCTCGAACGGATGGTGCCGGTCGAGAACGCGGCGATGGCCGAGCGCACGGTGATCCAGTGGGACAAGGACGATCTGGACGCGATGGGCCTGCTCAAGGTCGATTGCCTGGCGCTCGGGATGCTCTCCGCGATCCGACGTTGCCTCGAGATGGTGTCGAGGTGGCGAAGTGGGTCAGACCCCGATCGGGATCCGACCCCGTTGACGATGCAAGACATCCCTCCCGAGGACCCCGAGGTCTACGCGATGTGCCAGCGCGCCGACACCGTCGGCGTGTTCCAGATCGAGTCGCGCGCGCAGCAGTCGATGCTGCCGCGGTTGAAGCCCGCGAACTTCTACGACCTCGTCATCGAAGTCGCGATCGTCCGGCCCGGCCCGATCCAGGGGGGGATGGTGCATCCGTACCTGCGGCGGCGGCAGGGAAAGGAACCCGTCACCTATCCGAGCCAGGCCGTGAGAAGCGTCCTCGAACGTACGCTGGGGGTGCCGATCTTCCAGGAACAGGTGATGCAGCTCGCGATCGTCGCCGCCGGCTTCTCCCCCGGCGAGGCCGATCACCTGCGCCGGTCGATGGCCGCATGGCGGCGCAAGGGCGGGCTGGAAAAATTCGAACAGCGCCTGATCGACGGGATGGCGAAGCGCGGCTATGACGAGGCGTTCGCACGGCAGATCTACCAGCAGATCCTTGGCTTCGGCGAATACGGTTTTCCCGAATCACATTCGGCGTCGTTCGCGCTGCTGGTCTACGTGTCGGCGTGGCTCAAGCGCTATGAGCCGGCGGCGTTCTGCGGGGCGCTCCTGAATTCGCTGCCGATGGGCTTCTACGCTCCGAGCCAGCTTGTGCAGGACGCATGTCGGCACGGCGTCGAAGTGCGGCCGGTCGACGTGACGGTGAGCGAATGGGATTGCACGCTGGAGAAATTGGGGTCAGAGACGAATTTCCGCGCAGACATATCGAGTCAACCGGCCTCTCGAGGAAATTCGTCTCTGACCCCGATCCCCGCGCTGCGCCTCGGCCTGCGCATGGTCACCGGCCTGACCGAAGCCGGCGCCGGACGGATCGTTGAAGCGCGACGCACGGCGCCGTTCGCGAGTATCGCCGACCTCGCCCACCGCGCGGCGCTCGACCACCACGATCTCGATCGCCTCGCCGACGCCGACGCGCTGGCGGCTCTGGCCGGCCATCGCCACGACGCGGTGTGGGACGTCGCCGGCGTCGAGCGGCTGCCGCCGATCCTCGCCGGCAGCACGTTCGCCGAGGAGGAAGCCGCCCTGCCCGCACCCACCGAGGGCCAGGACATCGTCGCCGATTACCGGACGCTCGGCCTCACGCTGCGGCGGCATCCGCTGGCGCTGCTGCGCACGCAGCTCGCACGGCGGCGACTTCTCACGTGCGCCGAGATCACGCAGGCACCGCACGGCCGCATCGTGCGCACCGCCGGCATCGTCATCGGTCGCCAGCGGCCCGACACCGCGAGCGGCGTCGTGTTCGTCACGCTGGAGGACGAAACCGGCGCCACCAACGTCATCGTCTGGCGCGACCTCGGTGACCGGCAGCGGCGGGAGCTATTGGGATCGAAATTGCTCGCCGTGTACGGGCAAGTCGAGCGTGAAGGCACCGTGGTGCACGTGATCGCGGGAAGGCTCGTGGATCTGTCGTCGATGCTGGGGAGATTGGCGACCAAATCGCGCGATTTCCATTGACCGTCACCCGGAAAACCTCACTGGACGAGCGCGGTCCAACAAGGCCGGCATCATCGCCCTCACCCCTACACGCCCCCCCGTTGCATACTACGCATTCAACGTGCGGACGAGATAAGCGACTTCATCGCCTCCCCGGAGGCGGTCGATCATGCCCAGGCCCGAGTTCGATCTCGCCATCATCGGCGGCGGCGCCGGCGGTCTCGTCGTCGCTGCCGGCGGCGCCCAGCTTGGCGCCAAGGTCGCGCTCGTCGAGAAAGACAGACTCGGCGGCGACTGCCTCTGGCATGGCTGCGTGCCGTCGAAATCGCTGCTCAAATCGGCACGCGTCGCCTGGCAGATGCGCCACGCCGACCGCTGGGCGCTCTCGCCGCACGACCCGAAGCCGGATCTTGCGCAGGTGATGGCGCGCGTCGCGGGCGTCATCCGCGGCATCGCGCCCAACGACAGTCCCGAGCGCTTCCGCAAGCTCGGCGTCGACGTGATCTTCGGCGAAGGACGGTTCGTCGATCGCGACGCGTTCGAGGTCGCCGGTCGGCGACTCACCGCGCGCGCGTTCGTCGTCGCCACCGGATCGCGCCCGACGATTCCGAACATCCCGGGCCTCGACGCAATCCGCTATCTCACCAACGAGACCGTGTTCGAACTGCGCGAGCCCGTGCCGCACCTCGTCATGCTCGGAGCCGGCCCGATCGGCAGCGAGATGGCGCAGGCATTCCGGCGGCTGGGCAGCGAAGTCACCGTCATCGATCTCGCGCCGGCGATCCTGCCGCGCGAGGACGCCGACCTTTCCGGCGTCGTGTTCGAACAGCTGAAGGCGGAGGGTGTGCGCTACCAGCTCGGCGCGACCATCGCGCAGGTCGAGCAAACGGTGTCCGGTCTCCGCGTGCTCATCCGCGACAAGGAAGGCACGCCGAGGCCCATCGACGCGACGCACCTGATGATCGCCGCGGGCCGGTCGGCGAATATTGAGAAGCTCGGTCTCGACGCCGCCGGTGTCGAGGTCGATCGCGGCCGCATCGTCCTGCAGGAGGGTTTGCGCACGACCAATCGCAACGTCTACGTCGTCGGCGACGTCGCCGGCGGTAACCAGTTCACGCATCTCGCCGAGCATCACGCCGGCATCGTTCTGCGACAGACGATCTTCCGGATGACGTGGGCACGGCCCGCTTCTGTCATCCCGTGGTGCACTTACACCGACCCGGAGCTCGCACGCGTGGGCCTGTCCGAAACCGAGGCGCAGAAGACCGGCGTCGCGCATCGCGTCTATCGATTTCCGTTTTCCGACATCGACCGCGCGCGCGCAGAAGGCGAGACCGAGGGCCTGGCCAAGATCGTCACCCGACCCGGCGGCAAGCTGCTCGGTGCCGCGATCGTGGGCCCGCACGCGGGCGAGATCATCCCCGCCTACACGCTCGCGCTCGCCAAGGGACTGTCGGCGGCCGATCTGTCCGACACCATCCATGCGTACCCGACGCTCGCGCAGATCAACCGCCGCGTCGCCGACCTGCGCCGCAAGGAAGGCCTGACGCCGACCGCGCGGTTGTGGATCCAGCGGCTGTTCCGGCTGCGCGGCGCGTGACGTGAGCCCGCCGGACATCGCACCGCCGCGCGCCGCGGCCGAGCCCGCCTCGGCGTCATCATGGGCCGATCGACGCTGGCTCAAGGCGGCGGTTGCGGCGATATTCGTCGTCGGCCTCGGATTGTTTTTCACGCTTGGCGGGCCCGAATGGCTGACGCTGGAACGGATCAAGGCCAATCGCGACGTGCTGCTCCAGTTTGCCGATGCCCACTTCGCCGCGGCCCTGGCGATTGCCTTCGTCGTCTACGCAGGCGCGGTCGCGTTGAGCATCCCCGGCGCAATCGTGCTCACGCTCGCGGCCGGCTTCGTGTTCGGCCGCTGGGTCGGCTTCGTGCTGGTGGTGACGGCGGCAACGGTCGGCGCAACGCTCGTCTTTCTCGCGGCGCGGTACCTCTTCGCCGATGCGGCGCGACGGCGCATGGGTGCGGTCGGCGAAAGGATCAATGCGGGCTTCACCGCCAACGCGTTCAGCTATCTGCTCTTCCTGCGCCTCACCCCGGTGTTTCCCTTCTTCCTCGTCAACCTCGCGCCCGCGCTGACCGACGTGCCGACGCGGACCTATGTGCTGGCCACGCTGATCGGCATTGCGCCCGCAACCTTCGTTTTCGTCAATCTCGGCCAGACGCTGGGACGCGTCGAATCGGTGCGCGGGCTGGTGTCGCCGGCGGTGCTCGGCGCTCTCGCGCTGCTGGGTCTCCTCGCCCTCGTGCCGGTCGCGCTGCGCAAGTGGCAGGCCAGGTCGGCACGGAACGCGTGAACAACGGCGTTGTCCATGGCGGTATCGGTTCTCGCCATGCGCCTCCTACCCCGTTCCGCTGGCTCGTCGTTCGCCCGCTGGCGCTCGTTCCTGACGGGCGTGTTGCTGGGACTCTGTCTGCTCGTCGCGGTCGGCGCCGCAATGGCCTGACGTCGACCGGGGAATTGCCGAACGTACGTTCGCGTGCTGTCGCGTCACCGCGGAGCGTGTCGCTTCCGCAGCTCTGCTATGCTCGCCCGCACGCGAGGGTTCCGCGGTGACCCGCCGCTCGGCCCGCGCACCGACGATCGCGACGAACCATGCACGCAACCCTTCCGCTGCTCCAGGAAACCGATTTTCCGCGCCTCTCGCGCGGCGCACTCGAGACGCTGCAGGTGAACCTGGGTTATCGCTGCAACCAGGCCTGCCTGCACTGCCACGTCAACGCCAGCCCCGACCGCCGGGAGATGATGGCGCGCGACACCATCGATCAGGTGCTCACGGTGCTGCGCGCGCGCGGGATCGCGACGCTCGATGTCACCGGCGGCGCCCCGGAGCTCAACCCGCATTTCCGTCATCTGGTGACCGAGGCGCGCCGGCAGGGGGCGCGCGTCATCGATCGCTGCAATCTCACCGTGCTGAACGAGCCCGGCTTCGAGGACCTCGCCACGTTCCTCGCGGATCGGAGCGTCGAAATCACGGCGTCGCTGCCCTGCTATTCGCGCGAGAACGTCGAGCGCCAGCGCGGCGAGAACGTCTTCGAATCGTCGATCCTCGCGCTGCAGAAACTCAATGCGCTGGGCTACGGACGCGAGGGCTCGGGCCTGGTGCTCAATCTCGTCTACAACCCCGTGGGACCGACCCTGCCGCCACCGCAGCAGACGCTCAAGGCCGCCTACAAGCGCGAGCTGGGCGCGAGCTTCGGCGTCGTGTTCAACGATCTCTACACGCTCGCCAACATGCCGATCGCGCGCTTCGGTTCCACGCTGGTCACGCAAGGCAGGTTCGCGAGCTACATGGACACGCTGCGCGCCGCACACAATGCCGCCAATCTCGACGGCGTGATGTGCCGGACGCTCGTCTCCGTCGACTGGAACGGCACTCTTTACGACTGCGACTTCAACCAGATGCTCGGCATCCCGCTGGCCGCCGCCGGCCGCACGCGAAGCCATGTCACCGACCTCCTCGCCACCGTCCTCGACGGCGCGGCGATCGCCGTCGCCGACCATTGCTACGGCTGCACGGCCGGCCAGGGATCGAGCTGCGGCGGCGCGCTGTCCTGACCCTGTGTAGCGACGCTGCGATGCGCGTGTCGATCGTCGTTCCCGTCCTCGACGAGGCCGAGCGCATCGAGGCGGCGCTCGCGCGATTGCAGCCGTTACGGGCGGCGGGCCACGAGGTGATCGTCGTCGACGGCGGCAGCATCGACGGCACGCCGGGACTCGCCCTGCCGTTCGCGGACCGCATGCTGCGTGCACCGCGCGGCCGCGCTTCGCAGATGAACGCCGGTGCCGCGGCGGCCCAGGGCGACGTCCTGCTCTTCCTGCACGCCGACACCGAGCTGCCCGCGAACGGCATCGATGCCCTCGTGAACGGCATGCTGCACACCGGTCGCCGCTGGGGCCGCTTCGACATCGTGATCGCCGGCGTCCCGCGCGTGCTCCGCGTCGTCGCGGCGCTGATGAATGTCCGCTCCCGCCTGACCGGCATCGCGACCGGCGACCAGGCAATGTTCGTCGCACGGCGTCTGTTCGACGAGCTCGGGGGCTTCCCGGATCAGCCGCTGATGGAGGACGTCGAGCTGTCGAAACGCCTCAAGCGCGCCGGTGGAGACGCGCTGTGCCTGGCCGAACGCATCGTCACCTCGGGCCGGCGTTGGGAAACCCGCGGGCCGTGGCGCACGATCGCCGGGATGTGGCGACTGCGTTTCGACTACTGGCGCGGTGTCGACCCGCACGCGCTGGCACGTCGCTACGAGCGATCGCCTCGGCCGCCGGCCACACCGCTGCCGACGCTGCAGATCTTCGCCAGGGACCCCGTGCCAGGCGCCGTGAAAACGCGACTGGCACGCAGCTTCGGGCCCGACGCCGCAGCCGCCGTCTATGTGCGCCTTGCCGAGCACACGCTGGCAACGGCGGCCGCTGCACGCGAGGCCGGTGCGGTCGGCAGGGTCGAACTGTGGTGCGACCCGGCGCTCGATCGCCCCGCGTTCGCCGCATGGCGCGAACGCTACGGCGTTTCGCTGCACACGCAGACCGGCGACGACCTCGGCTCGCGGATGCGCAACGCCCTGCGTGCGGCGCTCGCGCGGGGGACGCCGGCGCTCCTCGTCGGCACCGATTGCCCCATGCTCGACCTCCCCTACCTTGAAGCGGCGACGGCGGCATTGTCGGGCCACGACGCCGTGTTCGGTCCCGCCGAGGACGGCGGGTACGTTCTGGTCGGACTGGCACGCGACGTCGACGCGTTTGGAGGCATCGCGTGGGGGACGTCCGGCGTCATGGCCGCGACCCGTGCCAACCTGACCGCGGCGCGCGTGACGTGGCATGAACTTCCCACGCTCTGGGACGTCGATCTGCCGCAGGACCTCCTCCGATGGCGGGAGATGTCCGCATCGATGCCATTCTCGCCTGCAGCGGTGTCCTGAACCGAGCGGCGGCGCGAGGCGCGCCGCAAGCGCACTGGCGCAACGGTCATCGCCGAAGGCGAGAGATCCCCTGCAGCATCCGCATCGCCGCTGCCGTGCGACTTTCCACGCCGAGCTTTTCGTAGATGTGCTCGAGATGCTTCTGCACGGTGCGCGGACTTGCGCCGAGGATCGCCGCAATCTGCGCGTCGCTCTTGCCGGCGGCGACCCAGTGCAGGACTTCGCGCTCGCGCGGCGTGAGCGGCAGTTCGTCCAGCGGCGCCGTCTCGTCGGCGATCTCCTCGCGCAGGTACAACAGCCAGCCGCCGGTGCCGGCGTCGCGGATCGCGCGCACGCCGACCGTCCCGCGCCCTGCCGGCAACTCGGTCCACGGTTCCGCGACACCGTCCGCAATTTCGCGGCGCAGCCAGCCATCGAGCGGTGCCGGCAGCACGGCGCCCGCCCGGACCGCGGCGCCCGGGGATGCCGCTGCGAGCAGCGCAAGGCCCCGTCGCGTGACTTCGCGCAGCGCGAGCTCCGCATCCAGAACGAGCTCGGCCCAGCCCTCGTCGTGGATCCACTGCCGGTACCGCGCCGCAATGCCGCGCGCATCGGCCAGTCGCGCAGTCTGCAGGTAGAGCGCGGCGAGCGGCGCGCGCAACGCCTCGAGCTGCGCACATTCGCGCTCGCTGAAATCCCTGCCCGCACGATTGAGCACGAAGCTCACCAGCGTGCGGCCATCGACGTACAACGGTATCGCGATGACGTGCTCGATGCCGATCCGCTGGTAATACTCGCCGTAGAGCGGCGTGCGCCGGAACGATCCGCCCGGCAGCGAGTCGGTGATGCGGTGGGTGCCGCCGTCGTGGTGCGCCGCGTGGAAACGGACCAGCGGGTGATCGAAGAAGAAGCGGTCGAAGCACGCGATGTCAGCGGCCGACAGCTTGTGGTCGGGATTGCCGATGACGCGGCGGCGGCCGGTGTCGAGGTCGCAGATCGACAACGTCGTCAGCTCGGCGCCGACGAGTCGGGGAAGCTCGCGCACGCCGGCGCGAGCGAACGCCTCGGGGTCGACGGACGCCGCGGCGATCGCCGCGAACGCGCGCAGCGCAGCCTGGGCATCGGTCTGGGAAAGACGGCTCATCCGCTTCCCCTCCTGCGCCGCGCATCGGCGTTTACGCAGGATTGCGTATTCCGGCCGGAAGCGGCAAGCGGGAGAGTATACGCCGCACGCACCCCGCGACAACCGCCGCGGGCGGCGTTCCCGAGGAGGCCACGACCATGCGCCGCTACATCGATTGCCGCGAATTTCCCAGCGTCATGAACTGCACGATCGCTCTGTCCGCGAATACCGACAAGGAACTGCTCGAGGCTGCCGTGCAGCACGCCGTCAGTGTGCACGGGCACACCGACTCGCCCGAACTGCGCGAGGGACTCAAGAAGGCGTTCAAGACGGGTGCGCCGCCGGCGTAGCGCCGGACGAGCGCCGCCGCGGCACTCTCCACCCGCGCTGCCCACCCCGCGGCGCATGCCACTCCGCACAGGACATCGGCCATGGCCCTCGACATGCAAAAGCTCGACGCGTTTCTCGGCAAATTCGTCGGCGACCTGGGCGCCGCCTTTCACGCCGGCATGGTAGTGATCGGCGACGAGCTCGGGCTGTACAAGGCACTGGCCGCCGGCCCGATGACGTCCGACGCACTCGCGGACAGGACGGGCACCGATCGGCGCTACGTGCGCGAGTGGCTGTCGTCGCAGGCGGCCGGCGGCTACGTCGAATACGACGCGGCGACCGATCGCTTCGGCATGACCGAGGAGCAGACCTTTGCGCTCGCCACCGAAGGCAGTCCCGCCTTCGTCCCCGGCGCGTTCCAGGTGGCCACCGCCGCGCTGCGTTCCGTCCCCAGGATCACCGCGGCGTTCCGGAGCGGCGCCGGCTTGGGCTGGCACGAACACGACCATGGTCTGTTTCACGGCACCGAGCGCTTCTTCCGCCCGGGCTATGCGGCCAACCTCGTGGCGAACTGGATTCCCGCACTCGACGGCGCCAAGGAGCGACTCGAGGCCGGCGCCCGCGTCGCTGACGTCGGCTGCGGCCACGGCGCATCGACGATCCTGATGGCCCAGGCGTTCCCGAAATCCGAAATAACCGGTTTCGACTACCACGCGCCGTCGATCGAGTGGGCGCGGCAATCGGCGAAGGCGGCAGGGGTCGACGATCGCGTCCGTTTCCGGGTCGCGAAGGCAAAGGAATACACCGGCGACGCCTACGACCTGGTTGCCATGTTCGACTGCCTTCACGACATGGGTGACCCGATCGGCGCGGCGACGCACGTGCGCAGGAGCCTGAAACGCGACGGCACGTGGATGATCGTCGAGCCCTTCGCGAACGATCGCCTGGAAGACAACCTGAACCCGGTCGGCCGCGTGTTCTACTCGGCGTCGACGCTGATCTGCACGCCGGCGTCGCGGTCTCAGGAAGTGGGCATGTGCCTGGGGGCGCAGGCCGGTGAGGCGCGACTGCGCGACGTCGTGACCGGGGGAGGCTTTTCGAAGTTCCGCCGCGCGACCCAGACGCCGTTCAATCTGGTATTCGAAGCGCGACCTTAGCGTCACCGCCTCAAGCGGTTCATCCTTTCGCTCTGAGGCCGTCGGCACTGCGGCAGCGCGCCCCGTCGACCTCCCCCGGCGAATCAGGATCAGACGAGATCGGAGAGCCGCCAGCCGTAGATCATCCGCGTCCGCCAGACGTAACGTCGCAGCGCGTCGATACCCTGGTCTGCGATCGCCTGCAAGCGCACCTGCTGGGCCGGCGTCAGCGTGATCTTGGGATCAAGTCGGACCGGCGGCACGTCGGCAGCGCGCGCCGTAACGGCCGCGAACGCGATGGCCGCCCCCGCCGCCAGTGCGACGACGGTATGTCGATAGCCGTTCGGTTTTTCCATTGGAATCTCCCAGGCATCCGCGGACTGCCGCTCAGCCAGCTTCGGCGATTTCACATGCGGCCGAGGGCGCGATCTTCGCCTTGGCCACGGCGACGTTGGCAATCGCCGACGTGGCGACGCCGTTCTTGACCGCCGTGATCTCGGCCAGGATCGACACGGCGATCTCCGGTGGCGTGCGACTGCCGATGTAGAGGCCGATCGGTCCATGCAGCCGCGCGATGTCGGCGTCGGAGAGATCGAAGAGCCTGAGTCGTTCGCGGCGCTTGGCGTTGTTCGCGCGCGAGCCCAGCGCACCGACATAGAAGGCGCGCGACTTCAGCGCTTCCATCAGCGCCATGTCGTCGAGCTTGGGGTCGTGCGTCAGGGCGACCACGGCGCAGCGCTCGTCGAGCTTCATCGCGTGCACGGTGTCGTCGGGCATCGAGGTCACCAGCGCAACGCCCGGGACGTCCCATGCCTCGCTGTACTCGGAGCGCGGATCGCAGACGGTGACCTGGTAGTCGAGGCCGACCGCGATCTGGGCGAGGTACTTGGACAGCTGCGAGGCGCCGATCACGAGCATCCGGTAGCGCGGCCCGTGGATCGTCGTCAGCACGTTGCCGTCGAAGGCGAGTCCGTCGGACGCCCGTGCCGGGTAGAGCGTCGACACGCCCGAGGCCAGCTCCAGCCGGCGCGCCACCAGCCGGCCGCCCTCGATCTCGGTCAGCAACGCACGAATGCCCGACGCCTTGGTCAATGGTTCGAGGACGAGCTGGATCGTGCCGCCGCAGGGCAGGCCGAAGCGTCGCGCTTCGTCGGCGGAGACGCCGTAGGTCACCGCCTCGCACTTGGTCACGGTCATGCCGTCGTGGCGAACGCGGCCGACGATGTCGTCCTCGATGCAGCCCCCGGACACCGAGCCCTCGACCATCCCATCGTCGCGGACGGCGAGCATCGCGCCCGGCGGTCGCGGCGAGCTGCCCCAGGTCTTGACGACGGTGACGAGCAGCACACGACGGCCCCCGTCGATCCAGTCGGCGGAGCGTTTCAGCACTTCGAGATCGACGCTGTCCATCGTCACCTCCATTGATAAGGTCAATGGCAACCCATCAAGTCATGGAACGGACCATTTGACCCGTTGCCCTCAAGCAATTCATTTTACGCCGCGCGCGTAGAGGTAGGCGATGATGCCGACGATCGCCGCCAGCGCCACCCAGCGCACCCAGCGCGTGGCGCCAGGGCCCCCGGCCGCCGGAGCCGCAACGGCGACCGGTGCGGCGCCGACCTGCACGGCAACCGCGTCGGAGAACCGGGCGAAGAAGTCGTCCGCCAGCTTCGCCGCCGCCCCGTCGACGAGCCGCGAGCCGATCTGCGCGAGTTTCCCGCCGACCTGCGCCTTGACCGTATAGGACAGCGCCGTCGCGGCGCCGTTCTCGACCGCGGCCAGCGTCACCCGGGCTTCGCCCTTGGCGAATCCCGCGGCTCCGCCCTGGCCGTCGAACGAAAGGGTGTAACTGCGCGGCGGATCGATGTCGGCGAGCTGCAGCCGGCCGGCGAACTTCGCCGACACGGGGCCGACCTTGGCGGCCATGGCCACGCGGTACGCGTTCTCGCCGTCGGGCTCGATCGTCTCGCAACCGGGAACGCAGCCCTTCAGCGTCTCGGGGTCGTTGAGTGCCGCCCACACCGTGTCCACCGGCGCGGGTACGGTCCGCGTGCTCGTGAGTTCCATCGATCGATCCTTCTCGCCGCGTCAGGCTGCCATGCGCCGAAGCATGCGCCCGGGCGCCCCGCGCGCCGGCGCGCGCTCCAGCGATTGCGCCAGTTGCGTCAGGCTTTCCAGATTGTGCACCGGCAGGAAATCGTCGACGTGGGGAAGCATGGCCCGAATGCCTGCCGGACGCGCCTCGAAGCCCTCGTAGCGCAACAGCGGGTTGAGCCAGACGAGCCGGCGACAGGACTTCGCCAGGCGCTCCATTTCCGCGCCGAGTGCCTCGCCCGCATCGGCATCGAGGCCGTCGCTGATCAGCAGCACGACGGCGTTCTGGCCGAGGAGCCGTCGCGACCAGCGGCGATTGAACTCGGCGAGGCAGGTGCCGATACGCGTGCCTCCGGCCCAGTCCGACACGGCACGCGTGACGCGCGCGAGCGCGACGTCGACGTCGCGGTGCTTGAGATGCCGCGTGATGTTGGTGAGTCGGGTCCCGAACAGCAGCACGTGGACGCGATCGCGGTCGTTGGTGATCGCGTGCAGGAAATGCAGCAGCATCCGTGCATAGCGGTCCATCGAGCCGGAAATGTCGCAGAGCACGACCAGCGGCGGGGTGCGCCGGACCCGCTCGCGCCAGCGCAACGGCGTCAGCGTACCGGCGGCGCCGGTCGCGCGGCGCAAGGTCGCGCGCAGATCGACCCGGCGTCCACGGGCCGCCGGATGCGTGCGCCGCGTCGGCAGCTCCGGGAGTGGCAGCCTCAGATTGCGCAGCATCACCCTCACGGCGGCCAGTTCGACCGCGTTCATGGTCTCGAAATCCTTGTGCTGCAGGATCTCGCGCGGCGACACCGTGAAGGCTGCGTCGAGGTCGATCTCCTGCTCCTCGTCGCGCGGCAGGCTGTTGTCGGTCGGCGGCAGCATTGCCTCGGCGATGCGCGCCGGCAGCTCCGGCTCCGGCGGCTGCTCGCCCCGGCCATAGACCTTGGGCAGCAGCGAGGCGACCAGTTTTTCGAGCAGCTTGGGATTGCGCCAGAAGAGGTCGAACGCCTGCTCGAAGACGGGCTGGTGCTCGTGGCGGGAGACCAGAACGGCCGCAAGCGCCGCCCGGAAGTCCTCGCGATGGTCGAGACCGACTGCCTGGACCGCTTCGAGCGCCGCAAGCGTGCGCGCCGGGCCGACGGGAAGTCCGGCGGCACGCAGGACGCGGACGAAGTGGATGACGTTCTCCGCGAGCCGTCCCTTCGGCAGCGTCGGCACCGCACCGGCGAGCCGGGACGTGTCGAGGCCCGGACGCGGCGTCACAGCCGGATGCCCTCGGCCTGCACCTCGGCGACGAGCCGGGCGGCGACGTCCGGGCCGAGCGCGCCGATGTCGTCCTGATACTTCAGCAGCACGCCGGCGGTGTCGGCGACGGTCTGCGGGTCGAGCGCGACGCGGTCGAGCGAGATGAGCGCCTCGGCCCAGTCGAGCGTCTCCGCGATGCCCGGCGCCTTGAACAGATCCATCGCCCGAAGCCGCTGCGTGAATGCGACGATCTCGCGCGCCAGCGACTCCGGCGCTTGCGGACACTTGCGGCGCACGATCGCGAGCTCGCGCAGCGCATCCGGATAGCCGACCCAGTGGTAGAGGCAGCGGCGCTTGATCGCGTCGTGGATCTCGCGCGTGCGGTTGGACGTGATGACGACGACCGGCGGCGTCGCGGCGCGCACGGCCCCAAGCTCGGGAATCGTCACCTGATACTCGGCGAGAACTTCGAGCAGATAGGCCTCGAACGGCTCGTCGGTGCGGTCGAGCTCGTCGATCAGGAGCACCGGCGCCACGCCGTCGTGCGGGGAAATCGCCTCCAGCAGCGGGCGCTTCAGGAGGAAGCGGGTCGTGAAGATGTCGTGGGCGAGCTGCTCGCGATCGGTGTGCCCGCTCGACTCGGCAAGCCGGATCTCGATCATCTGCCGCGGGTAGTTCCACTCGTAGACCGCCGACGAGATGTCGAGACCCTCGTAGCATTGCAGCCGGACGAGATTCTTACCGAGCGCTGCGGCGAGCACCTTCGCGATTTCGGTCTTGCCGACACCGGCTTCGCCTTCGAGGAACAGCGGCCGTCCCATCTTGAGCGCGAGAAAGACGCTGGTCGCGAGCCGGCGGTCGGCGACGTAGTCGTGACGGTCGAGCAGCGCGAGGACGGCGTCGACGGAGGTGGGCAGCTGGGATGCGGTCATTGGCGAGGGCGAAAAAAATCGGGCGGCGCCGCCGAGGGCGCCCCCCGAAGCATAGCAATAACCGTGGATCAGCCGGAGGCTGCGACCGCTCGCGCAGCCATGACCGAAACGAGGTGCGCGCGGTACTCGGGTGACGCGTGCAGGTCGGCGTTGAGGCCCGCCGCGGGGAGCTTCACCCCCTTCGCCGCGTCGGCGGTGAAGCTCCTGCCGAGTGCGTCCTCCAGCGCCTTCGCGCGAAATACCGCGGGCGCGGCGCCGGTCACCGCGACCCGTACGCCGTTGCCCGTCTGCGCGACGAACACGCCAACGAGCGCAAAACGTGAAGCCGGATTGGCGAACTTGGCGTAGGCGGCCTTCCGGGGCACGGGAAAGCTCACCGCGGTGATGATTTCGTCGGCCGCGAGTGCGGTCTCGTACATGCCCTTGAAGAAATCATCGGCGGCGATCCGGCGCTTGTTCGTGATCACCGTGGCGCCCAGTGCCAGCACGGCGGCCGGATAGCAGGCGGCCGGGTCGTTGTTGGCGAGCGAACCGCCGAGCGTTCCCATGTTGCGGACCTGGCGATCACCGATGCCCTGCGCGAGCGCCGCCAGCGCGGGAATCGCGCCCTTCACGACGGCCGAGCCCGCGACCTCGGCGTGGCGCGTCATCGCGCCGATCACGACCGCATCGCCCTCCTTCTTGATGCCCTTGAGCTCGGGAATGCCGGAGAGGTCGATCAGCGTACCGGGTTGTGCGAGGCGCAGCTTCATCGCGCCGACGAGGCTCTGGCCGCCGGCGAGCGCCTTGCCGCCGGTCGTGGCGAGGGCGGCCACGGCCTCGGCGACCGTCTTGGCGCGGGTGAGTTCGAATGCGTACATCGTGCGTTCTCCTATGCCTTCTTCGCCGATTGGATCGCCTGCCACACACGGTGCGGCGACGCCGGCATGTCGAGGTACTTGACGCCGGCCGCGGCCAGCGCGTCGTGCACGGCGTTCATCACGGCTGCCGGCGCGCCGATCGCGCCCGCCTCCCCGCAGCCCTTCGCGCCGAGCGGGTTGTGCGTGCACGGCGTCACCTTGGTGCCGACCTTGAACGACGGCACGTCGTCGGCACGAGGCATCGCATAGTCCATGTAGCTGCCGGTCAGGAGCTGCCCGCTTTCCGGGTCGTACACGCAGCGCTCGAGCAGCGCCTGCCCGATGCCCTGCGTGAGCCCGCCGTGCACCTGCCCCTCGACGATCATCGGATTGATGATGTTGCCGAAGTCGTCGCAGGCGACGAAGTTGACGACCTCGACCACACCGGTGTCCGGATCGATCTCGACCTCGCAGATGTGCGTTCCCGCCGGGTACGTGAAATTGGTCGGATCGTAGAAAGCCGTCTCGTCGAGCCCCGGCTCCAGCTTGTCGAGCGGGTAGTTGTGCGGAACGTACGCCGTCAGCGCGATCTCGCCGAACGTCTTGCTCCGGTCGGTGCCGGCCACGCTGAACTTGCCGTCCTTGAACTCGATGTCGGCTTCGGCGGCTTCCAGCAGGTGCGCGGCGATCTTCTTGCCCTTGGCCACGATCTTGTCGAGTGCCTTGACGATCGCCGTGCCGCCGACGGCCAGCGAACGTGAGCCGTAGGTGCCCATGCCGAACGGAACGCGGCCGGTGTCGCCGTGGACGATGTCGACGTTATCGACCGGGATGCCGAGCCGACCCGCGACGACCTGCGCGAACGTCGTCTCGTGACCCTGCCCGTGGCTGTGCGAACCCGTGAACACGGTGACGCTGCCGGTCGGGTGCACGCGCACCTCACCAGCCTCGAACAGACCCGCCCGCGCGCCGAGCGCGCCCGCGATGTTCGACGGCGCCAGACCGCAGGCCTCGATGTACGACGCGTAGCCGATGCCGCGCAGCCTGCCGCGCTTCGCGGCTTCCGCCTTGCGTGCCGCGAAACCGGCGACGTCGGCCATCTTCCGTGCTTCGTCGAGCGTCGCGTCGTAATTGCCGGTGTCGTAGGTCAGCGCCACCGGCGTCTGGTACGGGAAGCTGCGAATGAAGTTGCGACGGCGGATCTCGTCCTGCGCGATGCCGGTGTCGACGGCGGCCTGGTGCACGAGGCGCTCGACGACGTACGTCGCCTCGGGCCGGCCCGCACCGCGATACGCATCCACCGGCGCCGTATTGGTGAACGAGGCGGTCACCTCGGCATAGATGGCCGGCGTCGTGTACTGCCCGGCCAGCAGCGTCGCGTACAGGATCGTCGGAATGCACGTCGCGAACGTCGACAGATACGCGCCCATGTTCGCCGTCGTGTGGACGCGCATGGCGAGGAACTTCCCGTCCTTGTCCAGCGCCAGTTCGGCGTGCGTGACGTGGTCGCGACCGTGCGCGTCCGACACGAACGACTCGCTGCGCTCGGCCACCCACTTGATCGGCCGGTTGACGCGCTTCGACGCCCAGACCATCGCCGTCTCTTCGGCGTACAGATAGATTTTCGAGCCGAAGCCGCCACCGACGTCGGGAGCGATCACGCGCACCTTGTGCTCCGGCAAGGACAGCACGAACGCCGTCATCAGCAACCGTTCGACGTGCGGATTCTGGCTGGCCACGTAGAGCTCGTAGCTGTCCTCGGCGCGGTTGTACGTGGCGACCGCGGCGCGGGGCTCGATCGCGTTCGGGATGAGCCGGTTGTTGACGATGTCGAGCTTCGTTACGCGCGCGGCCTTCGCGAACGCCGCGTCGACGGCAGCCTTGTCGCCCAGCGCCCACGTGTAACACTTGTTTCCGGGCGCGCCGTCGTGGATCTGCGGTGCGCCGGGCTTCAGCGCATCGACGCAGTTGACGACCGCCGGCAGCACCTCGTAGTCGACGTCGATCAGCTCCGCGGCGTCCTTGGCCTGATTCGGCGTCTCCGCGACGACCAGCGCGACGTGATCGCCGACGTAGCGCACCTTGCCCTGCGCCAGCACCGGATGCGGCGGCTCGTTCATCGGCTTGCCGTCGGTGCCCGTGATGAGCCAGCCGCACGGCAGGCCGTTGACACCCGTCAGGTCCGCACCCGTGAACACGCCGAGCACGCCGGGCGCGGCTTTCGCCTTCGTGGTGTCGATGCGGCGGATCTTCGCGTGCGCATGCGGCGAGCGCAGGAAGTACGCGTGGGTGTGGCGCTGCGGGTAGACGTCGGCCGTGTACTGGCCGGCGCCGGTCAGGAAGCGGTAGTCCTCTTTGCGGCGAATGGACTGGCCGATGACGCCTTGATCGGTGGCACCCATCGCAGTCTCCTATTTGCCCATGGCGGCAGCGCCCAGCTGCACCGCCTTGACGATGTTGTGGTAGCCCGTGCAACGGCACAGGTTGCCCTCCAGCTCCTCGCGGATCGTCTGCTCGGAAGCCTTCGGGTGGCGCTCGACCAGGTCGATCGCGCTCATCACCATGCCGGGCGTGCAGAATCCGCATTGCAGGCCGTGGCACTCCTTGAACGCAGCCTGCATCGGATGCATCGTTCCGTCGGCGGCCGCCAGCCCTTCGATGGTCGTCACCGCCGCGCCCTGCGCCTGAACGGCGAGGACGGTGCACGATTTGACGGCCTCCCCGTTGACGTGAACGGTGCAGGCGCCGCACTGGCCGGTGTCGCAGCCGACGTGGGTGCCGGTCAAGCCGAGCCGCGTGCGCAGGAATTCGACGAGCAACGTGCGTGGATCGATATCCGCGGTGACGGCCTTGCCGTTCACGGTCAGCGCAATGGAAACTGCCATGGAACCTCCTCCGGGGGGAACGCCGCCTTGATGAGATGTCGTGCGTACGGGACGGGCATCATAATCCGGGCGCGATGCGACAGCAATTCGACAGGCAGGCTCGCGCGGGTGAAGCGCGGACGCTGCGCCGCACAATCCGCCGTGCCACGCGCCGGCGGCCCTAGTTCAGCGTCGAGATGTACTGCGCGAGATTGTCGATGTCCGCGTCGGACAGTGTGCCCGCGACACTCGTCATGTTGCCGGCGTCGTTGGTGCGACGCTTCGCCTTGAAGTCCTGCAGCTGCTTCTTCACGTACTGCGGATGCTGGCCGGCGACGCGCGGAATCTCGTTCTGCCCGCCGAATCCGCCCAGGTGACACATCGGGCAGAGCACGGCATCGGAGACCTTCTTGCCGGCCTCGACCTTTGCCGATTCCGCCTTGAACGGTATCGGCTGCGGCTTCTGCGCGGCGAAGTAGTTGCCCAGCGCGATCATGTCGTCGCGCGACAGGTCGGCCGCCATCGGCGACATCACCGGGTCGGTGCGCCGGCCCTCCTTGAAATCCTTGAGCTGGATGTAGATGTAGCGCCACGTCTGGCCCGCCAGCATCGGGTAGTCGGGATTGGACGGGTTGCCGTTGGGACCGTGGCAGGCGAAGCAGGTCTCGGCTTTCTGCCTGATCGCCGCGTCGCCCTGCCCGAAAGCCGGGGCAAGGGCGATCGAAAACAGGACAACGACACCAGCCAGCTGGAGCATCGAGGTTCGGGACATGAGTTGGAGAACGAAGCGGAGCAGGAATCGCATTCGGCAGGGGGCAGGATGAATGAAAACGGCCACCCCGCCCACGGGGTGGCCGTCCTGCGCAGGTACGAGGCTACGGCATCGCAAACACGAACACGCTGTTGCCGCGCTTGGCGTCGATCTGATTGTTGCCGCCCGCGGCCACCGCGACGTACTGCTTGCCGCCGACCATGTACGACACCGCCGGCGCGTTCACGCCCGCGCCGCAGTTGTACTTCCACAGTTCCTTGCCCGTCTTGGCGTCGAACGCCTTGAACCAGCCGTTGGCTTCGCCGTTGAACACGATGTCGCCCGCGGTGGCCAGCACGCCGCCGATCAGCGGCTGCGGCGTCTTCGCGCCCCAGGCGACCTTGCCCGTGTCGAGGTTGACGGCGACCAGACGGCCCCACTGCTCCTCGCTCGGGATCGTCTTGAACGCGCCGCCCAGCCACAGCTTGCCGCCCGGATACGGCGACTCTTCGACGTGGTAGGTCATCGGCTGGTGCAGGTTGGCGGCATAGGCGAGCCGCAGCTTCGGGTTGACCGCCATCGGCGACCATTCGACGCCGCCGTTGGCACCGGGCAGCATCCGCGCGCCCTCCTTGGTCGGGAGCACCCACATGTTCTCCTGCGGGATCATCGCCTCCGAGAACCGGATGAGCTTGCCGGTGTTGCGGTCGTGCACGTAGATTTGCCCGGTCTTGCCGCCGTGGATGACGACGTCGACCACCTTGCCCGACCCGTCCTTCGCCTGCGTCAGGATCGGCGGGCTCACCGCGTCGAGGTCCCACACGTCGTGCGCGATGTACTGGTAGTGCCACTTGTACGTGCCCTTGTCGAGGTCGATGGCGACCATCGAGTCGGTGTACAGGTTGTCGCCCGGGCGGATCGCACCATACAGGTCAGGCGACGGATTGCCGACGACGAAGAACACGGTGCGCGTCTTGGTGTCGACCGCCGGCGTCATCCACACGCCGCCACCGAGGGTCTGATAGAAGTCGCTGCCCTTGTCGGCGAGCATCTTCTTCTCCGCGGCGATGTCGCGATGCATGTTGCGGCCGGTCGCATCGTTCTCGGCCCACACGCCTTCGTGCCCCTTCTCGGGAATCGTGTAGAACGTCCACAGCAGCTTGCCGTCCGCGGCGTTGAACGCCTTGACGAAGCCGCGCACGCCGTATTCGCCGCCGTTGGTGCCGATCAGCACCTTGCCGTCGATCACCGTCGGCGCCATCGTCTCCGAGTAGCCCTTCTCGGGGTCGGCGATCTGCGTCTCCCACAGCAGCTTGCCGGTCTTGGCGTCGAGCGCGACGAGCTTGGCGTCGATCGTGCCCATGAACAGCTTGCCGCCCTCGATCGCGACGCCGCGGTTGTTGTTGCCGCAACAGACGGTGACGATCGGCCCCAGCTTGTGCTTGTAGTGCCAGTACTCCTCACCCGTCACCGCGTCGATCGCGTACACGTGGTTGAACGAGGTGGTGAGGAACATCACGCCGTCGACGACGATCGGCGCGGTTTCCATCGACTCCAGCACCGCCGTCTGGAACACGAATGCCGGCTTCAGCTTGCCGACGTTGGCGGCATTGATCTGCGCACCGGGGTAGTAGCGCGTCTGCGCGTAGCTGCCGTTCGAGTGGATCCAGTTCTTGGCGTCGTTCGCAGCAGCATCGAGCATAGCCTGTGTCACGGAGGCCGGCGGCTTCGCCATCGCCTTCGCCGACGTTGTCGCGCCGCCCGAAATTTCCTGGGCGCCGACCGCCGTCGCCAGTCCCAACCACGCCGCGGAAACGGCGATCCATCCGGCCATCGCGCTCCGATTTCGCATGCAACCTCCGTGAATATTCGAGTTTTCGATTCCTGCGCTGCGACGCCGACCCGATTGGCCAGCAGGTCAGGCCGGTTCGGTGCAGGAATGCGTTATATTCTCAACCGGCCGCAATTGCAACGTGGTTGTTCATGGTGCAACGCACCATACGCCCGACGTCACGGAGGATTCGATGTCACTGCCCCTTCCACTCACCCTGTCCACGATGGTCATGGCGTTCGTTCTCGCCCTGGCGGCTCCCCCCGCGCAGGCAGCCACCGACGACCTGTCGGTCAACGCCCGGCTCCTGCTCTTTGCGCGCAACGGCGATCTCGCGGGCGTCGAGCGATCGCTGAAGGAAGGTGCGGCCGCGAACGCGCGCAACCGGATCGGCGAGACGGCGCTGGTCATCGCGCTCAAGAAAGGTGACTTGCCGATCGCGCAGGCGATGCTGCGGGCGGGAACCGATGTGAACCTCGCTGCGCTCAACGGCGTGACGCCGCTGATGGCTGCCGCGTACGTGGGGCAGGCCGACGTCGCGCGGGAGCTCCTTGCGAGGGGCGCCGACGTACGGGCGGTGGATCGCCTCAAGAAGAGCGCAATGGTCTACGCCGCCGGCGAAGGTCACACCGACATCGTCCGCCAGCTCCTCGCCAAGGGCGTCGATGTCAATGCGGTCTACGAAAACGATCTGACCGCACTGATGTGGGCCGCGGGCCAGGGCAAGACCGAAACCGTCAAGGCGCTGCTCGAATCCGGCGCGCGCATCGATTTGAAGGACAACCGCGGCAAGACCGCCGCCGACATCGCGCACGACCTGAAGCAGGAGAGTGCGGCACGGCTCATCGAATCGGCCGCGCCGACCAAGAGCGCGGCCGCCGGCAGCTGATCACACCGTGTGCGACGCTCCAGGTCGCCCGAGCCCCATCCGGGCGACGAGTCCGTTGCGGTGAATCAGCGCGTGGGTCAATGCGCCCGCCACGTGCAATGCGATCAGCGCGGTCAGCACGATGCCCACCCACAGGTGGATTTCGCCGCACAGATCCTTCAGCGCGGCGTTCTTCACGCCCCATGCCGGCAGCGTCACCCCGAAGAACTTGACCGGATAGCCGCTCCAGACCGAGCCCAGATAGCCGGCGAGCGGCTGGACCATCAGCAGCGCGTACAGCAGCAAGTGGGTCGCCTTGGCCGTCACGACATGCCATGCCGGCAGCGGCGGCAGCGGCGGCGGCGGATGCGAGAGGCGCCAGCCCAGGCGCACGAGCGTCAGCGCGAGCAGCGTGAGCCCGACCGACTTGTGCAGGTTGAACGCGTCCACGCGCGGCCCGACCGGCTGTTTGGGGATGTCCTGCATCCACCAGCCCCAGAAGATCTGAGCGACGACCAGCACCGCGATCACCCAGTGAAGCGCGATCGCGACGCCGGTGTAGCGATCAGAGCGCGACGTCGACATTGATTCCCGCCATCCAGTTGCGTCCGGGCGCCGGCTCGAAATAGCGACCGTTGGTGTCGCCCACGATCACCGAGCCGACGTAGTTGAGGTCCGTGATGTTGTTGAGCCGAGCATAGGTGCGTACCGTCGCCCGCTCGACGGCAAAGGCGTAGCCGATACGCGCGTTGGCGATCGCGTAGGCCGGAGCGGCATCGGTATTGCGATCGTTGACGTAGACCTGGGCAACGTACTGGCCCTCGAGCGCGGCGGAAAAGCCAAGCCGCCCCCCGGGTGCCCACGCGAGCTCGGCGTAAGCCTGCACCGACGGGACGCCCGGGAGCCGGGCGCCGCCGGGCACGGTCGCCGGCGGGACACCGGTCGTGAAGCCATCGGCGAATTCGGCACGCAGGTACGTGTACGCGACGTGCGCGGCGATTCCGCCGTCGAAGCTGCCATCCCAGGCGAGCTCGACGCCCCGCCGCCGTGTCTTGCCGGCGTTCTTGTACGTGGTCCGGCCGCCGGTCGCGGCGTCGACGACGATCTCGTCGTCGGTATCGATTGCGAACGCCGCGAAGTTCACCCGTTGCGCTCGCCCGAGGCGCGCCTTTACGCCGGCTTCGAACGCGGTGCTGGTCGCCGGGTCCAGCGCGAAATTGAGCCCCGTTCCTCCGGGTCGATAGGCCATCTCCGCGAAGGTCGGTGTCTCGAAGCCGCGTCCGAAGCTGGCGTAGAGATTGACGCGATCGTCGGCGTGGAACACGACGCCGAGCACGGGGCTCGTGTTGGTGAACTTGCGCGACCCGCTGTCATCGGGATTGCCGGGGACGATATAGTGATCATCGGACCGGTAGCGGGCCTCGGTCGTGCGCACGCCGGCGGTCAGCGACAGCGCCGACAGCATTTCCCACGTCGCCTCGACGTAGACGTCCGTACTTTCGACGGTGTCGTTCTCGTCGCGTCGCAGCGGCCCGAGATCGCCGTTGTTGTTGACGTAGCCGAGGCGCACTTCGGACTGCTTGTCGTAGTCTGCGCCGAAGGTCACGGTCAGAGGCCGATCGAGCGCACGGGTGGCCCAGACTGCGCGCGCATCGACGCCGCCATAGTCGCGATCGAGGTCGGGCACACCGCCGGCGGACGCCGGCGCCGAGCCGGCGAACGCCAGGTATTGCCGGACCTTCCGCCGCCCGCCGTAGCCCGTCGCGGCGATCGTGACGCCATCGGCGAGCCGGTGCTCGACGGCGATGCCGCCCTGCATCTGACTGATGGTCTTGCGCGCATCGTACTGAATCACCGACGGATCGACCTGCTGCGGATCCTGCTCCCACTGCGCCCGCGTCAGACCGCCCGGATCCTGGGTGTCCGGCTGGTATTGCGAGGATCCGATGATCGTGACCCGCGTCGCCTCGCCCGGCGAGAACGTCAGCTTGGCGTTGACGAGATCGCGCTCGGCGGCCGAATGTTCGCGATAGCCGTCGGTCCAGAAGCGACTGCCCGCGACGACGTAGCCCACGCCGCGCGCGGTGCCGGTCGCTTTGAGCCCGGCGACCCACGAGCCGTAGCTGCCCGCGCTGGCGTTGCCCGTAAGTACGGGCTCATCGGTCGCGTCTTCGGTGAACACCGCGATGACCCCGCCCGATGCGTTGCCGTACAGCGTGGAAAACGGTCCGCGCAGCACCTCGATTCGCTGCGCCGACAGCAGGCTGAAGCTGCCCGTCTGCCCCTGCCCGTCGGGCATCGTCGCCGGAATGTAGTCCTGATAGAGCCGCACACCGCGCACGCCGAACTGCGCGCGCGCGCCAAATCCGCGCGAGCTGATCTGAAGGTCCTGCGCATAGTTGTTCCGGTTCGCCGCGTAGACGCCGGGGACGCGCACGAGCGTCTCGGACAGGTTGATCATCGGCTGGCCATCGTGAATCGTGGCCGCGCCGATCGTGTCGACGGACGCCGGAACGTCGAAACTCTTCTCCGCGCGGCGCGTCGCCGTTACCACGACGGGGTCGAGGGTGGCGTCCGCGGGTCCGGACTGCGCCCGGACAACCGGACATGCGAGCACCGACGCGAGCGTGGCGACAAGCGTGCGACGGCGGAAAGAAGCGAGGGCCAAGCGTTGGAGCATCGTGGCAAGCTGCGGTGGACGGAAGATCGTCGTGTAGGATAGTGGAAACAACGCCGCGCACCAAACCGCCCCCGCCGGCGTGACAATTTGCGAGGAACCCCATGAACCGATACGGATTGTTTGCCGCCGCCACGCTCGCGCTCGCCGTTGCGTGGCCGGCTTCGACACACGCCGCCACCGGCTACGTTCCGAACGAGGGTTCGGGAACGATTTCGGTCATCGACACCGCGACGGACAAGGTTACCGCAACGCTCAAGGTGGCCCAGAAGCCGCGCGGCATCGCACTCGCGGCCGATGGCAGCCGGTTGTACGTCAGTGACCAGACGGCCAACGCCCTCGTCGTCTGGGACGCGGCGACGAAGACCGTCGTGGCGACGGTGCCCTTGGGCGATTCACCGGAAGCAATCTACCTGTCCGCCGACGGGAAATGGCTTTCGGCGGCGATCGAAGAGAACGACCAGATCGTTCTGGTGGACACCGGAACGCTCAAGGTCGCGCGCAAGATCAAGATGAAGGGCCGGAATCCCGAACATGCCGTATGGAGCCCCGACGGGCGATGGCTTTATGTCAGCGCCGAGGAGGCCGATTCGGTCGACATCGTCGACGTCGCCAAAGGCGAGGTCGTGAAATCGGTCAAGGTCGGCGACCGGCCGCGGGGGATCGGCTTTCTGCCCGACGGCAGCCGCGCCTACGTCGCTGCCGAAAACGCCGACACCGTGAACGTGTTCGACACAAAATCGCACGACGTCATCGCCCGCATCAAGGCGGGGAAGCGCTCGAACGGGGTCATCGTGCACCCGGATGGCAAGCGCGTCTTCGTCACCTCCGGCGGCGAGGGAACCGTCCAGGTGATCGACGTCGCCACCAACGCCATCGTGGCCAGCATACCGGTCGGCAAGCGGCCCTGGAACATGGCGCTCACGCCGGACGGCAGCAAGCTGTATGTCGCCTGCGGGCGCTCGAACGCGGTCGCCGTTGTCGACACCGACACCAACCGGAAGATTGCGGAAATCGCCGTCGGCGAATTGCCCTGGGGTGTGGCGATTCGTTGAGCGGGCGCCGGCGAGTCGATAGCGGTCCGGACGGCTCTACCGGAATGATCGCGTCGCGAACCGCGAGGCTCGTCTTTGCGATCGCCGTAGCCCTCGCCGGAAGAGCCGCCGACGCGCAGACGCCGTCGACCGTCGTGGAATTGCCGACGGTCGAGGTCGTCGGTGCCACCCCGCTGCCCGGCATGGGCACGCCGATCAGGGACGTCCCCGCCAACGTCCAGGTGTTCGGGAGCCCTCAAATCGCACGCCAGCGACCTTCCGACATCACGCAGTTCCTGGACCAGAACGCCAACAGCGTCAATGCCGGCTCGGGCCAGGGCAATCGGTTCCAGCAGGATCTCGATTTCCGCGGCTTCGCCGCCTCGCCGCTGCTGGGGTCGCCTCAGGGATTGTCGGTGTTCCAGGACGGCGTGCGCATCAACGAGGCGTTCGCCGACGTCGTCAACTGGGACCTCGTACCGCCGTCGGCCATCGCCGGCATGGAGCTCATTCCCGGGTCGAACCCGGTGTTCGGGCTCAACACGCTGGGGGGCGCGCTCGCCATCACCACCAAGAGCGGGGCGCGCTATCCTGGTGTCGCCGCCGAGGTCTCCGGTGGCTCGTTCGGTCGGCAGACGGCGATGTTCGAGTATGGAGGAAGCCGCGATCGCGTCGACTGGTTCGCCACGGGCAATTTCGTCGACGACGGCGGCTGGGCCGAACACAACCCGAGCCGCGTCAAGCAGCTTTTCGGGAAGTTCGGCTATCAGGACGATGCGACCGACGCCGACGTGAGCGTAGCTCTTGCCGACAACCGTCTGCAGGGGACGCAAACGCTGCCCCGTTCCTGGCTCGACACGCCGAAGGAGGCCTACACCTTTCCCGACCAGAACGACAACCGGCTCGCTTTCGTCACCGCCAAGGGGAGTCATTGGGTCGCGAAGACGATGCGTCTGTCCGGCATCGCCTACTACCGCGCTTACCGGTCGACCAACTTCAGCAGCAACGTGAACGGCGCCTACGGGGAACCCGGTGCCGACGGCGCGCCGCCGGACTCGAATGAGGCGTTCAACGACCGCTCGACGATCGACCAGACCAGCTGGGGAGCGGCACTGCAGTTGACCGCAAGAGGCGCGCTCGACGGGCGCCCCAACCAATTCACGGCAGGTGCGTCCGCGGATTTCGGCGACACGACCTTCGTGCAGCAGGCGCAGACGGCGTCGTTCACGGCCGACCGCGGTACCGTCGGCTCCGGCGACTTCGAGCCGCAGACCGACGTCGCAATGAAGAACCGTTACCTCGGCGTGTACTTCGCCGACACGCTCAACCTGACGCCGCACTGGACGCTCACGCTTTCGGGCCGCTGGAATCAAGCGCGGATCGCGATCGCCGATCGCAGTGGCGACGACCCCGGCATCGACGGCACGTATACGTTCTCGCGCTTCAATCCGGCCGTCGGCATCAACTGGAACCCATCCCCTGCGTTGACCGCCTATGCCGGCTACAACGAAGGCATGCGCGCGCCAACGGCCATCGAACTCACGTGCGCCGACGCCGCGGCGCCGTGCAGACTTCCCAACCTGTTCCTCGCCGATCCGCCGCTCAACAAGGTCGTCGCCAAGACCTGGGAGACGGGTGCGCGCGGCCGGATCGGTCCCGGCTCGAACTGGTCGGTCGCCGTGTTCCGCAGCGAGCTCATCGACGACATCCAGTTCGTCGCTGCAGGCCAGGGAGCGATCAATGCCGGGTTTCTTCCAGAACGTCGGCAAGACCCGGCGCCAGGGTGTCGAAGTCGCCGCCGCCACCCGCATCGACAATCTCGCCCTGACGCTGCGCTACAGCTACCTCGAGGCGACGTTCCGCTCGCCTTTCACCGCGCACAGCCCGGACAATTCGAGCGCGGACGATACGGGGTCGATCGCGGTGCTCCCGGGCGACCGGATTCCCGGCATTCCGGCCGACACCGTGAAGCTGCGGGCCGAGTACGCCTCCGGCGATCGCTGGTCGATCGGCGGCAACGTCGTCGCCGCATCGGGCCAGTACGCCCGCGGCGACGAGAACAATCAGGATCGCAATGGCCGCGTCCCGGGTTACGCAGTGATCAATCTGGACGCGCAGTACAACGCGACACGCGATTTCGCGTTGTTCGTCCAGGTCGCCAATCTTTTCGATCGCGCGTACCAGAATTTCGGATTGCTCGGCGCGAACACCTTCACCGGGCCCGATCGCACGTTCGGCCCGGCCGCCGGCGACGTGCCGCGATCCGAACAATTCCGCGCCGTTGGCGCGCCCCGCGGAATCTGGCTCGGACTGCGGTACAGTTTCGGCGATCCGCAGGGACGCTCCTGACGCCGGCGGCTGCGGCGGCAGGGAGCACCCGTTGTCGCGCAAGGATGCCGAGAATGCCGCACCGCCCCATTCCAACCTCATTCGACCATCGCGAAGTGATTGCGCTGCCCCGCCGCCGCAGGCTGCTTCGGGTACTGGGCGGCATCGGCCTCGGTGCGTTCGCGCTGCCGGCGCTCCCCGAGCGCCCTGGGCGCCCTGAACTCCCCGATCATCCGGTCGCGAAGGGGACGAACCCGGCCAAAGGCGAACCCGGCGCGGGCGACGACTGGTGCGGCCCCCGGATCGGTTCGCCATTGCTCGTGCCGGGCGAGGCCGGATTGTTCGCGCGTCTCGCCCCGGACGGGTCGCCGCTGACGCTGACCGCGAACGGCAGCACCGGCATCGATGCCCGGTGGCCCACGGCGTTTGTCGCCGATCATCGCGGGCAGCGATACTGGAATCCGACACTCGCGTTCGAGCGCGGCGAGCGTGCACGCATCGAACTCGTCAATGCGATCGACGAACCGACGATCGTCCACTGGCACGGGCTCGCGAACGACACCGCGAACGACGGCGCGGGCCTGACGCTTGCCGCCCCGGGCGGCCGTTACGCGTACGATTTCGTCGTCCGCGAACGTGCCGGCCTCTACTGGTATCACCCGCATCCGCACGGACTTACCGCGGGCCAGGCCTATCGCGGCCTCTTCGGCCTCGTCGTCGTCGACGATGCGGAGGACCGCGCACTGCGGACCGCGCTCGATCTCACGTGGGGACGCACCGACATCCCGCTGGTGCTGCAGGACCGCCGCGCCGGAGCCGTCTACGACGCGACGAGTGCGGACCGGCACCACGGCTTCCTCGGGGACAGCCCGACCGTCAACGGCGGTACCGACCCGTACCTCGACGTCGCGACCCGTGCCTACCGGTTCCGGATCCTCAACGCCTCGAACGCGCGGACCTATCGCCTGGGTTTCGCGGACGCCGCCGGCAGCGCGCTGCCCTTTACGCTGCTCGGCACCGACGGTGGGCTGCTCGGCAAGCCGGCCCGCTGCACCGAATGTTTCGTTTCCTCCGCCGAGCGCGTGGACGTCCTCCTGGACCTTTCCGCGGCAGCGGTCGGCGACGCCGTGGTGCTGGAAACCCGCGCATTCGATCCGATGCATTTCAAGCCGCCGGCGTCGAGCGGCGGCGAAACGGCGCCGACGAACGCGGTCGCCGAGACCTGGCCGGAGGGCGCGCCTCGCCGGCTGCTCACGCTGCGCGTGCGCGAGCGAGTCAAGAATCAGGCAACGCTGCCAACCCGGCTGTCGGCGTTGCCGGAGATCGACGTGACCGGCGCCCGCGACCGCGCCTTCCGTCTCGGTTACGCCAAGGGGCGCTGGCGGATCAACGATCGCGTGTTCGCGATCGGCGAGACGCCGGTGGAGGTCGTACGCGACACCACCGAAGTCTGGCTGCTGCGCAACTATTACACCAGCATGCCGCACGCGATGCATGTCCACGGCTTCCATTTCCGCGTGCTGGAGCGCGAGACCTCTCCCGACGCGCTGCGGGCGCTCGCCGTCGACGATCGCGGTCGGCTGGCGACCGATCTCGGTTGGAAGGACACCGTCCTCGTATGGCCCGGCGAGAGCGTACGCGTCGCGCTGCGCTTCACGATGCCGTTTCCCTCGCCGCAGACCTACCTCCTCCACTGCCACAACCTGGAGCACGAGGACGCCGGCATGATGCTGGGCATGAAGGTCGTCGCCGGATGACGCGAAAACGGTTGCTGCTTGTCGGCGGTGGCCACGCGCACGTCGAGGTCCTGCGCCGTCTGGCTTTGGCGCCTCCTGCGGATCTCAGCGTCACACTGGTGAGTCCCGACGCGCAGACGCCCTATTCCGGAATGCTGCCGGGCCTCGTCGGGGGGCACTACGCGCGCTCCGACGCCTTCATCGACCTGCCACCGCTTGCCACGGCCGCCGGGGTGCATTTCGTCACTGACCGCGTCGTCCGTCTCGACCTCGACGCGCGCGTCGCGCGCCTTGCCACCGCAACCACGGTGCCGTTCGATCTCCTGTCCCTCGACATCGGTTCGGCCCCCGACATGTCCGTCCCCGGTGCTGCGCAGCACGCCATCGGCGTCAAGCCGGTCGAGCGCTTTCTCGTTGCCTGGGAAACGCTGCGCAAGGACGCCGCGGCTAAGCGCGTAAGCACGGTCGCCGTTGTCGGCGGGGGCGCTGGTGGCGTCGAAATCCTGCTGGCGATGCAGTATCGCTTCGCCGAGGATCTCGGCCCGCGCGCACCGCGCTTCGTGCTCGTCACCGACGTGCCGCAGCTGCTGCCGCAGCACGCGCCGGCGGTGCGCCGCGCACTCGGCCGGGTGCTGGTCGCGCGCGACGTCGTCCTCGAACTCGCGAGTCCGGTGCGCGCCGTCGAGGCCGGCGCCATCGTCACCACCGGCCGCCGCCGCATCGCCGCCGACCGCATCTTCTGGGCGACCACCGCCGTCGGCACGCCCGTGGCCCGCCGCGTCCGGACTCGACTGCGACATCCGCGGCTTCGTCCTGGTCAATGAATACCTGCAATCGACGTCGCATCCGTACGTCTTCGCCGTGGGCGACTGCGCGAGCCAGCATCACCACCCGCGACCGAAATCCGGCGTCTACGCGGTGCGGCAAGGGCCGCCGCTGCTGGCAAACCTGCTGCGTGCCGCTCGCGACCAACCGCTGCACCGTTTCGTTCCGCAGCGGCAGGCGCTCGCGCTCATCTCCACCGGCGATCGTCAGGCCATCGCGTCGCGCGGGCCGTTCACGGCCAGTGGCGCGTGGGTGTGGCGGTGGAAGGATCGCATCGACCGGCGCTTCATCGCGCGATACCGGGTGAACCCCGCACCGACCTGAGCCTTCCGCGTCCGCCCGCGGCGGGCGCTACAATCGACGCCATGCAATCGTCATCACTACGCCGCGCACTCCTTCTGCTGCTGTCGTTGCTCGCGTTCGTCGCCGGCGTCGGGGTCGTCCGGGCCGGCGACGATCCCGTCCTGACACCGCGGCAGGTGTCGCCGCACTGCTGGGTGTTCCAGGGCGAGTCGGGCGCCGCGAGTGCCGCGAACCGGGGCTTCATGTCCAACGCCGGCTTCGTCGTCACCACCGACGGTGTCGTCGTGTTCGATGCATTGGGCACCCCGGCGCTCGGCCAGGCGATGATCGCCGCGATCCGGAGGATTACCGCGCAGCCGATCCGGCGAGTGATCGTCTCGCACTACCATGCCGACCACATCTACGGCCTGCAGGCATTCAAGGCGCTCGGGGTCGAGGTGTGGGCGCAGCGCAAGGCGGAGCTCTACCTCACGTCGAGCCAGGCGGTGGATCGCCTCGCGCAGCGGCGCGCGGAGCTTTTCCCGTGGGTCGACGAGAACACCCGCGTCGTGCCGCCGGACTTCTGGTTCGATGGCGACACCGACTTCCGGCTGGGCGGCCTGACGTTCAGACTCCTGTACGTCGGAGGCGCGCACTCGCCGGAGGACACCATGCTGCATGTCGTCGAAGACCGCGTGCTTTTCGCCGGCGACCTGGTGTTCGCCGGCCGGCTCCCGTTCGTCGGCAATGCCGACAGCAAGGGCTGGCTGAAGGCAATGGACAAGATGATCGCGGTGCGCCCGGCGATCGTCATACCCGGCCACGGCGCCCCATCCACCGACGTCGAGCGCGATCTCGCGCTGACCCGTGACTACCTCCTGTACCTGCGCACGACGATGGGGCGCGCGGTGAAGGACTTCGAACCCTTCGACGAAGCCTACGCGAAGACCGACTGGTCGCGCTTCTCCGGCTTGCCCGCCTTCGAGCAGGCGAACCGCATCAACGCCTACGGAACCTACCTGCTGCTCGAGCAGGAAGAGCTCAACGAGGGTGGCCGGTGAGCGCAACGATCAACGACCCGGTCCTCGCGGTCGCGGTGCGCGCCGCCCGCCGGGCCGCCGCCGTGATCGTCGATGCCGCCCGCGACCTGAAACGCCTGCCCTCGCACGCGAAAGAGCACGGCGCCATCGTCACCGATGCCGATACCGAAGCCGAGAACGCGATCATCGCGACGCTGCGCGCGGCATTTCCGGAGCACGCGATTATCGGCGAGGAATCCCGGGCGATCGTGGACCAGCTTGCCGACGCGGGCCCGCGCGGCACGAGGGCCGCGTTCAGGTGGATCGTCGACTCCATCGACGGCGCCGTGAACTTCGTGCACGGCTATCCGTACTACGCGGTGTCGATCGCATTGACGCACGGCACGGAGATCACGCACGCGGTGGTCCTCGACCCGGTGCGCGACGAGATGTTCACCGCCATCCGCGGCAAGGGCGCGCATCTGAACGGGGCGCCGCTGCGCGTGTCGGCGTGCCTCGAACTCGATGCGGCACTGGTCGGCACCATGTTCCCGCCGCGCGCGAGCCCGCGGATGGCAGCCTACCTGCCGACGTTCAATGCCGTGGTCGCGCGCTGCGCAGGGGTGCGCCGCGCCGGCGCCTGTGCGCTCGATCTTTGCTATCTCGCCGCCGGCCGGCTCGACGGCTTCTGGGCGATGAGTCTCGAACCCTGGGACGTCGCCGCGGGCGCGCTGATCGTCAAGGAAGCGGGCGGCCGGGTGGGCGATTTTGCCGGTGGCGCGGACTTCCTGCGCACCAACGAGGTCGTCGCGGCGGCACCGGGGGTGTTCAACCGGCTGCGCGAAACCGTCGCGGACGCGCGTGCCTGAAGCACAGCGTCACCCGGGTCATCCGCGGACGACTCAACCCGCCAGCCTTGTCAGCTGGTCGGCGAGCGCCTGGGGAATCTCGACACCTTCTTCTCGCGCCTTCGCCGCGAGCGAGCGCCGGCGGGATCCGGGCAGCCGCACGCCTGCATCCTTCGCCATCTCGGTGAGCAGCGTCTCCACGCGCTCGAGATAGACCTCGCGTCCCGCCATTGCATCGGGATCAACGACGAGGAACGCCTGCCCCAGTCGGGGCCGATTGCCGGCGTCGACGAAGAACGAACTCGCCTCGAAGCCGATCGCGGCCCCGGTGAGCGCCGTCACCAGCAACTCGACGACGAAGGCGAGCATCGCGCCCTTGGTCCCGCCCGCGGGCAGCATCGAGCCCTCCAGACCGGCGCCAGGATCGGTGGTCGGCCGACCCTCGCGGTCGAGCGCCCAGCCGAGCGGGATCGGCTTTCCCTCCTTCGCGGCGACCATCAGCTTGCCGCGCGCAACCTCCGACAACGACAGGTCGACGAGGAGCGGCGCACCGTCGCGCCGCGGGAACGTCGCCGCGATGGGATTGGTGCCCAGCAACGGCCGCTTCCCGCCGGCCACCGGCATCGCCGACGGCGAGTTCCCCATCGCGAGACCGACCAGGCCTGCCTCCCCGACCGGCTCCAGATGCCAGGCGGCCACGCCAAAGTGATGGCTGTTCGTGACCCCGGCGAACGCGACGCCGAATTCACCCGCCCGCTTGATGGCCTCGTCGATGGCCAATGCACAGGCCGGAAACGCCAGGCCGCAGCGCGCGTCGACGAGCACGGCGCCGCCCTTGGCCGCGACCACGGCCGGCCGCGCGTCGCCGTCCGCGCGTCCGTTCCCGAGGTGCGTCGCGTATTGCGGCACCCGCGCCACGCCGTGCGATGCGAGCCCCTGACTGTCGGCATACGCCAATGCACGCGCCGTCGCGCTGGCCATCGCCGGATTGGCGCCTGCGCGCCGCAGCGCCCGCTCGGCGAGCGACTCCAGATCGTTCAGCGAGAAGCGTGGCATGACAGTCCTCTAGCTCTGGCCGGCGAGGCGTTTGGCCACGAGATCGGCGATCATCGTCGACACGCGCGCGTTGGCCTCCCGCGACACGCCGGCAATGTGCGGCGTGAGCACGAGATTCGCACAACCGGCGAGGGGCGAACCGGCCGGCAGCGGCTCGCGATCGAAGACGTCCAGCGCCGCCCCGCCCAGCGTGCCGGCCTTCAGTGCGGCGGCCAGCGCCGCCTCGTCGACCACCCCGCCGCGCGCGGTGTTGATCAGGATCGCGTCGCGTTTCATCGCCGCGAGTCGCGCCGCGTCGATCAGGTTGCGCGTGGCCGGCGTCAATGGCACGTGCAGCGTCACCACGTCGGCCTCCCCCAGCACCTCGGCGAGCGTACGCGGAGCCGTCGCCTCCTCGGCCCACACCGGCGAGGACGCCGGCAGCTGCGGGTCGAAGCCGATGCTGCGCATGGAAAGTCCGCGCGCGAGCCGCGCGGTCAGCCGGCCGATGCCGCCGAAGCCGATCACACCCAGTGTCTTGCCGGCGATTTCACGGCCGTTCGACAGCGGCCCGCGCGGCCACCTGCCCTCGCCCACCGCCGCCGTCGACAGGTATGCCCCGCGCAACAGCAGCATTGCCGTGCCGATCACGTATTCCGCGACGGCCAGCGCATTGGCCCCCGTTGCCGGAATCACCTCGATGCCGCGCGCCTTGCACGCCTCCACGTCGATGTTGTCGAGCCCGACGCCGAGCCGCCCGACGACCCTGAGCCGCGGCGCCGCCGCGATGAGCCCGGCATCGACCTGCGTGCGATTGCGCACGATCAGCGCGTCGGCGCCGGCCAGCTGCGCAAGCAGTTCTGCGCGACGATCGACGAGGTCCTTGTCGTAGAGCGTGTCGTGGGCTGCGGCGAGCGACGCGACCGCGGCGGCGTCCATGAATTCGGCGATGACGATGCGCATGGGATCAGGGATTTTTCGCGAAAAGCAGACCGGGATTGCCGAATGCCTTGAATTCGAGTGCATTGCCGAACGGGTCGAGGAAGAACATCGTCGCCTGTTCGCCGGGCAGGCCCCGGAAGCGGACATAGGGTTCGATGATGAACGTGGTGCCGGCCGCCTTGAGCCGGGCGGCGAGCGCCTCCCACGCCGGCAGATCCAGGATCACGCCGAAGTGGCGGACCGGAACGCGATGACCGTCGACCAGGCTCGTCGCTTCGGCCATGTCGGACGCCGCGACCTTGTGCGCGACGATCTGGTGCCCGTGAAAATCGAAGTCCACCCACTCGTCCGACGCGCGGCCCTCGGCGCAGCCGAGGAACTCGCCGTAGAAGCGGCGCGCGAGCTCGAGATCGGTGACCGGAAACGCGAGATGAAAGCGCGGATACGGCGTGGTGGGAAGGTGGGTTGCCATGCGTGGCCTCCAGGCCGGTCTAGTGCTGCATGCCCCAGCGGCGGACGGTGCGCGCCTCGACGGTGCGGAACACGACGTTCTCCACGACGAGCCCGATCAGGATGACCGTGAAGAGTCCCGCGAAGACCGCCGGGATTTCCAGCTGGTTCTTGTTCTCGTAGATGAACCAGCCCAGACCACCCGATCCCGACGACACGCCGAACACCAGCTCCGCCGCGATCAGCGTCCGCCATGCGAATGCCCAGCCGATCTTGAGCCCGGTGAGAATGCTGGGAAAGGCGGCCGGGATGAGGATGGCGCCGACGTACGAAAGCCCGGACAGGCCATAGTTGCGTCCGACCATCCGCAGCGTGTTCGACACCGAGAGGAAGCCGGAATGCGTATTGAGCGCGACCGCCCACAGCACCGAGTGGACAATGACGAACACGATGCTCCCGTAACCCAGCCCGAACCAGATCAGCGCGAGCGGCAGCAGCGCGATCGCCGGCAGCGGATTGAACATCGAGGTGAGAAGCTCGAGAAGGTCGGTGCCGACGCGCGTCGTGATCGCGACGACCGTGAGCACCGCAGCGCAGGCGATGCCGATCGCATAGCCCGTCAGCAGCACCTTGAGCGACGTCGCGGCCTTCTGCGGCAGTTCGCCACTGGCGATCGCGTCGAGGAAGGCCCGCACCGTCGCCCCGAACGTCGGCACCAGCAGCGGATTGCCGAGCCAGCGCGCGTAGAGTTCCCAGATCAGCGCCAGCAGGAACAGGATCGCGAGCTTGCGTGCCGCGCCGACGTTGGTCACCTTCTCCCACGCGGTCAGCGGCTTCTCGACCACGCCGAAGGTCGACGCAGCGACGGGCTGCCGGATCACCTCCGAGCGAATGGGCGTCGCAGTGTCAGTCATGAGCGGGCACCTCCTCGATCGCGTCCGCGAACAGCATCGCGTGGATTCTCTTCTCGAGCGCCTGCAGGCCTTCCGGGTCTGTCTGCGCCGCATCGCGCGCCAGGCTGTTCAATTCCGCCTTGACCTGACCCGGATGCGGCGACAGCAGAAGGATGCGGTTGCCGATCTTGATGGCTTCCGGAATCGAGTGCGTGACGAACAGGACGGTGAATCGCGTGTCGTCCCACAGCTGCAGGAGTTCGTCCTGCATCTTGCGCCGCGTCAGCGCGTCGAGCGCGGCGAAGGGCTCGTCCATCAGCAGAATGTCCGGCTCCATCGCCATCCCGCGCGCAATGGCGACGCGCTGCTTCATTCCGCCGGAAAGCGTGTGCGGCAGGCTGTCGGCGAACTTCGTGAGGTTGACCTTCGCGATCGCGTCGGCCGCCTTCTCCTGCGCCGCGCGGCCGGAAAGCTTGCCGCTGGCCACCAGCGGAAACAGCACGTTCTCGCGCACCGTCTTCCAGGGCAGCAGCTGATCGAATTCCTGGAACACCATCATCCGGTCCGGGCCGGGCTTTCTCACGATCTCGCCCTTTAGCCGGATCTCGCCTTCGACGGGCGGCAGATAGCCACCCACCGCCTTGAGCAGCGTCGACTTGCCGCAACCGGAAGGCCCCAGCAGGATGAACCGGTCGGAGCGGAACACCGAGAAATCGACGCGCCACGTGGCGGTGACGAGATGGTCTTTCGTCTTGTATTGCAGCGTCACGCCGCGCACGTCGAGCAGGGGCGCGGTCACGAGCGCCCCGGTCAGGACTGCCACGGCAGGCGGTCGAGGTCGACATTGCCGCCGGACACGATGACGCCGATTCGCGCGCCCGGTGCCGCCAGCGTGCGTTCGAGGAGGCAGGCCAGAGGCACCGCGGACGACGGTTCGATGACGATCTTCATCCGCTCCCATGTCGCACGCATCGCGCGCACGATCCCCTCCTCGCTGGCGGTGCCGATCGCGTCGACGTGCGCCCGGATCGCGCCGAGGGTGCGCAGCGACAGCGTGGTGCGCAGACCGTCGGCAATCGTCGTCGTCGCCGGCAGTGGCTCGACGCGCCCCGAACGGAAGCTGCGCGCCGCGTCATCGGCGTTCGCCGGCTCGGCGCCCCAGACCCGCGTGTCCCGCCGCAGTGACTTCGCCGCGATCGCAGTACCCGACAACAGCCCTCCGCCGCCGACGGGCGCCACGACCACATCGAGGTCCGGCACGTCGTCGAGGAGCTCCAGCGCGGCGGTTCCCTGCCCTGCGATCACGTGTTCGTTGTCGAAGGGATGGATCAGGGTCGCGCCGGTCTCGCGACCGATTTCGGCGCAGGCTGCCTCCCGCGCGGCGAGCGTCGGCGCGCAGAAGCGAATCGTCGCACCGAAGCGACGCACGTTGTCCTGCTTCACCACCGGTGCGCTTTCCGGCATCACGACCCAGGCGGGGACGCCGCGTCGGGCAGCCGCATACGCGAGCGCTGCGCCGTGATTGCCCGAAGAATGGGTCACCACACCGCGGCGCGCATCGGACCCGGGGAGGGAAAACACCGCGTTCGTGGCCCCGCGCGCCTTGAACGCACCGATCTTCTGCAGGTTCTCGCACTTGAAGTGCAACCGGGCGCCGACCGCCTCGTCGAGCCCATGGCAGGTCAGCACCGGCGTCCGGTGGACGTACGGCGCGATTCGCGCATGGGCGGCGCGGATCGCATCGAGATCCGGAAGGGATGGCGTCGACATCGGTTGGCGGCTCAGCTGCCGGGCAACCCGTGCACGTTGGGAAAGAAGAGGTCCTTCCACGAGTCCGGTCGCGTCTTGATCGCGCCGGTCTTGAGCATGAATTCGACGTACTTCGTCACGTTCTGCGGCGTCGTCGTGTAGACGATCAGAGGATCGTTGAGCATCGCCAGGATGTCCTGCACCGTGCCCTTGTCCTTCGACAGCCGCAGGTAGTTCTCGGCCGCGGCCTTCTTGTCGCGGTTGATGATGGCGGTGGCCTCGTCGAGCGCCTTCACGAACGCATCGTAGAGCTTCGGATTCTCGTTGCGGAACTTCGACGTCGTCCAGACCACGTTGAACGTCGCGGGGCCGCCCAGCACGTCGTAGGAATTGAGCACGGTGTGGATGCCGGGTTTTTCCAGCTGTTGATACTGGAACGGCGGCGAACTGAAATGCGCGGTGATCTCGCTGGCACCGGACAGGAGCGCCGTCTGCGCATCCGGATGCGACATCGACACCGTCAGCGGGTCGAGCCTGTTCTGCTGGCCCTCGCCGAATGCCTTCTCCGCCGCCATCTGCAGGGTGACGGCCTGGATCGAAACCTTCACTGCGGGCAGCGCGATGCGGTCCTTGTCGGTGAAATCCCGGATCGTCTTGACGTTCGGATTGCGCGTGTTGAGGTAGAGCGGCATCGAGTTGATCGCCGACACCGCCTTGACGTCGAGATTGCCCTTCGTGCGCGCCCACAGCGTGACCAGCGGCCCGACGCCACCCGAGGCGAACTGAAGGCTGTTCGAGAGCAGCGCGTCGTTCATCACGTTGCCGCCGGCGAACTTGGTCCAGCCGACCGTGACGTCGAGTCCGGCGGCCTTCGCGTGCTTCTCGATCAGCTTCTGGTCCTCCATGATCATCAGCGGCAGGTAGCTGATGCCGTACTGCTGGGCAACCTTGATCTCGGCAAGTTCCGCGCGCGCGGCGACGGCCGCCAGCGCGAGCGCAACGGTCAGTGCGGCCTTCAGCAACATCCCGGGCATGATGTTTCCTCCTTGGTTGGGCGGGGAACGCCGATTATAGGGGCGAGCGCTCCCGACGTCGGCCCGACGGTCCCCTCGCATGCACCCCGCGAAAATGGCGCTCCGCCCGGTCGCGCCGACCGTCCGCGCGCTGGTGCGGCGCCGCAGGACCGGGTGCCGCGCGCTCCTCGGGCTTCAGCGGCTCTCCCGGCTGTGCCTCACGCACTCTCGTAGAGGCGCGTCAACACGAACTCCCGATGACCGAGCGCCTCGGCTGCCGTGAGCCGTCCGTTGGCCGTCCGGAACATCATCGCGAGGAGCCTGTCGCCGGCCTCGCTCATCGTGATTTCGCGCTGCAGCAGGCCCGAGGTGTCGACGTCGATGTGCTCGCTCATCGTGCGCACCGTGCGCGGATTCGCGCAGATCTTGATCACCGGCAGGATCGGGTTGCCGATGACGTTGCCCTGCCCGGTCGGGAAGAAATGGACGACGTAGCCCGATGCGGCGCACAAGGTCACCATCTCGGCCGCCGCCGACGAGCTGTCCATGAACCAGAGACCGGGGCCCGTGGGTGCCTCGGCCTTGTCGAGCACACCGTCGACCACGCACTTCCTGCCGATCTTCTGGATGTTGCCGAGGGCCTTTTCCTCGATCGTCGTGAGGCCGCCGGCGATGTTGCCCTTGGTCGGCTGCGAGTCGGACAGGTCGCTCGTCTTGTGCCGGTTCACGACGTCCTGGTAGCGATCGAACATCCGCATGAAATCGTTGCGGACCTGGTCGTTGCGGCAGCGGGCGGCGACGATCTGCTCGCCGCCGGTCAGCTCGGTCGTCTCGCCGAATACCAGCGTGCAGCCCGCCGCGTAAAGCTTGTCGAAGGCGTCGCCGACCGTCGGATTGCTGCCGCAGCCCGAAGTCGTGTCGGACTCGCCGCACTTGCAGGACACCCACAGGTCCGCGAGGGAACACTCGACGCGTTGTTTCTCGCTCGCGCATTGCAGGTATTCCCGCGCCGCCTTCGACGCCCGCATGATCGTGTCGTGGTCGCCGTGAAGCTCGATGCCGAAACCCGCCACCGGCTTGCCCGTGGCGGCGATGCCGTCGACGACCTTTTTCGTCCACTGCTCCTCGATGCCGATGACGACCACCGCGGCGACGTTGGGATTGGACCCGGTGCCGATCAGCGTGCGGAAGTGGAGATCGAGGTCCGCGCCGAACTGCAGCCGGCCGTAGGGATGCGGGATCGCCAGCGTGCCCTTGATGTTGTGGGCGACCGCCTCGCACGCGGCGTTGGACAGATCGTCAACCGGCAGAATGATGACGTGATTGCGCACGCCGACGCGGCCGTTCTCGCGACGGTAACCCAGGAAGGTCGTTTGCATGGATGTCTTTCTTTGCGTGGGCGGTCAATGTGCAGGCAAGCAGACGGTCGTCAGGCGACGCGCACACCCGGCGCGGAGCGGAGAACGTAGCCCAGCACCGCCGCCGGGTGTGCAACGAAGCATCACGGCCGTATGCGCCGCCTGCTACCAGCGCTTGGTCTTGATGTTGTGGACATGGGCATGCTCGCCCTTCCTGATCGGCTGCACGACCTTGCCGATGTCGACACCGTACTTGACGACGGTGTCGCCCACGGCCATGTCCTTCAATGCGACCTTGTGGCCGATCGGGATGTCCTGCACGCAGGGCAGCGTGATCGTCCGATCTTCGTCCAGGATGAGTCCGGTGAGCGTCGTCCCGGCGGTGATGCCTTCGACGACGACGACCGCGACCGAGTCCTGCGGATCGTGCAAAACGCAGTGAATCATCGGGAGCTCCTTGCTTGGGGATGGGCCGGCGTCGCGCCGCGCGGCAACCGTCCACCGCGATCGTAGCCCCGCCATCGAGGCCAGTCAACTATATCATCTAGATGACATGGATGATTTGCATCACTTGGTCGTCTTGGCTACACTCGACGCTGCGCTGCGCTGCGGTCCCGCCGCGCACCGGCGCCCGCGGCCTAGCCATGTCCGATCCCCTGCCCGAATCCCATTCACCGGGCGTCCCCCTGGCGGGGCCGCTGTACAAGGACGTCAAGCGGCAGATGATGGAGCTCCTGGCGCGCGGCGAGTGGAAACCCGGCGAGGCCATCCCCGCCGAGCGGCGGTTGTCGGAGCGCTTCGGCATCAGCATCGGCACGGTGCGTAAGGCGATCGACGAACTCGTCGCGGAGAACATCCTTATCCGCCAGCAGGGCCGCGGAACCTTCGTCGCCAGCCACAACCGTGACCGGCTGCTGTTCTACTTCTTCCACGTCGTCGCCGAGGAAGGTCCGAAGCAGTATCCGGAGGTCCGCTTGCTGCAATTCGGGCGGGGCAAGGCCGATCGGACCGCTGCCGACAGGCTCGGCATCGAGGCCGGTGACCCGGTGTTCCGCGTTCGCAACCTGCTGCAGCTCGCCGGCGCGCCCGTGATCGTCGACGACATCGCTCTGCCCGTGGCCCGCTTCCCGGGGCTCACCGAGAGGCAGTTCCGCGACCGGCCCTCGACGATCTACAACCTTTACCAGGAAGCCTTCGGCGTTTCCGTGGTGCGCACCAGCGAACGCCTGCGCGCGACCCTGGCCGACGCCGATACCGCGGCGCTCCTCGCCGTGCCACGGAACGCGCCGCTGCTGCAGATCCGCCGCGTCGCGCTGACCTACAACGAAGTGCCGGTCGAGTACCGCGTCTCGCTCGTCAACACCGCGCACTACGAATACTGGAACGAACTCGGCAGGGCCTGACACGCGTCACCCGAAATCGAGTGCCGACTGCGCGACCGGTGCGAAGCTTCGCCGGTGCACCGGCGACGGCCCGAGACGCGCGAGCGCAGCCAGATGCTCGGCCGTGCCGTAGCCCTTGTTCCGCGCGAAGCCGTATCCGGGGTAGGCTCCGTCGAGCTCGACCAGCAGCGCATCCCGCGCCGTCTTGGCGAGAATCGACGCCGCCGAGATGACGGCGACGTCGCGATCGCCCTTGACGATCGCTCGCGCCCGACACACCAGCGTCGGGCAGTGGTTGCCGTCCACGAGCGCCTCGTCCGGGGGAACGCCGAGCCCGTCGATCGCGCGGCGCATCGCCAGCAGCGTCGCCTGCAGGATGTTGAGCGAGTCGATCTCGACGACGTCGGCGGAAGCGACGCACCACGCGCGCGCATGCGCACGAATCGCGACGGCGAGGCGATCGCGTGCCGGTGCGGTAAGCAGCTTCGAATCGCGCAGCCCGTCGATCGGGCGGGCCGGATCGAGGATCACGGCGGCAGCGAACACCGGGCCGGCGAGTGGACCCCGTCCGGCTTCGTCGATGCCCGCAACGAGCCGCGGCATCGCTTCCTACACCGCCACGCCCGCGGCGCGCAGTTCCTGCGCCACCGCATCGGCCGCGAGCGTGCCGGTGTCGGCCGCCAGCGACGCGGCGAAGCCGGCGAACAATGCCTCGAGGCGACGCCGCGTCACCGTGTCGTCGTACAGGTTGAGCGCCGCCTGGGCAAGGTTGTCGACGGTGGCGTCGTCCTGCAGCAGTTCGGGCACGACAAAGCGTCCCGCGAGCACATTGGGCAACCCGACCCAGGGCAGGAGCAGCTTGCGCCTGACGATGCGCGCCGTCAGCGCGTTGACCCGATAGAAGATGACGTGCGGGCAACGGGCCAGTGCCGCTTCGAGCGTGGCCGTGCCGGAGGCGACTAGCGCGACATCGGCGGCACGCATCGCGTCGGTCGCATGGCCGTAGAGGAGCGTCAGCGGCAGCTTGTCCAGTCCCAGGCGATAGAGCGCCGCCTCGAACCGGTCGCGCGTCGGGCGCGTGGCCAGCGGCACGAGGAAGCGCGCGTCGGGGCGCACCGCGTGAAGCGCCGCGGCCGTCTGCAGCACGAGATCGCCGTGCATGTCGAGCTCCGAGGCGCGGCTGCCCGGCAGCAACGCGAACACCGGCTGCGCCGGCGGCAGCTTCAGCTGCTCACGCGCCTCGCGTCGCGAGCCCGACACGGCGGCGTCCTGCGCCAGCGGGTGGCCGACGAAAGTCACGGGCACGCCGGCTGCCTCGTAGAGGGGCGGCTCGAACGGAAACAACGCGAGCATCCGGTGGACCGAACGACCGATCCTGGCGACGCGCTCGCGCCGCCACGCCCATACCGACGGGCTGACGAAATGCATCGTGCGCACGCCGCGTCGCTTGAGCGCTCTTTCGAGGCCGAGATTGAAATCGGGAGCATCGACCCCGACGAACAGGGAGACGGGCTCGGCGACCAGGCGCCGCGCCAGCGCGCGCCGGATCGCGACGAGTTCGGGAAGTCGCCCCAGGACCTCGACGAAGCCGCGGACAGAGAGGGTTTCCAGCGGGTACCACGCCTCACAGCCCGCGGCCTGCATCCGCGGCCCCCCGATGCCGACGAACCGGGCCTGCGGCAGGCGCGCGCGCACCGCCCGGATCAGCGTCGCCGCCAGCGCGTCGCCCGACGCTTCGCCGGCAACGATGCCGATCGTGACCGGGCGCGCGGAGGCGATCGTGTCGCGCATCGGCGTGCCGGCGCAATCAGCGGACGATGCCACGTCCGGGCTGGTCGAGGAACGCGACGAGCGGATCGAGCACCGGCATCGTCCGCGCCGCTTCGACGAGCTCCGCCTTCGCCTCGTCGAGTGGTCTTCCGCCGCGATAGATCGTCTTGTAGGCCCGGCGGATGGCGAGGATGTCCGCGGCGGAAAAACCGCGGCGTCGCAGACCCTCGCTGTTGGTGCCGTGCGGTTTGGCCGGATAGCCCTGCACGGTGACGTACGGCGGCACGTCCTGCAGCACGACGGAGAAGGCGGCGACCATCACGTGTGCGCCGACGCGGCAGAACTGGTGCACGCCGGCGAAGGCCCCCAGCACCGCCCAGTCGTCGATGTGGACGTGACCGGCGATCTGGGCGTTGTTGGAAAAGGTCGTGCGGTCGCCGACCACACAGTCGTGCGCGATGTGTGCATAGGCCAGGAACCAGTTCCCGTCGCCGATCGCGGTGTTGCCTCGATCCTGCGCCGTGCCGGCGTGGACGCTGACGTACTCGCGAAACACGTTGTCGTCGCCGATGGTCGTCGTCGTCGGTTCGCCGCCGTACTTGCGGTCCTGCGGAATGTCGCCCAGCGATGCGAACTGGAACACGCGGTTGCGCGCCCCGAGCGACGTGCGTCCGGCCAGCACGACGTGCGGACCGATGACCGTGCCCGGTCCGATCGTGACCTGCGGGCCGACAACCGTATAGGCGCCGATCTCGACATCCGCCGCCAGATCCGCACCCGGGTCGACGAGCGCCGTCGGATGGATTCGCGGCATGCCGGTCAGCGCTCCGCGGTGGCGCCGTTCGTCGTGCGCAGCACCGCAAGCAGATCGGCCTCGGCGGCAATCTCGTCGCCGACCTTCGCCCGCGCCGCGAACTTGCCGATCCCGCGCACCATCCGCTTCACCTCGGCCTCGAGCACCAGCTGATCGCCGGGCACGACCTGCCGGCGAAAGCGGGCGTTGTCGATGCCGGCGAAAAAGATGAGCTGGTCGCCACCGGGTTGCGCGCCGATGATCTTCCACGCGAGCAGCGAGGCGATCTGCGCCAGCGCCTCGATCACCAGCACGCCCGGCATCACCGGATAGCCGGGAAAATGACCCTCGAAGTACGGCTCGTTCATCGTCACGTTCTTGATGCCGCGGATGAGCTTGCCGGGCTCGCAGACCGTGATCCGGTCGACGAGGAGGAACGGATACCGGTGCGGCAGCCAGCGCATGATCTCGTTGATGTCCATCGCGCCGTTGGCGTCGGTTGTGGTCATGCTTCCTCCTGATGCGGGTCGCCGGTGCCCGTGTCCTGGCCTGCCGCCCGCTCGAGCGAGCGCACGCGCTCGGCCAGACCGCGCAGACGCCGCAGGTGCGAGGCGACCTGGCGCCATTCGCGATGCGGCAGCGCCGGGAACGCCGCCGTGTACACACCCGGTGTCCGGATCGAATCGTAGACCTGCGTGGCCGCCGACACCACGGTGCCGTCGGCGATCTCGATGTGGCCCCCGATCATCGCGGCCCCGCCGATCTTGCAGTTGCGACCGATGTGCGCACTGCCCGCGATGCCGACGCAGCCGGCAATCGCCGTGTGGCTGCCGATGCGGCAGTTGTGCGCGACCTGGACCTGATTGTCGATCTTCACGTCGTCCTCGACGACGGTGTCCTCGATCGCACCGCGATCGATGGTGGTGTTGGCGCCGATTTCGACGTCGGCGCCGATCACGACACGGCCGACCTGCGGAATCTTGAGCCAGCGCCCCGCCTCCTCGGCCATGCCGAAGCCGTCGGCCCCGACGACGGCGCCGGCGTGGATCACGGCACGCGGCCCGACGACGCAGCGCGCATAGACCGTGACGTTCGCGTGCAGCCATCCGTCGTCGCCGATCGCGGCGTCCTCGCCGATCACGCACGCCGGACCGATCCACGTCCGTTCGCCGATGACGGCTCCGCGCCCGACCACCGCGAGCGGGCCCACGGCCGCGGTCGGTGCGATGCGTGCGCCCGGATCGACCACCGCGGACGGATGAATGCCGGGCGCTGGCGCCGCAACCGGGTGCAGGATCGCGGCGACCTTCGCATACGTCGCATAGGGATTGCGCGCGACAAGGCGCGGCAGCGCCGCCGGCGTTGCGACACCCGGTGCAACGATGACGGCCGACGCGCGCGTGGCAAGAAGTTGCGCGCGGTATTTCGGGTTGGAGAGGAACGCAATCGCGCCCGGCCCGGCCGACTCGAGCGTGGCGACCCGATGGATGCGAACCGCGCCGTCGCCCTCGACCGCGGCCCCAGTGCGGGCCGCGAGCTCGAGGAGCGGGAGCCCGGCGGTGGCGTTCGGCATCGCGCGGGCCCCGCCGCGCCTTACTTGTCGGCCAGCGCCTTGATCACCTTTTCGGTGATGTCGATCCGCTGGCTGGCGTACACGACCGGATCCTGCAGGATCAGGTCGAACTTCTCGGCCTCGGCGATCTGCTGGATCACCCTGTTCGCGCGTTCCTGGACGCTGGCGAGTTCCTCGTTGCGCCGCAGGTTGAGATCCTCGCGGAACTCGCGCTGGGTGCGCTGCAGGTCGCGCGAAAGGTTGGCGAGATCGCGTTCCTTGTTGCGGCGCTCCGGCTCGGACATCGTTGCACCGTCCTTCTCGAGGGCCGCCTGGAGGTCGCGCACCTGCTTGCTCACTTTCTGGATATCGGCGTCGCGGGCGGCAAATTCCTTCTCGAGCTTCTGCTGCGCGCGCTTCGCGGGGGTCGCCTCGCGGAACAGCCGCTCCGTGTTCACGAAGCCGATCTTGTAGTCGGCCGCCTGCGCCGTCGCGGCGCCGGCGAGCGCGAACGCGGCGGCGGCGAACAGGGCGCCGGCGATGCGGTGGAAGCTGCGGTTCACGTGACTCTCCTGCATGATTGGCCGGAGCCGGTCAGAACACGGTACCGACCTGGAACTGGAAGCGCTGGAGGCGGTCGCGCGGCATCGTCTTGAGCGGGATCGCGTAGCTGAACTTGAGCGGGCCGACCGGCGAATTCCACGCGAGTCCGACGCCCGCCGAGTACCGGAACGACTCGTAGTCGGGCTGCGTTCCCTCGGCGTAGATCTGTCCGACGTCGAAGAAGGCACTCGCCCGCACGGATTTGTCGCCCTTGAGGATCGGATAGAAGATCTCCGCGTTGCCGACGATCTTGCGCTTGCCCCCGATGACGTTGCCGTAGATGTCCTGCGGACCCAGCGAACTCGTATCGTAGCCGCGGACCGACCCGACACCTCCGGCGTAGTACGCCTTGTAGAACGGCAGCGGCTTGTCGCCGATGCCGTCGCCGTACCCGAAATCGCCCCGCAGCATCAACACCCAGTCGGAGTATACGGGCACGAACCACTGATGCAGGTAGTTCACCTTGTAGTAAGCCAGGTCGCCGAACGGCAAACCGACTTCCGCCAGGATGCTCTGCAGCCGGCCCCGCGTAGGATAGAGGATGTCGTCGCGGGTGTCACGCGACCAGCCGCCGGACACGATATAGCTGTTCGTCACCGAGCCGAACTGGTTGACGAAGTTGATGTACAGCGACGGGCTGTTGCTGAACAACCCGAGGCTGGTGTGCTCGACGCGGAAGCCGAGCTGGAAGTTGTCCGTCTCGGTGATCGGGATCCCGAATGCGGCAGCGGCGCCGAGCGTCCTCGACGAGTATTGCGACACGGCGAGCCCGGTCGGGTCGACGTTGCGCTGGTAGACCTCGAGGGTCCGCGAGACGCCATCGACCGTCCAGTAGGGTTCGGTGAATGCCACCGAATAGAGTTGCGAGTACTTGCTCGTGTTCAGCGCCGCGATGAGCGCATTGCCGCTGCCGAAGATGTTCTGCTGCGACACCGACGCGTTGAACACCAGCTTGTCCGCGCTGGAATAACCGATGCCGGCGTTGAGACTGCCGGTCGAGCGCTCGACGACGGTCACCTCGACGTCCGCCTGGTCGGTCGTGCCGGGCACCGGCGGCGTTTCGATGTTGACGTCGTCGAAGTAGCCCAGGCGCCTGATGCGGACCTTCGAGCGGTCGATTCGCGCACTGTCGTACCAGGCCGCTTCGAGCTGCCGAATTTCACGGCGGATCACCTCGTCGCGGGTGCGGACGTTGCCGCTGATGTTGATCTTGCGCACGTAGACCCGGCGGCCCGGGTCGACGTAGATCGTGAACGCGGCCTTCTGCTTGACCTTGTCGATCTCCGGAATCGCGTTGACGTTGGCGAACGCGTAGCCCTCGGCGCCGATGCGGTCGCTGATCTGCTTCACCGACGCCTGCAGCTTGTCGCGCGAATAGACGTCGCCGGGTCGCAGCTGAACCAGCTGCACCAGTTCTGCCTCCGGCACCATCAGTTCGCCGGCCAGCCGCACTTCCGACACCTGGTACTGCGGCCCTTCGGTCACGTTGACCGTGATGTAGATGTCTTCCTTGTCGGGCGTGATCGACACCTGCGTGGAGTCGACGTTGAATTCGAGATAGCCGCGGTTCGCGTAGTAGCTGCGCACCTTCTCCAGATCGGCCTGCAGCTTCTGCTTGGAATACTGGTCGTTCTTCGTGTACCACGTGGTCCAGCCGGGCGTGGTCAGCGTCATTTCGCCGAGCAGCGTCTTCTCGGGGATCGCCTTGTTGCCGACGATGTTGATGCGCGCGATCTTGGCCGACTCGCCTTCCTCGACCGTGAAGTTGATCGCGACACGGTTGCGCTCCTGCGGCGTCACCGTCGTGGTCACCTTCGCCGCGTACTTGCCGCGTGTGATGTACTGCCGCTTCATCTCCTGCTCCGCGCGGTCCAGTGCGGAGCGGTCGAAGATGCGCGCCTCGGCGAGACCGATGTCCTTCAGCGCCTTCTTGAGGGTTTCGGTGTCGAATTCCTTGTTGCCCGCGATGTCGACGCGGCTGATGGTCGGCCGCTCCTGCACGACGACGAGCAGGATGCCGTCCTGCACTTCGAGCCGGACGTCGCGGAAGAACCCGGTCGCGAACAGCGCCTTCACTGCCTGCGCCGCACGTTCGTCGTCGACGCGATCGCCAACCTTGATCGGCAGATACGAAAATACGGTGCCCGCCTCGGTGCGCTGCGCGCCCTCGACGCGGATGTCCTTCACGACGAACGGTTCGAACGCGACGGCAACGTGCGCGACGGTCGTCGCGAACAGCGCGGCCAGCAATGCCGAGAGCTTGCGGATGCGACCGGCATCCGGACCGGCCCGCGGGCACCCCGTACGTCCCGCCGCGGGCGCACGGCGCCGGCGCTGATCAGAACAAACGGGAGAGGTCATTGAACAGGGCCAGTGCCATCAATACCGCCAGCACGGCCATGCCGATGCGCTGCCCGACCTCGAATGCGCGGTCGGAGACAGGACTGCCTTTGGCGATTTCGGCAAAATAATACAGCAAATGCCCCCCATCCAACAGCGGAACGGGCAGCAGATTGAGCACGCCGAGACTGATGCTGATGAGCGCGAGATAGCCGACGAAGACGAGCGTTCCCGCCTGCGCCGATTGCCCGGCATAGTCCGCGAGCGTGATCGGTCCGCTGATGTTCTTCACCGAGGCTTCGCCGATGAGGATGCGCCCCATCATCTTCAGCGTGAACACCGACAGTTCCCAGGTCTTGCGCACGCCAGCGCCGAGCGCATCGAGCACGCCGTAACGCACCGTGATCGCGAGCCGCGCCGCAATCTCGGAATCGACTTTGAGGCGCACGCCGACGATGCCGACGCGGCGCCCCCCCTGCTCCACGGCCTCCGTCGTGACCGTCGCGTCGAACTCGCTGCCGCCGCGCGCGATGCGGAACACGACCGGCGCCGCCGGCTTCGCGTTGGTGGCCTGTGCGACGTCGGCCGGTGAACGAACCGGATTTCCGTCCACCGCGACAATCCGGTCGCCGGGTTTGAGCCCCGCGCGCGCGGCGGGCTTCTCCGCAACCGCCTCGTCGATGACCGGCGCGCCGAAGTCGGCCTTCAGGCCAAGCAGCGGCATGAAGTTCGCCTCCCAGTCGGCGGACGTGACCGACGCGAGCGACAGCACGCGTGTCGCGTGCGAGCCGTCGGGACGCTCGATCGTGAGCGCGGCGTCGGCCGCCCCGGAGATGCGGAGCAGGCGCCAGCGCAGATCCTGCCAGCTCTTCACCGGCTGGTCGTCGACGGCGGTGACCAGATCGCCGTCGCGCACGCCGGCAGCCGCGGCCGCGGTACCGACCGGAGGTTCGGCCAGCAGCGCCTTCTGGCCCGGAATCCCGGCGACGTACGTGCCCGCGAAGAGCAGCACCGCGAGGAGCAGGTTTGCGATCGGTCCGGCGGCGACGATCGCGATCCGCTTGCCGACGCTCTGCCGATTGAAGGCGCGGGGCAGATCGACGGGCGCGACGTCGCCTTCGCGCTCGTCCGCCATCTTCACGTACCCGCCCAGCGGAATCGCACCGATTGCCCACTCGATCCGGTCATCACCCAGGCGGCGCGACCAGACGATCCTGCCGAAGCCGACGGAAAAGCGCAGCACCTTCACGCCGCACCAGCGCGCCACCAGGAAATGGCCGAGCTCGTGGATTACGACGAGGACGCCGAGCACAACGAGGAAGGCGAGGGCTTTTCCGATGATGTCCATCAGGCGGCGAGCGGCGGTAGTTTGAGCCAGGTCCGGGTCGCGGCGCGAGCAGCCGCGTCGGCCGCGAGCGCGTCGTCCAGCGTGGCGAGGGGGGATGCCGGAAGGCGTGCGAGCGCCTCGGCGCACGCCGGCGCGATGTCGGTGTAGCGGATGCGTCCTTCGAGGAACGCCGCAACGGCGACCTCGTTGGCCGCGTTGAGCACCGCGGGCGCCGTGCCGCCCGCATCGAGCGCGCCGTAAGCGAGCGCGAGGCAGGGAAATCGATCGAGGTCCGGCGCCGCGAACGTCAGCGCACCGATGCGCGCGAGCTGGAGCGCATCGACACCGGCATCGACACGCTCGGGATAGGCCAGCGCCTGCGCGATCGGCGTGCGCATGTCGGGATTGCCGAGCTGAGCGAGCACGCTGCCATCAACGTACTCGACCAGCGAATGGATGACGCTCTCCGGATGGATGACCACCTCGATGCGCTCGTGCGTCGCGCCGAACAGCCAGTGCGCCTCGATCACTTCGAGTCCCTTGTTCATCATCGTCGCCGAGTCGACGCTGATCTTGCGACCCATCACCCACTTCGGGTGTGCGCAGGCCTGTTCCGGCGTGACGCGCGCAAGCTCGGCAATCGGCGTCGTGCGGAACGGTCCGCCGGACGCCGTGAGCAGGATCCGACGCACGCCGGCCACGCCGGGTTCGCGGGCGTAACCGCGCGGCAGGCACTGGAAAATCGCGTTGTGCTCGCTGTCGATCGGCAGCAGCATTGCGCCGCCGGCGGTGGCCGCGGCCATGAACGCCGCACCGCCAATCACCAGCGCCTCCTTGTTCGCGAGGAGAATCCGCTTTCCCGCACGGGCGGCCGCCATGGTCGGCATCAGGCCCGCCGCGCCGACGATCGCCGCAAGAACGGTGTCCGCTTCCGGCAGTGTGGCGGCTGCGCACACGCCCTCCTCGCCGGCCAGGACGCGGGTCGGCAGCCCGGCACCGGCAAGCTCGCGCTCGAGTGCCCGCGCCGCGTCCGGGTCGACCAGCGCGGCAACCAGTGGCCGGAAGCGGCGGCAAAGCAGCGCGAGCTTTTGCCACTGTCCGTGCGCCGCGAGCGCCGCCACCTCGAACCGGTCGGGGTGGCGGGCGACGACGTCGAGCGTCGAATCGCCGATCGAGCCCGTGGCTCCGAGTAGGGAGAGGCGCCGGCGCGTCATCGGTGCAGGAACGCGAGCGTCGCGACCGCAGCGGGCGGCATCGCCGCGAGCAGCGCATCGATCCGGTCGAGAATCCCGCCGTGCCCCGGCAGGAGGCTGCCGCTGTCCTTGACGCCGGCCTGGCGCTTCAGCAGCGATTCGAAAAGATCACCGGCGACGGAAAGGCCGGCCAGCACCAGCGCAAAGGCCACCCAGACGAAAACGACGATCGGCGTGACGGCGCCCGAATAGCCGGCGGCGGCGGCAAAGGGCGTCAGCGCGAGCGCGTAGACGACCACCGCCGCGAGCGCGCCGTAGACGCCTTCCCACGTCTTGCCCGGACTTATTTCGGGCGCGAGCTTGCGGCGCCCGAAGGCGCGGCCGGCGAAATAGGCGGCCGTGTCGGCAACCCAGACGATCGCCATCGCGGCCAGGACGAGCCACGGCGACCGCGCCTGCAGCTCGACGACGGCCACCCACGCGCCGACCAGGACCAGCCAGCCGACGCCCGCGAGCACGGGCGCGAAGACCGGCCGCCAGCGATGCCGCAGCCAGGGCGGTGCAACGAGCAGCCAGAACAGCGTGGCGCCGCCACACGCGGTCAGCACCACGGCATCCGGCCAGCCGCGAGCGAATCCGGCCGGCGCCGCGAACAGCAGCCAGCTGCCGATCGCGATCGTCCCCGCGACGAACAGCAGCCACGCCGGTTTCCGGTAGCCGGCGAGATTCGCCCATTCGGCGGAAGCGACGACGATCGCCACGAGCGAGACCGCGCCCCAGCCGGCGGGCGGCAGCAGGAACAATGCCGCGAGCACGAGCGGCACGAGGACGACGGCAGTGAGGACACGCGTGACGAGCATCGCGCGGGCGGTGCGCTAGGCGCCGCCTCGACATGACCTGCCGCGTCCAGCTTCCTGCGGAACACACGCGTCGATCATTGCGACTCCGCCGCCTGGACCTGCTCGCTGGTGCGGCCGAAGCGCCGTTCGCGGTCGCGGTACCAGTCGAACGCGGCGTCCAGCGCCGCAGGGTCGAAGTCCGGCCACAGGAGGTCGGTGAAATAGAGTTCGGTGTACGCGAGCTGCCAGAGCATGAAATTCGAGATGCGTCGTTCGCCGCCGGTACGGATGAAGAGGTCGGGTTCCGGCGCGTAGGCCGTCGCGAGAAAGGGCTCGATCGACTCGGGGCGGAACGCGCCGCCGTCACGCGCCGCTTCCGGATGCACCGCGAAGTAACGGCCCGCCGCCTGTGCGATGTCCCAGCGCCCGCCGTAGTTGGCGGCGATCGTCAGTGTAAGCCGGGTGTTGCCGGCAGTCAGCGATTCCCCGGCGGCGATCAGGTCGCAGATGCGCGCGTCGAAGCGCGTCGTGTCGCCGATCACCTTGAACCGGATCTCGTTCTCGTGCAGCTTGTCGACCTCCTGCTCCAGCGCACGCAGGAACAGGTCCATCAGGATCGAGATCTCCTCGGCGGGCCGCCGCCAGTTCTCGCTGGAGAATGCGAACAAGGTCAGGTAGTCGACACCGCGGTCAACGCAGGCCTTGACGACACCGCGCACCGCCTCGACGCCCCTGCGATGACCGGCCACGCGCGGCAGGTACCGCTGCTTGGCCCAACGGCCGTTGCCGTCCATGATGATGGCGACATGGCGCGGGACCCCGCCGGTGACGGGAATGTCGCGCGTGGAGCTGGGAAACGCTGGCATGAGTTGGGGGACCGGGATCGCTTTCGGTGCCGGCAGGGTCACACGGCGCGTCCGGCGGCGCCGTCCTTCCCCGTTTCCGGCTCAGATCGCCATCAGGTCCGCTTCCTTGGCCGCGAGGATCTTGTCGATCTCGGCGATGAACCGGTCGGTGAGCTTCTGCACGTCGGTCTGCGCGTGGCGTTCGTCGTCCTCGGCCACCTCGTGGCTCTTGAGCAGCCTCTTCAGATGTTCGTTCGCATCGCGACGGATGTTGCGCACGGCAATGCGTGCATTTTCGGCCTCGTGCCGAACGACCTTGATCAATTCCTTGCGCCGTTCCTCGGTCAACGCCGGCATGGGCACGCGGATCACGTCGCCCGAGGTCGCCGGGTTGAGCCCGAGATCGGAGTCGCGGATCGCCTTCTCGACGACCGGGATCATCTTCTTTTCCCAGGGCTGGACGGCGATCGTCCGGGCGTCCGCGAGCGTGACGTTGGCCACCTGGTTGATCGGCATCGGCGTGCCGTAGTAGTCGACGTGCAGATGGTCGAGCAAGCCGGTGTGGGCGCGGCCCGTGCGGACCTTGCCCAGATCGAGCTTGAGCGACTCGACCGACTTCGCCATCTTCTGCTCGGCCGATTTCTTGATGTCGGCGATCATCGTTCCTCCTAGCAGTGGACGAGCGTGCCCTCGCTCTCGCCGAGCACGACGCGCTTCAGTGCGCCGGGCGCGAAGATCGAGAACACCTTGAGCAACATGTTCTGGTCGCGGCACAGCGCGAGCGCCGTCGCGTCCATGACCTTCAGGTTCTTCACGATCGCCTCGTCGAAGGTGAGCTCGGCATACCGCTTCGCCGTGGGGTCCTTGTTCGGGTCGGCGGTGTAGACGCCGTCGACCTTGGTCGCCTTGAGCACGATGTCGACGCCCATCTCGCGGCCGCGCAGCGCCGCGGCGGTGTCGGTCGTGAAGAACGGGTTGCCCGTGCCCGCGGCGAAGATGACGACCTTGCCTTCCTCGAGGTGACGCAGCGCTCGGCCGCGGATGTAGGGCTCGGCGACCTGGTCGATGCGCAGCGCCGACTGCACGCGCGACTCGACGCCTGCGCGGCGCAGCGCATCCTGCAACGCCAGCGCGTTCATCAGCGTCGCCAGCATTCCCATGTAGTCGGCCGTCGCCCGGTCCATACCCGCGGCGCCCGGCGCGACGCCACGAAAGATGTTGCCGCCACCGATCACGACGGCGATCTGCACGCCGAGCCGGACAACTTCGGCGACCTCGGCGACGATCCGGTCGATCACCTCGCGATTGATGCCGTACGGGTCGTCACCCATCAGCGCCTCGCCGGACAGCTTGAGCAGGATCCGCCGGTAGGCGGGCTCTGCGTTCGGGACGGCGACGGCGAGGGGTGCGGCAGACGGCGGGCTCATGGCGACGGACTCCGATCGGGTGGGACGCGAGCGGGACGACGGCAGCGGCGCGGGTTACGCCTTCGCCATCGCCGCGACCTCGGCAGCGAAATCGTCCTTCTTCTTCTCGATGCCTTCGCCGACGACGTAGAGCAGAAAACCCTTGACCGTCGCGCCCTTGGCCTTCAGGTACTTCTCCACGCTCTCGTCGGGATTCTTGACGAACGGCTGGCCGAGCAGCGTCACCTCGGCAAGGTACTTGTTGACCCGGCCTTCGACCATCTTCGCGACGATCTCGGCCGGCTTGCCCGATTCGGCCGCCTGCGCCGTGTAGATCGCCCGTTCCTTCTCGATCATGTCCGCCGGAACCTCCGCACGCGACACGCAGACCGGACGCACCGCGCCCGGCGCGGCACCTGCCGCGATGTGCATCGCGACGTCCTTGCCGGTCGCGTCGTCGCCGCCCTGGATCTCGACAGTGACGCCGATCCGCGCACCGCCGTGCAGGTACTGGACGAGCCGTGCCGGGCTGGTAAACCGCGCGAAGCGGCGGATCGACATGTTCTCGCCGATCTTCTGGACCAGTGCCTGGCGCACCGACTCGACCGTGCCGCCGTCGAGGGCCAATGCCGAAACAGCGGCGACATCCGCCGGGTTCTTTTCGCCGACGACACGCGCGACGTTCTTCGCGAATGCGATGAAATCCTCGTTGCGGGACACGAAGTCGGTCTCGCAGTTGACCTCGACCATCGCCGCCGACTTGCCGTCTGCCGCGAGCCAGGCCCCGACGACGCCTTCGGCGGCCACGCGCCCCGCTGCTTTGGAGGCCTTCGCGCCGCTCTTGATGCGCAGCAGTTCCTCCGCCTTCGCGAGGTCGGCGCCGGCTTCGGTCAGCGCCTTCTTGCATTCCATCATGCCCAGCCCGGTGCGCTGGCGCAGCTCCATCACCATGCTCGCGGAAATTTCCGCCATTTCGAGACTCCGAGTCGCATCAAACGTTATCGGAACACCGGCCGCCCCGGGAGTTCCGCGGACCGCGCCCGCCACCTCCGGGCAAGCGCGATGGTCGTGACCGAAAAAAGGGGGCCGCGGCCCCCTTGCGGAGAGCGCCTAGGCCGTCGCGTCGTCCGCGACTTCGACGAACTCGTCGCCCGCCTGGACGATCTCCTGGATGACCTGGCTCCTGCCTTCGAGGATCGCGTCCGCGGCACCCCGCGCGTACAGCCGGATCGCGCGGCTCGAGTCGTCGTTGCCCGGGATCACGTGAGCGATGCCGATCGGCGAGTGATTCGTGTCGACGACCGCGACGATCGGGATGCCGAGCTTGGTCGCCTCGGTGACGGCGATCTTGTGATAGCCGACGTCGATGACGAACAGCGCGTCGGGAAGGCCCACGAGATCCTTGATGCCGCCCAGGCTCTTGTTGAGCTTGTCCAGCTCGCGCTGCAGCGTGAGCGCCTCGCGCTTGTTCATCTTCTCGAACGTGCCGTCCTGCTGCATCTGCTCGAGGTCCTTCAGCCGCTTGATCGACTGCTTGACCGTCTTGAAATTGGTCAGCATTCCGCCCAGCCAGCGGGCGTCGACGTATGGCATCGCGCAGCGGCGGGCCTCCTCGGCGACGATGTCGCGCGCCTGGCGCTTGGTGCCCACGAAGAGGATCGTGCCCTTGTTCGAGGCCAGTTGGCGGACGAACTTCATCGCCTCCTGGTACATCTGCATCGTCTTTTCGAGGTTGACGATGTGGATCTTGTTGCGCTGGCCGAAAATGTACTCGGCCATCTTCGGATTCCAGTACCGCGTCTGGTGGCCGAAGTGGACTCCGGCTTCCAGCATCTGACGCATCGTGACGGACATGCCTGTACTCCATTTCAGGGTTGAGCCACGACCCGCATGTCGGCTCGAACGCGCGGGCAGGCTGTTGCGCTGCCGCGGTTCGGGCACCCTGAGGTGCGCGGGTCTGCGAATTTGCCCGTCCCGGCCGGTGCGCCCCCTATTGATCCCGGACCACGCCACCACCAAGTCGAGCTAACATTAAATTTTAACACGATATTGTCCCTGTCGGCGACCCCGGCACGACCATCGACGCGAGCCCCGCCATGTCCGACCTCCCCTCTCCCTCCGCCGCCCCTGCATCCGCTCCCGCCCCGGCGATCGTATGCGACCTTTCGTCGCTGTCCCTCCTTGCCATCGAGGGCCCCGACGCCTCGACGTTCCTGCAGGGGCAGCTGTCGAACGACGTGAACGCCCTCGCGCCCGGACGGGCGCATTACACGAGCTACAACTCGGCCAAGGGCCGGATGCTCGCGAATTTCGTCCTCTGGCGCGAGGGCGCCGGCTACCGGGCACTCCTGCCCGCCGACCTTGCCGAGCCCGTGCGCAAACGCCTTGCAATGTACGTGTTGCGCGCCAAGGTCACGCTCGCCGACGTTTCCGCCGCGACCACGCGGTTCGGCGTCGGCGGACCCGACGCATCGGCCGCCCTGCTGGCGGCGCTGGGCACCGCGCCCGAGCCGTTCGCCGTCGCGACGTCCAGTTCGGCGACCGTCATCGCGCTGCCAGGTCCCCGCTTCGTCGTCATCGTTGCGTTCGCCGAAACGGACACGACGCGAACGGCCCTGCTGCAGCATGCGGCCGCCGCGCCGTTCGACGCCTGGCGCTGGCTCACGATCCGCGCCGGGGTGCCGATCGTCACGGCGGCGACCCAGGACCAGTTCGTGGCCCAGACCGCGAACTGGGAGGTCCTCGGCGGCGTCAGCTTCCAGAAGGGGTGCTACACCGGACAGGAGATCATCGCCCGCACGCAACACCTGGGACGCCTCAAGGAACGCACGTACGCCTTCCACGTCGACGCCGGCGACGTCGTCGCCGGCGCGCGGGTCTACAGCAGCCTGTTCGGCGATCAGGCGTGCGGGACGATCGTCAACGCGGCGCCGGCACCCGGAGGCGGCACCGACGTACTCGCGGTCGTGCAGACCGCCGCGGCCGGGGCGGGCGATGTACGCCTCGGCGCGCCCGACGGGCCGCTGCTGGCGCCGCTCGCACTTCCCTACGCGCTGCCTGCGCCCGCCGCGCCGCGCGGCCGCGTCGGTTGAGTCGCGTCGTGGTCGCATCGGCGCCGACGCACGTCTACGTGTATTACCGCGTCCGTCGGGATTCGGCGGCGACGCGCGCCGCCATCGCGGCACTGTTCGCGGACGTCGAGCGCCGCACCGGGGTCGCCGGACGACTACTGGCGCGCTGCGACGACCGGCGGACGTGGCTCGAAGTCTACGAGCCGGTCACCCGCTGGAGCAGTTTCGGGCGCGCCCTCGAGGCCGCGGTGCGCGCGAACGCTGCGGCGGCACTGGCCGAGGACGGGCGGCGCCACATCGAGCGCTTTGCCGCGCCCCCGCCGGCGCGCACGCGATCCTGATCCCGCCGTGTGCCTTGCGTTGCTGGCGTTCGACGCCCATCCCCTCTACGCGATCGTCATCGCGGCCAACCGCGACGAATTCCATGCCCGACCGACCGCGCCCGCACACTGGTGGGACGAAGGCTGGCTCGCCGGCCGCGACCTCGCGGCGGGCGGCACGTGGCTGGGCGTCACCCGCCGCGGCCGCTGGGCGCTGCTCACGAACGTCCGCGATCCGGCACGCAACGACCCCGCCGCACCGTCTCGCGGCGCCCTGGTGCCGCAGCTGCTCGCCGACGCGAACGACCCTGCCGCGGCGCTGGCCGCGGTCGTCGGCGCGGCAAGCGCGCACAACGGGTTCAATCTCATGGGCGGCGACTGCCGGAGCGCGCATTTCGGCTCGAATCGCGGCCCGGGGCTGCCGACGCTGCCGCCGGGCATCTACGGCGTGTCGAATGCCACACTCGACACCGCGTGGCCGAAAGTCGAGCGCACCAAGTCCGCCATCGCCCGCTGGTGCGCGTCAGGCACCGACGACGCGTCGCCATTGTTCGCGATTCTGGCCGACACCCGCGAAGCGCCCGACGGGGAATTGCCGCACACCGGCGTACCTCTCGACTGGGAACGACGGCTGTCCGCGCCGTTCATCGTCGGCGAGCGCTACGGCACGCGGGGTTCGACGATCGTGGCGCTCGGTCGCGACGGCCGCGCCCGGTTCATCGAGCGTACGTTCGACGCCGCCGGACGGGCGGTCGGTGACGCGGATTTCCGGTTCGAACTCGCCTGAGGCCCGTCAGCTGAGGTCCCTCGCCATGGCCTGGTGCGCGATGCCCGCCTCCTCGTATTCGGGTCCGCAGGGCGCAAAGCCGAATCGCGTATAGAACGGCAGCGCCTGTGTCTGGGCGTTCAGCACCACCTGTCGGTGGCCGAGCTCGCGCGCCAGCAGAATCAGGCTTTCGAGCAAGGCGGCGCCCACGCCCCGCCCGCGCCATGCGCGGCGCACGGCCATGCGCCCGATGTGTCCGTCGGGCAGGAGCCGGCCACAGCCGATCGCATGACCGGCGAGATCTTCCGCGATGGCGTGGCGGCAGCCTGCGTCGATCCCGTCCCACTCGATCTCGGCGGGAACGTGCTGCTCGACGACGAAAACCTCATGGCGAATCGCCTCGAGCTTCGCCTCGTCGGCCGCCCAGTCGGCAATCCGGACGCGAAATGGGTCGGTCATCGTTGCACGGCGTAATCGGTCAGCGCGAGTCGACCATGGCCGTTGCGCACCGTCAGCTCGCAGCGCCCTCCAACCGGCAGCGTGAGCTTGTCCCGGCAATGGCCGAACGGAAGGCCGGTGAACACCGGAACGCCGAAGCACGCGCGCGCCTGTTCGATCACTGCGCGCAGGTCATACCCGTTGTCGTTCGCGCCCAGTGCGTAGCCGTTCATCACGCCGAGGAGCACGGCCCGCTGCCGGGCGAGAATGCCGGCGAAATGCAGCTGGTAGAGCATCCGTTCGATCCGGTACGGATGCTCGCCGATGTCCTCGAGAAACAGGATTCCGCCCTCGACGCGCGGCATGTGCGCGGATCCGACGAGATGGGCGACGAGCGCGAGGTTGCCCCCCCACAGCGTGCCCTCCGCCGTGACGTCGGGGCCGTCGAGCGGGCACTCGACGGCGTACGACGATGCGCCGAGCAGCCCGAAGCAATGGTCCAGAGTGAAGACCGAAGGATCCTCCGCACCGAAATCGTAAGCCGCCATCGGGCCGGCGAAGGTCGGCACGCCGGCGTGCGCGAAGAGCGCGAGCTGAAAGGCCGTGAAGTCGCTGTGGCCAAGCCACGCCTTGCCGACACGCGCCAGTGCCATGTAGTCGAGCCGGTCGAGCAGTCGCGACCAGCCGTAGCCCCCGCGAACGGCCAGTGCAATCTCCACGCGCGGATCCGCGGCCATGCGCGCCACGGCGGCGAGACGTTCGTCGTCGGGCGCAGAAAAGCGCTGCCAGCGCGCGGCGCACGTAGAATCGACAATGACGCGGTGCCCCAGCGCGGAAAGCCGTGCGATCGCCCGCTCGATCGCGGCGGGTTCCGTCGCGAATCCGGCGGGCGCGTACAGTCCGATGCCCCAGGTGCGATCGGTCATCTCGCCGCTCCAGCGGTGCGGCGCGCCGCAAAGAACGCCGACAGCAGACCGCCGCATTCCTCCGTCCGCACGTCGCCGGTGACCGCGGTGTGATGGTTGAGGCGCCTGTCGGCAAACAGATCCACGATCGAACCGCACGCCCCGGTCTTGGGATCGCGGGCGCCGAAGACGAGGCGGGCGAGACGCGCATGCATGATCGCGCCGGCGCACATAACGCATGGCTCGAGCGTCACGTACAACGTGCAGCCCGGCAGCCGGTAGTTGCCGAGGCGGCGTGCGGCATCGCGCAGCGCCGCGATTTCCGCATGCGCAGTCGGGTCGGCGTGGGAGATCGGTGCGTTCCCGCCGCGGCCGACCACCGCGCCGGCGAGCACCACGATGGCCCCGACCGGCACCTCGCCGCGCGCCTGGGCCGCGCGCGCAAGCGCGAGCGCCTCGCCCATCCAGTCGTCATCGGTCATGCGTGTCGATTACCGCGTCCGGCTCGATCGCGCCGAGCGTCGCCACCGATGGTGCTTCGCTCATTCATGCGTTGCTCCGGCGTCGCCGTCGTGCGCCGCCCAGCGCGCCTTGCGCTCGGCGCGCCGCGCGGCCTCTGCATTGCGCGCCGCGGCGGCTTCGGCGCCCAGATCGAAACCCTGCAGCGCGGCGATGGCCAGCGCCCATTCGGCACCCGGCGCTGGACGGCGGTAGCGGCGTCCGTACCCGTCGCGCTCGAGCAGCCCGCAATCGACGAGCCAGCGGCGCAGCTCGACGTGATCGGTGGCAAGCATCGTACCGGGACCGGTCAGCCAAGTCTTCAGCGCCGCATTGACGGCCGGCTCATCGTAGTCGCGGCCTTCATCGAACGCCAGCGTCGCGGCCGCCAACACCACGACGAAATCCTCGCGTCGGCCTGCGCAAAGCGCGCCAAGCAACAGCCCCTGCTTAAGCGCAAGTCGGCGAAAGGCCGTGAGATGGGAACCTGCGTCGGGCGGCGACATCACTCGCACTCGATCATGTCTGGCACCTGCAAGCCATTGTCAATCTATCTATTCTTGCGGAAGTGAAAACCCAATTTACCGTCGCCTTTGCCGTCGAACGGGCAGCGCTACCCATCTGGCTCGACGGATAAAGTGAATCGCGCTGAAGCCACTCCCACCACTCAATTATCGCCCACGAATCGCACCGCGGCATCCGCGACCGGAGCACCGGTGCCACATCAGCGCGAGGCGTCGGTGAAGACCAGCCCTGCCTCGAGCCCCGACGATGCAAGGCTCCTCTCCATCGCCTCCGCGATCGCACGCGCCTTGGCGCCATGGCGCTGCGCGGCGTCCCGCTGACCCCGCGCCACAGACAGACGGGTAAGCGCGGACTGCGAATCCAATTGGAGGCGCACGCGGCCGACTTCCTCCGCTAGCACCGCAGCGCGGGACAACTCTGCCTGTGCCTCCGCGTAGGCTTTCTCCGCGAGCAAAGCCTCGCCCCGCCAACGCCGCGCGTTCGCCGCGACTTCGCGCAGCCCGTTTGACTCGGCGAGGGCCAACAGCTCGTCTGCGAACGCACGACAGCGGCGCGCATCGCCCTCCGCAAGGGACACTGCTGCCAAGCCGTCGAGACAGCGGACCATCAAGTAGCGTTCGGCGGTGCGGCGCGTTTGATCGAGCGCCGCCTGCAGCGTCGGTGCGACGTCCCTCTGCCCAAGTCGCGTCCGCGCGATCGCGAGATGCGCCTCGATGGCAGCGCGCCAGAAGTTGATGCCCGTATCGCGCCCGAGCGCGAGTCCGCGCTCCATGTACTCGACCGCCTGTTCGCCCAGGTCGAGATCGAGCAGGAGGTGGCCCATGAAATCGTATGCGATGAGCTGATATCGCACCTGCCGGAGACTGTCGAGCCAACGCAGGGTCTTTCGCATGCCCACCCATGCCTCGCCGTAGCGGCCCGTGCACGCCCGGACATGGTCGAGTCCGAGAAGCGTAGGTCCGATGTGCCACTGCAAGTCTGCGGCACGTGCGATTTCGAGTGCCGCGTCGAAGTTGGCCATCGCGCGCGGGTAGTCGCCGAGCCCCTTGGTCCCGGCACACGCGTGCCCGATCATCATCAGGTTCTCGGACTCGTAACTCTTGTCGCCGATGCTGCGCGCGAGCTCGAGCGACCGGGAGTAGCACTGGATCGCCGCAGAAGGCTCGGCATTCGCGAAGTGCGCCTCGCCGCGCCCGTGGTAGGCCTGCACGGCAACGCGGTCGGCAAGTCCCGTGCGCTCGCATATTTCGACCGCTTCCTGGTGAGACCGAATGGCTTGGTCGTTTGACCCAGTACTCCACGCCACCGTGCCGAGGTGATACAGGATATCCGCGGCTTGGCGCTCATCGTTCATTGCGCGTGCTTCCGCCAACGCGTCGGTAAGGCACGCCGTCGCCTTCTCGTACGCATCGGCGCGCCGGTATGCCATGCCGAGCAGAATCAGTGCGTCGAGCGCCTTCCCGCGATCGCCCGCCATCCGCGCCGCATCGATGACGCGGCCCATGTCGGCCACCGCGCCTTCCGTCTGCCCGACCTGCGCGCGAGCCGCCCCGCGTCGCTCGTAGAGCGCGAGGCGTTCGCTCTCATCCAGTGCCTCCGGGTGAGATTCGGAAAGCGCGATCGCGCGATCCAGCCAATGCAGGGCATCGCGCATTGCGAAAAGCGCCTGCGAGCGTTCTCCGGTGAGGACGAGGTAACGGAGCGCCTTCGCCCAGTCATGAGCCCGCTCGTAGTGCTCGGCGAGCCGGGCGTCGCGCTCGTGCGCTTCGCCTTCGCCGCGGCGCTCCAGCGCTTCGGCGACCGACCGATGCAGCAGCCTGCGCCGGGCCCCGCCGATATCGTGGTAGACCACCTCGCGGACCTTGTCGTGGCTGAAATCGTATACGCCATCCTCCGCTTCCTCGCGCAGCAAATGGCGCTTCACGAGCGCCTCCACGGCGTTGAGCAGCGCCCCTTCGTTCTCGCGCGTCGCGTCGAGCAGGGTGTCGAAGTCGAAGCGCCGGCCGAGAACGGCCGCAGTTTCGAGCGTTGGCCGGATCTGCTTGGGCACGTGCGCGAGCCGCGCGCGCACGGCGGCGCGCAACGCATCCGGAAGCAGTGCCACCCCTTCGCTCATGCGCGATTCCAGCGGGATCTCGCCTTCACTCAGGGACTGCAGGATCGACATGAGGAAGAACGGGTTGCCTTCGGTCTCGCGATGCAGACGCTGGGCGAGCCCGGGTGCACCGAGCCTCGCATCGCCCAGCGCTGCCACCAGGGTCTCGGCGTCTGCCGGACTGAATCGCGCAAGCGGCACGCGGCGGGCGCCCGCCTCTCGGCGCAGGCTCTCGACGAGTCGCGCGAACCGCTCGTCGCTGTCGAGTTCCTCGTCGCGATAGGCATAGATCAGGAGCACCGGGCGCTCGGCGGCGTGGCGGGCGAGATAATGGAGGACGTGTGCGCTCGCGTCGTCCGCCCACTGGATGTCGTCCACCAGCAGAATGAGCGGTCGACGCTCTCGCGACGCCTCGAGCAGCTGCCCGACCGCGCGGGACAGGCGGGCCCGGCGCGCCTCGGGAAAATCGCGCGACAGTTCCGGCAGCTCCGGGAAGCGCTCAGCCACCGCGGGAACCAGCGCGGCGAGCTCGGCGAGCGACACGGGCGCGAGATTGTGCAGCGCGGCCGGCGACGCGCGGTCGAGTGCGCGGGTGACGAGGTCGACCACGGGCTGAAAGGGAATCGCGCGCTCGATCTCGTAGCAGTTGGTCGAGAGGGTAGGCAGGCCGTTGGCTTCCGCGTAGCGTGCGACCTCGCGCATCAGCCGGCTCTTGCCGATACCCGGCTCGCCTTCGATCAGGACGACGTGCCCGGCGCCGGTGGTAAGCCGCGCGATGAGGCCGATGAGCAGGCCGTACTCATGGCTTCGCCCGACGAATGGGGTCGAATCGCTCACTGACCCGATTGCCGAATCGAGCCGGGCGTTGGCCGAGGCAGCGTACGCTGCCGCGTCCGCGTCGGTGCCGACCGGCATGGCGTCCAGCCGCAGACGGTTCGCGGCGCGCACCGCACGCGCCGCATCGAGGAAGGTACGCCGCTCCTCCTCCGGGATGGCGAGCGCCGCAGCGAGGCGTTCACCGAGTTGCCGCGATGGCCTGCGCTCGTCCGCTTCGATCTTTCTGATGGTGAAGCCCGAGCAGCTGACTCGCTGGCCGAGCGCCTCCTGGGTGAGATCCAGCGCCTTGCGGCGGCGCCGCAGCCAGTAGCCAAAGGAATGCGCCTGGTCCTGCATATCGCCTTCCCCCAGCCTATAGACGCCTGATCATGGCGGGACGGTCTGCGCGTTTGTCCCGCTTCTTGTCCCGCTTTGCGTGACCCTGTGCTTCACGCCGCAGCGTGAAATGGCGGCACGTTGATCGCTAACCGCAAACCCCGATCCGGCGGCGAGCAACGGGGCCTCGCTGGGGCCTTAACCCGCATCCTATCCCCGTCATCAGGAGAACCGCCATGTCCGCAGTCATTTCCACCCCCTCGCCCGTCGTTGATCTTGCGGCCGTGAAGCGCAAGCAGCAGGCCGCCTGGTCCGCCGGCGACTATGCCGTTGTGGGCACCACGCTGCAAATCGTCGGCGAGACGCTTTGCGAGGCGCTCGACCTGCGTGCCGGCGAGCGCGTGCTCGACGTCGCCGCCGGCAACGGCAACGCGACGCTCGCCGCGGCGCGACGCTGGACCGACGTCACTTCGACCGACTATGTCCCGACGCTGCTCGAGCGTGGGCGCGCCCGGGCAAGCGCCGAAGGCCTGCCCGTTCGGTTCGAGCAGGCGGACGCGGAGAGCCTGCCGTATGCCGACGCGAGTTTCGATGTCGTTTTGTCCACGTTCGGCGTGATGTTCACGCCCGACCAGGAGAAAGCCGCCGCGGAAATGGCACGGGTCTGCAAACCGGGCGGCCGGATCGGCCTGGCGAGCTGGACGCCGTCGAGCTTGATCGGCGAACTCTTCAAGCTGATGGGCAGGTATCTTCCCCCGCCGGCCGGAGTGAAATCGCCCTCGCTCTGGGGCACCGAAGAGCGCCTGCGCGAGCTGTTCGGCAATCGGCTCGACTCGATCGCGATTGAGCGCAAGCACTTCGTGTTTCGGTACCGCAGCGCGGCTCACTGGCTCGAGGTCTTCCGGACCTTCTACGGCCCGATGCAGAAGGCGTTCGGCGCGCTGGATTCCACCCATCAGGAATCGCTCGCCGCAGATCTCATCGGCTTGGCCGAACGGTTCAATCGCGCGACCGACGGCTCGCTGGTGGCACCAGCCGAATACTTCGAGGTGGTCATCAAGCGCAGATAGCGGGTCAACCGAGCCGGGGAGCTTGCGGCGTCGGACCCCGCGCGATACCCGGCGCTGCAGCCGTCAGGAAATCCCGCGAACCCGGATGTGCATCGCGGCGCGTCGGCCAAAGAGGCCGGACGCGACCCCGGCGGTGCCGACCCGCTCACTCCCACTCGATGGTCGCGGGCGGCTTGCTCGAGATGTCGTAGGTCACCCGGTTGATGCCACGCACCTCGTTGATGATGCGATTGGAAACCTTCGCCAGCAGATCGTGCGGCAGCGGCGCCCAGTGCGCGGTCATGAAATCCGTGGTCTGCACCGCACGCAGGGCGACGACGTGCTCGTACGTGCGCCCGTCGCCCATGACGCCGACCGAGCGCACCGGAAGGAACACGGCGAAGGCCTGTGCCGTGAGGTCGTACCAGCTCTTGCCCCTGGCGTCGCGCGCAAGACGCAGCTCGTCGATGAAGATCGCATCGGCGCGGCGCAGCAGGTCGGCATGTTCGCGGCTGACCGGACCGAGGATGCGCACACCGAGCCCGGGACCGGGAAACGGATGGCGGTAGACCATCTCGCGCGGCAATCCCAGCGCGAGACCGAGCTCGCGCACTTCGTCCTTGAACAGTTCGCGCAGCGGCTCCAGAAGCTTGAGATGCAGCGTTTCGGGCAGGCCCCCGACGTTGTGGTGCGACTTGATCGTGTGTGCCTTCTTGGTCTTGGCGCCTGCGGACTCGATGACGTCCGGATAGATCGTGCCCTGTGCGAGCCACTTCGCCCCCGGAATCTTCGCCGCCTCGCGCTGGAACACGTCGACGAAAAGCTTGCCGATGATTTTGCGCTTGCGTTCCGGGTCCTCGACGCCCCCGAGCGCCGCGTACATCTCGTCGGCCGCATCGATCTGCAGCACGCGTACACCGAGGTTGCGCGCGAACGTGTCCATCACCTGCTCGGCCTCGTTCAACCGCAGCAGGCCGTGGTCGACGAACACGCAGGTGAGCTGATCGCCGATCGCCTTGTGGATCAGCGCCGCGGCCACCGACGAGTCGACGCCGCCGGAGAGTCCGAGGATCACCTCTTCGCTGCCGACCTGCGCCCGGACCGACGCCACCGCCTCGTCGACGTAGTCGACCATGTTCCAGTCCTGCCCGCAGCCGCAGATCTCGTGCGCGAAACGGGCGAGGATGGCCGCGCCTTGCGTCGTGTGCGTGACCTCGGGATGGAACTGGACTGCGTAGAACCGGCGCGCCTCGTCGGCCATCGCGGCAATCGCGCAGGCTTCCGACGACCCGGCGAGCCTGAATCCGGGAGGCAATGCGGTGACCTTGTCGCCGTGGCTCATCCACACGTCGAGCAGACCATGACCTTCGACGTTCGTGCGATCCTGCAGGCCGGCGAACAGCCGCGTATGGCCGCGCGCGCGCACCTCCGCGTAGCCGAACTCGCGGACCCTGCCGGTCTCGACCGTGCCGCCGAGCTGTGCCGCCATCGTCTGCATCCCGTAACAGATGCCAAGCACCGGGACGCCGAGCGACCACACCACGTCCGGCGCCCGCGGCGTGTCGCCCTCGGTCACGCTGTTCGGTCCGCCGGAAAGCACGATGCCCCGCGGGGCGTACGCACGGATGAAGCCGGGATCGACATCGAACGGATGAATCTCGCAATAGACGTGCGCTTCGCGCAGGCGCCGCGCGATGAGCTGCGTGTACTGTGCGCCAAAATCGAGGATCAGTATCCTGGAGTGGGAAGTGGCGGCCATGCGGGCCCTTCGATGCTGGAAAGAGGCTTCGGAAACCACGAGGCCGGCAGATGCCGGCCTCGTGCTCCTGGTGTCATTCGACCCGGTAGTTGGGCGCTTCCTTCACGATCTGGACGTCGTGAACGTGCGACTCGCGAATGCCCGCCGACGTGATCTCGACGAACTCGGCGCGCGTGCGCAGCTCCTCGACAGTGGCGCAGCCGCAGTAGCCCATCGCCGAGCGCAGGCCGCCCATCAGCTGGTGAATGACGTTGACCAGAGGACCCTTGAACGGCACCCGTCCCTCGATGCCCTCGGGGACCAGCTTCTCGGCGTCGCCCTCCCTTTCGAGCTCCTGGAAGTAACGGTCGGAACTGCCCTGTTGCATCGCGCCCAGCGATCCCATGCCGCGGTAGCTCTTGTAGGATCGCCCCTGATAGAGCTCGATGTCGCCCGGCGACTCCTCGGTGCCCGCGAAGAGGCTGCCCATCATCACCACCGACGCACCGGCCGCGATCGCCTTGGCGATGTCGCCCGAATAGCGGATGCCGCCGTCCGCGATGGCCGGGATGTCGAGCTTCGCCACCCCCTCTATCGCATTCTGGATCGCCGAGATCTGCGGCACGCCGACGCCAGCCACTATCCGCGTGGTGCAGATCGAGCCCGGCCCGATGCCGACCTTGACGCCGTCGGCGCCATGGTCAACGAGCGCCTTCGCTCCCGCCGCCGTGGCGATGTTGCCGCCGATTACCTGTACCCGGGGAAACTTCTTCTTGACCCACTGCACGCGGTCGAGCACGCCCTGCGAGTGTCCGTGCGCGGTGTCGACGACGATGACGTCCACGCCCGCCGCGACCAGCAACTCGATGCGCTCCTCGTTGTCGCTGGCCACACCGACCGCTGCGCCGACCCGCAACCGACCGAGCTCGTCCTTGGAGGCGAGCGGGTGCTCGGTCGATTTCAGGATGTCCTTGACGGTGATGAGGCCGCGCAGCTCCATGTCGCTGTTGACCACCAGTACCCGTTCCAGACGGTGGCGATGCATCAGCGCCTTCGCCCGGTCGAGGTCGGTACCCTCGGGCACCGTGACTAATCGATCCCCCTTGGTCATGATGTTCGCGACGGGCTGATCGAGGTTCGTCTCGAACCGTGTGTCGCGATTGGTGACGATGCCCACCACCTTCCTGCCTTCGACGACCGGGAGGCCGGAAAACCGGTGTTGCTTGGTGAGTGCGAGCACCTCCCGCACCGACATCGTCGGCGGGACCGTGATCGGGTCCTTGACGACTCCGCTCTCGAACCGCTTGACCTTCGCGACCTCGGCCGCCTGCCTGGCGGCAACCATGTTCTTGTGCACGATGCCCAGCCCGCCCTCCTGCGCGATGGCAATGGCGAGGCGTGCCTCGGTGACGGTATCCATCGCCGCGGACAGCAGCGGGATATTGAGCGTGATGTTGCGGGTGAGGCGGGTTTGCAGCGAGACGTCGCGCGGAACGACGAGGGAGTGGGCGGGAACGAGCAGGACGTCGTCGAAGGTCAGCGCCTTCCGAACCACACGCATGACGGGAGCTCCTCTACGCAAAAATGGATTATACCCGCGGCATTCGGACCGACCAACGGTCGACCACCGCCGCGCGGGTCGCCGCGGGACGTCACCGGTCTTCCATGCAGCCGTTTGACGCGTGCGTGGTCTTGGATTACCTTGCCATTGTCATAAAGCGCCTGCGAGGCCATGAAATGAATCATCGAAGCGCCGGACCGGTACGCGTGCCCGCCCTCGTCATCATCGCGCTGACGGCAGGACTCCCGTTGCTCGCGGCACCGGCCGCCGCGACGCTCTACAAGTGGACGGATGCCGGCGGCCGGGTCGTGTATTCGGACCAGCCCCCGCCGGGAGACGTCAAGTCCGAGGTCCTGGGACCCGTCCCGGCGCCGACGAATCCGAATGCGGCAAAGGAACTCGCCACGAAGGACGCCGAACTGAAGCAGCGCCAGGCCCAGCGCGCGGAGCAGGGCACGAAGGCGGACAAGGCCCGCGTCGATGCCGCCAGGAAAGTCGACATGTGCGCGCAGGTCCGAGGCCAGATCCGGGCGTACGAGTCCGACGTGCCGATCTACCGCCTCGACGACAAGGGGGAGCGCGTCTACGTCGACGACGCCGCGCGGCAGAAGGAACGCGAACGCCTGCAGGCAGTGCAGCGCGAGCAGTGCTCCGGCTGAAAGCGGCCCGCGACCTCTGCAAACGTCAACGGCGATCCGCGGATCGCCGTTGCAGCTTCTCGCGCTTGGACGTGGCGCGGCGGACGGTCCGTCTCGCGGGTCGCGGACTCGTCGCCGGCGAGACGCACGAGGACGACTGCGGCGCGGCGCGCCACCGGCGCGCTACTTCTTGTCCAGGTTCGCCTGATTGATCTTGACGTCGGACTTCGCCCTGAGCGCGGCCAGGTACGCGGCGGTGAGCTCGCGTCCGATCTGTTCCGCGACCCGATTCGATGCGGCGGTCAGCCGCGCCGGATCCGACGTCGCCGGCATGACGACCTTCTCCACCTTGTAGATCGAGAAGCCGCCGCGCTCGTTGGTGGACCCGACATACTGCGGAACCTTGGCCGGATCGACCTGGAAGATCTTTGTCAGCGCATCGGGCGGGAACCCCGCCTGGGCCTGGTTGCGGGCCAGGGTCACGGTGCGCGCGAACGAGATGCCGGCCTCCTTGGCACTCTTGCCCTGTTCGAGCAGCGCGAGCTTCTCGCGACCCTGCTTGTGTGCGATCTCGCTCGCACCCCGGGCGATGAGCTGGCGGCGGATCTCGTCCTTCACCTCCTCGAACGGACGCGGGGCCGCGGGCTTGTACTCGAGGACCCGCGCCGCCATCAGCGCATTCGGGCCGACTTCGATGGCCTCGGTGTTGCGCTTGCTCTGCAGCGATTCCGGCGAGAACAGCGCCTGAATGAACTTCGCGCTGCCGAGGGCGATGGCCTGCGCTTGCGTCCGCGTGACCAACGGCGATGTCTGCACCGGCACGTTCAGGGCCTTGGCCACGCCGGCGAGCGAATCGCTCTGCTCGTAGACGAGATTCTGGAACTGGTCCGCCGCAGACGCGAATTTCTGCGTGGCGCGCTGCCGCTTGAGATCGGTTTCGATCTGGCCTTTCACCTCGTCGAAGGGTCGCACCTTCGCGGGGGCGATGCCGGTGAGTTTGATCACGTGCCAGCCGAAATCGGTCTGCACCGGGTCCGAGATGTCGCCGACCTTCATCGCCCACGCAGCGTCCTCGAACGGCTTCACCATCGTGCCGCGCGCGAAGCTGCCGAGATCGCCGCCCTGCGATGCGGACCCCGGATCCTGCGAGAACTGCTTCGCGAGCTCGCCGAACTTCGCCGGGTTGGCCCTCGCCTGCGCGGCAAGATCCTCGGCCTTCTTCTTCGCGGCGGCCTTTTCGGCGTCCTTGGCATCGGGCTTGACCGCGACGAGGATGTGCGAGGCCGTACGCTCCTCGGCCTGCGTGTAGGCCTTGGCGTTGTCGTCGTACTGCTTCTTCACGTCCGCGGCGTCGACGGTCGATTGCCCGGCGATCGCGTCCAGCGTGAGCAGCACGTACTCGAACTTCACCTGCTCGGGCGTCTTGAACGCGGCCTGGTTCTCGTCGTAGAACGTCTTGATCTGCGCGTCGTCGATGCGCACGTCCTTCACGAACGGCTCCGCGTCGACGCTCGCGACGGCAACCTCGCGCTTCTGCTCGAGCAGTCCGAGGTAGCGTTCGCCGCTCGCGCGGGCCACGATGTTGCCCTGCACGAGCGGCTCCTGCAGCGGCGCCATCGTCAGCTCGCGCCGCACACGATCCTCGAACATCGCCGGCGTCATGTTCTGCCCGGCGAGCAGCTGCCGGTAGCGCTCGGTCGAAAATCGACCGTTGTCCTGGAACGCAGGAATGTCCGCGATCACCTGCTGCAGCTGACCGTCCGTGACGCGGAAGGACTCCTGCCTGGCCTTGTTCTGCAGCAGCCGCTGGTTGACGACGCTCTCGAGCACCGCGAAGCGAACTTCCGGGCTCTCGAACATCGCGGGATCGAAGTTGCGCCCCAGTGCCTGCCGCATGCGATCCTGCTGCTCGCGCAGTGCGTCGTTGAACTCGTTCTGGGTGATCTTCTCGCCGCCGACACTCGCCACTTCCGGGAACTGGTCCGCGCCGCGGAAGTAGTAGTCGACGCCGAAGAAGGCGAAGGGCAACGTGATCAGCGCGAGGACCAGCTGGACGATGCGCTTGTGCTTGTGGACGATATCGAACATGCGTTGTGCCCGGTGTTCCGCGCCGGACATGGAGCATCGCGACGCTGCGGTGCCGCCGGTGGACGGAGCTACCGGCGGATATCAAAAAGGGCGAACTCGCGTTCGCCCTTCGTTATTGGCGGAGTGGACGGGACTCGAACCCGCGACCCCCGGCGTGACAGGCCGGTATTCTAACCAACTGAACTACCACTCCCTGCATCTCGGTGCGTCCGGTCCGCGCACTGCCTGGCTGGTGGGTGCTGACGGGATCGAACCGCCGACATTCGCCTTGTAAGGGCGACGCTCTACCAGCTGAGCTAAGCACCCGCGCCCGTTTCGGAAATGCGGGGCTTTCCGGCGGGCCGAATCGGAACTGACAAGCGCGTCAGTTTACAGCATCCTTCAGCGCTTTGCCAGCGCGGAACTTCGGCACCTTCGCCGCGCGGATCTTGATTGCGGCCCCCGTCCTCGGATTGCGCCCCTGACGGGCGGTTCGCTTGCCTACGAAGAACGAGCCGAAGCCGACAAGCGTCACGATGTCGCCTTTCTTCAGCGAATTGCGGATCGAGTTCACGGTGGCGTCGAGCGCGCGTCCCGCGGCGGCCTTGGAGATGTCGGCATGGCGCGCAATGGCGTCGATCAGTTCGGATTTGTTCACGATCTCGTCCCCTGGTGAATTTGTGGCGGGTGGAGCCCTGGATTCGGCACCTGTCGGGTTGCCGTATGGAGGTCGGAGTGCAGCGCGTTGTGCTGGATCACGCCGCGGCGATGCAGGCGGAAAAGCTCGCGTCGGAACGACGAGCCGCGTGGCCCTTTATAGCAATCGCAAATTCCGCATGTCAAGAGCATATCGGCTCGCGCGACGTCGACGCTTCGACGATCGATGAAGCGCCTCGCTGGGCGTGAAAACGTGGCGCGGGAATTGCGTGCTCCGGCCGGGTCTCAACATCGGGCGTGAACTTGCCGTCGCAACGCGCGATGCGGATTGAAGAAGCCGCCGCCCGCGCGCGCAAAGCAGCGGGACCGACGCGCGGATTCGCGCGCCGGCCCGCGTCGGCTAGTGCTTGATGACGGCCGGTTTCTCGTCCGGCGTCGCGGCCGGCGGCACCGCCGGCGCTTCGCCCGACGATTCCGCGAGCGGGGTCGGGTGGCGCTCGAGCGCAGCGTCGAGCACCTGCTCGATCCAGCGCACCGGGCGAATCTCGAGCCGATTCTTGATCTCTTCCGGAATTTCGGCGAGATCCTTGACGTTCTCTTCCGGAATCAGCACGGTCTTGATGCCGCCGCGCCCCGCCGCGAGAAGCTTCTCCTTGAGGCCGCCGATCGGCAGCACTTCACCGCGCAGCGTGATCTCTCCGGTCATCGCGACGTCGGCACGCACGGGAATCCCGGTCAGGATCGACACCATCGCGGTCACGATCGCGCCGCCGGCCGACGGGCCGTCCTTCGGTGTCGCGCCTTCGGGCAGGTGGATGTGCAAGTCGGTCTTCTGGTAGAAATCCGGCGCGATGCCGAGGGCCTTCGACCGATGACGGACAACCGACAACGCGGCGGCGATGGATTCGTTCATCACGTCACCGAGCTTGCCGGTCGTGGTCGTCTTGCCTTTGCCGGGCAACGCCACCGCCTCGATGGTCAGCAGATCGCCTCCGACTTCGGTCCACGCGAGTCCGGTGACCTGGCCGACCTGATTCCGCTTCTCCGCGATGCCGTAGGTGTAGCGGCGCACGCCCAGGTACTTGTCCAGGTTCTTCGAGTTGACCTCGACGGGACCTTTGGCGCGACGCGTCTTGCCTTCGCTCTGTTTGAGCAGCAGGCCCTTCACGACCTTGCGGCAGATCTTGCTGATGTCTCGTTCGAGGCCGCGCACGCCGGCCTCGCGCGTGTAGTAGCGGACGATGTCGCGCAGCGCGCTCTCGGCTACGTGCAGCTCGGCGGCTTTCAGGCCGTTGAGCTTGACCTGCTTCGGCAGCAGGTACTGCTTCGCGATCGCGATCTTCTCGTCTTCGGTGTAGCCGGACAGCCGGATCACTTCCATCCGGTCGAGCAACGGGGCCGGGATGTTCATCGTGTTCGCCGTGGCGACGAACATCACGTCGGACAGGTCGTACTCGACCTCGACGTAGTGGTCGACGAAGGTGCTGTTTTGTTCTGGATCGAGCACCTCGAGCAATGCCGACGACGGATCGCCGCGGAAGTCCTGCCCCATCTTGTCGACTTCGTCGAGCAGGAAGAGCGGGTTGCGCACGCCGACCTTGGTCATGTTCTGCAGGATCTTGCCCGGCATCGATCCGATGTACGTGCGGCGATGGCCGCGGATCTCGGCCTCGTCGCGCACGCCGCCGAGCGACATGCGCACGAATTTCCGCCCGGTCGCCTTGGCGACCGACTGACCCAGCGACGTCTTGCCCACGCCCGGCGGCCCGACGAGGCACAGGATCGGCGCCTTCAGCCGGTCGACGCGCTGCTGGACCGCGAGGTACTCGACGATTCGCTCCTTCACTTTCTCGAGGCCGTAATGGTCGGCGTCGAGGATCTTCACCGCCGCCGCGAGGTCCTTGCCGATCTTGGTCTTCTTCTTCCACGGCAACGCGGTGAGCGTGTCGATGAAGGTCCGCACGACCGTCGCTTCCGCCGACATCGGCGACATCATCTTGAGCTTCTTCAGCTCCGCCATCGCCTTGGCTTCGGCCTCCTTCGACATGCGGGCCGCCTTGATCTTCTTCTCGGTTTCCTCGAGGTCGGCGTTGTCGTCGCCCTCGCCGAGTTCCTTCTGGATGGCCTTGACCTGCTCGTTGAGGTAGTACTCGCGCTGACTCTTCTCCATCTGCCGCTTGACGCGGCCGCGGATGCGCTTTTCGACCTGCAGGATGTCGACCTCGCCTTCGAGCACCCCGAGCAGGTGCTCCAGACGCTTGGCGACGTCGCCCATCTCGAGGATTTCCTGCTTCTGCTCCAGCTTGAGCGGGAGATGCGCGGCGATCGCGTCCGCCAGGCGACCGCCGTCGTCGATCCCGGCCATCGACGTCAGGATCTCCGGCGGGATCTTCTTGTTGAGCTTCACGTACTGGTCGAACTGCGCGAGCAGCGCACGGCGCATTGCCTCGACCTCGTGCGGTTGTCCACCTTCGGCCGGCAGCGCCGCGACTTCGGCGGCGAGGTATTCGCCCTCGTCGGTCACGCCCACCAGACGTGCGCGCTGGGTGCCTTCGACGAGCACCTTGACGGTGCCATCGGGCAGCTTGAGCATCTGCAGAACGGTGGCGACGCTGCCGATCGGGTACAGATCCTCGGCGGCCGGATCGTCCTTGGCGGCCGATTTCTGGGCGACCAGCAGGATGTGCTTGCCGGTGTCCATCGCGACGTCGAGCGCCTTGATCGATTTCGGGCGCCCCACGAACAGCGGGATCACCATGTGTGGGAACACCACGACGTCGCGAAGCGGGAGCAGCGGCAGGGGGGAGTTCTCGGCGGGAAGGGTGGTTTCGGTAGCCATACGAGCCTCGGGACAGGGGGGATTCAGCTTCGAAAATGGGGCCGCCGGCCGCCGGTGTCAAGCCACGAACGGGAAACCGGGAAAATCCTCAGCACGGCCATGGAGTTAGCACACCTGCGCCGGTGCGTCACACCCCAGCTTCGCGCAGCGATCGCGCGTCGGCCCCATGGCCGGCGATCGGTCGCCGTACGGGGAATCGTGGAATTGTGGAATCGCCGCGTCGGCGCCGCTCCGGGCGGCGGAAGGCGCCCGACCGATCGCGCAGGCGGCGCAACGGCTAACTGTGCGCCGATGCGACCTTCGGCGACTCCGCGAACATCAGCAGCGGCTTGCCGTCGTTGTTGATCGTCGCTTCGTCGACGACGACACGCGACAGGTTGGTCTGTGACGGCAGGTCGTACATCACGTCGAGCAGGACCTGCTCGAGTATCGAGCGCAGGCCGCGCGCTCCGGTCTTGCGCGCCAGCGCCTTCTTCGCGATGGCAAGCAGTGCGGCCTCGCGAATCTCGAGCTCGACACCTTCCATCCGGAACATCTTCTGGTACTGCTTGATCAACGCATTCTTCGGCTCGACGAGAATCTGGATCAGCGCGGCCTCGTCCAGCTCCTCCAGCGTGGCCACGACCGGCAGGCGACCGACGAACTCCGGAATGAGGCCGAACTTGATCAGATCTTCCGGCTCGGCGTCGCGCAGCAGCAGGCCGATGTCCTTGCGGTCGTCCGGGGACGTCACCTCGGCGCCGAAGCCGATGCCCGTCTTCGCGGTGCGCTGCCGGACGATCTTCTCGAGGCCGTCGAACGCGCCGCCGCAGACGAACAGGATGTTGGTCGTGTCGACCTGGACGAACTCCTGGTTCGGGTGCTTGCGGCCGCCCTGTGGCGGGACCGACGCGATCGTGCCTTCGATCAGCTTGAGCAGCGCCTGCTGGACACCCTCACCGGAGACGTCGCGCGTGATCGACGGGTTGTCGCTCTTGCGCGAGATCTTGTCGATCTCGTCGATGTAGACGATGCCGCGCTGCGCCTTCTCGATGTCGTAATCGCACTTCTGCAGCAGCTTCTGGATGATGTTCTCGACGTCCTCGCCGACGTAACCCGCCTCGGTTAGCGTGGTGGCGTCGGCGATGACGAACGGCACGTCGAGCAGGCGCGCCAGCGTCTGCGCGAGCAGCGTCTTGCCGGATCCCGTCGGTCCGATCAGCAGGATGTTGCTCTTGGCGAGCTCGACCTCGTCGTCCTTCCCGCCGGTCTCGAGTCGCTTGTAGTGGTTGTAGACCGCGACGGAGAGTATCTTCTTCGCGAGATCCTGGCCGATCACGTACTGGTCGAGGATCTGGCGAATCTCGTGCGGCGTGGGCAGCTTGTCCTTGTCCGCCCGCGACGCCTCCGCGCTGGTGCCTTCCTCGCGGATGATGTCGTTGCAAAGCTCGATGCATTCGTCGCAGATGAACACCGACGGACCGGCGATCAGCTTACGCACCTCGTGCTGGCTCTTGCCGCAGAAAGAGCAATAAAGGAGCTTGTCGCCGGTAGGTTTGTCGGCCATCGTTGCGGGAATGCGTGTCGATTCAGTTCTGTGCGGTCGGAACCGGTCGCCCGACTTTACTCGCCCTGCACCCGCTTCTGCAAGACCTTGTCCACGATTCCGTAGCTCTGGGCTTCGTCGGCGGTGAGGAAATTGTCCCGGTCATGATCGGCCTCGACCTGTTCGGGCGAACGCCCGGTGAATCCGGCCATCAGCTTGATGAACCGCTTCTTCAGATCGATCACGAATTGCGCGTGACGCTCGATGTCGGACACCTGACCCTGGAAGCCGCCGGACGGCTGGTGGATCATCACCGTCGAGTTGGGCAGCGCAAAGCGCTTTCCCTTGGCGCCGGCCGCGAGGAGGAACGCGCCCATGCTGGCGGCCATGCCCACGCAGAGCGTCGAAACGTCCGGCCGGATGAACTGCATCGTGTCGAAGATCGCCATCCCGGCGGAAATCGAGCCACCCGGTGAATTGATGTAGAAGTGGATGTCCTTGTCGGGGTTTTCCGACTCCAGAAAGAGCATCTGCGCGACGATCAGGTTCGCGGTGGTGTCGTTGACCGGCCCGACGAGGAACACCACACGCTCTTTCAGGAGCCGGGAGTAGATGTCGTACGCGCGCTCGCCGCGTCCGCTCTGCTCGATCACCATCGGGATGAGACCCAGCGCCTTCGGTTCGTCCATGTCTGCCTCGTTCGTTGTGCCCGGTCGGGCGGTAGGGGATTGGGAGTGGCGCAGCGTCCGGCGCGCCGGCGATCGTCTGCCGCCACATTGGGGCGCAGATCCGGCACGCAATCAGGTTGCCGCCGGACCGGTGTGGGCTACCGGGTGTGCACCACCGGATGCGCGCTACCTGCCAGTTCGTTCAGCCGCGGCCGGGTCCCATCAACTCGGCGAACGCCGCCGGTTGGTCCACGACCTTCGCCCGGGCCAGCACCCAGGCCACGACGTTGGCCTCGAGCGCGAGCGACTCGAATTCGCTCAAGCGCTCGGGCTTCTCGTAATGCCAGCGCACGACGGCCTCGGGTTGCTCGTAGGTCTGTGCAGCTTCGACCACCAGCGCCTTCACCTGTTCCGGCTTCGCCTGCAACGACTCGCGGCGGACCACCTCGGACAGCGCGAGGCCCATGGCGACGCGCTCCTCCGCGTTGGCGCGGAACATGTCCGGCGTCAGCTTGATGTCTTCGGCCTTCATGCCCTGCTGCTGCAGGTCGGCCGCCATCCGCTGCGCCATGTTCTCGGCCTCCATGTCGACGAGCGACCTGGGCACGGCGAACTCGGCGCTCTTGCGCAGCGCCGCCAGCGCCTGCTCCTTGATCTTCGCTTCGATCTTGCGTTTCAGCTCGAACTTGAGGTTCGCCGTCACTTCCGACTTGAGCTCGTCGATGTCGCCACTGGCGATGCCGAACGCCTTCGCGAATTCGGCGTCGACTGCGGGCAGCACCGGCGCCGACACGGACTTGACCGTGAGGACGAACTCCGCAAGCTTCCCCGCGACTTCCTTGCCGTGATAATCGGCCGGGAACGTCAGCGTGAACGTCTTGGTCTCCCCGGCCTGCATCCCGGTCACCGCCTGCTCGAACTCGGGAAGCATCCGCCCTTCGCCGATGAGGATCGCGAATTCCTTCGCCTGCCCGCCCGGGAACTCGACACCGTCGATGCGGCCGGTGAAATCGACGATCGCGCGATCGCCGGCGGCCGCGGGCCGCGACACCGCCTCGAACCGCGAACGCTGTTTGCGCAGCACCTCGATCGTGTCGTCGACGTCGGCCGCGAGCACTTCGGCCACCGGACGCTCAATCGTGGCGGTCGACAGGTCGCCGATGGGAACCTCGGGGTAGACCTCGAATACGGCAGAGAACTCGAGCCGGTCCGCCGCGGCGTCCGACTTCGGCTCGATGCGCGGATAACCCGCCACGCGAAGATTCTGTTCCCGGACCGCGGCCGAAAAGGACTGCTGCACCGCCTCGGAGATCACGTCGGAGCGCACCTGGGGCCCGTATTGCTGCGCGACCATCTTCATCGGCACCTTGCCGGGACGGAAGCCGGGGACCTTGACGTTCTTCGCAAGCCGGGCGAGCCGCTTGCCGACTTCCGTCTCGATGTCGGCCAGCGGTACGGCAACGTTGAGCCGGCGTTCGAGCTGACCGAGCGTTTCGAGGCTGGTTTGCATGTGCAACGAATCCTTGCTAGATTGAGTTCGTGGTGCGAAAGGGGGGACTCGAACCCCCACGGGCTGCCCCGCTGGAACCTAAATCCAGTGCGTCTACCAATTCCGCCACTTTCGCAGTTTCCACTCCTGGCAGCCGCTTTCGCCGAACGGGCGAGTATAGCCGAAACGCGTGGTTCCCGCCAGCGCAAAGCCGCTGCCGCAGCGCCGCGCTCGACAGGGAAACGTGTCCTTATCGGCGCATCGCGCCCGTTACGCGTGTCGGTCCTCCATTACGAAAACTTTCCGGTCGCCTCGCTGCTCGTGCCGCGAGCGCTGCGTCCGGCGATCGTCGCGATCTACCGCTTCGCGCGCGCGGCGGACGACGTCGCCGACGAGGGTGACGCCGCGCCCGCGGATCGCCTGGCGGAGCTCGCGCGCTTCGACGAGGCATTGGACGCCATCGCAACCGGAAGCCTTCCGGGCGAATCCCTGTTTGCGGAACTGGGTGCCGTCGTCGCGCAACACGCGTTGCCGATCGACTTGCTGCGTGATCTCTTGAGCGCCTTCCGGCAGGACGTGATGACGCAACGCTATTCGACCCACACCGCGCTGCTCGACTACTGCCGGCGTTCCGCCAACCCGATCGGCCGCCTGCTGCTGCATCTCTACCAGGTTGCCACACCGGTCAATCTTGAACGCTCCGACGCCATCTGCACCGGCCTTCAGCTCGTCAATTTCTGGCAGGACGTGGCGCTCGACTGGCCGAAAGGACGCGTCTATCTCCCGCAGGAAGACCTCATGCGGTTCGGTGTCGACGAGCAGCAGATCGCGGAAGGCCGCTGCGACCACGCCTGGCGCGCGCTGATGGCGTTCGAAACCGGGCGCGCGCGATCGCTGCTGGAAGCCGGACGTCCGCTCGTGCGTGAACTTCCGTGGCGGCTGGGGCTGGAGCTGTCGGGCGTCCTTGCCGGTGGGCACCGGATTCTCGACGGCATCGACGCTCGCACGCGGCGACGTCTTCCGCCGGCGCCCGCGACTGAACCGCGCGGACTGGGTGATCGTCGCGGCCCGAGCGCTGTTTCCGCCGCGCCGCCGACGCGCGCCGAGCTGATCGCACCCGCCGCACGAGCCGCCCGATGACGCCCGACGAATACTGCCAGCAGAAGGCCGCGCACAGCGGGTCGAGCTTCTATTACAGCTTCATGTTCCTGCCACCCGAGCGGCGCCGGGCGATCACGGCGCTGTACTCGTTCTGCCGCGAAGTCGATGACGTCGTCGACGAAGTCAGGGATCCGGAGGTCGCACTGGCAAAGCTCGCGTGGTGGCGGCAGGAGATCGCGGCCGTCTACGGAGGCGCGCCGCAGCACCCGGTGGCAAGGGCCCTGCAGCCGGTGGTGGCGAGTTTCGCGCTCCCCGAAGCCCATTTCCAGACCGTCATCGATGGAATGGCCATGGACCTCGAGCACACCCGCTACCTCGATTTCACCGATCTGGAACGCTACTGTCACCGGGTTGCCGGCGTCGTCGGCCTGATGTCGGCCGAAATCTTCGGCCACTCGCGCCCGGAAACGCTGCAGTACGCCCGCGACCTCGGCATCGCCTTCCAGCTGACCAACATCATCCGCGATGTCGGCGAGGATGTCCGCCGCGGCCGCATCTACCTTCCGCAGGACGAACTCGCGCGGCACGGCGTCACGTCCTCGGCGCTGCTCGCCCGCGCGGGCGGGTCGGAGTTTCGCGCACTGATGCGCGAGCAGGTCGTCCGGGCGCGGCAGTGGTACACGCGGGCGCTTCGCGCCCTGCCCGACGAGGACCGCCGCGCCCAGCGCCCCGGCCTCATCATGGCCGCGATCTACATGGCCCTGCTCGACAAGATCGAAGGCGACGACTTCGCCGTGCTCGATCGCCGCGTGACGTTGACGCCACTGCGCAAATTCTGGATCGCGTGGACCACGGCACGGCGAACCTGACCGGCCGCGCACGCGGTCGCGTGGCGGTCGTCGGTGGCGGGTGGGCCGGTTGCGCCGCCGCGGTGACGCTGGCCGGTGCCGGCCTCGACGTCACCTTGTTCGAGCAGGCGAAGACGCTCGGCGGGCGCGCGCGGCGCGTGACGCGGGAGGGCATCGCCCTCGACAATGGTCAGCATCTTCTGGTCGGCGCCTACGCGACGACGCTCGAGCTGCTGGCACGGGTTCACGGGCGCGCATCGGCCACGCGACTCCTTCACCGCCTTCCGCTGGCGCTGCGCATGTTCGGACGCCCGCCGGGGGCCGTCGACCTCGCGGCGTGGCGCCTCCCCGCTCCCTTGCATCTCGCCGGCGCACTGCTCGGCGCGCGTGGCCTGGGCTGGCACGAGCGGCACGCGCTCGTCGACACGTTTCGCCGCTTGCAGCGCGACGGGTTCGCCTGCCCTTCCGGCCAGACCGTCGCGCAGATGCTGACCGGCGCATCACCACGCACGCTGGCGAGCGTCTGGGGACCGCTGTGTCTTGCCGCGCTGAACACACCGCCGGAGTCGGCGTCGGCGCAGGTCTTCGCGCACGTCCTGCGCGCCGCGTTCGCCGGGCCGCGAGCCAACAGCGACTTTCTCGTACCGGCGGCGGATCTGTCCGCCCTCTTCCCCGACGCTGCCGCCCGGTTCGTCGCGGCGCGCGGCGGCAACGTACGGACGGGAGCGCACGCCCGGGTGTTCGCGCCCGCGGACGGCGGTGTCTGCGTGCGGACCGCAAGCGACGAAGAAACATTTGCGGCCGGGATCGTGGCGACCGGCCCGCACCAGCTCGCCGGTGCCCTCGGCGATGCGCAGCGCCCGGAATCCCCGTGGTGCGTCGCGCTCGAGCAGACCGCCGCCTTCCGCTACGAATCGATCACCACCGTCTACCTCGGTCTCGCCGGTCGCGTCGAAGTGCCTGCACCGGTCGCGCGCCTCGACGACGCACCGGGCCAGTGGCTGTTCGATCGGTCGGCAGCGTTGCCGGCCCCGCAGCGCGACGATGTCCGATCGCTGGTTGCGGTGGTCATCAGCGCCAGCGGCCCGCACGACGCGCTCGGCCATGCCGATCTGGCCGCGGCCGTCGAAGCGCAACTGCGCGCGCTCGATCCGCGCCTGCCGCGGGTCGCGTGGTCGCGCGTGATCGCCGAGCGCCGGGCGACGTATTCGTGCACGCCCGCGTTGGCGCGCCCGCGCGCGGGTCGCGTCGCGCCCGGCCTCTACCTCGCCGGCGACTACACCGATCCGGAGTTGCCCGCGACGCTCGAGGCGGCGACCCGCAGCGGCCGCATCGCCGCGCGGGCCGTCATCGCCGACCTGGCGGCGTAGTGTCGGCTTTCCGTTCCGCGGAGTGGCGGATCGTCCGCGTACGTCGTCTCGCGTTCAGAGCCAGCTCACGCTGTGGCCACCGTCGACGGTGAGCGTGCTGCCGGTGATGTAGGCGCCGGCGTCCGATGCGAGCAGCAGCAGCGCGCCGTCGAGATCGTCCGGCACGCCGAACCGGCGCAGCGGAATCCGCTTCGCGATCGACTCGCCCGCGGGCGAGCGAAGGAATGCGCGATTGAGCTCGGTTTCGATGTAGCCGGGCGCGATCGCGTTGACGCGGATCCCGTGCGGAGCGAGCTCGAGCGCCAGCGCCTCGGTCAGTCGGATCAATCCGGCCTTCGATGCCACATAGGCCGGCAGGCCCTTGGCCACGCGCAGTCCCAGCACGGACGCAATGTTGATGATCGTGCCGTCGCGTCCGGCGCCGATCAGCGCCTTCGTCGCTTCGCGCGCCACGCGAAACGCCCCGGACAGATTGGTGTCGAGCACGCGCTGCCAGTCGTCCTCGGAGGTCTCGGTCGCCGGCCGGGTCACCGCGACGCCGGAATTGTTGACCACGATGTCGGGCGGGCCCGCGTAGGCGACGGCCGCCGCAATCGCCCGTTCGACGGCGGCCGGATCGCGAACGTCCAGCGCGACCGCGTGCGCCTGCCCTCCGGCGGCTGCGATCTCGGCGACCAGCGTTTCGAGCTCGGGAACGCGCCGTGCGGCGACGACGACGTTCGCGCCGTGGCCGGCCAGCAGTGACGCGATATGACGGCCGATACCGCTGGAGGCACCGGTGACCAACGCGGTGCGGCCGACGAGAAGTTCGTGAACGAACGCTGATGTGGTCATCGTCAACCTCGACTCCGGCGGGACAGGCCGTCCCGTCGCGCCTATGCTACCCCGCTTACCCCATGCGCGGCGTCGGACCGAGCGGGCCTCAACCGCGCAGACCTTCGAATCGGCGATCGCGCGACGCTACGCGTCCTCCCCTCGCGGTGACCACGGGAAACCGCTTGCCTCGACGGCGCATCGCCTCGTCGTGGCGATTCACGCGCCCTGCCCTTCGCCGCCGACTTCACGCGCCCGCTCGCGGAGCACGTATTTCTGGATCTTGCCGGTGGACGTCTTGGGCAGCGGACCGAATACGATGGTACGGGGCACCTTGAAGTGCGCGAGATGTTCGCGGCACCACGCGACGACCTCGGGGGCGCCGACGTCCGTCGCATCCGGCTTCAGCGTGACGAACGCGCACGGCGCCTCGCCCCACGTGGAATCCGGTCGCGCCACCACGGCCGCCTCCATCACCTGCGGATGGCGATAGAGACATTCTTCGACCTCGAGCGAACTGATGTTCTCGCCCCCCGAGATGATGATGTCCTTCGACCGGTCCTTGACTTCGACGTAGTTGTCCGCATGCCACACGGCGAGATCGCCGGTGCGGAACCATCCGCCGGCGAACGCCGCGTCGCTCGCGCGCTCGTTCTTGAGATACCCCTTCATCAACGTATTGCCGCGGAGCATCACCTCGCCGAGGGTCGTACCGTCGCGCGGAACCGGGACCAGCGTCACCGGGTTAGCGACCTGAAGCCCTGCCAGCGTGGGCATCGCTACGCCCTGCCGCGCCATCTTTCGCGCTCGCTCGGCCAGCGCCAGCGCCGGCCAATCCTCCTGCCACGCGCACAAGGTCGCCGGTCCGTAGGACTCGGTGAGGCCGTACAGATGCGTCACGCGAAACCCCATCCGCTCCATCGCCTCGATGACCGCCGACGGCGGCGCGGCGCCTCCGGTGGCCGCCTCGACGACATGGTCGAACGCGATCTTCACCTCCGCCGGGGCGTGCACGAGCATGTTGAGGACGATCGGTGCGCCGCAGAGATGCGTGACGCGATGATCGCGGATGGCCGGAAAGATCAGCGCCGGATCCACCCGACGCAGGCACACGTGCGTCCCGCCGGCCGCGGTGACGGCCCAGGTGTAGGTCCAGCCGTTGCAATGGAACATCGGCAGCGTCCACAGATACACCGACGTCGCCGAAAGCCCGAACGCGAGCGCATTGCCCAGCGCGTTGAGATACGCGCCGCGGTGGTGGTAGACGACACCCTTCGGATCGCCGGTGGTGCCCGATGTGTACAGGAGCGCGAGCGAATCCCACTCGTCCCGCGGGCCCGGCCACGCGAACTCCGGATCACCCTCGGCAAGCAGGGCTTCGTAGCCCAGCCGGCCGAGTCGGTCGCCGCCCGGACCTTCCGGGTCGTCGATGTCGACGACCAGAAGTTGCCGCTTCGTCTGTTGCAGCGCAGCCGCGATCGTCGGCGCGAATTCCGGATCCGTGAGCAGCACCTTCGCCTCGCCGTGGTCGAGGCAGAAGGCGAGCGTCCGCGCGTCGAGGCGGTAATTGAGCGCGTTGAGCACCGCACCCAGCGCCGGAACCGCGTAATGCGCCTCCAGCATCGCCGGCACGTTCGGGGCCATCACGGCAACGGTATCGCCCCGGCGCACGCCGCGACGCGCCAGTGCCGATGCAAGCCTTCGGCAGCGCGCTTCGAACTCGCGATAGCGGTAGGCGAGGCGACCGTGCCGTACCGCGATCTTGTCCGGCCAGATGCCGGCGCTGCGCTCCAGAAACGCCACCGGCGTCAGCGGAACCCGGTTGGCCGGATTCGGATCCAGTCCCCGTACGAACGGATGGTCGGCGGCCAGCGGGGGATCGCCGGCGCGCGAATCCTCGCTCATGAGCCGCGGCCCGCCCGCACAGTCCCTGTCCGATTGCGCAGCAGCCGCTGCTGCTCGCGGTTCCACTCCCGATCCTTGATCGTGGCCCGCTTGTCGTATTGCTTCTTGCCCTTGGCGAGGCCGATTTCGAGCTTGATCCGGCCCTTGCTGTAGTGCAGGTTCAGCGGCGTCAGCGTGTACCCGGCGCGCTCGACCTGGCCGACGAGCCGATTGATCTCGGACCGATGCAGCAGCAGCTTGCGCGTGCGGGTCGGGTCGGCGTGCACATGCGTCGACGCCGTGGTGAGCGGCGTGATGTGGGCGCCGATCAGCAGGATCTCGCCGTTCTTGACGACGACGTAGGCTTCCTTGAGCTGCGCCCGACCCGCGCGGATCGCCTTCACTTCCCAGCCTTCGAGCGCGAGACCGGCCTCGAAACGTTCCTCGATAAAATAGTCGTGAAACGCCTTGCGGTTTTCGACGATACTCATGACGGGATGCGCATTTTCCGCCGGGCAGCGGCGTTCGGTGGCGGACACGCCGGGCAGACGCGGAGGCGGGACTGCCGGCGTCGATGCCCGCGACCGGGCATCCGATCATTCGACCGCGGCGAAAGTGTAGCAGGCCGGGCATGCAACGCATCAACAAATCCGTCCTCGTTCCCTACAGCAGCGAACAGATGTTCGACCTCGTCGACCAGGTCGAGCACTACCCGCAGTTCCTGCCGTGGTGCGGCGGCGTTCAGGTGCTCGATGTGCGGGACGACGGCAAGACCGCGCGGATCGACATCGACTATCACGGTGTCAAGGCGCATTTCGCGACCGACAACGCGAACCGCGCGCACGAATCGATCGTGGTGACGCTCAATCACGGCCCGTTTCGTCACCTGCACGGCGAGTGGCGGTTTCACGCGCTGGCGCCCGACGCCTGCAAGGTGGAGTTCGAGCTCGCGTACGAATTTTCCACGCACCTGCTCGAAAAGATGGTCGGCCCGGTGTTCAGTCACATCGCCAACACGTTCATCGACGCCTTCGTCCGCCGCGCCGAAGCGCTGCACGGCGCGCCGCCGTGAATGCGCGGACCATCCGGGTGACCGTCGTGTGGGCCACGGCGGACCTCCAGGACATCGTCACCGTCGAGCTGCCCGCGAGCGCCACGGCCGGGGAGGCCGTCGCCGCCTCGCGCCTCGCCGACACCTACGGCGTCGACCTCGGCCGGATCGTCCTCGGCATCGCGGGCCGCCGGGTCACCCCTGATACCGCGCTTGCCGGCGGCGACCGGGTCGAGCTTTGCCGGCCATTGACCGTCGATCCCAAGGACGCCCGGCGCAGGCGCGCCCAGGATCGCCCGCTGCCACGCCCGCGCCCGCGGCAAAAGCGCGCACCTCTGCGGTAGGGGTAAGGCCGGTTTGCCTCGGGCGGGCAAATCGAAGAGAATGCGCGGGTGTCCGAAGATCGACGCCATTGGAAGGGTGTTGCCACGATCCTGTGCGCGCTGACCTTGCTCGCCGCAGTTCCGTCGGTCGCCGCCCAGGAAGCGCCACCGCCACAGCGTTCGCTCGCGCAGGCGGCGGGCGCCACGGTGAAGGACGCCGCGGTCTCGGCATGGGACACGGCGCGCGCGCTCACGTCCTCCGCGCTCGAACTCATCGGCGTGCGCTACAAGTGGGGCGGCGCGCAGCCGGAAACGGGCCTCGACTGCAGCGGCCTCGTCCAGTACGTTTTCCAGCAGGTCACCGGCGTCACGCTGCCGAGGACGGCGAAGGAAATGAGCAAGCTGGGCGACCGGGTCGCAATGGGCGAACTGAAGCCAGGCGACCTCGTGTTCTTCAACACCCGCCGTTTCGCCTATTCCCACGTCGGCATCTATCTTGGCGACAACCGCTTCATCCACGCGCCGCGTCGCGGCCGCGAAGTCGAGGTCGCGACGATCGACCGCAGCTACTGGCAGCAGCGCTTCAACGGTGCGCGCCGGCTGGTCGGCGTGCTGCCGGAAATGGTCCCGGCGCTCGTCACCGAGGCCGCCGCCGCGCCGCTCGAGCCGCCGGCCGCGGCGGACACGCAGCCCTGAGCGCAGGACTCGGGCGGCGCACGCTCAGTCGCGCGCCCCGGCGCGGCGCAATCGTTCCGCCATCGGGTCGTCGTTGTTGCGCTTGGCGAACGCCAGCGCGGTCATCCCGTTTTCGTTGCGCTGATTGGCGTTCGCGCCGCGCGCGAGCAGCAGGTCGACCGTCGAGGTGCGCGCCTCGCGCGCCGCCATCATCAGCGCCGTCGTTCCGTTGGGTGAGGCAGCGTTGACGTCGGCCCCTTCGGCGAGCAGGTAGCGAACGATCTCGTCGTGCCCGCCCGTCGCGGCGAAGATCAGCGCCGTCCACCCCGGGGCGTTGACGTCCGCGCCGCGGGCGCGCAGCTTGCGCACGATCTCCTGATGTCCGTTGAGCGCCGCGACCATCAGCGGCGTGTCGCCGTACCTGTTGCGGACGTTGACCGTCGCCCGGCCGGCGATCAGCACGTCGACGGTCGCCGCATTGCCCGCGCGGGCCGCGATCAGCAGCACCGGATCGCCGTTGGCATCCACGGTGTCGGGATCCATGCCGCGCTGAAGCAGGCTGCGCACTTCCGAGGCGCGGTCGTTCGTCACCGCGATCACGAAGTCCTCGTAGAGCTTCTGCGCGGCGGCCGGCAGGGCCAGCACGGCGCACCCCGTCAGGAGCGCGGCGCACACGAGCGCTCGGAAACTGCGGTCAGTGGGCATCATTCGGGTCCGGGTCGATCCTGAACAGGCGGAAGAAGTTTTCGGTTGTCGCGCGGGCGACGGTCTCGACCGGCACGCCGCGCAGCCGCGCGATTTCGTGCGCGACATGCGGCACGTAGGCCGGCTGGTTGCGCTTCCCGCGGAAGGGCACCGGCGCGAGGTAGGGCGCGTCAGTCTCGATCAGCATGCGGTCGAGCGGAACGCGTTGCGCCACGTCCTTCAGCGCAACGGCGTTCTTGAACGTGACGATGCCGGAGAACGACACGTGGAAGCCGAGATCCAGCGCGCCGCGTGCGACGTCCCAGGTTTCGGTGAAGCAGTGCATGACCCCGCCCGCTTCGCCCGCCCGCTCGTCGCGCATGATCGCGAGCGTGTCGTCGGCCGCGCTGCGGGTGTGGATCACCAGCGGCTTCCCCGCCCTGCGCGCCGCGCGGATGTGGGTGCGAAAGCGCTCCCGCTGCCATTCGAGATCACCGGTGAGGCGGTAGTAGTCGAGGCCCGTCTCGCCGATGGCCACAACCTTCGGCCGCTGCGCGAGCGAAACCAGGTCCTCGACCGCGGGCTCGGGCGTGTCCTCGTAGTCCGGATGTACCCCAACGGTCGCGTACAGGTTCGCGTGGCTCATCGCCAGCGCATGAACGGCCGGCCAATCCGGGAGGTTCACCGAGATGCAGAGCGCGTGCGTGACGCGTGCGGCCGCCATCGCCCGGAGCAGCGCCGGCAATTCGGCCGCGAGTTCCGGGAAATCGAGGTGGCAGTGCGAGTCGACGAACATGTCAGCGACCGGGAACCGGCCATCGGGCGTCAGGAATCGCGCGCGGCGGGACCACGCCGTGGCTTCGCCGAGCCCCGATCCCGGAGCCCGACCGTCACATCGTATGGGTGGGCCGCGTGGAGGCGAGCGTCTCGCCGAGGATCTTCTCGATCGCCGCGCGCGCGGCGGCGCCGGTCTCGTCCTGCGTGAACTGGACGCCGATGCCCTGCGTCCGGTTCCCCTGGACGCCCTCGGGCGTCACCCAGACGACCTTGCCCTGCACGGCAATCCGGTTCGGGTCGTCCATCAGGGACAGCAGCATGAACACTTCCTCGCCGAGCTGGTACTGGCGCGACGTCGGGATGAAGATGCCGCCGCCCTTGAGGAACGGCATGAACGCCGCGTAGAGCGCCGCGCGCTCGCGGATGTTGAGCGACAGCACCCCCGGCCGCGCAACGCCACCCGCCAGGGAAGCGCTGGCAACGGTGCCGCCGGGTCTGTTTTCCGCCATCCCTTATCCGAAGAGCGCCCGATAGTCGATCAGCACGGCCTCGGCGACAAGCCGCGGCTGCAGAGGATGCGTGAGCAACGCGCGCTCGCGCAGCAGGGACCGATGATAGCGAAAGAGCGGTAGCGGCGCCACTTGACGGGCAAGGGCCGCGAGCGGGACCGCGAAATCGGGATTGCGCAGCGGCAGGCCGCCGGCCGCGACCCGCGCGAGGTCCGCGGTCCAGCCGAGAAGCCAGTCGATCGCGTGCGCGAGCCGGGCGCGACGCTGCTCCTTGCCCCCGGCATCGATGCGCGCGGCCAACACCAGCAACGCCAGGCGCTCGGGCTGCGCAAGCGCCTCGAGCCACGCCGTGCGCTCGGCGTTCACGTCCGGGTCGGCATACGCGAGCGCCGCCAAGGGCGCCCCGCCGGCCTGAGCCAATGCAAGGTCGGGCTCGGCCACACCCTGCGCGGCCAGCCACGCCCGCGCTTCGTCGGGTGCGGGGGCCGGAACCGGAAGCTTGCGGCAGCGCGAGCGAATCGTCGCGGGCAAGCGTCCGGGCTGGTCCGCGACGAGCAGCAGATAGGTGCCGGGTGGCGGCTCCTCGAGCGTCTTCAGAAGGGCGTTGGACGCGGCGGCATTCATGCGCTCCGCGGGCGCGATCACCGCCACCTTGGCCCGTTGCCGATGGCTCGAGAGTTGCACGAAGTCGATCACCGCGCGCACGCGGTCGATCGAAATCGTGTCCACCGTCACGAGCTCGCCGGTCTCCTCGTCGATCATCAGCAATTCCAGCCGCACGAGATCCGGATGCTGGCCGGCTTCGGCGTAGCGGCAGCTCGGGCACGCGCCGCAGGCCAGCCCGTCGGGACGCGGGGATTCGCACAGCAGCGCCTGCGCCAGGTTGAGCGCCAGCGCATGCTTGCCGATGCCCCGCGGTCCGTAGAGCAGCAGCGCATGCGGCCAGGTCGCGCGGCGCGCGAGGAGCTCCCGCGCCGGCTCCGCCTGCCAGGGCAGCAGAGGCCGCCAGGGCAGCGCAGCCGGTGCGTCGTCGGCGTCCCGGGCCATGTTCAGTCCGTCATCAGCGCGGCGACGTGAGCGGACAGTTCCGCGCGCACGACCGCGACCGGACGCGTGCTGTCGACGATCCGGAAGCGGCCGGGATGCTCACGTGCCCGCTCCAGATATGCCGCGCGCACCCGCTCGAAGAACGCGGCGGCCTCGCGCTCGAACTTGTCGAGCGCACGACCCTCGGTCTGCGCCTTCGCGAGCCGTTCCCGCGATACCGGCGTCGGCACGTCGAACAGGAGCGTGAGATCGGGCTGGCAGTCGCCGTGGATCCACTGCTCCAGCGCGCGAATGCGGTCGAGCGGAACGCCGTGGCCGCCGCCCTGATAGGCGAACGTCGCATCGGTGAAGCGGTCGCACAGCACCCAGTCGCCCCGCGCGAGGGCGGGACGGATCACCTGGTCGAGGTGCTCGCGCCTTGCGGCGAACATGAGCAGCGCCTCGCTGTCGTGGGTCATCGGCTCGCGCAGCAGCAGCCGGCGCAATTCCTCGCCGAGCGGCGTGCCGCCGGGCTCGCGGGTCGCGACAACGGTGCGCCCGCGATCCTCGATGCCCTTGACCAGCCAGCCGACGTGCGTGCTCTTGCCCGCGCCGTCGATGCCTTCGAGGGTGATGAAGCGGCCGGCAGTAGGCATCGTGGGCAAGGGCAGGCGATCGACGCGGCGGCGCTCAGCGCCCGCCTTTCTGGAATTTTGCCACGGCGCGGTTGTGGTCGGAGAGCGAAGCCGAAAACTCCGACGTGCCATCCCCGCGCGCGACGAAGTAGAGATAGTTCGTCTTCGGCGGGTTCGTCGCGGCTTCCAGCGATCGCTGCCCGGGCAGGGCGATCGGCGTGGGCGGCAATCCGTCGCGCGTATAGGTGTTGAACGGGGTGTCGGCCTCGAGGTCACGCTTGCGCAGATTGCCGTCGAAGCGCGCCCCCATGCCGTAGATGACCGTCGGATCGGTCTGCAGGCGCATGCCGATGCGCAACCGGTTGACGAGCACGGAGCCGATCAGCGGTCGGTCCGCCGGGCGCCCCGTCTCCTTCTCGATGATCGACGCCAGGATGAGCGCCTCGTAGGGGCTGCGCAGCGGCAGGTCCGGCGCACGATTCGCCCACGCCGCATCGAGCCGCGCGCGCATCAGCGCGTAGGCGCGCCCGAGCAGTGCGACGTCGGCGGAGCCGGCGGCGAAGAAATAGGTGTCCGGAAAGAACCAGCCCTCGGGCTGCGCGCTGTCGGCGCCGATGCGTTGCATCAGTTCCGCGTCGGACAGCTCGAGCACGGACTTGCTCACCTCGGCGTTCGCGGCGAGCTGGGCCTTGAATTCGGCAAACGTCGAGCCTTCGACGACGGTGAGCGCCGTCTGCGTGACATCACCCTGCGTGAGCTTGTCGAGGAGACCCGGCAGCGTGGTGCCGGCCGCGATTTCGTAGTTGCCGGCCTTGATCGTGCGATCCACGCCACGCCAACGACCGAGCGCGATCAGCCAGCGCTCGCCTGGCGTCACCCCGGCCGCCGCGAGCTCCCGCGCCACGCTGGTGAGGCTGGCACCCGGCTTGACGTCGAAGGTATAGGGGGAGACGGGCAGTGCGAGCGGTTGCCGGAGTTGCCAGGCGACGAGGGCGACACCGGCGGCGGCAACGAATGTCAATGCCACGAGTGCGCGAACGAGGAAGCGAGGCGGTGCGGACATCGTGTGAGCAGGTGCGGGCGGGGTCGCGCTGCGGACGCTCCGCGCGAGGTCCGCGGATTATAATCGCCCGATGATCCGCCCTCCTTCCTGCCGCTGCGTGAACGCGCGCGGTTTCACGCTGGTCGAAGTCCTCGTCGTCATCGTCATTCTCGGGATCCTCGCGGCGCTCGTGGTGCCGCGGATCATCGAACGTCCCGACGAGGCGCGTGCGGTCGCCGCGAAGGCCGACATCGCGACCATCATGCAGGCGCTCAAGCTCTACCGCCTGGACAACCAGCGCTACCCGACGACCGAGCAGGGCCTCGCCGCATTGGTCACCCGGCCGCTGGTCGCGCCGGTGCCTCCGAACTGGAAGCCCAACGGCTACCTCGAACGGTTGCCGAAAGATCCATGGGGCAAGACCTACCAGTACCTGAATCCGGGGCTGCGCGGCGAAATCGACGTCTTCAGCTTCGGCGCCGACGGACAGCCCGGCGGGACCGGCATCGACACCGACATCGGATCGTGGGATCTCTGACGCGGCCCGGCGCGAGGCGTCGCGGCATCCGGGCGTTCACGCTCGTCGAGATGCTGGTCGTCCTCGTGGTAATCGGTGTGGCTGCCGGCATCGTTGTCGCCAACCTGGGCGGCGACGATCGCCGCGTGGTCGAGAGCGAAGCCAAGCGTCTCGCCGGGGCGCTGGAGCACGCGGCGGCCTCCGCGCAATGGCGCGGCGAAATGCTGGGCGTGTCCGCCGACGGGCGCGGCTACCGCTTCTGGCAACGCACCGACGGCGACCGCTGGATCGCGCTCGGCGGTGACGACGTGCTCGCGCCGCGCCTGTTGCCGGGCGAGCTCGCCGTCTCCCCGCTGACGTACGCCGGCGCACCGGTGCGTTCCGATGCGATCCTGCCGTTGCGCCCCAGCGGGCGCAACGAGCCCTATGCGCTGGCACTCGCCTCTTCCACATGGTCCGCCGTCATCGCCGCCGATCCGCTGAACCGCGTGCAGGTCGCGTTCGGCACACCCGCGGCTTCACGCTGATCGAGATTCTCGTCGCGCTCGCGATCCTCGCGGTCGCGCTCGCGGCCGGCATGCGCGCGGTCGCGCAATCGAGCGACAGCGCGACATTGCTCAAGCAGCGGACATTGGCGCTGTGGGTCGCGCAGAACCGTTTGGCCGCCGCGCAACTCGCCGCCGCACAGCCGGCGGCCGGCAGCCGCAGCGGTGATGCGGTGCAGGCGGGGGCGCGCTTTGTGTGGCAGGAAACGGTATCGGGCACTCCGAATCCGGCGTTCCGGAAGATCGAGATCGTCGTCGCCGACCCGGTCCAACCCGACTACGCACTCGCGCGGCTGGTGGGCTTCCTCGGGCAGTCGCCCCGCCGCTGATGATGCGCACCTCGCCGTCAGCCTGCGCCGGAGGTTCGCGCCAGGCCGAGCATTCGGCAGGCGGCTTCACGCTGATCGAGCTCCTGATCGCGCTGGCCATTCTCGCGGTGATCGCGACGCTCGGCTATCGCGCCGTCGCGTCGCTCACCGACAGCGAGGTGCGGCTCACCGCCGAGGCGCAGCGCTGGCGCGCGCTCGACGCGTTTCTCGCCCGACTCGAAGCGGACCTGCGGGCGACCGTGCCGCGCGAGGTGCGCACCGGCACCGGCACGGAGCCGGCGGTTCTCGGCAACGTCGACATTGCGGGCAATGCGGAGCTTGCGATCGCACGCGCCGGACCCGAGTTCGCCGCCGATCCCGGCGGTGCAGGACAGCGATTGGGCTACCGACTTCGCGACGGCGTCGTCGAGATCGTGTACTGGCCGCATCTCGATCAGCCGGCGGCCGTGGTCCCCACGGTCTACGCGCTCGCGCCCGGCGTGACGGAATTCCGGATCGGCTATCTCGATGGCACGGGGCAGTGGCGCGAGCGGTGGCCCGCGCCGGGCGAGGCGCCGGTCCCGCAGGCGGTTCGCGTCGTGCTGACGCTCGCGACCGGCGAGACCATCGAACGTTGGATGGTGCTACGGTGAAGCGCGATGCCCCCCGGTACCGCCCTCCCCGCGGCGCGGCCGTCGTGCTCGCGATGCTGCTGGCAGCGCTCGCCGCCGCCATCGCCGTGACCGTCTTCGCCGATCAGCAGCGCTGGAGCCGCAACGTCGAGCATCGGCGCGACCAGGTCCAGGCCCAGGCCCTCGCGATGGCCGGGATTGAGTGGGCACGGCAGATACTATTCGACGACGCCCGCACGACGACGCTCGACGATCTGCGCGAGCCGTGGGCCGTCGCGCTGCCGCCGATTCCGCTGGAAAACGGCGAAATCCGGGGCGCGATCGTCGACGCGCAGGGAAGGCTCAATCTCAACGCGCTCGGCGACGGCGGGGCCACCGCCGCCATCGAGCGCGGTCGCATCGCGCGCCTGTTCGCGCAAAACGGCGGACCGGTTGCCGCACTGGACGCGATTGCCGACTGGGTCGATACCGACAGCAAGGCGCGGGCGGACGGTTTCGAGGACGCCGGCTATCTCGCGCAACCGGTGCCGTATCTCGCCGCGAATGCGCCGCTGGTGCGCGTTGCCGAGGTCGCGGCCGTCCACGGCGTGACGCCGCAAGCGCTCGCGGCCGTGGCGCCCTTCCTCACCGCGCTGCCGGCAGGCACGCCGACGAACCTGAACACCGCGCCCCCCGAGGTGCTCGCCGCCGTGGTCGAGAATCTGCCCGCCGACGGACTGGCGGCGCTGGTTGCGGCCCGGGCGCAGAAGCCGTTCACGTCGATCGCGGACTTCCGCCAGCGGTTGCCGTCCGGCGCCACGCTCGCCGGCGACGGCGCGCTCTCCGTCCGCAGCGACCATTTCTACGTGACCGTCGAAGCGCGGCAGGGCAATACGGTGGCGCGCGCACGCGCCCTCCTCCGCCGTGCGGCCGGCGAATGGCCGACGGTGGTGTGGCAGATCATCGAGTGACGCCGCCGTCCGGGGCCATCGATGGCGTCGAGTAAACTAGGCCTGATGCAGGCGATGACGACGTGGCTGCGATGACGATTCTGCGCGTCCTCATCGCGGCGCCGCCCGATCCCGACCGCGCAGCGCGGTGGGCGCTGTACGACAGCGATGGCCGGCTTGCGCGCACGGGGCTCGACCGTCCGGCCGCGTGGCCCTCGGCGGACTCCACGGAAGCGGTGATTGCGGCCACGCAGGCGCGGGTGGCGACGTTGTCGCTGCCTCCGCTGCCACCGGTTCAGGTCGCCGCCGCTGCGGCGTTCGCGCTGGAGGACCAACTCGCGGGCCCGCTGGACGGCCAGCATCTCGCCGCGTCGCGTCAGCAGAGCGACGGCCGGGTCCGAGTGGCGATCGTGGCGAGGCCGTTGATGGCCGCGCTCGCGGCAGCACGATCGGCGCGCCCGTTCTCCCGCATCGTCGTCGAATCCGATCTCGCGTCCACGATCCCCGGCTGGCGATGGTGCGCCGAAGACGACCGCGCATTCGTCCGGTCGGCCGAGGGTGAGGCGTTCGCGGTCGATCCGCCGGCGCACGACGCCGCGTTGCCGGCGGAACTCGCGTTTGCGCTCGATCGTGCGACGCGCGACGGTGCACCCCCGTCCGGGGTGCGCGTCGACGCGAGCGTCGCGGATGCCGACCTCACGCGCTGGCAACACGAGTCGGGAATCGCCTTCACCCGCGGTGCGCCGTGGCGCTGGCACGAGGCCGCGCCCGCCGCGTTTGCGGCCGCGACCGACCTGCGGCAAGGCGAATTCGCCGTCGTGGCGCCGGCGCAGAAATCCGAACGGCTTCGGTTGTTTCGCTGGGCGGCCGGACTCGCCGCATGCGCGTTGGCGCTGCAGGTGGCGGCGACGGCCGGCGAGTGGGTGTGGTTCAAGGTCGACGCGATCCGCCAGGCGCGGACGTGGACGGCGCTCGCGACGGGCGCGGGCGTTCCTGGCGACCAGGCGGACTCGGTCGCCGCCGCGCGCGCCGCGCTGTTCCGGCGCCATGCGGAGCTTCGCCACGCCGCAGGACTGGCCGCACCCGGCGACGCGCTGCCGCTGCTCGCACGGGCGGCCCCCGCGCTTGCCGCGCTGCCGGGCGGTGCGGTCCGCCGCGCCACCTATGCGGACGGCCACTGGACGCTCGAACTCGCGGTCGCCAATGATGCGGCGCTGCGTGACTTCGACGTGCGGATGCACGCCGCCGGTGTTCCGGTGCTGATGGCCACCACCGCGGCCGGGACGCGTGCGCGATTCGGAGGCCCGTGATGCAGGTGCCTGCGCTGCCCGTGCCCGCGGTTCGCTGGTGGGCCGGAAAATCGTCGGCCGAACGCCGCGTCGTGCTCGTCGTTGCCGCGCTCGTCGTCGCCGCGATCGGCTGGCTGGGCATCTGGCAGCCGATGACCCGCGACGTCGCGTCGATGCGCGTCGAGCGAAGCCACGACAACGCCGCGCTCGCCGAGGCCCGCAGGATGGCCGACGAGATCGCCGGTCTGGCGCGTGCCGGTGCGGTCAGCGCGCCCGGTGACCCGCGGTCGGACGTCGAGCGCGTGCTCGCGGCGCACGGGCTGCGCGAGCAGGCGACGCAGCTCGACCTGCAGGAGGGCCGCGTGCGCATCGTCTTCGCGGCCGTTGCGTTTGCGCGGCTCGTTCCCGCGCTCGAGGCGCTGCAACGCGAGGCGCGGCTGCGCCTCGTCGAGGCGACGCTGACGGCTCGCGTCGAAACGGGCAGCGTCCGCGCCGAGCTCGCGCTTAGCCGCTGATCATGGGCCGGATCGTCGCCCTCGCCGTCGCGGTCGCGCTGCTGATTGCCGTCGCCCTGGTCTGGCTCGCGCCGGCAACACTGGTTGCGACGCGCCTCGACCACGCGACGGCAGGCGCGCTCACGTTCGCCAACGCCGAGGGGACGGTCTGGAAGGCGCGCGGCTCGCTCGTGGCGGGCGGCATCGCCGTCCCGGCCGCGTGGGCGCTCGACCCCTGGGCGCTGGCGCGGGGCGAATTGCGGATCACGGTCGCCCCCTTCGGCGGCGAGCCGACGGGTGGGCCCCGCGGCGAGATCACGATCGGCGGGGATCGAACCGCACTGCGCAACGTCGACCTCACGGTTCCGGCGGCGTGGATCGCCGGTGCGACAGGCAGCCGGCTGCCATGGCGGCCCGCAGGGAACGTCACGCTCACGATCCCTGCGCTCGATTGGTCGCCTCCGCGCAGCCAGGGCGAGGCGCGCGTGGTTTGGCGCGGCGCGCAGGTTGTCGGCGCGAGCGAAGCTGCGTCGATCGATCTGGGAACGCTCACCACGACGATCACCGCAAGCGGCGCGACGCTCGCCGGCCCGATCACGAACGACGGCGGCGTTGTCGCCATCCGTGGCGACGTCACGGCGCGCGCCGGCGGCGACGTCGCGATCACCGCGATCCTGACGCCGCGGCGCGCCGACGACGCGGCGCTCGCGCGCACGCTGGCGGCGATCGGCACGCCCGAGGGCGACGGCTGGCGCGTCCGCTGGCGCGCGGCGTGGCGATGAGCCGAAAGCGGGGCAGGTCGAAGCGGAACGCAACGCCCGCGCACCGTCGGCGCCGGCGCGGATACCGGGCATCGACGCCATGCGCGGCGGGGCGCTCTGCCTGATGTTCGTCTACCACTTCTGCTTCGACCTGCGCTTCTTTCGCGTCATCGCGGCCGATTTCGAGCACGATCCGTTCTGGCTCGGGTTTCGCGCGCTGATCGTGACGTCGTTCATGCTGCTGGTCGGCATTTCGCTCGTCGTCGCCGTGAATGCGGGACAGTCGCCCGCGCGGTTCTGGCGCCGGATCGCGCTGATCGCCGGCTGTGCGGCCGTCGCGAGCATCGGCAGCTACGTGGTCTTCCCGGCGACCTACATCTACTTCGGGATCCTGCACAGCATCGCCACGGCGTCGGTGCTCGCGCGCCCGCTGGCGCGGCGGCCTGTCGTTGCCCTCGGCGTGGGCGTGGCGATCGTCGTCGCGGGCGTCACCTTCGTGCATGCCGCGTTCGACCAGCGCTGGCTGTCGTGGATCGGCTTCGGAACCCGCAAGCCCGCGACCGAGGACTACGTGCCGCTCGCGCCGTGGGCCGGATTCGTGTTGATCGGGATCGCCGCGGGACACGCGCTGCTGCGGACGCAGTTCCGCGCGCTCGCCCCGCTGGCGGCGGCGCCGCGCTGGCTGCGCTTCCTCGGACGCCACAGCCTCCTCGTCTACATGGTCCATCAGCCGGTGCTGATGGGCCTGCTGTGGCTCGTCGTGCGGGGTTGAGGCAGTCGCCCGCCCTTAGGGTCGCCCGTGGCGACCGATGAGTCGCCCGAGGAAGCCGCGCCGTGCGCGATTGACGTGCCCGCCCCGCAGCGCCGGGACCGGGGCGACTTCCCTGGGTGGCCGGTTGTCGAGGATCGCCTGCGGGCGCTCGCGGACGAGCCGCTGCGCCTCCTCCGCGCCGACCCATTTTTCGGCGGCCGTGCACCCCTCGGCGAGCAGCGGCGGTCGGCTGCGCGTGCTGTGCGCGTCGGTGGCGAGAATGTGCACGAGGCCGTCGTCGAGCATCTTCTGCGCGAAGAACTGCGCGCCCTCGCCGAAGCGGCCGGTGAGGCTTCCCGCGGTCACCTGCATCCACGCGCCGCTCTGCACCAGCGCGGCGAAGACCGCGTAGTGCTGCTTGATCCACGTCAGGCGCTCGGGATGCGTGATCACCGGCACGAAGCCGGCGGCGATGAAGTCGAACACCGACTCGGCAAAGCGCGGGGGCGCAACGGTGTGCGGCGGCTCCAGCAGGAAGTAGCGGCCGCCCGCGAGCGTGGGTGCCGTCCGCGCCTTGATTCGCCCGAGGAGTTCCGGCGTCAGGTGCGCGTCGGCGCCGATCGTCAGGGTGAGCTCGATCCCCTCGTCCTGCAGCCGGCGCTGCAGGACGGCGATCCGCGCCTTGATCCCGGCGCCGTCGTTCTCGTAGAGCCCCGGATAGATGTGCGGGGTGCACGCCGTCATGCGAATGCCGTCGGCGACGGCGATGCGCGCCATGGCCAGCGACGTGGCCTCGTCGGGCGCGCCGTCGTCGATGCCGGGGAGCAGGTGGCAGTGGAGGTCGATCATGATCGTCGCGCACCCTGCGTTCTGCTTTCGCCGCCCACCCGGACGCCTTCGACACCGGGATGCAGCATCACGCCCGCGAGGGTGGCGGACAACATCGCATTCGCCGGCATGTGCAACGCGAAGTCGAACAGGCTGTGCACCATCATCGGCAAGAGACCGACGCCTGCGGCGACCTGGAGCACGGTGAAGCTGCGGCCATCCTCCCGCCGCAGCAACGCGGTCATCCGCTTCGCCCAGGTGAAGAGCAGCAGCCCGACGATGACCGGCGCCGCGAGCCCCTGCTCCATGAAGAACTGCATGTAGTCGTTGTGCGCGTAGTCGATGTAGCCGCCGAGCGCCTCGACCTGGAAGCGGGGGAACACGCTGGCGAAGGTCGACAGCCCGCTGCCGAACGGCAGGAACTCGATCGCCGCGCGCAGCGTCGCCGCGGAAATCGCGAGCCTGCCCTCCGCCGAGAGCCGCAGCTGATCGGGCTCGACGCGCTCGAGGATCGGCGCGAGGCCGATCAGCGCCCCCAGCACGATGCCGGTGACGACGACGCCGGTGACGATCAGGTTGGCGTGTTTCCAACCGGCGCGCGCGCGCACCAGCATGACCGACGAGAACGCGAGACCGAGTAGCGCGGTCGCGATGCCGGCGCGCGACCGCGTGAAGAAGAGGCAAAGCAGGACCAGCGCCGCCGACGCGAACACCAGGATGCGTTGCGACATCGCCTCCGCGTCGAACGCGAATCCGCGCCGCCGGTGACGGTGCCTCGCGCGGACGATGCTGTAGACCAAGAGCCCCACGATCACCGGCAGCATCATCGCGAGCATCGCGGCGAAATGGTTGCGGTTGACGAACGTTCCGGTCGCGGTGCCGAACGCCTGGTCGTTGCGCAGGTAGAAGATCGATTCGTCGCCGGCGGCGACCTGCAGCAGGCCCAGCAGGCCCTCGACACCGGCAAGAATCGCGAGCACCAGCAGCAGCCGGACCACCTGCGCCGGCGCGAGCCATTGCACGGCGAGGAGGCAGGCGAGCGGCGGCAGCAGTGCCAGCCAGCCGTACTCGGTCGCGGAAGGCACCACGGAAATCGCGCGGTGGACGCCCGTCACACCCGCCGCCGCGAACTGCTCGAGCACCGCGGCGTACGGGGCGTGTCCCGGCAGCGCGCGCCACACCGACTCGGGCAGCGGCACGAGCTGCAGCAGCGGATAGGCGAGCAGCGCGCCGATTGCCACGAGCAGCGGGCGCGGCAGCCGGCGCAAGGTCATGCCCAGCGTGCCGCGCACCGCGAGTGCGACGATGAAGCCGACCGCGGCGAGTTCGAGCAGCAGCAGCGGCAGCGGCCGGTTCCCCGCCTTGTACAGCGGGGCCAGCACCAGGAACAGGGCCAGCGAATAAAAAAACGTGGAGCCCGCAGGCTCCACGTTTCGATCGACGATCGGGGTGTCGATGATGATCAGTTCGGGCTGACGGACTTGTTCCTGAAGGTCTCGTACGCGCCGTAGCCCAGGTAACCGATGGTGGCGATCCCGCCCACCGCAGCCGCCACGGGCACGCCCGTCACCCCCGTTGCAACCACGGTCCCGCCGCCGATGGCACCGGCCGCCGGCCCAAGCGGCACGACTTCCGCGAGCAACGCCGCGCATTCGCCCAACCGCACCGTGAAGCGCTGATTCTCCTTCAGCGCGATGTCGCAGCCGACGTCATAGTTGATCGTCACCTTGGCACCCGCCGTGGTCACGACGCGCGTACCGACGGCCAAACGCTGACCGTTGGCGGCGGCGGCCATCGCATCGCCCTGGCTCACCAGCACGTTGCCCTCGAGGCCGGTAAGCCTCGCCACGGAGCCTTGTTGCGCGAGCGCGGAGCCCGCGACCAAGCGCGGCGGCAATCGCGACACCCGTTGCAATGACGCGAATGATCCATGAAATCCCTCAAAGCCCGGAGCACGACAACCCGCTGAGCTGAAACCCCTTTTCAAGCATTATGGACCGGCATCCCGCCTAGTCAAGGCTGCGCACCCGGAAATCGTCGAACCAGAGGGTGCCACGCAGCCTCGCTGCAACATTGCCGGGTGACGTGGCGTCGCGCCGGGGGTTCGCGAGCTCGAGCCGCAACACCTGTACCGGACAATCCTTCGGCACCGCGAAATCCTCGTGAAAGTCCTCCCACTGCGTGGACCCGAGGAAACGGTCGCTGCGGGCGAGCTGGCGCGACTCGTTGCCGGCCTCCGACAGGCAGTAGAGGCCCCACTGGACGCCAAGCCAGGTTTCGAGCCCGTCGGCGCGGCCGCGTCCCTCGAACCGGTACCGGCCGGGGAACAGCATCAGATATTGCTGCGCCGGTGGCCCGGTCCAGCGCTTGTTGAAGAACTCGACGCGCAGCGCGCGGCGGCCGGTCGCGCCGTCGACCGGCTGCGCCTCGACGGTGATCGCGTCCTGCGCCGGCGTCAGCCAGTCGAATCCGACGTTCGAAATCGGCGCCTCGAAGCCCCCGTTGAACACGTAGCCGACGCGCTGCCGCTGGTCGGCGGGCAGACTGTTGAGCCACACCTGATACGCCTGTGCCCACCGCTTCTCGCGCTGCAGTCGGCCGATGAGGCAGCGACGCTCGTCCACGACCGCGGTACCGGCGGCGGCGCGCACGGCGAAGACGCGTTGCAGGGCGTCGACGTCGACGGCCTTCTCGCACGCATGGCCGAAGAACGCGGGCCACCACTCCGGATTGTCGCGGGCGAGGCCGGCAAAGAAGCTGTCGCGGCGACCGCCGGCAAGGATTGCCGTAAACAAGGGCCAGACGCTGCCGCGCACTTCGGGGTACAGGTCGACCGCGCGGCGGAAGATCGCCAGCGCCTGCGCCTCCTCTCCCGCGCGGAGATGGAACGCGCCGGCTTCGAGCAACGTCTGCCGGTCGGCCGGCGCGAGACGCATCGCCTCGCGCATGGCGCCGCGCGCTTCGGCCGTCCTGCCCTGACGCTCGAGCTGCAAGGCCATCACGACCAGCGCCACGTAGTCCGCAGGATTCCGGGCCAGGCGCTCCCGCCACGGCCGGTCCGGCGTGCCGGTCTCCAGCGGCGCCAGCGCCCGATCGGGGTCGGCGGCGCTGCTCCCCTCGAGCAGCGCGCCGGCGCCGGTGACGACGATCCGCCAGACCAGCAGAAGTCCGACGACGACGGTGACCGCCAGCAGCGCGCCACGCGGAACGCGCGCGGAGACTGCCTCGTCCGTCGCGCTCACGGGCTCTTCGGCTGATGCGAGAGCCGGGCGATCACCGCGCGCCCGTCGCGGCGCACGAGCTCCATGTCCACCGCGACGCGCTGCTCGATCTCGCGGCCGTCGTGCCAGCCGATCCGGACCGCAATTTCGCCCTTGGCGAAGGCTCGATCCCCGACGCGCCGCCAGTTGATCAGTGTGAGCTGCATCTGACGCCAGCGGGACAGGCGAAAGAGCTCGTCGTACTCGCCGCGGATCGCGGCGCGGCCGTGGCGCAGATTGGTGTCCGCATCGTCGTCGAACAAGGCAGCGAAAGCGTCGGTGCGACCGCGCTGGTAGGCGTCGACGAAATCGGCAAACAGGGTCTCGATCTCGACCGTCGCGGGTGGCAATGCCGTCGCGGCCTGAGGCAATGCTGTCGCGACCGGGGGCAGTGGCGGCGCGGCCGGCGGCGGTGCTGGTGCCGGCAGTTCGGTGCGGACTGAGGGCGCCATCGCCCGCGCGACCTGGGCGTCGGCGACAACGGCTGCAGGGGGGGCAGGTGCTTGTGCAGCGCCCGCTGCGAACCTCGTCGGAGGCGGCTCGGCGGCCGAGGCAGGCTTCACGCTGGCGACGCGGGGCTCCCTCGCCGCGGCCGCAACAGTGGACGCGATCGCGCGCGGCTCCGAGGCGGGATCGACGCTGGCGACCCGGGGTGCCGTCGCCGCGGCCGCAACAACGGGGGCGGTTGCGCGCGGCTCCGCCCCGCCGGCCTTGGCAACGACCTGCGGCGACGGCGCGGCAACCGGCTCGGCGGTCGCGACCGGGACCATCGCAGCCGTCAACCCGGCGCGCAACGGGACGCTGTTCGCCGGCGCTTTGGCGGCGTCCGCGGCCCCGCTTCGCGGCGACGGGCGAGCGCTTTCCGGCATCTTCGGCGCGTCCTCCACCCGCGACGCGGCAGACATCGGGCGATCGGTACGCGCTGCTTCGGCGCTCCGTTGCGACGCTGCCGCCTCGGCCTCCGCGAGTCGAACAACGGGGGCCGGCGCCGCAGGCGCGGTTTCCGGCGTCGCCGGCGTCGTGGACGCCAGCACCTCGCGGGCGTCCCGGGTCAACTGCGCCTCCGGTCCCTCGCGCATGGACATGCCGATGACCAGCGCGGCAACGACGATCAGCACCGAGAACGCCGCAACGACCGGGTGCGCCCGCACGAATCCCCCCACGCCGGCGGTCAACCACTCAGGCAGCACCGGTGGTTCGAGCGGACGTGCGCCCGCCCGGATGGGGCCAGGGCCCCGCCGCCGCCGGCATCCGCGACGCCTGCGCGGCAGTCACCGTCCGCTTGCTGGCGCGTGCCTGCACCGCACGTGCGTCCGCCTCGCGGTCGTACGCCGCACGTGAATCCTCGTCCCGGAGAATGCCGTAGGCGCGGTTGGCCAGCGCCGCAAACGATTCCGGCCAGACGTCGCGAGCATCCTGCCGATCCGGATGCACGAGCTGCATCAGCAGCCGGAAGCTTTCCTTGATCGCCTGGGCCGACGCGCCGGGCGCGAGGCCAAGCGTCTGGTACGGCGTCGCGTCCGGGCGGAAGAACACGTGCCGCACGTACGACGCAGCGGCCTTCCTCAACGTTGCGACCGTGCCCGCCTGGTTCAGCGCGGCGTCGGTGAATTCGACGGGCCGCCCGAGCGCGAGCTTCAGAATCACCTCGTTGTCGACGGGCGGGGCATCGCGGCCGCAGGCCTCGCCGCGGTAACGCGTGGGATCGCGGTAGAAGCGGAGGAGCAGTTCGGCGGTAAGGTCAGCGCCCATCCGCGCCCGCTCGCGTTGCCGTTCCGTCGAGTCATTACCCGCCGACCCGGCGGCGCGGCGCCACGTCCCGCTCAGGTGAGCTGCGGCACATCGTTCGCGCTCTTGTAGTAGTAGTACGCGCTCTCGTAGCCGTACATGCCGTCGCGCAGATCGAGCTTGGTCATCAAGGCGCCGATCGGCACCACGCCTGCCTGCCGCAACCGCTTCAACGCCGCCCGCGCGTGCGCCTTGCGCGTGGTGCCGGCGCCGACGACGAAGAGCACCGAGCCGACCTGGTTGCCGAGCACCAGCGCATCGGCGATGCCGAGCACCGGCGGCGCATCGATGACGATGTGCGGGTACCGCTCGCCCAGCTCGGAGAGCAATCCCAGCAGCTTGGGGCCGGACAGCAGCTCGACCGGGTTGGGCGGCAGCGGACCTGCGGGAATCACGTACAGGTTGGGTATCGTCGTCGTGCGCACGACGCCCAGCGCCGGAAGATCGCTCGACAGGTAGTTCGACAACCCGCGGCTGTTGTCGACGCCGAGGAACTTGTGCAGCGACGGGTTTCGGAGATCGGCGTCGATCAGCAGCATCGGCCGGCCCAGCTGCGCAAAATTGATCGCCAGCGCCAGCGCGGTCGTGGACTTGCCCTCCTTCGCCGTCGTGCTGGTGACCACCACCTGCCGGGGCGCTCCCTCGCGCGTCGAGAACTGCAGCGCCGTGCGCACCGACCGGTAGGCCTCGGCGAAGCTCGACCGCGCATCCAGGTGCGACATCAGCGCGAGCGCCGCGACGTCCTGCCCCTTCTTCGCCTTGATCATCGGGATCACGCCCAGCACGGGCAGATGCGTGAGCCGCTCCATGTCCTCGGGGTGCCGCAGCGTGTCGTCGAGGTACTCGAGGAAGAACGCGAGCCCGATCCCGAGCATCAGTCCGAGCACCGCGGCGATCTGCAGGTTCAGCACCAGGTTGGGCTTGTAGGGCACGCCGGGCGTCAGGGCCGGGTCGACGACGGTCACGTTGTTGGTGCCCACGCCGCCCTGGACGCCCACTTCCTTCAGCCGCTGCAGCAGCCCGTCGTAGAGCGAACGGTTGGTGTCCACCTCGCGCTTCAGGATGTTGTACCGGATGCTGCGGTCCTGCAGGTCGAGCACCGCCTTCTTCGCGGAGTCGAGCTTCGCCTGGAGGTTGGCTTCCTGCTGGACGGTGGCCTTGTACGTTCCCTCGAGGGACCGGCGCACGACTTCGGTCTCTTCCTTGATCTTCTTGTCGAGCTCCTCGATCGACGCCTGCAGCTGCTTCATCTTCGGGAACGCGGGCTTGTAGATGCGCAGCATGTCCTGATAGTCGGCCTGCATCTTCGCCCGCTGTTCCTTCAGCGTGGAGATCGCCTTGTTCTCGATCACCTGCGGCGAGGACTCGGGGTTCTCCTTGAACTCCCGGTAGAGCGACTCGACCTTCTGCCGCTCCTGCTCGGCCCTCGACGCCGCCATGTTGAATTCGGAGAGCGTCTGCGCAAGGATGTTCTGCTTCTCGTCGACGTTGATGATCTGCTGGTCGCGCTGGAAGTCGAACAGCGCCCGCTCGGAATCCTCGAGCTTCGCCTTGGTCTGCGCCAGCTTCTCCTCGAGGAACGTCTTGGCGTACGACGACGCGTCGTACCGCCGCTCGAGGTTGACGGCGATGAAGTTCTGCGCGAGCGCGTTGAGCGCATCGGAGGCGAGCCTGGGCGTCCGGCGAGTCGAAGTACAGCCGCACCAGCCGCGAGTTGCGGATCGGCTCCACCGTCAGCGAGCCGAGGAACGCCGCGGCCGCCGCCGCGTTGGGGTTGCGCGCCGCTTCGGACGTCGGTGCCTCGTCGGCGCCCTTGTCCGCGTCCTTGCCCATCCAATCGCGGAGGAAGCCGGACCACCACGGCTTCGACTCCTCCTTCTTCGCGGCGGCGCGCTGCCGCAGGTTCAGCTGCTCGACCACGCGCTCCGCCAGGGTCCGGCTCTTCAGGAGCTCGTACTGCGTGCGGTAGAAATCCATGTCCCACGACGGCTCGTCGGGGGTCACGCTCTTGAAGTCGACGACCTTCGGCGCCTCGCGCTCGATCTTGAGCGTCGTCGCCGCACGGTAGATCGGCGTCGCCATCATCGTCGCCACCAGCGCGGCGACGAGCACGATGAGGAACGCCGAAATCACGACCCACTTGCGCTTGACGATGACGCGCCAGAGGTCGCGGAAGTGGATCGCGTCGTCCTCCTCCGCCGCGGCCGCGACGGGCGGGAGGACGAACGTGGACAGCGCCGTGCTGCGCCGGACCTGGACCGCCGTCGAAGCCTCGGGTGGCGGGACAGCGGGTCGGTCGTTATCCGGCATCAATACGGGCGGATGTAGTTGAACGGATTGACGAGGTTGATGATGTCGCCAAAGATCGAATCGCGCACCGCCACGCGGTCACCCGAGCGTTTGACGACCACGACATCGTCGTTCGCGAGCATCGGGTCCTGCACTTCGCCGCCGCGGATCTTGATCACGTTGTACATCAGCGTCTTCTTCTGCCCGCTCTCCACGCGGTAGACCATCACTTCGCTCATGTCCGAGAGCTGGCCCTGCCCGCCCGCGAGCGCGATCGCCTGCAGCAGCGACGTCGGACCCCGGACCGGGAAGATGCCCGGGTGATTGACCGCGCCTTCGACCGTGATGCGCTGGCTCGTGAATTCCTTGATGAACACGGACACCTGCGGATCCTGCAGGTAGTCCTTGGCGTACTTGGCCGCGATCAGCGCCTCGGCTTCCTGGCCCGTGAGCCCGGCGATCGTGACCGCGCCGATCAGCGGCAGCGAGACGATGCCGCGCGAATTGACGCGCACCTCCCGCTTCAGGTCGTCGATGCCGAAGACCTGGATCTCGATGAGATCCTGCGCGCCGATCCGATAATCCTCGGCGACGAGCTGGCCGCCGGGCGGCGGCCCGACGCGCGGGGCGTCCGGCGCGAAAGGCGCCGCGCCGTCGCCCGGCTTGGGCGGCGGGAGATCCGCGACCGCACCGCCCGGCGCATTGACGGCGATGGGGGTTACGGCGGCAGCGGTGGAAGCTTTCGTCACCGTGGGGGTCTGCGCCCCCGCCGGCGCGATCCCAACGGCCAACGCGAGCGCCACGGCGGCCAAGGCAGCAGGCAGCCGAATCAGCGTCGGTGTCGGGGCAAATGTGCGCAGCACGTGTCGGAAGCCGCAAAAACGGTAAGCAATCAAGGCAATATAGCCGGGTAAGCTACCATTCCAACGGCATGTTCCGCAACCTCGGGAGCCCCTCCCCCTCAACATTTCGGCGAAAGTGTGCCTGCGCCGCAACGGGCATCGCGCGCTAGAATCCGCCCAGTCGCCAGGCCCCTGCACCCCGATGAAAGTCACCATCCCCGACAGCGTGCTCTCGACCGAGCTTCAGAACGAGGGCGTGCTCCTCAACCTCGAAACCGGCGAATACTTCGGCCTCGACGAGGTCGGCATGGAGATGTGGAAGATCCTGCGCGCGAACGGCGACGTCGACGAGGCGCGCGCCGCGCTGCTCGAGCAGTTCGACGTCACCGATGACGTGCTGGCCCGCGACCTGCGCGAGTTCATCGCGACGCTCGCCCAGCGCAAGCTCGTGCTCGTCGCCGATGAGTGACTGGCGCAAGTTGCGCGAACTGTCGTGGGCCGACCGGCGCCTGCTGGCGCGCGCCGCCGCGATGCTCGCGCACGCCAGGCTCACGCTGCCGCGCGTCGATTTCCGCGCGGATCGGGACTCCACGGCGGCCGATCTGCAGGCGTCGATCCCCGAGGCGACACTCGCCCGCGCGCAGGCGATCGCCCGCCTGGTCGGCATCGCGTCGGCACGCGTCCCGTTCCGCGTCGCCTGCCTGCACCGCTCGCTCGTGCTGTGGCGGCTCCTGCGCGGGATACGGCATCCGCGTGCGAGCTGCGGCTGGGCGCGTGCGCGGACGCGGGGCCGTTCGAGGCGCATGCCTGGGTGGAGTGCGCGGGCGTCGCGCTCAACGAGGACCGGCCGAACCTGTCGCGATACCGGCCGTTCGGCGAGGCCGTTGTCCCGGTCGGGCGACGTCGATTGTGGCGCGTGGCGACCAGTCGCGCACCATGATTGCGCGGGCAGGGCTCCGTTCCGGCCACGACGCCGCGTTCGCAGTGGCGAGCGGTCGATGAGCGGCATCGCCGGCGTCGTTCGATTCGATGGCGCGTCGGTCGCGCCGGGCCTGATCGAGCGCATGACCGCCGCGATGGCGCATCGCGGGCCCGACGGCATCCGTCACTGGACCAAGGGGTCGGTCGCGCTTGGACAGTGCATGCTATGCACCACTCCCGAATCGCTCGACGAGCGCCAGCCGCTCGCCAACGAGGACGAGAGTCTCGTGCTCGTGGTGGACGGGCGCGTCGACAACTGGGAGGACCTGAGGCGTGACCTGCTCGAACGTGACGCCGTGCTGCGCGATCGCACGGACGCGGAGCTGGTGCTGCGCGCGTACGAGACTTGGGGACGCGATTGCCTTGCCCGGATCGACGGCGATTTCGCGCTGGTCATCTGGGACGCGAAGCGGAGCGAGGCGTTCTGCGCGCGCGACCGCTTCGGCCAGAAGCCGTTCCACTACCACTGGGACGGCAGAACGCTCGCGTTCGCCTCCGACGTGCACGCGATCCTCTCGCTGCCGTGGGTGCCACAGAGGCTCAACGAGGGGATGGTCGCGGAGTTCCTGGCGAACGAATGGCTTTCGCTCGACGAGACATTCTGGCAAGGCGTGCTGCGGTTGCCGCAGGCGCACCGTATGACCGTCGACACGCGCGGGCCTTGTCTCGAGCGGTACTGGGCGCCCGATCTCCACGCAACGCTGCCCTGCCGCAGCGAAGGGGAGTACGCAGAGCACTACCGGGCGCTCCTGCGGACGCCGTGCGCCGATTATCGCGGTCCGCCAGCCCGCTCGCGTGCGAAGTGAGCGGTGGCCTCGACTCGTCGGCGATCCTCGCGGTGGCCGAGTGCCTGCGTCGCAAAGGCCAGCTGCTCGCCCCCTCGCTCGACGGGTACACGCTCGCGTTCAGCGACGACTCGGACGCCAACGAGATGGACTACGCGAGGGCCGTGGGCGAACACCTCGGCATTCCGGTCCACGAGGTCGTCCCCACGCACAAGCCGCTCGAGTGGTATCGTGATCGCGCGCAGCGGCTACGGACATTTCCGTCATACCCGAACGGCGTGATGGGCATCGGCATCCGGGACTCGGCCATGTCCCGAGGGAGTCGCGCGCTGCTCGTCCGGCGTGGGCGGCGACGAGTGGCTCTGCGGGAGCCGCGCCTACTACGCCGACGCACTCGCAATGCGCGAGTGGACGGTGCTCGCGAGCTGCATGCAGGCCGATCGGCGGGATTACGGCGCGAGGCGTAGCCTTTGGTGGCTGTTCCGGATCGGATGCATTCCGTTCCTGCCGGGCCATGTCCTGCAATCGCTGCGGGAAATTCGCGCCGGACTCCGGCGAGAAGCGCAACGACGGCAAGTCGTGGCTGACGCCAGCGATGATGCGGCACTTGCGCGAGCGGCGTGCCTGCAATCGCCGCCGGCGACCGAGAAACGCCACGGTCGCACAACGTCGGCAGCTCAGATGTTGGCGAGCCCGTTTCTCGCGCACGCCCGCGACCTGGAAGAAGGGATGGCCGCGGAATCGGGTATCGAACTGCGCCGCCCATATCTTCCACCGGGATCTCGTCGAGTTCGCGTTCGCGGCACCCGAGTGGCTGAGGATGCGGGGTCGCACAGACAAGTACCTGCACCGGCTGGCGATGGAGCGGACAGCTTGCCCGAGCGCGTGCGCACGCGCGAAACCAAGGCGGAATTCGTGGTAACGTTTCGTTGGCAGTCTCTCGGAGCTGGAGGCGGAATTTCCCGGGGACCGCAGGAATGCGGCTGCCAACTGGGTCGCAGGCGATCGGATCGCGAAATTGCATGCACGGATCGGTCGACCCGAGCCGGGTCGACGCGCCCGAGTGGAAACTCTGGGCGCTGTTCGGTTGTGATGCGCTCGTCGCGGGATGTTAACGATCGAAAGGATTGGCGTGGTCCCGATGATGCGCACGAAACGTGGAGGAGACGTCCTCGTGAAACACACGGTAAACGATGACCTTTCGAGCGAATGCGAATTGCAGCCGGTCAAACAACCCTACGCGAAGCCGGAGCTGCGGGATTTCGGCAAGCTGCATGTTGCGACGGGAGGAGCGTCGGCGGGGAACCCGGACGGCTCGTCCGGAATGGCAATGGGGTCGGATCGCAGGGCCAAAGAGAACATTGTCAGAGTAGGCGACCACCCGCTCGGCGTCGGCCTGTACCTGTTCGACTACCGACCCGAGTTCCGCGACCAGTGGGGCCACGGCCGGCAGTTCGGCGTGATGGCGGACGAAGTCGAAGTCGATCATGCCGCACGCCGTGTCCGTGCATGCGAACGGTTACAAGGTCGTCGACTACGCGATGCTGGGGATCAGCCGCACGCGTCACTGAAGCACGCGGCGCGACGCTGGTGCCCGATGCTGGACGAGCACCTCGGCTACGTCGCCGACCGGAATCCGTCTCGATCAGTTCAAGACCGCGATTGCCCGGACGCTGAAGCCGGGCGATCGCGTTGCCGACCTCGGATGCGGCTCCGGCGTCCTCGGTCTCCTCTGCCTGCAGGCCGGCGCATCGCGCGTCTACGCGATCGATTCCTCGGCCATGATCGAGGTGGCGCGCCAGACGATGGCGCGCGCGGGCCTCGCCGACCGCTGCACGTTCATCCACGAGCGCTCGCACCGCGCGACACTGCCCGAGCCGGTCGACGTCGTGATCTGCGATCACGTCGGCTACTTCGGGTTCGACTACGGCATCGTGCACACGATGCAGGATGCGCGCCGGCGGTTCCTCGCGCCCGGTGGCCGCGTGATCCCCGAGCGGATCCGGCTGAAGCTTGGCGTGGTCGAGTCGACCGACGCTCGCGCGAAAGTCGATCGCTGGTGCGCCGAAGGCGTGCCGGCGGAGTTCCATTGGCTGCGCCACCATGCGGCCAACCTCAAGCACGCGGTCCAGTTCCCGCCCGAAGCCCTGCTCGGTGCCCCCGCCGACCTCGGGGACCTCGACCTCCGAACGGACGGCAAGGACTTCCTCAGCTGGACCGCCGAGTTGCGCATCGATCGCGACGGAACGCTGCACGGGCTCGCCGGCTGGTTCGAGTGCGAGCTTGCGACCGATGTCTGGATGACCAACTCGCCTCTGTCGGATCGGGCGATCGACCGGTCGCAGGCGTTCCTGCCGATCGGGGAGTCCGTTCCGGTGCGGGCAGGAGACACGGTCAAGGCCACCGTGATGGCGCGGCCGGACGACAACCTGATCGCGTGGGTTGTCGAGCTTCCCGCGACCGGGCACCGCTTCAGCCACTCGACGTGGCCCGGCATGCCGTCGCTGCCGTCGGACCTGATCCGCTCGCGTCCCGACCATGTGCCGCAACTGAGCCGCGAAGGACGCGCATGCATCGCGGTGCTCGGTTACTGCGACGGCAGGCGCACGGTCAAGGAGATCGAGCAGGCAGTTCTGCGCGACCATCCGGAACTTTTTCCGACGCCGGACGAGACCGCGCGATTCGTTGCGCAGGTGCTGGGGCGGGACACCGAGTAGTGGTCGAATTCGAGATCGCGGCAGCGCGACCACAGGCGCCGCTCCCGGCACCGTTCCACACGTGGGCGCTTCCCGATGGCTCACCGTGGACGGATTTCCACCGCGAGAACGGCGGTTACCTGCTCCGCTTCCCGGACATGGCGGACTTCCAGGTGTCCGCGGACGCCGAGCACGTGACCTGCCATCCAGTTCCAGGCGCGTCCGACGCAGTCGTGCAGCATCTCTACCTGAACCAGGTGCTGCCGCTCTCGCTCTCCAAGCAGGGCAAGCTCGTGTTCCACGCGAGCGCGGTCGAGGTGGACGGCGGCGCGATCGCGTTCGTCGGTGTGTCCGGGCGCGGCAAGTCGACGCTCGCGGCGAGCTTCGCGATCGACGGGTACCGTTTCCTGACCGACGACGGGCTCGTCGTCGAGCCGGCGGAGCGCGGTCACGTGGCGCTGCCGAGCCACCCGTCGATCCGGCTGTGGGAGGACAGCGAGAGCGCGCTCATCGCGCCCGGCACCGCGATCGGCGCCCGCCGTGCACTTACACGTCCAAGTCGCGGTTCCTCGCCGGCGAGCAGCTCAGGTTCTGCGACGAGCCGCGACCGCTGCGGCGCGCCTATTTCCTCGGTGACGGCAGCGCTCCCGACATCGCGATCCGGCGCCTGACCGGATCCGAGGCGATGATCGAGTGGGTCAGACACTCGTTCCTGCTCGACATCGAGGAGAAACCCCGCCTCGCCTCCCATTTCGACCAGATCGCGAAGCTCGCGAACGAGCCGATCCACTATGCGCTCGACTATCCGAGGCGATACGACGATCTCGCGCGCGTACGCTGCGCGATCGTCGAGCATGCCCGGACGTAGAAGATCTTCAGCATGAACGTCCGACGGAAACCAAGCCTACAAGCTACTTGCGTACCATCCACGTGATTGGCTGATAACCGGCCAATGCCGGCGGCGGCGCAGCCGACACAACCGGCGCCCGGTCCACGGCCGCCGCCCTTTTCCGGAGCAGGTTCCGGGACGGCACGCCGGTCCGCGCAAACGATTTCTCGCAGTCCTGGATGGAGGGACCGCGCATGTTGCCTTCCATATAGGCGAGACCCGGACAACGCGAACAGCTGCTGCCGTGGACGCACGTGGAGCAGCCCTGCAAATCGGCCACCGTGATCGACCGCACTTCCTGCAACTGCGGCGAGTTGCGCCAGATGTCCAGGAACCGCGTCGTCCGCACGTTGCCGCTGGGCAGCGGGAACTGCACGCAGGGATAGACGTCGCCGTACGGCGAAACGTAGCAGGCCGTGTGCCCGGCGCTGCAGGGCAAGGTGTCCAGCGCATCGGCTTCGGCGAGCGGGCCCGAAGGCGGAGCGCAGAACTCCTCGGCATTGCCGACAAGCGTCGAGTCGTGGAAGACCTGCTCCAGCGTCCCTGCATCGATGTTGAGGTCGAGAATCGAGCGGTCCCCATCCATCATCGGCGTGATCGTCGCGTCGACGGTGTAGTGGGCGCCGATCCTTTGCGCAAGTGCCTGCACCTCCGGATAGTCGTTGGCGTTGTGTTGCATCAGCACGTTGGCGAAGCTCACCCTGACGCCCGCCGCCTTGAGCAACCGGGCGCCCTCGATCGTGCGTCGGAAGGACCCGGGAAGCTTCGTGATCGCATCGTGGACATCCGCCCGGTGCGAATACACGCTGATCTGCACCGACTCGACGCCGAGCGCCGCGATGCGCTCCGCCTTGGCTTTGCGAATCATCACGGCGTTGGTCTTGAGCTTGACCGAAAACAGCAGCATGCGGGCGTGCTCGACGATCTCGAACAGGTCCTTGCGCAGGAAGATCTCGCCGCCGGAAAGGATCAGGAAGAAGACCCCGGCGTCGGCCATCTGGTCAAGGAGGTCCTTGATTTCCGCCGTCGTCATCTCGCCATGGTCGTCGTGGTCGAGATAGCAATGTACGCACCGTTCGTTGCACCGGTAGGTGAGGTCGAGCTGCACGCCGAGCGGGATGCCCAGCTTCAGCGCCTTGGCGCCCATTTCCCGCATCAGGGTGCTGATGGCGGCTCCTTGGGCGGTGTCGTGGTTTCCGGCATTGGCAAATCCAGCAAGTTCAGAATGCCGTGTCGCGCAAGATCCTCGACCACCTCGTCGGCATCGCGCAGGGCCACCGCGAGGTCAACGTCGAACGCAGTGCAGATGCGCTGCTCGACGATTGCGTCGAGTGGGGTGACTCCATCCGCCGCTTGCCAGAGAATCGACGCCGTCGCGTTGAGCGAAAACAACGACGAGTCGAGCCCGGACATGATCATCATCTCGCCGCCCATCATCCGGGCAGCGACGTTGGTTGCGCGGGCGATGTAACGTCTTCCCTTCATTGGATCAACTCCCAGACGCGCGCGTCCGGCACGAACGTCAGGCGACGCACCGGCACGTGCTCGACGAATTCGAGCGCCGAGTGAAACACCGCCTGCACCAACTCGGGGTCTTCCGCGAAAAACAGGATGTTGGCGAGCAGGCCGCGTGCGGCCTCCGCCGGGGCCACCTCCTCGATCCGATTTTCCGAGCCCTGCGCGAGCAGGTAAACCGCCGCGAGCGGCGCCTTCAGATTGTCGCCCGCCTTGGCCAACTCCCCTGCGAAGGGCGTGCCGTAGCCGAAATAGCCGCCGGCCTCTTTCCGCACATACGAGATCTCGTCGGTGAGGAGGTTGGCATCGCGTGGCGCAAGCCGAGCAATCGTGGTCTTGCCCGCACCCGAAACGCCCGCGAAGACAAACGCCTTGCCATGGCGGACCGCGCTCGCGGCATGTGCGAGGAAGCCGCCCTCGCCGGCGAGCACCAGCGTATGCACGACCCGCAGCACCGCATCGATGGAGTAAGGATTGGCCGACTGGCGGATGTGCCCGCGCCGCGCCGCGGGGTCCCACTCCGCCCGGAAATCGCCGCGTTCGAGCTGCCAGTGACGACCGTTCCGGAACACCCGGAGTTCGTCGTCGGGCGACGTGTCGTCGGGCGGGGTCAGATCGACGACGAATTCGTAGTCCGGAGTGTCAACCGCCGTCGATGAAGCCGGCGTACCGGTCCTCGAGCAAACGCACGAACGCCCGGTCCGACGATTCGACACCGACGGCGACTCCGCCGATCGTGATCGTGGTGCGCCAGCGTCCGGCCACGGAGGTCAACTAGGAATTCTTCGTGTTCACGCGGCACTGGAACTGGGTCGAACTTATCTTGCCGCAGGCCAGCGCCATGGTCTCGAACACCTGCTCGTGGCGGAAGGACGGCTTCACATAGGGAAGCTTGTCGGGGGCGGTGGATTCATGGTCCTCCGACGTTGCCGCAACTCTGGAATCGATGCGCCCGCTCATGGTTTGCTATTGCAGCGCCGCCTGGCTTGCCTGCACGGCGTTGCCCGGGCTTGTGCGCGTCGCATAATAGACCTGCGAGCCACCACCGGCAACGGTATTGTCGATCACGATTCCACTGGCGCCGCCAGGCGCCGCGATCCCGGACGTTGCGACAGCTGCGGTGTTCCATGTCAGGCCGGTCAGGTTGTACATGTACACGCACGCGCCCGTACACCCGGTGTCGTTGCCATTCTCGGGGACGCTGACAAAGACGTAGTCGTTCGAGCCGTTCGTCACTTCCGTCATGGGGGAGCAGATGCCGTTGGTAATGGTATTGGCTGCGCTGACCAGTTGCGGCCCCTGCTGGGCCGTATTCATCACGTTTGCGGCTATCGGAATCCGCCACAGCGTCGGTGCGATCGAGCCGGGGGAGCTGGAAGTCGCACCACCGCAGACGTAAAGATTCCCGGTGGGACTCGTCCCCGGCCCACTCAGATACGCGCTGTCAAACGCCCCTGCGTACAAGACCCGGCTCGTATTGATGCCCCCGCCGATGGTGACCTTGGATCCAGCGTTACCAGCCACGAAATTCGTGACGAATTGGTAAACGGCACCACAGCTGCTCGTCGCGGTCGCGTAGCAGGTCGGACTGTTGGCAGTATTGGAGCCGTCATTGGCGACAAACACGTAGACCCTTCCCGCCGTCGAGTCCACGATCGGCGCATCGCTCACACCGGTGGACGTAGCGCCCGCAAGCTGGCCGCTGCTGACAACCGTGCCGCTCGCGTTGACGGAGTGGAGTCGCCCGCCGTTGGTCCCGCCTCTACTGCCGACGAAGACGAGACCGCTCACGCTGTCGTAGACGGGCGACGACAGGACGTTGCCACTGCTTACGGTGGCGGGAAAGCCGCCGGTCGTCTGCTCGGCCGGCGTGCCGTTGAAGACACCCGTGAATTTGTGCAGGGTTCCGTTGTCGGCGCCGACGTAGATGATGTCGTTGGCGTAGTCGTAGTACGGAGAGGAGTTCGTGTCGTTGGGGTTGCCGCTGAATGCCAGTACGGCCATGCACGGCGCGGTACACGCGCGGTAACTTGCAGGTGCCACGCTGGTCGGGACGGTCGGCGCGCCCACCGTTCCCGGCGCACTGCCGCTCCATTTGAGAAGCACCAGGCTCGCCACGGTACCCGTTCGTTGGACGAACGCGACCTGGTCACCGCCAATGGAGAGCACCGGCGACGTTTCGGCAAAGGCAGCCGCACCCGTGGTATACGACCAGAGGGTCGCCGGTACCGCTTGGGTGGCCGAACCGCACGAGGAGTAGAGCTGGTTCAACGCAAACAGGGTTGGCTGCCCGGCCGTTCCCGAGCCGCCCGCGAGCGTAGCGCCTGCCCATGCGAAGCGCGGGTTGTTGTCCGCCAGCGCGATGCTGTTGGCTCCGGCGCCTTGCGTAATCGCCGTAACCCTGACGGTTCCGGCGGAGGGGCTTGTCGCCGTCACGCCTACTGCGCCGCCATTGCGGGCGATCGCAAGGGCAAGGTTGGTCGCGCTGGTGCTGGCGGACCCGTTTTGAAAATTCAGACCCGTGTTGACCGAGGCGCTTGCCGTCAGCGTGAGCACCCTTGTTCCGTTCGTGATCGTAACGGTGTCCCCGGCAATGGCATTTGCCGAAAACGACCCGTCACGCGTCGCGAATGCTCCCGATCCTGTCGCCCCGGACGACGCCGTGGTGAAGACGACAAAGTCGTTGACGCAGTCGGCGGTACCAATGTCGAAGCCATATTTCGCGGGGAACGTACCCGCCCTGCCGACACCCGCCGCACCGCCCATCACATTGCTCCAGTCGCGGTGAATTTGCGGGTCGGCCTCCGGCTTCCGCCTCTTGACTCTGTCGGCCGCGGCCTTCGCGCTGAGGCTCAGAATCGCGGCGTCCGTCGCAAGGCGGCTCGTCACGTTCGCGTCAAGCGCGCGCTTGCGCAGCTGCAGTTCCCAGCGCGGATCGTCCGAAATCGAATTGCGCTTGGCGGCGGCACCCTGTTGCGCGCCGACACTGAAATCCGGCGCGGAAAAGATCAGATGTCGATGGCTCCAATCCTGCGGCAAGGGCAGCCGGTCGTACACCTGCCCGGAAGCGGTAGCCGCGAACAGAACGACCGCCGCGATAGTCCCGACGGTCAATGATTTCGCTGCCGGATTCGATTTCGAGGTTGGGCCGACGCACCGTTGGCTCGTATTCCAGTTGTTGTGACGAAATGACGTGGGCTTACCTCGGTCGCGCGGCCCTCGACCCGCTGCGGCGTGCCCACACACTTGTAACAAACTCTACCCTATAAATCAATGGCTTCAGACCATTACGTACGGCAATGGCGGAGTTGGCGCAGAAAATACGACAGCCACGACGGGCGGTGCCTCGTGCCGCCGAATGCCTATACGGCTTTCGTCGTGCTCCTCCGAGGGCGGCGGCAGAAGGCCAGCGCGCGGCGTGCGCAGTCACCAACCTGCACGAATCCGCAGGCTGTGCATGCGGGCGAGCAAGCGGCCGGCAAGCGCCGAACGGCGAATCAGCGCCACCGTGATGCGCTCGGACAATGTCAGCTTCGATCGAATTCGGACAGGCATGCCCTGCCGTAACACAGCGTGAACCGTCCCCAACAACTCGGACGAACTCACCACTGGATCGGGTTCAGCGACGGCGTCACCTTGAGTGACGAGCCCACCATCGGAACGCGAAACTACCCGGTGCGCGAACAATCTGCGATGACGGATGAACAGAACGATTTCGCCAACGTCTGCTTCGTCGACACGGGAACGGCGAATCCACATCACGTCGCCAGGCCAAATCGTCGGAAGCATGCTGGAACCCGTGACTCGCAGGCGCAACTGCCCAAGCGATCGGATCGCCTCCGCCGCCAATTCGTTCGTCGGCAATTGGCCACCGTCGGGAGCCGCGTCCATGGAACCGACGTCAGCTACAAGTTCTTCTTGTCGCCCTTGCAGCCGGGTTGCCTGTTGTCGGTCCTGTGCCACTTTGCGCATTGGCCATCGATCATCGTCGTTGCACAATCCATGGTATCCCGATCAAAATCATCCGTCAGCCGTTCTCAAGGCTGGCACGGCGCGGTGGACACCGAGGCCGTTGCCGTCCAGGCAAACAGGAACCTTCAGTGTCGATGGGCAACGCCGAGCGCCTCATTTGTGCCCTGCTTACCGGTGAGGGAGCCACGTGGAGCGGGGACGAGTCTTCGTCGGCCATTGCCGCATTCCTCGACATCGGCCGCTACCACGGCGTACTGCCGCTCCTCGACGCGGCACTTCGCAGCCGCGACGATTTCGCGAAGTGGCCCCAGGAAGCGGTAGCGGCATGCCGCCAGGCCGCCCTGGCCCAGACGGCGTACGAGCTCGCGCACGGCGCCGAGATCGAGCGGGTATTGGACGAACTCGCCCACGCGAACATCACGCCGCTGCTGCTCAAGGGGACGGGGCTCGCCTACAGTCTCTACGCGAGCCCCGTACTGCGGCCCCGCTCGGACTCCGACCTGCTCGTCGCGCCGGAGATGCGCGAAACGGCTTGGCAGGCATTGCAGAGACTGGGCTACCGCCGTGTGGGCGGCCCGGCGGGGAGGTTCGTCGGCTACCAACTGCAGGCGCAATTGAGCGACACGCGCGGCCTTGCCCACAACATCGACCTCCACTGGCGGATCAGCAACGCGCAATCGTTCGCCTGGCTGTTCTCCTTTGCGGACCTGGCCGCCGCGGCCGTGCCGGTGCCAACACTCCATCCGCGTGCGTCCCGGCTGGGCAACGCCCATGCCCTGCTCCTCTGCCTGTTGCACCGCGCCGGCAACAACCTGTTCCAGGCGCCGGGCTTCGGCGACCGGCTGATCTGGCTCTATGACATCCATCTGCTCGTGGATGCGATGACCAACGCCGAGCGAGACGATTTTCGCGCAACGGTCGAGGCCAAGCGCGTCGGTGCCATCGCCCTCGAAGGCCTGCGCCGGTGCGCCGAGCGCTTTCCCTCGCCATCGCTTGCCGCTCTGATCGATGCGCTGGCGCGCAGTCCGCAAGCGCAATCCGGTGCCGAGTTGCTCACCGCAGGAAGGATGCGCCGCGAATGGCTCGAATGGCGCGCGATTCCGGGCGCCGGGGCCCGTCTCGCCTATCTTGCGGAACGCGCATTTCCATCCCGCGAGTACATGCTGGAGCGATACCCGGAATCGTCGTCCCGCCCCCTGCCCGCGCTGCACGCGCGGCGCTGGCTCGAGGGGCTTGGCAACCTGCTTCATCTGCGTAGGCGCTGATCGTCGGGCGGTCGTGCATCCCATCGGAATCGCCGCTCGAGTGCGGGGACCGCCAAGGCACTGACGTTACAATCTCCGGGTAGTTTCAATCGCGCGTGTCCCAACTCCGCTCCCTTTTCACCTACGCCGCGCCGCACCGTGCGGCGCTGGCGCTGGGCGTCGCCCTGATGCTGCTCGAGAGTGCCGCCGCATTGGCCGTGCCGTGGCTCGGCGGCAAGCTCACCGGGGCGTTCCTGCAAGGCGATGCTCGGCAGCGCGTGGACGGTTCCCGCCGTCCTCGCCGCGATGCTGATCCTGTTCGGCGTCCAGGCGCTGCTCAAGTTCGGCAACACGTATCTGCTGGGAAATGCCGGCGAAAAGATCGTCGCCGACCTCAAGGTCCGCGTCTACGATCATCTGCAGGCGCTGCCGCTGTCCTTCTTCCACCAGCGGCGGCAGGGCGACACGCTGGCGCTGCTGACGCGCGACGTCTACGTGGTCAGCGACTACGTCAGCGGTACCGCGCTCGCGATCGTGCCGCTGCTGTTCACCGTGGCGGGCGCCGTGTTCTTCATGTTCCGGCTGGAGCCCGTGCTGGCGCTGCTGGCGGCGTTCCTCGTCCCGCTGTTCTTTCTGCTGCTCAAGATCTTCGGCCGCCGCATCCGGCCGCTGGCCACGCAGTTGAGCGAGGAGCACGCCACGGCCATCGCGATCGCCGAAGAGAACCTCGGCATGTTGCCGGCGATCAAGACCTTCACGCGCGAGCAGCAGGAGTCGGCGCGCCATCGCGAACAGATCGACCGCATCAGGGTGCTGACCGCCCGGCAGTTGAGGATCCAGGCCGCACTGGGGCCCGCCATCCAGTTCATCGCCGCCGCCGGCATCGTGCTGGTGCTGTGGCTCGCGAGCGGCGCGATCTCCGGCGGCGCGCTCGCCCCAGCCGAACTGGTGAGCTTCCTCCTCTATGCGCAGCTCCTGACGCGGCCCGTGGCCGGGCTCGCCGACGTGTACGGCCAGACCCAGACGGTGCGCGGCGCGATGGCGAGACTCATGCATGCGCTGGACCAGACACCCGAACCGCCCGGGCACGTCGGTGCCACGCTGCCGCCGGTCAAGGGCGCGATCGCCTTCGAGGACGTGAGCTTCGGCTACCCCGGCCGCCCGCCGGCCCTCCAGCACGTCGATCTCGCCATCGCCGCCGGGGAGACGATTGCGCTCGTCGGGCCCAATGGCGCCGGCAAGAGCACGCTCGCGCATCTCCTCATGCGCCTGCACGAACCGGCCACGGGCAGGATCACGATCGACGGCATCGACATCGCCACCGTGTCGCTCGACAGCCTGCGCCGCCAGATCGGCGTCGTCCCGCAGCACGTGCTGCTGTTCAACGCCACCATCCGCGACAACATCGCCTACGGCCGGCCCGAACCCACCCGGCAGCAGATCGAAACTGCCGCACGCGCCGCCCGCGCGCACGACTTCATCGTGCAGCTCCCGCAAGGCTACGACACGCTGATCGGCGACCGCGGCGTGCGCCTGTCCGGCGGCCAGCAACAGCGGCTCGCCCTCGCCCGGGCCCTGCTCAAGGATCCCCCGATCCTGATCCTCGACGAGGCGACCGCGATGTTCGATCCGCAGGGCGAGATCGAATTCCTCGAGGCCGCGCGCGACGCGCTGAAGGACCGCACCGTGCTGCTGATCACGCACCGGCCGGCGAGCCTGGCGGTGGCGGATCGGATCGTCCGGATGGAGGGTGGTCGAATGATCGAGGCCGTGGCATCAACGCATTGACGGCGCTCGAGCCCATGCGAATTGCGGCAATCCGATATACGATCTCGGCAAAGGAAACCACCGCCACGCCGGTGCGGTGGAAGTGCCTTACGCCTTCTCCACCCCCGAGCAACTGATGACCGACTTCAATGCCGACATTGCGAGGTGGAATCATGAACACGGTCGTTCTTGAGGTTCGCAACCTGACCGACACGCTCGCCGGCGCGGCTCGGGCGATGAACACAGGCCGCGCCGAGCGCGAATCCCGCATCGGATTCGCGACGCCCGAGTTGCTATGGCGAGTTCTGACGGCCAAGCGATGGGAACTTCTCAAGGCCCTGTGTGGCGCCGGGCCAGTGTCGATACGCGAAGCAGCCCGACGCGTCGGGCGGGATGTGAAGGCGGTGCATGGCGACGTAACCGCGTTGCTGGATGCTGGCGTACTCAGCCGTGCTGCCGACGGCCGTATCGAGTTTCCCTACGAGGCGGTGAAGGTCGAGTTCATGCTGCATGCGGCATAGCGCGGTCAC
>CAWJLG010000005.1:0-260225 GCA_963843595.1 uncultured beta proteobacterium | reverse complement strand
TGCACTTGCGTGCAAATCCGCAGCTTCGGTGCACAGTTTGAGCCCCGTTACATCTTCCGCGCAGGACGACTCGACCAGTGAGCTATTACGCTTTCTTTAAATGATGGCTGCTTCTAAGCCAACATCCTGGCTGTCTGAGCCTTCCCACCTCGTTTCCCACTTAACTGTGGCTTGGGGACCTTAGCTGGCGGTCTGGGTTGTTTCCCTCTTGACACCGGACGTTAGCACCCGATGTCTGTCTCCCGTGCTCGCACTCTTCGGTATTCGGAGTTTGCAATGGCGCGATAAATCACAATGATCCTCGCAACCATGACAGTGCTCTACCCCCGAAGGTGATACACGAGGCACTACCTAAATAGTTTTCGGAGAGAACCAGCTATTTCCGGATTTGTTTAGCCTTTCACCCCTAGCCACAGCTCATCCCCTACTTTTTCAACAGTAGTGGGTTCGGCCCTCCACGAGGTGTTACCCCCGCTTCAGCCTGGCCATGGCTAGATCATCCGGTTTCGGGTCTACGCCGTGCTACTAAAGCGCCCTGTTCGGACTCGCTTTCGCTGCGCCTCCCCTATTCGGTTAAGCTCGCAGCACAACGTAAGTCGCTGACCCATTATACAAAAGGTACGCCGTCATCCCTGCTCGATGAACCCTCCGGGTTCCTCGATCCGCTCCAGGATCTGCTTGCTGCACCGGGTCTTTTGCCGCACGTGAACGTGCGTCAACGAACCCCGAAGACTCATGGAGCAGGGACTCCGACTGTTTGTATGCATGCGGTTTCAGGATCTATTTCACTCCCCTCCCGGGGTTCTTTTCGCCTTTCCCTCACGGTACTGGTTCACTATCGGTCGATCACGAGTATTTAGCCTTGGAGGATGGTCCCCCCATCTTCAGACAGGATTTCACGTGTCCCGCCCTACTTGTCTCGCGCCTAGTTCCACACGCGCCGCTTCAGGTACGGGGCTGTCACCCACTGCGGCCGGCCTTTCCAGACCGTTCCCCTGAAGCACGTGCTAAATCGCGACGGCTGTTCCCATTTCGCTCGCCACTACTCTGGGAATCTCGGTTGATTTCTGTTCCTCCGGCTACTGAGATGTTTCAGTTCACCGGGTTCGCTCTACCCACCCTATGGATTCAGGTGGGAGTGACCCTTGCGGGCCGGGTTTCCCCATTCGGACATCTGCGGATCAATGCTTATTTGCCAGCTCCCCGCAGCTTTTCGCAGGCTGCCACGTCCTTCATCGCCAGTGATCGCCAAGGCATCCACCACATGCACTTAGTCGCTTGACCCCATAACACTGAGCACCAACAGGCTGCTCGGCTACGGGCGTTTGCGCTCCCGCCCCGCCCCGAACTCACAAGGCGCGACGGGTCGATACAATCCAACCCATCCTGCCCCTCGCTCGAAGAAAAGGCTCGCGCCTCCCCTCCGCTCTCCGGAGCAGGACATCTTTACTTCTTCCGTATTGTTAAAGAACAACCGATAACCACTGGTCGAAAAACCAGAGGAAAGCCGCCTGGCTTGCCTCTGCTCTCTCCTGCCCCCCCACGGGGGACTGCCGGGCTCCCCGCCCAGGAAGGTTGGTGGAGCTGGACGGGATCGAACCGACGACCCCCTGCTTGCAAAGCAGGTGCTCTCCCAACTGAGCTACAGCCCCGTTTCAGGGATCATGGTGGGTCTGGATGGATTCGAACCATCGACCCCCGCCTTATCAAGACGGTGCTCTAACCAACTGAGCTACAGGCCCGTGTCTGGACAGGGCGGGCGCCGCCCGGCGCTGGCGACAACCGATAAGTGTGGGCACTGGAACGCCTCAGCGTTCCGAGAAAGGAGGTGATCCAGCCGCACCTTCCGATACGGCTACCTTGTTACGACTTCACCCCAGTCACGAAACGCACCGTGGCAACCGCCCCCCTTGCGGTTAGGCTAGCTGCTTCTGGTACATCCCGCTCCCATGGTGTGACGGGCGGTGTGTACAAGACCCGGGAACGTATTCACCGCGGCATGCTGATCCGCGATTACTAGCGATTCCGACTTCATGCAGTCGAGTTGCAGACTGCAATCCGGACTACGACCGGCTTTCTGGGATTGGCTCCCCCTCGCGGGTTGGCAACCCTCTGTACCGGCCATTGTATGACGTGTGAAGCCCTACCCATAAGGGCCATGAGGACTTGACGTCATCCCCACCTTCCTCCGGTTTGTCACCGGCAGTCTCCCTAGAGTGCCCTTGCGTAGCAACTAGGGACAAGGGTTGCGCTCGTTGCGGGACTTAACCCAACATCTCACGACACGAGCTGACGACAGCCATGCAGCACCTGTGTTCCGATTCCCTTTCGGGCACCCCCACCTCTCAGCAGGGTTCCGGACATGTCAAGGGTAGGTAAGGTTGTTCGCGTTGCATCGAATTAATCCACATCATCCACCGCTTGTGCGGGTCCCCGTCAATTCCTTTGAGTTTTAATCTTGCGACCGTACTCCCCAGGCGGGCAACTTCACGCGTTAGCTACGGTACCAAGGAATCGCTTCCCCAACACCTAGTTGCCATCGTTTAGGGCGTGGACTACCAGGGTATCTAATCCTGTTTGCTCCCCACGCTTTCGTGCCTGAGCGTCAGTGTTGGCCCAGGGGGCTGCCTTCGCCATCGGTGTTCCTCCACATCTCTACGCATTTCACTGCTACACGTGGAATTCCACCCCCCTCTGCCACACTCCAGCCCGCCAGTTTCCAATGCCATTCCCAGGTTGAGCCCGGGGCTTTCACATCAGACTTAACGAACCGCCTGCGCACGCTTTACGCCCAGTAATTCCGATTAACGCTCGCACCCTACGTATTACCGCGGCTGCTGGCACGTAGTTAGCCGGTGCTTATTCTGCCGGTACCGTCAACAACGCCCCGTATTAAAGAGCGCCTTTTCTTCCCGACCAAAAGCGGTTTACAACCCGAAGGCCTTCTTCCCGCACGCGGCATGGCTGGATCAGGGTTGCCCCCATTGTCCAAAATTCCCCACTGCTGCCTCCCGTAGGAGTCTGGGCCGTGTCTCAGTCCCAGTGTGGCTGATCATCCTCTCAGACCAGCTACCGATCGTCGCCTTGGTAAGCCATTACCCCACCAACTAGCTAATCGGACATCGGCCGCGCCCATAGCATGAGGCCCCTCAGTTACCCTCAGGGTCCCCCACTTTCCTCCGTAGAGCATATGCGGTATTAGCGCCGGTTTCCCGGCGTTGTCCCCCACTACGGGATACGTTCCGATGTATTACTCACCCGTCCGCCGCTCGCCGCCAGGGTTGCCCCCGCGCTGCCGCTCGACTTGCATGTGTAAAGCATGCCGCCAGCGTTCAATCTGAGCCAGGATCAAACTCTTCAGTTCAATCCATTACAAGTAACTCAATCGACGTTGGCCCCATCCCCATCCCACGACTCGCGCCACAGAACAGAGACAAGACTCCCCTTCACCCGTTGCCAGGCAAAGGCGTATTGCGTCGTGTGAGCACCTTAGTCTCTTTGTCTCACCCCAGCAAAAACCCGCCTCTCAGCAAAGTCCCCACCAAGGCTGCCAAGACACCCCAGCACCCACACCTATCGGTTGTGATTTGTTAAAGAACAGGCCGGATTTCGTTGCGTTTCGCGGGCACTCCCATTCGGGCGCCAGGAAACACCGGCAAAGAGGCGCGATTATACAACGAGAACTGGGCCTGTCAACAGGGGTACACCGCTCCGCGACGGCAATCCCGGCGGCCGGAAGACCACGGACACGGGACCGCAAAACCATTAATCTTCCGGACGACCTGAAACCGCGTCCACGGTCCCCGCCAGTTCCCCGGGGCCAAGCGCAGCCCCCGGATGTCCGACGTCGAAACCCTGTTCGCCAACGCGATTGCCGCACTGGAAGGCGGCCGCGTCGACGAAGCGCGCGACCACGCCCACCGCCTTTGGCGACACGCCACGGACCCCCGGGCGGCGTTGCTGCTGGCGCAACTGGAGATCGATGCCGGACGTGTCGAGGAGGCTAGCCTCTGGCACGACCGGGCGAGGGCAAGCGCCCCGGCCAATCCCGCGATCGCGCTTCAGGCTGCACAGCTGCTGGCGCTGGCAGGCAAATCGTCGGCAGCGTACGACCGCTATGTCGAGATCTGTCGCCGATCGCCGCAAGCGGAGCGCGCTTGGCGACAATTCGCTGCCCTCGCCATTGCTTCAGGGCGCACCCGCGAGGCCACCGCATTCCTGCGGGCGGCGGCGCGGCAATCGCCACCGGTCCTGCCGGCACTGCAGGCATTGCTCGACGTGCTGCCGGACACGCCGCTGCGCGACGCGAATGCGCCGGCGGCCGCGCATGCATCGTCCGCCCGCCGTGAGCCGATTTCGATCGTCACCTGCAGCAACGATGACCGGCGATTCGTCGCGATGGCACGCGCCTACGCGCGCGCGTTGGGCGACTGGCCGCACGATATCGTCCGCATTGCGGACGCGCGGTCGATCGCCGAAGGTTACACGCGGGGCCTCCCGCGCGCACGGGGCAGCGTCATCCTCTTCTCGCACGACGACGTGGATCTCCTGGCCCTCGATTTCGGCGATCGCATGATGCGCCATCTGGCAACCTGCGACATTCTCGGAATCGCAGGTGCGTCGCGCGCGACCGGGCCGGCGTGGGCGTTCGCCGGACATCCGCACCTGCACGGTTGCGTCATCTATCCCAACGCCGCAGGATACGACGTGACCGTCTACAGCCAATCGGTGCCGCTGACGCACGGAATGCGCGTCATGGACGGCGTGTTCCTCGCGATGCGGCGAGCAGTGGCCGAAAGCGTCGGCTGGGATGCGCAGGTCTGCGACGGCTTCCATGGCTACGACGTCGACTTCACGTTGCGCGCGGCAGACAGAGGCCTCGACCTCGCCGTGGCGACGGACCTCGGCATCGTCCACGGCTCCTACGGCACATTCGACGACGCCTGGCGCGCGACGGGCGCCAAACTGATGCAGAAGCATCCGGCGCTGCGCGGCGGACGGGGTGCGCTGACCGGCTTCTTCCGACGTACGGTCGCGGATGCTTCGCGCGCCCTCGCTCTGGTCGATCGCTGGTCGCATGCCGCCGGAGAACCGGAAGGCGACACGACCCGGGTTCGCCCGTCAGGCACGTAGCGGCCGGCGTCCGTGCGCGACGGTCCCGCCTACGCGTAGTAGCGCCGCAGCGTCCGGTACAGGTAGTCGCCGCCGAAATCGACGCCCGCCGCTGCGGTCAGACGCGCGATCGGCGCAGCGTCGACGACGAACGCCGAGCCCCGATCCACCTCGTCATACAACGCGCGCTTCCCGGTCAGCTTTTCGAAGGCGGCAACGATTTCGGTGACCGGATGGCTGGGCTCGGGCGCGATGTGCATGATGTCGGCCACCGGCCCCGCATCGAGCCTCGAGCGCGCGAGGGCAACGACGTCCGCGACGTCGACGACGTGACGTCGCGCATGTTTCCAGACGACGAACCGCTCGCTGCGCGCGACCCGTGAGTGCAGGTAATTCAACAGCGTGTGCGGATTCGACGAGCGGCCCGCGACCTGGGGCAGACGCAGGATCAGGTGTCGCCTGCGCGCCCGAACGATGGACTCCATGGCCAGCTTGTGGCGCACGTAGGCCGATTCCGCCAGTTCCGGGTCGAGCGCGCTGCACGTCCCGAAGTAGACGACCGTGGGATCCGGCCCGGCGTCCGCGAGCGCGGCTTCCAGCCGCCTTCGCTCGCGCGCGAATTCGCGCTCGTCGGCACACGACGAATTGGAAACGCCTGCCGCGTAGATCCACGTCTCGCGTCCTGTCGAGTAGACCGGCGCAAAGGCGCGTGCCATCAATCCCGAGCCGATGATCATCGAGCATGCCCAAGCGTGCACGTCAGCCACGCCGTCGGGACACGCGTCCCGATTCGGGGGCTGCCGTCTTCACCGCGCGGCGAAGGCCGCGATTGTATCGCGGCACGAACCCGTCTCCGGGGTCCGCTGCGGCCACGACAGCGCGAGGAGGGTCCGGCTACAATACACGCTCGATAAGTGCGCCGACGGCGCCGCCCCCGAATCGTTGCATCCACGCGCGCCGCCGTGGCCACTTCCGCCGAACCACCCTTCCCCGACCGCGCGCCTTCGCCGACGGTCCTGCCTTCCTCGCGTCGCGCGCTGTGGATCGTTCCGCCCATGTTCGTCGTCGTACTGGTCGGACTCGTCGCCGCCTATCTCGCGCTCAGCGTCCCGGGCGCGTGGGTCAAGTCGGCGGTGCCGCGAACATTCGAGCCCGCCGCGATGAGCGTCACCACGGGCACGCCGACGCAGGTCGGCGTCCATGCACTCCACGTCGCGCCCGCGGCGGATTCCGGTGCCGTGATCGTTTCGCTGAAATTCGACCTGCGCGCCCTCGACTATCCGGGCATCGCTTGGGCCGTCTCGGGACTGCCGGAGGGCACGGAAGCGCGCCTGCTCTGGCGCAACGAAGTGAAGCCGAACCGCACGTTTTCGCTCGACGTCCCGGTGGCAGCGGGCCGCACGCTGCCGATCGTCGCGCGCGACAATCCCGACTGGTTCGGCCGCATCACCGGCATCGCGCTCGCCCTGAAGCTGCCGCCGGAAAGCGCCCCCGTTCGCATCGCCGGCGTGACCGCGCTGCCGCTCTCTGCGGCCGGTGTCCTCGGGGCACGCTGGCGAGAGTGGACCGCGTTCGAACCGTGGACCGGAGCCTCGATCAACTCGATCGTCGGCGGCGCCGAGGTGCAGGAGCTTCCACCGGTGCTCCTGCTGGGGCTGGCGCTTGCGCTCGTCGCCGCCGCCACGTTCGCGCTCACCCGGTGGCGGCCGATGATTTTCGGCGCCGGCCTCCCGCTGGCACTGGGTGCGCTGTTCCTGGTCGCATGGTGGCTCCTCGACCTGCGATGGGAGTGGAATCTCCTGCGCCAGACGGTCGTCACTGCCGACCGCTACGCCGGCAAGACTATCGAGGAAAAGCACCTCGCTGCGGAGGACGCGCCGCTCTACGCCTTCATTCAGCAGGCGCGCGCCGCGTTGCCCAAGGAACCGACGCGCGTGTTCGTGGCGGCCGACGAACCCTACTTCCGCGGCCGCGCCGCCTATCATCTCTACCCGCAGAACGTCTTCTGGAGTCCGGACGCGAATCGGCTGCCGCCGCCTTCTTCGCTCCGTCCCGGTGACTACCTCGTGATCTTCCAGCGCCGTGGCGTCGAGTACGATCGGGGGCAGCAGTCGTTGCGCTGGGAAGGAATGAACCCGATCGCTGCCGAACTTGTCCTCGCCGACGCCGGCGGGGCGGTATTCCGGATCCGCTGATTGGACGCGCTCGCCCTTCTCATCAGTGCGTTGCTGCCCTGGTCCGCCGGGACCGCGGTGGTTCTGGCTCTGCGCGAGCGATCGCGCGCAATCGAAGCGCCGGGCGAGATTGCGTGGCTGGTCGGTGCCGGCTACCTGGTGGGCGCATTCGCACTCGCATTCTGGATGCGCGTTATGTCGCTCGCCGGACTGCCGTTCGGACGGATCGCCATCGGGGCGCCGCTGCTGCTGGCCGCGTCCGCCGGCACCTGGATCGCGTGGCGACGCGATGGCCGCGCCCTGCTCGACGTGCCTCGCGAAAGGCTTCGCGCGTGGATCGCGGCGCCGGGTGTACCGCGCGTCGTGCGCATCGCCGGCTGGATAGTCGTCGCCACGATCGCTCTGCGCTTCGCGCTGCTCCTGCTCGAGCTCCTGTGGCAACCGCTCTACCCGTGGGATGCCTGGACGCAGTGGGCGACCAAGGCCCGCGTCTGGTTCGAACTCGGCCACCAGGTACCGTTCGTCACCGCCGACGCGTGGCTCGCCGGAGACGGCGCCGCGTATTTCGACGCCGCGCCGACGAATCCGCCGACCTTGCCGCTGCTTCAGGTCTGGACTTGTGTCGCGCTGGGCCGCTGGGACGACGCGCTGATGAATCTGCCGTGGTGGCTGTTCGCGGTCGCACTGACGCTCGCCGTCGCCGGATCGCTGCGGCGGCTCGGCGCGCCGCACGCGTACGCACTGGCCGGAGCCTTTATCGTCGCATCGATTCCGCTCGCCAACGCGCACGTGGCGCTCGCCGGGTACAGCGACCTCCCGCTCGCCGCGTGCTACTGCACGGCCACGCTGGCATTCCTGCACTGGCACGCCATGCGCCATCGCTCCGACGCGCTCCTCGCGCTGCTCCTCGCGATCGCGTGCACCCAACTCGGCGCGCCCGGCCTGGCATGGACGCTGACACTCGTTCCCGGCATCGTCGTGGCCGCATTGCCGAAACTCGGTTTCCGGATCGTGGGTGTCGCGATCGGATGCACGTTGTTCGCGCTGGCGGTTCTCGCACGCACCAGTCCCGTCGTCGGGGGTCACGCGTTGCACCTCGACTTCGATCCCGCCTGGTACTCACTCGGCGAGCGCGTCTTTCTGCTTGGCAACTGGAACCTGCTCTGGTACGGAGTGATCGGCGCGGCGGCTCTCGCCGGAAGGCAGCTCCCGTCTCCTGCGCTCGGGCCGCTGACAGCGACATTCGCGGCGGCGATACTGCTCTTCCTCGCGATGGCCGGGTTCCCCTCGCTGGCATCCGCGCTCGCCGGCCCGACGCCCACAAGTCGCCTGCTCCTGCAACTCGCGCCGCTGGCCGCGGTGTTCACCGTGCTCGCGTTCCTCGCCTTCGCGACGCGCTCATCCGCGCCAGCAGTGGCTGCACCCACCCCTACCGAATCCGCGCCCGGCGCGGCCTGACAGACCATGCTCGATCTTCCTGGCGTCACCCTCGTGTGCATCGACTGCGCCAACCATGCGCTGGCGCTGCGGGCGATGGCGCGTTCACTGCAGGGTGTGCGCTTCGGTCGCGCGCTGTTCCTGACGGATGTCGTACCCGCAGGTGTTCATGTACCCACCGGCGTCGACATCGTGTCGGTCGCGCCGATCCGGTCCCGCGACGACTACTCGCACTTCATGATCCGGTCGCTGCTCGCCCACGTCGCGACGTCGCATGCGCTGGTCATCCAATGGGATGGCTACGTCGTCAATCCGTCCGCGTGGGATCCGGCCAACCTCGCCTGCGACTATCTCGGCGCGAAGTGGTTCTGGCACGACGACGACATGAGAGTGGGCAATGGCGGATTCTCGCTGCGGTCGCGACGGCTGCTCGAGGCACTCCAGGATCCGCGCATCGTAATCGACGACGTCGAGGACAACGTCATCTGCCGCAAGTATCGCCGCCTGCTCGAGAACGACCACGGCATCCGGTTCGGCAGCGAGGCGCTTGCCGATCGCTTCTCGTTCGAAGCGGCGCATCCGATCGGGACGCCGTTCGGATTCCACGGCCTGTTCAACTTCTGGCGCACCGTGCCCGCTGACGAACTCGCCGCACTGGCAGCGGAATTCTCCGACGCGATCGCGAAGTCGCCCCAGGCACTCCAGCTCGCGCGAAACTGTGCCACGCTGGGGCTGTGGCCGGCAGCCGCCGCGCTTGCCCGGCGGATCATTGCGGCGGACCCCGAGCGCCCCGACGTGGCAGCGCTTCTCGCCAACGCCGAGCGCAACCTCGCGCAGGCGCCATCGGTGGGGCGCAACGACCCCTGTCCTTGCGGCAGTGGAAGGAAATTCAAGCATTGTCACGGCGCGCTCGACCGGGCTTCTGCCGCAACGGCAGCGGCACCCCCGATGCCGCTTGCACCGACCGCCGCGGTTGCCGACATCGACGAAATCGTGCACACGGCGGTCGCCGCGCACCAGCGGGGAGAACTCGACGCAGCCGAGCGCCGATACCGCGACGTCCTGGTCGCTGCGCCCGATCATCCGCTGGCGATGCACTATCTCGGGGTGATCCTTTATCAGCGGCAAAAGCTCGACGAAGCGCTTCCGCTGCTCGAGCGATCGTGCGCTGCAGCGCCGGAAGAACCGGAATTCCACAACAACCTCGGCCTGGCGCTCGCGGCCGCAGACCGCAATGCGGAGGCCGTCGCCTCCTACCGCAAGGCATTGGCGCTCAAGCCGGACCACACGACGGCATGGAACAACCTGGGTCTCGCGCTCACGGCGATGAACCAGCCGCAGGAGGCCATTGCCGCGTATCGCGAGTCGATTTCGATCGATCCCGATTTCGCGCAGGCCCACTGGAACCTCGGGCTTGCACTGCTGCTGACCGGCCGCTTCCGCGAAGGATGGAACGAGTACGAGTGGCGGCTGCGAATTCCCGAGCTGGGGGGCGCCGGGACGTCCGACACCGAGCCGTTCTGGGACGGCAAGGCACATCCCGGGCTCACGCTGCTGCTCGGTGCGGAACAGGGAATGGGCGACGCACTGCAATTCATCCGGCTTGCCGAGCCGCTCGCGTGGCGGGGCGTCCGGGTCATCGTCAGCACGGAGCAGGCGCTGGTCCGGCTGTTCACCAAGGCACGCGGTGTTGCGGCCGCGATCGGGCCGCGCGATCCCGTCCCGGCCCACGAAGCGCGCCTGCCGCTGCTCTCGTTGCCGGGCATCCTCGACATCGACGAGAAAACGATCCCGGCCACCGTTCCCTACCTCACGGCCGACCCCGCGCGGCGCGCGATGGTCGCAGCGTCGCTCGCACCGTATGCCGGCCGCCGCAAGCTAGGGCTCGTCTGGGCCGGCAACCGCGCGCACGCCAACGACCGACGCCGATCCGCCACGCTCGCAGAGCTCGCGCCCCTGTTTGGCGTGCCCGGGATCGCCTGGTTCTCGCTGCAGCGAGGGCAAGCCGAACGCGACATCGACAGCGTGCCGGCCGCCGCGAGCCTCGTTCCGCTGCCGCCCACCTACAACTACGACGACACGGCCGCGCTCGTCGCGGAGCTCGACCTCGTCATCGCGGTCGACACCGGCATTGCGCACTTGGCGGGCGCACTCGGCAAGCCGATCTGGGTAATGCTGCCGTTCGCGCCGGATTGGCGCTGGCAGCTCGGGCGCGCCGACAACCCCTGGTATCCGACGATGCGCCTGTTCCGGCAGCCGAGCCCCGGCGCGTGGGATGCCGTGGCGCGCGACGTCGTCGCCGCGCTGTCGTCGCACGAATGACGATAGCGGCCCCGGCCTCGCGCAATGCGCCGTGCCCGTGCGGCAGCGGGCGGCGGTACAAGGATTGTCACGGCACGCTCGCCGCAGTGCCAATTGCGGCAGCGCCCGCGGCCGCCGAGCCATCGGCTCGGGTACAGGCACTGCTCGATTCCGGCCGCGCCGACGAGGCGGCGGGCCTGCTCGTGGCGAACCGCGAGACGATCGATCGCGATCCCGCGTCGATGCGGCTCGCTGCGCGCGTCGCCATGGCCCGCGGCGACCGCGACGAAGCCGTTCGGCACTGTCGCGAGTGCGTCGCGGTGGAGCCTGCCGATGTCGACGCCTGGAATCTTCTCGGCGAAGCGCTGCGCGGCACCGACGACGAGGGCGCGCTTGCCGCGTGGCGCGCGGCGCTGATCGCGGCTCCGGGCGATGCCGAAGCCCATTTCCACATCGGTAATCTCCTGCGCGAGCGCGGTGACGCACGCGGCGCGATCACCGAGTACAACGCGGCGCTTGCGTCGGCGCCGGACCACGCCGCGGTACTCAACAACCTCGGGCTCGCACGCGCAGCGGCCGGCGACCGTGACGGCGCGGCGGCATGCTGGCGGCGGGTGCTGGAGCGCGATGTGGACAACGTCGACGCGCTGGCAAATCTCGCGAGCGATCTCCATGCCCGCGCCGACTACGCCGGCGCCGAAAAGCTGTTTGCGCGCTTGTTCGCGATGCGCGCAGAACTTCCCGCCTACGTCCATTTCCAGCGTGGCGAGGCCCTGCAGTCGCTGTGGCGACTTCCCGAGGCCGAAGCATGCTTCCGCCGCGCCCTCGCCTTGGCGCCGAACGAACTCCAGACGACGATCAAGGTCGCCGAAGCATGCATCGAGCAAGGCGAGTACGCGGCCGCGAAGCCCGTGCTCGACGACATTCTGGCGCGGATGCCCGACAACGCGTGGGCGCGCTCCCAATACACGTCGATCAAGCTTCACCTGTGCGACTGGTCCGGCATCGAGACCCAGTATGCGTGGCTCGCCGACTTCTTCGCTCGTCATCCTGAAGGCAGCGCGACGCCCCCGAACCCATTGGCGATGATGAGCCTCCCGCTGGGGCCCGCGGCGCAGCGCGCCGCTGCCCGCGGTTGGGCCAAAGTCTTTGCCGTGACCGATGCACCGCCGCCGACGTTTGCGGTCACGCCGGAAGGCAAGCTCAGGGTCGGATTTCTCTCGTCGGATCTGCGCGAGCATGCGTTGACGCACGTCGCACTCGAGCATTGGGAACGTCTGCGTGGTGGGCGACTGGAGACCTTCGCCTACAGCCTGCTGCCCGACGCGCCGGGCCCGCTGGGCGAGCGCGTCCGCAACGCATTCGACCATTACGTCAACGTGGCACACGAGTCCGCGGCCGCGACGACTGCGCGCATCCGCGCGGACGGCATCGCGGTGCTGCTTGATTGCAACGGCCACAGCCTGCATGCGCGCACCGAGGTCTTCGCCCGCCGCGCGGCACCGCTGCAGATCAACTACCTGGGCTGCCCCGCAACGCTGGGCGCGCCGTGGTGGGACTACATTCTCGCCGACGCCTTCGCGCTGCCGCCCGCGCATGAGCATTGGTTCGACGAGAAGCCGCTGCGCATGCCGAACTCGATGTTGCCCTGCGACACGACGCGCGCCCCGGCGGAGTCAACGATCGACCGGGCGACCTTCGGATTGCCTGCGGGGGCCGTCGTCCTCTGCTGCTTCAACGCCAATTACAAGCTGCTGCCAGAACTATTCGCGATCTGGATGCGCATTCTCGCGCAGACGACCGGAACCGTTCTGTGGCTGCTCGCGACGAAACCGGAAGCAAGGGAAAATCTCGCACGCGCAGCGCAGCAGCAAGGCGTCGCGCACGATCGCATCGTGTTCGCACCGACGGTCACGCCGGCCGAGAACCTCGCGCGGCACGCGGCGGCGGACCTCGTTCTCGACACGTTCCCCTTTGGCGGCGGAACCTCCGCCGGCAACGCGCTGCTCATGGGAGTGCCGGTGCTCACGTGCGCCGGGGACACCCTCAACTCGCGGCTCGCGGGCAGCCAGCTCTACGCAGTCGGCCTGCCCGAATTGGTCGTCGACACGCCTGCCGCGTACGAAGCGACGGCGTTGCGCCTGTGCAGGGACCGCACGCTGCTGCGCGCATTTCGCGATCGACTCGCGGCAAACCGCGCGACGGCGCCGCTGTTCGACATGCGCCGCTACAGTCGTGATTTCGAGGGCGTCGTGCTCAAGGCGTGGCAGGAGCATCTCGCCGGCGCATCCGGACCGCGCGAGGATCGTGCACAGGGTAGCGCATGACATTCGTCCCCCCGGCCTCCCGCAACGCGCCATGCCCGTGCGGCAGCGGCCGGCGCTACAAGGACTGTCACGGGGCGCTGACGGTGCCGGCAGGCGACGCGACGAACCCCGGGCGTCGCGCCGAGGAACTCCTCGCCCAAGGTCGATTGGAAGAGGCTTCCGCGCTTCTCGCCGCGAACGAGGCGAGCGTGCAGGCCGATCCGGCACTGCGGCTCCTCGCAGCGCGCGTCGCCTTCGGGCGTGGCGACCGCGCGCTCGCCGCTCTTCATTGTCGCGCCCTCACCGCTCGCGAGCCGCAGAACGTTGCCGCCTGGAACCTGCTCGGCGAAGCGCTCAAGGCCGACGATGCCGCCGGCGCGGAGGCCGCGTGGCGCACCGCCGCGGCCGCCGATCCCGACGACGGCGAGTCGCGCTTCCATCTGGGCAATCTCGCTCGCGAGCGGGGCGATGCCGCGGCCGCCGTGGTCGAGTACGCAGCCGCACTCGCCACCGCACCGGACAATGCTTCCGTGCTCAACAATCTGGGCCTCGCCCAAGAGGCCGCGGGCGACCGGGCGGCGGCGCAGGCGAGCTATCGTCGCGCCTTGGCGGCGGAGCCGGACAACACGGATGCGCTGGCAAATCTCGCGAACGTGCTGTTCGCCCAGGGACTCTATGCCGAGACCGAGGCGCTCTACGGCCGCTTGTTCTCGCTGCGGCCGCAGGTTCCCGCGTATGTCGTGATGCAGCGGGGTCACGCGCTGCGCGAGCTGGGTTGGCTCGCCGAAGCCGAGAAGTGCTTTCGCTCGGCACTTGCCGAGGAGCCGGACAAGGTCGAGATCCTCGACAGCCTCGCGCAGGTGCTGTTCGAGCAGGAGCGGTACCGCGAAGCGCTGCCGATCTTCGAGGACATCGTCGCCCGTGCTCCCGACAATGGCGCTGCCCGTGCAATGGTCTGCGCGACCAAGCTACAGATCTGCGACTGGAACGGCATCGACGCGAAACTCCGCGACCTCGTCGATTTCCTCGCCGCGCACCCCGACGGAGGTGCCTTCCCGCCCAGTCCGGGCCTCCTGCTCACGATGCCGATCGAGGCGCCGATCCAGCAGCGCGTGACGCGGGCGTGGGCACGCAAGTCGATCGTTCCCGACGCGAAGCCGCCTGCGCTCGGCCCGCTCCAGCCCGGACAGCGGCTGCGCGTCGGTTTCGTGTCGTCGGATCTGCGCGGGCACGCCCTCACCTATCTAGCGCTCGAGCAATGGGAAAACCTCCACGGTGGCAGGCTCGAGACGTACGCCTACAGCATCCACCCGGATGCGGAGGGCGCGCTGGGGGAGCGCATCCGCAACGCCTTCGACCATTACGTCAACGTGACCCAGGACTCGGCCGCGGCGATCGCCGAGCAGATCCGTGCCGACCGGATCGGCGTCCTTTTCGATTGCAACGGCCACACGAAATTCGCGCGCCTGGAGATCTTCGCGCGCCGTCCGGCGCCGGTGCAGGTGAGCTATCTGGGCTACGCCGGCACGATGGGCGCGCCATGGTGCGACTACATCGTCGCCGATCCGTTCTGCCTGCCCCCGGAAGCGGAGCCTTGGTTCGACGAGAGGCCGCTGCGCATGCCGCACGCCTCGTTTCCGAGCGACACGAAGCGTGCGCCCCACGGTCCGCCGCCGCCACGGTCCTCACACGGACTACCGGACGATGCGTTCGTGTTCTGCTGCTTCAACAATACCAGCAAGATCATGCCGAACGTGTTCGCGATCTGGATGCGATTGCTGGCGGCCGTGCCCGGCAGTTTGTTGTGGCTGTACGCACCCGTCGCGAACGTGGCCGAGAATCTCCGTCGTGAGGCAGAGCGTCGTGGCGTCGACCCGCAACGGCTCAGGTTCGCGGCGCGCGCTGACCTCGCGACCTACATGGCCCGGTTGGCGCTCGCGGACCTCTTCCTCGACACGTTCCCCTACGGCGCGCACACGACGACCAACGACGCCTTGCTGATGGGCGTTCCGGTGCTGACCTGCGCCGGCGACCGGCTCGTCTCGCGCATCGCGGGCAGCCAGCTCCACGCGCTCGGCATGCCGGAACTCGTCACCGACAGCCTCGAAGCCTACGAGGCGATGGCACTGAAACTCGCCCGCGGCGGATCCCTGCTGCGGTCGACGCGCGCGCGAATCGCGGCCAATCGCGCCACGCATCCGCTGTTCGACATGCGCCGCTACAGCGCCGACTTCGAGGCGCTCACGTTGCGCGCGTGGGACGACTACCTCGCCACCAGGCGCTGAAGCCAGTCGCCGAGTGCGGCGATCGGCGCCGCGTCGCCGAAAAGGCGGCCGCGCGCCGCGACGATGCGCGCGCGCAGGGATTGGCGCCACGGCGCGTCGCCGGCGAGCCCGGCGGCAATCCGCACGTAATCGTCGGCGTCGCGGGCGACGAGCTCGTCGACGCCGACAAGGCCGAGCATCGCTGCGCTCTGGCGGCCGCGCATGAAGCGCCCCGGCAGCGTGACGATCGGCAGGCCGGCCGCCAATGCGTCGAGACTCGTATTGCCGCCCGACCAGCGCAGCGTGTCGAGCATCGCATCGCAGACCGTGTTGATCGCCAGATAGTCGGTGTGCGAGCACTGCGGCAGCTTCATTACCCGAGCGTCCGCGTCCACACCCTGTCGCCGGCATGCGCCCGCGAGCCGCGCCTCGTACCGGGCGGTCAACGCGGGATGCCGTCCCGCGAACACGACGAGCCGGCCCGCCGGCACCGCCGCCAGCACGCGCGCGAACAGCGCGTCGGTCTCCGGATGGATCTTGAACAGTGACTGCGGGCACAGGAACAGCGGCACGCCGTCGGGCAACCCGAACTGCGCGCGCGTCGCCCCCGTCGGGACCACGGGTGCGGCATAGTCGGTGCCGATGCCCGGCAGGCCGGCGAGCGATTCCGTGTAGTGCATCGAACCGTCGGCCGGCTCCATCGGCGCGGCGGTGAAGAACGCGTCGATCGTCGAATGGCCGGTGGTGACCGGATGACCCCAGGCGGCGCACTGGACGGGTGCCAGCCGGAGCGCGGCGAGCACGAAGCTCGTCTGGTCCATCCCGAGTTCAGGGTAGACGAGAACGTCGAGAGCGTCGCCGCGAATCACGGGGGCCACTGCCGACGGCGTCAGCGCGGCGCCGGGAAAGGCGCGAAAGCGGTCCGCGCCGCGGGCAAGCGACTCGGCCAGCGGCGTCATGCCGCGCCGCAGATGGTAGACGAACACCTCGAATCGCTTTCGATCCAGCCGCTCCACCCAGCGCCGGAAGTACGCGCCGACCGTTCCTTCGTTGAAGAACGCGGACGCGAAACCCACGCGAATCCGGGCGCCCGTCGCCGACCGCGGACGCGGCGCGCGCCACTCCGGTGCCACGGTGTCGATGGTGCGCGCGACCATCGCCGCATAGCGCGCCTGCAGTTCGCGATCGTCCTCGCCCTGGTAGGCGAGCAGGAAGTTGGTCCAGCGCAGGTCGTCGACGACGTCGCCGAACGAGCGGCCCTGGGCCAGCACCGGCAACTCGGTCTCGAGCCGGGCCAGTCCGTCGACGTAGCCGGCACGCGCGCCGTCGACCGCAGCGGCATCGGCGTACACCATCGGCAGCGTCAGCGCTGCGCCGAGCGCGGCCCGGATCAGCGTCGGGCGGCGGGTGCGCGCCTGGACGTAGGCAGCCCGCGCTGCCGGAAGGTCGTCCCGCTCGGCCAGCGTGCCGGCAAGCGACAGCAATGGCAGCGGATCGGCCGGCGCGAGTGCGCCTGCCCGCGCGAACAAGGGTCCCGCCTCGTCGATCGCCCCGCCGTCGTGCAGCAATTGCGCGAGCCCGAGCAGCGTCACGCGGTCGTCGGGTTTGAGGGCAAGCGACCTGCGCCACGCCGCCTGCGCACCGCCTTCGTCGCCGAGATCGCGCCGCACCGTCGCAAGGTTGCTCCACGCCAGCGCATAGTCGGGCTGCGCCGCGACCGCCCGCCCCAATGCGGTCGCTGCCTCCGCCATGCGGCCGGCGTCGCGCAGCGCGTTGCCGAGGTTGTTCCACGCGCGTGCATAGCCCGGATCCGATTGCACCGCGTCCGTGAACGCCTGCATCGCACCGTACCCGTCGCCGTGGTCGGCCAGCAGAATGCCCAGCATGTTCTGCACGCGCGCGTCGCCGGGCTTCTGCACAAGCGCGTCCTTGAGGTCGTCGATTGCACGCGGAAGATCGTGCAGTGCCTCGTACGCCTGCGAGCGCAGCAGCAGCGCGACGCGGCAGTCTTCCCGCGTGGCGCCCGCGGTCGCCAGCACCGCGTCGGCCTCCTTTTTCGCCGTCGCCGCGTCGCCTGCGGCAAGCAGCGCGTCGATGCGGGCGAGCCGGCGATCAGCCATCGTCGTCCTTTCCGATGGAACGGGCCGCGGCGAGCGCATCCGGCGCCCGGGCCGCCAGCGCGGCCAGGTACGCGCGTTCGAGCGCGCGGGTGTGCGCGGGCATGTCGGTGAGCGGCGATTGCTTCAGTCCGGCCGCGATCGCGGCGCGCACCTCGGCAGCGAACTTCGCATCGCTCGCCAGGCGCAGCGCAACCTCCACGTAGGCCGATGACGTCGCCACCACGGTCTGGAGCACGCCGAGATTGGCGAGGATCGAATAGGTCTGCCGCTCGCCGTGCCGGCGGCCGACGAGCGTGACGACCGGCACGCCCATGTCGAGTGCCTCGAGGGTGCCGTTGACGCCACCGTACGGCATCGGATCGAGCGCGAAGTCGACAAGCGAATAGCGCGCCCGGTTCTCGGCGTCGTCGCGCCCGAGTGGCACGAACAGCAGTCGATCCGGCGCAATCCCGGCCGCCCCGGCGAGGCGCACGTAGCGCGCGCGTTCCGCCGCGCGCGGCGAGAAAGCGAGTCGCGCGCGCGGCAGACGTTCGAGCACTTCGCGCCACAGCGCGAGGCACCTGCGCGAGAGCTTCCACGCGGTGACGAAGGCGCCGATCACGATCGTGTCGGCGGCGATCCCGAGCGCGGCGCGATCGTAGGGGTGCACGGCCGCCGGCGCGACGTGGCGGTACGGATAGGCGCACCCGTCCATCGGCAGCAGGGTTTCGATCTGGTATTGCTGGTTCCCGGACGCCTCGCAGAAGGCGTCGGTCAGCTTGAAGTCGATCGCGGACAATCCGACGGTGCCCGCGCTCGCGATGTGCGTGATCTGCACCCGCGCCGGCTTGAACGCAAGGATCCCCGGCTTCGCACCGCGCGTGTTGGTCGAAAGGTCGACGAGAAGATCGAGATCCGCTTCGGCGATCCGCTGCGCCGCCACGCGTTCGGGCAAACCGGCGACGACCTCGAAGCGATCGGCCATCCCGCGAAAGCGCGCCGTCCACTCGTCGTTGGTCGGGCTGGTCGAGTAGAACGAAAGCTCGAACCGCTCCCGATCGTGATGTTCGACCGCGGCCCACATCATCTTGCCCATGACGTGGCCACGCAGGTCGCCCGAAAGATAGCCCAGACGCAGCTTGCCGGGCCGGCGCACGCGGACCTGCGGAAACGGCTCTCCGTAAACCCGCCGTGCGGCGGTGTCGTACTTCTGCGCGAGCCCGTACAGCACCTCGGGTGCGACGTCGAAGTAGAGCAGCTGGAACAGGAGTTCCTCGAGGCTGTCGACGAGCTCGGCATCGCCGGCTGCCGCGAAGCGTCCGTGCGCGAGGCCGTCGAGATACCGGTCGATCCGGGCGAAGTCGCCCAGCATCTGGTAGGCCTCGAGGGCCTGGACGACCAGCGGGAGCGCCGCGGGACAGTGTTGCTCGAAGCGCCGGAAATTGGCGAGGAACTCGTCGTCGCGGCCGCTGGCGAGCAGCACCTCGCCCAGATTCTTGTACGCAGCAGCGTTGGCAGGGTCGGCGGCGAGCACGGTCTGGTACGCCGCGACCGCCGCGTCGGTCGCGCCCTGCTCCTGGAAGATCACGCCGAGGTTGAAGTCGGCGGCCACCATCTGCGGCGCAAGCACCAGGGCCCGTTGGTAGGCCTGCATCGCGCGGGCGTAGTCGCCTTGCATCTGCAACGCCACGCCCCGGTTGTAGTGCGTCTCGCCGTCGGTGGGCTCCAGCTCGAGCGCGCGGCGGAAGGCCGCGGCTGCCGCCGCCCCGTCACGCCGCGCAAGCTGGGCGTGACCCAGCGCCCGCCAGAGGCGCACGTCGCGCGGCGCGCGCACCGTGCCTTCGTCGCACAGGGCAACCGCCCGCGCATGATCGCCGGTTACCCCAGCAAGCTTCGCCGCCGCGAGCCGGGAGTCCACATCACCGGGCACCGCGGCAAGCGCGCGCTCGAACAGCATGCGCGCGGCCTCGAGGTCGCCCTCGTCACGCCGCGCGATCCCCAGCAGGAGGAGCGCCGGGGCGAATTCCGGCTGCACCGACAGCAGGCGCTCGTATCCAGCGGCGGCCGTCACGCGATCGCCGTCGCGCTGTGCCGCGACCGCGCCGTCCCACAGCGCCGCGAGTGCGCCGGCGTCGAGCGCGCAGTCCTGCGCCGCCGTGTGCCGCGCCGCCGCATCGACCAGCGCGCCCGCGAGGGCCGCGACGGGAAGAATGCGATCGACGAGCGGTTCGGCGTTGGGCGCCGACATCTCGCGCAGCGACCAGATCGCGCGCGCCGGCCGCTGCGCCAGCAACCCACCGCCGGGGGAATCGAGCCCGGCGAGATCGACGAGCACATCGGCGTCGAGCGCAGCAATGCTGCGCGCCACGGCGGGGTCGGTGACGTCGCGCACGGTGAGGTTCGTCAGTCCATCGACGGGGAGCGCGCCGTCGAGCAGCGCGACCCAGATCGCGAACCGATCGCGCGGCAATGCCAGCAGGCCCGACTTCACCCATCCCGCGGGCGTCGTCGCGCCCACGAGCGCGACGACACGCCACTGCACGCCGGCGCTGCGCCGCGGCCAGGTTCGTGGAACCGCAGGCGCGAGCTCGGCGACACACAGTGCCGCGTAACGCGACGCAAGCTCGCGTCCAGCATCGACGTCGAGGCGCGCGACGGCGCGCGCGATCCGCCGCAACGCTTCGTGATCCGCCGCTGCATAGTTGCGCGCGCGCGCCGTCGCCACCAGGCCCGCCACCGACAGCCCCGGATCGGCGGACGCGCGCTCGAATGCGAGTGCGAGCAACAGCGGCGGGACGTTCACGAATGCGTCCGGGATCGTCGCGAGCCGCGCAAGGACCACCGCGCGAACGCCGTCCGTGCTCGCAGCGTCGAGGGCGAGCGCAAGCGGTCCCATCAGCGATGGACGCGTGGCGAGCGTCGGCAGGCGATGGAGCGCGGCCGCCACGACGCCGGCGGCGGCGTCGACGGAATCGCCAAGCAGCAGTTGCGCGACCGCGCGCACCGCCGCCGCGCGGACGCTGCCGGGAGCCTGCGCCAACGCGCACACGGCAACATCGCGCGCCTCGGCGGCGGCGCCGGTCGCGAGAAGCGCTTCGGCGAGCGCCTCCAGAGCGGGGGCGGACGGCGGTTCGCCATGCGCGGCCTCGCGCCATGCGCCGATGGCATCGCCGATGCGACCGAGATGCCAGAAGGCTTCGCCCAATCCCGAGTGCGGCTCGCGCGTGCCGGGCGCGAGGCGCGCTGCCTCGCGAAAACAGCGTAGCGCATCGACGGCACGACCTTCCGCCAGACGGGTGTAGCCGCGCTGCACCCATTGCACGTGATCCGGCGTCGCCATCAGCGCAGGCGAGACTTCAACGCATCGACGACGTGGCCCGGTGTCAGGCGATAAATGACGCGTCCCGGCAGCGTGTGGCGCCAGCGCACCGCGAGGTGAGCGATCTTCCTGCCGATTCCGGGCGGAACTGCGGTGTCCGCCGCAGCGACGACCGGTTCCGCTGTCGCCGGCGCCAACGACGCTGCGGCGGACGGCGCAGTCCACGGGTGGTAGCCCAGGGCATCGCGCACGCGCGCGCGATCGAACGGCGCAGCGCGGGACCCGGGCGCGGAAGGCACCGCGTCATAGAGGGCCAGCGTATGCTCGGCCATCGCGACAAGCGTGGGTTGCGGCATGCTGCGCGCCCGCTGCGCCATCGCGTCGAGCACCCCGGCGTTTTCCTGCGCCAGCAGCGCGACAATTCGAGCGAGCATCCGCGCCTCGCTTTTCCATTCGTCGTCGCTCCAGATCCAGCCGGCACCGGTGTCGCCGACACGCTCGGCCAGCGCGCCGATCGGCGGCACGATGGCGGGGCGCCCTGCGGCCCAGGCTTCCGAAAGCGTGAAGCTGAACGTTTCCGGCCCTTCCGACGGATAGGCGACGAGCCGGACGCGGTAGTGGTCGAGCAGGTCGGGCAGGTCGCGCGCGTCGTAGCGACCGTGGATCGTCAGCACCGCGTCGTCGCTCTGCCAGGGTCCGTGTTCGCGGTCGAGGTAGCCGATCAGCACGAAGCGCAGACGAGCGCCCACGCCGCGCGCGAGGTCGGCCATCTTCTCCAGCCGTCGCGAGCCCTTGTCGGGACCGATCGCGCCCAGCATCGCCACGGTCGGCACGCCGTCGTCGGGCAACACGAAGCCCAGGCGCGGGGACGGGGCCGCAACGTCGGTGCCGGTCAGCGATGCCCATACGCCGGGCGCACCGTGCGCGATCACCTCGACGGCGTGCTCGGGAAAGTAGCGATTGAGCGTGGCGGCCGCCCAGCGCGACGGCGCGATCAGAAACGTCGACTTCGCGAGCAGCGCCCGGTGGCGCGCCCGATACGAGGCGATGTCGATGCCTTCGCCTTCCGGCTGCGCGGCGAGGCATTTGCGACAGCACTCGGGATCGGTCTCGGCGAAACAGTACGATCCGTCCGGGCGGTGAAACGTGATCGTGGGACACGCGAAGTTGAGGTCGTGCACCGTGTAGCCGTACGGCACGCCGAGCCCGGGCAGCGCATCGAGCAGGCCGTCGCGGCAACCCGAGATGTTGTGCAGGTGGAAGAGATCGATCCCGAACGTCCCGGCAATCCCGGCGAGGAAGCGCTGCCAGGGTTCGTCGTCGCGCCGCACCAGGTCGAACGTCCGCACCGCGCCGTCGTCCAGATGCTCCTCGACCTGCCAGCGATCGCCGACGGCGATGGCGAGGTAGTGCCGGTAACGCGTGCGCGACGCATCGATCAGCGCGCGGGCGTGGTGCTCGGTGCCGCCCCCGTGGCCGTGGATCACGTGCAGCACGCCGCGCGTGGGCCCGGTCGCCACGCGGAACTGCATCTGCGCGGCTTCACGGATCGGGCGCACCGGGTCGGCGGCGATGTAGGACCGTACCCAGTCGAGATAGTGCGGATGCCTCTCCAGCAGCAGCGCCATGTTCTTCACGCCGAGCTCGGCCTTCTGTCCGGCGAACGAGCGGCCGCCGAAATGCAGGACGAACGCATCGTCCGCGAGCACGTTGCGCCAGTCGGCGGCGATCGCGCGCATGCAGAATTCGTTCTCCTCGCCGTAGCCCAGGCCGAAGGCCGGATCGAAGGTGCCGATCGCCTCGATCAGCGCGCGCCGGATCAGGAAGCAGAACCCGACTCCGGTCGGCAGCTCGGGGTAGCTCGGCACCGCCGCACGCGCCAGCGCCGCACGCACGGGCTCGGGATCGTCGCCGTCGCGCCACGGATTGTCTTCGCAAAAGCGCGGGAACGAGCACAGCTCGGCGTTGTTCGAGAACGGCGTCACCGTGCCGATCCGCGGATCGGAGTTCGCGCAGCGCACGAGCGCGTCGAGCCAGCCCGCGGTGACTTCGGTGTCCGAATTGAGCAGCACGACGTCCGCGCCGGTGTCCTTGCCGAGCAGCATTCCGCGGTTCGCGGTGCCGGTGAATCCGAGGTTCTTCTCGTTGGCGAGCAGCACGACCTGCGGCAGCGCGCGGCTACGAAGCTTCTCGAAGTAGGCGCGGATCGCCGGATTCGGCGATGCGTCGTCGATCAGCACCAGCCGGTAGGAGTCCCGGGTGTGCGCCAGCACGCTGTCGACGCAACGCGCGAGATCGTCCGGTGCGTTGTAGACCGGAATGACGACGTCGACAGGCGCCGATGCGTTCGCTTGCATGCGACGCTTCAACGGCCCGCGAGCCGTTGCCACGCCAGCCGGAGCCGCAGCCACGGCAGTTTCACCCACCAGGCCAGGCTTTGCCGGTAGGTGATGATGCGCTCCTGCGCGGACACCGCCGCGTCCAGGCGGCCCAGCTCGGCATCGAGGTCGACGGCTCTCTTGTGCGCAGCGGCGCGTTCCGTGCGCTCTTCCGCGAGGTCGGCGTCGAGCTCGGTGATGTCGGCCTTCAGCGCAGCGACCGTCGCGTCGCGTTCGACAAGCGTCGCCCGCGTCTCGATGAGCGCCGACTCGTGCGCCGCACGCGCCACGTTCACCGCAACCAGCTCCTCGTCGCGCGCGATGACGAGGCGGTCGCGCACCGCGATCAGGTCCTCGAGATGCTTCACGTGGTCCGACGCACGATCGAGCGCCGCGGTGCGCTCCTTCAGCAACGCATCGAGCCGCAGCACCTCCGCGGCGTTGTGCGCAGCGCGCTCGAGCTCGGTCTCGTCGCGGTCGACGAACAGCGAGATCCGCGAGGAAGCCGCCGGCAGCGATGCGGCGTCCCTCGCGGCGACGACGACGTAGTAGAGGCCGTCCGGCACCGCCATCGGCGTCACGGTGTGGCCGTCCCCGGACCAGGCCTCTCCTTCGCCGGCGGTCTCCTCGCTCCAGAGCGCGGACGCGAGCAGCGGCGTCTGGTGAAACCAGCGCCGGTGCGGAAAGTGCACGTCGAGCGCGCGGGCGAGATCGTCGCGATAGAGCTCGTGCAGGTGAAACGGGTTCGCATAATTGCGCGCGTCGCTGTAGCGAAGCTTGTTCGGCGACGAGATCACCAGTACGCCGCCGGGTGCCAGCACGCGCGCGAACTCCGCGAGCATCGCCGGCTGATCCGCCGCCGGCAGATGTTCGATCGTCTCGAACGAGACGACGACATCGACGGCCGCATCGGGGAGCGGCAGCGCCGCCACCGAGCCGGTCTCGTAGCGAAGATTGGGGCGCCCCGCGTAGACGCTGCGCGCGTGGTCCACGGCGGCGGCGTCGATGTCCACGCCGGTCACCGCCGCCGCGACGCCGGCGAGCAATGCCGATCCGTAGCCCTCGCCGCACGCGGCGTCGAGCACCCGCTTGCCGCGCGCGTAACGCAGGGCGAATGCATACCGGTGCCAGTGCTCGTACGCGATCTCGCCCGCGACGCCAGGCAGGAACCGTTCACCGGTGAATTCGAGGTCGGCGGGCATGCGTAATGGGCGGGGCGCAGGTCGCAAGAAAAAGGAAGGGGCTGCCCGCAATGGCGTCGCGTGCGCAGCGGTGCCGACGGTGTCGTCGACCTAACGAATAATTTTACCCGATGGGCGCAGGGCGCGCGTCCGATTGGCGACGCGTTTCGTTCAACCGGTCGGTCCGGTCGACCGCTTCGGGCGCGACGTCGCGGCAATGAGGAAATCCTCGAGCGCGCGAACCGAAGCTACGCCCTCGTACAGCCGGTGCCGTGCCGCCGCGTAACGGTCCCGGATCCGTGCACGCCGTGCATCGTCCAACGCGAGTCTCGTCGCAAGCTCGACGTATCCGGCATTGTCGGACGCGACGAGTTCCGGCATTCCCAGGCGTCGGGCCACGCCGCTCGCCAGCCGGCCACGCAAGAACCGCCCCTCCCGTGTAACCAGGGGCAACCCGCACTCGACCGCCTGCACGGCGGTGTTGAATCCGGAAAAGCCGATGGTGTCGAGATACACCGTCGATTGCCGAAGCAACGCGTGGAACGCCGAACGGCTTTGCCAGGGAATGAACCTGGCGAACTCCTCCAGATTCAGGCCGGCGCGAGCAAACACGCCTTCGAGGCGCCGGCGCAGCTTGTCGGACAGCGCGGCGACCCCATGCTGAAAGAACACGAAGCGGCACCGCCCGACCGCGCGCGCGATGGCCGCCAGCACGTCATCGTTGCGCGGCGCGTACTTGTATGGCGTTCCCGGACAGACGAAGACCGGCCGGTCGCCTTCGATGCCGAGCGCTACCAAGTCGAGGGTTGCGTCGGAGGCGACCATCGGCGCAATGGCGCAGCCCAGCCCCGGCAGCTGCACCAACGTCTCCGTGTAGTTGCGCTCGGCGCCCTCCGGCTCGAACGCAGCGGCCGAGAGGAAGTAGTCGATCGTGGGCAGGCCGCTCGTGTCGGGATGGCCCCATGCGGTCGCCTGGACACGCGCAAGACGCAGGCTGGCGAGCCGGGTGGTCATCGCATCCATGCCGATTTCGGGATAGATGATCGCGTCCGGCCGCGCATCGAGGATCGCCTGCACCCAAGCCTCGAGCCCGTGCCGACCATGCACATAGGACGCGGCGCTGGACTTCGCCCATTGCGTCTCGGCGTCCTCGGCGGCGCCCACGTGGAAGAGGTGGAACTCGACTTTGCTCCGGTCGGCGTGTTCGAGCCAGCCCTTGACCACCGCGTTCCAGACCGAATGCTCGCGGATGTGGGCCGAGACGATACCGAGGCGCAACGGCGCCGCGGGAACGCGCGGATCGAAGACGATATTGCGGTCGTGCTGCCAGCGCGCCATCGCCCGGCAGCAGAGGCCGCCATACGTCGCGAGCAGGTCGCGATTGGGCTCTTCCTGATAGGCGAGATAGAAAGGCTGGGCTCGGCCCACCGCTTCGTCCGCCGGGCGCTCCCCGGCGTCGATCCACGCCGCCAGCGCGTCGAGCTCGCGGCCGAACGCGGCGCGGGCGTCGGCCGGATCCTCTCCCGGTCCGGGTACGACCGGCAGGATCGCCATCACGCAGGACCAGCGCGCGTTCACCGAATCGGGTCTGGCATCGAGCAGCCTCCGATAGACATCCAGCGCCTCGTCGTGCCGGCCCAGCCCATGAAGCACCAAGGCCAGGTTGAGCGCCGCCTCTTCGAAATCCGGGTTCAGCCCAAGCGCCCGTTCGTAGCTCGCGATTGCATCGTCGCGACGGTCGAGTTCGCGCAGCACGTTGCCGCGATTGAAGTGCGCGCGGGCGGAGCCGGGAGCCTGCGCAAGCGCGCGATCGTAGCTCGCGAGGGCCAGCGGCAGCCGCCCGAGTTCGCGCAATGCGATGCCGCGGTTGATCAGCGCCTCGACGTACTCGGGCCGCAACGCCAGCGCCCGGTCGAAGCTCGCCAGCGCATCCTCCGGACGGCCAAGTTCACGCAGTGCGCTGCCGCGGTCGCAGAACGCCTCCGGATAATCCGGCCGAAGGGCCAGCGCACGCTCGTAAGCCGCAACGGCATCAGCGAAGCGCGACAGTCCGTGCAGCGCGCGCGCGCGGTTGTAATGCGCCTCGGCCCAGCCCGGTCGCAGTTCCAGCGCCTGATCGTAGCTCGCGAGCGCCTCGGGCAAGCGGCCGAGCGTGGCCAGCGAAATGCCGCGATTGCACAGGGCCTCTGCATAGTCCGGCTTCACTGCCAGCGCGCGCTCGTAGCTCGTGAGCGCTTCCTCGTCCCGACCGAGGCCGTGCAGGGCGAGGCCGAGGTTGGAGTGCGCGTACGGCACGTCCGGGGCGATCGCGATCGCGTCGCCGATGCGCTTCACCGCGGCGGCGTGGTCGCCCTGCTGATGGGCAATCAACCCGAGAAAATGCAGGGCGTCGAAGCATGACGGATCGCGTTCAAGCACGCTCGCGTAGATCGCTTTCGCCGACTCGAGACGGCCCTGGCGATGCAGCGACAACGCCTGTCTGATTCGCGATGCGTTGTCGTGCATGGGGGAGGTCCGGTCTGTTTCGCGCACGCCACCAGGCCCGCGAGAGAAACGGCTGCGGTCCGCACCTACCCGGACGTCGCGTCGTCCGGCGTGCCGACGTGCCAACGGTGCGGCAGCCGCACGAAACCCATTTCCCGCGTCACTCCGGTGACGACGAGCGGCCGGGCTACGGTGTGGAACAGCCGCACGCCTTCCGGGTCGAGGGCGTGCGCGCGGATCTCGTACTTGCCGGGAAGCAGCGGCACGCTCGGCAGCACGATCTCGAATGCGTAGCGGTCATCGGCAACGCGCGCGAGCGAGATGCCTTCCATGTCGGTCGCCACGCCGTACACGGGCGTCCCGTCGGCGCGCACGACACCGACGAGCACCACGGGCATGCGGCCATCCGGCGAGTGAACCTCGCCCGAGAGGACGAGATCGCCGCCCATGTCCATCGTCGCCTCGGGGGTCAGCACGAAGCGCTCGATCGCGTAGATGCGTGCGCTCATCAGCTCGGCCTTCGGCAGCGGCTCGCGTCGCGCCGCCGTCTTCTCCTCGTGGTAGGCGAGGTATTCCTGCGTGATCGGTGCCGCCTGGCCGTAGCCCGCGACCTGGCCGTCCTTCAGCCACAGCGCATGCGCGCAGAGCTTCTGCACGTGATACATGCTGTGCGAGCACAGGAGCAGCGTGCCGCCGCCTTCGAGATAACGCTCCATCCACGCGACGCACTTCTTCTGGAACGACTCGTCGCCGACGGCAAGCACCTCGTCCGTGATGAGAATGTCCGGATCGAGTGCCGTCGCCACGGCGAAGCCCAGACGCACGACCATCCCCGACGAATAGGTCTTGATCGGATCGTGGATGTGTTCGCCCAGATCCGCGAAGGCGATGATCTCGTCGCGACGCCCGGCGATCTCCGCCGGCGCGATGCCGAGAAGCGCCGCGGCGAGGTCGATGTTGGCAAGCCCCGTGTACTCCGGGTGAAAACCCGAGCCCAGTTCCAGCAATGCGCCGACGCGGCCGTTGACCTCCACCGTGCCGCGCGTGGGCTTGATCACGCCGGCGATGATCTTCAGCAGCGTCGACTTGCCGGCACCGTTCTCGCCGATCACGCCGAGCGACTGCCCGCGCCGCAGCTCGAGCGATACGCCGTCGAGCGCGCGGAAAACGCTGGCCGCGCCACGGCCGCGGAGAAGGTCCCACACGAGCCGCAAGCGGCCGCCTCGCGACTCGATCTTCGCGTAGTCCTTGCCGACGCCGGCGAGGCGGAGCAGCGGCGCGCTCATCGCCGCGGCCGCAACGGCGAAAGCGGCGGCGCCGCGCGCAGATCCGGGGCGGTCGTCACACGAAATCCTCGAAGTGCGGCGACAGCCGGCGGAACACCGCAAGTCCCCCCGCGAACAGCGCCACGGCGACAAGCACCGCCGCGGCGTCGCTCCAGTGCGGCGCGAGCCGGCCCGCGATGATCGCATCACGCATCCGCTCCACGACCCAGCCGAACGGGTTTGCCGCAACCCACGGCCGCATGCCCTCGGGGACGAGCGTCAGCGGATACAGAATCGGGGTCAGGTACATCAGGATCATCAGCAGCGGCATCAGCACGTGCTCGACATCGCGGATGAACACCTGCAATGCCGCGAGCAGCAGCGCGACACCGGTAACCGCGACCGCCATCACCAGCCAGAGCGGGACCGCAAGCAGCAGACCCGCGAAATGGACCGGCTCTCCCGCGATGGCGAGGACGATCAGGACGACGACGTAGCCTGTGAACTGCAGCACGAGCGACGCAGCCACCGACGCATAGACGACGAGCTCGTGCGGGAACGCCACCTTGCGGATCAGCCCGCCGTAGCCCGCGATGCTCACCGTGGCCCGCTGCAGCGCCTCCTGCGCGGCGAGCCACGGCCACAGTGCCACCGCAACGAAGAGCAGGAAGCTCGCGTCGCCGAAGCGGCCGGCCCGGAACACCGTCGTGAAGACGAAGTGATAGACGCCGAGCAGCGCCAGCGGATGCAGCAGCGCCCAGGCGAGGCCGGTGATGCTGCCCAGATAGCGCGCCGTGAGCTCGCGCCGGAAGAAGTTCGTGAACAGCGCGCGGTGACGCCGCGCGTCCTCGGCGGAGGTCCGGCTCGCGGTGCGCAGCGCGCGGGCTTCCGGTTGCAGGATGTCCGCCATCACGCGAGGATAGCAAGAACCGGCGCCGCGCGTAGCTTCGGCGGACGCCGGGACATGGCAGGATGCCGCGTCAGTTCTTCGGCGGTGCGGCTTCCGTGCCGGCTGTGGCCGCACGGTGCTTCGCGCGCTCGGCGGCCTTCCTGGCGAACTCCGCGGGCGCCGTGTCGGCGTCCTTGTCGGGCTTGCCGGTCCTCGCGGCCTTGCGGGCGGAGGGTGGGGATTTCGGCGTCGCCTCGACCGCGGGCGGCTCGATGTACAGCGCGTCGACCGCGGCCTCGTTGACCTTCCCGGTCGGGTCCTGATTGATCGAGTTGAGCAGCGCGGCCTTCTTCTCGTCGACGTAGGCCTTCTTCATTTCGGCGAGGATCAGCGGGCGAACTTCCTCGTACGGGCGGGGGCCCGCCGCGCGGCGATCGTCGAGCTTGATCAGGTGCCAGCCGAACTGCGACAGCACGGGCTCGCTGATGTCGCCCGGCTTCTTCAGCGCGAAAGCCGCCGCCGCGAAAGCGGGGTCGAGCTCGGCCCGGCCCATCCAGTCGAGCTGGCCCTTGTTCATCGCGCTGCCGTCCTCGGAGAACTGCATCGCGAAGGCGCCGAAATCCTCGCCGGCGAGAATCTTGGCGCGCGCGTTTCGCGCAAGCGTCTCGCCTTCCTCCTTGGTGTGCGGGCCGAGCTTGTAGAGGATGTGCGAGACCCTGACCTGCTCCGGCAGCTCGAAACGCTTGGTGTCGGCGAGATACAGCTCGCGCGCGCGGGCCTCGTACGACGCCTTCTTCGCATCGAACTCGGCGGCGGTGGCGCGCTCGAACAGCGCCACACGCGCCCCGGCGAAGTAGCGCTCCACTTCCGATTCGAACCGGGCCGCGACTTCGGGGTCCTGGTCGAGCTTTTCGGCAAAGGCCTGCGCCGCGAGCGTCTTGGTGACCAGCATTCTCGCCAGCAACTCGCCGATGCGGCGCTTGTTGTTGGCAAAGCCCGCGCGCATGTCGGCGGGCAGCCGTTGCAGCTCGAGATCGTAGTCGCTCTTGCGGATCTGCGTCGTGCTGTTGCTGACCAGGATCGGATCCGGATCCGCGACGGCGGCGGATGGCGCCGGACTGGCCGGCGCAGCGGCCGGTGTCTGGGCGAACGCAGGCGCCGCAGCCAGCAACAAGAGGGCAAGCGCGGCGGCGGCCGATCGCCGGGTCGCGAGATAAATGAGGTCCACTGTGGTTGTCATCTTAGGTAACAAAACGAAAGGCCCCGCGCTGCCGCGGGGCCGAAAACGACACCGGCGGCGCGTGTGCGCCGCCGGGTCACCTATTGGATCAGGGCTTCTGGGTGACGACCAGCATGTCCGCCAGCGATCCTCCGCCCAAGCCCGGGTTGCGAATGTTGACGTAGACGGTGCTGCCCGGCGGCGTGTTCGGCACCTTCCCGGCGTTGACGAAGATGCTGGTGCCCGTCGAGGTCCCGGGGATGGCCGCGTTGAACGGGCCGTTGACGCCGGTCGCATCGATCGCGCGGAAATCACACTTGTACTTCGAGATTGTGATCTCGCGGAGCGCCGCGGGTGCGCCAAACTCGGACACGCTGACCTTGGCCTTGGTGGTGGGAATCGGTGCCCGTGTAGGACGGCAGCGTCCAGCGGCCGACGAAGATCTGGTCGCCGAAGAACCCGCCCAGATTGCCGCCGCCCGCCGTCGCGAACTGGCCGTTTGGCGACAGGTCGACTTCGTACAACGACGCGCTTCCGCAGAAGTCGCCGCCGCCGCCGCCCGTGCTGCTTGCAGTCTGGGTGACGTTCTTCGATGGCGTCGTCATGCAGGCCGAGCCGTTGCAGACCTTCAGCGCGAAGGTGTGCGTGATCTGCGCACCGCCGTTGGCGTTGAACGTGTCGGTCATGTCGCCATAGGTCGTGCTCGCGGCACCTTGCGAATTGCTATTCCTGAACCACTGCCAAGTGGTGCTGGCGTCGGTGTTGTTGCAGCTGCCATTGTTGAGTGCGACGGTCGCACTGCCGCCGGTATTCGGCACGGGCGAACCGGTCACCCCAATCGTGCATCCGGAGGGCGCGAGCGGGTCGGGCGGTGTCGTCGTTCCCGAACTGCACGTAATGAGGATAGCGGTGGTACCCGCACCCGTTACCTGGGCACTTGTTACATCGGGGTTGTCGCAGTCCTTGATGGTGAAGGTTGCCGCTTGCGCGGGTGCAGCGGCCATTGTCGTGCACAGCGCGGCGACGGCGGCCAGCGAGCGGAACAGGGATTGGTACGACATGAGAGGCTCCTTAAGCGTTATCCGTGGACGACGTCCGCGCGGAATTACACCCAGCAATTTTCAGACCATTCTACCCGATGCCCCTCAGTGCGGCAACCGGAATCGCATGCCAATGGCATGAATGGACGACACCGGCCGACGAGAGGAGTTCCCCGGCGATCCCCTGCGCCCGGGCTCCATCCCACAAACACCACGATCGCCGACAAACACAGGACGAAAAAGAGGGCGGGAATCGCTTCCCGCCCTCGAAGTTACCGCAGTTGCTGTTGGTGATCAGTTGTTGGGAATGATCGGCGGAACCGTCGTGAAGTCACCCGTGAACGACGTCGAGATGGAACGCTCGAAGCGGTGGTTCTGGCGACCCGCGTAGTACACGGTCGAACCCGCCGCGATGTTGCCGTTCTTGAACGTCGACGCGGCGAAGCCGATGACCGGCAGGCCGGAGAACGTCGTCGTCGGGGCCGAGCCCGAGTTCCCGTAGATGTTGAAGATCGTCGAGAAGCCGCCGTACAGCTGGTGGTAGCGCGGCACGGACGAGGTCGGGACCGGGAACTTCAGCGACACCCAGCCGTTCTCGAACGTCGTCGGGATGTTGTACGAGTTCTTCGACGCGAGCAGTGCCGTGTTGTTGAACGTCAGCACGTTCGCTTCCCAGCAGATCGAGTCGGTGGCCGTCGGCGGCGGCGGCGAGAAGGTGGTCGTCGAGGCGACGGTCCTCTCTTCGCGGTCGTACCGGTTGATCACGACGTCGTCGCAGGCGCCCTTGGTGCCCGAGAAATTGCGCTGGAACAGCTTCTGGACCGCGACCCCGACCGTTGCGCCGGTGCTGTCCGTGATCTTGCCGCTGTAGTAGGCCCACTTCGTCGGGAACGTGATGACCCAGTCCGTCTGCGATTGCGTTGCCGCGTCGAGAACGAACTCGTTGTAGACGTAATCGTGCATCAGCACGGCGGACACGGCATCCACGGCGTTTTGCCGGGCCGTCGGTTCGCCACCCGCGTAGTTCGACCAGTCCGTGACAAAGGTGTACTGGCCGGCCGTGACCACCGAGGTCTTCGGCGTGACCTGCGCCAGGTTCGGGAGGATGCTGCCTTCCGCGAACAGCTGGTTGTCCGTCGACCAGGCGTCCAGCGCCGTCGCTTCGACCGAGACGTCGATACCCGAACCGGTGTTGATCAGCGTGATGCCGCCGAACAGGCCACCGATGAGGTAGTCAGACACGTCGTACGCGACTTGCGGCGCCGGCGTGCTGATGTTCGGGCTCTGGATGATCGCCGGATCGCAATCCGGCGTGCCCGGGGTCGAGCCAAACGCGTGGGTGACCGTCGTGTACGTCGCGGTGCGCGAGAAGAACTGCGCCATCGCGATGACTTCGGCGTAACCCTCACGCGTACGGTCGAGCGACGTGTCGCCACCGTCCGCGTTGCTGCCCGAATACGCGTAGTTGACGAACGGGGTCGGTGCCGCCGGGTTGCCCGATACGACCGGGACCGTGCAGGACTTGTCCGGCGTGAAGATGCCGGCGCCGTCGGCGGTCGGGATGATGCCGGCGACCCAGACGTCGCGCTTCGACAGGAACAAGTTGAAGTCAAGCACTTCGCGGGAGTTCTTACCTTCCAGGAAGCGGACCTTGACGACGCGCGCCGACGGGGTCGTGTTGACGACCGAGATCAGCGACTGGTACGAGTTGCCGGCAGCGTTGGTCCGGACCGTGTAATACGGATAGATCAGCGCTGAGCCGAGACCGTCCTGGTTGACCGACACTGCTTGCGCAGCACCCGTCACGCCCAGAGCGCTCAGGCCCGCCAACGCGGCGTACAGCGACTTTTTGTTGAACGTGTTCATGGTTGGTGATGACTCCTCTGTTTGCGGTTTTACAGTGATCACTTTAGAACCAACAGCGCGGTGATGTTATTACAGCTTGCTCCTTTTGTCCAAACCATTCCTTCCATTCCACGAAACCCCCTGTGGAAAATTTGCAACGGTCGCCCGGTCCTTTACTGCCGCCAGACGTACCAAGCTTGACCTTTGTCGAGAATCCAGACTTCTTCCATGGGCGCCCGGATGCCTTTCATGAGGCGGTGGTCATACCAGACGAAGACCTTGACCTTGCAGCTTTCCCCGCTGCATTCGACCGTTCCCGGCTCGATCTTCCGGTAGATGCCCGGTGACCCCGCCACCCTCTGCCTGAAAGCCTCCAGCGAAATCGTTTCCTTCGACCCCGGGCTCATGTAGTCCGTGTAGGCACGGGCCACGTCGCCGTCGATGATCGCCTGCCACCGGGCCAGCGCACGCTCCTGCACCGCGGCCTGCAGCACGTCGGCCGGCGTGTCCTTGGTCAGCCTGCCGCCGGTGGCGGCGCAGCCGGCCAGCACGGCGAGCAAGACGACCCCGGCAAAGCGCGCGATACCGACCTGCCGCTCCGCCCGGGTGGATACCCACCCGAAACCTTCGTTCATCATCTGGATTGCCCCTTTTCAGGTTATGCGCCGCAGTGCGCGTTTCCGAGGACCGCCGAAAACTGCAACGGTTGACGCGCTACGGCGCAGCAATCCTCGATTCAAGACTAGCCTCGCCGCCGGATAGCGTCAACGACCATTACAGCGAGATAAATGGTCTGTTGCGGAGGCGCAACAGCCGGATGTCGGGCTTTGGCGACGGTTTCCAGCGATTTTGTCTCTTTTGACCGAAATCTGTCACTTTTCGACGACAGAGGGCGTTTTTTGCGTCGCTTGGAAGACATCGTCAAGCCGCTCCATGCGGCGGCGGAGGTCGTCGATGACGCTCTTCATCTCGCCCTCGGTTTCCATCACGCGAGGCGTGATGAAGAGCACGAGTTCGGTCCGGTCGTCCTTGATCTCCTGCTGGCCGAACAGCCCGCCGATCACGGGAATCTTCGACAGCAGCGGAATCCCGGTCGATGACTGACCCTTGGTGTCCGTGATCAGTCCGCCCATCACCATCGTCTGACCCGACTGCACCGACAGCAGCGACTGGATCGAACGTGTGTTGATCGGCGGTGCGTCACCGACGTTCGCGACGGAGCCCGGGATGCTCACCTCGGCCTGCACGTCGACCTGGACCAGCCCACCCGCGTTGATGTGCGGCGTCAGCGAGACCAGCACGCCGGTGTCGATGTACTGCGCGGCGGTGGTGACCGTGCTCGTCGTTCCGCCGACCACCGTCTGCTGGTTGATCGGGATCCGGTTGCCGACCTTGATCGTCGCCTTCTGGTTGTCCAGCGCCGCGATGTGCGGGTTGGCGATCACGCGCGTGTTGCCGGCCTGTCCGAGCAGGGTGAGCGCCGCCTGGATGCCGCCGGGAAACGCCCCGGAGAGCAGCCAGTTGAACCCCGGCACCTTGGGCAGAAGACCAACGGTGCCGGTGTTGCCGGTCGACGTGTTGATCGGCAGGCCCGGATTCGTGCCGGTCGCGAACAGGCCGCCGGTCGACTTGCCGCCGTTGGTGAAATACCACTCGACGCCGAACTTGAAGTCGTCGGTGAGCGCGACCTCGGCGATCGTGAGTTCGACCAGAACCTGGCGCGAGGGCTGGTCGAGCTTCTTCAGCGCGGCTTCGATGATCGTGTACTCGGCCTGCGTCGCGACGATCAGGATCGTGTTCATGTCCTTGTCGGCGACCGCCTGGATGTTGCGGACGACACCCAGGCCTTCCCCGGCGGCGCGCGCGATCGCCGCCGCAGTCTGCGGGGTGGCCAACGTCCCGGTCATTGACGGCGCGGCCGGCGCGGCCGGCGCGGCGGGGACGGGCGTCGTCGCGACGATGCCCCCCGGCTGGAACGTCGGCGGATTCACGATGGTGCCGACGGGCGTGCCCGGGGCCAGCGACGGCGCCGAGGGCGCCGCGGCTTGCGCAAGGCGACCGGTGAACGCCTGCTGCAGGAGCGGCGCGATCCGCTCGGCGCGCTGGTTCTGCAGCGTGTACACGAAGAACCGCTGGCCCGCACCCACGTCGCCCTTGTCGAGGCGCTCGATCCATTTCTTCGCTTCCTCGAGGTAGGCGGGCTGCGGGGTGATCACGAGCAGCGCGTTCATCCGCTCGATCGGCACGATCTTGAGGATGCCGGTCAGCGGGCTGGTGTTGCGGTCGCCGATGACCTTCTCGAGCTCGGTCATCACCATCTTCACGTCGGCACTCTGGAGGACGAAAACGCCGGCCGACATCCCGGCCATGAAGTCCACGTCGAACATGTCGATCGCGTCGAGGAGGTGCTTGAGCTCGAGCTCGGTGCCGGCGAGGATGAGCATATTGCGCACTTCGTCGGGTCGAATCGCCTGCGCGTCCTTGGCGAACGGCTCGAGCAGGCGCAGCATTTCGCGCACGCCGACGTAGCGCAGCGGAACGATCTGCACCGAGTAGCCCTTCGGCAGCGCACGCTGCGAGTTCCCGAGTTGCGGCCCGAGGTTGCCGCGGACCACCGCGGCGCCGGGAACGATCTTGTAGATGCCGTCTTCCTTCACCATCGCCGCGCCGTTCATCCGGAGCAGCATCTCCAGCGTCGCGTAGAGCGCGTCGCGCGGAACGCCGGAGCTCGTGCGGATGGTCACCTGGCCACCGACGGCCGGGTCGATCATGTAGCTCTCGTTGAGGATGTCACCGAGGATGTTGCGGACCACGTCGCGCAGTTCCGCTCCCTCGAAATTGAGCACGACGCCCCCACCGGCGGCCTGTGCCGCGGGACTCGGCGGCAGCGTACCGCCGGGTTGCTGGCCCTTCACCAGCACGCCGGTGCCCTTGAAGATTCGCGCGCGGTCGGCTGCCGGGTCGGCGCCCGGGGGCGGCCTGATCGCCTCCTCGACATCTTCCTTCGACAGCGCCGCCGCCGCGCGCAGTGCGCGTTCACGGGCACTGACCAGCTTGGGGTCCTCAGCTGGGGTCTGCTGGGTGGCGCAGGCGCCGAGGATGATCGGGAGCGCGAACGCGATGGCCGCCAGTCGGGATCGATTCATGGTCATGGTCGTGGGTCGCGCCTCGCGCGGACGGATACCTGAGGCGAGTTCGCCTGGCGCATGCGCCCGGAGATCATCGCCGGAATGAGTCGCGCGAGTCATCGAAAATCCTCAGTGGGGCAGCAAGTTCAGCGCTGGCGGCGCTGGCGGGTGGTCGTCTGGGGTTGCTGTTGCTGGGCGTCGGTGGTGGCGCGCTGGCGGTACATCTCGGTCCAGGGGTCCTGGGTGCCCGTATTCGCGGCGCCTGCGGCCGCACCAGCGGCCGCGGCGCGCGCAGCCGCTTCGGCGGCACGCGCGGCAGCCCGTCGCGCGGCGGGCGAATCGGGTGCTGCCGCGGGACGTGCTGCGGGCGTGGCCGCGGCTGCACCGGGCGGGACGGGTGCCGCCGCGGCGGCGCCACCTGCCGCCGGGGCTCCTGGGGTCGGCTGCGTCGTCGTCTTCGGGCCCGGGAGCACCTTGAGGACCAGCTCCTCGGTCTCGCCGCCCTGCGCCAGCACCACCCGGTCGGGGCGAACCTCGGCCAGCGTCATGCCGTTGACGGTTTCGCCCTGCATCACGCGGCGGGACTTGCCGCCCGCGACCTCGCGCAGATACGCGGCGTTCATCCCCTCGACGACCACCGTGCCGGTCAGCGCAAACTGACCGCGCCTGATCGTCGCCTTCGATGCGTCGACTGCGACCACCGGCGCCGGACGCCGCGTCGGATTGAACAACGTCCGGTTGACGGTTTCGGTGCGCGCGGCGAGACCGCCTTCCAGCTGGTATTCCGGCAGCAGCGCGGTTTCCACCGGCTTGGGTACCACCGGAGACTCCGCCGCCGGGACGGCCTTGGTCAAACCGCGACCCCAATCCGTCTCGAAGCCGATCAGCGCGGCCAGCGCCACCAGCGGCACGAGCCACCACAACATCCCGTTGAGCACGCCGGGCAGGGTCTTCATGGGCGGGCCACCTCGACCTTGTCGCCGGCCTTGGCGACGACCTTTTCTCCGGCCCGGTCGGCGGCTTTCTCCGCGGTCTTGCCGGCCGCCTTGTCGCCAGGCTTCTCGGGCGCCGGGAAACCAAGCGCGGAAACATCCATCTGCACGTTGAGTTCCGGGTCCTGGCCGGTAACGGGGCGGAAGCCGCGAAACGCATTCAGCGGGCGCAGCGTCAGCGTGTCGATGACGAGGTAAGGTTGCTGCGTCTCCAGCGCATAGAGGATCCGCTGCAGGTTGGGTGTCGTGGCGAAGAACTGGAACGTGACGCCAACGGCCTTGTACCGACCCTCATCGCGCGTGGCCTGGTTCTGGCTCGTCGTGATGCGACCGCCATTGCTTTCGATGGCCGAGCGGACGGTCTCCTGCAACTCCACTCCGGCGAGGTTGGCCGCCGTGTTCTTGAGGAAAAATCGGCGTGCGTCCTTGGCCTTCACCTGCTCCAGCGCCTTGCGGTATTCGGGCGCCTGCGCGGAGATCCGGCGGTAGCGCGCGAGCCGATCCTCCAGCGAGGCGATGGCGTCGTCGTAGCGACTGTGCAGCAGCCAGACCGGCACCAGAAGCACCGCCGCCGCGGCGACGAGCGCGAGAACCGCAAGGCCGACGGCCAGTGCGCGTCGCTGCAACGCAGGCAGCCCGGCGATCGCGTCGTTGATCATTGCGCGCCTCCGCCTGCGGCGCCCTGCCCGCCGCCACGATTGCGCCGATCGCGATTGCGTTGCTCGCGCGTGGTGAGCGCCCGCTGTGACGGCATCGCGGTCGGTGGCGGCTGCGTGGCCTCGGCCGGGGCGGGGGCGATCGCCGCGGCGGCCGCGGGCGGCGGTGCCGCCTCGGCCGAACCCGCGGCGGTGGCAGGCGGCTGGGCGCCCGCTGTCGAGGGTGATGCCACGGGTGCGGACCCGCCTTCGACGGCCGGGCGTGCCTCGCCGGCGACGGGGCTCTCGGGCGCGGGAGACGCCGGCGCCACAGTCACGGCCTCGGGGGCAGGCGCCGGTGTCGGAATCGGGCCGTCGCTCCCCAGGAGGATCGGTGCGGGTGCGGGCAGCCGCCGCAACTGTGCGCCGACGTCGAAGATCTCGCCCGGGCCGGGCTGAATCTTGGTCGTCGGCGAGCGCGGTGCAGGTTCGTTGAACAGCTTCGACTCCTCGAGCAGGGAGACGATGCGCCCGGCGTTGGCGCTCTCGCCGCGGAGCACGAGCTCGCGGCGCGGCTCCTTGCCGCGCGCCGTCGTACGCATCTCGAACTGGGTGAGCCACGTGTCGTCGGGCAGCACTTTGGTCACGTCCTCGATGAGCTGCAATGCGCCGGGGTACGCGTATTTCTGGCCGAGCGCAAAGTTGAAGTCGGCGGCGAGCTGGTCGACCTGCTGGCGGACCGCGTCCGCGGCCTCGGCCTCCACTCGCGCCTTGTCGGCGAGCTCGGTCAGCGCGATCACGTAGTTGCGCTTCTGCCAGATCGGGAGCACCAGGGCAACGGCGCCGACTGCCGCGAGCAGCGCAAGCGGGCCCCACCACTGCCAGCGCCTCCACGCCGGGCCGGTGCCGCGCGCCTCCTCCGGAAGCAGATTGAGCTTCGAGAGCGCGATTGCCGAGACGCCTTCGCCTTCCACGGCGTCAGGCACGATGCCCACCACGGTGGCGCCCCAGCTCTCGGCCATCCGGCATGCAGGATCCGCAACGCTCTTCAGCACGGCGGCCCAGTCGACGCGCAGCTCCTTGCCGCTGCGCCCCACGACGACGGCGTCGAAATAGAGCTGATCGGGTCGGAACGGCGTATGCCGGTCGAGGTCGTAGGCGAGCGCCTGCTTCAGGTTTTCCTCGATCGCCGCCGGCAGCTCCAGTCGCTTGCGCAACACCTGCCCGCGCGGAAGCGCGACGACCACATTTGCCGCGGCCGCCGGGCCACCGTACACGTTGGGGGGCAGCGCGGTCATCGCCGCGCGGCCGGCCTGCTGCACGGAGGCGGCGTCACCGGCAAGCGGAATCCGCGCGGCTTCGACGAGTGCGATCACGCCCTCGTGCATCCGCGGCACCCACAGCACCGCGGAATCGACGCCGAATGCGAGCACGGGACGCACGCGGCGCCGCTGCAAGGCGCCCCGGGTGCGGGCCGGAACGAGCGGCGCCAGCTCGCCCGCCCACCAGCGCAGGAACGCGGGGAGGCCGAACCGGTGCGCGGCATCGCGCATGCCTTGGCGGAGTCTAGCGGTCTGTTCCATTTGCGTTGGCGGATGCCGGATTCGCGTCCGCGATTGTCGGGGCAGCCGCCGGCGCGACGACGCCTTCCTGCCAGAGGAGTGCGATCAGCGGCCGACGAGGGTCTCCGGACGGCCGCAGCACCGCGTCGCGCACGAAGGTTACACCATCGGGGAGGACGGCCTCGGCCCGGATTCGCCAGACCGGAAGCGGCTGGGTCATGAAGCCCTGGGCCGCCACGAACGGCGGTGGCTTGAGCTTGTTCGCGAGCGCGTCTGCACGCTGCTGCAGGTAGGCATCGACCGCTTCGGGCGTCGCGTTGGGCAGTGCAAGGAGCACGCTGCGCGACGCGGTCTGCGTGTTGATGCCGCCCTGCCGGGAGTACACGGTGATCGCATCGCCAATCCTGGCGAATATCGCCGGAGTCATGCCCAGGATTCGCTGCAACTCGCCGGTCGTTTCGAACGGACCGTTTGCCGGCCGGTACTTGCGTCCGGCCGCACGGTACTCCGCGTCCTCGGCGCCATTGGGCCGGCGCAGATCGTCGGCGTCCTTCCAGTCGAGCAGTGCGTCGACGAGCGCGCTGGCCGTCGCCGGATCGACGCCGCCGACGTTGACGAAAAGTCCGCGCAGCAAGGGCTCGGTGGCGACGTTGATGTCGATCTTGGCCGACTCGTCGACGGCAAGGACCGTGATCGTCGCGTCGCCGTCCTTCCACGTGTGCGGCTGTCCATCGGGGACCCAGACATCGGGAAGATTGCGCGGCCGCTGCAACTCGAACGCCGTCCGCTCGACTGCGCCGTCGGCGATCGCGCGCACCTGCGCGACCGACAGCGCGTTACGCGCGGCCAGCGCCTCGCTGCGCATCGAGAAGGCGAAGCCCGACGCGATCACCGTCAGCAGAATCGTCAGCCACAGCGCCGCGATAAGAGCGATACCGCGTTCGGAGGCGGAGGCCCGCAGGGCGCGACCCGGAGAACGCGGAACCTCGGCCGACCTCGCCGGCGCAACGTCCTCGCGCCGATCGTGCGGAGGCCGACCAAGTTCGGAGGCGGAGGCCCGCAGGGCGCGACCCGGAGAACGCGGAACCTCGGCCGACCTCACCGGCGCAGCGTCCTCGCGCCGATCGTGCGGAGGCCGACCAAGTTCGGAGGCGGAGGCCCGCAGGGCGCGACCCGGAGAACGCGGAACCTCGGCCGACCTCGCCGGCGCAGCGTCCTCGCGCCGATCGTGCGGAGGCCGACTGCGCTGCGTGTCGATGCGAAGCTGCCCGCTCATCAGGCCCCCACGCAGCGGTTGCGATTGGCGTCCCAAGAGCGGCATCCGGCCTCTGGCGCGCGCCGTGGTTCGACGACGATCTGGGGCCATGGCGGTCCGCTTTCGGGCGTCACGTCGATGCGGACGAGAATGGGCAAGCGGTCGCGATCCTCCCACCGGTCGCGCCACGTGGGCGTTTCGTCGAACACCGCGCCGGCAGAACGACCGAAATAGCCGATCGTGACGTCACGGATGCCGGCCGCCAGCACCGAGCGATCCGCCCCGCTGAAAGAAGGTTCCGTGGTGACGTCGGGCTCCGGAATCATCCGCTCGAGCACCAGCTGCGACTTGTCGCCGTCATGCGCGACGGTGAGCCGGAAATAGTAGACGCCGCCCTCGGCGACGCGGGTCGGCAACGCTGCCGCATACCGCATTTCATTGCGCTCCCCGCCGAACATCAGCGGCAGCCCCACTGCCTTCTTGATGCGCAGCGGAAACTCCGCCGACAGCTGTGCACGCAGGAACTCGCCCGTCTGGCGCATCTGTGCGACCTGTTCGGCCTTGGCCTCGCCGCCGTCCCAGCTTCTCGCCGCGAGCCGCACGGAACCGACCAGCACGGCCGCCATCAGCGCGAGCAGCACCAGCGCGACGGTGAGCTCGAGCAGCGTGAAGCCGCGCTCGCCATGACGTCGGCCGCCGCACGCTACGCGACGCGTCGTGCAGAACGCACTCACTGCACACGCTCCCGCGCCCCGAGACGCGTGGTCGCCAGTGCGATCATGCGCTGCCCGCCGGACGGCGCCGGGAACTCGACCTCGACGGCGACGCGATAGAGGCGCAACGGCATCAGCGCCGAGGCATTCGCGATGTCCGGGCTGACGTCGGGCGGATCCCAGGGAGAGACACTTGCGCGCCACGAGATCCTGCCGTCGTCGGCGCTGCCGGTAAGCGATCCTTCGCGCAACGGCTGCGCGCCGCCGGTTTCCGCGAGCACGCTCTCGGCCACGATCATGGCACGACTGTAGTCCTCCGCGGCGCCTACGTTCGCGAGCGATCCGGAGAACAGGCGGAACAGCGCCGTCGCGACGAGCGAGAGGATCACGAAGGCCACCAGCACTTCGAGCAGCGAAAATCCCTGCGACCGAGGCATCGGATTCGGGCCCATCGCGGGGTCAGTCCAGAATCGCGACGCGGCCGGTCAGCCAGTCGACATCGACTTCGTACTTGCGCTCTCCCGCGGCGAGGGTGACGCGGCCGCCGTTGGAGCCGCCATCCGGGAAGAATCGGATCGAGCCCGTCTTTTCCGATTCGATGTCGCTCTGCGCGGTAACGAGCTTGAGCTCGACCTTCGCGGGCAGCGCGTATTCGCGCGGATCACGCGCGACGCGGAACGTGCGCCGCTCGAGGTCGAGCGTCACGCTCGTCTCCATGCGCGTCGCCACCGCCTCGCTGCGCGCAAGCCGCATACCCGCGGCGAGCTGGCGCGCGGCGCTCTTCATGTCGGTCGTCGAAACGCCGCCGCCGAACATCGGGACGACCAGCGCAGCAACCACCGCCATGATCGACAGCACGACGAGCAGTTCGAGGAGGGTGACGCCGCGCGCGGGGAGCGCGCGACCGGCGCGCGTCATTGCGAACTCGTGATGTCCTTGTTGGGACCTTCGCCGCCTTCCTTGCCGTCCGCGCCGTAGGAGAGGATGTCGTAAGGCGCGCTCTGGCCCGGGGCCGTGTACCTGTATTCGTTGCCCCAGGGATCCTTCGGCAGTGTCGACTTCTTCCAGTACGGCCCGTTCCAGTTCGTCGCGCCGGCCGGCGCGGTGATCAGCGCCTGCAGCCCTTCGGACGTCGTCGGATAGCGACCGACCTCGAGCTTGAACAGATCGAGCGCCTGGCTGATCTGCCCGATCTCGATCTTGGCGGCGTCGCCCTTCGCCTTCTCGCCGCGGCCGATGAAATTGCCGCCGACGATGCCGAGCACGATGCCGATCAGCACCAGCACGACGAGTATCTCGATCAGCGTCATGCCTCTGACGGCATGCCGCGCTGCACGTTGCTTCATGGCTTGTCCCCTGCGTGGCTTTGTAATGTCGGGCCTGCCCAAGACCCCGGTACCGGAAAGGTTAGACAGGCTTTACTGAACAAGTTCGCTCATGCCCATGACGCCCAGCAGGATCGAGAAGACGATCCCGCCGATCAGCACGGCAAGCCCGAGGATCAGCGCGGGCTCGAGCACCGCGAGGAAGCGCTTGATCTCGATCTGCACCTCGCGGTCGTACACCTCGGCGACACGCGTCAGCATCTCCTCGAGTCGACCCGACTCCTCGCCGACGAGAATCATCTGCGTCGCGAGTTTCGGGTAGAGGTTCGTCTCGGCGAGCGGTCGTCCGAAGCCCTTGCCTTCGCGCAGCCGCGCGATCACGCCGTCGAGCGAACCGGCGAGCACGCGGTTGCCGAGCGTCTCCTTGACGATCGCGAGTCCCGCGAGAAGCGTCACGCCGTTGGCGAGCAGCGTCGCGAGCGTGCGTGCGAAGCGGGCGACCTCGACCTTGGTCACGAGATTGCCGACGAGCGGCCAGCGCAGCAGGCGTGCATCCCAGCGCGCGCGCACGTCGGGCCGCTGCATCCGTCGCCGCATCCCGCCGACGACGAGCACGATGCCGCCCAGAATGGCCCACCACCAGTGACGCAGCGCGGTCCCGACGATCACGACGATCTGCGTGGGCAGCGGCAACGCCTTGCCGGCCTGCTCGAACGTCTGCTGAAACTGCGGCACCACCCAGACCAGAAGCACCATCACCGACATCACCGCGACGCCGATCAGGATCGTCGGATAGATCAATGCCGCCTTCACGCTTTCACGCAACTCCTTGTTGCGCTCCATCGTGTCCGCGAGGCGCGTGAGCACGACCCCGAGCGCGCCGCCCGCCTCGCCCGCGCGGACGATGTTGACGTAGAAGCGATCGAACACGTCGCGGCGCACGTCGAGCGCCTGCGACAGCGACTTGCCGCCGCGGACGTCGTCGCGGATCTGCTGGAGCAGCACCGCGACCGGGGGCGTGGGTGCCAGGCCGATCAGGATCTCGAGCGCACGATCGAGCGGCAGCCCGGCGCGCAACAGCGTGGCGAGCTCACGCGTCAGCGCCATCAGATGATCGCGGGTTACCCGTTTCGGTGTGAGCCAGCCCCGGCGCGGGCCGGACGCAAGCTGCGCCGGCGTCGCGGCCTTGCCGCCGCCTGCGGCCGGGCCGACCTGCATCGGCATCAGGCCCTGGTCGCGGAGCCGGTCGACGATCTCGGACTCGGTCGCGGCCTCGAGCTCGCCGACGGCGACATCGCCGGCGTGATCGACAGCCTTGTAGCGGAACACGGGCATCGCAGGGTCAGCTCTCGCGCGTCACACGCAGCACTTCCTCGAACGTGGTGATGCCGTCCAGCGCCTTGCGCAGGCCGTCCTCGTACATCGTCACCATGCCTCCACGGATCGCCTCGTTGCGCAGGTCCGTCGATGTCGCGTGCTTCATCACGAGACTGCGCAGCGGATCGGTCATCGGCAGCATTTCCATCACGCTGACGCGGCCCATGAACCCGGTGTGCGCGCATTCGGGGCAGCCTTTTTCGTGCCACAACGTGATGTCCCCGGTCGACTTGGCGATGCGCCGCAGGCCGAGCTCGTCGACGATCTCGGGCAGCGCCGTGTACGGCTCCTTGCATTGCGGGCACAGCGTGCGCACCAGCCGCTGCGCCAGAATGCCGATCACGGTCGAAGTGAGCAGGTAGTCCTCCACGCCCATGTCGAGCAGGCGGTTGACCGTCGACGCCGCGTCGTTGGTGTGGACGGTCGACAGCACGAGGTGGCCCGTGAGCGCGGACTGAACGGCGATCTGCGCCGTCTCGAGGTCGCGGATCTCGCCGATCATGATCACGTCGGGGTCCTGGCGGACAATCGAACGCAGCGCATTCGCGAACGTGAGGTCGATCTGCGGCTTGACCTGGATCTGGTTGATTCCGGGCATCTGGTACTCGACCGGATCCTCGACGGTGAGAATCTTGACGTCGGGCTTGTTGAGCGTTTCCAGCGCCGTGTACAGCGTCGTCGTCTTGCCCGAGCCGGTGGGACCCGTGACGAGAAGGATGCCGTGCGGCTCCATCAGCACCCGCGTGAAGATCTTGAGCGTGTCGTCGTAGAAACCGAGCTTCTGGAAATCGAGGGCAACGCCGCCCTTGTCGAGAATCCGCATCACGACCGATTCGCCGTGCATCGTGGGCACCGTCGACACCCGCAGGTCGATTTCCTTGCCCTGCACGCGAAGCCGGATGCGACCGTCCTGCGGCAGACGGCGCTCCGCGATATCGAGGTTGGCCATGATCTTGACGCGCGAAATCACGGCCGCGGAGAAGCGCCGTGGCGGCGACTCGACCTCGTGCAGGACACCGTCGATTCGATAGCGGACGACGAGCCGGTTCTCGAACGGCTCGATGTGGATGTCGGAGGCACGCTGCTCGAGCGCATTGGTGATGATGAGCGAGACCAGCCGGATGACGGGCGCCTCCGCCGCGAGATCCTTGAGCTGCTGGATGTCGGCGTCGAACGCGAGGTCGTCGCGTTGCTCGACGTCGCCGACGATCTGACCGAGCGCCGATTTTCCGGCACCGTACAGCCGCTCCATGTGCCGCTTCGAGTTCCGTGGGCAGTGCGACCATCGGCCGCACTTCGCGCCCGGTGACCATCCGGAATGCGCCGATCGTGTAGTCGTCGGTCGGATCCACCATGGCGAGCGCGACCTCCTGCTCGTCCTCGCGCAGCGGCAGTGCCCGCGATTCGCGCAGGAAACGCGCGGACACGCGTTCCTCCAGGATCGGAAACTCCGGGTATCCGTTGGCCTCGACGAGGGGCAGCCCGAGCTGGATGGCGAGCGCCTCCGCCACGTCGCGCTGGGCACACAGGCCGAGCGTCACCAGCAGCGCACCCAGCCGCTCGCCGCGGCTGTCCTGCTGGACCCGAAGCGCCCGATCGAGCCCGGCAGCATCGAGCTTGCCGCGTTCGACGAGGATCTCGCCCAGGCGTTTGCGCACCGGTGAATTCACGCGTTCCGTAGCCCCCTGAAAAACGTTCGATTGTAGCATGGCCATTTCGTTCGACCGCCGATTTCACCGCACGAATCAAGGTGTTGCGTGCGACGTCTCGCCGGCTTCGTCGCCGCTGGACGACGCCGCCGCGGTAAACTGTCGTCACCCCCCGACGCAACCGCGCTGGCCTGCCGCATGAAGCTGACTGCGTACGCCCTGATGCCCGAACCGCTGCCACTCCGGCCCGCGCCGATGACGCGGGCCTGGATGGACCACATTCCGGACAAGCACGCCTATCGCTGCCTGCCCCTCAACATCGCCAATGCGCACGGGTGGGAGGTGGGCGCGGCGTGTGCGCTCGAAATCACGTGGGATGGCGGACCCCACGCGCGCAATACGCAGATCCGTGCGCTCGACGGCTACCCGAACCTCGAGAATCTCGTCGTCTCGCACTTCGCCTTCGGCATCGTGACCTTCCATCTGACGTACTTGTTCCGCACCGAGCCGGGCTGGAACATGTTCTGCGGCGGCCCGACCAATCGTCCGAAGGACGGCATCGCACCCCTGGCGGGCGTCATCGAGACGGACTGGCTGCCCTATCCGTTCACGATGAACTGGCAGATGACGCGGCCGGGGAAGGTGCGCTTCGAAAAGGACGAGCCGATCTGCATGGTCTACCCGGTGCCCGCCGATGCGCTGGCCGAAACGGAGGTCGAGGTGCGCAATCTCGCGGACGATCCCGAGCTCGAAGGCCAGGCGATGGCGTGGAAACAGCGCCGCGACGAGTTCATGCAGCGTTTCCACGCCAAGGACGCCGCGACGCTCAAGGAAGCCTGGCAGCGGTTCTACTTTCTCGGCAAGCTGCCCGACGGATCGGAGGCGCCACCGTCGCACGTCAACAAGCTGCGCCTCGCTACCCCCGTCGATCGGCGCGGGAAATAGGGTCAGCGCCGCAATTCCATCTCGGGTCGTTCACGTGACGGAATGGCGGCGCCGACCCCGTGCGCTACAGCGCGATGCCCCAGCCGGCGAAGAATTCCCGCAGGAAAGCGTCCACCGGAAATCCCAGCTTCGTCTCGAGCTCGGCCCGGGTACGGGCATCCAGCGCTCGATACCAGTCGGCGAGCGGCGCGGGGTCGAAATCCGGACGCGCGTCGCCGGGCACCGGGAGCCCCAGCGCCCGATAGAAGTAACGCTCGTTGACGGTGTAGCGCGCGGTCAGTGCGCCGGTGACCGCGAAGGCGTGCCCGCGTCCACGCAGCATGCGCCAGATCATCCGATCATCGATCTGCGACAGTCGGCGCGGGTATTCGCGCCATGCAGAAACCATCGCCAGCGCGGCCCCCGTGAGGAACAGGCAGTTGGTATCGACGTGCTCGTGCGCATCGTCGGGATTGACCTCCGGCAGCAGCGATCCGTCCGGGAAATGCAGCGTGCGGCCGGACACGACCACCGGCACGCCTGCATCGCGCCATCGCCACACCAGCGATTCGACATGGTGCCTGCGCCAGGTATTGTCCGCATCGAGATATGCCACCGCACCGAACCCGCGTCCGACCGCCGCTTCGCCGCCGACCGCGCGCGGCGTGTCGCCGAAGTCGGCATGCGAACGATCGAGCTTCAGGTGTTCCACGTCCCAGGCATCGAGTTCGGCGCGCGCGGCCCCGTCGGCGACCATGAAGTGCCGGCAGGAGTACGATTGCGCCCGCACACTTTCGTGGCAGCGGCGCAGCAGCGCGACGTCCTCGCGCGAATACGGCGTAATCACGGCCACGGCCAGCGGGCGCTCGCCATGCATTGACCAGCCTGCACCGACGTCGTTGTCGGTGGCGCTCCCGCACCGAAGCCTGTCCAGCGCCGCCTGCCAGAGGGCCGCGCGTTGCGGAGCCGCGGCCGCCGCGGCCTCCAGCGCATGCAGCGACGCCGCGGGCGGCGGCCGGATTTGCACCGGCGCTCCCGACGACCAGACGACCTGTCGTTGCTCTTCCGTCATCGAAATCCGCGGTGCGTCACGTCCGGCGCGCGGCGCGGACGCCGGCGCGACGGTCCGTCACGCCGCCAGAGCGAACGCCTTCTCCGCGAGTGCCAGCGTCGTCGCGATATCGTCGGCCGAATGTGCAGCCGACACGAAGCCGGCTTCGAACGCGCTGGGCGCGAAATAGACGCCCGCATCCAGCATCGCGTGGAAGAAGCGATTGAAGCGCGCCTTGTCGCAGGCCATCACCGCGTCGTAGGTGTCCGGCACCTCGGCGGCGAAGTAGATTCCGAACATTCCGCCCACCGATTGCGCGGCGAACGGAACGCCCGCCTTCCTCGCCGCGGCCATCAGGCCGTCGGTGAGCGACCGCGTCCGGGCCGCCAGCCGGTCGTGGAATCCCGGCGCCTGGATTTCCTTCAGCGTCGCGAGGCCGGCAGCCACCGCCACCGGATTGCCGGACAGCGTGCCGGCCTGATAGACCGGTCCGAGCGGTGCGATCTTCTCCATGATCGCGCGCCTGCCGCCGAACGCGCCGACCGGCATTCCGCCGCCGATCACCTTGCCCAGCGTCGTCAGGTCGGGCGTCACGCCGGCGAGCCCCTGCATCCCGCGCGGATGGACACGGAAGCCGGTCATCACCTCGTCGAAGATGAGCACGGCGCCATGCGCATCGCAGACGCGGCGCAGGCCCGGCAGAAACCCGGGCCGCGGCATGATCAGGTTCATGTTGCCGACGACAGGCTCGACGATGATGCACGCGATGTCGCCGCCACCCGCCGCAAACGCGGCCTCGACGGCAGCGAGATCGTTGTACGGAAGCACGATCGTCTCGTTGGCGATGGCCGGCGGCACACCGGCCGAGGAAGGCTGGCCGAACGTCAGCGCGCCCGATCCCGCCTTCACCAGCAGGCTGTCGCCGTGGCCGTGGTAGCAACCTTCGAACTTCACGATCTTGCTGCGGCCGGTGAACCCGCGCGCCAGCCGCAGCGCCGACATCGTCGCCTCGGTGCCCGAGGAGACGAGTCGCACCATCTCGATCGACGGCAGCAGACGCACCAGCATCTCGGCCATCTCGATCTCGAGCTCCGTCGGCGCGCCGAAGGACAGGCCCTTCGGCGCCGTCTCGACGACCGCGCGAACGACCGCCGGATGCGCGTGGCCGACGATCGCCGGCCCCCAGGAACCGACGTAGTCGATGTAGCGCTTGCCGTCGACGTCCCAGAGCCAGGCGCCTTCGCCACGCTCGAAGAAGCGGGGCGTGCCGCCGACCGAACGGAAGGCACGGACCGGCGAATTGACGCCGGCAGGAATCGTGCGCTGGGCACGGGCGAAGAGTTCGTCGTTGCGGCTCATGACGCTCCGATGGATTTCGAGGAAGGAGGTGGCGACGACGAGGCCACCGGATAACCGAAGAACGCGAATTCGTCCCGGAACAGCTCGTTGATCGCGGCAATCTGGTTCGGCGCCAGCAGCTCGAGCGGGCGCGCCTTGTAGTTGCCCTTCTTGGCGTGCGGCAGCGTCGGCGGGTTGTCGCGCACGCCCAGGTCCCGGACGAAATCGGCGAAGTCGTCCGCGAGTGAGTCGAAGCGCAGCACCCGCAGCGAGAGCTCGCCGCGGCGCCGGCGGTATCTCCCGATGTTCTTGCAGCGCAGGATGAATCCGTTCGCGATCATCCGGTCCACCGTGCTTTTCACCACGGCAGGGTCGAACTTCATCGCACGGCCGTGATGATACTCCGGGGCCTGCATGAACCAGTTCGCGAGCGAGATCACCTTCTCGTAGGGATTCCGTTCGACGCAAACGACGGTGTAGGCATCGACCGCGGGGCCGAGCATGCGCTCTGCGCGAGCCAGCGGCATGTGGTTGAAGAAGCGCGACTCCGTCATCGGAATCCGGACATTGTCGAGTTCCTCCGGCGTCGCTTCGCGGATGCGCCGCGCGTAATCGATTTCCGTGGCCCGCCGAAGCGCGTAGTTGCGCGGCACGTTTCCACGCTCGATTCTGGGCTTGTCATCGACCGGGGTGACCGGCGTGACGATGTCGTCCGGCCCGCAGATCGCGGACAACGCCATCTCGACGCTTGTGCCGCCGACTTTCGTGCCCTTGACGAAGATGAACCGGTGCTGGTGAGAAACGATCATGAGCCGAATTTGGAAGCCGGCGGTGCGCGACGGAACCTTGGTCGCGCGCCGCCCGCCGCGGTGCACGCACGCTCCGATATACTAGGGCCTGTTCACGCTAAACGCGAGTTCACGCCCGGACGACAACCTGACTTCGGGCGCCTCGCCTCGGGCGCGCCGCCGGTTCGGGGCCGCAGGCTCCCCATGGTTTCCACGAACGACGCCGATTTCGACCCTGCGCGGGTCTTCGGGCGCGCGATCGAGTTGCACGCCAGAGGCGAACTCGATCATGCGGCGCGACTCTACGACGAGCTGCTCCGGTTCGATCCGGGCGACGTCCGCGCGTTGACCAATCTCGGCCTCGTCCGGCTCCAGCAGAACAAGCTCGACGAGGCCAAGCAATGGCTCGATCGCGCCCTCGCCGTCGATCCGTCGGCGGTGGAGCCGCTCCTCTGGCGCGGCGAGGTACTCCGACGACACGGCGCGCTGCAGCCGGCCATCGCCGCCTTTCGTGCCGCGCTCGCGGTCGATGCCAACCTCGCGCCGGCATTGTTCAATCTGGCGCTCGCCGAGGCTGAACTCGGAAACCGGGATGCGGCGCAGGACCTGTGGGCACGTTTCAGCGAATTGCGCCCGCTCGACACGCGCGTCTGTCGCGAGCTCGGGCGACTCGCCTACGAGCACGGCGACTTCGACGACGCCGCCAACTGGTATTCGCGCCAGCTCGAGCGCACCCCGGACGACGCCGATGCAATCTGCGATCTCGCCGCCGCGTTGTTGCCGCAGGGGGACTATGTCGCGGCCGGTGCCGTACTCGCGCCGCTGCTCGCCCTCAAGCCGGAGCACGCCCGTGCGCTGCGGCTGCTGGGACAGGCGCTGCTGGGCCGCAACGAGCGCGAACAGGCCCTCGCCACGCTGCGTCGGGCAATGGCGCTCGACCCGAACGATGCGGAGACGGCGTTCCAGACCGGTCTCGCCCTCGACCGGTTGGCCCGGCTCGAGGAGGCGATCGCGTGTTTTTCGCGCGCCGCCGCACTCGACCCGCGAAAGGCGCGCTATCGCAGCGCGATGGGAGTCGCGCACTTCAACCTGGCCGAGCATGCCCGGGCGATCGCCGACTATCGCGCGGCGCTCGCGCTCGACCCCGGCTTCCAGGAGGCGCGCAGCAACCTGCTGATGGCGCTCCAACACGAGGATCCGTGCGACCACGAGCGTCTGCTCGCCGAACATGTCGCGTGGGCCGATGCTCATGCCCGATGCGCTGCGATGCCGCGCGCGTCGTTCGCGAACGTGCGCGATCCGCAGCGCCGGCTGAAGATCGGCTATGTATCTCCGCGCTTCTGCGGCGGTCCGCTGGCGCATTTCTTCGTGCCGCTGCTCGAAGCCCGCGATCGCAGCGCCGTGCACGTCACCTGCTACTCGGTGGGTGACGTGCGCGACGACGCGGCGGCGACGATGCGTGCCTTGGCCGACGAATGGCGCGACGCCGCAGCGCTCGACGACGACACGCTGGTCGATCGCATTCGACGCGACGGCATCGACATCCTCGTCGATCTGGTCGGTCACTGTCCCGGGCAGCGGCTGGGAGTGTTCGCCCGCCGCGGCGCGCCGGTCCAGTTCACCTGGCTCGACTACGTGGGCACCACGGGCGTTCCGGCGATCGACTATGTGGTGACCGATGCGCTGCACACGCCGGTCGGCAGTCCGCAGCGCTTCTCGGAGCGCGTGCTGCGGCTGCCTGACACGCGGCTTTGCTATCGGCCCTCGCAGCCGCTGCCGGCGCTGTCGGCACCGCCCGCCGCGCGCCGCGGCGTCGTGACCTTCGGCTGTTTCAACCGCCTCGCCAAGCTCGGCCCGGAAGTCGTCGCCACCTGGTCGCGGATCCTGGCCCGGATGCCGCACGCAAGGCTGGTCCTCAAGGCGACCGCGTTTGCAGCCGACGAAACCCGGGCCCTCGTCCGACGACGATTTCGAGCAGCACGGGATCGCCGCGCACCGGCTCGACCTGCGTCCCTACACGGCCGAGGCGCAGATGATGCAGGAATATGCCGACGTCGACATCGCGCTCGATCCGTTTCCGTACAACGGCTGCACGACCACCTGCGACGCGCTGGCCATGGGCGTGCCGGTCGTCACGCTCGCGGGCAGCACACTGCCGGGACGTCACGGCGTCGCCCTGCTGACTGCCGCCGGATTCCCCGGCAACGTCGCGCGCTCACGCGACGAGTATGTCGAGCTCGCGGTGCGACTCGCCGGGTCCATCGCGACGATGCCCACGCGTGCCGAGGTCCGCGACCGGTTCCTGGCGTCGCCGGTCTGCGACGCGCCGCGGTTCGCGCGCGCATTCGAGCAGCTGTTCCGCGACGACGTGGGCGGTGTGGTGCGCAGAGAAAGGCTGACAGACGCCGGCGCCAATCAAGCGCTGCTGCGACCCAGCCTTGCGGCAAGCGCTCCGCGGCGCGCCTGCGACGGCGCGTGCGCCGGCGCGAACGCGAGGACGCGCTCGTATTCGGCAAGGGCATCCTGCGCGCGGCCGAGACGCTCCAGCGCCAACGCGTAGTTGAAGCCCGATACCGGATCGGCCGGGGCCTCGGCGGTCGCCACGCGAAACCGCTCGCATGCGCCGGCGAGGTCGCCACGCTCCGCCAGCCGCGCCCCCTTGAGGTTCAACATCGACACCTCGAACGGATAGCGCTCGAGCACGCGGTCGGCGGCATCTTCGGCCTCGGACCCGCGGCCCTGTCCATGGAGCTCGCGCGCGGCGCGCGCCGACTCCTCGACCTCGGCCACGAGGCGTTCGCCGCGCGCGCTCCACTTCGCCGCGAGCTCTCCGATGTAGCGGCGACAGTACGCATCGTCCCGATTGTGCGCGCGCCCGGTCCCCGAGGTCCCGGCCAAGGGCCGCGACACCGCGGTGTCCGCGTCGACCAGCACGAACTCGCCGAGCTCCGAGACCTGCAGCCAGTAGTCCCAGTCCTCGCAAATCTCGAAACGCTCGTCGAAGCGGCAACGGGCAAGCGCTGTTCGCCGGAACAGCACCGAATTCGAGGTGATGAAGCTGTCCTGGAACAGGAGCAGCCGCGACCACGGCTGCGCCCGCGTCTTCAGCGTGCGCCCATCGGCGTCGATCTCGTGCGACGCCGAATAGGCGGCGACCGCTTCGGGACGCGCGGCGAGCGCGGACACGAGATTGGCGACGTGAGCCGGCAGTATCAGGTCGTCATCATCGAGCAGACCGAGGTAGTCGCCGGTGGCCACATCGAGCCCGGCGTTCGCCGCGACCGGTCGCGTCCGCGGTGCGGCGCCCGGCACGAACACGAGCGGGAATCGGCCGCAGCGAATCGGCGGTGGCGGATGACGTCCGCCGGAGGCGTCGACCAGCACGACCTCGATGTCGTCATGCGTCTGTGCGGCGAGACAGGCAAGCGCCTCCGCGAGCTCGGGGCGGCCGACCGAGCGCACCACGATGCTGGCACGCGCACTCATCGCCGGGTGGCTCTTCCGCTCTCGTGCACGTCGATCCGGCGGGAACGCCGTCGCTCAGCGCAGCGCCGCCGAAATCGCACGCGCCGCTTGCAGGACGGCGTCGGGCTCGAGGGCACCGAACACCGCGGTGATGACGGCGACCGCATCCGCTCCGGCGCGGGCGAGCTCGCCGGCATTGTCCGCGGTGATGCCGCCGATCGCGACGACCGGGACGCCAAGCCCGCGCGCGCGCTGCAACAGCGAAACATCGGCGCGGCGCGCGCCGGGTTTCACGCTTGACGGAAAGAAACTGCCGAAAGCCACGTAATCGGCACCGGCGGCAACGGCGGTCTCCGCGCGGGCGTAGTCGTCGTAGCAGGACACGCCGATCAGACGATCGGGCCCGAGCAACTCGCGGGCGGCGGTCACGCCGACGTCTTCATCACCGAGATGGACGCCGTCGGCGCCGACGGCCGCCGCCAGCGCGGCATCGTCGTTGACGATATACAGCCCGCCGCGCACGGCATGCACCCGTGCAAGCGCCGCCGCCTGCACGCGCCTGAGCGCGGCGTCCGCCGTCTTGTTGCGGTACTGGACCGCGGCCGCACCACCGGCCAGCGCTGCCGAAACACATTCGACGAGTCGAGGCGTGTCGATCCCGTCGGGCGTGATCGCGTACACGCCGTGCAGCCGGCGGGCGCGGGCCTGCGCGCCGCGCCCGCGCAGCGTCAATGACTTCCGCGGGCATCGGCGGCGCGCAATGCCGCGTCCTCGCCTGCAGGCGCACCATCGTCGTCGCGCGCCCAGAACAACCGGTCGGGCAGGTACTGTCCCATGCCAGGGCGGTACGCCTTCTGCAGCGTGTGCCAGGTGTAGTCCTGCGCCTCGCGCACCGCCTCGGGCAACTCGAGACCGTTGGCGAGCATCGCCGCGATCGCCGAGGCGAGCGTGCAGCCGGACCCGTGATAGCTGCCGGGCAGTCGTTGCCAGCTGTCGGTGCGCACGATGCCACCCTTGCCGTACAAGGTGTTCACGACCTGCGGCGTCGCCTCGTGCGTACCGGTGATCAGCACGTGCCCGGCGCCCATTTCGACGAGGCGTTCGGCGCACGCATCGAGCGACAGTTCCTCGTCGTCGTCGGCCTCGGCGAGGCGCCGCGCCTCCATGCTGTTGGGCGTGAGGATCGTCGTCTGCGGCAGCAGGAGCTCGCGGATCGCGTGCATCATCTCGTCGGTGGCGAACTCGTCGCCGCGTCCCGACGCGAGCACGGGATCGAGCACCAGAGGAACGTCCGGATAGTCGGCCAGGATCTCGGCGATCGCGGCGATGTTTTCGATGCTGCCCAGCACACCCATCTTGAACGCATCGACCGGCATGTCCTGCAGCAGGCAGCGCGCCTGGTCCACGACCCAGTCCGCATCGAGCGACTGGATGCCCTCGACGCCCATCGTGTCCTGCACGGTGATTGCCGTGAGCACCGAAAGTGGGTGGCAGCCCATGCTGGCGAGCGTGAGGATGTCGGCCTGCATTCCCGCGCCGCCCGACGGATCGGAGGCCGCGAACGTCAGCACGATCGGTGGAAAGTCGACTTCGGAGGGTTCGGCCATGAAAGGGGCCCGGTCACCGGGGCGGCGGTACGAGCGAACGGCGGTTCGCGCCGCACCGGTCGGACTTGCTAGAATTGTGCGATTTTACTCCAACGCCCTCAAGACCCCGATGAAAAAGTACATGTGCCTGATCTGCGGCTGGATCTACGACGAGGCCGCGGGCGCCCCCGACGAGGACATACCCCCCGGCACGAAGTGGGAAGACGTCCCCCCGAACTGGACCTGTCCCGAATGCGGCGCACGCAAGGAGGACTTCGAGATGGTGGAGTTCTGATGAGAATCCTGCACACGATGCTGCGCGTGGGTGATCTCCCGCGCTCGATCGCCTTCTATCGCGACGTGCTGGGGATGAAGGTGCTGCGCACGACCGACCGTCCGGAACAGAAATACACGCTGGCGTTCGTCGGCTACGGCGACGAGGCCGGCGGCGCGGTGCTCGAGCTGACCTACAACTACGGGATCGACCACTACGATCTCGGCGCCGGCTACGGCCACGTCGCGATCGAGGTGGAGGACGCGGCGGCGGCGTGCGCCGCTGTCCGTGCGAAGGGCGGAACGGTGACGCGCGAGGCGGGTCCGGTCAAGGGCGGAACGACCGTGATCGCGTTCGTGCAGGATCCGGACGGCTACAAGATCGAGCTGATCGAGCGCCGCAAATAGGCAAATTGGGGTCAGATACGAATTTCGGTAATCCGAAATTCGTATCTGACCCCAATTGCGGTAGCGTCAGCCCGCGGCCGCGCGGAGCAGCTCGCGAATGTCGTGCGTGAAGACTTCCGGGCCCTGCCCGTAGCTCACGTAGACGCGCAGGCGCCCCTGCGGATCGAAGACGAATGTGCCGGCCGAATGGTCCATCGTGTAGGTGCCCGGCGTGCGGCCCGGCTGCTTCTGATAGATGATCTTGAATTCCTTCGCCGTACGCTCGGTCGCCGCGGAATCCCCGAAGAGCCCGAGGAAGCGCGGATCGAAGGCGGGAACGTATTTCGCCAGCAGGTCCGCCGTATCGCGTTCGGGGTCGATCGTCGCGAACAGCACCTGCACGCGGTCGGCGTCGGGGCCGAGCTGCTTCATCGCCTCAGCCAGTTCGGCCAGCGTGGTCGGGCACACGTCCGGGCACTGCGTGTAGCCGAAGAACAGCACGACGACCTTGCCGCGGAAATCGGCGAGCGTCCGCGGCTTGCCGTTGTGGTCGGTCAGCTGGAAATCACGGCCGAACGTGGTGCCGGTGACGTCCGAGGCCATGAACTTCGGCGCCGCTGGACTCCGATCGCAACCACCGAGGGCCCCGACCGCCAGGCCGAGAACGGTCGCCAGCACCGCGAGCGCCGTGCGAGCGCGCATTACCGCCAGTAGTGGTCGATCAGCAGCGCGGAGAACAGCGCCGCGAGGTAGAGAATCGAGTACTTGAATGTCGCGCGGGCGAGCTCGGGGCTGTAGTCGCGGTACAGCTGCACCGCGTACAGGAGGAACAGGCCGCCCAGTCCCAGCGCCGCGGCGAGGTACAGGTAACCGCTCATCTTGATCGCGAACGGCAGCAGCGTCACCGCGACGAGCGCGCACGTGTACAGCACGATCATGAGCTGCGTGTAACGGCGGCCGTGGGTGACCGGCAGCATCGGCAGTCCCGCCTTCGCGTAGTCCTGCGCACGATAGAGCGCGAGCGACCAGAAATGCGGCGGGGTCCAGACGAAAATGATCAGGAACAGCAGCAGCGGTTCCGGCGCGAGCTCGCCGGTGACCGCCGCCCAGCCCAGCACCGGCGGCATCGCCCCCGACGCGCCCCCGATGACGATGTTCTGCGGTGTCGCCGGCTTGAGCAGCACCGTGTAGACGATTGCGTAACCGACAAACGTCGCCAACGTGAGCCACATCGTCAGCGGATTGACGTAGCGGTGGAGCAGGAACAAACCGAGCCCGCCGACGATGCCCGCGAACAGAAGGGTGGAGGCCGACGTGACCTCGCCGCTCGGCAGCGGGCGGCGGCGGGTGCGCGCCATCACCGCGTCGATCTTCTGCTCGACGAGGCAGTTGATCGCCGCCGCGGCGCCGGCGACAAGCGCGATGCCGATCGTCGCGAAGAACACCACGCCGGGCGGCGGCAGCCCGGGGACGGCGAGGAACATCCCGATCACCGCACAGAAGACGACGAGCGAGACCACGCGCGGCTTGGTCAGCGCAAGGAAGTGGCGGAAGCGGTCTTCGGCGAGGGCGAGGGTGGTCATCGGATGTCAGGCGGGCTCGGCCGGCGACAGCGAGCGAACCTGGAATTCTACCATCGGAATGCGTCGCCGCGCCCCGGGTTGCCCGCGTGATTTCACCCGATCCGGGATGCCTTCAGCAGGCGCGTCAGATCGCGGGCCAGGCCCTTGATGTCGGGGTCGTCGGAATAACGCAACACCAGGTTGCCCAGCGGGTCGATGATGACGATCGCGTTGCGGCCGCCGGGCAACGCAGCGACGCGATCGGCCGGCACCCGGACCGCCACGATCTCGGGATGCTCGTCGAGAACCGCCGCGGGTGGGGTCACCGCGTCGGTCACCAGCCAGACGCGGACCACGCGATCCTCCTCGCGCCCCTGCATCGTGCGCGCCTGCCGCGTGGCGTAGAGCGCCCGCTGGCAGACGGCATCGCAGCCCCCGCCGCCACTGACGACGACGACCCATCGCCCTGCGAGATCGGACAGACGGAACGGCGCGCCGGAAAGCCGCGTCCCCTCGATCGGGGGCGCCGGTCCCGTCGGCAGCAGAACGCCGTAATTGACCTGCGCCTGGCGCGGAAAGAGGTAATACATCGCGTACGAGAGCGCGACCGGCGCGATGCAGACGACCGCGATCAGCAGCAGCGTGCGCTTGGCACGCCGGCTCGCCGCGGGATCGACTTTCGCCGCCGGTTCACTCATCGTCGTCTCGCCGTGACCGCCGCAGGTTGAGGAGAAGCCACAACGCGACCGCGAGTGCCGCGAACGCGTACCACTGCAGCATGTACATCCGGTGCTTTTCGATGCCCAGATCCGGCGCGGGCCAGTCGCGAACGAGTCCGTCGTCGGCAGCTGAAGTCTGCTCGATGACCGCCGGCAGAACGGAGAGCCCGGTCGCCGCTGCATAGCGTTCCGGGTCGAGGTTCTGCCAGACCGTCCCGGGCGTCGCCTCCGCCTTGAGCTCGACGTATCCGGAGGGCGGTATCGTCAGGCGCCCGGAGACCGTCACCGGTCCCGATGGCGGCGGTGCGTCGGGGAGGACGTCGCGCGAGCCGCCTTGCGCCACCCAGCCCCGGGCGACGAGCACGACCCGGCCGTCGGCCATGCGCAGCGGCGCAACGACATCGTATCCGACGCGCCCGGCATGGACCTTGTTGTCGACGAGAATCTGACGCCGCGGGTCGAATTCGCCGGTCGCGGTCACCGTGCGAAAGCGCAGCGCCGCCCACTCGGTCACCGACGACAGCGCGGCGACGTCGATCGGAGCCGCGCGAGCCGCCGTATCGAGCTGGGCGCGCAGCGCCTCCTTGGTCTCCATCCTTCCGCGCTGCCAGTTGCCTGCCGCCACGAACAGCACGACGGCGCCGATGGTCGCGATCGTCGGCAGCAACCGCGGCCGAAAGCGGCGAACGTCGGTGGGCATCGCGTTCCCGGAACCACTTGCGTTTGGCATCGGTCCGAGGTTCTCCTAAACTGGCTGTACGCCGCATCGGCGAAGGAACCGTAGAGTCATGAAAATCGTCGTCATCCTGGGCCTCGTGGCCATCATCGCAAGCCTCTTCACCGCGCTCTATTATCTCTACACCGACAAGGGGCACGGGACGAGGATGATCAAGGCGCTCGCCATTCGCGTCGCCCTTTCGATGAGCCTCGTCGCGTTCCTCGTGATCTCGTATTACCTGGGCTGGATCGCGCCGACCGGCGTGCGCTAGATGCCGCCGGTGGTCCGGCAGGCGGGGGTCCGGATTCGGCAACGCGGGCGGGCGCGGGTTCCCGGATGAAAAAGGCCGCACGCGTCGCGTGCGGCCTTTTTCGGGGTTTCGCCCGGACGTTCAGACCAGCCAGTAAACCAGCACGAACAGCAGCAGCCAGACGACGTCGACGAAGTGCCAGTACCACGCCGCGGCCTCGAAGGCGAAGTGATGGTCGGGCGTGAAATGACCCTTGATCACACGGCCGAGCATCACCGTCAGCATGATCGCGCCGATCGTCACGTGCGCGCCGTGAAATCCGGTCAGCATGAAGAACGTCGACCCGTAGACGCCGCTCGACAGCTTCAGGTTGAGCTCGCTGTAGGCGTGCATGTACTCGTACGCCTGGAAGCCGAGGAACGTGCAGCCCAGGGCGATCGTCAGGAGCAGCCACAGCATGAGCTGGCCGCGATGACCGGCCTTGAGTCCGTGATGCGCGACGGTGAGTGTGAACCCGGAGGTAAGCAGGATGATCGTGTTGAGCAGCGGAATCCCCATCGCGCCCATCGGCGTGAAGGTGTCCTTGATGTAAGGACCGACGGTCGGCCAGCCAGCCGCGTAATCCGGCCAGATCAGCTTCGAGTTGAGGCTGCCCAGGTCGGGCACCGACAGGTTGCGGATGTAGAACAGCGCGCCGAAGAACGCCGCGAAGAACATCACCTCCGAAAAGATGAACCAGCTCATGCTCCAGCGGAAGCTGATGTCCACCTTCTTGTTGTAGAGCCTCCCTTCGGACTCGCCGATGACGGTGCCGAACCAGCCGAAGAGCATCACGAGCAGGATCGCGAAGCCGCCCGCAACCAGCCACGGACCCGCGCCGACGCTGTTGACCCATAGCGCCGCGCCCATGCCCATGAGGAGCAGCGCCACGGAACCGGTGATCGGCCAGTGCGACGGTTGCGGAACGAAGTAATACGGCTTGGCGCCGGATTGTGCTGCGCTCATCGGTGAGACTCCTCGTTGTCGTGCTTTCTTTGCATTGCCGTCGCGCGCGGAAGCGGCGTAGCGCGCTGCCTCAGCTCTTGCGGTCCACGTTGCCGCCCTCGACCTCGAAGAAGGTGTAGGACAGCGTGATCGTGGGGATGTCCTTCGGCAGCGCCGGATCGATCACGAACACCACCGGCATCTGCCGCCTCTCGCCGGGCTGCAGCGTCTGCTTGGCGAAGCAGAAGCACTCGAGCTTCCGGAAATACTGTGCCGCCTCCATCGGACCGTAGCTCGGGATCGCCTGTCCCGTCAGCGGCCGATCCGTCATGTTGGCGATCTCGTAGACGACCTGGCGCACCTCTCCGGGATGAACGCTGGTGATCGACTCCAGCGGCCGGAACGTCCAGGGCAGCTTGCGCACGTTGGAATCGAGTTCGACGCGGATCGTCCGCCCGTAATCGACCTGCGTGCTCTTCACCTCGTCGGCCTGGGCGATGTTGCGCAGCCCGGTGACCTCGCAGATCTTCTCGTAGAAGGGCACCAGCGCGTAGCCGAACCCGAACATCGCAATCACGACGACGCCGAGCTTCATCAGCAGCGCGCGATTGTCGGCGTGGCGGGCGGCGTTCATCGGCGTGGCGTCACTTGCGCAGGTTGCGGCCGATCGCGACGACGAGGTAGAGGAGCACGGCGGTGCCGATGACGCTGATCGAGGTCGTCGGATCGCCCATGAACTTCGACGCGATGATGCCGAAGAAGAACACGACGGCGATCGACAGAAGGATGAGCGCCGTGCGCAGGTTCGCCGACTTTCGTCGTGCGCCGTCGTCCTTCGGCTGCATCTGGGTGTTCATCGTGGGCATCCCTCGGCAGCGGCCGGCGCGACAGCCCGGCCGCTCGCGCGCATCATTTGACGGCGGGTGGCGTCTCGAACGTGTGATACGGCGCCGGCGAGGGCACCGTCCACTCCAGCGTGTCGGCGCCGTCCCACGGCTTGGCCGGGGCCTTCGCGCCGTTGCCGCGGATGCACTTCACCACCGCATACAGGAAGATCAGTTGCGACGCGCCGAACCAGAACGCGCCGATCGAGGCGACCATGTTCCAGTCGGCGAACTGCTGCGCGTAGTCCGGGATCCGACGCGGCATGCCCGCCAGCCCGAGGAAGTGCATCGGGAAGAACGTCACGTTGAACGAGATCATCGACGACCAGAAGTGCAGCTTGCCGATCTTCTCGTCGGGCATCGTTCCCGTCCACTTGGGCAGCCAGTAGTAGGTGCCGCCGAAAAACGCGAACAGGCTGCCGGCGACCATCACGTAATGGAAGTGGGCGACGACGTAGTAGGTGTCCTGGATCTGGATGTCGACCGGGGTGATCGCGCACACGAGACCGGTGAAACCGCCCATCGTGAACAGGAACAGGAAGCCGATCGCGAACAGCATCGGCGTCTCGAAGGTCATCGAGCCCTTCCACATCGTGGCCAGCCAGTTGAACACCTTCACTCCGGTCGGCACGGCGATCAGCAGCGTCGCGTACATGTAGAACAGCAGACCGGCGGTCGGCAGGCCGGTGGTGAACATGTGGTGCGCCCAGACGATGAACGACAGGATCGCGATGCCGGCGACCGCATAGACCATCGAGGCATAGCCGAACAGCGGCTTGCGCGCAAACGTGGGAATGATCTGCGAGATGATCCCGAACGCCGGCAGGATGATGATGTAGACCTCGGGATGCCCGAAGAACCAGAACACGTGCTGGAACAGCACCGGGTCGCCGCCGCCCGCGGCGTTGAAGAACGTCGTGCCGAAATGCCGGTCGGTCAGCAGCATCGTCACCGCGCCCGCCAGCACCGGCATCACCGCGACGAGCAGGTAGGCGGTGATGAGCCAGGTCCAGCAGAACAGGGGCATCTTCATCAGCGTCATGCCCGGCGCGCGCAGGTTCAGGATCGTCGTGATGATGTTGATCGAACCCATGATCGACGACGCGCCCATGATGTGGATGGCGAAGATCGTCAGGTCCATGCCCATTCCGGCCTGGATCGTCAGCGGCGGGTAGAGCGTCCAGCCCGCGGCCGCGGCGCCGCCCGGGACGAACAGCGAGGTGACGAGCAGGATCGCCGCCGGCGGCAGCAGCCAGAAGCTCCAGTTGTTCATCCGGGCGAACGCCATGTCGGGTGCGCCGATCAGCAGCGGGATCATCCAGTTCGCGAAGCCGACCGCAGCCGGCATGATCGCGCCGAACACCATGATGAGGCCGTGCAGCGTCGTCATCGAGTTGAAGAACTCGGGGTGGACGATCTGCAGGCCCGGCTGGAACAGCTCGGCCCGGATCGTCAGCGCCATGCAGCCGCCGACGAGGAACATCGTGAACGAGAACCACAGGTACATCGTGCCGATGTCCTTGTGGTTGGTCGTCGTCAGCCAGCGCATGATCCCGGTGGGATGCCCGTGCGCGTGGTCGTCGTGGGCGTGGTCGTGACCGGCGGCGTGGTCGTGCGGAATGCTGCTCATCTTGCGTGTCTCCAGGAGGATTCGCTCGCGCCCTATTGCCGGGCCGTCTTGATGGTCGCCGGCTCGATCGCCTGGCCCGTGTGGTTGCCCCAACTGTTGCGCGTATACGTGATGACGGCCGCGAGGTCGGTGTCGGAAAGCTGCTTCCACGGCGGCATTGCGGTGCCTGCCTTGCCGTTCAGCACCAGCGTGATCTGGTCGGCCGGCGCGCCGTTGACGATCTTCGAGCCGTCAAGGGCCGGGAAGGCACCCGGAACGCCTTTGCCGTTGGCCTGGTGACAGGCCGCGCAGTTGGCCGCGAACACCTTCTCGCCGCGGGCGACCAGGTCCTTCAGGTCCCACACCTTGTTCGGGTCGTCGGCGGCTGCGGCCGCCTTCTTCTTCTGTTCGTCGGCCCACTTCGCGTAATCGTCCTTGGACTTGACCTCGACGACGATCGGCATGAACCCGTGTTCCTTGCCGCACAGTTCCGCGCACTGGCCACGGTAGATGCCCGGCTTCTCGGCCATGAACCAAGAATCGCGGACGAAGCCCGGAATTGCGTCCTGCTTGACGCCGAAGGCCGGCACCCACCACGAGTGAATGACGTCGTTCGCGGTGATCAGCAGGCGCACCTTGGTGTCGACCGGCACCACCATCGGCTGGTCGACTTCGAGCAGATAGTGCTCGCCCTTGGGTGCCTTGTTCTCGATCTGGGCGAACGGCGTGGCCAGGTTCGAATAGAAGCCGAAGCCTTCCTGCAGGTAGTCGTAGCCCCACTTCCACTGGTACCCGGTGACCTTGACCGTCATCCCCGGCGCGCTGGTGTCCTTCATCGCGAGGATCGTCTTGGTCGCGGGAAAGGCCATGAAGAGGAGGATCAGGAACGGAATGACGGTCCAGATGATCTCGACTGCGGTGTTTTCGTGAAACTGATGGGCCTCGTGCCCGACCGATTTCCGGTGCTTGAAGATCGAGTAGAACATCACGCCGAACACGCCGACGAAGATCACCACGCAGATCCAGAAGATGAACGAGTGCAGGTCGTACATCTGCTGCGCGATGGGCGTCACCGGCGACTGCAGGTTCCACTCCAGTGCGGCCATTGCCGCCCCCGGACCCAGCAGCATTGCGGCCACCACTGCCTGCAAGAGCCGGCGGCCGGCCCGGTTACCCGTCTTGTTGCGCACCATGCTTCCCTCGATTGCGTCTTTGGATTCAACCGTCCCGGCAGGCTGCACCGGGATCCTGCCGCAGCGGAAGAAGCCGCCGCAATGTCCGCGCGACCGCCCGCTGCTCACTGGCGGGCAGCGCCGCGCCGAATTCCCATCTTTCGCCGGCGAAGCGCAATGCGAGCCCCGCCTCCTGGCGCGGGCCCGCCCGCTCGGCAAGCTCGACCTGCACCCAGTACCGATTCCACTCCCGCCGCGACTTCGCGCCGTCGCGGCATCGTTCCACGATCAACCGGTCGCCGCTTACGATCAGCCGCTCCCAGTCCGCTGCACGCCTTTCCAACTGCCGGAACGCCCACGCCAACACCGCGACTTCCAGCGCCGTGTACGGCGCCACGAGCCACGCACCGACCGCCGCGAACCCCGCGGCCAGCGTCAACGAGACCGTGGCCAGCGCTGCAAAAACGGCCCAACGCTCCCTTGCCGCGAGCGATTGGCGGCGCCGCGACACGACGCAGTACTCGGGATCGACAGACAACGGCGGCAGTTCGGCGACCGGCATCGGCTCTCACTCCCCCATCGAGCCGCCGGCCGCGGGCCCGGTCGTTCGCGCCCGCGGCCGCCCGGCAGTGCCGCTAAAGCCCAAAAGCTTAACATGGATCAATATTTCCGCGGTAGATCCGGGGATGACGCCGCGCTGCGTGCCGCCGTACTGCCCGCGTCGGCAGGGTCGGTCAGCTCGACGGGCCGAGCGCCACGGATGCCCGTTCGCGAATCGCCGGCAATGCTTCCGCCCCCCACGCAATGTCGGCGATGAGCGGAGCCGGCAGCCGCGCGGCAAGGGCGCCCACGTTCTGGTCGCCGGCCGTCATCGCGGGGTCGATCCGGGAGGCGATCCAGCCGGACAGCACGAGCCCGCGCGCCGCGATCGCCAGCGTCGAGAGCAGCGCGTGATTGAGGCAGCCCAGGCGAATGCCGACCACGAGCACCACTGGCAGGCGCAGGCGAGCCGGAATATCCAGCATGTCACGGCGGTCGCCGAGGGGGACGAGCGCACCGCCGGCGCCCTCGACCACGACGACGTCGGCGCGTGCGGCGAGCCGCGCGTAGGCGGCGGCGATGCGCTCGAGGTCGATCACGGTGTCGGCCCACTGGGCCGCGATATGGGGCGCCACCGCCGGTGCGAACGCATAGGGATTCACCTCCGGCAGCGGCGCGGCGACGTTGCCGGCGGCAACGAGTGCAGCGACGTCGGCGTGCAATCCCGACCCCGGATCGACGCCGGCCGCCACCGGTTTCATTCCCGCGGTGCGCATGCCCGCCGCAGCGAACGCACGAAGCAGGCCGACCGCGGCGACGGTCTTGCCCACGCCCGTGTCCGTGCCGGTGATGAAGACGCCGCGGGTCATCGTCACGCTCCCGGTCGATCAGCGTCGCGCCGGCCGTTCCACGCGGACGATCGCGCGGCCGTCGGCGGTATGCGTGGGTGCGGCCTTCCAGGCGTGGCCGTGGATCACTTCGAAAGTGGCCGCAATGCGGCCATCGCGCCGCGTCGCCTCGAGCGCCTCCATCGCACGGCGCCATCGACCGCGGCCCATGAGGCCCCGGGCCCGTGAAGCCAAGGCATTCGTCGCGCCGATCGCCTTCAGGTCGCGCACCATTGCCGCGGGCTCGGCGTACGTGAGGGTCACGTACTCCATCTGCAGCACCGGATCGGCAAACCCCGCGTGAACGAGCAGATCGCCGACATCGTGCATGTCGGCGAACCGGTTGACATGCGGCGCGGGATCCGCGCGCGCGAACGCCGCGCGCAGCTCGCGCAGCGTGTCCGGCCCGAACGTCGTGAACGTGAGCAGACCGCCGACCTCGAGCACTCGGTGAAACTCCGCCAGCGCACGGGGCAGGTCGTTCGCCCACTGCAGCACCAGATTGCTCCAGACGAGGCCGAAGGACGCCGCGCGAAACGGCAGCCTGCCGACGTCTGCGCAGACGAAGTGCACGCCGACTGCGGACACACCGCGAAACGGCGCGAGGAGCCGGGCGGCCAGCGAACTTTGCCGGGCCACCTTCGCCCGTGCGGCCGCCAGCATCGCCGGCGCCACGTCCAGTGCGACGCGACGCGCCTGCGGATAGCGCGCGGCAAGCTCGCCGAGCGCTTCACCGGTGCCGCATCCGGCGTCGAGCAGCGCCGTCGGCGCCAGGCGCACGACATCGAGCCGCTCGGCCATCCGCACACCGATTTCCTTCTGCAGGACGGCGGCAGTGTCGTAGGTCGCCGCCGCGCGCGCGAAGTGGCGCCGGATCGCGCGCGAATCCAGGGGCTGATCGGCGTGCAACGGATCAACGGACATCGAGAAAGCCGTCCAGTGCCGCGCCAAAGGACGCCGGATGCGAGAGAAACGGCGCGTGAGACGCGCCGGCAATGAGCTCGAAGCGGGCATCGGGCAACGCTGTGGCGAGCCACTCGCCGGCTGCAGGAGGGGCCAGCATGTCGCGGCTGCCGGACACCACGAGCGACGGCGCTCGCACCTCGCCCATTTCGGCGCGCAGATCAGCGCCCGCGATGACCTCGAGCGCCTCGGCGAGGGTCCGCGGCTCCGGCTCGCCGCGCGCGAACAGCTCGTGGCGAAGCGCCGCGAGTGCGCTTCGGCCATGCTCGCTGCCGTGCACCTGAAGCCCGAGAAAGCGCTGTACCGTGAGTTTCCACGCGACGTGCAGCTCGTCACCGAAGCGGGCGAGCGTTGGCGCCGACATGGCGTGCGGCCAGTCATCGCCGGCGACGAACCGCGGCGATGTGCACACCAGTGCGAGCCGGCCGACACGCGTCCGCGCAGTCCGCGCCCAGCGCATCGCCGCCAACCCGCCCAGTGACCAGCCGAGCACCGTCAACGGGTGCCTCTCGCGCCCGAACGCCGCCTCGAGTGCGGCCACCACGGCGTCGAGGGTGAATGCCGGCAGCGGCGCACTGTGTCCGTGCCCGGGCAGGTCGACCGCGTGGACGCGGAAGCGCTTCGCCAGATGCGGCACCAGCGGTCCCCACACACCGGAGTGCAGTGCCCATCCATGCAGAAGCACGAGCGGCGCACCGCGGCCGACGGATTCGACGTGCAGCGCGGCGGTCATCCAAGGTCTCCGCGTGCGCAGGCGGGGGCGAGCGCCGCCAGGGCGTCGGCAAGGGCTTCGACGTCGGCGAGCGAATGCGCCGCAGTGAGCGAGACGCGCAGCCGCGCCGTGCCGGCAGGGACCGTGGGTGGTCGGATCGCGGGCACCCAGAATCCGCGATGCCACAGCGCGTCCGAGAGCGCGACAGCGGCCTCGTTGGTCCCGACCACGAGCGGCTGGATCGCCGTCGCCGACGGCGGCAATGTCCACGGCAGCCCTTCCATCCGCGCGCGAAAGCGTGCGATCAGCGATTGCAGATGCTCGCGCCGCGCGGCATCGTCGCGGATCACGACGAGCGCGGCCCGCAGCGCCGCGGCGAGCAGCGGCGGCGCGGCAGTCGTATAGATGTACGGACGCGCGGTCTGGATCAATGTCTCGACGACGGCGGGATGCGCCGCGACGAATGCCCCGGCCACGCCGGCCGCCTTGCCGAGCGTCCCCATGTAGACGATTCGCTCCGAGGCGAGCCCGAAGTGCGCGAGTGTGCCGCGCCCGTCGCCGAGCACGCCGAAACCATGCGCGTCGTCGACGACGAGCCACGCATCGAATTCCTCGGCGAGCGCGTGCAGCGCGCGCAGCGGCGCGACGTCGCCGTCCATGCTGAACACCGCATCGGTAGCGATCAGCTTGCGGCGTGCCGTGGATGCCGCGAGTCGCGCGCGCAGCGCCGCGGTGTCGCCATGCGGGTACCGGACCAGCGTCGCGCGCGAAAGCAGCGCACCGTCGTTGAGGCACGCGTGATCGAGCCGGTCGGCAAAGACCGCGTCGTCGCGGCCGGCCAGCGTGGTGAGAATCGCGAGATTCGCGAGATACCCGGTCGAAAACGTCACCGCCCGGGCACCCGGGCACGGCGCGACGTACGCCGCAAGCTCGTCCTCGAGCGCGGCGTGCGGTGCGAAATGGCCGCTCAGCAGGTGGGACGCCCCGGCCCCGACACCCCAGCGGGCGGCCGCATCGCGCGCCGCCGCGACGACGGCCGGATGATTGGCGAGACCGAGGTAGTCATTGCTCGCGAAGGCGACGATCTTTCGGCCCCCGACGACGATCCGGGCGCCCTGCGGCGAATCGATGATGCGGCGCCGCCGCGCCAGACCCTCCGCAGCCCGTGCGGCAAGCTCGCGCTCGAGGACGGCGATCAGCGGGGACGGCACGCAGGCGGTGTCAGGGTGCCGACGCGCCGGTCGCGGTGAGGCCGAGCGACGCGAGCAGCGCACGATCGGCATCGACGTCGGGATTGCCGGTCGTCAGCAGCTTCTCGCCGTAGAAGATGGAGTTGGCACCGGCGAGGAAGCACAGTGCCTGGACCGCGTCGCCGAGTTCGCGGCGGCCGGCGGAGAGCCGAACCATCGCGCGCGGCATCGTGATGCGGGTGACGGCGATCGTGCGGACGAACTCGAGCGGATCGAGGGCGTCCCTTCCGCCAAGTCGCGTGTACAGGGGCGTACCTTCGACCTGGACCAGATGGTTGATGGGAACCGACTCCGGATACGGATCGAGGTTGGCGAGTTGCGCGATCAATCCGGCGCGCTGCGTCGGCGACTCCCCCATCCCGACGATGCCGCCGCAGCACACGTTGATGCCGGCAGCGCGGACTCGATCGAGCGTTTCGAGCCGGTCATCGAAGTCGCGCGTCGTGATCACCTCGCCGTAGAACTCGGGCGCCGTGTCCAGATTGTGGTTGTAGTAGTCGAGGCCGGCCGCCTTGAGCGCTTCGGCCTGCCCGTCCTTGAGCATCCCGAGCGTGCAGCACGTTTCCAGGCCAAGCGCCTTCACCGCACGCACCATGTCGAGGACGGGCTCGAGGTCGCGGGCTTTCGGGCCACGCCACGCCGCGCCCATGCAGAACCGTGACGCGCCCGACTCCTTCGCCGCGCGCGCCGCCTCGACGACATCGGGCAACGGCAGCAGTGCATCGTCGCCGATTCCCGTGTGATGGCGCTTCGCCTGCGGGCAGTAGCCGCAGTCCTCCGGGCAGCCGCCGGTCTTGATGGAAAGCAGCGTCGAAAGCTGAACCGTATTCGGGACGTGATGCGCCCGATGGACCTCCTGCGCCCGGAACATGAGATCGGCGAAGGGCAGCGCGAACAGCGCCTCGACCTCGGCCGTCGACCAGCGTCCTGTTGCAGGTGGCGACCGCCGTTGCGGTCGTGCGCCGACGCTGGCCGCGATCGTCTGTTCGGTGGATGACATCGTGCGCGCTTCCGGTGTCTATTCGGGATCGGGAGAAGCATCGTCGCCGCGGATCGCGCGGCCTGCCGGCGCGCAAACCGCGCGGCGCCTACAATCGGTGCCGAGTGTCGAGGGAGGTCAGCAGCTTGTCAAATCCGCAGGCGCGTTCGTTTGACAGCGTGACGCGGCAGGGTCTGCGTCGCGGCATCGTCCGTGCGGCTCGTGCCGCGTTGCCGCAACGCTGCGCACTTTGCGTCGCGCCGGCGCACAACGCGCTGCTGTGCCGCGACTGTGCGCGCGCGCTCGAGCGTCTACCCGCTGCGTGCCCGCGATGCGCACTGCCGACGGCGGGGGGCGCCATCTGCGGCGCGTGCCTGCGCGCACCACCCCCCTACATCGCGACCGCAGCGGCGCTGGTGTACGCCTTTCCCGTCGACCGGCTGCTGCAGGAGTTGAAATACGGCGGCCACCTCGCCCTGGCGGACTGGGCAGCGGAGGCACTGGTTGCGGCGCTCGCTCCCGGCATCGCGCGCCGCCGCCCGCAAGCGCGGCCGGACCTGCTGATCGCCGTTCCGCTCGCACCGCCACGCCAGCGCCACCGCGGCTTCAATCAAGCCCGCGAGATCGCAGTACGCGTCGCGGACGCATTCGACCTGCGGGTGTCGGATGTGCTTCGCCGCACGGCCTGCGGCCCGGCGCAGGTCTCGCTGCCGTGGTCAGCGCGCACGACCAACGTGCACGGGGCTTTCGTCACCGACGGCGACCTGTCCGGCGCGCGCATCGCCCTCGTCGACGACGTGATGACGACCGGGGCGACACTGGCCGAGGCAGCACGAACGCTCCTCCGTGCCGGCGCCGCCGAGGTCGAATGCTGGGTCGTCGCCCGCACCCTTCCCCCGTCCGTCCGATGAGGCCCGACGCCCAATTTGCCGTGGTGCTGCTCCACCCGGAGATCCCGCCCAACACCGGAAACGTGATCCGCCTCACGGCCAACACGGGCGCCGAGCTGCACCTCGTCGAGCCGCTCGGCTTCCGGATGGACGACCGCGAACTCCGGCGCGCCGGCCTCGACTACCACGAGCACGCACGGGTCCGCGTGCACGCCGATTTCGCGACCTGCCGCGCGACGCTCGATGCCGGGCGACCGCGGCGCTGGTTCGCGTTCACGACCAAAGGCGCGAGATCCCTCTACGACGCGCGCTTCGCGTCGCGCGACGTGCTGGTGTTCGGCTGCGAGACCGCCGGATTGCCGGACGCCGTGCTCGCCGCGTTCGCACCGGACGCGCGCCTGCGGATTCCCATGCGCGCCGGCGTGCGCAGCCTCAACCTGTCGAATGCCGTCGCGGTGGCCGTCTACGAGGCGTGGCGGCAGACCGGGCTGCACGGCGCAGGATAGTCGCGGGCAGGTTTCGGCCGCGCCGCAACCGGCGTCAGCCTTGGGCCTCAATGGCGTTCGGCGCGCGGTTCGCGCTTCAAGAGTGCCTCGACCGCCTGCTTGGGCGACACGCCCTCATAGAGGACACGGTGGACCGCGTCGCAGATCGGCATGTCCAGTTCGTAATGACGGGCGAGCGCGCGGACCGCCACCGCCGCCGACACGCCCTCGGCGACATGCCCGAGCTCGTCGAGAATCCCGCCCAGCGTGGCGCCGCGCGCGAGCGCGAGGCCGACGCGCCGATTGCGTGACAGGTCCCCGGTGCAGGTGAGCACGAGATCGCCCAGGCCGGCCAGCCCCATCAGCGTTTCGCGCCGACCGCCCAGCGCCCCCGATAACCTGCCGGTCTCGGCAAGGCCGCGGGTGATCAGGGCGGCCCGGGCATTGTGACCGAAGCCCAGGCCATCGCTCGCGCCGGCGGCGATCGCAAGCACGTTTTTCACCGCGCCGCCGACTTCGACCCCCGCGATGTCGTCGCTTTCGTACGCGCGCAGCGTGCCCCCGTGCAGCAATGCGGCAACCTGCCCCGCCAGGACCGACGTGGTCGCGGCGACCGTGACGGCGGTCGGAAGTCCGCGCGCGACTTCCTCGGCGAAGCTCGGTCCGGAAATCACGCCGACGGGCGCCGGCCAGCGCGGGGCGAGCAGCTGGTGGCCAAGTGCGATACCGGCCGGGAATTCGGGAGCCGCGAGGAATCCTTTCGCGAGCCAGACGAGGGGGGCCCGCGCACCCGCGGCGGCCAGCATCGCGGCCACGGCAGGAAGCGCGGCCATCGGCGTGCCGACGACGAGCAGGTCCGCGCGTGCGGCCTCGGCACAATCGCTGGTGACCGCAAGCGTTTCGGGCAGCGCAATGCCCGCCAGGTAACGGGCATTCGTGCGCGCCGAGGCGATCGCGCTTGCCTGCGCCGAGTCGCGTGCCCAAAGCGTCACACGCAAGCCGTCGCGGCGCGCGAGGTGCGCGGCGAGCGCGGTGCCCCATGCTCCTGCGCCGAAAACGGCGATCGCGGTTTTCATGCCGGACGCCGGCGCGGCACGGCGCCTCCGGTCAGAGGCCGAAGACCTGCGCGATGCGGACGAAGCCCACCTGTCCGTCGCGATGCCGTACCTTCACCCATCCGGGGGAGGCCGTCGTGGTGGCCGACGTCGCCGACTCGGCCATTTCGAGCAGCACGTTCTGCTCGGCCCGGAACACGAGCGGCGCGGTGTCGTCCGGGTTGGCGCGAACCTCCGCCAGCGGCACGCGGACGACGAGCGAGCGCTTGTCGCCAAGGCCCGTCGTTTCCACCCACCCGATGGTGCCGGCGACGTCGCGCACCTTGACCCAGCCCTCGAGAGTAACGATCACTTCGAGCGGGGTCTCGCGCCCCAGCACGAACAGCGGCCGCGCCTTGACGGATGGTGCGTCGTAGAGCACCGTCGCCGGCGCGACGGTCGATCGGTATTCGGCGGCACCCGACGTCGCCGCCGCGACCAGCATCGCGACGGCCAGCAGGCGTCGCACGTGCCCCGCGACTGCCATCCGCGGGCGCGCGCGTCGCGTCATCGAACCCGCGGCCGGTCAGTTGACAGCGACTGCCGGCTGCTGCGCCTGTGCCTGCGCCAGCTGCTGCTGGTAGAGCTGCTCGAAGTTGATGGGAGCGAGGTGCACCGGCGGGAATCCGGCACGGCCGACCGCGTCGGCCAGCGTTTCGCGCACGTACGGAAACAGAACGGTCGGGCAGTTGATGGCGATCACCGGCTGCAGGTGCTCGGGCGGCACGCCACGGATCGTGAACACGCCCGCCTGCGCCGCCTCGACGAGAAACAGCGTCTTGTCGCCGGACTTCGCCGTCAGCGTCACGGTCAGAACGCACTCGTAGATGTCCGGTTCGATCTGTTCGCCGCGCGTACGCAGCCCGATCTCGATCTCGGGCGTTGTCTGGTTCATGAACGACTGTGGCGCACCCGGATTCTCGAGCGACAGGTCCTTGACGTAAACCTTCTCGATCGTGAAGGCAGCGCCGGCGTTGCCGCTGCCGGCGGTGGGTTGGGTATCGGCCATGAGCAATCCTTCGCTGGAAAACCGTCTATTCTACCGGAGCCGGGCGACGATGCCGAACCGTCAGGCGGTTTCGTCTGCAAGCAGCCGGACGAGGCGACCCGCGTGGTCCAGCGCGACGAGGTCGTCATAGCCGCCGACATGGAAGTCGCCGATGTAGATCTGCGGAACGGTCCGCCGCCCCGTCCGCGCCATCATCGCCTCGCGCAGGCCAGGCTCCAGATCGACCCTCACCTTCTGGATTTCGGTGACCCCTCGCGCCTTGAGCAGCCGCTCGGCCTGCGTGCAGTAGGGGCAAAAGCCGGTGGCGTACATCGTGATTGCCGGGCCGGCCACGTCACTTCTCCGTCGGCAGGCCGGCGTCCTTCCATGCCTTGTAGCCGCCGTGCAGGTTGTAGACGTCCTTGAACCCCAGCTTGGCGAGCGCGCTGCCGGCCACCCGACTGCGATTGCCCGACGCGCAGTAGGCGACGACCGGGCGCGCCACATGCTTGGCGAGCTCGTTGCCGCGGCTGCCCAGCTGCGAAAGCGGAATGTGCACTGCGTGCGGCAAATGGCCGCCCTCGTATTCCGCCGTCTCGCGGACGTCGAGCAGCAGCGCATCCTGATGATTGATGAGATGCGTGACGTTCAGCGTTCCGATGTCCTTGGACGGGCCGAAGCGACGCTGGACCAGCGGAAACACCAGCATCGCGCCGGAGAGAAACATCACGAGAATCAGCAACCAGTTGTTCTGCAGAAAAGCCATGGTGGGAACGTGCGGAGAGGCGGCGAAGGTAAAATGATAGCGTACCGGCGGCCAGCGACGGATTGCGGAGCGCTGGCCAGGCACGTACACGCCTCCCGAGAACGATGAACGCCCCTGCCCGCTCTGCCCCGAAGCCGTCCGTGCGCCCGGTCGTGTTGCTGATCCTCGACGGCTTCGGTGTGCGACCTGCCACACCGGACAATGCGATCGCGCGCGCGGTGAAGCCTCACTGGGATCGCCTGATGGCAACCTGTCCGCACACGACCCTCGACGCGTCCGAACTGCACGTCGGACTGCCCGAGGGGCAGATGGGCAATTCGGAAGTCGGCCATCTCAACATCGGCGCCGGCCGCGTCGTCTACCAGGACTACACCCGGATCGACCATGCGATCGCCACCGGCGAGTTCGCGCGGAACCCCGTCCTGCGCGATGCGATCGAGTCCGCGAAATCGAATCGATCGACGCTGCACGTCTTCGGGCTCCTGTCGCCGGGCGGCGTGCACAGCCACGAGCGGCAGATCGCCGCGATGGTCGCGCTGGCGGCGGACGGTGGCGCCCCGCGCGTACACGTGCACGCCTTTCTCGATGGCCGCGACACCCCGCCGCGGAGCGCTGCCGCGTCCCTGGCGTTCATGGGCGATGTGTGCGCCCGTCACCCCGGAGCGCGCATTGCCTCCATCGTCGGCCGCTACTATGCGATGGACCGGGACAAGCGCTGGGCCCGTGTCAAGGGCGCGTACGACGTCATCGTCGACGGCCATGCAGCCTACTCGGCGGCGACCGCCCAGTCGGGCCTCGACGCCGCCTATGCGCGCGGCGAGACCGACGAATTCGTGAAGCCGACGGCGATCCTCGGTGCGGACGGCAAGCCGTCGACGATGGCCGATGGCGACGCCGTCGTGTTCATGAATTTCCGCGCCGACCGCACGCGCGAGCTTACGCGCGCCCTCACGGATCCGGCGTTCGACGGATTCGCCCGCAACCGGGTGCCGAAACTCGCGCGCTTCGTCTGCCTCACTTTCTACGGAGACGACTTCGCGCGCCTGCCCGTCGCGTTCGGCGCGCAATCGATCGCCAACGGCTTCGGCGAGTACGTCGGAAAACTCGGACTGACGCAGCTGCGCATCGCCGAGACCGAGAAATACGCGCACGTCACCTACTTCTTCAGCGGCGGGATCGAAGCCACGTGGCCCGGCGAGGACCGGATCCTCGTCCCGTCGCCCAAGGTCGCCACCTACGACATGAAGCCGGAGATGAGCGCCTACGAGGTGACCGACAAGCTGGTCGCCGCGATCGACTCGGGACGCTACGACGCGATCATCTGCAATTACGCCAACGGCGACATGGTCGGGCATACCGGCAACCTCGACGCGGCCACGAAGGCGATCGAGGCTCTCGACGTGTGCATCGGGCGAGTCGTGGATGCTGCGCGCCGGGCCGGCGGCGAGGTGCTGATCACCGCCGATCACGGCAACGCCGAAAAAATGTACGACGACGAAACCGGCCAGCCGCACACCGCGCATACGCTCAACGTCGTACCTTGCGTTTACGTGGGCCGGCCGGCGACACTGCACGGCGGCGGAGCGCTCCAGGACATCGCACCCACGCTGCTCGCGATGATGGGATTGCCGCAGCCACCGGAAATGACCGGGCGCTCGCTGGTCAGCTTCACCGGATAACGCGGAAGAGGCGGGAACCGGCTCATGCCTGATGTTCCGGCGCGCAGATCGGTGAGTGACCACACACTTACGATCTTGCTCATGCGCTAGCTGGATGGCGATGAGGCGTAGGCCGACGTACTGATCGCGTCCCGCGGCGGCGGCCGCCCATGCACGACGCCCATCGAACGCGACCGGGAACTTGCCGGCCCGGCGAGCATCCGATCATGGGTGCGGCGGCGTGGGCACGGCAATTCCACGGACGCGTGGCGGCGTGGTCGGGCAGCCTGCGTTTATCAGGCGGACGCTGCCGGAAGCGCGATCGGTAGCGGCCACCACTTGATCGGCGCCCCAAGAAGTGGCTTGATGAGGTGACGGGAATCCGAGGCGCACGCGGTGAAGTCGATGCGCAGGCGCGGCCGGGCCCGTTCCGCACGTTGCGCCCGAGGTTGGGCGACCTTGGGGCGTATACTTCTGGGTTCGTCGTCGCGCGGAAGTCGTAAACCGACGCCCGAATCGGCAGACAAAGGACGGATGATGAGCAACTGGAAAAAGGCGGGACTGATCGGCTTGGGCGCGGTGCTGGGCGTGCTGCTCTCGCTCAACTTTTCGGCCGTCGCGCAACGCGAATCGAAGCTGCCGATTCCCTACGAAGACCTGCAACTGCTTTCGGCGGTCTTCGGCAAGATCAAGAGCGACTACGTCGAGCCCGTCTCCGACGACAAGCTCATCAAGGAAGCCATCAACGGCATGGTGCACGGGCTCGACCCGCACTCCGACTTCCTCGACGCCGAGGCGTTCAAGGACATCCAGGTCCAGACGCAGGGCAAGTTCGGCGGACTGGGCATCGAAGTCGGCGTCGAAGACGGCATCATCAAGGTGATCTCGCCGATCGAGGACACTCCGGCGTTCCGCGCCGGGATCAAGTCCGGCGACTTCATCGTCAAGATCGACGACGTGGCCACGCGCGGCCTGCCGCTGTCGAAAGCGGTCGAGAAGATGCGCGGCAAGCCGGGCACCGAAGTCGTGCTCACGATCGTACGCAAGGACGTCGACCAGCCGCTCACCTTTGCGCTGATGCGCGAGGAGATCAACGTCAAGAGCGTGCGGGCGAAGTTGCTCGAACCCGGCTACGGCTACGTGCGTATCCGGAACTTCCAGGAGCGCACCGGCGAGGACCTCGCGAAGGCGCTCAAGGACCTGTACAAATCCGGCGAACTCAAAGGTCTCGTCCTCGACGTGCGCACCGATCCGGGCGGACTCCTCAACCAGTCCGTTGCCGTGGCCGCCGCGTTCCTGCCCAAGGACGCGCTGGTGGTCTACACCGACGGCCGGACGCCCGATTCCCGGATGCGCCTGTCGGCGCGCAAGGACGACTACACTCGCCGCGGCGAGGATTACCTGCGCGACCTCCCGCCCGGCGTCAAGAAGGTGCCGATGGTCGTTCTGGTCGACGGCGCCACGGCCTCGGCCTCGGAAATCGTCGCCGGCGCGCTGCAGGACCACAAGCGCGCGACGGTGATGGGCAACCAGACGTTCGGCAAGGGCTCGGTGCAGACGATCCTGCCCCTTTCCAGCACTGCGGGGTTGAAGCTGACGACGGCGCGCTACTTCACGCCGTCGGGACGCTCGATCCAGGCCAAGGGCATCGAGCCCGACATCTATATCGACGACGGCCGCGACACGCCCAACCGGATCCGCGAAGCGAACCTCGAGCATCACCTCGAAACGGGCAAGAGCGAGGCCGCGAAAGCGAAGGCGCAGGAGGCGGGCAAGGACAAGGCGGCGGACGCGAAGGAACGCACGGCCGAACCGTCGCCGCCCCGGGTCGAATTCGGCTCCGCCGACGATTTCCAGCTTGCCCAGGCAATGAACCAGCTGAAGGGGCTGCCCGTGATCGCTTCGTCCAAGTCCCTTGCCGCGCAGGCGAAGCCGCAATAGCACGGCCCTGCCCGCTCTCCCGCGACGCCCGGCCCCGCCGGGCGTTCGTTTGCCGGGAACGGCGACCGGGCCGCGGGTTGACACGGTCCCGACGGCTCCTTAACTTGATCCGCTCTGCCCTCCCTGGACGCCCATGACGCTCCACTGGCTCAAGGACGTTTTCCTGCCCCAGCTCGAGTTCCCGGCGACGGTCTTCGCGATCGTGCTCGGACTCGAACTCGTCCTTCCCGCGTCGCGCAAACGCTCGTGGCGGGCGTTGGGCTTCAATCTCGTCGTCGCGCTCCTTTTCCTGTACCTGACGGCGCTGATCGTTCCGTATTTCGCCACGGTGCTCGATCCGGTGCGCAAGCATTTCAGCCTGATGATCCCGGTCCGATTTCCCGACGGCGTTGCGGGCTCGATGCTGCAGGCGATCGCCTTCTTCCTTGTCTTCGATTTCTTCTTCTACTGGTGGCACCGCGCCCAGCACCGGATGCACTGGCTGTGGGTCCAGCACAAGTTCCATCACCAGGACCAGTGGCTCAACGTCACCACGGTGCATCGCTACCATTTCACCGAAGAGATCTTCCGTGTGTTCGTGATCCTGCTGCCGATGGCGGTGCTCTTCGACTTCAAGCCGGTGACGATCGGCTGGACCTGGACGATCTTCATGGCGTGGGGCTACTGGATCCACGCCAACCTGCGCATACACCTCGGTCCGCTCGGGCGGTGGCTGTCGGGGCCCCAGTTCCACAGGCTGCACCACACGCCCGAAGCCATGAACCAGAACTTCGCGGCGTTCTTCCCGATGTGGGACCGCCTGTTCGGCACGTTCCGGTACCCCGAGCGTGGCGTGTTCCCGGAGATCACGGGTGTGCGCAACGCGACCGACGGCAACACGCTGCGCGAGGCGATCGCCTACCCGTTCGTCGAATGGGCAAAGGCAATCCGTCGCCTCGTCACCCCCCGGCCGCACCCCGCGCGGCGCTGACCGGATCGGCGCGCGGCGCCGAGTCGCCGCCGATGCCAGGGCAGCGTCCGCCACCTTCCGGCCGCCTCGACACCCCGCATGGACGACGCCCAGCTCCTCCGTTACAGCCGGCACATCCTGTTGCCGGAGCTCGGGATCGATGCGCAGGAGAAGTTTGCCGCGGCCCGTGTGCTCGTGATCGGCGCCGGCGGCCTCGGTGCCCCGGCGGCACAGTTCCTCGCGGCTGCCGGCGTCGGCACCCTGACACTGTGCGATCCGGACGCGGTCGATCTCACCAATCTGCAACGGCAGATCCTCTACGCCACGGGCGACGTCGGCGCGCCGAAGGTGGTGGCAGCCAGGACGCGTCTGAACGCGATCAATCCGGACGTTCGCGTCGAGGCGATGCAGGCGCGCGTGGGCGCCGATGAGCTGGCCACGCTCGTCGCGAGCGCCGACGTCGTTCTCGACTGCAGCGACAACTTCGCCACCCGCCACGCGATCAACCGGTCATGCGTGGCCGCGCGCAAGCCGCTGGTCTCGGGCGCGGCGATCCGCTTCGACGGGCAGATTGCGGTGTTCGACGCGCGCGACGCAGCCTCCCCCTGCTACCACTGTCTGTTCGGCGAGGGCGAGGAGCTCGAAGAGACTCGCTGCGCGACGATGGGCGTGTTTGCGCCCCTGGTCGGCATCGTCGGCGCAACGCAGGCCGCGGAGGCGCTGAAGCTGATCGCAGGCGTGGGCGAGCCGCTGGCCGGCCGCCTCTTGCTCGTCGACGCATTATCGATGCGATGGCGCGACGTCCGCGTGACGCGCGACCCGGCCTGCCCGGCATGCGGAAAGCGTTAGGGAGGGCGGTCGGACGCGGCGATGACGCGCACCCCGGCCGCCAAACCGCAGCGTCACGCCCGGGGAGCCGGCTTGGAGCGTGCCCGGCGAACGGTCAGCCGAACAGGAACTTGCGCTGCGCGTCCCAATGCTCCTGTGGCGCGCGCTTGAATCCGCTCTTGGCGAAGAGCTGCCAGCGCCCGAGCACGAACGCGAGCAGGATGCCGGCCTCGGCATTCGGGTCGCCCGGCCACGTGCCGGCCGCCTGCGCGATTCGCAGCGCCTGCCGCAACGCCGCCTCGATGCGGTCGTAGAGCTGGTTCATCCGCGCCTGCAATCGCTCGTCTTCGTTCACCAGCGCGTCGCCGATCAGCACGCGCGTCATCCCGGGGTTCTTTTCCGCGAAGCCGAGGAGGACGGCGACCATCTGCTGTGCCTGCGCCACCCCGTCCGCGGTCTCGCCCGCGATCTTGTTGAGCAGCGTGAACAGCGTCGTCTCGATGAACTCGATGAGTCCCTCGAACATCTGCGCCTTGCTCGCGAAGTGACGGTAGAGCGCGGCCTCGGACACGTCGAGCTTCGCTGCGAGCGCCGCGGTGGTCACCCTCTCTCCGCGCGGAGTCTCGAGCATCGCGGCGAGCGTCTGCAGGATCTGGAGGCGGCGCTCGCCGGGCTTCGTGGCCATCGCGGATCCCCGGGGCTCGCGTTCAACGCCGCGCGCGAAGGTGCGGCGGAGGGACGTCGTCGGCGCGGATCATCGTGCCGACACCCTCGTTGGTGAGAACCTCGAGCAAGAGCGCGTGCTCGACCCGGCCGTCGATGATGTGGGAGCTTTTCACGCCGTTCTTCACGGCGTCGAGCGCGGACCCGATCTTCGGCAGCATGCCGCCCGAGATCGTGCCGTCGGCGAAGAGCCCGTCGATCTGGCTGGCCGACAGTCCGGTGAGCAGATTGCCATCCTTGTCGAGAACGCCGACGGTGTTCGTCATCAATACGAGCTTCTCCGCCTGCAGCGTTTCGGCCAGCTTGCCCGCCACGAGGTCGGCATTGATGTTGTAGGCCTCGCCCTCGCTGCCGACACCGATCGGCGCGACCACGGGAATGAAATCGCGCGAGTCGAGAAGCTGGATGATTTCCGGATCGATGCGCTCGATTTCGCCGACGAGGCCGATGTCGATCATTTCTCCGTGGTTGCTTTCGCTCTTGAGCAGCATCTTCCGCGCGTGGATGAACGCGCCGTCCTGCCCCGTCAGGCCGACGGCCTTGCCGCCGTGCTGGTTGATGAGCCCCACGATTTCCTGATTGAGTTCGCCCAACACCATCTCGACGACGTTCATCACGCTCTCGTCGGTGACGCGCATTCCCTGCCGGAACTCGCTGCGAATCCCCATCTTCTTGAGCAGGTCGCCGATCTGGGGCCCACCGCCATGGACGATCACCGGATTCATCCCGACAAGCTTCAGCATCACGACATCGCGCGCGAAACCGGCCTTCAGATGCGGCTCGGTCATCGCGTTACCGCCGTACTTCACGATGATGGTCTTGTCGTGGAAGCGCTGGATGTAGGGCAAGGCCTCCGCGAGGATCTGCGCCTTCAGCGCGGCATTGACGGCGTCCATCGGCATGGGGCGAACAGGCAGAGACGGGGTGGTGGGAACATGGCCCGGGAGGGGGAAGCCGGGATGGGCGGAATTGTACCGGAACCGGGCGTCCACGAAACGGCCGCAATGCACACCGCGGCGCCTCGGGGCCGTTGCGGCAAGCGAGTCCTCGCTTCCCGCGGGCGCGACCGCAACGAGCAAATCGCCGCCGCGCGGCAAATTTGCTATCGTTGCCGCCGATGCTGCCGACACTGAATCGACCGCCGCCCGCGCCGCCGTCGCTGCGAGGCGCTTCCGGTGCGCGCCGCCGCGACGCGTCCGCAACCCTGATCGCGGACAACGCACGCTGATGCGCCTCGCGATCATCCGCCAGGACTACACGCCGTATTCGGGCGCCGAACGCTTTCTCGAGAACGCCCTCGAAGCGCTGCTCGAGCGCAATGTCGCCATTTCCGTCTATACACGGGAATGGCCGCAGACGAAGCTGCAGCTGATCGAGCCGGTGATCTGCGACCCGTTCTTCGTGGGTCGCCTGTGGCGCGACGCCGGGTTTGCGCGGGCCGTGTGCCGCGTGATCGGTGCGGCAAGGGCCAACATCGTACAGTCGCACGAGCTCCTGCTCTGCTGCGACGTCTATCGGCCCGCCGACGGCGTGTACGCCACGCGGCTCGCCGAGGAGCTGCGCGGCGCGGGTTGGCTGACGCGGCTGCGCATCCGCCTCGATCCGTATCACCGCTATGCGCTGGAGACCGAACGGAAACTGTTCGCGAGTCCGTGGCTGCGCGCCGTGATCTGCGGCTCGAAGATGATGCGCGACGAAATTCGCGATCGCTACGGGCTGCCCGAGGACCGACTGCCGATCCTCTACAACGCAGTGGACCCCGAGGTGTTCCACCCGCGCCTGCGGGCCCACCGGATGCCGGTGCGCGACCACTGGCGGATCGCCAGCGACATTCCCCTGTTCCTTCACGTCAGCGACGACTTCGCGCGAAGCGGCGCAGGCGAGGCAATCGCAGCGCTGGCCGAATTGCCGTCGCCGGTGCATCTGGTCGTCGTCGGACGCGATCGGCGGTGGCGCCAGTATCGCCGGCTCGCAAGAACGCTCGGTGTCGATGATCGGGTCACGTTCGCCGGATCGCCCGCCGACCACAGCGCCTGGTACGGCGCGGCGGACGCGTTCGTGCTTCCGACCGTCTATGACCCGTGCCCGGGCACGGTGTTCGAGGCGATGGCAGCGGGATTGCCCGTGATCACCAGCACCAAGTCAGGCGCGGCCGACCTGCTGCTGGAGCATGACGGTGGCCTCGTCTGCCCCGCGCGCGATGTTGCCGGACTTGCGGCGCAGATGCGTGCGCTGCTCGACGCGGCCACCCGGACCCGGCTCGGCGCCAACGCGCGACGCGCAATGGAACCATTGTCGCCAGCTGCAATGACGCTCAAGCTGGTCTTGCTCTACAAGGACCTGCTGGCCGCGACCGTCGCCTCGCGGCATGAAGGACCCGAGGCCGCCCCCGGGGAGACGGCTCCCACGACGTCGCCCTCGGGAGCACCGGCCTCGACCGTCCTCAATACCGCACCCGCTTCGATCGCACCGGCGACCGTGCCGGCCACCACGATCCTCAATGTGAGCGCAACACCGCCTGCGGCGCCAGCGCCTCCGTCCGCACCGGTGTCCCGTGATAACGCGCCGGCATCGCCCCGCGTCGCCAACGACGCGCCAGAACCGCCGCAATGATCGAGCGAGCGCGGCCGAGTCTGCTCGTCGCAGCCGGTGCCTACCTCGCGTTGCTGCCCACCAGCGGGCTGACGTCCGTGCGTTCCGTCGCTTTCGGCACCGCGGCGCTGTTCGCGGTTCTACTCGTCGTCCGGTCGGTTCGCCAGGCGGATCCGCCCCTCCCTCCTCCCGGACGCGCCGTACCCGCGGCCATCGGCGCGTGGGCGACATGGAGCACCGCATCGCTTGCGTGGAGCGTTCACCCGGCGTTCACGCGCAGTGAGCTTCGCGGCGAAGTCGCATGGGCGCTGCTCACGATGCTCGCGTTCTACGTCGCCGCCGCCGACGCGCACGGCTTTCGCCGACTGGTCGCCGTCGCGCTGGCGACGTTCGCGGTCGCCGCGCTTTCGGCGCTGGGCCTGGCGCTGACGACCGGTGCCTGGGACCCCGGCCTCTGGCACGCCGGTGCCGGCGCGTATTCGACCTACGTCGTTCTGACGGCGCCGCTCCTGCTGACCTTGCTTGCTCCCCGGCCCGCCGGATTCGCCAACGGATGGCGCTCCCGCATCGCGGGCCTGGGGCTGCTCGCGCTGTTGCTTGCAACCGCCCGGCTGACGGAAAACCGCATGGTGTGGATCGCGCTCGCCGTCGTGTTCGCGACGGCTTCGGCACTGGGCGCGCTGCGCTGGCACGCGACGCTCGCCCGCGCGCCACTGCGCTGGCTCGGGCCCCTCGTGGCGCTGCTGCTCGTGCTCTGCGCGTTGTTCGTCGACGTGGCGCGCGAGCGCGCCGCGCTGCATTTTCCGCCACACACGAGCGTACGCGAGACGCTCGAGCGCGATCCGCGCATTGCGCTGTGGGACTACACCGCCGCGCGCATCGCCGAGCGACCGCTCACCGGGCATGGCTTCGGCAAGTCGATCCTCGAGACCGAATTGCGCGCCGCGCTGCACAACCCGCTGCTGTCGCATGCACACAACGTCTTCATGAGCCAGTGGCTGCAGACCGGCGCCGTGGGCCTGGCCGCCTTTGTCGCGATGCTGGCGGCGCTGGCGTGGCGGTACGCTCGCTTTCTGCGCTCACCCGACGACACGCTCGCATTTGTCGGCCTGATCGGGATCAGCATGCTGGCAGGCTTCGTGGTCAAGAACCTGACCGACGATTTCTTCATTCGCAGCAGTGCAAAGGAGTTCTGGGCGCTGTCCGCGATGCTTCTGGCCTATGGCGCATCGCTCGAAGGCGCGCGCCCGGGCGCGTCGGTACGGACTTGAAGCGTGGACGTCCGGTTGCGCATCGCGTCGATGCACAATCGGCACAGCGTCTTCGTGGCACCGGGAGGCGGCGCGGCGTCCGTCAGCGGGCGCGGCGCGGAGCGCGCAGCGGCAGCGGTTCCTTCGTTGCTTCCACCGAGGATTCCGCCGGAATCGGTTTCACCGGCGCGCCGGCCGATGGAGCGTACTCCGGAATCCAGGACTTGAGCCGCGCACGCACTTCGGCGTCATCGGCCGCACGGTCGCGCTCGCACCACGCTACCATCCTCGCGACCGCATCGCCGCTGGTGTCGCGGGCCTGCGCGATGCGCAGCTTCGGATGTGGCGTGGGCAGCGTTGCCTCCTCCGATGCCAGCGGTTCTTCGTAGAGCTTCTCGCCCGGCCGCAGGCCCGTGAACACGATCGGAATCCGGTCCGGGTCGGCCCCCGACAGCTTGATCATGTCGTGGGCGAGATCGACGATGCGCACCGGCTCGCCCATGTCGAGCACGAGAATCTCGCCTCCCTTGCCCTGCAGGCCGGCCTGCAGCAACAGCTGCGTGGCCTCGGAAAGCGACATGAAATAGCGTGTGATGTTCGGATGAGTGACCGTGACCGGGCCGCCGCGCGCGATCTGCTCGCGAAATCGCGGAATGACGCTGCCGGCGCTGCCGAAGACGTTGCCGAAGCGGACCAGCACGAACTGCGTGCCCGCGCCCCGCAGGCTCTGGCAGACGACTTCGGCGAGCCGCTTCGTCGCGCCCATCACGTTCGTCGGATTCACCGCCTTGTCGGTCGACACCAGCACGAATTTCTCGACCTTCGCCGCGATGGCCGCGCGTGCGAGCACCCAGGTCCCGTAGGCATTGTTGCGCACCGCCTGCCACGCATTGGTCTCCTCCATCAGCGGGACGTGCTTGTAGGCCGCCGCGTGGAAGATCACATGCGGGCGCTCGCGTGCGAGCACCTCCTCCACCAGCGCGGCGTGCTTCACGTCGCCGACGACGGCCGCCATGGGCAGCTGCGGGAATGCGTCGCGGAGCGCGATCTGGATCTCGTAGACCGCGGCTTCGGAAATGTCGAAGAGAACGAGCCGCGCCGGCCGGAACCGCGCGATCTGCCGGCACAATTCGGCACCGATGGAGCCGCCGGCGCCGGTTACCAGCACCACGCGGTTGCCGAGCCACTCGGCGAGTCCGTCGTTGTCCAGCACGACCGGATCGCGGCCCAGCAGGTCGTCGAGCTCGATCGTGCGGATCGTCGTCAACGCCGACCGCCCGCTGATGAGGTCCTCGTACGACGGAACCGTCAGCGCCTCGAGTCCGTTGTCGGCGCAGATCTCCGCGACTCGGCGCCGGACACCGTGGTCGGCCGAGGGCAGGGCGATGATGACTTTGCGCACGCCGAACTTGCGCGCCCAGAACGCCAATCCGCCGATCGGGCCCAGCACGTTCACGTTGCGCAGAAGGCGCCCCTGCTTGGCCGGGTCGTCGTCGAGCAGGCCAACCACGCGCCATTGCCGGCTGCGGGCGAACTCGTAGGTCAGCCGCGCACCCGCCTCGCCCGCCCCGATGATCAGCACCGGCTCGCCCAGCGCGGCGAAGGGACTGTAGAGCCTGTGCTCCTTCCAGATCCGGTACGCGAACCGGTCGCCGGCCATCAGGAAGATCAGCACGACCGGGTAGAAGATCAGCACGCTGCGCGGCACCACTGCCTGCAGCTGAAGCATCACCAGAACCAGTGGAATGAGCAGCGCACCCAGCCCGGCGGCGAGCACGATTCGCTGCAGGTCGGGCATGCTCGCGAAGCGCCAGAGCCCGCGGTAGAGGCCGAAGGCGAGGAAGATTCCGCCTTGGAGCGGGACGATCCACGCGAGCGTCCACCACATGTCGGCGAGATACGGCTCGCCGAAATCGAGATTGAATCGGAGCCAGTATATTGCGACCCAGGCTAGGGTCGCAGCGCAGAGGTCATGCAGGAAAGCGAGCCAGGCGCGCCAGTTTTGGGGTTGCTTCATCTTGAGGCCGGGGTGCGTCGGTTCCAATGATAATCAATGCCGGCAAAGAGCAGGAAAAAAACCACGCACCACGCGCCGAGGACCAGCCATCCAACCGTCGCGTCGCTGGCCAGCGTGAACAGTGCGGAAGTCGCGGTACCTGTCATCAGAACACCGAAGAACAGCAATGTTCCGCGGTGCCCCGCGCCGAGCCGGTGGAGTCGCTGATAGTAGTGCTCGCGATGGGCTTCCCAGAGGCGCTCCCGGCGCATCAGCCGGCGGACGACCGTGACGCTCGCGTCGGCGATGAAGGGCAGGAACACGAGCAGCGGGAACCACGCGGGCCAGATCCCCGCACGCCATCCGGTGAGACCAAATGTCGCAGCCAGAAAACCCAGCGGCACCGCACCGACGTCGCCCATGAACACGCGGGCCGGTGGCCAGTTCAGCGCGAGCAACGGCAGCGTCGCCGCAGCAACCGCAAAGGCGGCCAGCGGCGACGCACCGGCGAACCACGCCGCAATGCCGTAGGTCGCGAAGCCGGCGACCGTCATCGCCGCGGCGAGCCCGTCGCTGCCGTCCATGAAGTTGTACAGGTTCGCCGACCAGGCGATCGCGACGGCGCCGACCGCGATGCCGGCCCAGCGCGGCCATTGGGCTCCGAACGCGGTCGCACCGTGCACATCGACGATCACCGACGCCACCGCTGCCGCAGCGAGCAGTTGCACGGCTAGCCTGGTCCGGGCACGCACGCCACGCCAGTCATCGAGCAGCGACACGGCCGCGACCACAACGGCGGCGGCGAGTGTCACGGCGCCGCCCGGGATCGCATCGATAGCCGCGATTGCCGCCGGCAGGCAACCCGCCCAGATCGACAGACCCCCCACCCGAAGCATCGGGCGTTCGTGCAACGATCGTGCGTTGGGGCGGTCATGCGGCATCCTGTCGCGCCAATGGAACAGGACGGCGAGGGCACACGCCGCCAGCACCATCGGTCCGGAAATTGCCCAAAAGCCCGTCATCCCAGGGCCCGGTCGCAATCGATTTCCAGGGATTTCGCACAGAGCGCTCGGCGCGTGCGAAAGTGATTCGGGCGAGGGCGATTCCTTTTGGCAAAACAGGCCAAATAGGCCCGCGAATGCGCCGGCGGGCCGTCGCGATGAGGATTTTGTAATTTATGCATGCTGATCATGGCGTTATCGACGGTGCTTCGCGTAACCATCCGCACCGTTTCGCGACATCGGGCGCCCGTCAGCTGGCCTTGCCTGTCGCGTTTTAACAACAAGGGCGTCCCCCATGCCGGGACAGTCGGACTTTACCTTGCCACGCGATTGGACGATTTGGCACAATGGTCGCAACTTCTCGACATCCCTGAGAAGGTTCAGACGGCAAGCGCAATGGCCTGTTTCCTTGCCAATTTTATCCGTTAGAGGAGAGACTTCATGAACAAGAAGCTTGTCGCTGTCGCCATCGCGGGCCTGCTGGCTGCCCCGCTGGCACAAGCGCAGACCGCGAACGTGACGCTGTACGGTCGCGTCAATCTGGACGTCGAGTTCGTCAACGGCAAACAGGCGAACGGCACGAACCCTAACGTCTACCGGCTCGGCAGCAACTCGTCGCGTTTCGGTATCCGTGGCACGGAAGCCTTGGGTGGCGGTCTTTCGGCGATCTTCCAGGTCGAGTCGTCGATCAACCCGGCGCAGTCGGGCGGCACGCTGGCCGGCCGCGAGTCCTTCGTCGGCCTGCAGGGCGCGTGGGGTACGTTCAAGATGGGCCGCTTCCTGGCCCCGTACGACGACATTCACCCGATCTTCGGTAACGTCCCGACGCTGACGACCTCGATCCTGTCGACCGCGTCGCTGTGGGCGCAGGGCTTCGCCGGCCAGCCGCAGAGCGGCGGCTTCGACGACCGGCTGCAGAACTCGGTCCGTTACGACACGCCGAACATGAAGGGCTTCACGGCCAGCGTCCAGTACGGCGGCTACGCGCCGACCCCGGGCGCCGCGTCGAACGCCGGCGTGTGGAGCACGGGCGGCTTCTACAACAACGGCCCGATCCAGCTGGGCATCGCGTACGAACAGCACAACAACACCCGGTACTCGCCGGCAAGAGCGACTCCGCGCTCTCGGTGGCCGGTGGCTATGACTTCGGTGTTGTCCGCGTGGGCGCCGTGTACGAAGTCATGAAGTACGAAGTGCTGTCGGGCGACATCAAGCGCAACTTCTGGGGCCTCGGCGTCACGGTTCCGGCGGGTCCGGGCCAAGTGTATGTCTTCTACGGCGATGCGGCCAAGGGCACGGGCAGCGCGGCCGACGGCTCGCGCGTCGCGGGCCTGGCGAAGGGCGACCAGACCGATTCGCAGCAGTACGAAATCAGCTACACGTACCCGCTGTCGAAGCGCACGCTGACCTACGCCGGCTACGTCAAGATCAACAACAGCGAGCAGGCGTCGTACACGTTCAACATCAACCCGTACTCGATCGCCGTCGGCGGCAAGCCGGCCGGCTGGGTGTTCGGCGCGGTCCACTTCTTCTAAGAGAAGCGAATCGCGATCCGGCTTCGGCCGGGCTGTACCGCGGACGGGCGCCTTCGGGCGCCCGTTCTTTTTTCGGCGTCCGCTGTGGCGTGAGTTTTGGTACGATGACGCGATGATCGACGACCTGATCGTCAGTTTCGACCGCGCCCTGCGTACGCTGGCCGGGCACCCTTCGACGAGCCGCCCGGTGCCGGGTACGTCGCTGCCCGACGTCGACCTGCCTCCGGAGGAGCGGCGCCACGCGGCCGGGCTGATGCGTGTCAATCACACCGGCGAGGTCTGCGCGCAGGCGCTGTATGCCGCGCAGGCGCTTGTCGCGCGCGATCCCCGGATTCGCGATGAGTTCGCGCAGGCGGCGCGGGAGGAGGAGGAGCACCTCGCCTGGACCCACCAGCGTCTGGTCGAGCTCGACGACCGCAGCTCGCTGCTCAATCCGCTGTGGTACGCGGGCTCGTTCGCGATCGGCGTTGCGGCGGGCGTTGCCGGCGACCGCGTCAATCTGGGCTTTGTCGTCGAAACCGAGCGTCAAGTCGAGGAGCACCTGACCGGCCACATGGACCGGCTTCCGCCTGCCGACGCGAAGAGCCGGGCCATCGTCGAGCAGATGCGCGTCGACGAAGCGCGCCACGGCGCGATGGCGCTGGCTGCCGGTGCGGTCGATCTGCCGGCGCCGATAAGGGGCCTGATGCGCGTGGCTGCGGACGTCATGCGAGCGGTCGCCTACCGCATCTGATTCGCGGCACGGTCATTCCCGCGACCTGGCTGCGCGCGCTTCCAGTCCCGCAGCGCCGCCAGCCGTGCGGCGCGCACCGCCTTGGCGATCGCATCGGGGGCGCCTGTCCTGTCTTTCGCCGCTGTGCCCGCGATGCGTCGCGCGATGGCGCCCGCATTCACGCGCCTCGCCGCGGCCAGTGCGCCCAGCACGATCCGCGCAGGCGGGTAGCCTCCCGTGGCGCCGGGACGCGACATCGCATCGCATTCGCACGCGGCGAGCAGCGTGTCGAGCCGCTCGGGACGACGCATCGCATCGGCTGCCGCGAGCAGGTCGAGCAACGTCGCCGGACGCAGTTCCGCGGCACGGTGAACGACACCGTGCCAGCGCGCGTTGAGCCGCGCCGCGTCCCTGCATTCGACCGGAACGCGCAGGCGCGCGGAGAGCTTCTCGACCAGCCGCACGCTGCGCGCCTCGTGTCCGATGTGCCGCGGCCAGTCTTCGGGCCGTGAATGCGCCTTGCCCAGGTCGTGGGTCAACGCCGCGTAGCGCACCGGCAACGGGAATTCGCGGCGTGCCGCGTACTCGAGCACCAGGCCGATATGGACGCCGGTGTCGATCTCCGGATGCGAGTCCTGCGGCTGCGGCACGCCGAACAGCGCATCGACCTCCGGCAGCAGCTGCGCCAACGCCCCGCAGCCGCGCAGCACGGCGAGCATCCGCGCAGGATGCGGTTCCATCAGGCCACGCGCGAGCTCCTGCCAGACGCGCTCCGGCGCCAGTGTCGCGAGCTCGCCCGAGCGCACCAGCTCGCGCATCAGGGCCTCCGTTTCGGGCGCGACGACGAACCCGAAGCGAGCCGCGAAGCGCGCCACGCGCAGGACACGAAGAGGGTCTTCCGCAAACGCGGCCGAGACGTGGCGCAGAACGCCGGCACGAAGATCCGCCTCCCCGCCGAATGGGTCGACGAGCGTGCCGTCGTCCGCACGGGCCATCGCGTTGATCGTCAGGTCGCGGCGTTTCAGGTCCTCTTCGAGCGTCACGTCGGGCGAGGCGAAGAACTCGAAACCCCGGTAGCCGCGGCCGTGCTTGCGCTCCGTGCGGGCGAGCGCATATTCCTCCTGCGTGTCCGGGTGTAGGAACACCGGAAAATCCTTGCCTACCGGGCGGTAGCCCGAGGCCAGCAGCGTTTCCGGCGTCGCACCCACGACAACCCAGTCACGGTCGGCGACGGGAAGTCCGAGCATCTCGTCTCGCACCGACCCGCCGACACGGTAGGTCTTCACAGCCTGGCGGGCACGCGTGCGGCGGGACATCGCGGCCACCGATGCGGTCAGCGGCCGCCGTGCGTACGATAGGCGTCGTAGCGGCTCCTGACCGCTTCGGGCGACAGATAATCCGGGGCAACCGCTTCCAGCGCCGTGGGGGTGACGCCGAACAGTGTGGGGAATTCGCAGCCGCACACGCTGTCGATTGTCATCGACGCGAGATTGTCCCGGCTCATCAGCTTGCCGGGCAGGAACTCGAGCGCGGTCGCCTGCAACCTGGCGAGCGCACCGCCCAGCGGAACGATCGGCCGCTCGGCACCGGTGACCTCGCCGACGTAGCGCACGAGCTCGCGCAGCGTATACACCTTCGGTCCGCACAGCGGAAACTTCCTTCCGATAGACGGATCGTTGTCCAGCGCGCCGACGAAGCACGCGGCGACGTCGCCGACGTAAACGGGCTGGAACCGGACCTCCGCGCCGGCGAGCGGCACGACGGGAAACGCCCGTACCAGGCGCGCGAACAGGTTCAGGAACGAGTCCTCGCGGCCGAAGATCACCGAGGGCTGGAAGATCGTCCAGTCGAGCCCGGAGGCCGCGATCGCCGCTTCCGCCTCTCCCTTCGACCGCAGATAGCGGCTCGGTCCGGCGGGATCCGCGTTCAACGCGCTCATCTGCAGCAGCCGCCGGATCCCGGCGGCGCTGCAGGCGGCAATGACGTTCCGGGTGAGTTCGACATGCGCGCGCGCGAACGTCGCTCCGTCCATCTCGTTGATGATGCCGACCAGATTGATGACCGCGTCGGCGCCGCGCGCCAGACGTCCCAGTGCGGCGGGTTCGTTGACGTCAGCCTCGACGACGTCGACGGTGGGAAGGAGGATGAGTTCGCGCGCGTTGTCGCGGCGGCGCGTCGGGACCACGACGCGATGGCCGGCGGCGGCGAGTTGCGCGACGACATGACGGCCGACAAAGCCGCTGCCCCCGACCATCAGGACCGTACGCGTCGCCACGGTCAGATTCCGCCTGCGGCCGCGGCGACCGCAGCGTCTCCCGTGCCGTTGCCGCGGGGCGGGACCGTGCCCAGTCGCGCCGTGAGCGGCACATAGGGCTGCCCGAGTTCCCGCGCATAGAACATCGCGTTGGCGAGCACCTTCTTGACGTAGTCGCGGGTTTCGTTGAACGGGATGGTCTCGACCCAGACCGCGCCCTCGAGGGGTGCGCCATTGCGCCAGGCCTGCGCGCGGTTCGGGCCCGCATTGTACGCGGCCGCCGCGAGCGCCGGCAGCCGCTCCAGGCGCTCCAGCCAGTACTTGTAGTAGTACGCCCCGAACTGTGTGTTGGTTGCGATGTCGCCGATTTGCGCGAGTCGGTAGTCCGCGCGGCTCAATTGCTTCGCGACCCAGCGCGCCGTACCGGGCATCAGCTGCATCAGTCCCACCGCGCCGGCGGACGAGACGATGTCGGGCGCAAAGCGCGACTCCTGACGCGCGATGCCGAGCAGCAGCGTGATGTCGACGTCCTGGTCGCGGGCCGCCGTGGCGAATTGCTCCCGGAACGGAATCAGGTACCGCAAGCCGAAGTCGTGGCGCGTCCTGGTCCGTTCGGCCGTATTGATCGCCCGGTCGTAGAGTCCCTGGCGCCGCGCGTATTCGGCAGCGAGCAGCAGCCCGTCGTCGGACTGACCGCGGACGATGCCGATCCACTCGCGCTGCGACTCCGGTCGCAGGTCCAGTTCGGCGAGCTTGACCGCACGTCGGACATCGGGTCGGGCAGCGAACGCCGCGAGTTCCTCCGCCGTCGGTTGCAGCGGCGTGCTTCGCGCGTCGCGGATCGCCTCCGCGCCACGGCCGAGCGCCTCGGCGGCGAGCAGCGCATAGAAGTTGAACTCGCCGGCCAAAACGGCGTAGATCGCGTTGGCCTCTTCCGTACGGCCCGACGCGGCAAGCGCCCGGGCACGCCAATAGCGCCACGCCGGGTCCTGCGCCATCGGCGCGGGCATGGCGTCGACCGCCGCCAGCACGTCGGGCCACTCCCCGGCGCGAAGCGCGGCACGCACACGCCACTGGTGCTGCGCCTCGGACAGCGGCGCGCCTGCGGCCTCGGCATACCACGCGTTGGCCTGCGGCAGCAGCTGCCGCGCCGCGTGGTAGGCGATTCGCGCGTTGCCGAACAGTCGATCGGCGGGCGGCAGCTGGACGCGTTGCCGCACCCACGCTGCACGCACAGCGGCCGCGTCGCTACGCGCCGCGCGTTCCAGTGCATAGAGGGCGAGGTCGCGGCCGCCCGGCCGCTTCCAGCGGAAATCACCCTTCAGCAGCGCACGGGCAGGGTCCGCGTCGACGGCAGCAAACTCGCGCACCGTGATCCGATCGTCGGGCGGAAGATCGGCGGCGATTGCGCGCGCGAGGCGGACGTTGCCGGCTTCTGTCGCGAGCCGGAAACGTGCCCGCCGATCCGCAACGGAAAGCTCCTTGCTGGCGATCAGCGCCGCGAAGAGCGGCTCGCAGGCATCCGGGGTCGACTGACCGGTGAACCACAAAGGCTTCGCAGCCGCGAGAGCCGAATCGCCCTCCTGGATGCGTCGGTACTGCGCACCGTAGCAGGCAAGTTCGACGTCCTCGGATCCGGACGGCTGCCAATCGAGCGCGAACTGGTCCCACAGCCCCCGCTTGCCCAGCGACTTCAGCCACTCGACGCGCAGCCGGTCGGCCAGCGGCGTGTTCGGCCACCGCGCGAGGAAGCCGCGCACCTCGTCGTCGCCCGCAGTGTCGAGCCGCAGTTTGAGGCGCCAGTACTCGACGTAGGGCTCGAGCACATGGCCGACGAGCCGGGGCGCCACCGCGTCGAGCCGCGCCCGGTCACCGCGCTCGAAGGCTGCGTGGGCGGCCACGAAATCGGCGTCGGACGGCGCGGTTGCAGGCTGTTCGGCTGCGACCGCCCGGGTGGCGGTCAGCAGGACGAACGCAGCGAGGACGAGAATGTTTGGCATGGCCTTCATTGTCGGCGACCCGGCGGACCCGGGCAACCGGAACGTGCGCAGGAGCACGACGACGGGCGTATGACCGTGGATCGCCAGCCCGGTTCGACGGCGGTGAATGATAAAATCATGCACAAACAAGCGGCGTCACACGACCTGCGGTTGCGGTCGCGGCGACCGGCCGTGGGGAGGATCGATGGCACAACGCAAGAGCGCGCCGCTCGTCGGCGTCGTGATGGGCAGCGAGAGCGACTGGGACATCATGCGCCATGCCGTCGCGCAGGTCGAGGCGTTCGGCATCGCGTGCGAGGCGCGCGTCGTGTCGGCCCACCGAATGCCCGACGACATGTTCGAGTACGCCGAGGATGCCGGTCCGCGCGGCCTGCGCTGCATCATCGCCGGCGCCGGCGGCGCCGCGCATTTGCCCGGGATGCTCGCGGCCAAGACGGCCGTCCCGGTGCTCGGGGTCCCGGTTCCTTCGAAGTATCTGCGCGGCGAGGATTCGCTGCTGTCGATCGTCCAGATGCCCAAGGGCATTCCCGTCGCGACCTTCGCGATCGGCGAGGCGGGCGCGGCCAATGCGGGATTGTTCGCGGTCGCGATGATCGCGGCGACCGACCCTGCGGTCGCCAAGAAGCTGGCGGCATTTCGCCTGAAGCAGACGAACACCGCGCGCGCAATGCGGGTGCCGCCGGCCGCCTGAGCCGGCAGGGGTAGGGGCTCGAGCGCATGACGAAGGCCACGCCCACCGGCGTTCGTCGCCGCCGCGGCGCCGGGCGCGCGATCATTCCGCCCGGCGCCTGGCTCGGCTTGCTCGGAGGCGGTCAACTCGGCCGCATGTTCTGCATGGCCGCGCAGAGCCTGGGCTACAAGGTTGCCGTCCTCGATCCGGGAACGGACAGCCCGGCCGGCAGCGTCGCCGACCGGCATCTGCAGGCCGATTACCTCGACCCCGGCGCTCTCGCCCTGCTGGCCTCGGCCGTGCAAGCGGCCACGACCGAGTTCGAGAACGTCCCCGCGGGCGCACTCGACTATCTCGCCCGCACGGCGCGCGTCACGCCGGCGGCCGCGAGCGTGGCGATCGCGCAGGACCGGATCAGCGAAAAGACGTTCCTCGCGGGCCACGGCTTCGCGGTAACCCGATTCGCCGTCCTGCGCAGCCACGCCGATGCCCGGGCGGTCGACGCTGGGCTCGTGCCCGGCATCGTCAAGAGCGCGCGTTTCGGCTACGACGGCAAAGGACAGATTCGTGTCCGGAGTGCCGACGAGGTCGTCGCGGCCTACGACGCGATGGGCGGGCAGCCGTGCGTGCTCGAGGCGCTGGTCTCGCTCGCCTTCGAGGTTTCGGTGATCGTCGCCCGCAACGACCGCGGCGAGGCGACCACCTGGCCGGTCGCCGAAAACCTGCACCGTGACGGAATCCTCGACGTGTCGATCGTGCCGGCGCGGGTGCCCGCTGCGCTGGCCGATTCCGCGCGCGGAATCGCCACCGCGGTCGCCGAGAAGCTCGACTATCACGGTGTGCTCTGCGTCGAGATGTTCGTCACCACCGACGGTGCGCTGCTGGTCAACGAGATCGCCCCGCGACCGCACAACAGCGGCCACTACACGATCGACGCCTGCGTCACCTCGCAATTCGAGCAGCAGGCGCGCGTGCTCGCCGACTTGCCGCTGGGCGACACTCGCCAGCACGAGCCGGCCGTGATGCTCAACCTGCTCGGCGACATCTGGTTCGATGGCGCGCACGCGACCCATCCGCGGGAACCCCATTGGACGCACGTGCTCAAGCATCCCCAGGCGAAGCTGCACCTGTACGGGAAAGCGCAGCCCCGGCGCGGCCGCAAGATGGGCCACGTGACGTGCCTTGCGCCGACCATCGACGAAGCGCTCGCCACCGCGGCGGCGATCAAGCGCGACCTGGGCATTCCCGAAGCCGGCGCGGCATGACCGCGTTGCCGCTGGCGGGCATCCGCGTCCTCGACCTGACGCGGCTCCTGCCGGGGCCCGTGTGCACGCTCTACCTCGCCGATCTGGGGGCCGACGTCGTGAAGCTGGAAGACACCGGCGCCGGCGACTACGCGCGCAGCCTGGGCAGCGCCCCCGGCGACGTCAGCGCGTTCTTCCGCGCCGTCAACCGCAACAAGCGCAGCGTCGCACTCGATCTCAAGCACCCGCGCGGGCGTGATGTCTATCGTGCGCTGGCCAAACGCGCCGACGTGGTCGTCGAAAGCTTCCGCCCCGGCATCGTCACGGCGCTCGGCGTCGACTACGCGGCCACGATCGCGATCAATCCGCGCATCGTCTACGCGGCAATCACCGGTTACGGACAGACCGGCCCGCGGTCGCGATTGGCGGGACACGACATCAATTATCTTGGCTACGCCGGCGTGCTCGATCAGACGGGCACCCGCGGCGGGCCGCCGGCGCTGTCGAACCTGCAGATCGCCGATCTTCTGGGCGGCGCGGCAACCGCAGCCGTCGCGATCCTCGGCGCTCTTGTCGGCGCGCAACGCACGGGCCGCGGACGTTACATCGACGTGGCCATGGCCGACAGCGCGCTCGCCCACAACATCTTCGCGTTGCACGCACTCGAGCAGTGGGGCCGCACATTGCCGCGTGGCGAGGACCTGCTGTCCGGTGGCGTTCCGTGCTACGGCGTTTACGCGACCCAGGACGGGCGCTGGCTCGCCGTGGGGGCGCTGGAGGACAAGTTCTGGCGCCTGCTGTGTGCGACGGTCGGGCGCGAGGATCTCGCCGGCGGCGGACTTGCGCGCGGCACCGAGGGCGAACGGATCCGGCGCGAATTGGCGGCGGTCTTCGCCGGCGCGCCGCTTGCCCACTGGAACCGCGTGTTCGCGGGCGTCGATTGCTGCGTGACGCCGGTGCAGACGCTGGAGGAAGCGCTGGTCGATCCGCACGTGGTCGCACGGGAAATGGTGATCAGGGACACCGACGGTCGCCGGCAATACGCCCCAGCCTACAAGCTCTCCGACGCGGCGACGCCCGTTGCGCGCCCCGCGCCCGCGCAGGGCGAACACACGTCGGCCGTGCTGCGCGAGGCGGGCTACGCGGACGACGAAATCGCCGCGCTCGCCGCCGATGGCGTCGTCAGGACTTCCGCGCCGGTTTGACCGCGGCCCCGCGCCGCACCGCGCCGACCGGCAGACTGGCGATCCGCTCGAATTCCGGGTCCGCAAAGCGGCACCCTGACGCGACGAAGTCCGCGGCCATCGGCGTCGCGTCGGCACCCCAGAACAGCGCATCTCCGACCGCGAGCGTCGGAACGCCGAACACGCCGCGGTCGATCGCTTCGTCGGTATTGCGGCGAAGCTCTTCCTTGACCGCCGGTGAAGCGATTGCCGCGTCCGGATCGGCGACGCCGAGTTCGTGCGCAAGCTCCGCCCACTCGATCGGCAAGTCCGGCAAGCGGCCATCCGCCCACACGAAGCGGAAGATGCGGTGGACCACGGCGGCCGACGAATCGCAGGCGATCGCCAGTCTCAGGAGCGGCAGCGGGTTGAACGGGTGCTCGGGTGGAAACTTGAACGGAATTCCCTGCCGTCGCGCCTGCCAGAGGCAGAACCGGTACGTGAACGTCCGCTTGGCCGCGATCTCCGCCGGGCCTTTCTGGCCGTTCGCGCCAAGCAGCCCGGCGAACAGCACGGGCTTGTAGCGAATCTCGATGCGCGGCCCGAGTTTCCCGAGCTCTTCGCTTTGCAGGTAGGCAAACGGCGAAACGAAATCGAAGTACCAGTCGGCGATGGTCATCGGGGAAGCTTTCCGGACGCCGCGCGTCGCGCCGGCAGCGCCGCCAGCACGCCGCGCTTCGCGTCGGCATCGAGCACGCTCCAGGCCGCGATCTCGTCGAGCGTGCGGAAGCACCCGACGCAAAGGCCGCTCTTCTCGTCCAGCACACAGACGCTGACGCAGGGCGATGCAACGCCGTCCGGCGACTGCGCGGCAGTGCGGCGATTGGCGGCGGTGCTCATGCGATTGTCGAGATCGGGTCCCGGGCCGCGAGCGCACGCGCGACGCGCGACGCGGACGGTCGGCCGAGGTGATCCGAGATGAACTTGCCCGCCATCCGCAGCTTCGTCAGATCGACTCCGGTCTCGATGCCCATGCCGTCGAGCAGATAGACGACGTCCTCGCTCGCCACGTTGCCGGTCGCACCCTTCGCATAGGGGCACCCTCCCAGGCCGGCCACCGAGCAATCGAAGGTGGCCACGCCGAGCTCCATCGCCGCGTAGACGTTGGCAAGCGCCTGACCGTAGGTGTCGTGGAAGTGGCCCGCAAGCGCCGCGACCGGGACCTTCTGCGCAACGGCAGCGATCAGCGCCTGCGCCCTGCCCGCGGTGCCGACGCCGATCGTGTCGCCGAGCGAGACCTCGTAGCTTCCGAGCGCGTGCAGCGCGGCGGCGACCTCGGCCACCTTTGCCGGCGCGACCTCGCCTTCGTAGGGGCAGCCCAGCACCACCGAGATGTAGCCGCGCACGCGGATTCCCCGGGCCCTTGCAGCCTCGTAGATCGGTCGTGCGCGCTCGATGCTCTGGGCGATCGAGCAGTTGATGTTCCGCTGCGAGAACGTCTCCGAAGCGGCGACGAACACGGCGACTTCGTCGGCCCCGGCGGCAAGCGCGGCTTCGAAGCCCTTCATGTTGGGGGTCAGTACCGGATAGCGAACGCCGGGTTTGCGCCGGATGCGCGCCATGACCTCCGCCGCGTCGGCCATCTGCGGCACCCATTTCGCCGAAACGAAACTCGTCGCCTCGACAACGGGGAGCCCCGCGTCGGTCAGCCGGTCGATCAGCGCCACCTTCACGTCGGTCGGCACCATCGCCTTCTCGTTCTGCAGCCCGTCGCGTGGACCGACCTCGACCAGTCGCACGCGCGTCGGCAGCCTGTGTTCAGTCCCCACGTCCTTCTCCAGCCAACGGCTCAATAGCCGAGCGTTCGATCGACGATGCCGCTGACCGGCTGCCCGGTCTCGAGCCGGCGGATCTTCGCGGCCACCTGCGCGATCGAATCGGCGATGACGGTCACCGCGGAAACGTGCGGCGTCACCACGACGCGTGGATGATGCCAGAACGGGTGCTCCGGCGGCAGCGGCTCGACGGAGAACACGTCGAGCATCGCTCCCGCAACATGACCGGCATCCAGCAGGGCGAGGAGGTCCTCGTCGACCACGATTTCGCCGCGCGCGACATTCACGAAATGCGCGCCCCGCGGCAACTGCGCGAGCGTTCTCCGGTTGAGAAGTCCGCGCGTATCGGGGGTCGACGGCAGCAGGCACACGAGGACGCGCGTTCCCGCCAGAAAAGCCGCGAGTTCCCCCGGCCCCGCAAAGCTCTCGACGTCGGGGGCCGCTCTGTATTCCCGCGTCCAGCCCCGAACCGGAAAGCCTAGCGCCAGGAGCGCCGACGCCACGGCCCGCCCGAGAACCCCGAGTCCGAGAATGCCGACGGCGAACTCGGATTTCGGGAGCCGGGTGCGCGGGCGCCATTCACCGTTGCGCTGCTGCTCGGCGTAGACGTCCATTTCGCGATACGCGCGCAGGACCGCGAAGATAATGTATTCAACCATCTGCGTGGCCATGCCCGCGTCTTCGAGGCGGACGACCGGCACGTCGCGCGGCAGCGTCGATAGGGCGAGCAACGCGTCGACGCCCGCGCCGAGATTGAACACGGCGCGCGAGGGGCGAACCGCGGCAAAGAGGTTCGCCGGCGGCTTCCAGACGAGCGCGTAGTCCGGACGTGCCGGTGCCGCGGGCCAGACCGAGATTTCCGCGTCGGGAAGCTCGGCCGCAAGCGCCGCGTGCCAGGGTTCGACGGCGCGGCCCGGCACCTGCAACAGGATCTTCAATGCGCCACGATGCCGGTGCCGGGGGCTCGCCCGTCAGGCATCGTCGAGATCGACGAGATCGGCGCCTTCCTGAACCCTGTCGCCCGCGCCGTAGTTGACCGCCGCGACCACACCCGCGGCCGGGGCCGCAATCGTGTGCTCCATCTTCATCGCCTCGAGGATCATCAGCGGTGCCCCCCTGGCGACCTTGTCGCCCGGCTTCACCATCACCGCCACGACGGTTCCCGACATCGGCGCGGTCAGGTGCCCGCCATGAATCTCCTCCTCGCCGGCATGCGCCAGCCGGTCGACGACCACGAGCCGCGCGTGCCTGCCGGCGCAGAACACGTGACGCTCCTCGCCATCGGGAACGACCGTGGCGACGAACTCTGCGCCGCCGACGACGATGCCGAGTCGACCGTCGCGTGCCTCGATTTTCGCGTCGACCGGACCGTCACGCGTCCGGACGCGCCAGCCGTCGCCCTGACGCGATAAGCCGATGTCGTGGCGGACATCGCCATCGGCGAACGTGAGCCCGATCGCGTGAATGGCGGAGTTCGGCCACCACGGGTCGACGGCATGCCAGGGCGAATGCGGATCGCCCGAGGCACGCGCGCTCGCCGCGCGCTCCCGGGCGAGCGCCTCCACCTCCGCCAGCGCCGCGGCGAGGATCGCGTCCTTCGACGCGGGCGCGGGCGGCGGAAACAGCGCGTCCTGGTGACGGGCGATGAGACCGGTATCGACAGCGCCCGACGCGAACGCGGTGTGGGCGACGACTCGCTGCAGGAATGCCACGTTGGTCGCGACGCCGACAATCTCGTATTGCGCGAGCGCCTCCGCGAGCCGCCGCAGCGCAGCCGCCCGGTCCTCGCCGTGGACGATCAGCTTGGCGATCATCGGATCGTAGAACGGCGTGATCTCGTCGCCCGTGCGCACACCCGTGTCGACACGCACCGCTCCGCTCGTCGGGGGAGCGCGCAGATGGACGAGCCTTCCGATCGACGGCAGAAATCCGCGGTCCGGGTCTTCGGCATAGATACGCGCCTCGATCGCGTGGCCCGACAGCGCGAGCTGTTCCTGGCGTGCCGGCAGGGGTTCGCCCGCGGCCACACGCAACTGCCATTCGACCAGATCGAGTCCGGTGACCATTTCGGTCACCGGGTGCTCGACCTGAAGTCTCGTATTCATTTCCATGAAGTAGAACGTGCCGTCGCGGGCGAACGTGTCCGCCGCGATGAACTCGACGGTTCCGGCGCCGACGTATCCGATCGCCTTCGCGGCGGCGACGGCAGCCTCTCCCATCGCACGACGATGCTCGGGCCGCATCGCGGGCGCCGGCGCCTCCTCCAGCACTTTCTGGTGCCGCCGCTGCACGGAACAATCGCGCTCGAACAGGTACACCGCATTGCCGTGCGTGTCGGCAAAGACCTGGATCTCGATGTGCCGCGGCGCCGTCAGGTATTTCTCGATCAGGACGCGATCATCGCCGAAGCCCGCCTTGGCCTCGCGCTGCGCGGAGGCAAGGGCAGCCGCAAACTCGCCGGCTTGCTCGACGATCTTCATGCCCTTGCCGCCGCCTCCCGCCGTGGCCTTGATGAGCACGGGGAAGCCGATCTTCCCGGCCTCGCGCGCGAGCAGCTTGGGGTCCTGGTCGTCGCCGTGGTAGCCGGGTACCAGCGGGACCTTCGCCGCGCCCATGATGCGTTTGGCCGCCGCCTTCGAACCCATCGCGGCGATCGCGGACGGCGGCGGACCGATGAATGCGATTCCCGCCCGCGCGCACGCGGCAGCGAAGTCCTCGTTCTCGGACAGGAAGCCGTAACCCGGATGGATCGCCTGCGCACCGGCGCGCCGCGCGATCTCGATGATGGCGTCGCCCCTGAGGTAACTCTCGCGCGGCGGCGGCGGTCCCAGCCGGTAGGCCTCGTCGCACGCCGCGACGTGCAGCGCGTACGCGTCGGCATCCGAATAGACGGCCACCGTGGCGATACCCATGCGCCGCGCCGTCCGCGCGACGCGACAGGCAATCTCCCCGCGATTCGCGATCAGGATCTTGTCAAACATCGGCGGGATGATCGGTCGTCGATCCGGCACGGGAAGGCGACGCCGGCGCGGCCCCCGCGAGACGGCCGAAGAGCCTCCTGAGGAAACGCCAGACCTTGGGGATGAGCCAGATCATCAGCGCGATCAGCACCGACAGCACGATCAACGCGGCGATCGGATATTCGAAGGCGAGCCACAGCACGGTGCCGACGACGAGCTCCTCGCCCACCGATGCCGCCCAGTTCGAGAACGGCTCGGGCGAGGTGTTGATGACCGCGCGGCTGCCCGTCTTCGCGATATGGCTGCCGGCGGCAAGCGACCCGCCGACGATCGCCGCGGCGAGCGACGCGGCGGCCGAGGAGTCGCCGAACACGCTGGCGGCCAGCGCCGCGCCCGCCGGTATGCGGATGAATGTATGCACGGTGTCCCACAGCGTATCCACGCCCGGGATCTTGTCGGCGAAGAATTCGACGCAGAACATGAAGCCCGAGGCCGCCAGCACCCAGGGATGCGCGAGCACCGTCAGTCCGCCCGGCAGCTCCACCCAGTGCAGGTAGCCCGCTCCGCCGACGATGAAGAGCACCGCGTAGAGACGGATGCCGCTCGCCCAGCCGAGCGCGGCAGCGAGGGCGACCAGCTGCCACGTGTCGAACTGCGTGAGGCCCGGCACGGCGTTCATGGCTTGCTCAGCGTCGGCGGCACCCAGGCCGGAACCCGCTTGTCGAGGAACGCCGCCACGCCCTCACGACCCTCGGGCGACGCACGCACCCGCGCGATCCGCTGCGCCGTGTCGGCGATCAGGGCGTCGTCGATCGGCCGCTCGCCAACCGCGCGGACGAGCGCCTTGCTCTCGGCCTGCGCGTGCGGCCCGGCGAGCAGAAGCGGGCCCAGCAGCTCGTTGATCCGGGTGTCGAGCTCCGTCCGAGGCACGATGTCGTGGACCAGACCGATCCGATAGGCCTCCGCCGCCTCGAAGCGCTCGGCGGTCAGGAAATAGCGGCGCGCGGCGCGCGCGCCGATGGCCTCGACGACATACGGGCCGATCGTCGCCGGAATGAGGCCGAGCCTGGCCTCGGAAAGCGCGAAAGTCGCTTCCTGCGCCGCCACGGCGATATCACAGCATGCAACCAGGCCAACGCCGCCGCCGTAGGCCGCACCGTGGACGCGCGCGATCGTCGGCTTCGTCAGCCGCGCGAGCGTCTTCAGCATGGTCGCGAGCGCCGCGGCATCGGCGACGTTTTCCGCGTGACCGTATGCCGCCATCCTGCGCATCCAGTTGAGGTCGGCGCCGGCGCAGAAGCTCCTCCCCTGCCCCAACAGCACGACCGCGCGCACGGCGGCGTCCGCTTCGAGCGCCAGCAGCGCCGACGTCAACTCCGCGACGAGGACGTCATCGAATGCGTTGTGCACGTCCGGCCGCGCGAGTGCCAGCAGCGCAATCCCGTTGCGCACCTCGACGGCGAGCGTTCTCGTAGCCGCGCTTCGCGCCTGCCTTCGCCTTTCTCGCGGCGCCCGACGCCTTCGCTGTCGGTGCCCCTGTTCTCGTCGCTGCCATTCAGATCCTCACATGCGAAACACGCCGAATCGCGTCGGCTCGACGGGGCGGTTGAGCGACGCCGAGATGGCGAGCCCCAGCACCCTGCGGGTGTCGGCCGGATCGATGATGCCGTCGTCCCAGAGCCGCGCGCTCGCGAAATACGGGTGGCCTTCCGTTTCGTACTTCGCGCGGACGGGCGCCCGGAATGCCTCTTCGTCTTCGGCCGACCAGTGCCCGCCCTTCGCCTCGATCGCATCGCGCCGGACGGTTGCCAGCACCGTCGCGGCCTGCTCGCCACCCATGACCGAGATGCGCGCGTTCGGCCACATCCACAGGAAGCGCGGACCGAAGGCGCGGCCGCACATCCCGTAGTTGCCCGCGCCGTAGCTGCCGCCGATGATCACGGTGAACTTCGGCACCTGCGCGCACGACACCGCGGTGACCATCTTGGCACCGTCGCGGGCGATGCCACCCGCCTCGTATTTCTGTCCGACCATGAAGCCGGTGACGTTCTGCAGGAACACGATCGGCACGCCGCGCTGCGCGCACAATTCGATGAAGTGCGCGCCTTTGAGCGCCGACTCCGAGAACAGGATGCCGTTGTTGGCCACGAATCCGACCGGGTAGCCCCAGACGCGCGCGAAGCCGGTCACCAGCGTCGTGCCGTAGCGCGCCTTGAACTCGTCGAACTCGCTGCCGTCGACGATTCGCGCGATCACCTCGCGGACGTCGTAGGGCTTCTTGATGTCCGCGTTGATGACGCCGTAGATCTCCTCGGGCGCAAATCGGGGCGGCACCGGATCGCGGACCTCGGTCGTGAGCCGCTTCGGGCGGTTCAGGTTGCCCACGATCCGGCGCGCGATGGCCAGCGCGTGGTGGTCGTCGAGCGCGAGGTGGTCGGCCACGCCCGACACGCGCGTGTGAACGTCGGCCCCGCCGAGCTCTTCCGCGGTGACGATTTCGCCGGTCGCGGCCTTCACCAGCGGCGGGCCGCCGAGGAAGATCGTGCCCTGCTCCTTGACGATGATCGATTCGTCCGACATCGCGGGCACGTAGGCGCCGCCGGCCGTGCACGATCCCATCACGACGGCGATCTGCGGAATCCCCTGCGCCGACATCGTCGCCTGGTTGTAGAAGATGCGCCCGAAGTGGTCGCGATCCGGGAACACTTCGAACTGGTTGGGCAGATTCGCCCCGCCCGAGTCGACGAGATAGATGCACGGAAGATTGTTCTCGCGCGCGATCTCCTGCGCGCGGACGTGCTTCTTCACCGTCAGCGGGAAGTAGGTACCGCCCTTCACGGTGGCGTCGTTGCAGACGATCAGGCATTCGCGGCCGGCGACGCGGCCAATGCCGGTGATGATCCCGGCGGCTGCGATGTTGTCGTCGTACATGTCCCAGGCAGCGAGCTGGGAGAACTCGAGGAACGGCGAGCCCGGATCGAGCAGCATCCGGACGCGTTCCCGAGGCAGCAGCTTGCCGCGCGCTGCATGCTTCGCGCGCGGTCCCTCGCCGCCGCCCATTTCCACGACGGCGACCTTGGCGCGCAGGTCGGCGACGAGCGCCGCCATCGCCTCTCGGTTCCTGGCGAACGTGGCGTCACGGGCGTCGACGCGGGTTTCGAGAACGGGCATGGGTGCAGGCCGGGAATGACTTCAGGCCGCCGGGCGCGGATGGCCGGGCATCAGCGCATACGGAGGCTGCCAGCGCGGCAGCGCCTCGATCCGCGCAAGCCACGCGTCGATCGCCGGATACCCTGACCAGTCGACGCCGATCTCGTCGGGCCAGAAGAGGTAGCCGCAGAGCGAGAGGTCGGCGATCGTCGGCCGCTCCGCGACCACAAATGCACGCCGGTCGAGATGGGCGTTGAGCACGCCCCATGCCGCTTCGGCACGCTTGCGGAATTCGGCCAGCGCGCCAGCATCCGGATTCTTGACAAAGTTGCGCATGAAGCGGTACGTCGCCGTGTAGCTCGTGAACTTGTGATTGTCCCACAGCAGCCAGCGCAGGATTTCACGGCGCTCCGCCGTGTCGGCAGCGCCGAACCGGCCGAGCGTTTCGGCCAGATAGTCGAGGATGACGCCGGATTGCGTCAGGCGGAGGCCGCGGTGCTCGAGCAGCGGCACCTCGCCCATCACGTTGAGCGCCCGGTAGGCGGGGGCTCGCGTTTCGCCGCCGAAGAAGTCGACGAACCGCGGTGCCCAGTCCGCGCCGGCAAGTTCGAGCATCAACGCCGGCTTGTACGCGTTGCCGGATTGGGCAAAGCAGTAAAGGGTGTATTCGGCCATCGCCTCAGAATCCTCCGGTCGCGAGCCACTTGTCGATCTGGTCGAATCGGTCGAGTCCCCAGAACGGCTCGCCGTCGACGATCAGGAACGGTGATCCGAAGACGCCGCGCGCGAGCGCCTGCTCCACCTCGCGCCGGAGCGCGTCCTTGACCACCGGATCGTCGACGGCAGCGCGGGCCGCGACGGGATCGACACCCTCGCGCGCCGCGATCGCGGCCGCCGCCTCGGGATCGGAGATGTCGATGTCGTCGACGAAATACGCGTGGAACATCGCCTTGGCGACGCGTACGGCGCGCGCGGGGTCCTGCTCCTTGACCCACAGGATGATGCGGGCCGCCGCCTGCGTCGGGACCGGAAACCGCGACGGCATCCGGAACGACAGCCCGTGAAATCGCGCGCTGCGCGGGAAATCGCGCTTCGAGTATTCGCCCTTCATCGGCACTTCGGTGAGCGGCGCCATCCCCGTGGCCTTGAACATGACGCCGAGCAGGATGGGACGCCAGTCGACGGAGCGACCGTGCTTCGCCGCGAGCGCATCGATCTTCTGCGCGGCAAGGTACCCGTAAGGCGAAGAGAGGTCGAAGTAGAACTCGATCGGGGCGTTCATGAATGTTTCTTCCGCTCGCGTAACGTCATCCTGCCGCGGCCGCCGCCACCGAGACCTACGGCTCCGGCGCGAGGCGCGGCGGCTGCGGGCCCGTGATTCGTTGCCATCCGATCACCCGGCGAGGGCGCGGCCGATGACCAGCCGCTGGATCTCGCTGGTTCCTTCGTAGATCTGGCAGACGCGGACGTCGCGGTAGATCCGCTCGACCGGGAAATCGGTGACGTACCCGTAGCCGCCGTGGATCTGGATCGCGTCCGAGCACACGCGCTCGGCCATTTCGGAGGCGAACAGCTTCGCCATCGACGCCTCCTTGAGACAGGGCAAGCCCGCGTCGCGCAATGCGGCGGCGTGCCACACCAGTTGTCGCGCCGCTTCGATCTGCGTCGCCATGTCGGCGAGCTTGAAATTGATCGCCTGGTGCTCGACAAGCAGCTTGCCGAAGCTCGTGCGCTCGCCGGCATACGCGACGGCCGCGTCGAAGGCGGCACGGGCCATCCCGACCGCCTGCGCCGCAATGCCGATGCGGCCCGCTTCGAGATTCGCGAGTGCGATCCGGTAGCCTTCGCCCTCGCGCCCGAGTAGGTTCGCGGCCGGCACCCGGCAGTTCTCGAACACGATCTGCGCCGTATCCGACGCCCGCTGCCCCAGCTTTTCCTCGACCCGCGCGACGACATAACCGGGGACGAAATCGGGCGCACCCGTGTCGACGATGAAACCGGAAATGCCTTTCTTCCCGGCCGTCCTGTCGGTGACCGCGAACACTACCGCGACATCGGCATTCTTGCCCGTCGTGATGAATTGCTTGACGCCGTTCAACACCCAGTGGTCGCCCTGCCTTTCCGCGCGCGTCGCAATTGCGCCCGCGTCCGAGCCGACGTGCGGCTCGGTGAGACAGAAGCAGCCGAAGCGCTCGCCGCGCGCGAGCGGCTTCAGGTAGCGCTCCTTCTGGGCAGCGGTGCCGAACGCATTGATGGGGCCGCACACGACCGAATTCTGCACGCTGACGATCGTCGATGTCGCGCCGTCGCCGGCGGCGATCTCCTCGAGCGCCACGGCCAGCGAAACGTAGTCGAGGCCGGCGCCGCCCCACTCTTCGGGGACCACCATGCCCAGCGCCCCGAGGCCGCCGAGCGCGTGCAGCGCCGCGCGTGGAAAGTGGTGATCACGGTCCCACCGCGGCGCATTGGGCGCGAGCTCCGCCTTCGCAAAGCCGCGCATGGTGTCCCGGATCATCTGTTGCGTTTCGTTGAGCAGCATCGTCTTCCCAGTCGATCACGGGCGCATGGCAGCACGGCAGCGCGCCGTCTCGGTACCGCGTTCGATCTCCTCGGGTGTCCGGGCGTCAATCATCGTCTGGCGTCGAGCGCGAGCTTCGCCGCGATTGCAACGAATACGCCCCCGAGGACCCAGCGCTGTGCCGCCGCCCACACGGGCCGCTCGGCGAGCCAGCGCGCGACGGCGGCGGCGGCCAGCACGAACATCGTGTCGCCGATCACGGCAATGACGATTTGCGTCGCGCCCAGCACCAGCGACTGCACGAAGACGCTCCCGCGCGCAGGCTCGACGAACTGCGGAAACAGCGCGAGATAGAAGAGCGCCACCTTCGGATTGAGGATGCTCGTCAGGAGCCCCATGCGGTACAGCTTGCCGGGGCTGGCCTCGGGCAGCCGGCGGGGCGCGAACACGCCGCCGCTGCCCGGCCGCACGGCATCCCAGGCGAGATAGACGAGGTAGGCGGCCCCGGCCCAGCGCAGCGCATCGTAGGCAACCGGAACGGCGAGGAACACCGCCGACAGTCCGAGCGCGGCGGCGAGGATGTGCACGACGAAGCCGGTCGTCGTGCCGGCCAGCGACACGAGGCCTGCGACCGTACCCTGGCACAGCGTTCGCGACACCAGGTAAAGCAGGTTCGGTCCGGGTGTCAGCACCAGCAGAACGCTGGCGACGAGGAACAGCAGGTAGTTGTCGAGGCTCGGCATGTCAGGACTCGTAGCCCAGTTGCTGGAGGGCGGGGCCGAGGATTGCTTCGACCCTGCGGCGGTCATCGACGGACATTTCGCGCTCCCAGGCGCGCACGCGACCGGCGAGCGGGGGACGGGCAAGGTTCGCATGAATGCGCGACCGCTGGTCCCGCGACACTGCGACCGATCCATCCGCACCGGCACGCTCACGCAGGCTGGCGATGCGCGCCTCGCCCCGCCTTTCGTAGTCGAGCATCGCCGGCTCGTAGGGCAGTCCGATGAAATCGCACACCCGGCGCAGAACGCGCTCCGGAACGAGCACGAGATTCTCGTACCGGACCTCGAGGTAGTGCGCGACCGAACGTGCGCCGCGGCGGCCGGCGACGACGTGTTCGAGCCAGCCGCGGGCGAGAACAGCGAGGTCCTGCGAAGGCGCGAACCACGTCCGGCGCCAGGACAGGACGGTGTCCCGCGGATCGCGGATGATGTGGACGAAATGCGCTTCGGGAAGGAGCGCGCCGATCGCAGGGAGCGCTCCCACGTAGTGCGGCTTCTTGTCGCCGCATCGTGGCTTGCCGTGCTGTTCGGCGTAGAGCGCGTAGAACGCCCGCACCCCGTCGGCAACGGTGAACGGCTCGATGGCATCGAGCCGACGCCGGAAGACTTCCTGGTCGAGGCCGCAGTCGGCCCATGTCGAGTCGCCTTCCTTCGCGAACGTGACGAGGTCGAACAGCTGTTGGCGAAGCGCCTGACCCGCGCCCGCAAGCCGCGTCGCCGGAACGAGGAAGTCGGTTTCCGGCGGCATGGCGAGCTGCGGATGGCTGTCGAGCATCACGGCGAGCAGCGAAGTCCCCGAGCGCGGACAGCCGACCACGATCGGGAGCGGCGGGTGCGATGCGGCCACGCGAGCCGTCGCCTGCGCGGTAACGATCGCCTCGGCGCCGTTCGCCGCGGCGCCGGCAGGCGGATTCGGCACGTCGATCGGACGCGGCATCGCGACTGCGTCAGACAAGCTCGATCGCCATCGCGGTGGCCTCGCCGCCGCCGATGCAAAGACTGGCGATGCCGCGCGTCTTGCCGTGCTTGCGCAGCGCACCCAGGAGCGTCACGACGATGCGCGCGCCGGACGCACCGATCGGATGCCCCAGCGCGCAAGCGCCGCCGTGGACGTTGACCTTGTCGTGCGGCAGTGCGTGCTCCTTCATCGCCGCCATCGCGACGACGGCAAAAGCCTCGTTGATCTCGAACAGGTCGACGTCGGTCGTCGACCAGCCGGTCTTCGCGCAGAGCTTGGCGATCGCGCCGACCGGCGCCGTCGTGAACAGCCCCGGTTCCTGTGCGTGAGTGGCGTGGCCGACGATCACCGCCAGCGGTGCCAGGCCTCGCCGTTCGGCCGTTGAGCGCCGCATCAGCGTGAGTGCGGCGGCACCATCGGAAATCGAGCTCGAGTTTGCCGCCGTCACCGTCCCGTCCTTGCGGAACGCGGGCTTCAACGTCGGGATCTTGTCGGGCGATGCCTTCGCCGGCTGTTCGTCCTTGTCGATCACGACCTCGCCCTTGCGGCCCGGAACGGTCACCGGTACCGTCTCCCAGCCGAACGTGCCGTCGTTGTTGGCGGCAAGCGCCCGCGCCAGCGACGCCAGCGCGAACTGGTCCTGCGCCTCGCGCGTGAACCGGAAAGCCGATGCGCAATCCTCGGCAAATGTGCCCATCAGCCGGCCCTTGTCGTAGGCATCCTCGAGCCCGTCGAGGAACATGTGGTCGTAGACGGTCTGATGACCCATCCGGTAACCGGCGCGTGCCTTGGGCATCAGGTACGGCGCATTGGTCATGCTTTCCATGCCGCCGGCGACAATGACGTCGCTGGTGCCGGCGACGAGCGCGTCGTGCGCGAGCATCGCGGCTTCCATCGCCGAGCCGCACATCTTGTTGACGGTCGTGCAGCCCGCGCCGAGCGGCAGACCCGCCTTGAGCGACGCCTGCCGGGCAGGTGCCTGTCCCTGCCCGGCAGGCAGCACGCAGCCCATGATCACCTTGTCGACATCGGCGGGAGCAAGCCCGGCCCGTGCGACCGCCGCCTTGATCGCGGCCGCACCGAGGTCGCTGGCGGACAGCGCCGCGAAGTCTCCCTGGAATCCACCCAGGGGCGTACGCGCGGCACCGACAATCACGATGGGGTCGTTCAGCATGGGATTCTCCTCGCAGACATGCAAAAGGGTAGCGTCATTGCGGTGTCGGGTCGGCCGGGGGCACAGCGCGGCGCGGGCGCGCCACGAGCTCACCGCCACAATTGGGACAGCGTCCGCTCATCGCATCCGCACAGGACGCACAGAACGTGCATTCGTAGCTGCAGATGCGCGCGCTCGCGGCAGTGGGCGGCAGCGGTGCGGCGCATTTCTCGCACGCGGGCTTCAACGCGAGCGCCATGTCACTTGGTCTCGTTGAAGAGCTCGCGACCGATCAGCATCCGCCGGATCTCCGACGTGCCGGCACCGATCTCGTAGAGCTTGGCGTCGCGCCACAGGCGGCCGGTCGGATAGTCGTTGATGTAGCCGTTGCCGCCGAGGCACTGGATCGCCTCCCCTGCCATCCACGTCGCCTTCTCCGCCGCATAGAGGATTGCGCCGGCCGCGTCCTTGCGCGTGGTTTCCCCGCGGTCGCACGCCTGGCCGACGGCATAGACGTATGCGCGGCACGCGTTCATCGTCGTGTACATGTCGGCGAGCTTCCCCTGCATCAGCTGGAATTCGCCGATCGGCTGCCCGAACTGCGCGCGCTCGTGGACGTAGGGCAGAACGGCGTCCATGCACGCGGCCATGATGCCGAGCGAGCCGCCGGCGAGCACTGCCCGCTCGTAGTCGAGCCCGCTCATCAGCACGCTGACGCCGCGCCCTTCCTGGCCCAGCACGTTGGCCTCCGGAACCGCGCAGTTCTCGAACACGAGCTCGCAGGTGTTCGAGCCGCGCATTCCCAGCTTGTCGAGCTTCTGCGCCGTGGAGAAGCCCCTCATGCCTTTCTCGATCAGGAACGCCGTGATTCCGCGCGGACCCGCCTGCGGATCCGTTTTCGCGTAGACGACGAGCGTGTCCGCATCCGGCCCGTTGGTGATCCACATCTTGTTGCCGTTGAGGACGTAACTGTCCGCCTTGCGGTCCGCGCGCAGGCGCATCGACACGACGTCGGATCCCGAGCCCGGCTCGCTCATCGCCAGTGCGCCGACGTGCTCCCCGGAAACGAGCTTCGGCAGGTACTTGCGCTTCTGCGCCTCCGAACCGTTGCGGCGGATCTGGTTGACGCAGAGGTTCGAGTGCGCGCCGTACGAGAGCCCGACCGACGCCGACGCGCGGCTGATCTCCTCCATGGCCACGATGTGGGCAAGGTAGCCCATTGCCGTACCGCCATAATCCTCGTCGACCGTGATCCCGAGCAGACCCAGATCGCCCATCTTGCGCCACAGGTCGTGCGGGAACTGGTTGCTGCGGTCGATCTCGGCCGCGCGCGGAGCGATTTCGTCAGCGGCGAACTGCTGCACCGTCGCGCGCAGCATGTCGATCGTCTCGCCCAGGTGAAAGTCGAGCATCCGGAAATTCGCCATTGCGGTTCCTTTTCGCGCGATCGCGGATTCGCGCCCCGTGCAAGATGCTGCCGGTCCGCGGACCGGTTGCCGTTGCGCGTCTATTCGTCGGGCTTGCCGTGCATCACCATCAGCGTCTGCTGCATCACCGCCACCAGCGTCCGTTTGCCGTGCTTTTCGGCGTGAACCTCGCCGCGCGTGATCGCGAGCGTGCGCCCCGGCTTGACGACGAAACCTTCGGCGACGAGCCGCTCACCAGCCGCCGGCGCGAGCAGATTCACCTTGAATTCCACGGTCAGGACGGAAGCATTCACCGGAAACAGCGAAAAACCCGCATAGCCCCCGGCCGAGTCGACGATCGCGCTGACGATGCCAGCGTGCACGTAGCCGTGCTGCTGCGAAACCTCGGCGTGAGGCACCAACGCGATCGCGCAGTACCCGGGCTCGACCGTGACCAGCTCGGCGCCGATCAGCCGCATCGCGCCCTGACGGGCGAAGCTCGTGCGCACGCGCTCGGCGTAGGCCGGATTGACGGGTGCGAACGGGTAGGTCGAGGCGGACACGGGGCCGGGTCTGGGAACGTGCCGGCGCAACCGCGCGGCGCGGGACGGGAGACTTTAATTTACGTTTACGTAAACGTCAACACAAGGCTGCCGCCGTCAGCCATCGACAACGGATCGGCCGGACGGCGGGACCGGCGCGTCGCCGGACTTGAGCCGCTTCCGGCAGTCGCGCTCGATGACGGCAATCTCGGCCAGCACCGCGTCGATGTCCTCGCGCTGCTGATGCAGCATTGCCCGGCGATCGGCGAGGATCTGCAGGAACATCACGAGCTGCGGGCGCTCGCTGCGCGTCGTCGCGTAAAGATCGAAAAGCTCGCGGATCTCGGACAACGCAAGGCCGAGTCGCTTGCCGCGCAGGATCAGTTTTATCCGGGTCCGCTCGCGATCGCCGTAGACCCTTGCCTGCCCCCTGCGCTGCGGCGAAAGCAGGCCTTCGTCTTCGTAAAACCGGATCGCCCGGGTGGTCAGTGCGAATTCGCGCGCCAGATCCGAGATCGAATAGGTCGGCGCAGCATCGGCGTCGGAACCTCGTGCCGGATCGGGACGATGAGCGATCGACGGCTTCGGCGCAGCGCGCGCGGCCGGCGGGCGGGAAACGGACATGGATCGGACAGGCGCCGAAAGGTGCCGCGAAACGCACGGCGGGCATGGCTGCACGATACCATACCGGCTTGACATGACTACCGGTTTCCCCGACGATGTTGCGTTGCACAAAACCTCCCGTCGCGACATGCGAATGCCATCCGTTCCGGCCTTTCGTTGCGCTGTCTCCACGCCGCCGGGCCCGACCATGAACACGCCGCTGCCGATTGCGCTCGACTACCCGTTCCCTGCACCTCCAGCCCCCGGCGACGCCATCGACGCGGCCCCGCGCATTCGCTGGATCCGGATGCCCTTGCCGTTCGCACTCGACCACATCAACCTCTGGTTGCTCGACGACGAAGACGACGGCTGGACGCTCGTCGATTGCGGTTACGGCGACGCCCCGACGCGCACCCTGTGGGAACGTCACCTTGCGTCGACGCTGGGCGGTCGCCCGATCCGCCGGATCGTCGCGACGCACGCCCACCCGGACCATGTCGGCAACGCTGCATGGCTCGCCCAGCGTTACGATGTCCGGGTGGCGATGACCCACGCCGAATTCCTGACGGCGCACGCGACCGCCGGCCAGCACAGCGGCCACACGGTCGCCGCGACCATCGAGCTCTTCCGCCGCCACGGCATGGCCGCGGACGGCTTGGCGGCGCTGGAGCGACGCGGCAACCAGTACCGGCGAGGCGTTCCGGAACTGCCCGAACAGTTCGATCGGTTGCTCGACGGCGAGACGCGTCCGGGTGCCGGAACCTCCTGGCGCGTGCTCGAAGGCCACGGCCACTCGCCGGAACACGCGTCGCTCTATTCAACCGCGAATGGCGTCCTCATCTCCGGCGACATGCTGCTGCCCAAGATCAGCACCAATGTCAGCGTCTGGGGCGTGGAGCCCGATGCCGACCCGCTCGCCCGCTTTCTCGACTCGCTGTCGGTGTTCGAGACACTGCCTCCGGACACGCTGGTCCTCCCCTCGCACGGGCTGCCGTTCCGCGGCATTCCGCTGCGCGTCGCGCAGTTGCGCGCCCACCATGCCGCGCGCCTCGACGAACTCGCCGCGGCGATCGACGCAGCCCCTGCGCCGGCCAGCGCGGCCGAGCTCGTTCCCGTCCTCTTTCGGCGCGAACTCGATCTGCAGCAGAGTTTCTTCGCGATGGGCGAGGCGATTGCCCATCTCAACCACCTGTGGCGCGCCCGGCGGCTCGAACGCCGCGTGGCCGCCGACGGCGGGATCCGGTTCGCGCCGGCACATTGAAATCCTGATCGTCCACGCTTCAGCGCCTGCCGTCGATTCGTCACGATAACCACGCCGCAAAGGCAACGCCTACCGGGAGCCCCTGCCATGTCCACCAAGACCACACCCACCTCCGCCGAAGAAGCCGCGGCAGCCCCCTCCTACGATCCGATCGCCCTCGCGGAGTCTCTCGCCGCCGCCGCCGAAAAGAGCGCCAAGCTGATCGGCGATTTCGCGGCCCATCATGCCAAGACCGGCACGTCGCTCCTCTCCGACGAGCTCGGCATCGGAAAGGCGTTCATGGAGCTCGCGGCGAAGATGATGTCGAATCCCTACCGGCTCGCCGAGGCACAGATGAACCTGTGGTGGGATTACATGAACCTCGTGCAGACGTCGACGATGAAAATGATGGGCGTCTCCGCGGAGCCCGTGGCGACGCCGCACAAGGGTGACAAGCGCTTCCGCCACGAGGACTGGGAGGAGCACTTCCTGTTCGATTACATCAAGCAGGGCTATCTGCTCACCGCACGCTGGCTCCACGACGCCGTGGCCAACGTCGAAGGGCTCGACGAGACGACGAAGAAGAAGGTCGACTTCTTCACCCGGCAGTACATCGATGCGATGGCACCTTCGAATTTCGCGCTGACCAACCCGGAAGTGTTCCGCGAGACCATCAAGAGCGGCGGGCAGAACCTCGTCAAGGGCCTGCACAACCTGCTGGACGACATCGATCGCGGCAGCGGCCAGCTCAAGATCTCGATGACGGACTCCAAGGCGTTCGAGCTCGGGGTCAACATCGCGACGACGCCGGGCAAGGTCGTGTTCCAGAACGACCTCCTGCAACTGATCCAGTACGAGCCGACGACGAAGAAGGTCCGGGAGCGGCCGCTGCTGGTCATTCCGCCGTGGATCAACAAGTACTACATCCTCGACTTGCGGGAGAAGAACTCGTTCATCAAGTGGAACGTCGACCAGGGACTCACGGTGTTCGTCGTTTCCTGGGTGAACCCCGACGCACGGCTCGCGCACAAGGACTTCGAGGATTACCTGACCGACGGCACGCTGGCCGCGCTCGACGCCGTCGAGAAGGCCACCGGCGAGACCGAGGTCAACGCGCTCGGCTACTGCCTAGGCGGCACGCTGCTCGCGGCCACACTTGCCTATATGGCGGCGAAAAAAGACAAGCGCATCGTCAGCGGCACGTTCATGACATCGCTGGTCGACTTCACGCGCTCCGGCGAGCTCGAGGTGTTCATCGACGAGGAGCAGGTGTCCTCGCTCGAGCGCAAGATGAGCGAGCGCGGCTTCCTCGAGGGAAGCGAGATGGCGACGACGTTCAACATGCTGCGGTCGAACGATCTCATCTGGTCGTTCGTCATCAACAACTACCTGATGGGCCGCGATCCCTTCCCGTTCGACCTTCTGCACTGGAATCAGGACTCGACGCGGATGCCGGCCAAGATGCACAGCTTCTACCTGCGCAACATGTACATGAAGAACCTGCTGCGCGTTCCCGGCGGCATCACCCTGGCGGGCGTCCCGATCGACCTGTCGAAGATCTCGGTGCCGACGTATTTCGTGTCGGCGATCGAGGACCACATCGCGCCATGGAAGACCACCTATGCCGGGCCGCAGGTGGCGAGCGGCAAGTCGCGCTTCGTGCTGTCAGGCTCGGGACACATCGCCGGCATGATCAACCCGCCGGCCGCGAACAAGTACGGCTACTGGACGAACGAGAAACTTCCGGCATCGCCCGACGCGTGGCTCGACGGCGCAAAGCAGCACGAAGGCTCGTGGTGGGTCGACTGGCAGAAGTGGCTGACGCCGCAGTTCGGGAAGGAGGTTCCCGCGCGCATTCCGGGCAAGGGCAAGCTCAAGGTCATCGAAGCGGCGCCCGGGACCTATGCGCGGATCCGTGCCGAGGCCTGATCGGCAATCGCGGCGGCGTCCACGCTTTGGTATAGTCGTCCGATCGAATCCAGACCGGGAGGTCACGATGAAACGTTCCGTCACCTTCGCCTTCGCGGCGTCCGTCGCCGCATTTTCCGTCGTCGTTGCGTCGCCCGTCGCATTGGCACAGGCCACCTGCGCCGATTGCGGGCGCGTACAGTCCATCCGATACGTCGAGCAGAAGGGTCAGGGCACCGGCCTTGGCGCGATCGGCGGCGCCGTGGTCGGTGGCGTGATCGGTCACCAGATCGGCAGCGGTCGCGGCAACACGGTTGCAACCGTGGCCGGCGCCGCCGGCGGCGCCTACGTCGGGAACGAAGTCGAAAAGAACCGCCGCACGAGCTGCCCATTGGGAGGTCACGCTGAAGCTGGACAGCGGCACGACCCGGACGTTCGTCTACAGCAGCAAGCCGACCGTCAACGAGGGCGAGCGAGTCAAGCTGGTGGACGGCGGACGCCGCCTCGCGCTGCTGGCGAACTGACTTCGGCGCAGGCTCGCTGCGCTTCTCGGGCAACAAGAAACGCCGCCAGGCAGGTCCGGCGGCGCGCGGTCACGCCATCGTCCACGTCGTCACTTCGCGACGGCCGGTCCCGAAGGTTCCGGCGCTTTCCCGGATTTGTCCGCCGACTGTCCACCGCCGCGCTGCTGATGCTCCCGCTGCGCGGGCGCCGAACCGCCACCGGGCTGGCCAGCTTGCGGCGGCGCCGGCACCGGAGTGGCCACGCGCGGCAACGCGCTCGGCTGTGGAGGTGCCGCGAGCGTTGGCGCCGGTGGCGCGCTGCGGATCGCGGGCTGGACCGTCGCGTCACGTGCGGGCATCTGCCCGCTGTATACCCGTTGCGGTTGCTGTTGCTGTTGCTGCTGTTGCTGCTGTTGCCGCTGCAGCTGACGTTGCTGTTCCTGTTGTTGGCGCTGCAATTGATGTTGCTGCTCCTGCTGTTGCTGCTGCAGTTGACGTTGTTCTTCCTGTTGTTGCCGTTGCAGCTGTCGTTGCGGTTGCTGCTGCTGTGGTGCCGGCGTCGGCGTCACGGCGGCTTCCCCGCGCTGCACCTGCGGTTTCGCGTCCATTCGCGCCGGTGGCGCGGCCATGCCGCGGCCGCCGGTCTCGGGCGTCGGGGTCACCGGCGAAGCAACGCGAGGCGCCGGCGTAGCCCGCGGCGTCGGCGCAACGTTGGCGGCGCCCGGAGTCACGGACGCTGCGGACCCGCCCACCTGTCCCGGCGCACGTCGAACTTCGCCCGGCGCTGCTACCGCACCGCCGCGTTCCGCTGGGGACGCTGTCGAGGGCATCGGCTTGTACGTGGAGTCGCCGGCGCCGACCGGACGCCGCGTCGTCGGGTAGAACGTCGATGCCGGCGCAGGCACACCACCGGTGCCCGGCTTGGCGGCTGGAATGTGCAGCGGCTTGACCGCGGGCGCCGTGGCGAGGACCGGCGCCGAGCGAGCCATCTGCTGCGGCAATCGCACGAGGTTCGACGCCACCGGCTTGGCCCCGATCAGCGTCGCGCCAGTGACCGCGGTGATGGCTCCGGGCACTGCGGAATTCGCGAAACGAGTCGGTGGCGCATTCCGGCGCTCGGCGTAGTTCACCGCGTAGGGCCGGTTGTAATGCGTCCAGCACCGCTCGCCGCACTCGCGACGGCCCCACCACGGAACGTATCGGTCGCCCCATCCCAGCGGAATCCAGCCGTACACGGGCGCTCCGTAAGACGCCGAGAAGGACCAGCCCGGACCGCCGTACCACGACACCAGTGCGGGCGCCCAATAGGGACGCGCGACGTACGCGCCGGGACACCATCCCCAACGATCGCCGACGTAGGCCCAGCGGCCGTAGTGAAACGGCGCATAGCCCCACGGGGCATTGTCGACCCACGTCCAGCCCCAGCTGCCCGACGACGCCCAGTACCCATCGCGATACGGCGCCCAGTCGACGGCCACGCCGGACGGATACCAGACCGCGCCATAGGTCGGGTCCTGCTGCCACGTTCCGTACTCGTCGAGCTCGGCCTCGCCGACCATCTGGCGGGATACGTACGGTGATGCAAGACTGCGTTCGTAATGTCGATCGCGGTCGGCGCTCCACGTGTCGAAGCCGTCGACCGCGCCACCAAAGCGCACCTCGGCATCCGTCGGGTCCTGACCGATGACCGTCACCATCTGCCCGGGGAGGGCCTGCTGCGCGCCGCTGGCGAGCCCGACGAGCGCCTCCCCCTCGCGCACGACCACCGTCGTCACCTGCCGATCCGGACTGACGTCGATGCGGTAGAGGCCCACACGCGTCAACTGCACCTGCGTGCCGGGAGTGTCGATGCGCGCCGAGTCGCCCGGATCGAGCACCCGCACACGAACGATGACGCGTCCCTGGGCGACGAAAAGCGCAAGCTGGCGCTCGTCCAGACGCGAAACGTGAAGATTGGTGTCGCCGGCCAGCCGGAACTGACCCCCGCCGTAGTCGACCTCTGCCCGACCGTCGCTCGACACCCAGAGATTGTCGCCCGACGTCACCGGATAGTTGAGACCGATCGACGCCCATTCGGTCGCCCGGTCTTCCGGCGACAGAAAAAGCTGTCCGGCAACTTCGGCGATGCGTCCGACACGCCCGGGCAAGTCTTCCTCGTCGGCGCGCGCCGTGAACGAAACGGCAGCAAGCATCGCCGCCGCCAGCCACCATATCGTCCAGCGCAGGATGGCCATTGACAAGGCGTTCGCAGCGTCGCCGCGCAACATTCCCTGGAATCGCAGCATGTCTTTTCTCCTCGACATGACGCCATGAACGGCCAGGACGGGCGCGTCGTTGACCCTGCGCCCGGTACTAGGCCGCGTTCGGGCGTGCGGCCCCGGAACGCATTTGCATTAGAATTCTGCAGCATCCGTGCTTCGTTCCCTGCGGCCCCAATAACCATTCCACAAGGAGCTCCCATGCGCAAATTGCAGCGCAGTCTCGTCGCCGGCGCCGTCGCGCTCGCCGTTTCCGGCCCCGCCGCCGCGCAGTTCACCAACGCCTATTTCTTTGGTGACAGCGTCTCCGATTCGGGCAACTTCAAGTCGGTCGTCCCGCCCGGAACCGGGCGTGCCACGACGAATCCGGGTCCAGTGTGGTCGGAGGTGTTCGCGCAGCGTTTCGGCCTCGCCGCAATCCCCTCGACCCAAGGCGGCACCAATTACGCCTACGTCGGCGCGCGTGTGACCGACCTCCCGGGTGTCGTCGACCCGCCGCTCTCGCCGGCCGCATCGCTGCCGGTGGCGACACAGGTCGCGCAGTATCTCGCCAAGGGTCCCGTCGATCCGAACGCCGTCTACTCGATCCAGGGCGGCGGCGACGATTTCTTCTACCAGTTCGATCTCTTGCTCGGCGGTGCCACTACGCCTGCGCAGGTGCAAGCCGCGTTGGGAACAGCCGCCGTCAACCTCGCGAAACAAGCCGCCATCCTGAAGGCCGCCGGTGCGCGCTACATCATGGTCTGGTCCGCGCCCGACATGGGAACCATCCCCGGCGGCGTCGCAAGCGGACTGGGCGCCCACCCTTACGGCGCTGTCCAACTCGTTCAATACGACGGTCAATGCGACGCTGGACACCCTCGGCATCCAGGCGATTCGACTCGATACGGCGAAGCTGCAGAACGAAGTATCTGACGAATCCCGCCGCATTCGGGATCAAGAACATCACCGGCTTCGCGTGCACGCTTCCGCCAAACGTGCAGCATCGCAACCTGCTCGCCGATCGACGCTCGTATCGCCCGATGCGCCGAACACCTACGCTTGGGCGAACGATTCGCATCCGACGACCGCAGGCCACAAAATCCTCGCCGATTACGCGATCTCGGTGATCGAAGCGCCGCAGCAGATGGCCGTGCTCGGGCAGCAGCCCCTCGCCGTCGAGCAGGCCAACTGGCGTGCGCTCGACGGCCGGATGGTGTCGGCGATCAACGCGCGCCGCGGTCCCGGAAATTTCGAGGCCTGGGCCGCGTACGACTATGGCAGCCCGGACTACTCGAGCTACCAGTCCTCCGGCAACGGCGACGTCAATACGATTTCGGTCGGTGGCGACATCAAGGTCTCGAACCGGCTGCTGACCGGCCTGCAGCTCTCCTACACCGAGAACAAGGCCGACTACGGCGGCCTGAACTCGAAGCTGCAGGAACCGATGATGACGCTGTACGCCGGCTACGGCGAGGGCCCTTGGTACCTCGGTGCGACATTGGGCGCCGGCGGCCTCGATTACGACACCAACCGTAACATCACGCTCGGCGCCGGGACGCGAACGGAGACGGGCACGACGCGCGGCTGGCAGACGGTCGGGCGCCTGATCGGCGGCTATTGGTTCAACCTCGGCAGCTGGGTGCACGGGCCGACGCTGAAGCTCACCTACCAGGAGATCCGCGTCCGCGAGTTCCAGGAAAACAGCACCAACAGCACGACGATGACCTTCGATCAGCAGCAGGTGAAGTCGTTCATCACCAGCGCCGGCTGGCAGGCATCCGGACAGATCGGCGCCATCCGCCCGTTCGGCCGCGTGACGTGGGAGTACGACGCGAAGGCGGACCCGCGCGACGTGACGGCCAGCGTGTATGGGACGGGCGGCAGCTTCAGCGTTCCGGCCTACACCCCCGACAACAGCTACGCGCTATTCAACCTCGGCGCGGCGACCGACTTCGGACGGGTCACAGGCTACCTCGGCGGGTCGGCGACCGCCGGCAAGTCGGACGGCGAATCGTGGGCGGTTACCGTCGGATTGCGCATGCCTCTGTAGCCGTGCAGCGCGCGTGATAAGCAGAGGGCCGCCCGCGGGCGGCCCTCTCTTCTTGGCGGCGCCGGCTCCTGTGCACGACACCGGCCGGGTGTTCGCAATGCTCGGCCGCTCAGCTCGGCTGGCGCGGCTTGCGCGGCGCCCGGGCGAACAGCGCATCGTAGAGCGGTCGTGGCAGGGCCCGCAGCACGAAGCCGACGAATGCCATCGGCCACGGCAACACGTAGAACCGGCTGCCCCTGTCCGCTGCGCGCGCAATCAGCCGCGCGGCCTTTTCGTCACTGATCCGGAACGGCATCGGATACGGATTGTTCTCCGTCATGGGCGTCGCCACGTACCCCGGGCAGACGGTGACGACCGCAACCCCCGTGCCCCTGAGTTCGACCCGCAGACTCTCAAGGTAGGTGATGGCGGCGGCCTTCGATGCGCAATACGCGCCCGATCCTGGAAGCCCCCGGAATCCGGCGACGCTGGCGACGCCGACCAGCGTGCCGCGTCCCGCGGCTTTCATCGGCGCCAGGAATGGCTGGATCGTCTGAACGAGACCGAGAACGTTGGTGTCGAAGACCGCGCGGAACGCCGGAAGATCCTCGGCGTGCTCGGTGACGGTGCCGCGGGAAACGCCGGCATTCGCAATCACGACATCGGGCGTGCCGAAGCGGTCGAGGAAATCGGCGGCCGCGGTCGTGACCGAGTCCACATCGCGGACATCGCCCGCGTAGGCGACAGCCCGGCCTGCAGGAAGCTCGGCGACCAGCGCGTCGAGCTGGTCCCTGCGACGCGCGAACAGCCCGACGCTGGCACCGCCCCGTGCGTAATGGCGGGCGAGCGCGGCGCCGATGCCGCTGCTAGCGCCGGTGATGAAGACGTTCACGGGCAGCCGCGCCGGGGCGTCGGCTGCACAGACACGGTCGTCAGCTCTTGGGTCGCTCGGCGCGGGCCTTCGCGACGAGGGCGTTGATCGCGGCGGGCATCGCCGCGTGCGAGCCGACCTTGTCGGAGGCCGTGACGAACTTGCCGTCGACGATGATCGTCGGCACCGACTGGATGTTGTAGACCTGCGCCTGCTGCTTGGCCCGGTTGATCTTGCCCGCGATCGCGAACGATGCGTACATGTCCTCGACCTTCTTGCGGTCGAGCCCCTTGCTCGCAGCCCAGTCGAAGAACGTCTTCTCGTTCGACAGGTTTATTCCCTTCTGATGAATCGCCGCGAAAACCTCGGGCGACAGCCGTGCATCCTCGCCGAGCGCGTCGAGCGTGTAGAAGATCTTGGCAAGCCCGATCCAGCGTTCCTGGAACAGCACGGGAACGCGGCGGAACTGGACATCGGCCGGCAGCGTCTTCAGCCAGGAATCGAGCACGGGCTCGAGATCGGCGCAGTGCGGGCAGCCGTAGGAGAAGAACTCGAGGACCTCGATCTTCTTCCCGCTTTCCACCGGAACCGGATTCTTGAAGCGGAAATAGTTCTTCCCTTCCTGAAGTTCCTGCGCCGTTGCGCCGGAAGCAGCGAAGAGCAAGGCGGCAACCGTGAGCAGAAAACCGGCCGCGAAAGTGCGGGCAAACGTGCGCGTCGTGGGCATCGAAGATCTCTCCATGGCAGGGCGCAGGCTGCGCCGCACAATCGTTAACGCGAATTGGGCTCGCCGCGCCGACGGGAGTTCCCGGCGGCCGTCGTGCCCGGTCAATATTTGATGACGGCGACGTCGAAGCCCCGCTTGGCGAGCTCGCCCTTGATCTTGTTGAGTTCGTCCGTGTTGTCGTAGGGGCCGAGCCGGACGCGGTAGCGGAGCCCCTTGTCCGGAAGTGTGGCCGCCTGCACGCCCGCCTCCCAACCCGCCAGGGCGAGCCGTGCCTTCAGGTTTTCGGCATCCGATTCGTTCGTGAATGCCCCGGCCTGCAGCCAGAATCGCTCCCCCGGTTTGGCTGCCTTGTCCGGGCCGGCCGACGGCGCGACGGTGCGTTCGTCCGAGCTTCGCGAGCCTGTCCGGACCCTTCTCCGGTGTCGCCGCCCGCTCGACCGTGGCCTTGTCGGGCGCGACGTGCTCCGCGGTCTTCGGCTGCACCTTGGGCTCTTCGACGCCGGGGAGAATCTTGTAGAAATCGAAGCGCGGCTTCTCGGCCGGGCCGGGCTCGGCTCTGGCGGTCCGCGAGGGCTCCCTGCCGGCTTCGCGCGGCGGTTCCTTGGGACCGGACGCAGCCTGGTAAGGATTGCCGGCCCTGAGCAGCCAATACGCGACGCCGGCCGCCAACGCCAGCCCGAGCGCAATGCCGACGAACAGTCCAAGCAAGGTGCCGCCGCGGCCGGACCTTCGCGGCGACGTCCCGGCGCGCCCGCGCCCGCCCGCGCGTCGGGTCGCCCGGCGGTCGTAGCGCGCGTCATTCGATCGGTCGAGGGACATCGGGAAGCTCGGTCTCACATCTGTTCAGGCGCAGCGATTCCGAGCACCGCGAGGCCGTTGCGCACAACTTGTCCCGTGGCGGCGACGAGCGCGAGCCGCGCGCGCTGCAGGCGCCTGTCGTCGACCAGAAACCGCTCCGCATTATAGTAACTGTGAAAATCGGCGGCCAAATCCTTGAGGTAGAACGTCACCAGGTGGGGCGAGAGATCGCGCGCCGCATCCGCGAGCTCGGTGGGGAAATCGGCGAGCCGGCGCAGCAGCGTCTCTTCGTACGGGCTGGTGAGCGGCGCGAGCTCGACGTCGGCCAGTGCCGCCAAAGCATCGGCCGCCGGAATTCCCGCCTGCTTCAACACCGAGCACACCCGAGCGTGCGCGTACTGGACGTAGTAGACCGGATTTTCCTCCGATTGTGAGCGAGCGAGGTCGATGTCGAACGTGAACTCGCTGTCGGCCTTGCGCGAGACCAGGAAGAATCGGACCGCATCGCGCCCCACCTCGTCGATCAGGTCGCGCAGCGTCACATAGCTGCCGGCGCGCTTGCTGATCTTCACTTCCTCGCCGCCCTTCATCACCGTGACCATCTTGTGCAGCACGTAGTCGGGGTAGCCCGCCGGGATGCCGAGCCCGACGGCCTGCAGCCCCGCGCGCACACGCGTGATCGTGCTGTGATGGTCGGATCCCTGGACGTTGATCGCCTTCGCGAACCCGCGCTCCCATTTCGTGATGTGGTACGCGACGTCGGGGACGAAGTACGTGTACCCACCGTCGGACTTGCGCATCACGCGATCCTTGTCGTCGCCGAAGTCCGTGGTCCTGAGCCACAGTGCACCGTCCAGCGGATACGTCTTGCCCGAGGACTCGAGCCGGGCCACGGTGGCCTCGACGCGCCCGTCCGTGTACAACGAGCTCTCGAGGTAGTAGTTGTCGAACTTGACGCCGAACGCCTGCAGGTCCCGGTCCTGCTCCTTGCGCAGCTCGGCGACCGCGAAGCGGCGGATCGATTCGATGTCGCCGAGATCGTGGCCGACTTCGTTCAGGTACCGCTGAGCGATCTCGCGGATGTATTCGCCGCGGTAGCCGTCCTCCGGGAACGTCGTGTGCTCGCCGAGAAGCTCCTGGGCGCGCGCACGCACGGAGATGGCGAGGTTCTGGATCTGCTGGCCGGCGTCGTTGTAGTAGAACTCGCGCGTCACCTCGGCGCCCTGCCATTCGAGCAGCGTGGCGAGCGAATCGCCGAGCGCTGCCTGCCGTCCATGGCCGACGTGGAGCGGACCGGTCGGATTCGCCGACACGAACTCGACCATCACCTGCTCGGCGCGTCGTTCGCCGGAGCGTCCGTACCGCTCGCGCTCGGCAAAGATCCGCGGGACCGCCGACTGCCGCGCGACGGGCGTCACGAAAATGTTGATGAAGCCGGCGCCGGCGATCTCGGTCTTTGCCACGAGCGCCGACGGCGGCAGCGCGGCAACGAGTGCCTGCGCAAACTCGCGGGGCTTGCGCCCGGTGGCTTTCGCGTGCTGCAAGGCGAGATTGGTCGCATAGTCGCCGTGCGCAGCCTGCTTCGGCCGTTCGACGACGATTGGCATTCCTGCGCGTTCGGGCGCGACGGTGGCGAGGCCCGAGGCGAGCCACGCTTCGAGCTGGGTACGGAGATCGGTCACGTGAGGTGCAGGACGGTGGCGGGGCTGGCGGCTCGTGAGCGACGCCGTGAATCGAGCGGCGCCGCGTCACGCCGTTCGAGTTCGCGGAGTACTGCCATCGCGTGAGCGACGGGACGACGAATTATAGACTGCCCGTGCGGCCACGCCCCTTGGCACCGTCACGCAAATCCCAATGGGTCCACGTCGAGCGCCCAGCGCACGCGCCGTCCCGGCACGGTGGCCAGCGCTTCGCGCCATTCCGGAAGGAACCGCTGCAGCGCCCCGCGTTCCGCGCTCTGCGCAAGCACCTGTCCACGCTCCAGCCCGGCACGGCGCGCGAGCCCGGCCGGAACCGGCGGATACACCTCCACCGGCAGTGCCGCCGCGCGCGCGACCGCGTCACCGGCCTCGTGCGCCGCGTGCAGGAACGCGTCGACGGCGTCACGGCGCGGCGCCTCCGCGGAGAGCAGTGCCAGATGCGTGTACGGCGGCAGATCGGCGATCTTGCGCTCCGCAAGCAGCACCTCGGCAAGCCCGTCGTAGTCGTGGCGCGCCAGCGCACGATACAGCGGGTGATCCGGAAAGTCGGTCTGCACGATGACTTCGCCGGGCAGATCGGCGCGACCCGCGCGCCCGGCCACCTGGAACAGCAGCGCCCCGAGACGCTCGGTCGCGCGAAAGTCGGCACTGTAGAGCGCGTTGTCGGCACCGAGGACGCCCACCAGCGTGAGTCGCGGGAAATCGTGCCCCTTGGCCAGCATCTGCGTCCCGACGAGGATGTCGACGTCGCCGGCATGCACCCGTTCGCGTATCGCCGCGAACGCGCCCTTGCGCTGGGTGCTGTCGCGGTCGATGCGAGCGATCCGGGCCGACGGAAAACGTGCCTCGAGCGCGCGTTCGAGCCGCTGGGTCCCGTGGCCCAGCGGCTGCAGGTCCACGTTCCCGCAATCGGGACACGCGCGGGGCAGGCGAGTAGCGTGGCCGCAATGATGGCAACGCAGCTCGGCGGCGTCACGGTGAACGACGAGCCGCGCGCTGCAACGTGGACATCCGGCCTGCCAGCCGCACGCCGAGCACAGCAGCGACGGGGCGAAGCCACGCCGGTTGATGAACACGAGGGACTGCTCGCCACGTTCGATTCGCGCGGCGAGCGCGTCCATCAACGTGGCGCCGATCCCCTCGACCGCACCCGGCGCGCGATCCGGGACGAATTGCAGCGACGGAAGCCGCGCCGGCGCCGCCGCGCGCTGCGGCAACCGGAGCCATCGATAGCGTCCACGCTGCGCATGAACGAGCGTCTCCAGCGCGGGCGTCGCGCTGCCGAGCACGATCGGCACCTTCCGTTGCCGCGCGCGCCAGATCGCCACGTCGCGCCCGTGATAGCGGACGTTGTCCTGCTGCTTGTAGCTCGGATCGTGCTCCTCGTCGACGACGATCAAGGCGAGCCGCGGCATAGGCGCAAACGCCGCGAGTCGTGTGCCGAGAACGAGATCGGCCTCCCCGGCGGCGGCGGCGAACCAGTGCCGACGCCGTTCGCCGGCGCCCAGCCGGCTGTGCAGCGTGACGGTCCGGCGACCTGGCAGTGCGGCAGCGATTCGCTGTGCGAGCTGCGGCGTGAGGTTTATCTCGGGGACGAGCATCAGCACCTGCCCTCCTGCGGCGACGCAGTCCCCGGCCGCCGCAAGGTAGACCTCGGTCTTGCCGCTGCCGGTCACACCCTGCAGGAGGAATGGCGTGAACGCTACCTCGTGCGGCGATGATCGCGGCGGCGGCGGCGCGCTGATCGGAATTGAGCGCCACCACTTCGGGCGCAGGCGGCCGAGGCAACACGGCCGGCGCGACCCAGCCCGCCTCGCGCCATGCGCGAACCGTCGCGCGCAGGTGCGCCGGCAAAGCGCGAAGCGCCTCCGGCTCCAAAGTCGCCCGCGGCGCGGCGCCCCAGGCCTCGAACAGTGCGCGGACGCGAGGTGCACGCGAGAGTCGCGACGGAAGGGTCGCCATCCCCTTGTCCGTCAGGACGAGCGCTTGCGGCGAAGGGCTCTCGGACCTGATACCGATGCGCCCTGCGGGTGGCAGCATTTGCGCAAGCACGAGACCCAGGGGTTCCTGATAGTAGGTCGCCACGAAGTGCGCGAGTTCGAGAAGGTCCGGCGGCAGCGGCGGCGCCGCGAGCACTTCGACGACCGGGAGCAATTTTTCCGTCGCGACCGCGGAGACGCTGGTGATTTCCACCACAACGCCCTGCAGCGGGCGAGGTCCCAGCCGCACCCGGACAACGGTGCCGGGAACGGCGACGAGTCCTGCCGGCAGCCAGTAGTCGAAGAGCGAAAACGCTGCGACAGGCAGCGCGATTCGGGCGATCGCCATGCGCTCAGCGCCGCGGATGAACCGCAAACGCGACGTACCGGACGCCCGGACGGCGACCCTCGAACCTCAGCACGTTTAGCAGAAAAACCAAGCAAGTCCTTGGTTTATATAACCCAAGAAAAGAGAGGGCACGTTTATTGTGGATAACTTTGTGCGTAAGTGACCGCTTCGGATTCGGGGCATTTCGCCGTATCTTTTTTGCACCCCGCAGGTCACCCGGTGCCAAAAATTTTTCCTCTTATATTTCAGCCGGTTGCATGGCCAGCGGCGATACGCCCTCGCCGCCGCGGCCGGCTTTCCCCTCTTGACATCCTCGTGTGCATAAGTGCGGCGCGGCGGAACACGAAATGCGCCGTTGTCAAGCCCCCGCAAATCAAGCACTGGCGCGGCCCCGCCCGGTTTTTCCGAGGGAGACCGCGCGCAGATCAAGCGGCGGCGCGGCCTGCGCGCGATTCGCGGTGTACCGTCTCGACCAGGACGGCCACATGCTCCGGCGGCGTGGCGGGAACGATGCCGTGCCCGAGATTGAAAACATGGCCCGCGGCGGGGCCGGCCGCGCGGAGGACAGCCGTCGCCTCGCGCGCAACGGTGTCCGGGTCGGTCAAGAGCACGAGGGGATCGAGGTTTCCCTGCAACGCGACGCGCGCGCCAACACGCCGCCTTGCCTCGGCCAGATCGACGGTCCAGTCGAGTCCCACCGCCGAAGCACCGCAGCCGGCGATGTCGTCGAGCCACTGTCCGCCGCCTTTGGTGAACACGATCGTCGGCACCGGCCGTCCGTCCGGTCCGGAACGCAGCGCCTCGAGCACCGCGCGCATCGGAGCAAGCGAAAACGTCCGGTAGGCCGCCGTGGACAGCAGGCCGCCCCAGGTGTCGAAGACCATCACCGCCTGTGCGCCCGCCGCAATCTGCTCATTCAGATACGCGGCGACGGCCTTCGCGTTGACGTCGACGAGCCGCCGCAGCAGTTCCGGGCGGGCATAGGCCATTCGCCGCACGCTGGCAAAATCCTCGCTCCCACCGCCTTCGATCATGTAGCAGGCAAGCGTGAACGGGCTACCGGCGAAGCCGATGAGCGGAACGCGCCCGGCGAGCGCGCGTCGGATCTCGGCCACGGCGTCGAACACGTAGCGCAGCTTGGCCATGTCGGGAACGGCCAGCGCCGCGATTGTCGACTCGTCCGCCGCAGTGCGGCGAAACCGGGGGCCCTCGCCCTCGGCGAAATACAGACCGAGCCCCATCGCATCGGGCACCGTGAGGATGTCCGAGAACAGGATGGCCGCATCCAGCGGGAAGCGCTCGAGCGGCTGCAGCGTGACCTCGGTCGCGAGCGACGGGGTCTGTGCAAGCGTCAGAAAACTGCCGGCCCGTGCGCGCGTCGCGTTGTACTCCGGCAGGTAGCGCCCTGCCTGCCGCATCAGCCAGACGGGGGTGTAAGGCGTGGGCTCGCGGCGCAGGGCGCGCAGGAAGGTGTCGTTGCGGGGAACCGTCATGATGAATGCCTGTGCATGCACCAGCGCCATGGGGCGCGACCCGGGATGTGCATGGCGCTGAAAATCAACGCGCCGGTACCAGCGCGTGGCCGGTGAGGCGCTCGAGTGTGGCGAGGGGCGATCGCTCGGGCTCGTACAGCGCCGAGACCGGCAGGTGAATCGTCTGTTCGAGCATGTACTGACCGGAAGACACGGCGTGCATGACCTGGTCGGAAAAGCACAGCCATGTCGTGCCCGGAGCGAAGTGCGCGGTCTCTTGCGCACAGCCGCGTTGGTAGTTCATGTCGCGCCTTCGCCCGGTCGTGCAATTGCAGCATCAGGTGGTCGTATTCGCTGCGCCTTCGCTTGGTGACGAACAGCGCGGAGAGCAGCGCGGCAGAGCCGGGCAGCGGTCTGCGGATCGAGGGCAGAAACGTCCTTGCCATCGCCTCGAACGGCTCGCCGACGCGCCAGACCCGATCCTCGGCCGGATTGATGTTCGAAAACACCCGCAGGATGCGTTCGCCACCGGTCGGGCGCGAAGGAAAGGCGTCGATGTGAAGCCGGGCGTCGTCCTTGCGCCACGAGACATCGCGGCCGACGGCAGGCTGCGGCCGAAAACTCGTGCGCGCGCGCTTCACGTAGGGCGCGTAGCGCGGGAAAAGCGCGGTGACGAGTGCGCTGGCCTCGGTTGCGAAGCGGCCGATCATCGCCGCGAGTTCGGCGCGATCCGCCGCCGAACCCATCGCCGCTCGCAGCGACTCGCCTTCCAGGCTGATGTTCTTCCGGCTGCCGTCCGACCAGATGGGCGACAGGAAGCGTCGCTCCGATTCGCGCAGCACGAACCCCACCTGCGGCAGGACGATGACCGTTCCGTCCTCGATTGCCCGCGCCGCCTGCTGCTGCGCTTCCGGCGAAAGTGTCGGATGCCAGCTGGTCAGTTCGAGCGCGAGGATCGCCGACATCGGGGCGCGCTCAGCGCGGAAGTTCCGTGCTGCCCATCAGGAACTCGTCGACGGCACGCGCGCACTGACGACCTTCACGGATGGCCCAGACGACCAGCGACTGTCCCCGGCGCATGTCACCCGCAGCGAACACCTTCGCCACCGACGTCCGGTAGTCTTCGGTGTTCGCCTTGACGTTGCTGCGCGGATCGCGCTCGACGCCGAGCTCGTCGAGCAACCCTTTCTGGACCGGGCTCACGAAGCCCATCGCGAGCAGCACGAGATCGGCCTTGACTTCGAATTCGGTACCGGGCATCTCGACCATCTTCAGCTGGCCGTCCGCCTGCTTCTGCCATTCGACGCGTATGGCAACAAGCTTCTCCACCTTGCCATTGCGACCCTCGAAACGCCTGGTCGCGACCGCCCAGTCGCGCTGGCAGCCCTCTTCGTGCGACGAGGACGTCCGCAGCTTGATCGGCCAGTAGGGCCACACCAGCGGTTTGTCTTCCTGCTCGGGCGGCTGCGGCAGCAGTTCGAACTGGGTGACGGACTTCGCGCCGTGGCGGTTGGACGTGCCCACGCAGTCCGAACCGGTATCGCCGCCGCCGATGACGACCACGCGCTTTCCCGTCGCGGTGATCTGTCCGCTCACCTTGTCGCCGGCGACGACGCGATTCTGCTGGGGCAGGAACTCCATCGCGAAAAGGATGCCGCCGAGCTCGCGTCCGGGAACGGGCAGGTCCCGCGGCTGCTCGGCCCCACCCGCCATCACGACGGCGTCGAACTCGCCAACGAGCTGCCGCGCCGAAACGTCCTTGCCCACTTCCACCCCGGGACGGAACTCGACGCCTTCGATCGACATCTGCGCCATCCGCCGGTCGATGAGGTGCTTTTCCATCTTGAAATCCGGGATGCCGTAGCGCAGCAGTCCGCCGATGCGGTCCGACTTCTCGAACAGGACCACGTCGTGGCCAGCCCGGGCGAGCTGCTGGGCGCAGGCGAGTCCCGCCGGTCCCGATCCGATCACCGCGACGCGCTTGCCGGTCTTCCTCGCCGGAGGCAAGGGCAGGACCCAGCCCTCCTCCCAGCCCTTGTCGATGATGAAATGCTCGATCGACTTGATGCCCACGGCATCGTCGTTGATGTTGAGCGTGCAGGCGGCCTCGCACGGCGCCGGGCACACGCGGCCCGTGAACTCCGGGAAGTTGTTCGTCGAGTGGAGGACGTCGAGTGCTGCCCGCCACTGCTGCTTGTAGACGAGGTCGTTCCAGTCCGGAATGACGTTGTTGATCGGGCAGCCGCTCTGGCAGAACGGGATGCCGCAATCCATGCACCGGGCTCCCTGCTTGGACGCCTCGTCGTCCTTCAGCGCGAGCACGAACTCCCGGTAGTTGTGCACGCGCTCGGCGGCCGGCAGTGCCACTTCCTGAATGCGCTGCAATTCCATGAAACCGGTGATCTTGCCCATCTATGCGGCCTCGCGCTGTTTCGCGGACGCGGCGGGCTTCGCCGCGGCCTGCCTCGCCTGCATTTCGCCGAGCGCACGCTTGTACTCGTTCGGGAACACCTTGACGAAACGCGCCCGCGCCGCATCCCAGCCATCGAGGATTGCCAGTGCGCGGGTGCTGCCCGTGAAGCGCAGGTGCCGTTCGATCAGCTCGCGCAGCAAGGATTCGTCGGACCTGCCCACGTGCTTCAGGCGTCCCTTACCGGCGGCAGCGAGGTCCTTTTCCGCGTCGGCCTGATCGGCGTCGGTGAGCACCGGCTCGAGCGTGACCATCGACGGATTGCAGCGCTGGGCGAACGAGCCGTCCTCGTCGTAGACGTAGGCGACGCCGCCGCTCATGCCGGCGGCGAAATTTCGCCCCGTACGTCCCAGCACCACGACCGTTCCGCCGGTCATGTATTCGCAACCGTGGTCGCCCGTGCCCTCGACGACCGCCGCGGCGCCCGAGTTGCGCACGCAGAACCGCTCTCCGGCGACACCGCGGAAATAGGCTTCACCGTCGATCGCGCCGTACATCACCGTGTTGCCGATGACGATGTTGTCTTCCGGCTTCGCCGGGCAGGTCGGATCGGGATAGACGACGATGCGCCCACCGGACAGGCCTTTGCCGACGTAGTCGTTGGTCGCGCCCTGCAATTCGAACGTGACGCCGCGCGCAAGGAACGCTCCGAAACTTTGGCCCGCGATGCCGTCGAAGGCGACGTGAATCGTATCCTCGGGCAACCCGGCATGGCCGTACTTGCGCGCGATCGTCCCCGAGAGCATCGCCCCGACCGAGCGGTGCGCGTTGCGGATCCTGTGCGTGAGCCGAACGGGCTGACGCTTATCCAGCGCGGGCGCCGCCGCGGCGATGAGCGCGTGGTCGAGCGCGCCCTTCAGGCCGTGATCCTGGCTCTCGCATTGGTGTCGTGCCACCTCGGCCGGCATCTGCGGCTGGTAGAAGATCCGCGCAAAGTCGAGCCCTCGCGCCTTCCAGTGCTCGATCCCCTTGCGCATGTCGAGCAGATCCGACCGTCCGATCAGTTCGTTCAGCGTGCGCACGCCGAGTTTCGCCATCAGCTCGCGCGCCTCCTCCGCGACGAAGAAGAAGTAGTTGACGACGTGCTCGGGCTGGCCCGTGAATTTCCTGCGCAGCTCCGGATCCTGCGTCGCGACGCCGACCGGACAGGTGTTGAGATGGCACTTGCGCATCATGATGCAGCCTTCGACCACGAGTGGGGCCGTCGAAAATCCGAACTCGTCGGCACCCAGCATCGTGCCGATGACGACGTCGCGGCCGGTCTTGATCTGACCGTCGACCTGGACGGCGATGCGTCCGCGCAGCCGGTTGAGCACCAGCGTTTGCTGAGTCTCGGCGAGCCCCAGTTCCCAGGGCGTGCCGGCATGCTTGATCGATGACACCGGCGACGCCCCGGTGCCGCCGTCGTGGCCGGCGATCGTCACGTGGTCGGCCTTCGCCTTGGCCACGCCCGCCGCCACGGTGCCGACGCCGTTTTCCGACACCAGCTTCACCGAGATCGACGCCTGCGGGTTCGCGTTCTTCAGGTCATGGATGAGTTGCGCGAGGTCCTCGATCGAGTAGATGTCGTGGTGCGGCGGCGGCGAGATGAGGCCGACACCCGGCACCGCGAAACGGAGCTTGGCGATGTACTCGGAGACCTTGTGTCCCGGCAGCTGGCCGCCCTCGCCGGGTTTCGCGCCTTGCGCCATCTTGATCTGGATCTGGTCGGCGGACACGAGGTACTCGGCCGTCACGCCGAAGCGCGCCGACGCGACCTGCTTGATCTTCGAGCGCAGCGAATCACCTTCCTTCAGCGGCACGTCGACGACAGCGCTCTCGATCCGCGACTTCAGTGACTCGCCGGCCCTGATCGGCGGATAGCGGTGCGCATCCTCCCCGCCCTCCCCGGTGTTCGACTTGCCGCCGATGCGGTTCATCGCAATGGCGAGCGTCGTGTGTGCCTCCGTCGAGATCGAGCCCAGGCTCATCGCGCCCGTGGCAAAGCGCTTGACGATCGCGGCCGCCGGCTCGACTTCCTCGATGGGCACCGGCACTCCGGCGAACCGGAACTCGAACAACCCGCGCAGCGTTTTCATCGATCGCGACTGGTCGTTGATCAGCGCCGCATACTCTTTGTACGTCCGGTAGCTGTTCGAGCGCGCGGCGTGCTGGAGCTTCGCGATCGAATCCGGCGTCCACATGTGTTCCTCGCCCCGGACCCGGTACTGATACTCGCCGCCGGCGTCGAGCGCGCTCGCGAGCAGCGGGTCGCTGCCGAACGCCGCGTGGTGCAGCCCCGCTGCCTCTTCGGCGACTTCGAACAGCCCGATCCCCTCGACGTTGCTCGCCGTGCCGGTGAAGTACTTGTCGACGAACGCGCGCTGCAGCCCGACCGCCTCGAAGATCTGCGCACCGCAGTAGGACTGGTACGTCGAGATGCCCATCTTCGACATCACCTTGTACAGCCCCTTGCAGATCGCCTTGATGAAACGGTAGGCGGATTCCTCGGCCGACACGCCAGGCACCACATCGGCGAGTCCGGCCAGCGTTTCGAGTGCCAGGTAGGGGTGGATGGCCTCGGCGCCATAGCCGGCGAGCAGGGCGAAGTGGTGCACTTCGCGCGCCGATCCGGTCTCGACGACGAGGCCCGTGCTCGTGCGCAGCCCCTTGCGGACGAGGTGCTGATGCACCGCGGCCGTCGCCAGCAATGCCGGCACCGGCATCAACTCCGCCGACACCTTGCGGTCGGAGACGATCAGGATGTTGTAGCCGAGGTGGATCGCATCTTCGGCCTCGGCGCACAGCGACGCGAGCGCCGCCTCCATGCCGTTCGCTCCCCACGCCGCCGGGTAGCAGATGTCGAGCTCGTACGCCTGGAACGCGCCGCCGGTGAACAATCCGATGTGCCGGATCTTCTCCATCACGTCGGCGGTGAGAATCGGCTGCTGGGCCTCCAGACGTGCCGGAGGATCGGTCTCGTCGATGCCGAGCAGGTTGGGTCGCGGTCCGATGAACGTGACCAGCGACATCACCAGCTCCTCCCGAATGGGGTCGATCGGGGGATTGGTGACCTGCGCAAAAAGTTGCTTGAAGTAGCTGTAAAGCACCTTCGGACGGCTCGACAGCACGGGCAGTGCCGCGTCGTTGCCCATCGAGCCCGTGGGCTCCTCGCCGGCCTGCGCCATCGGCGCGAGAATGACCTTGATGTCTTCCTGCGTGTATCCGAAGGCCTGCTGCCGGTCGAGCACCGGGACCTCCGAGCGCTGCGGCGGCGCCGGCTCCGGCAGGGCGTCGAGCGCGATACGCGAGCGCTCGATCCACTGCCGGTAGGGCTTGGCAGTCGCGAGCGCACGCTTGAGCTCGTCGTCGTCGATGATCCGGCCCTGCTCGGTATCGACCAGCAGCATCTTGCCCGGCTGCAGGCGCCACTTCTTCACGATCTTGCGTTCGGGAATGTCGAGCACGCCGACTTCCGAGGCCATCACCACATAGTCGTCGTCGGTAACGATGAACCGCGCCGGACGCAGACCGTTGCGGTCGAGCGTCGCCCCGATCTGGCGCCCGTCCGTGAACGCCATCGCGGCCGGCCCGTCCCACGGCTCCATCAGGGCGGCGTGGTATTCGTAGAACGCGCGGCGATCCTCGTCCATCAGCGGGTTGCCCGCCCAAGCCTCGGGGATCATCAGCATCATCGCGTGCGCGAGGGAATAGCCGCCCATCACCAGAAGCTCGATGCAGTTGTCGAACGATGCCGAGTCGGACTGGCCGTCGTAGATCAGCGGCCAGATCTTGTCGAGATCCTCGCCGAGAACGGAACTGGCGATCCCGTGCTGGCGCGCGCGAATCCAGTTGACGTTGCCGCGCAGCGTGTTGATCTCGCCGTTGTGGCAGACGAGCCGGAACGGATGCGCGAGATCCCACGTCGGGAACGTGTTGGTCGAGAAGCGCTGGTGCACCATCGCCAGCGCGGACACCATGCTCTCGTCCCTGAGGTCGAGGAAGTACTCTCCGACCTGGTGAGCAAGCAGCATCCCCTTGTAGACGAGCGTCCGCGACGACATCGACGGCACGTAGAATTCCTTGCCGTGCTTCAGGTGCAGGGCCTGGATCGCGTGGCCCGATTTCTTGCGGATGATGTAGAGCTTCCGCTCCAGCGCATCGCGGTCCATGTCGGTGGATCCGCGGGCGATGAAAACCTGACGGATGATGGGCTCGACGAGCTTGGTCTGCTCGGAGAGCCCGCTGTTGTCGGTCGGAACGTCACGCCAGCCGAGAAGGATCTGCCCCTCGCCGGCGACGGCACGCTCGATTTCCTGCTCGCATGCCCGTCGTGACGCCGGCTCCTTCGGCAGGAACACCATGCCGACGCCGTATTGACCGATCGCCGGAAGCGTCAGGCCCTGGCGGCCGCAGACCTTGCGCAGAAACGCGTCGGGCAGCTGGATCAGGATACCGGCACCATCGCCTTGCAGCGGGTCCGCGCCGGTGGCGCCGCGGTGCGTGAGATTCTTGAGAATCGAGAGGCCTTGCGTGACGATCGCGTGGCTCTTCTGGCCCTTGATGTGGGCAATGAAGCCCAGGCCGCATGCGTCGTGCTCGTTCGCCGGGTCGTACATCCCCTGACCCGCCGGCGGCAGATGCCGGAATTGCTTGGAACCGTCTTCCACGATGACCTCGCCGCGTGAATAAGATCGTCGAACCAAACGCCCGCCACGTAAGTTTGGCCCAGGAATCGCCGCAAGAGGGCGAAACCTTGAAATACTAGCCGCGATGGTGCAATGCGGCAAGGTATCGGCTTGCCGGTGTGGCATGCGGCGCAACAGTTTTCCCCACCGAACGCCCTCGCCGCGGCCAGGCACTTGCGCGTGGCGGCCTCTTAGGCTTTAATCTCAACAAAATCGGCTAGATGCTTGTTGCAGCATCCAAATCGGCATCCTCCGCCGCCATCTTTTAGGACATCATCATCAGGACCCACGCCATGATGGAATACCGCTCGATCGCCGCCTGGCTGCGACCCATCGCCGGCCTGTTCGCCCTTGCCGGAGTGCTCGCCCTCGGCGCCTGCGGCGGCGGCAGCGGGGCGCCGAACAATCCCTACGATTCAGGCACACCGATACCCGCGGCGCTCCAGGTATTGCCGGCGGTCGCGACGGCCTACCAAGGCACGCCGTCAACACTGACGATCACCGGCGGCGTCCCCCCCTACCGTGCATTCACGAGCGATTCGACCACGCTGCCGGTCACCCAGACGGTCGCCGACGACTCGGTGCTCCTGCTGCCCAACGCGGTGGCCGTCGACACGCCGGTCAACATCTCCATTCAGGATAGCGCCGCCAGCACGGTCGTCGCGCAGGTTACCGTCAAGCCCGCGCCGCTGCTGCCGAACCTCATCACCATCGTCGCGAACACCGATTGTCCGGTCGGAACCGTGCTTCCCGGCAACCTGTGTTCGGGCGGGACGGGGACGGCGTCGGTCGTCGTCGACCGGCCCGACCGGGGCAGGGATCTCCGGGCGCCAGGTGCGCTTCGACGTGATCGCGGGCAACTTCGCGATCCAGAGCTCCAATCCGGCGCAGCCGCTCGCGCAGACGCTGACGGTCGTGACGGACCAGAGCGGCCGGGCGATCGTCGGCATCGCCGTGGCGACCACCGCCCCGACGCAGATCGGCATCATTCGCGCCACGGACGTCACCACCGGTAATCAGATGACCGGCCAGTTCACGATCCAGCAGGTCACCAACGGCAGCGGCATCCTGTCCGTCGTCCCCGCCGGCCTCACGACGATCACCGGATCGCTGAAGGGCAGCTGCTCGCTGGGCGTCCGCGTCATCCACTACATCTTCGGCGGCACGCCGCCGTATCGCGTCTTCCCGACGTTCCCGGAAGCAGTCGTGCGATGCACGGAGACTTGACGATCCCGAATTCGGTGGCGGGGTCCAGGTCAACAACAACGGCGGCGCTTCATCACCGTCACCCGCGGTCTCTGCTTCGTGGCGATGGAATACGCGATCAGCGACGCGACGGGCCGCACGATTCCCAGCGCGAACTCGCCGACGCTGTCGAATCTCGAGGGCGCGACCGAGCCGACACCGCCGACACCGGCACCGGCGCTGGCGGTCACACCCGCAAGCGTCTCTACGGCGACCTGCGCCGGCAAGACGTTCTCGTTCTTCACCACCGGCGGAACGTCGCCGTACAGCGCGCTGATCACGCCGCAGCCAGGGGGCATCGTCGTGACGCGTGAAAACGACGGCGCAACGTTTACCGTGTCGGGCATCACTGTGGACGACAAATACACGCTGACGGTCTATGACCAGACCAACCCGCAGAAGACGGCGACGGCGACGATCACCTGCAGCGCGGGGCCGTGATCACATCGCACTGAGGTGCGCGGCGAAGGAGCTGCGCATTTCCGATAATGAAACGGCGCCTTCGGGCGCCGTTCTTTATCTCGGAGCGATCCGATCAGGGGAGCACGCTGCGCAGCAGCGACTCCGGCACGTCGGAGCGCACCCGCGCGGCGCCGAGACGATCGAGCAGAACGAAGCGCATCTCGCCTGCCACCACCTTCTTGTCCCGCCCCATCAGCGCGAGATAGCGGTCGGCAGAGAGCCGAGGCGCATCGACCGGCAAGCGCGCGCGCCGCAAGAGGGCGCGCAGGCGCTCGACATCGTTTTTCGCAATCGCGCCGAGCCGGGCCGATACCTCAGCCGCCATCACCATGCCGGTGGCGACGGCCTCGCCGTGCAGCCACTCGCCGTAGCCGACGCCGGCCTCGATCGCATGCCCGAAGGTGTGGCCAAAATTGAGGAGCGCCCGGTCGCCCGATTCGCGCTCGTCGGCAGCCACGACGCTCGGCCTTGATCCGGCAGCTCACCGCGATCGCGTGGGTCAGGACCGCGGGATCACGCGCGACGAGCCGCTCGAGGTTGTGCTCCAGCCATTCCAGAAAGCCAAGGTCGCGGATCGCACCGTACTTGATGACCTCGGCGAGCCCTGCGGACAGTTCGCGGTCCGGCAGCGTCCGCAGGACGTCCGTGTCGATCAGAACAGCGCGCGGCTGATAGAACGCTCCGATCATGTTCTTGCCGAGCGGATGATTGACCCCGGTCTTCCCGCCGACCGAGGAGTCAACCTGCGCGAGCAACGTCGTCGGCACCTGGACGAAGGGCATCCCGCGCTGGTACACGGCAGCCGCAAAGCCGGCGACGTCCCCGACGATGCCACCGCCCAGCGCGACGAGCGTCGTCGAGCGCTCGGCGCGAATCTCCAGCAAGCGCGTAAGGACGTCGTTCAGCGACGTCATCGTCTTGTGAACTTCCCCGTCGGGAATCAGTATGGCCTCGCTCGCAACGCCCGCATTCGCCAGGCTCTCGCGCAAGGGTGCGAGCCAGTGCGCGGCAACGACGGCGTTCGAGACAATGACCGCGCGGCGAGCGGGGAGCGTGGCCGCGAGCAGCTCGCCGGCCCTTGGCACGAGTCCCGGTCCGATGTGGATCGGGTAGCTGCGCTCGCCGAGCGCGACGGTCAGGGTCTCCATCGCCTCAGGCTCGCTGCGCGTCGCGCTGGGCGGCTTCGAGCGTCTGGGCAAAACGGCCGATCTGCTCACGGTCGGACTCGATGACGACGTCGGCGGTTTCACGATAAAGCGCGTCGCGCTGCGCGTAGAGCTCGATCAGTCGCGCGTCCGGGTCCGCCGTGTTCAGCAGCGGGCGGTGCCGGCTGCGCCGCGTGCGTTCACGCAGTGTTGCAGGCTCGGCGTGCAGATAGACGACGGTGCCGTTCGCCTTCAGGCGTTCGCGGTTCACGCTCCGGATCACGGCACCACCACCCGTGGCGAGCACGATGCCCATTCGCTCGACAAGCTCCGCGATCACGGCTTCCTCACGATCGCGAAAGACCGCCTCGCCCTCGATCTCGAAGATGGTCGGAATACTCACGCCCAGCTTGCGTTCGAGCTCGGTGTCGGCATCCAGGAAGAGCTTGCCAAGCCGGCGCGCGAGCTGGCGGCCGAGCGTTGACTTGCCCGCACCCGGTAGCCCGACGAGAAAGAGATTGCTGCGATGCAATTGCACCGCAGCATTGTAGTGGAATCGTCGATGCCGGACGAGTCAGGCGACCGGCCGGCTCACCAACGAATGGCCGATGCCCGACCGCGCAACGGGCGCGGCGTCGTGCGGGGCTGCGGCGCCGTGCGCGCGTGTCACTTGACCGCGTTGATCGATTCCTTGATGACGCGCGGCGTGAGAAAGATCAGCAGTTCCTGCTTTTCGCTGGTGCGGCCCGTTTGCTTGAACAGATAGCCGACGAACGGAATGTCGCCCAGGAACGGGACTTTGGTGACGTCGTTGCGGATCGTCTCCTCGTAAATGCCGCCGATCACCGCCGTGTCACCGTTGCCGACCGCAATCTGCGTCGTCACGTTCTTGGTATCGATCGACGGAACGGCGAAGCCACCACCGAGCTGAACGTACTGGCCGACCGAGTCCTTGCGGATCTCGACCGTCATGATGATCCGGTCGTCGGGCGTGATCTGCGGCGTCACGTCGAGGCGCAGCACCGCTTTCTTGAAGGAGACCGTTGCCGGCGAGTTCGCCGAGCCGGGCGTGACATAGGGGATTTCGGTCCCCTGTTCGATGTGCGCCTTCTGATTGTCGGCGGTGACCACGCGCGGGCTCGAAATGACCTTGCCGCGATTCTCCGCCTCGAGCGCCGTAAGCTCGAGGTTGATCAGGTTGCCGCTGCCGAGGTTGATCAGCGTCAGCGCGAGCTGTCCGGCCGGGTTGGGCACCGGCAGGTTGACGTTGAGCTGCGGCGAGTCCGAGTAGCCCGCGGAAGCGAGCCCCGATGCCAACTCGAACGGTGTTTGCGTCCGGGTATCGCGGACGAGCGAATTGCCTTGGAGGCTCACGACGGGCTGCGTGTTGAGGCTGCCGCTGGTGCCGGCGGCAAAGCGGCGGCCAAGGGTGAATCCGGTTTGCTGGCCGAAGCGGATCCCGAGCTGCCGGCTGAAAGTGTCGCTGGCGACGACGATCCGCGCCTCGATCACCACTTGCCGGATGATGGTGTCCATCTGCCGGATCATCCTGCGCACATCTTCCAGTCGCGAGGCGGTGTCGGTCACGAACAGGATGTTGGTGCGCGGATCGACGGTCGCGATCCCGCGCTTCGACAGGATCGATCCCTGCCCGCCCGTCCCGGCCGTCTGCCCGGCGCCGAGGCCGTACTGCTGCGGTGCGTTCGACCTGATGAGGTTGGCGAGGTCCTGCGCCTTCATGTAATTGAGCTGGAACGACTCCGACACCAGCGGCTCCAGCTCGGCGATTTGCTGCTGCGCCTCGAGCTGCTCCTTCTCCGCGAGCTGCAGTTCCTGGCGCGGTGCGATCCTGACGACATTGCCGTTCTTGCGCATGTCGAGGTTCTTGGTCTGCATGATGATGTCGAGCGCCTGGTCCCAGGGAATGTCCTTGAGCCGGAGCGTCAGGCTGCCGGTGACGCTGTCGCTGGTGATGATGTTGAGCCCGGTGAAATCGGCGATCACCTGCAGCACGGCACGCACTTCGACATTCTGGAAGTTGAGCGAGAGCTTCTCGCCCTTGTAGCCCTGGCGGGTTCCCTGGACGAGCTTGTTCGGGTCCTCCTGGATCGGCTTCACTTCCAGGATGAACTTGTTGTCGGCCTGGTAGGCGGAGTGCTCCCAAAGGCCCTTGGGCTCGATCACCATCCGCGCGTTGGCGCCCTGGCTGAACGTGTCCACGGTCAGCACCGGCGTTCCGAAGTCCTGAACGTCGAGCCGGCGCGCGAGGTTGCGCGGCAGCGTCGTTTTCATGAAATCGACGATCAGCGTCTTGCCCTGCTGGCGGATGTCGATTCCGGTCGATGCGTCGGACAGGTCGACGACGATCCGGCCCTCGCCGTTGCGGCCGCGGCGGAAATCGACGTCGCGCAGCGCATGCTCGACTTCGCCGGGCCGCGCCTCGGCGAAGCGTTCGACGATCTGCTGCTTGGCGTCGAGCTGCTCGCTCTGGTCGAAAAGCGTGACCAGCACGATGTTGCCTTCCACCTGCGTCGAGAACGTCGCCGGCTTGTTGAGGTTGAACACGACGCGGGTGCGGTTGCCCGCTTGAACGAGGTTGAGGCTGCGCAGCGACGCGTCGTCGACCGTTCGCTGGTTGGTGCCCAGGGCGTTGCCGGTGTCGACGAAGTCGAGTGCGATGCGCGGCGGCGAGGCGATGGCGAAACCCGCGGGCGGGTTGGCCGGCGGCGCCTTCAGTGTGAACTTGACGATCGTGTTGCCGGACGTACCCTTCGACACGGTCAGCGCATCGATGGTGTTCGCGTTCTGCGCGGCGGCAACGCCGGCCGCGGCCAGCGCCAGCGCGCCGAGGAGCCACGCGCAGGCGCCACGGACTGCATGCCCGCGGACGGCGATGGTGGGAAGCCAGTCGAACGCGCTCATTTTTTCCGCTCCTGTGTCTTGGTGTCGGCCTGAAGGAGCTGCAACGTACTGGACCGCTCGGTCCAGTCGCCGGCACCGTCCTGCACCAGTTCCTTGAGGCGGACCTCACTGTCGGTCACGCCGGTGATTACGCCGAAATTCTGTCCCAGATAGTTCCCCGCGCGGACCTGGTAGAGGTCTCGTTCGGGCGTTCGAACCAGCGCGTAGGTCGTGTGGTCCTTGCCGAGCGTTCCCACCATGTTGAGCGACTCGAGCGGATAGGCTTCGAGCGGCTCCTTGCGGCGGGCGAGGTCGGGAGCGAGCTTGCTGCCGCCCTTGGTCGGCTCGATCTTGCGCGGCTTGAACGGGTCCGGCAGGTCGAATGCGTTGTACGCGAACGGTTCGTACGGTCGCACCTGCGGCAGCGGATCGAGCTTGCCCCGCGCGCCCTTGCCCTGCTCTGCCATCCAGGCACGGAGGTCCCCGTGGCTCTCGCCACCGCATCCGGCGAGCACGAAGCCGGTCACCAGCGAAAGTGCCAGCCAATGCTTCATTTCTTGCCCTTGCCCTTGTCCTTGTCCTTTGCGTCCCTGGCCAGGCGACGCTGCTTGGCGACCTCTTCCTCGTCGAGGTAGCGGTAGGTCTTGGCCTGGGCCTCCATCGTGAGGTTGCCCTTCTCGTTGGCAATCGCCACGTCGTTGAGGGTGACGATCCGGGGCAGCTGCGCCACGTCGCTCGCGAACGCGCCCATGTCGTGATAATTGCCGGAGATCTTGATGTTGATCGGCAGCTCGGCGTAGAAGTCCGCCATCCGCTCCTGCGCCGCAGGCTTGAACAGATCGAACTGCAGTCCGCGGCCCAGCCCCGCCTGGTTGATGTCGGTCAGCAGGGCGTCCATTTCCGATTTGTTGGGGAGCTGCTTCAACAGCGCGCCGAACGATTGCTCGATCTCCTTCAGCTGCTGGACGTACAGGTCGAAATTGATCGCCTTCGCCTTCTTCGTCGCATACTGATCCCTGAGCTTCGCCTCTTCCTGCTGGGCAACGTCCAGCGCCTCGTACTGATCCTTCCAGTCGAGAAACGCGCCGGCGGCGACGATCACCAGGAAGATCGCGCCCAGCACGACCGTCTTGGGCAGCAGCGGCCAGTTGCCGGCGTCGCGGATGTTGAGCTGCCGGATGTCGTCGAGCGTCATGCCTTTGGTCCTCCCGCAGCGGCCTTGGCTGGCGCCGGGACTGGTGCGCCCTTGGCCGGCGGCGGCGCCGATGCGCCCTTGGCCGGCGCGCCCTTGGTCTCCGCAGCCCCCTTGAGTTCCGGCGGCGGCGCGGCGCGCTTCACGTACATGCTCAGCGTGAACTCGTTGACCTTGCCGGCGTCCTTCCCGCCACCCGGGGCGGGCACGGCCTTGATCTCGACCAGCTCCGGCCGTTCGACCCAGGGCGAGCTTTCGATGTTGCGCATCAGCGTGGACACGCGGGCATTCGACTGTGCATAGCCGACGATGGTCACCTTGGTGCCCACCTCTTTGAGCGACTTGAGGTAAACGCCATCCGGCAACTGGCGCACCATCTGGTCGAGAAGGTGGACCGCCTCGGTCCGGTTGGTCTGCAGCGTTTCGACCACCTGCTTGCGCGCCAGCAGCGCCTGCGTCTGTTCGCGCAGCTTGTCGATTTCCTTGATCTGCTCGTCGAGCTTCGCGATCTCGGTCTTGAGGAGCTTGTTGCGGCTCTGCTGGTTTTCGATCTGGCTGGCGAAGATCACGTGCCCGAAGCCGACGACCGCAAGCGCCAGGACCGCAAGCCCGATGGCGAGCGAGATGAATTGCCGCTGGCGCGCCTGCCGCTTCTGTTCGCGGTGGGGAAGAAGGTTGATGCGGATCATTCGAAGCCCCGCATCGCGAGTCCGCACGCGATCAGCAGCATCGGAGCATCCTGGGCGAGCTGGCGGGGCCGGATGCGGTCGGACACCATCATGCTGGCGAATGGATTGGCGATCAGCGCCGCGACACCGGCGCGCTTCGCGACAAGCTCGTCGAGTCCCGGCAGCAGCGCGCAGCCGCCGGCAAGCACGATCTGGTCGACCTGGCTGTAGGACGTCGAGGTAAAGAAGAACTGCAGTGCCCGGGTCACTTCGAGGGCCAGCGTTTCCATGAACGGCTGCAGCACGTCCGCGTCGTAATTCTCGGGGAGGCCCTGATTCTTCTTGGCTGCCTCCGCCTCGTCAGGCGACAGGTTGAAGGCGCGCTGGATGTCCTGCGTCAGCTGATTGCCGCCGAAAGCCTGGTCGCGCGAGAACAGAAACTGATTGTTGCGCAGCACGTAGAAGTGGGTCACGTGCGCGCCGATGTCGACCAGCGCGATGTTCTGGTCACGTCCGTTGGCGGGGAGCGACGGCGCGATGAGTCGGAAGGCCTCCTGGGTAGCGTAGGACTCGACGTCCATCACCCTCGGCTTCAGGCCGGCCGCTTCGGCAACGGCCACCCGGTCCTCGACCTTCTCCTTCCGGGACGCGGCAATCAGCACCTCGACCTCGCCAGGGTTGTTCGGCGCCGGTCCCAGAATCTGGAAGTCGAGGTTGACCTCGTCCAGCGCGAACGGGATATATTGATTGGCCTCCGCCTCGACCATCAGTTCCAGCTCTTCCTCCTTCTGGCCGGAGGGGACGATGATCTTCTTGGTGATCACCATTGCCGCTGGTAGGGCTAATGCGATGTTCCGGTTGCGGCTTCCCAGGCGCTTCCAGCCGCGCTTGAGTGCGTCGCTGACCGGATCGAGGTTGGCGATGTTGCCGTCGGTGACGCAATCCTTGGCGAGGGGTTCGATGACGTATCGTTCGAGCCGATAGGCATCCTTCCCCGTCTCGACCAGCTCGACCAGCTTTAGCGATGTCGAACTGATGTCGACGCCGATCAGCGTTGGCGCCTTGGTCTTGAACAAGTCCAGGGCCGAATTGAGTTTTTCAGCGAGCATGGCAACCTTGAGCCGGATGCTGACAATTTACATTAAAGGTTGGCAGCAAGTATCAATCTTGTCAAATTGTTTGCCCCGAGGGGATTCTTTTGTTGTAACTCCGCCTATAATCGCTGAGCCGCCCCCCGGTCCAGCAAGTTTTATTCCTCCATGCTAAAGCGGTGGCTCCTCTACGTCGGGTCCGTCCTGCTTGGCCTCGCGGTCGTCGGTGGCCTGCTGGGGGCGTTCGTCCTGGCTCTGCTTTATCCGACGCTGCCCTCCCTTGACTCGCTGACCGACTATCAGCCGAAGATCCCGCTTCGGATCGTCTCGGTGGAGGGGGATCTGCTGGGTGAATTCGGCGAGGAGCGACGAGCAGTCGTCAACATCGCCGATGTCCCGGATGTCATGAAAAAGGCCATTTTGGCCGCGGAAGACGAGCGTTTCTATTCTCATGGCGGGGTCGACTACCTCAGTGTCCTGCGCGCCGCGCTGACGAACGTGGCCAGCGGCAGCCAGCAAGGTGCCGGGACGATCACGATGCAGGTCGCCCGGAACTTCTTCCTGACCCGGGAGAAAACGGTCACCCGAAAGCTGCGGGAGGTGCTCCTGGCCTGGAAGATCGAGGCCAACCTCGGCAAGGACGAGATCCTCCAGCTTTATATCAACCAGATCTTCCTGGGCCAGCGCGCCTACGGCTTCGCCGCAGCCTCGCAGATCTACTTTGGCAAGCCGCTCAAGGACATCTCGGTCCCCGAGGCGGCGGTGCTCGCCGGTCTGCCCAAGGCGCCCTCGGCCTATAACCCGATCACGAACCCGAAGCGGGCCAAGACTCGGCAACTGTACGTGCTGCGACGTATGCATGACCTGGGTTTCATCACCGACGACCAATACCGGCAAGCACAAATCGCGCCACTCGGCGTCAGACAGGGGGTTCGCGAGTCCGTCCCCGTCCACGCCGAATTCATCGCCGAAATGGCGCGCCAGGTCGTGTTCGACGCCTACGGGGAAGACGCCTACACCAAAGGGCTGACCGTTCACACCACCGTCCGCAAGGCCGACCAGGAGGCCGCGTATGCCGCTGTACGGCGAGGTGTGCTCGAATACGACCGCCGGCACGGATACCGCGGCCCCGAGTCGTACTTGAGCCTGCCGGACGACCCGGCGGAACTCGAGTCCGCACTCGAGAGAGCGTTCCAGGACTTGACGGAAAGCGACAGTCTCGTCCCCGCCGTGGTGTTGGAGGCGTCCCCGGTCCAGGTACGCGCGGTCCTTGCCGACGGCGAAACGATCCAGGTGGCCGCGGACGGGCTCAAGTTCGTCAGCCGCTCGCTGGCTGACAAGGCGGCCCCGGCGACCCGGATCCGCCGTGGGGCGGTCATCCGCCTCGCACGCGACGACAAGGGTGGGTGGACCGTCGTCCAGATGCCGCAGGCCGAGGCGGCGTTCGTTTCCGTGCGTCCGGAGGACGGCGCGATCCGGTCGCTCGTGGGCGGGTTCGACTTCGATCGCAACAAGTTCAATCATGTCACACAGGCGATACGTCAGCCCGGTTCGGCCTTCAAACCGTTCATCTATTCGGCCGCGCTGGAAAAGGGCTTCACGCCGGCGACGGTGGTCAACGACGCCCCGTTCTTTGTTCCGGGTGACAAGGCCGGGGGCGAAGACTGGGAGCCCAAGAACTACGACGGCAAGTTCGAAGGTCCGATGCGGGTGCGGACAGCGCTCGCGAAGTCGAAGAATCTGGTCACCGTCCGCGTCCTCCAGGCGATCGGGCCGCGATATGCGCAGGACTACGTCGCCAGGTTCGGATTCGATCCGAAATTGCACCCTCCGTTTCTGACGATGGGCCTGGGCGCCGGCGGCGTCACACCGATGCAGATGGTTGGAGCCTTCTCGGTCTTCGCCAACGGCGGTTATCGAATCGCCCCCTACCTTATCGCTCGGGTCGTGGACGGCCGCGGCAACGTGCTCTCGGAGGCGAAGGCGGCCGTGGCAGGCGCCGACGCCGAGCGCGCGATCGATCCGCGCAATGCGTTCGTCATGACCACACTGCTCAAGGACGTGATCAGGGTCGGCACGGCAACCCGGGCGCTGGTCCTCAACCGCAACGATATTGCGGGCAAGACCGGCACGACGAACGAGAACGTCGACGCCTGGTTCTGCGGATACAACACCGCGCTGACCGCCGTCGCCTGGATTGGTTATGACCAGCCGAAGACCCTCGGCGCGAACGAGACCGGCGCGCTCGCCGCGCTGCCGATGTGGATCGCCTACATGCAGAAGGTGCTGAAGGGAACCCCCGACGCGAACCTGGCGCAACCGGACGGCATCATCTCGGTCAGGATCAATCCGGACACCGGCCTGCGGGACGACGCGAGCAGCTTGTCCGACTACTTCTATTCCGAATTCCCGCCTCGCGGCCGCGACGACAGCCTGGCGCCGGCCGGACAGCCCGGCAAGGACATTCGGGACCAGTTGTTCTGATGGCCCGAGATCGCGCGGGCGGCCAGGGACAGGGCCACGGCCGGGGCGTCGAACCGCGCTCCGCACACGACCGAACGCGGATCGCGCAGACCGCCGCGCGCCTGATTGCCGAGCACGGTCTGGTCGATTGGTCGCTGGCCAAGCGCAAGGCGGCGCGCCAGCTGATGCTGCCGGAGACCGCGCCGCTTCCTTCGAACGAGGAAGTCGAGGCGGCGCTGTCGGCGCACCACTCGCTTTTCGGCGGCGACGCGCACGCGGCAGCCCTGCGCCGCCAGCGCGTGGAGGCGCTTTCGTGGATGCGCCGACTGTCGGCCTGGGATCCGCTGCTGGTGGGGGGGGTGGCCGCGGGTTGGGCGACGATCCACAGCGACGTGCGGCTCGAACTCGTCGCCGACGATCCGAAGGCCGTCGAGATGGCGCTCGCCGGTGCCGGCGTGGCCTATTCTGCCGTGCCCGCGGGAGTACGGGCTTCGGCTGCCGGTGGCGGCGCGGTGGAATTGTTCATCGCCACCCCCCAAGCGGGCATACGGCTGTCGATACTGATGCCGCAGCAGCGGCGGAATCGTCCGCGACAGGATGACGAACCGCGCCTCACCGCCGCGGCGGTCGCGGCCTTGCTGAAGACGGGCTGACTACTTCCTCGCGTCGGCCAGCCAGCCGGCGGCGGACAGCGCGAAGTACGTGAGGATCGCATCCGCACCCGCGCGCTTGAACGCCGTCAAGGCTTCCAGGACGCACGCACGCTCGTCGAGCCATCCGTTGCGCGCTGCGGCCATCAGCATCGCGTATTCCCCGGAGACCTGGTAGACGGCCGTCGGCGCGCCGAACGTGTCCTTCACCCGGCGAACGATGTCGAGGTACGGCATACCCGGCTTGACCATCACCATATCGGCGCCTTCCTCGAGATCGAGGTGCACTTCCCGCAGTGCCTCGTCGGAGTTGGCCGGATCCATCTGATACGTGTATTTGTTACCCCCGCCGAGGTTTGTGGACGAGCCGACGGCGTCGCGAAACGGACCGTAGAACGACGACGCGTATTTCGCGGCGTAAGCCAGAATGCGCGTACGCTGCCGGCCGGCTCCATCGAGGGCCTCGCGGATCGTGCCGATGCGGCCATCCATCATGTCCGAGGGCGCGACCATGTCGACACCGGCCTCGGCGTGACACAACGCCTGCTTCACCAGCGCGACGACCGTTTCGTCGTTGAGCACATAGCCGGTGTCGTCGATCAGTCCGTCCTGACCGTGGCTGGTGTAGGGATCGAGCGCGACGTCGGTAATGACCCCGAGATCCGGAAAGCGCTCCTTCAGCGCACGCACGGCGCGCGGCACGAGTCCCTGCGGATGCCAGGCCTGCGCCGCATCCGGCGATTTCAGCTCGACGGGGACGACGGGGAAGAGCGCGATCGCCGGGACGCCGAGTTTCATGCACTGCTCCGCCTCGTGCAGCAGCAGATCGATGCTCTTGCGCGATACGCCCGGCAGCGAAGGCACCGGCTCCTCGCGCTTCGCACCATCCAGCACGAACACCGGATAAATCAGATCGTCGGCGGAAAGCCGATGTTCGCGCATCAGACGCCGCGAGAAATCGTCGCGCCGCATGCGACGCATCCGTGTGGCCGGAAAGCGGCCGGCAAATCCGAAAGTCATGGCGATAACCTGCGAGTTCTGTAATCGGTCGGCACGTCGCACATCGTAGCGGCTTGGCGCGCGCCCGCGCAAACGCCGTCCGCTGCCGATGCGCACCACCCGCCGCCCGTTGGCCGCGGTAACCGGCCGTATGCTCGTCCGCACGGCCCCCTGCATTCTCCCTTGCGGATGAATGGCCTTCGCGCGGCAAGCCGATCCGGAACTTTGGCATGCTTCGGAACTTCCGCGCGAGACGGTCGGTCACAGTCAGCAGACGGCAACGTCTCCCGCTTCCCTCCCTGAGCGGGTGCCCTCGTAGCGGATCATCCCTATGTAGGGCGTTTCGGGCCCCGCGACACTCCCCTTGTTCGCGGGGCCTTTTCTTTGCTCGGAACTTTGTTCGACCGTTCCGCAGCACGCGTCCGATCCTGCACCTTCGTTTCTCCGACGTCCACCCCCAGCCATTCGCCGATGATCGCCTCGGCGATCTCCACGCCGATGCGGCGTGGAGCGGAGAAGGGCACCACCGTCACCTGCCGCGCCTGTGCCGGGAACACTGCGGCCACGGCACGCTCGATGTCCTGTTGCGCCCGTCGCTGCGCGGACGACGTCAGCTTGTCCATCTTCGTGGCCAGGATCAGCACAGGCCGCCCGCTGGGAAGGAATCCGGCGAGCAGTTGCTGGTCGAGCTCGGCCAGGCCGTGCCGGGCGTCCACGACCAGCGCCAGACCGACCAGCGCCTGTCGCGTGGCGAGATAACGGGACAGAAAGGCCTGCCAATGCTGCTTGAGTTCCTGCGGGACCGCCGCGTAGCCGTATCCGGGCAGGTCGGCGAGCAGCGCCCCGGACCGCAGGCGGAACAGGTTGATCTGCTGCGTCCGGCCCGGCGTCTTGCTCGTGAACGCGAGCCGGGAACGGTTCGCGAGTGCGTTGATTGCGCTGGACTTGCCGGCATTCGAACGGCCGGCGAACGCGACCTCGGGCAATCCTGAAGGCGGAAGCTGGTCGTCGCGTGCCGCCGTGGTGAGGAATTCTGCCTGCTGCAGGGGATGTTTCACCGGGAGCCGCCGCGGAAAACATTCCTCCGGACCGTGCATTTCGCCGCGGAGGCCGATTCCGTTACAATAGCGCGTTTTTGCACGAATGGACCGGCGTTGCGCGGAACGGAGGCAGGTCAGCCATCCGGATGCGTATCCGACGCCCCGCCTTGAGGAGTGTCTCGATGAAGCGCATGTTGCTGCTGGCCGTTGTCGTTGCGATGGGAACCGCAACGCCCGCGTCGGCGCAAACCCCGTCCGCCAAGCCCGACCTCGCGAAGGCACAGACGATCGTCAATCAGGTCTGCGCGGCCTGCCACGGCAGCGATGGCAACAGCCCCACCCCGGTCAACCCCAACCTCGCGGCACAGCCGGCGGAGTATATCACCCTGCAACTCGCGCACTTCAAGGCGGGCCTCCGCGTCAACGCGGTGATGCAGGGAATGGCCGCCGGGCTGTCGCCCGAGGACATGAAGGCCCTCGGCGCCTATTTCTCGCAGCAGAAATCGAAGGGCCTCGCCGCCAAGGACGCAACCCTCGTCACGGCGGGCCAGGCGCTCTATCGCGGCGGCGATGCGGCCTCCGGCGTGCCCGCGTGTTCGGCATGCCATTCGCCCACGGGTGCCGGCATCCCGAAGAACTATCCGCGGCTCGCGGGGCAACACGCGGACTACGTGTACGCCCAGCTCAAGGCGTTCAAGGCGGGCGAGCGCGGGGCCGACAAGGAAGGCAAGGACGTCAACGGGAAGATCATGACGGCGGTCGCGGCCAAGCTCACCGATTCCCAGATGAAGGCAATCGCCGAATACATGCAAGGTCTTCGCTGACGCGCGGCGACATCGTGTCGATGCCGGGCGGCACCAGACCGGTCGATCGCCCGTCTCACCGTCCGGTGACGGGATTGGATCGTCCGTGACCACGGCGCGCATTGCCGCCCTCAACGTCTATCCGGTCAAGAGCTGCCGCGGCATTGCATGCGAGCGTGCACAGGTCAACGTGCGCGGCCTGTCCATTGCCGACGCAGGTGACCGGGAGTGGATGATCGTCGACTGCGCCGGCCGTTTCGTCACCCAGCGCGAACATCCCCGGCTCGCACTCGTCGGGACCGCGGTGGAAGCCGGGCACCTGACGCTGAACGCTCCCGGCCTCGGATCCATTGTCGTTTCGACCGCGGCTTCGGGCGAGCGACATCCGGGACGTCGTCGTCTGGCGCAGCACCGTCCGCGCCCATGACATGGGCGACGCGGCCGCCGTCCGGTTATCGAGCTGGCTGGGCACGGACGTTCGACTCGTCCGTTTCGACCCGACGCGCCAGCGTCTGTGCAATCCCGAGTTCGCCGGCGATTCCGGCGCCCATACCGCATTCGCCGACGGCTTTCCGGTGCTGGTGATCAGCGAGGGATCGCTTGCGGAACTCAACCGCCGGCTGGCGGCCAAGGGCGAGCGCGCGCTGCCGATGAACCGATTCCGGCCGAACATCGTGCTGGCCGGCCTCGAGGCGCACGACGAGGACCACGTGGATACGATCGATGCCGGCGGCGTGCGTCTCCGGCTCGTCAAGCCGTGCACCCGGTGCCGGATCACGACGACGAGCCAGGAGACCGCCGAGGTCGGAATCGAGCCCCTTCGCACGCTGGGCGGCTACCGCAGCGACGATCGCCTGGGGGGAGTCACGTTCGGAATCAATGCCATCGTCGAGGCCGGCACGGGATGCGAACTTGCGGTTGGCGCCCCGGTGTCCTGCACGTATCGTTTCTAGGGCCTGCTAACACTATGTTCACGTGAGCGGCGCGGTCCTTGCGGCCGCAGGGCGAGGCACGCGCGAGCAAGTCACCCGTTGGGCGCGCACATGATCACAGCGTCCGGTCCGTAGCCTTCGGGAATCCACGTCGGGTCGGCGCGCATCTGGTCGCGCAGCACCTTCTCCGTCGTGTATCGATGGTTCGTCGTGACGGCATTGAAAAAGCGCCACACCGGCTGCGTATCGGCGGGACACGCACCGGTCACGGGATTGGGCATCGGGATGTAAAACACATTCGGGCTTTCGTAGATCCACGCGAACCCGAAGCGCTGCGCCGTGGCCGCGCACTCGGCCGGATCGCCCGAAAAGAAATGCGAGTCGCCGTAGCCCGGGCGCAGGTAGAAACGGCACACGGGGCTCGCGCCGCTGGCCGGATCCGCATAGGCGAGCAGTCGCAGCCCCGTGCGCACCCAGCCGGGAATCGTTCCGGTATCGAGCGCGTCGATCTCGACCGGATTGGTCGAGATGAAATAGTGGTCGAGGCTCTGCGCATAGAATTCGACGACGGGCACCCGCCCGTTCGGGTTCGGCGCATCCGGCGTCAGATACTGGCGCAGCAGAGGCAACGCGACGTCCATTCGGGTGAACAGGTCGTAGCCCGACGGGTCGCTGCACGAGGCGATGCCGGCCGAGAGCCCGCCGCGCAACTCGTAATAGCTTCCCGGCGCATAGAACGTGAACAGCCCCGCCCCGCTCGACCCGAGTTCGGTCGAGCCCTGATCCCAGATCATCTTGAGAAACGTTCCGTTCATGTCGCTTTCGGTGTTGACCGCGTAGCCGACCGCCGACCCCTGGGTCCATTTCTTGAGATCCCCCCACGGGTGATGCAACGTCGTGCCGACGGCGGCATCCGGGACTAGGTCGCTCGTCCATGCCGAAAAGCTGACGCCCGCAGGCGGCGGACGGTTGAGCCGGAACATCGACCAGTCGTTGTCCTGGCTGCGGCCGAGAAGCATGGCACCGCCCGTCAGCAGCACGTACGGCGGTACCTGCAGGCTGCCGCAGGCGACCGCGTCGAAGAACCAGTACGTATTGATGGTTGCCGCGACCGCCTGCGAATCGACGCAGTGGTTCGCGGTGTACACGTACGGCTGATAATCGGTCACCGTGTCGTTGAGCAGCGTGCCGGTGCAAAGGCCGGTCCGGCCGTCGCTGACCGTGTACACGACCTCGGCCACGCTGCTCGCGGCATCCTTGAGCGCCTGCGACAGCGGAACCACGCACGCGAGATCGATCTCGCACGTTCCCGACGCCCCGATTTCGGACAGGCGCTTGGCGTCGATCCGCTTCAAGTCGGCGCCGGCGACGACGAGATGCGAGACCCGTTCGACCGTCAGCGCGATGGCGTCGCGCGCAACGCCCGCGGGCGCGTGGAGTTCGATGGTCCCGACGCCCCCCTCGAGCACCGGTGACCAGTACACACCGCTCGCCGCGGACTGCTGTGCGATCTCTTTCGCCGGAATCGGTCCGATCACGGACGAGCCCACCGCCGACCCCGCGAAGCGGACGGTGACACCGGGGTCCGTGGGTCCCATCGTCAGCGCCACGCGCAGTGCCGCCGCGTCAGGCGACGAAACGTCGATTCGCGCCGCCCAGCCGCCGTCGGCGACCGGCTGCCAGAGGAGTGAAGCACCGCGCAGCGACCGCTGGAGCGCGGGCACTTCGCGGCCGAAGCCGATCGTCAACGGGCGACCCTTTCCGGAACCCGCGCCGAGCGGCATCGCCGCTCTGGTCGGTGCCGCATTGGCAGACTTGAGCCTCGCGTTGTCAGCCGACGTGGGCGGCGCGAGTGCGATGAGGCGTCGCGGCGCGGATTCGGCCACCAGCCGCATGGCGACGGCCGCCTTCGCCACGGGCGAGCCGGCGTACTTCGCAGGCGGCACGCGGACGATCGCGGTGGCCGAAGCGGGACCCACGAAAAGCGCCGACACCATCCCCGCGAGGATCGACAACCAACGAGCGACAGGCCCAGCGCGCATTGCGAACTCCCTTGATGATTGCGACGTCAAACGGCCGATCGCCGCGGATCGACGTTGCCGAATTCGATCAACGCGCGAGCGAACGGTTCAGTCGACGGTGAATGCTTGCGCGGCAGCCGTCGGGCTGCGGAGACAGCGATCGAGGTCTTCGCGCCAGTCGGGAAGCGCGAAGCCGAACGTGCGCTCGAAACGGGCCGTGGCCAAAACGCCGTACGCGGGACGACGCGCGGGTGTCGGATATTCGGCGGTCGTGATCGGGACGATGCGCGGTTTCGCCGCGACGCCGACGATCGCCTGCGCGAACGCATGCCACGTCGTTGCCCCCGTCGAGCTCAGGTGGTAAAGACCCGCGCGTTCTGCCATCGCTGGCAACCCCATGGCCACGATACGCGTCGTGGCTTCGGCAAGCGTGCGGCTCCAGTTCGGCACCCCCGCCTGATCGGCGACGATGCGCAGCTCGTCCCGCTCCCCCGCGAGACGGCGAATCGTGAGCAGGAAATTGCGCCCCGTCAGGCCGTACACCCAGCTGGTGCGGAACACGAGGGCAGGCACATTCACCGCGGCGATCGCGCGCTCGCCTTCGAGCTTGCTCGCGCCGTAGACGTTGAGCGGTCCGGTCGGTGCGTCCTCGGGGTACGGCGTCGTGCGCGCGCCGTCGAACACGTAGTCGGTCGAATAGTGAACCAGCACCGCGCCGAGACGCCGCGCTTCCTCGGCGAGGACGCCGGGCGCGCGCGCGTTCACCGCATACGCGAGGTCGACCTCCTTTTCCGCGAGGTCGACCGCCGTGTACGCGGCCGCGTTCACGATCAGCGCCGGCTTCGCACCGCGCAGGGCGGTCCGGACCGCGTCGACATCCCCAAGGTCGAGCGACTCGAGGTCGGTGCCGACAACCTCGCCGTAGGGCGCCAGCAGCCGCACGAGTTCGCCGCCCACCTGTCCACGGGCACCGGTGACGAGTATCGTCGGTCGGATCATTCGCGTCGGGCGCCGTTACGGATACGTTTCCGCCGCCGCCAGCGGAATCCCGGCGGCGTCCTTGGCGGCGACCGTCGGCGGTCCGACAAGCGGCCACGCGATGGCCAGCGCCGGGTCATTCCAGAGCAATGTCCGCTCGTGGGCCGGATACCAATAATCGGTGGTCTTGTAGAGAAAATCGGCCGTCTCGGACACGACGACGAAGCCGTGCGCGAAACCCGGCGGCACCCACAGCGCGCGCTTGTTCTTCGCGGAAAGCGCGACGCCCACCCAGCGACCGAAGGTCGGCGAGGAACGGCGAAGATCCACGGCGACGTCGAAGACCTCGCCGCTGACGACCCGGACGTACTTGCCCTGTGCGTGCTCGATCTGGTAATGCAATCCGCGCAGCACGCCTCGACCGGAATGCGAGTGGTTGTCCTGCACGAAGTCGGCATCGAGGCCCGACTCGGCGAGCACGCGCCGGTTCCAGCTTTCGAAGAAGAAGCCGCGTTCGTCACCAAACACGCGGGGCTCGATCAGCTTGACGTCCGGCAGCGCCGTAGGCGTGACCTTCATCGGCCGATCGGTTCCTTGAGCAACGCCAGCAGATACTGACCGTACGCATTCTTTGCCATCGCGTGGCCGAGACGCTCGACATCGCCGGCGCGAATGTAGCCCAGTCGGTACGCGATCTCTTCCGGGCATGCGATCTTCAGACCCTGCCGCCGCTCGATCGTCTCGATGTACTGCGAGGCCTCGAGCAGCGACTCGTGCGTGCCGGTGTCGAGCCAGGCCATCCCGCGGCCCATGACCTCGCAGGACAGCTCGTTCCAACCGAGGTAGGCGCGATTGACGTCGGTGATTTCCAGTTCGCCGCGTGCCGACGGCTTCAGTCCGGCCGCCACATCCAGGACGCGATTGTCGTAGAAGTAGAGTCCGGTGACCGCATAGTTCGATTTCGGGTGTCTCGGCTTCTCCTCGAGGCTGATCACCCTTCCCGTGGCGTCGAACTCGGCGACCCCGTAGCGCTCGGGATCGGCGACGCGGTACGCAAACACCGTGGCCCCCGTCTGTCTCGCGTTCGCGCGCAGAAGCTGCGCCGAGAGGTCGTGGCCGTAGAAGATGTTGTCGCCGAGCACGAGGGCGGCGTGATCGCCGCCGACAAACGAACGCCCGATGATGAATGCCTGGGCCAGCCCTCCTGGCGAGGGTTGCACCGCGTACTGCAGGCTGAGCCCCCACTTGGCACCATCCCCGAGCAGCTGCGCGAAGCGCGGGGTGTCCTCCGGAGTCGAGATGACCAGGATCTCGCGAATGCCCGCCATCATCAGCGTCGACAGCGGATAGTAGATCATCGGCTTGTCGTAAACCGGCAACAGCTGCTTCGAAACGACCTGGGTCACCGGATAGAGACGGGTCCCGGAGCCTCCCGCGAGAATGATGCCCCTGCGCTTCATCGGTGAACCGATACTTTCAGGCCGCATCGGCCGTGTAGTTGAGCGAAATCCATTGCTGGTACTCCCTGCTCGCGACGGCGGCAAGCCACGTGCCGTGGTCGAGATACCAGCGAATCGTCTGCCGCATGCCGGTCTCGAAACTCTCCACCGGCGCCCACCCGAGTTCACGGCGGATCTTCGTGGCGTCGATCGCGTAGCGAAGGTCGTGGCCCGGGCGGTCCTTGACGAAGGTCACCAGCGACTCGTAGTCGCGACCGGGCCGTTCCTCGTCAAGGACGCTGCAGATCGTGCGGACGACGTCGATGTTCCGGCGCTCCGCGTTGCCGCCGACGTTGTACGTTTCTCCGGGTCGGCCTCCCGACAGAACCGCGCGGATGGCGGCGCAGTGATCGCCGACATACAGCCAGTCCCGGACATTGCGGCCGTTGCCGTAGACGGGCAACGGCTTGCCGGCGATGGCATTGACGATCATCAGCGGAATCAGCTTTTCCGGAAACTGCAGCGGACCGTAATTGTTCGAGCAGTTCGTGGTCAGCGTCGGCACGCCGTAGGTGTGATGGTACGCACGTACCAGGTGATCCGAGGAGGCCTTCGACGCCGAATACGGGCTGTTCGGGGCGAACGGCGTCGTCTCCGAAAATGGCGGGTCGTCGGGGCCGAGCGATCCGTACACCTCGTCGGTCGAGACGTGCAGGAAACGGAACGCCGCGCGCTCCGCATCGGGCAGCGTGGACCACCAGCCCCGGACCGCGTCGAGCAGGTTGAAGGTCCCGACCACGTTGGTCGCGATGAAGTCGGCGGGTCCGTGAATCGAGCGATCCACGTGGCTCTCGGCCGCGAAGTTGACGATGGCTCGCGGCCGATGCGTCTTGAGAAGTCCTTCGACCAGCGACCGGTCGCCGATGTCGCCGCGGACGAACACGTGCCGTGCGTCGCCGCGAAGTGACGCCAGGCTGCCCAGATTGCCGGCGTAAGTGAGCTTGTCAAGATTGAGCACCGGCTCGCTCCCCCGGGCGAACCAGTCGAGAATGAAATTGGCGCCGATGAAGCCGGCTCCGCCAGTGACAAGGATCATTGCTTATCCGGGGAAGATTTCAGAGGAGACTCGCGCGCACACGAGACGGCCTGCGCCCCTTCCGCAACGCGGAGGGCAAGGGTCGTGACGGTCTGGATCACGATCCATCGGCCCGGTCGATATCGCCGACAATGGGAAAGTTTACCATCGGCCTGCGGTCAGTCCGCCGAACTCGCGTGGTACGCGCGATACCACGCGACGAATTTCGCAAGTCCTTCGGCGAGCGGGGTGCGCGGCGCAAACCCCGTCAGCGCGGCGAGCCGATCGATCGCGGCGAACGTCGCCGGCACGTCACCCGGTTGCATCGGCAGATATTCCTTGATCGCCTTCCTGCCCAGCGCCTGTTCGAGCGTGGCGATGAACGTCTCGAGCTCCACCGGTTCGTGGTTGCCGATGTTGTAGATCGCGTACGGCGGCATGGCATCGGTGGGCGCCGCCCAGAGCACGCGCAGCGTACCTTCGACGATGTCGTCGACATAGGTGAAGTCACGCCGCATCCGGCCCTCGTTGAAGACGCGAATGGGCGCACCGTCCAGGATCGCCTTCGTGAACAGCGAGGGCGACATGTCGGGTCGCCCCCACGGTCCATACACCGTGAAGAACCGCAGGCCCGTCGTCGGCAGTCGGTACAGGTGGCTGTAGCTGTGCGCCATGAGTTCGTTGGATTTCTTCGTCGCCGCGTACAGGCTGACCGGATGGTCGACGTTCTGGTCCTCGGAATAGGGAAGCGTGTGATTGGCACCGTAGACACTCGAGCTCGATGCGTACACGAGATGCTTCACGGCGGCATGCCGGCAACCCTCGAGCACGTGGCCGAACGCGACGAGATTGTTGCGCAAGTACGCTTCGGGATTGACCAGCGAGTAGCGCACGCCGGGCTGAGCCGCCAGATGAAGCACATGAGTGAAGTTCCCCTCGCGGAACAGCGCACCGGTGGCACCGGCGTCAGCGAGGTCGCCGTGGACGAAGCGAAAACCGGGACGACCGGCAAGGCGGGCGAGACGTGCCTCCTTCAGCGCGACGTCGTAGTAGGGATCGAAATCGTCGACACCGGTGACCTGGACGCCACCTGCCAGCAGACGGTGCGCGGCATGCATGCCGATGAAGCCCGCCGCACCCGTCACCAGCACGTGCGTCGCCGCGGTGTTCATCGCAGCGCTCCTGCGGTCAGCGCGCGCAGCTTCGCGTACTTGAGGAAGCTCGCGAAGCTGCCGATCGCGATGTGGGCGAATCCTGCCGTGCCGTCGAGGAAACCGAGTTTCACCAGGTAGAAGCGGATGAAGCGGAACAGCGGGGAGACGACGAGCCGAGCGAGCCCGGCGCGCTCGCCGCGCGCGTGCATGGCCTCCGCCTGCAGCGTCGTATAGCGGTTCTGTTTCTCGATGTAGGCATCGAGCGACTCCGCCGACTGATGCAGGAGGTCGCCGGCGAGCCTCGCGACGGTCCCCTCGGCCACCACGTGCTCGTGCACCGGGTCGTCGCTCCAGCGGGCACGACGCCGATCGAACAGCCGCGTGTTCCAGTCGGGGTAGCCCTCGCCGTGCCGCAACCAGCGGCCGAGAAAACGGTTGCGCCTCGCCATCGAATACGCGGCCGCCTGCGGCGCCACCATCGCCGCCGCGATCGCAGCGGCGAGTTCCGGGGTCACACGCTCGTCGGCGTCGAGACAAAGCACCCAGTCGTTCGCTGCCTGACCGACCGCGAAGTTCTTCTGGGCACCGAAGCCCTCCCAAGCTCGCGCGATGACCCGTGCGCCGCAGCGTCGTGCGATTTCCACGGTATCATCGCAGCTGCCCGAATCGACCACGACGATCTCGCCCGCGAACGATGCCGAGGCAAGGCACTCCGCGAGCTGCGCCGCTGCGTCGCGCGTGATCACACAAAGACTCAAGGGAAGCGGCCCGGACATGCGCCAGACGATCGCGGAGCCGAGGGCCCCGCGCAGAATGAAAGTGCGCGCATTTTACGGTGTTTCGTCGCAAAGCGGCACGGCCATGGCGGACGCACCGCGATGAATGACGTGCTCGTCGTGCGTCCGTCCTCGCTGGGGGACATCGTGCACGCGTTGGCGCTGGTCACCGACGTGGCGGCGCATCGTCCGGGCACCGCCGTCGACTGGGTGGCCGAAGAGGCATTTGCGCCGCTGGTGCGGCTCCATCCCGGCGTGCGCCGGGTAATTCCGGTTGCTCTGCGACGCTGGCGCAGGGCGCCGCTGGCACGAGCGACCTGGCACGAAGTCGCGGTTTTCCGGTCGGATCTGCGCCGCGAGTCGTACGGCGCCGTGCTCGACCTGCAGGAGCAGGTGAAAGGTGCGCTCATCGCGCGGATGGCGCGCGGCTGCCGCCACGGGCCCGATCGTGCGAGCATCCGCGAACCCGTGGCGACACTCGTCCATGACGTTCATCACACCATCGATCCGGACCAGCATCTGATCGATCGTTGCCGGCAGCTGGCGGCAGCCGCACTGGGCTACCCGGTGGAGGGACCGCCCCGCTTCGGCCTGGTTCCGCCACCGCCGGCGGCGGACGGGGTTGAACCGGACGGCCCCTACGTCGTCATGCTGCACGGGACCTCGCGCGACGACAAGCTGTGGCCGGAGGCGCACTGGCGCACGCTGATCGCGCACTTCGCGAGCGGCGGTTTGGCGATCGTCCTTCCGTGGGGCAGTGATGCGGAGCGCGCGCGCAGTGTTCGCCTCGCCGCAGGGCAGCCCTCGGCGCACGTGCCCGCCCATCAATCGCTGCCCGCACTCGCCGGCCTTCTCGCACGCGCGGAACTTGTCGTCGGCGTCGATACGGGGCTCGTTCATCTCGCGGCGGCGCTGGGGACAGCGACCGTTTCGCTTTTCGTCGCGACCGATCCGCGACTCGCCGGCGTCGAGCGCGCGAGCCCGAACGCGCGCGACCTGGGCAGCATCGGCCGAACGCCGCTGCCCGGCGAGGTCGTCGACGCCGCAGGCGCGCTGCTGCGCCCGGCGCCGCGTTGCTGACGACCCGCGCACGATGCGCAGAATCTACACGCTGTTGTGGTCGCTGGTGCTCCCGCTGCTGCCGCTGCGGCTGTGGTGGCGCGGTCGCAAGGAACCGGGCTACCGGATGCACGTCGGCGAGCGGTACGGACGCTACGGCGAGCGACCGTCGCCTCCGCGACCGGTCCTGTGGGTTCACGCCGTCTCGCTCGGAGAAACGCGCGCCGCGGTGCCGCTCGTCGATCGCCTTCGGCGTGCGCACCCGGCGGCGACCATCCTCCTCACGCACATGACGGCGACCGGACGCGAGGCTGGGCGCGCGCTCTTTGGCGACCGCGTGGTACAGGCCTGGCTGCCCTACGACTCGCCGTCGGCAGTGCGCGCCTTCCTCGACCATTTTGCCCCCGCCGCGGGGATGCTCATGGAGACCGAGCTCTGGCCGAATCTCGTCGCCGGCGCATGCGCGGCCGGCGTGCCCGTGTTCCTCGTGAATGCGCGCATGTCGGCCCGATCGGCGGCGCGCTATGCGCGCGCGCCGTCGCTGACGCGGCCGATGCTGGCCGGCCTTTCCGGCGTCGCCGCGCAGACGGCCGCCGACGCCGAACGCATCGCGGCGCTCGGCGCATCCACGCCCATCGTGACGGGCAACCTCAAATTCGACCTCGAGGTTCCGGATGACGCAATTGCGCTGGGACAGGCGTTGCGAACGCGATTCGGCGAAGCTCGGCCGGTGTGGGTCGCGGGCTCCACGCGCGAGGGCGAGGAGGCGCTGATCGTCGACGCGCTGCTCCGGCACCCGCTGCCGCGAGGGACACTGTCGGTGATCGTGCCGCGACATCCGCAACGGTTCGCGCCCGTGGCCGAGCTGCTGCGTCAGCGCGGCATCCCGTTCGTAAGGCGCAGTGATTCCGGTCCGGTCGCTCCCGACATCGGCGTCGTCGTGGGCGATTCGATGGGCGAAATGCTCGGGTACTACGCCGCCGCCGACGTCGTGTTCATCGGCGGCAGCCTGTTGCCGCTGGGGGGGCAGAACCTGATCGAAGCGATCGCCGTCGGTCGCCCCACCATCGTCGGCCCGCACATGTTCAACTTCGCGGAGGCGACCGCGAACGCGGCCGCGGCGGGCGCGGCACTCGCGGTTTCCGACGTCGACGCGTTGATGGGGGCGCTCGCGGAGCTGCTGGGGGATCCGGCGCGGCGCGTCACGATGCGCGATGCCGCAATCGCGTTCCACGCCGCACATCGGGGCGCCGCAGACCGCCTCTGGCGCTGGCTGGCTCCGCAGCTCGACGCAGCGCTCGCGCGCGACCTCAGCCGGAAAGGCGCCGGTTGAGGTCCTCGAGGTCCTGCTCCTGCAGGGTGCCGACGGCCGACTTGAGCCTGAGCACGCCAATCAGGTAGTTGAAATAGGCGCCGGCGAGGTCGCGCCGCGCGGAGAACACGTTCTGCTGCGTGTTGAGCACGTCGAGGTTCGTCCGCACGCCCACTTCCTGCCCGAGCTTGTTCGACTCGTACGCCGTCTGTGCCGACGCGACGGCCTGCTCGAACGCCTTCACCGACGCCACGGCACTGTTGACGCCGGCAAAGCCGGTCTGGGCGCCGAATTGCGCGGCCCGGCGGGCGCCCTCGAGCGACTGCCGGGTCGACTCCTGCAGGGCCAGCGCCTCGGCCACCTTCGAGTTGACGAAGCCGCCCTGGTAGATCGGCACGTAGAGCGACAGGCCAAGATAGCCACTGCGCGAATCGCTGCTCACGCCCTGATTCACCGTGCCGTCCGACGCCTGCGCGCTGAAGCCGCCGACGAGGTCGAGCGTCGGGTAGTGGCCGGCGCGCTGGCGCTCGACCTCCAGCGTCGCGATGTCGAGGTTCGCCTGCGCGCTGCGGACGGCGAGGTTATCCTTGAGTGCACGCTCCACCCAGACGTCGAGCGAGTTGGGGTCCGGCGAGGATGGATCGAAGCCGGGGCCCAGCCGCTTCAGCGACTTCGGCATGCGGCCGGTGATCGCGAGCAGCGCCATGTTCCGGTTGTCGAGCTCGTTGCGCGTCGCGATCTCCGAGGCGACGATCTGGTCGTACTTCGCCTGCGCCTCGTTGGTGTCGGTGATCGTGGCCACCCCGACCTCGAAATTGCGTTTCGCCTGCGCGAGCTGCTCGGACACCGCGGCCTTCTGCGTTACGACGAGTTCGACGTTGAACTGTGCGAGCAGCACGTCGAAGTACGCGACGGCCACGCGGACGATCAGGTCCTGCTGCGCACTGCCGAGCGTGTAGTCGGCCTGCGCCACCTGCACCTTCGCCTGGTCGAAGGCCATCAGGTTCTGATAGCGGAACAGCGGCTGCGCCGCGGAGATCGCCAGCGACCCGAAGTTGTAGTTGCGGCTGATGTCCGCCCGCGGGTCGCTCTTGATCGTCGCATCGTAGACGTTGGCGTTGGCGGTGCCCGACGCCGAGACGTTGGGCAGCAACCCGGAGCGGGCCTGCGGCAGCCTCTCCTGCGTCGCCTGCCAGTTCGCGCGGGCGGCGGCGATCGCCGGATCGTACTGCTGCGCCAGGCGGTAGATCTCCATCAGGTCCTCGCCGGCGGCGGCGCCGGCCGCCACGGCAAGGCCGAGGGCGAGAGGGATGGCGAGTGCAAGCTGACGTCGTTTCATCATTTCGATCCAGTCGTCTGCGCAACGTTGGGCGCGTTTTTTTGCCGGCCGCGGGGGGCGTGCTCCCCCCGCGTCAGTAGGTCTTCATCGTCGGGTCGATCTCGGCGGCCCACGCGGCGACCCCGCCGCGGAGGTTCAGCACCTCCTCGAAGCCGGCGCGCATCAGCATCGCCGCCGCGTGCCAGCTGCGACTTCCATGGTGACATACCATCACGAGCGGCCGATCTCGCGGAAGCTCGGCGACCCGGCGCGGAAGCTCGGCCAGCGGCACCGACAGCGAGCCGTCGATGCGGCAATACTCGAATTCCCATGGCTCGCGCACGTCGACCAGCACCGGTGCGACGCGCCCGGATTCCGCGCGCCAGCGCGCAAGCTCGGCCACGGGCAGCTGCGGGATCAAAACGCGAAGCGGTCCGGCGCCGCGGCATTGTGAAGGGCGTCGATCACGGTCTCGAACAAGTCCCGCGTCGTGAACGACCCGGTTCCCACCCAGCGTATGAGCCGCGCCTTCATCACCGGCGCGTCGCCCACGACTGCGAATACGCGCCCACCCGGCCTCAGCTGCCTGACGAACGCCGGCGCCAACACCGGCGTCGAGCCGGTCAGCACGATCGCATCGTAGGTGCCATCGCCCCAGCCGCGCGCGCCGTCGCCCACGGCGAGTTCGATCCCGCGCAATCCGGCGCGGGCAAGCTTTGCCTTCGCCTCCTGCGCCAGTCCGGCGTGGATTTCGACGCTCGTCACCTGCGCGCCCTGACTGGCGAGCAGCGCCGTCAGGTAGCCGCTGCCCGTCCCGATTTCAAGCACCGCTTCGCCGCGCTGCAGCTTGAGCTCCTGCAGCACGCGCGCCTCCATCTTCGGCGTCCACATCCGCTCGCCGTCACCAAGCGGGATCTCGAGGTCGGCGAAGGCCAGCATCCGGTACGCCGCGGGCACGAAATCCTCGCGCTTGACCGCGAACAGCAGGTCGAGCACGTCCTGATCCAGCACCTCCCAGGTGCGGATCTGCTGCTCGACCATGTTGAATCGTGCCTGCTCGATGTCCATCGTCCGTGCGCCACTCCGCCGGGACGCCGACGCGCCCCGGAGAGACTCTAACGATCTCGCGACTGTCGCTCGGTGACCCGGGTCACATCATGGGATCGACCATCGGGCTTCGATGGGTGTTCCCGGCACGTCGCCGGGGGCGGGCAACTAGCCGTCACGGTAACTGACTCGCGGTCATTTATTATGCGACCGCATATTATCGCACGTCAATTCAGGCACTCCCGGAGTGTCTTCCTCGGTGGACGGCTCGGCGCGCGATCACGCAGAAAGCGCGTTGCCGGCCTCATCGGCCCGCGCCGACGCTTCCGGGCGGGGCTCCGGCCGATGCGCCGCGTGCTTCGACTTGCGTCGTTCCGCCAGCGCATCGAGATAGGTGTACAGGACGGGAACCACGACCAGCGTAAGCACCGTCGACGTGATCACGCCGCCGATGATCGCCCGCCCCATCGGGGCCTGCGTTTCGCCACCCTCGCCGATCCCCAGCGCCAGCGGCAGCATTCCGCCGATCATGGCGGCGGTCGTCATCAGGATCGGGCGCAACCGAACCTGCCCCGCCTGAAGCAGCGCGTCGTGCAGGCTCGCGCCCCCGCGACGCGCGCGGTTGGCGAAGTCGACGAGCAGGATCGCGTTCTTCGTCACCAATCCCATCAGCATGATGAAACCGATGATCGAGAACAGGTTGAGCGTCGTGCCGGTCAGCAACAGCGCCAGCAATACGCCGATCAGCGAAAACGGCAGCGACGCCATGATCGCCAGCGGCTGCGTGTAGCTCGCGAACTGCGATGCGAGAATCAGGTAGATGAAGATCACCGCCAGCCCGAGCGCGGCCAGCGCGGCCTGGAACGACTCCTCCATGTCCTTGGCCTGGCCGCCGACATCGAAGCGGTAGCCCGCCGGCAGCGTCGTCTCCTTGATGATCCTGGCGACGTCCGCATTGACGTCGCCCGACGGACGGCCTTCGACATTCGCGTACAGCGCGACCCGCCGCTGCAGGTCCTGCCGCTTGATCAGTTGCGGACTGGTGGTCTCGACGAGCTCGGCGACCTGGCGCAGTGGCACCATCCTGAGCTCGCCACCGGGGCCACGCTTGCCGGTGGTGACGTAGAGATTGCCGAGGTCGACGGCGAGTCGACGATTGTCCTTGGGCAACTGGACGTTCACTTCGTAGTTCTGGCCGTCGGGGCCCGGCCAGTAGCTGATGGTGTCGCCGGCGAGGAGCGGTCGGATCGTCGCGCCGACCTGCTGGACGTTGATCCCGAGGTCCCCGGCAGCGTCATTGTTGAGCCGGATCGACAGCGCGGGCGTGGCCGCCTTCTCCGAGGTTTCCATGTCGGCAATGCCCCGAACCTTCGCCACCTTCGCGGCGAATTCGCCGATCAGCGACGTCAGCGTCGCCGGATCCGGTCCGAGTAGGTTGACCCATACCGGCCGGTCGAAGCCGAAGGCGAGTTCGATGCCGGGGATCGGCCGCAGAGCCGCGCGAATCGCTCGCTCGACGTCCTTGTGCGATCGCGTGCGCGAACGGCGATCGACGAGCTTCAGGTTGACCCGCGCATAGTTGCGGCCCTCGTCGGAGCCCACGGTCGTCATCACCAGCGCGATCTCCGCAAACGGCTTCAGCGCCGCCTCGACCTGCCGGATCTTGCTGTCGGTGTATTCGAGGCTGGATCCAACCGGCGTGTTGAGCCGCAGCGACAGGAAGCCCTGATCGGACTCGGGAATGAATTCGGTGCCGACCAGCGGCACCACGAGAAAGCTGCCGAGGAACGACGCCAGCGCAATCAGCAGTACCTTGCCCCGGTTGGCGAGGCCCCATTCGAGGACATTGCCGTAGATCTCGTGCACCCGTTCGATTCCCCATTCGACACGGTTCATGAAGCGACCGAGCCAGCGCAAGCGACGGAAGTGCGGCCCCGGGGGGTCGCGCCAGATCGACGAAAGCATCGGGTCGAGCGTGAAGCTCACGAACAGCGAAACCAGGACCGCGACGGTCACCGTCACGCCGAATTGGAAGAAGAATTTTCCGATGAGGCCGCTCATGAACGCGATCGGGACGAAAACCGCAACGATCGCAAACGTCGTCGCGATCACGGCGAGGCCGATCTCGTCGGTGCCTTCCAGCGCCGCGGCTCGGTGGTCCTTGCCGAGCCCAAGGTGGCGGACAATGTTCTCCCGCACCACAATGGCGTCGTCGATCAGCAGGCCGATGCACAGCGAGATCGCCATCAGCGTCAGGAAATTGAGCGTGAAGCCGAAGGCGTACAGCGCGATGAACGTGGCGATCACTGCGATCGGCAGCGTGAGGCCCGTGATGACCGTGCTGCGCCAGCTGTGAAGGAAAAGGAATACGATCAGCACGGTCAGCGCAGCCCCCTCGACGATCGTCTGCTTGACCCGGTTGACGCTGGCCTCGACCGCATCCGCCGTCGAGTTGACGAGCTTGAGTTCGACATCTGCCGGCAGACGTTGCTTCAGTGCCTCGACCGCTTCGTTGATTCCACGGCCGGTGTCGACGATGTTGGCGTCCTGGGCCTTCTGGAGATCAAGGGTGATCGACGGACGACCGTTGATGCGCGCGATGGAGTCCTGCTCCTTCGCGCCGTCGATCACATCGGCAACCTGTGAGAGGTAGACCGAGGCGCCGCCCTGCTGGGCAACGATGATGCGGCCGAACTGCGCCGGATCCTTGATCTTGCCCTCGACACGCACGATGGCGTCGGTCTGCCCCCGGGTGATGCGGCCCGCCGGCACGTCCTGATTGGCGGCGCGAATCGCGGCGATCACCTGGTCGACGGACACGCCCAACGCGGTCAATGCGTGCGGCTTGATCCGGACCAGGATCTGGCGCGTGACACGGCCGTTGACGTCGATCCGGGCCACGCCAGGAACGTTCTCCAAGCCCTTGACGATCGTCTGGTCGGTGAGCGAGGTGAGTTCGCGCAAGTCCGCCGACAGCGACGTCACGGCAAGCGAAACGACCGGTTGCTGGTTTTCCGTGTCGGCCCGCACGACCAGCGGATCCTTGACGTCGCGGGGGAAGCCCGGGCGGACCTGGGCGATCTTGTCGCGCACGTCCTGCATCGCCCTCGGCATGTCGGTGGCCATCCGGAACTCGGCGAACACCTCGCTCTTTCCTTCGCGCGAGTTGCTGCGGATGATCTTGACGCCGGACACCGTATTGATCGCGTACTCGAGGGGCTTGGTGACGTCGGACTCGACCACTTCCGGCGACGCGCCGGGGTAATTCGTCAGAACCAGGACAAATGGCAAACTGACGTCGGGCATCTGCTCGACGCGCAGGCGGTTGTACGCGAAGAGGCCAAGGACGGCGATGCCGACCATGACCATCGTCGCGAAGACCGGGTTAGCGACAGATACGCGGGTAATCCACATGCGATGCCTTGCCGGGCCGATGCCGAGCGCGAGGGGCGTCAGCCCGCCTTTGCCCCTACGGGCAGTGCAGATTTGACCAGCGCCCGGGCCCCTTCCTTGAGATTGTCGAAGCGGGCGGCGAGGATCGGGAGGTCGCCGGGAAGGGCGGTCTTGATCTCGACGCGCCCGGCCTCGTCGTCCCGGGAACCGAGCAGGACGTTGCGCCGGATGAGTCTGCCGTCGACGATCGCCCACACGTAGGCCTGTCCGGCATCAGCGCGGATCGCGCTCTGCGGCAGCGTCGGCGCCGCTGCCTGAGCCGCCAGCCCGATGCGTCCGGTCGCGAACATGCCACCTCGGAGCTGGGTCCCGGCATTGGGAATGCCGACATAGACGATGATCGCCCGGGTCCCGGGTTCGGTTGCCGGATTGATGCGCTCGACGCGGCCGGCGAAGCGGCGCTCGCCAAACCCGTCGATCGCGAGCTCCACGGTCATGCCGACGGCGAGCTCGGGCACGTCCGCGGCCGGTACCATCGCCTGGAGCTCGAGGTCCCTGAGGTCGACGATGGTGACGAGCGGGGTATCGAACGCAACCTTCTCGCCCGGCTGCACATGCCGCTTCGCTATGATTCCCGACAGCGGTGCGATGGCCGTCGCATCGCGCAGCGCGTTGCGCGCGAGCTGGACCTGGGCCTCGGCCGATTTCACGCTTCCCTGCGAGACCCGGTAGCTCGACTCGGCGTTGTCGAAAGCGCTCTGCGAGATGAAACTCTGCTTGAGGAGCGCCTGGTTCGTCGCCCTTGTCTTTTCGGCGAGACCGAGTTGCGCTCTCGCCGATTCGAGCCCGCCCACGCGCTCGATGAGGCGCGCCTCGAGGTCCGCCGTATCGATTCGGGCCAGGACCTGCCCCGCCTGAACCGGTTCGCCTTCACGCACCGATATCTGGCGGACGTCGCCGGAGACCTTCGCCTTCACCGTGGCCTGCCGCACCGGCTGCAAGGTTCCGGACACCGGCAGCCAGCGTGCCAGCGGCCTGGATTCCACGCGCGCCAGATCGGCGGCGACGAACTCGAGGACCACCGGTGCCTCCCGGCCATCTTTGCCGCCGGCGCCGTCGCCACTCCTTTTCTCGGCCCGCAATGCCACACTGCCGCCGACGGCGCCGACCACCACCGCCACGGCCAGAACGCCGATGGCTTGCCGCCGTGTAAAGCCCGATGCCATGCCTTTCCCCTGCCGTGCCGTGGCGCAGGCGCCACCCTTTGGCTTTCGCTCGCGCCGCCCACCGAGATCGCCGGACCGGCGCGACTGCTGCGCGTCGCAGTGCTTCGATGCGCACAGGGCGCGTTCCGGATTCGAAACAGTTATTCACCTTGGGCGCTCGCAGCCCGTCGGACAAGCGGCGTGCGACGGACCGCAGCCTGGGGCGACGGGTGTCGGCAGAAAGGCGCGGGGCGAAACGCCTTCCGGGCCCCGGCGCAATTGACACGGACTGCCCGAGGGCAAATAATTGCCTGTTGCCCTTTTGGCCAACCCCATCCCCCTGGAGGAATTTCATGAATCTGTCCCGCAAGCTCGGCCTGTCGCTCGTCGCGGCCGCGCTCGTCACTGCCTACGGCTGCAGCAAGGAAGAACCGAAGAAGGCTGAAGCACCGAAGGCGCCCGCCGAAGAAGTGGTCGTCGTGAAGATCGGCCACGCCGGTCCGCTGACCGGCGGCATCGCGCACCTCGGGAAGGACAACGAGAACGGCGCCCGTCTCGCGGTCGAGGAAGCCACCGCGAAGAAGCTCAAGATCGGCGGCAAGACGGTCAAGTTCGAGCTGATGGGTGAAGACGACCAGGCCGACCCGAAGATGGGCCCGACGATCGCTCAGAAGTTCGCGGACGCGAAGGTTGCCGGCGTGGTCGGACACCTGAACTCGGGGGTGACGATCCCCGCCTCGGCGGTCTACAACCAGGCCGGCATTCCGATGATTTCGGGCTCGGCGACGAACCCCAAGCTGACCGAGCAGGGATTCAAGAACATCTTCCGCGTTGTGGGCCGTGACGACCAGCAGGGTCCGGCCGTCGCCCAGTATCTCGAGTCGATGAAGGTGAAGAAGGTCGCGGTCGTCGACGACGCCACCGCATACGGCGAGGGCCTCGCCAACGAGGTCGAGAAGACGCTGAAGGCCGCCGGCGTACAGGTCGTCGCGCGCGAGAAGACCAACGACAAGGCTACCGACTTCAAGGCGATCCTGACCAAGATGAAGGGCAAGGCGCCCGACGCGGTGTTCTATGGCGGCATGGACGCCACCGGCGGACCGATGTTGAAGCAGGCGCGCGAGCTCGGCATCAAGGCGGTGTTCAGCTTCGGCGACGGCGCATGCACGGACACGATGAAGCAGCTCGCCGGGGATGCCGCGGCGGAAGGTCTGATCTGCTCGCAGGCCGGCCTGCCGGTCGTGGCCGCATCGAAGTCGTTCCTCGACGCCTACAAGGCGAAATACAACGTCGATCCGATCATCTATGCGCCGTTCACGTACGACGCCGCAAACCTGCTGATCGCCGCGATGCAGAAGGCCGACTCGACGGACCCGGCGAAATACCTGCCCGAGCTGCAGAAGATCAGCTATGCCGGCGCGACCGGCAAGATCGAGTTCGACGACAAGGGCGACCGCAAGGACGCCGAGATCACGATCTTCACGATGAAAGCCGGCAAGCTCGAGCCGATCGCGGTCGTCAAGGGCGGCAAGAGCATTGCCTTCGACGTGTTCATGAAGGCGGCGGCGCCTGCCCCGGCACCCGCTCCGGCAGCAGCCCCGGCCGAAGCGCCGAAGAAGTAGGCGTCGGCACCCGAAAAACGGCGTCCCGCGGGACGCCGTTTTTTTGTCCACCGCGCCACACCCCCACGCGAGGGTTGCCCCCGCGGCCGCGCCGCCCCACAATCGCGCCGAGCAGGCAGGGAACGCGGAACAGGAAAGTGGCGCGGCACGCGCAGCGAATCGACTTGCGGCCGCTACATCGCCCCCGCCCGCGCGCGTTCGCCTGATTCCGGACCGACCCGCCGACCGCAACTTCACCCGCACCCCTCGCCCCCGCCCGATTCCTGCGTGGACACTTTCCTTCAGCAGTTGATCAACGGCCTGACGCTTGGCAGCGTCTACGCCATCGTGGCGCTGGGGTACACGATGGTCTACGGGATCATCCAGCTCATCAACTTCGCGCATGGCGAGGTGGTGATGATCGGCGCGATGGTCGCGTATTCGGTGATCGTGATGCTGACCGGCGCGCAGGCGCCGCTGCCGCCGGTCGCGATCGTTCTCGCGGGCGCCCTGGCAGCCATCCCCGTCTGCATGGCGGTCGGCTACACGCTGGAGCGCGTTGCCTATCGGCCGCTGCGGCGCGCGCCGCGCCTCGCACCGCTGATCACCGCGATTGGCCTGTCGATCATCCTGCAGCACCTCGCGATGATCGTCTGGAGCCGCAACCCGCTCCCCTATCCGCAGATCGTGAAGACGGTCAGCTACCACCTGACCGACAATCCGAACGGCGCGACGATCACCAACGTGCAGGTGGCGATCCTCGTCGTCTCGATCGCCATGATGGCGGGCCTCGTGCTGCTGATCTACCGCACCAAGCTCGGCATCGCGATGCGCGCCACCGCACAGAACCAGCAGGTAGCCGGGCTGATGGGCATCGACATCAACCGCGTCATCGCCCTGACGTTCGTCATCGGCGCCGCGCTGGCCGCCGTCGCGGGCGTGATGGTGGGCAGCTACTACGGCATCGCCCACTACCAGATGGGATTCCTGCTCGGCCTCAAGGCCTTTTCCGCGGCGGTTCTGGGCGGCATCGGCAACATCGCCGGCGCAATGCTGGGCGGGCTCCTCCTCGGCGTGATCGAGGCGCTCGGTGCCGGCTACGTCGGCGACCTCACGAACCTCTGCCAGCTCGCGAGCTGGTCCGACGCGATCGCGGCGCGCTGCGCCAGCGACCCGAACCTCGTGCTTTTCGGCTCCAACTATCAGGACGTGTTCGCGTTCGTCGTGCTGATCCTCGTCCTCGTGTTCCGGCCGTCGGGCCTGCTCGGCGAGCGCGTCTCCGACCGCGCCTGAGCCCGCGATGAAGACGCCGTTCCACGCGCCCCGGAATCCGGCCCTCGCATGGGTCGGCATCGTGCTTCTCGCGCTGGCGCTCGCGCTGCTGCCCTGGGCGCTGGCCGGCATCGGCACCGCGTGGGTGCGCATCACCAACCTGGCGATCCTGTACGTGTTCCTGGCGCTCGGGCTCAACATCGTCGTCGGCTTCGCCGGCCTGCTCGACCTCGGCTACATCGCGTTCTATGCAGTCGGGGCCTACACCTACGCGGTACTCGCGAGCCCGCACTTCAACCTGCACCTGCCGTTCTGGGTGATCCTGCCGTTCGGCGCCGCAGTCGCGTGCATGTTCGGTGTGCTGCTCGGCGCACCGACACTGAAGCTTCGCGGCGACTACCTCGCGATCGTCACGCTCGGCTTCGGCGAGATCATCCGCATCTTCCTCAACAACCTGTCGCAGCCGGTCAACCTCACCAACGGGCCGCAGGGCATCTATCTGATCGACCCGTTCCGCATCGGACCGGTCAACTTCAAGACGACGGACGTTTTCGCCGGGCTCACCTGGACCGGCCCGATCAAGTACTACTATTTCCTGCTGGTGGCGCTGCTCGCCATCGTCGTGATCAACCTGAGGCTGCAGAACTCGCGGATCGGCCGCGCATGGGAGGCGATCCGCGAGGACGAGGTGGCCGCGCGCGCGATGGGCATCAACACCCGCAACCTGAAACTTCTCGCGTTCGCGATGGGCGCCTCGTTCGGCGGCGTCTCCGGCGGCATCTTCTCCGCGATGCAGGGCTTCATCAGCCCGGAGAGCTTCATCCTCGTCGAGTCGATCATGGTGCTCTCGATGGTGGTGCTGGGCGGCATGGGCAACGTCTTCGGAGTGATCCTCGGAGCGCTGCTGCTCTCGTTCGCGCCCGAGGTGCTGCGCTATACGGTCGAGCCGGTGCAGCGCGCCATGTTCGGGCGGATGCTGATCGAACCCGAGGTGATCCGGATGCTGCTGTTCGGCCTGGCCCTGGTGCTGATGATGCTGTTCCGCCCCGCCGGCATCCTGCCGTCGGCGCTGCGCAAGCGCGAACTCGAGGCCGGAAAGTGAGCGCGCCCCACCACCTCGCCCTGCTCAGCGCGCGCGGCATCAGCAAGCGCTTCGGCGGCGTGCAGGCGCTGGCGGACGTCGGTTTCACGATCAACCACGGCGAGATCTACGGCCTCATCGGCCCCAACGGCGCCGGCAAGACAAGCCTGTTCAACGTGCTGACCGGGATCTACGCGCCCGACGGCGGCGAGTTCGTGTTCGACGGCCTGCCGCTGCTGGGGCTCAAGCCGAACGACGTGGCCGACCGCGGCATCGCGCGAACGTTCCAGAACATCCGGCTGTTCGCCAACCTGTCGGCGCTCGAGAACGTGATGATCGGCCGCCACGTGCGCACCCATGCCGGCGTCCTCGGCGCCGTGTTCCGCGACGCGAGAACGCGCGCCGAGGAGCGGGCGATCGAGAAGCGTGCCTACGAGCTGCTCGAGTATGTCGGCGTCCACCGGCGCGCAAACGACCTCGCCAAGCACCTCGCGTACGGCGACCAGCGCCGGCTCGAGATCGCCCGCGCGCTCGCGACCGAGCCGAAGCTGCTCACGCTCGACGAGCCCGCCGCGGGCATGAACGCAACCGAAACGACGTTGCTGAAGGCGCTGCTCGAGGACATCCGCCGCGACGGCACGACGATCCTGCTCATCGAGCACGACATGAAACTCGTCATGAGCGTCTGCGATCGCGTGCTCGTGCTCGACTACGGCAAGAAGATCGCCGAGGGCACCGCCGCCGAAGTGCAGAACGATCCGAAAGTGATCGCGGCCTATCTCGGCGGCGACATCTCCCTGAATATCAGGGGAGCCGCGTGAGCCACCGGGGTCGCATGGCGGAGATCGATCGCCGTGCGACGCGGGTCTCCCGCAATCGACCCCTGGTCGGTACCGCGGGGGATGGTTGAATGGACGCCGTCGTGTCGAATCGGCTACTCGAGCTGGTCAGGCTCGAGGTCGCCTATGGCGGCATCCAGGCGGTCAAGGGCATCGACCTCCACGTCGACAAGGGCGAGCTCGTCTGCCTGATCGGCGCCAACGGCGCGGGCAAGACCACGACGCTGAAGGGCATCTGCGGTCTGCAGCCGGTCAAGCGCGGGCACATCCGCTACGGGGGCGAGGACATCACCGGGCGCCCCGCGTTTCAGCTTGTGCGCAAGGGCTTGGCGATGGTGCCGGAGGGTCGCGGCGTATTCGGCGCGCTTACCATCGAGGAAAATCTGGCGATGGGCGCCTATGCGCGCAACGACCGGAAGGAAATCGCCGCCGACATCGAGCGGGTGTTCCACCTGTTTCCGCGACTGAAGGAGCGCCGGCGGCAGACCGCCGGAACGCTGTCGGGCGGCGAGCAGCAAATGCTCGCGATCGGCCGGGCGCTGATGTCCAAGCCGACTCTCCTGCTCCTCGATGAACCGTCGATGGGGCTGGCGCCGCTGATGGTCCAGAAAGTTTTCGAAACCGTGCTGACGGTGTCGAAGGAGGGCGTGACGATCCTGCTGATCGAACAGAACGCCAAGCTCGCCCTCGAGGTGAGCCACCGCGGTTACGTGATGGAATCCGGCGAGATCACGCTCGCCGGCGACGCCAGCAAGCTGCTGCACGATCCGGCCGTCCGCGCCGCCTATCTCGGCGAAACCGCGGCCTGAGACGCGGCCGCGCATATGCCCGGGCCAACGTCGCCGAACGAGCTTACGCCGCCTCCGCATTTGCACGCGCGCGCAGTGCCGTGGCACCACGCGCTGGGGTGGTTCGAAGAGGGCATGCGCCTGTTCAAGCGCGGGCCGACCGTCTGGATCGGGCTCGGTTTCTGCACCGTTGCCGTCGAGCTCGGCCTCGCGGCATTGCCGCAGTTCGGACCGCTCGCAGCGCAGATCGTCGCCCCGCTCGTCGCGGGCGGGATGGCATGTGCCGCCGCGGCCGCCGATCGGGGCACCGCGCCGTCGCTCCGGCATGCCGTGGCCGCATTCGGTGCACCGTGGCAGGCATTGCTCGCGTTGATCGTCGCGAACCTCGTGGCATTCGCCGGTCAGTGGATGGCCGCGTGGTGGATCGCCGACATCAACCTGCTGGCTGCGGCCGACACCGATGCGCAACTGTCGGGGGCGGTGATTACCGGGATGGTCGCGATCGGCGTGCTCGCGTCGCTGCCGTTCCTGTTCATCCCCTATCACGTTCTGGTCGAACGTGCCGGCGCCGCGGCCGCGTTCCGTGCGAGCTGGATGGGATTCGCGCTCAACACCGAGCCGCTGCTCGTCTACGCCGCGGCAGCGCTCGCGCTGGTCGGACTGGGCGCCGCGACGATGGGACTCGGCCTGCTGCTCGCGCTGCCGCTGCTGGCGACGGCCGGCTATGCCGCGTGGAAAGACGTGTTCGGCGTGGGCGCGGTGCCCGCGCTGCCGCTGGAGCCCTAGCCCGTCGGGCGGCGCACGAATCCTTCGTGCGGCTCGATCGACGCGGGCTCGGTGACGATTTCCGCGACCCGCGCGACCGGCGGGCCGCGGCGGCACCAGGCGATGACGCGCTCGACCGTTTCCGGATCACCCTGCACCAGCGCTTCGACGGCGCCGTCGCGCAGGTTGCGCACCCAGCCCACCGCACCGGCCGCCTGCGCTGCCGCGACCATCGCGTCGCGATAGCCGACGCCCTGGACGCGACCGCGGACGACAAGGCGCCGCGCGATCACCGCCGCCGCGCGGCGCGGCGTGCGTAGAGCAGGAGCGCCGCGACGGTCTTGCCGTCGGTGATCTCGCCGCGGTCGAGCGCGTCCAGCATCTGGTCGAGGCTCATGGTCACGATCTCGAGGAATTCGCCGTCGTCGAGCCGGGCGCCGACGTGTTCGAGCCCCTCCGCGACGTAGAAGTCGATCTTCTCGTTCGTGTACGAGATCAGCGTATGGATCGTGCCGAGCGGCGTCCAAGTCGCGGCCTCGAATCCGGTCTCCTCGACCAGCTCGCGCCGCGCGGTGGCAAGCTCGTCCTCACCCGGATCGAGCTTGCCGGCCGGGAACTCGACGAACACGCGATCGAGCGGATAGCGGTACTGCCGCTCGACGACGAGTCGGCCGTCCGGAAGGACCGGCACGATCAACACTGCGCCCGGATGGACGATGTGCTCCCGCGTCGCGAGCGTGCCGTCGGGCAGCCGCACCGTATCGCGGCGCACGTGCAGCAGCTTGCCGTCGAACACCGACTCCGACGACAGCCGGGTCTCGACGAGATGCGCGTCGACGCCACCGTCGCGCGACGTCGTCATGAGGCCCAGTCCCGCGGCACGAGAAAATCCGTGTACAGCCGCGCTTCCGGCGTTCCCGGCTCGGGCTTCCAGTCATAGCGCCACTTCACCACCGGCGGCAGCGACATCAGGATCGCTTCGGTGCGTCCGTTCGACTGCAGACCGAACAGCGTGCCGCGGTCCCAGACCAGGTTGAATTCCACGTACCGGCCGCGACGGTAGGCCTGGAAGTCGCGCTCGCGCTCGCCGTACGGTACCGCCATGCGCCGCGAGAGAATTGGTGCATAGGCGTCGAGAAAACGGTCACCGACGCTACGCGTCAGGGCGAAGCAGCGGTCGAAGCCGCCTTCGTTGAGGTCGTCGTAGAAGACGCCGCCGACACCGCGCGGTTCCCTGCGATGCCGCAGGTAGAAATACTCGTCGCACCACTGCTTGTACTTCGCGTGAACGCCGGCGCCGAAGGGTGCGAGCGCGTCGCGGCAGGTCCGGTGGAAATGGACCGCGTCCTCGGCGAAGGGGTAGTACGGCGTGAGGTCCATCCCGCCGCCGAACCACCAGACGTCCTCGTCGGCGTCGCCGGCATGTGCGTGCGCGACGAACATCCGCACATTGAGGTGCACCGTCGGCGCATAGGGATTGCGCGGGTGAAGCACCAGCGAGACGCCCATGGCCTCCCACGCACGGCCGGCGATTCCCGGGCGCGTTGCGGTCGCGGACGGCGGCAGCTTGTCGCCCTTCACGTGCGAGAAGTTGACTCCGGCGCGCTCGAGAACGTTGCCCTCCTCGATCAGCCGCGCGATGCCGCCACCGCCTTCCGGCCGCGTCCACTCGTCGCGCCGGAACGGTCGGCCGTCGATTGCCTCGAGCGACGCGACGATGTGCGACTGCAGATCGAGGAAATAGTCACGGGGGGCGGAAACGTTCATGACGGACGGGTGGGGTGGACGGCGGCGCGACGGATTTCGCGGATGCTAGCGCCCCCGGCCCGCGCGGAGCAACCGTGCGCCACCGTCAGGCTTTGCGCGGTGCGAGGGCACGGAAGCCGATGTCGGTGCGGTATTGCATGCCGTCGAATCGGATTTCGGCGATCGCGGCATACGCGGCACGCTGCGCCTGTTTGACCGAATCGCCCAGCGCCGTCACGCACAGCACGCGGCCGCCGCTCACGACCACGCTGTCGCCCGCCCGGGAAGTCCCGGCGTGGAACACCTTGCAATCGGGATGGGTGACGGCCGTCACCCGGTCGAGCCCCGCGATCGAGTCGCCCTTGCGCGGCGCCTCCGGATAGCCGCAGGCGGCGAGCACGACGCCGAGCGCGGCGCGCCGGTCCCATTCGGCTTCGGCACGATCCAGCGTACCGCTGACCGCGTGTTCGGCAAGATCGACGAGATCCGACTTCAGTCGCACCATGATCGGCTGGGTTTCGGGATCGCCCATCCGGCAGTTGAACTCGAGCACGCGCGGCGTGCCCGCATCGTCGATCATCACGCCGGCGTAGAGAAAACCGGTGTAGGGAATGCCGTCCGCGGCCATGCCGTTGACGGCGGGAACAACCACCTCCCGCATGATGCGCGCATGCAGCGCCGGCGTGACGACGGGCGCCGGCGAGTAGGCCCCCATCCCGCCCGTGTTGGGACCGCGGTCGCCGTCCTGCAGGCGTTTGTGGTCCTGGCTCGATGCGAGCGGCAGCACGTTGCGCCCGTCGACCATGACGATGAAGCTTGCCTCTTCGCCGGCGAGGAAGTCCTCGACGACGACGCGCGCGCCGGCGGCGCCCATCGTATTGCCGACCAGCATCGAATCGATGGCGGCGTGCGCCTCGGCAGTGGTCGTCGCGACGACGACACCCTTGCCGGCGGCGAGACCGTCCGCCTTGACCACGATCGGCGCGCCGCGCGCGGTCACGTACGTGTGCGCCTCGCCGGCATCGGTGAACGTCCGGTAGGCAGCCGTCGGTATGCCGTGCCGCGCCATGAACGCTTTCGCGAAATCCTTCGAGCTCTCGAGCTGCGCGGCGGCCCTGGTCGGGCCGAAGATGCGCAGCCCGGCGGCGCGGAAGGCGTCGACGACGCCGGCCGCCAGCGGCGCCTCGGGCCCGACGACCGTCAGCGCGATCTGCCGGTCGCGCGCGAATGCGACGAGATCCGGGATGGCCGTGAGCTCGACGTTGTCGAGCGCGGGCTCGTCCGCGGTCCCGGCGTTGCCCGGCGCCACATAGACCTTCCCCGCACGCGGGGACTGCGCGAGCTTCCATGCCAGCGCGTGCTCGCGACCGCCGTTGCCGATGACGAGGATGTTCATCGGGTGCGGCTCAATCGAGCGCGATCCGGCCGAAGACGTACAGGACGCTTCCGTGGTTGATCCCGCCGTTCAGCGTCGGAATGAACGTCGAGACCAGCGTGAATCTCTGCCAGCGCAGCGAGAACAGCGGCAGGATGGCCGGGAACGGCACGCCGCTCCAGATGTCGGGCCGCTGGATGATCAGCAGCGTGTAGCCGAGCCCGGGCTGGATGCCGCTGCGCTCGCCCCAGTACGTCGACCATGCGTAGCCGAGGTTGAACTCGGCCTCCTGGTGCGAGTCGCTGAACACCAGGAAGTACACGGTGTCGGTGTCGCCGTTGTCGCGCTCGACGGTGCGCGCCCATCCGCCGCCCCAGGCATTCTCGTTCTCCTCCGCGCGCCGCTCGGGTGTCCACGTTGCGGGAATGTGCCACGCATAGCCGGACACGAGCAGTTCGTTGCCACCGTTCCGGTAGGTGTCGGCGACACGCCGGCAGCCCTTGTTGAGCCAGTCCCAGAGGTCGGCGCACTCGAACGCATGGGCCGGCACGGACAGCCCGAGCCCGACCAGCAGGGCAGCCAGCCGCACGACGATGCCCCGGTCCTGCACCCGCCCCGGCATGGTCAGTGCCGGAAATGGCGGATGCCGGTGAACACCATCGCGATACCACGCTCATCTGCGGCGGCAATCACCTCGTCGTCGCGCACGCTGCCGCCAGGCTGGATCACGGCCACCGCACCGTTGTCGGCGACGACGTCCAGCCCGTCGCGGAACGGGAAGAATGCGTCGGACGCGACGACCGAGCCGGCCAGCGGCAGGTTCGCGTTCGCCGCCTTGGCGGCCGCGATCCTGGTCGAATCGACACGGCTCATCTGCCCGGCGCCGATGCCCAGCGTCTGGCCGCCCGCGCAGTAGACGATCGCGTTCGACTTCACGTACTTCGCGACGCGCCACGCGAACAGCAGATCGGTGAGCTGGGCGGTGGTCGGCGTCCTCCGCGTGACCACCCTGAGCGCGTCGGCCCCGACATTGCGGGCGTCGGCGGTCTGCACGAGCAGCCCGCCGCCGACGCGCTTGAAGTCGGTCTGCGGCGCGCCGGTCGACGCTTCCGCGGGCAGCGGAACCTCGAGCACGCGGACGTTCTTCTTCTGCGCGATCACCGCCAGCGCATCCGCGGTGTACGAAGGCGCGATCAGCACCTCGAGGAACTGCGCCGACACGGTTTCGAGCGTCGCCGCATCGACGGCGCAGTTGAACGCAATGATGCCGCCGAATGCGGACACCGGGTCGGTCGCGAACGCCTTGCGGTAGGCATCGAGCGGCGTGGCCGCGATCGCGACCCCGCAGGGATTGGCGTGCTTGACGATGACGCAGGCTGCCGCCGCCGTCGCGGCGAAGGACTTCACGCACTCCCAGGCCGCGTCGCTGTCGGCGATGTTGTTGTACGAGAGCTCCTTGCCCTGGAGCTGCCGATACGTGGCGATGGATCCCGGCGCCGGCCGCTCGTCGCGATAGAACGCGGCCGCCTGGTGCGGATTCTCGCCGTAGCGCAGGTCCTGCACCTTCTCGACCTGGAAGTTGAACCGGTCCGGGAACCCGGCGGCCGCACCGTCGGGTCCCCGCGCGGTGAGCCAGTTGGAGATCGCGCCGTCATAGGACGCCGTGTGCGAATACGCCTTCCGCGCGAGCGCGAAACGCGTCGCCGGCGAAAGCGCGCGGCCGTGCGCTTCGAGCTCCGCAAGCAGTTCGCCGTAGTCGGCCGGATCGACGACGATGCCGACGTGCTGCCAGTTCTTGGCCGCGGCACGGACCATCGTCGGACCGCCGATGTCGATGTTCTCGACGGCCTCCTCGAGGGTGCAGCCGGGCCGGGCCACGGTTTCCCGGAACGGGTAGAGGTTGACGACGACGAGGTCGATCGGCGGAATCGCGTGCTTCTCGAGCGCGGCCATGTGCGCCGGCACGTCCCGGCGCGCAAGGATCCCGCCGTGCACCTTCGGGTGCAATGTCTTCACGCGGCCGTCGAGCATCTCGGGAAAACCGGTGTAGTCGCCGATCTCCGTGACCGGCAAACCGGCATCGGTCAGCGCCCTCGCGGTGCCGCCGGTCGAGAGCAGCCGGACACCGAGGCGGGCGAGGCCGCGGGCGAAGTCGACGAGCCCGGTCTTGTCAGAGACCGAGAGCAAGGCTTGGGTGATCGGTACGGACATGCGTGACTCGGGCGCGCGGTCCGACCGTCAACGGATGCCGTACTTGGAGAGCTTGCTCCGCAAGGTATTGCGGTTCATACCCAGCATGTCGGCGGCCTGGGTCTGGTTGCCGCCGGCGCGCTCCATGACCGAGGTGATCAGCGCCCGCTCGACGTGGTTGATCACCATGTCGTAGATGCCGTGCGGCGGTTCGCCGTCCAGCCTGCGGAAGTATTCGTCGAGTGATTTCTCGACCGTCTTGCCGATTTCGTTGTTGCCGTTGATCCGGAGTGTTTTTCTCACGCGGCCAGGGCCTCCCCGCCCCATTGCGATGCTGCACCAGACGCGCCGAACGCAGCGCGCGCGTCGACGACCCGCGTCGCGGGCCGCCGGTAGTCGAGACGCTCGCCTTCGCGGGCGAGTTCGTCGAAAAAACGATGCACGGCGGCGAGCTGCGCCGCCGTCGATTCGATGCCGTTCATCGCGCGGCGGAAGGTCTCGCCCCCCGGGAGGTCCGCCGTGTACCAGCCCAGGTGCTTGCGTGCGATCCGCACTCCGGCTTCCTCGCCGTAGAACGCATAGTGATCGGCAAGGTGTTCGACGATGAGCGTGCGCGCCTCGTGCACGGTCGGGGCCGGCAGGTGAACCCCATGTTCGAGGAAATGGCCGATCTCGCGAAAGATCCAGGGTCGGCCCTGCGCCGCGCGGCCGATCATCAGCGCATCGGCGCCGGTGGCGTCGAGGACCCACCGGGCCTGTTCCGGCGTCGCGATGTCGCCGTTGGCCATGACCGGGATCGTCACCGCCGCCTTCACCGCGCGCAATGTTTCGTACTCCACCGGACCGACGAACGCGCACGCGCGCGTGCGGCCGTGGATGGCGAGCGCCGCAATCCCGGCCGCCTCGGCGATCCGCGCGATGGAAAGCGCGTTGCGCTCGCCCGGTCGCGGACCGGTGCGGATCTTGAGCGTCACCGGAACGTCGACGGCGCGAACGACGGCATCGAGAATCGCTGCAACCAGCGACTCGTTGGCGAGCAGCGCCGACCCGGCGGCGGCGTTGCAGACCTTTTTCGCCGGACATCCCATGTTGATGTCGATGATCTGGGCGCCGCGATCGACGTTGTACCGCGCCGCGTCGGCCATCTGGACCGGATCCGCGCCCGCGATCTGGACCGCGATCGGCGCGACCTCGCCGGCGTGATCGGTGCGCCGCAGCGACTTGCCCGTGCCGCGCAATTTCGGATTCGCCGCCACCATCTCCGACACCGCATAGCCCGCGCCGAGCCGCCTGCACAGCTGGCGAAACGGCCGATCCGTCACTCCCGCCATCGGGGCGACGACGAGATTGTTCGGCAGAGCGTACGGTCCGATGTGCACGATCGCGAAAACGACGGAAAGGTGAATCGGGAATTACGACGGGGGGAGCGGATTATACCGGTTTTGCCGGCCGCGAATTCTGCGTTTCGACAAGCGCGATCGCCGCGCGCGTGCCTTCGCAGCGCCGTCCACCGCCGTTGCGACACGCAAACGGTCGCACCGGTTCGAGGCGCGGCGCGCGCATAGTAAGCGCCTACCCGTGCGTGGGAACGCACCGCGCCTAGCGCAATCCGAACAGCATCGCGCGCGTGAAGGTCCGCTTGAGCGGTGGCACCGCATCGAGCAATGTCAATGCCAGTCCGCGCGGCCAGCGGACGAACGGCAAGTCGTTGCCGAAAATGTTGACCAGCCCATGGGTGAACGCGATACCGGCGATGCGGTCCGGACGGCGCGCGCGGACGTAGCGGGCAAGCATCGCCCGATCACCGATTTCCGCCCGCGGCGTGTCGACGATCAGCTGCGCGAGCTGCCACGCGTCGCGCAGACCGAGATTGAAACCCTGCCCGGCCACGGGATGGAGCGTCTGCGCGGCGTTGCCGAGCACGACGGTGCGCGCCGCGGTCGGATCGCGCGCGTACTCGAGCACCAGCGGAAACGTTCGCCGGTCGGCGACGCGGTCGAAGCGCGCGGCACTCGTGCCGAAGTGCCGCTCCAGTGCATCCAGAAATCCGGCATCGTCCTGCGCCAGGAGTTCCCGAGCGCGCGCGGGGGTGGCCGTCCACACGAGACCGTAGTGGTCGCCTTCGGGCAGGAGCGCCACCGGGCCCTCCGGGGTGAAGCGCTCGTACGCAAGACCGGCGTGCGCAGTGGCGCGCCAGAGCTTGCCGATCAGCGCGATCTGGCCGTAGTCATGGCGTTGACGCGCGACCCCGGCGACCGCGGCGCCACTGCCGTCGGCGACGGCGGCCAGGCGCGCGAGCACGGGATCGCCGCGCTCCGGATTCGCGGCAGCATACGCCGCGGTTCCACCAACGGACGCGACGGTCACGCCATGGCGAACCGTCGTACCTGTGCGCGCCAAAGCACGGTCGAGCGCGGCCTGCAAGGCCCGATAGCTGACGACGTAGCCGAGCGCCGGAACGCCCTCCTCCGCCGCATCCAGCGTCGTCCGGCCGAAACCGCCGACCTGCGAAATGTCGATCTGCGCGATCGGCGTGACCGCATCGGCAATTGCGCCAAGCTCGCCCCACACGCCGAGCCGCTCGAGCACGAGCCGTGCGCCGTGCGACAGCGCGAGCGAGCGGTCGCCGCGCAGGATCTCACCGGGCGCCCGGGCGTCCAGTACGACGACGTCGAGATCGCCGTCGGCGAGCGCGAGTGCGAGCGTCGTGCCGACCGGCCCCGCCCCGACGATGACGACATCGTGCAGCATCAGCTCAGGTTCGCGTACGCCCTGCGATTGGATTGCAGCTCACGGCTTGCAGCGAGCCGCCCACCATTCCTCGCCAGGTCCGGGACGCCGGACGCGTCCGGCGGTGTCGGCCGCGCGGCGCCCCGTCCGATGCGGCCGTGCCGCGCGAATCGCGAAGCGCAAGCGACGACGCGCGGCCGATCCCATCAGCGCCTGCACGCCGCTTCGACATCGGCAACGGATTTGGGCGTCGCGCCGGTCAGGTTCTCGCAGCCTGTCGCGGTGACGGCGATATCGTCCTCGATCCGCACGCCGATGTCCCAGAACTCCTGCGGGACGTTGTCGGCGGGACGGATGTACGCGCCCGGCTCCACGGTCAGCGTCATGCCGGGAACCAGCTTCTGCGACGCGCCCTTTGTCCGGTACAGCCCGGCATCGTGGACGTCCATGCCGAGCCAGTGGCCGGCGCGGTGCATGTAGAACTGCTTGTAGCTGCCGCTCTCGAGCACCTCGTCCAGACTGCCCCGACACAGTCCCAGGTCGATGAAGCCCTGGGCGAGAACGCGCTCCGCGACCTTGTGGTAGTCGTGGAAGTCCGCGCCGGGCCGGACTGCGTCGATGCACGCGCCCTGTGCGGCGAGCACCAGCTCGTACACGGCCTTCTGGGGTCCGGTGAACCTGCCATTGACCGGGAACGTCCGCGTGATGTCCGACGCATAGCTCTGGAACTCGCAGCCGGCGTCGACGAGCAGGAGCTCGCCGTCCTGCAGCTGGCGGTTGTTGTCGCGATAGTGGAGCACACACGCGTTGGGGCCGCCGGCCACGATCGACGGATACGCAACGGCCTGCGCGCCGCCTTGCAGGAACTCGTGCGCCAGTTCCGCTTCAACCTGATATTCGTGCCAGCCCACCCGTGTGCGCTCCATCGCCCGGCGGTGCGCGCCGGACGAGATCCCGGCCGCGCGCCGCATCAGCGTGAGCTCGTGCGCATCCTTGATCAGACGCTGCGCGTCGAGCGCCTGGCGCACGTCCACGATTTCCTCCGGCGCCGCAACGCCGGTCCGTGCCCGGCTGCGCACCTCGTTCAGCAGGTCCGTGACGCGCTTGTCCCAAGTCGGATAGAGTCCGAGCGGCGTGTAGAGCGCCGGTCGGTCGGCGGCGAGATCGGGGAGGAGCTTGTCGAGCTCGTCGATCGGGTGCGCATCGTCGAAACCGAAGATCTCGCGCGCTGCGTCCGGGCCATACCGAAAGCCGTCCCAGATCTCCCGTTCGGCGTTCCGTTCGCGACAGAAAAGGATCTGCCGATCGCCTTCGGGGCCCGCGACCAGCGCGACGACGGCGTCGGGCTCGGGAAACCCCGACACATAGTAGAAGTAGCTGTCGTGCCGATACGGGAACAACGAGTCCCGGTTGCGCGCGACCTCCGGCGCGGTCGGCAGGACCGCGAGGCCGCCCCCGGATTGGGTGCGCATCTGCCGGAGCAAGGCGGCGCGACGGTCGCGATAGATCTGATGGTTGTGGTTCATGGGACCAAGCCTGCGCACGAAGCCGTGATTATAGGCTCCCTGCACGGCCCGTCGGCAGCGCCGCGCGGATCGCGCGCGCGTCCGCTTGCGTTAACATCGCGCCATGCCGCATGCGCCGCACCGCGATCACGATGCGCCCCGGGGTGCCGCGCTGCACGCCGCGAAGCTCGCCGTGCGCCGGCAGATTCTCGCTGCCCGCGACGCCCTGCCCGCTGCCTACCGCGCCCGGGCGGCACGGACGATCGCCGACCGCATCGCCGCGTTGCCGTCGTTCGCGACCGCGCGCACGGTGCTGTTGACACTCGCGTACCGCAGCGAGTGGGACACGCTGCCGCTCGTCCACGCGGCGCTCGCGGCGGGAAAGTCGGTCGCCATGCCACGCGTCAACGCCATCACTCGAATGCTCGAACTCTTCGCGCTCGCCGATCCGGCGCGCGACGTCGCGGCGGGTTTCAAGGGCATTCCGGAACCTCTGCCGCATTGCCCCGGCATCGCGACTTCTGCGGTGGACTGGGTACTGGTGCCGGGTGTCGCCTTCGACGCCACCGGTCGACGGCTGGGGTACGGCGGCGGCTACTACGACCGCCTGCTGCCGCTGTTCGCGCCCGGGACCACCCGCGTCGCCGGCGCGTTCGACCTGCAGTTCGTCGACCGCGTGCCTGCCGCGCCGCACGACGTCACCGTCGACGCGCTGGTCACGGAGGTGCGGACGCTCCTCATGTCGCCGCCCGCATGAGCGGCGCAAGAACGCAGGCGGCCCGGACTGCCGCCGTCGCACTCGGCGTCACGCTCGCGATCCAGGTCTTCGCCTCGCTGGCCGCGACCGCCACATCGGTCCTCGCCCCCGAAATCGCGCGCGACGTCGGCGTCGCGCCGAAACTCGTCGGCGTGTTCGTGGGGCTGGTCTACATGGGTTCGATGGCCGCGAGTCTCGCGTCGGGCGGGTTCATCGAGCGCTTCGGGGCGATTCGGGTCTCGCAAGTCTGCGTGCTGTGCTGCGCCGCCGGCGCAGCGGCGATGCCGGCGATCGCGTCGGCAGGCACCGGCTACATCGCGCTCCTCGCCATCGCGCCGCTGGTCATCGGCCTGGGCTACGGTCCCATCACGCCGGCGTCCTCGCAGGTCCTGGCGCGCACTGCCCCGCCGGCGCGGATGGCGCTCACCTTTTCGATCAAGCAGACGGGCGTGCCGGCCGGGGCCGCACTTGCCGGTGCCGTCCTGCCGGGTGTCGCGCTCGCGATCGGCTGGCGTGCCGCATTCGCGGCCGTCGCCGTGGTCGGCGTGCTCATCGCGATCCTCGCCCAGACGACCCGGTCCGGTCTCGATGCCGATCGCCATCCGGCGCGCATGCTTTCGCTGGCCGGCATGTTCGCGCCATTGAAGCTCGTGCTCGCGTCGCCGACCCTGATCGAGCTCTCGCTCGTCGCCTTCTTCTACGCGGCGACCCAGGTGTGTCTGATGAGTTTCCTCGTCGTCTACCTTACCGAGACGCTGCGCTTCTCGCTGGTCGCCGCCGGCTTCGCGCTCACTGTGGCGAACCTCGGCGGCATCGTGGGCCGGATCGCGTGGGGAGGCGTCGCGGACCACTTCATCCGGCCGCGCGCGCTGCTTGGGCTGCTCGGCATCGTCGCCGCCGCCTGCGCCTTTGCCACCGCAGCGTTTTCCACGGCCTGGCCGACCGTCGCGCAGCTTGCCGTCTGCGCACTGTTCGGAGCGACCGCCATCGGCTGGAACGGCGTCCAGCTCGCGGAAGTTGCACGGCACTCGCCGCCGGGGCAGGCCGGCGCCGTCACCGGAGCGGCGGGGTTCGTGACGTTCGCGGGCGTGGTCGTCGGTCCCCCGGCGTTCGCGCTGCTCGCCGCGATCACCGGTAGCTACCGGACGGGATTCGTCGCCTTCGGGACGGCCAGCCTGCTGTGCGGGCTGGTGATCCTGCTGCGCTCGCGCTAGCAAACCTGCGCGCAACCGGCGCCGCACCGGCATTCTTCGCCGCCGCCCAGTCGGGCCATGCGGCGATCTGCCGCCCCGGTGGCGTCGCCGCGTGCCGGCAGTCGCATCGCCGGCGTGCCGCAGGTCCGGCTCAACCGGCCTACAATCGATGTCATGGGCGTGCATCCCGGCGCCCGGCAGCCAAGGATGAACGTCATGACCGCAGCGGCCCTCTCTACCTGGGGCCGGAGGGCGCGCAACACGGGCGTTGTTCTGCTCGCGCTGGTGGCCGTGTATGCGCTGGTCGGATTCTTCCTTCTCCCGTCGCTCGCGAAGTCGAAACTCGAGACGCTGGCCGTCGAGGGGCTCGGTCGTCACGCGACCGTCGGCCGGGTCGAATTCAATCCCTTCACGCTGCGGGCGCGGCTCTCGGAGTTCGCGCTGATCGACCGCGAGCCGGGGCGCACGCTGCTGAAGTTCGACACCCTCGACCTCGACCTGTCCCCGGCATCGCTGTGGCACTGGGCACCCGTGCTCGACGCGGTGCGCCTCGTGCACCCATCGCTCGCGCTCGTTCGCCACGACGACGGCTCGTACAACGTCCAGGACCTGATCGACTGGGTTCTCTCGCCGCCCGCAGGGCCCACGCCGTTGTTTTCGATCAACAACATCGAGATCGACGGCGGTTCGATTTCCCTTGACGACCAGCCGCATCGGCGCACGGTTGCCGTGACCGATCTCGGCGTGGGCATCCCATTCCTGTCGAGTGTGCCGCACGATGCCAAGGTCCGCGTGACACCGCGCCTGGAAGGGACCCTCGACGGCGCGCATTTCGTGCTCTCCGGCAACTCGACCACGCCCTTTGCCGATACGCAGGAAGCAACGCTCGCCATCGATCTCGACGGACTGGCGCTGCCGCGCTATGCGGAATACGCACCACTGCCGCAGGAGCTCAAGCTCGTCGACGGCGCGCTCACCACGCGACTCAAGCTCGCGTTCGCGACCGAAAAGGGGACGCCGCGAACGGTGACGCTCTCGGGCTCGGCGCGCATCGATCGGCTGGCGATCGCGCGCCGTGACGGCTCGCCGCTGGCGGCGGCGAGGACGATCGAGGCGTCAGTTTCCCGTCTGGATCTGCTTCGCCGTTCCGCCGCGATCGATCGCCTCGCCGTCGACGCCCCCGATGTCGCACTGCGCCGCTCCGCCGACGGCGAATTCGAACTTGCGCGTCTGCTGGCACCGCTAACGGGGCGCACGCCACCGCATCCGCAGCGACCCGAAGGCGCCGGGCGTCGCCACGCGGCCATGGACATTCACGCTCGCCTCCGCCCACCTCGCCAACGGCACGCTGCGCGTGGCCGACGAGGCGGTGGCGCCGGCGTTTCGCGTAGCGCTGTCGAACGTCGTGATCGAAGGACAAGGGATTGGCTTCGAACGTCGGCGGCGGCACGCTCGATGTGGCGTTCGATTCCGACGAGGGCGCGCATTTCGGTGCGCACGGCGCGATCGATCTGCCGGGGAAATCGGCGCGCGGGCATTTTTCGCTGACCGGATTCCGGATGGCCAAGCTCTACCCTTATTACGCGAAGGCGCTCGACCTGGACGTCCGGCAGGGCACGCTCGACTTCGCCGGCGATTTCGATGCCGCGGCGGCGGAGCCGCTCCAGCTGACGCTCGCGCAGGGTGTCGCCACGTTCAACGATCTGGAAATGGCGGTGCGCGGCGAACGCGATCCCCTGTGGCGCATTCCGCGCGCCAACTTCGCCGGCGTCGCTTTCGACCTGGCGAAACGCAGCGTCACGATCGACGGGGCCGAATTCCGGCAGGCGGCAATCCGTGTCGTGCGCCAGGCGGATGGCGTCGTCAATTTCGAGCGGATGCTGCGCACGACCGAGCGAACGGGCATCGCGGCAGAAGGCCCGCGACCGGCGCGCGACGACGACGGCTGGGCGTTCACCGTCCGCAAGCTTCATTTCGAGCGGCTGGGGGCGGATTTCGAGGATCGCGCGGCGCAGCCGCCGGTGAAGTTGAGGCTCGCCAATGCCGATATCGCCGTGGACAACATGAGCAACGCGCGCGGCGCAAAGAGCGCGATCGAAGCGACCGCGCGGATCGGGGCTGCCGGACGTCTGCGCGTAAGTGGCGGATTCGCGACCAACCCGTTCGCCGCCGATTGGCGCATCGACGCGGCTGGTATCGATCTCATGCCGCTGCGGCCCTATTTCGAGTCGCGTACGAACATCGTCGTGACCGGCGGCGCCGTTGCCGCCAAGGGACGGGTGATCTACACCACGACGGGCACCAGCGGTCCGCGCGCAAGCTACGCCGGCGACGTGACCGTCAGCGATTTCGGCTCACTCGACCGGCCGTTGTCGCAGGAGCTCATGCGCTGGAAGACGTTGACGCTCACCGGCGTCGACGCAGCCACGGAACCGTTCAAGCTCGCGCTGGGCGCGGTGACGCTCGAACAGTTCTACGCGCGGCTCATCGTCAATCCCGACGCAACGCTCAACCTGCAGCGGCTGCTTGCGCCGGAGTCTGCCGCCGAATCCACCGCTACGACGAGTCCCCGGACGCCCGCCGGAACGGCGACTGCCGGGTTGCCGTCTGCCGCGGTCGACCAGAAGGACTTACCGGTGTCGATCGGCCGCATCCAGGTGTCCGGCGGCGAGGTGCAGTTCTCCGATTTCTTCGTCAAGCCGAACTACTCGGCGCATCTCACCGACGTCGCGGGCAGCGTGTCAGCGCTTTCCGCCACCCAGGCGGGCGAGGTCGATCTCGCCGCCCGCGTCGAAGGCACCGCGCCGGTGGAGGTGCGAGGCAAGGTGAATCCGTTCGCCCGCGAGCTCGCGCTCGACCTGACCGCGAAGGCAAGCGACATCGATCTGCCGGCGCTCACGCCCTATTCGGTCAAGTACGCGGGCTACGGCATCCAGAAGGGCAAGCTGTCGCTCGAAGTGCACTACAAGGTCGACAACCGCAGGCTGGCGGCGACCAACAAGCTCGTGCTCGATCAGCTGACCTTCGGCGAACACGTCGACAGCCCGACGGCGACCAAGCTCCCCGTCCTGCTGGCACTGGCGCTGCTCAAGGACCGCAACGGCGTGATCAATCTCGACCTGCCGATCGAGGGCACGCTCGACGACCCCAAGTTCTCGGTCTGGGGCGTGATCGTCCAGATCGTCGTCAACCTGATCACCAAGGTGGTCACCGCGCCGTTCGCGTTGCTCGGGGCGCTCGCGGGCGGCGGCGGCGAGCAGCTCGCCTACGTCGAGTTCGCGCCCGGTCGCGCCGACCTGTCCGCGGTTGCGGAAACGAAGCTCCGTTCGCTTGCGAAGGCGCTTGCCGACCGACCGGGGCTCAAGCTCGACGCAGCAGGACGCGCCGTCCCTGGCGTCGATCGCGAGGGGCTGAAGCGCGTCGCGCTCGACCGCGCGATGCTCGCGCAGAAGCAGAAGGCGCTCGCTGCCGAAGGCGAGTCTGCACCGTCACTCGCCGCGCTGACGATCGATGCGGCCGAGTATCCGAAATTGCTGGCGGCCGTGTATCGCGACACCACGCTGCCGGACAAACCGCGCAACGTGCTGGGCATGGCGAAGGACATTCCCCCTGCCGAAATGGAGGCGCTGCTGCTCGCGAGTTACAAGATCGACGACGACGCGCTGCGTGCGCTCGCCAACCGGCGCGCGCAGACGGTCAAGGAGTGGTTCGTCGACCAGGGCGGGTTGGCGCCGGAGCGCATCTTCGTCGTCGCGGCGAAGCTTTCGGCCGACGGCATCACCGACAAGGGCGCGGTAACGCGCGTCGACTTCGCGATTCGATAGCCACGACGGCGCGCTCGCTCGACGCCGTCCCGGCCGATGCGCGATTACACAGGGCACCCGGAAATCGGGGCGCAGGTCCCGTGGCCCGGCGGGCAACGCGCTCGCGCGTCCGCCGCTTTCAACGCCGTGCGCCACGTCGCCCGGGCGCTGGCGTCAAGAAGCTGGCCCGCGCCTTGCGAATCGATGCACGACGAAACAGTGTGCGCTCACACCAAGTTTGATCTCCCCCCTCCAGGCAATGCATCGATGCACGTTCAAACGCGCGTTTTGGAAATAATTTCCATTATTCGGTAAGATGCGCCGCGCGCGCGTCGTCTCCACTTCGGGTTGCGGACCGGTAGGCGGCCTCGCCGCAGCGCAGCGATGCGGCCGCCGAGGCCGACGCATACAATCGATCACATGATTCGCACGCCCGCGCCGACAACGGGGCGGACATCACGCAGGAGGAGCCGCAATGGACATGATCCCCGACCACGATCCGCAGGAAACGCGGGAATGGCTGGACGCCCTCGAGGGCGTGCTCGCGCAGGAGGGCCCCGATCGTGCCCATTTCCTGATCGAGCAGCTGATCGACAGGGCGCGCCGATCCGGCACCTGGCTGCCGTTTTCCGCGAACACCGCATACATCAACACGATCCCGGTCGCCAAGCAGGTGCGCCTGCCCGGCGACCAGACGATCGAGGAGCGCATCCGCAACCACGTCCGCTGGAACGCGATGGCGATGGTCGTGCGCGCCAACAAGGAAACGAACGTCGGCGGCCACATCGCCAGTTTCGCCTCGGCGGCCACGCTCTACGACGTCGGCTACAACCATTTCTGGCACGCGCCGTCGGAGACGCACGGCGGCGATCTCGTCTTCGTCCAGGGGCACTCGGCAACCGGTGTCTACGCCCGCGCGTTCATGCTCGGCCGGCTGACCGAGACGCAGCTCGACAACTTCCGCCAGGAGGTCGACGGCAAGGGCATCTCGTCGTATCCGCATCCCTGGCTGATGCCGGACTTCTGGCAGTTCCCGACGGTCTCGATGGGCCTGGGCCCGCTGATGGCGATCTACCAGGCGCGTTTCATGAAATATCTGCAGGACCGCGGCCTGGCGCAGACCGAAGGCCGCAAGGTGTGGGCCTTCATGGGCGACGGCGAGATGGACGAGCCGGAGTCGATGGGCGCGATCGGGATGGCCGGCCGCGAGACCCTCGACAACCTGATCTTCGTCGTCAACTGCAACCTGCAGCGGCTCGACGGGCCCGTGCGCGGCAACGGGAAGATCATCCAGGAACTCGAATCCGACTTCCGCGGCGCGGGCTGGAACGTGATCAAGGTCGTCTGGGGCACCGGCTGGGATGCCCTGTTCGCGCGCGACAGGAAGGGCATCCTGATGAAGCGCATGATGGAGTGCGTCGACGGCGAGTATCAGACGTTCAAGAGCAAGGACGGCGCATACGTTCGCGAGCATTTCTTCAACACGCCGGAACTGAAGGAGCTGGTCGCCGACTGGTCGGACGACGAGATCTGGCACCTGAACCGGGGCGGCCTCGATTCACACAAGGTCTATGCGGCGTTCCACTCAGCCGTCCACCACCGGGGCCAGCCGACGGTGATCCTCGCCAAGACGATCAAGGGCTTCGGCATGGGCGAGTCCGGCGAGGCGCAGAACATCACGCACCAGCAGAAGAAGATGTCGGTGGAATCGATCCGGCACATGCGCGACCGGTTCCAGATCCGCGTGCCCGACGACAAGCTCGACGAGGTTCCGTACGTCCTGTTCGACGAGGCCTCGCCCGAATACCAGTACATGAAGGCGCGGCGGATGGAGCTGGGCGGCTTCCTGCCGGCCCGTCGCCCGAAGGCCGAGGCACTGCCGGTGCCCCAGCTCGCAGTGTTCGAACGGTTCCTCAAGAGCAGCGACGACCGCGAGATCTCGACGACGATGGCGTTCGTCCAGATCCTGCAGCTCCTGCTGCGGGACAAGAACCTCGGTCCGCGCATCGTGCCGATCGTGCCCGACGAATCGCGTACCTTCGGAATGGAGGGCATGTTCCGCCAGCTCGGGATCTGGAACCAGCTGGGGCAGCTGTACACGCCGCAGGATGCCGACCAGCTGATGTTCTACAAGGAGAGCAAGAGCGGCCAGATCCTGCAGGAAGGAATCAACGAGGCCGGCGGGATGTGCGACTGGATCGCGGCCGCGACGTCGTACTCGACCCACGGCGTGCCGATGATCCCGTTCTACATCTACTACTCGATGTTCGGCTTCCAGCGCATCGGTGACCTCGCCTGGGCCGCCGGAGACATGCGGTCACGAGGTTTTCTACTGGGCGGAACTGCCGGCCGCACGACGCTGAATGGCGAGGGCTTGCAGCACGAGGACGGTCACTCGCACATGATCTCGGCGACGATTCCGAACTGCATCTCCTACGATCCGACGTTCGGCTACGAAGTGGCGGTCATCATCCAGGACGGCTTGCGCCGCATGTATGCCGAACAGCAGGACGTCTATTTCTACCTCACCGTGATGAACGAGAACTACCGGCAGCCGGCAATGCCGGAGGGTGCCGCACCCTCGATCGTCAAGGGGATGTATCTGTTCCGGGCCGGCGACCGAAAGAGCAAGGCGCCGCGCGTCCAGCTGCTGGGCTCGGGCACGATCTTCCGCGAAGTGATCGCTGCGGCCGAGCTGCTCAAGGCCGACTGGGGCGTCGACGCCGACCTCTGGAGCTGCCCGAGCTTCACCGAACTCGGCCGCGAGGGGATGGCGATCGCCCGCGACAACCTGATGCACCCGACGGCGAAGCCGAAGAAGTCCCACGTCGAGACCTGCCTCGACGGCACGCAGGGCCCGGTGATCGCGGCGACCGACTACATGCGCGCGTTCGCCGAGCAGATCCGGCCGTTTGTGCCGCGACGCTTCATGGTGCTCGGGACCGACGGCTTCGGCCGCTCGGACACGCGCGAGAAGCTGCGGCGCTTCTTCGAGGTCGACCGGCATTACGTGACGCTCGCGGCGCTGAAGGCGCTCGCGGACGAAGGGGCGCTGCCGGCAGCCAAGGCGGCCGAGGCGATCAAGAAATACGGACTCGACCCGGCCAAGCCGGCGCCGTGGACGGTCTGACGGGGAGCCGCGCGATGAGCACGATCGAAGTCAAGGTCCCCGACATCGGAGACTTCAAGGACGTCCCGGTCATCGAGATCCTCGTCAAGGCCGGCGACACCGTGAAGGCGGAGGATTCGCTCGTCACACTGGAATCCGACAAGGCCACGATGGACGTGCCCGCGCCCGCCGCCGGCACCGTGAAGGAACTCAGGGTCAAGCTCGGCGACAAGGTCAGCGAGGGTTCGGTGATCGTCATCCTCGACGCGGCCGGCGGAGCGGCAGTCGCGACCCCGCCGGCCGCTGAGCCGGCGAAAGCACCGGCCCCCGCTCCGGCCGTCGCGACCACGCCTTCGCCGGCAGCGGTCGCCGCGCCCGCCGCAGCGCCGGCGCCGGCGGTTGCGCCCGTCGCTTCAGCGCCGGTCGACGCCGAAGCCTTCAAGACGGCCCACGCCTCGCCGTCGGTACGCCGGTTCGCACGCGAACTCGGGGTCGATCTCGCACGCGTCACCGGAACGGGGCCGAAGGGCCGCATTCTTCAGGAAGACGTCCAGAGCTTCGTCAAGCAGGCGATGACCGGCGGAGCCGGCGCGCCCGCCGGCGGCATCAGCGGCGGCGGCGAACTCAACCTGCTGCCCTGGCCCAAGGTCGATTTCGCGAAATTCGGCCCGGTCGAGCCGCGGCCGCTGTCGCGGATCAAGAAAATCTCCGGCGCCAACCTCGCCCGCAACTGGGTGATGATTCCGCACGTCACGCAGTTCGACGAAGCCGACATCACCGACCTCGAGGCGTTCCGCGTCCAGCTCAACAAGGAGAACGAGAAGGCCGGCATCAAGGTCACGATGCTCGCGTTCCTGATCAAGGCAAGCGTGGCCGCACTGAGGAAGTTCCCGGACTTCAATGCCTCGCTCGACGGGGACAACCTGGTCCTCAAGCAGTTCTTCCACGTCGGCTTCGCGGCCGACACGCCGAACGGTCTCGTCGTCCCCGTGATCCGCAACGCCGACCAGAAGGGCGTGCTGCAGATCGCGCGCGAAATGGGCGACCTCTCGGCGAAGGCGCGCGAGGGCAAGCTCGGGCCGGCCGAGATGCAGGGCGGCTGCTTCTCGATCTCGAGCCTGGGCGGCATCGGCGGCACGGCATTCACGCCGATCATCAACGCACCGGAAGTAGCGATCCTCGGCGTATCGAAGTCGCAGACGAAGCCCGTGTGGGACGGCAAGGCCTTCACGCCACGGCTCTTGGTTCCGCTGTCGCTGTCCTACGACCACCGCGTGATCGATGGCGCCGCGGCGGCGCGGTTCACGGCCTACCTCGGCGCATTGCTCGCCGACATGCGTCGGGTGATGCTATGAGCGCCGTCGAAGTCAAGGTCCCCGACATCGGCGATTTCAAGGACGTGCCGGTCATCGAGATTTTCGTGAAGCCCGGCGACCTCATCGCTGCCGAGGAGTCGCTGGTCACGCTCGAATCGGACAAGGCGACGATGGATGTGCCGTCGCCGGCGACGGGCACGGTGCGGGAGGTTCACGTCAAGCTGGGCGACAAGGTCAGCCAGGGATCGTTGATCGTCGTGCTCGAGGCTGCCGCCGCCGGCGCGGTCAAGGCCGCCGCGCCAGCGCCGGCTGTCGAAGCTCCGAAGGCCGCAGCGGCGGCCGCGCCCGCTCCTCTCGCGTCCGCCTATGCGGGAGCCGCCGACGTCGAGTGCGAGATGCTGGTGCTCGGCGCCGGTCCGGGCGGCTACAGCGCCGCATTTCGCGCCGCCGACCTCGGCATGAAGACGGTGCTCGTCGAGCGCTATCCGGCGCTGGGCGGGGTATGCCTCAACGTCGGGTGCATTCCGTCGAAGGCGCTGCTGCACGTCGCCGCCGTGATGGACGAGACGAAGACGCTGGCCGAACACGGCATCGCGTTCGGCGCGCCGCAGGTCGACCTCGACAAGCTTCGCGGCTGGAAGGACAAGGTGGTCGGCAAGCTGACCGGTGGCCTCGCCGGGATGGCGAAATCGCGCAAGGTCGAGGTCGTCCGCGGTGTGGGCCAGTTCCTCGACCCGCATCACGTCGAGGTCGAGCTGACCGAGGGGCCGGCGCAAGCCAAGACCGGCGGCAAGAAGGTCGTGAAATTCGGCAAGGCCATCATCGCCGCGGGCTCGCAGGTGGTGCGCCTGCCGTTCATTCCCGACGATCCGCGCGTGCTCGACTCGACGCGGGCGCTCGACCTCGCGGCGGTGCCGAAACGACTGCTGGTCATCGGCGGCGGCATCATCGGCCTCGAGATGGGCACCGTGTACTCGTCGCTCGGCGCGCGGCTCGACGTCGTCGAGATGCTCGACGGGCTGATGCCCGGTGCCGATCGCGACCTCGTCCGGGTCTGGGAGAAGATCAACAAGCACCGCTTCGACCACATCATGGTGTCGACGAAGACCACCGCCGTCGAAGCGAGGCCGGACGCCCTGTGGGTGACGTTCGAAGGTCCGAACGCGCCGAAGGAGCCGCAACCCTACGATGCCGTGCTGATGAGCGTGGGCCGCGCGCCGAACGGCAGGAAGATCTCGGCGGACAAGGCCGGCGTGACCGTCACCGACCGCGGCTTCATCCCGGTCGACAACCAGATGCGGACCAATGTCGCGCACATCTTCGCCATCGGCGACCTGGTCGGGCAGCCGATGCTGGCGCACAAGGCCGTCCACGAAGGACACGTCGCGGCCGAGGCGGCCGCCGGCGAGAAGTCGTACTTCGATGCGCGCGTGATTCCGTCGGTCGCCTACACGGATCCCGAAATCGCCTGGGTCGGCCTGACCGAAGACGAAGCGAAGGCGAAGGGGATCAAGGTCGAGAAGGGACTCTTCCCGTGGGCGGCGTCGGGCCGCGCGATCGCCAACGGCCGCGACGAGGGGCACACCAAGCTGCTCTTCGACGCGGCCACGCACCGGATCGTCGGCGGCGGCATCGTCGGCACGCACGCGGGCGATCTCATCGGTGAAATCGCGCTGGCGATCGAAATGGGCGCGGACGCCGTCGACATCGGGCGCACGATCCATCCGCATCCCACGCTCACCGAATCGGTCGGTCTCGCTGCCGAGGCGTTCGAAGGCGTGTGCACGGACCTGCCGCCGCCGCGGAAGAAGTAACGCGCGCCGCGCGGGTCGCACGACGGACGCCCGGCCGAAGCGCCGGGCGTTTCGTCTTGCGCCTCCCCGCCGCTGCTAGAATTGGGCATGGTTTCGGGAGCGCCCCCATGACCCAGGACGAGCTCAAGCAGGCCGTCGCCCGCGCGGCAATCAAGTACGTCGAGGACGACGAGATCATCGGTGTGGGCACCGGCTCGACCGCGAATTTCTTCATCGACGAGCTGGCGAAGATCAGGCACCGGATCAAGGGCGCGGTCGCGAGCTCGTTGAAAACCGCCGAGCGGCTCAAGGGCCACGGCATCTTCGTCGAGGAGCTGAACAACGTCGCCGACCTGCCGGTGTATGTCGACGGCGCCGACGAGGTCACCGAGCACGGCGCGATGATCAAGGGCGGCGGCGGCGCGCTGACGCGGGAAAAGATCGTCGCCGCCGTCGCGCGGAAATTCGTCTGCATCGCCGACGGCTCGAAGCTCGTCGGCACGCTGGGCAGATTCCCGCTGCCGGTCGAGGTGATCCCGATGGCAAGGAGCTACGTCGCGCGGCAGCTGGTGCTGCTGGGCGGCCATCCGGAATGGCGGATGGGCTTCACGACCGACAACGGCAACGCGATCCTCGACGTGCACGGACTGACGATCGCGAATCCCGTCGAGATGGAAGCGCGGATCCGCGCCATCGTGGGTGTGGTTACCGTGGGGCTGTTCGCCGCGCGGGGCGCGGACGTGATCCTCCTCGGCACCGAAACCGGCGTTCGCGCGATAACGCCGAAGTGATGCCGGACCGGAGCCGGGACGCATCCCGGCCCCGATGTTGCAGCGTTATTTCTTCGCCGGTGCGACGACGATCGCCATTGCTTCGGTGTAGGTCGCTTCGACGCGGTCACCCATGGCGACGAGCTTGAACTGCGCGGGGTCCTTGACCTTGAGATCCACCGTGCGTTGCGGCCCCTTCAGTGTCACCGTCTGGGTTTTCGCGTCGAGGCCGATCACCTCGGCGGTGATGGTCACCTGACGACCCACCATGCCGGCCGGGCGCTCGCCGGGCTTCGCAGCCGCCGCGCCTGCCTGCTCGGTGCGCGCGATCGGCGCCGTGCTCCCCTTCTTCAACTCGAGCGTCAGCGCTTCGACGTACTCGACGTCGACGCGGTCGCCGACCTTCATTTGCGCGAAGTTCTTGACCTCGGGGCCGGCCGTGATGGTCAGCTCCCTGCCTTCCGGACCCTTCAGCGTGACCGCGCGGGTCGCCGCGTCGATCGCGGTAATGGTCGCCGTCAGCTTGACGGTCTGCGCGGCGCCGGCCACACCGGGGCCCTTACCGACGACGACGGCGCCGGTCTGGGCAGCGGCCGGCCATGCCAGCGCGACCGCAACGGCAAGAATAACGCTCTGTATCAATGTACGCATTTCAAACTCTCCCTTCGTTTTGTCATGGCAGCGGATGACGGCTGCGCCGCTGCCGCCTGAACTGCTCGCATTTTACCGCTGAACGCCCTGCCGGATTCAGGGTATTCGGCACCCGCGCGCGCAACCGGCGACGCTGCTTCCCGGACGCGTCCCTGCGCGCGACGATGTCGGGATCCGCGGTCGAGGCGGCTCCTGACGCCGACCCGGCCCTGCTAAAATTCGTCGATGACCAATCTCGCCGTCCCCGGCCTCGGGACCTTCGCGGACGTCGGCGCCTACATGCAGGGCGTCGGCGCCGCCGCGCGCACCGCTGCCCGTGTGCTGGCGCGCGCCGACACACGGACGAAGAACGCTGCGCTGTCGGCGATGGCGGCGGCGATCCGCCGCAACGAAAGCCGGCTGATCGCGGCGAATGGTGAAGATGTCGCTGCCGCCAAGACGGCCGGCGGAGATCCCGCCTTTGTCGACCGACTGACGCTGTCGGCGAAAGCAATCGCCGCCATGGCCGAAGGACTGGAACAGATCGCCGCCCTGCCCGATCCGGTCGGCGAGATCTCGGACCTCAAATTCCGGCCTTCGGGCATTCAGGTCGGCCTCATGCGCGTCCCACTCGGTGTGGTCGGCATCATCTACGAATCCCGGCCCAACGTGACCGCGGACGCCGCCGGGCTGTGCCTCAAGTCCGGCAATGCGACGATCCTCCGGGGCGGATCGGAGGCGATACGCAGCAACCAGGCGATCGCCGCGTGCGTGCACGAGGGCCTCGCCGCGGCCGGCCTGCCCGAGACGGCCGTGCAGGTCGTCGCGACCACCGATCGCGCTGCCGTCGGTCATCTGATCGCCGACGAAAAGCAGGTCGACGTCATCGTGCCCCGCGGCGGCAAGAGCCTGATCGAACGCATCGCGCGCGAGGCGAAGGTTCCGGTCATCAAGCACCTCGACGGCGTGTGCCACGTGTTCATCGACGCCACCGCCGAGCTCGACATGGCGATCCGCATTGCCGACAACGCGAAGACGCAACGCTACGCGCCTTGCAACACGATGGAGACGCTGCTCATCCACGCGGACATCGCCGCACGGGTGCTGCCGCCGCTCGCCGACATCTACGTGCGCAAGGGCGTGGAGTTGCGCGGCTGCGAGCGCTCGCGCACGATCGTTCCGGCGATGCGCGCGGCGACCGAGGAGGACTGGTACACCGAGTACCTGGCGCCGATCCTCGCGGTGCGCATCGTCGACTCGCTCGACGACGCGATGGCGCACATCGCGACGTACGGCTCGCAGCACACCGACGCCATCGTCACGGCCAGCCACGCCAACGCAATGCGCTTCCTGCGCGAGGTCGACTCGAGCTCGGTGATGGTCAACGCATCGACACGGTTCGCCGACGGCTTCGAGTATGGCCTGGGCGCCGAAATCGGCATTTCGACGAACAAGCTGCACGCCCGCGGACCCGTCGGCCTCGAGGGCCTGACCAGCCGCAAGTGGATCGTGCTGGGGACCGGGCAGATCCGCGTCTAGGCCGCGGGCCACGTCCTCCGCGCAAGCGTTGCATGCAACGCTTGCGCGGGGTCAGAAGCGATGTGCGATGTGTGCGCGCGCGAATCGGACCCGACGCCGGCTTACGCCGCCGTACCGCGATGCCGGTGCCGGTGCCGACGCAGCCAGCCGAGCCAGCCGACCGCGAGTGCCACGATGGCGAGCACCGGCAACGCCGCCGCGTTCATCCGCTCCCAGCCCGCCAGCGAGACCAGCGCGCCGGAGGATGCCGACGAGATGCCCATCGTCGCGAACACCGCGAAGTCGTTGGCGCCCTGCGTCTTCGCCTTCTCGGCCGGGCGATAGCTTTCGGTCAGCAGCGTCGTGCCGCCCGTGTACATGAAATTCCAGCCCGCGCCGAGCAGCGCGAGCGAGACGAGGAAGTGCGCGATCGTGTTGCCGTTGAGCGCGACGGCGACGCAGGCGCCGATGAGGACGACGCCCGCGAGAATCACCCGGAGCACGCCGAAACGCCGGATCAGCGAGCCGGTGAAGAATCCGGGCGCGTACATTCCGACGACGTGCCACTGGATGACCATCGCCGCGGCGCTGTAAGGGTAGCTGCAGAAGCTCATCGCCAGAGGCGTGGCGACCATCAGCAGGTTCATGATCCCGTAACCGAGTGCGCCGGAAAGTACCGCGACGACGAACACGGGCTGACGCACGATTTCGCGCAACGGCCGCCCGCCGCCGCTGCGCTCTTCCGCGGTGGGTCGCGGCACGCGCACCTGCGACTGGACGGCGATCGCGAGCAACGCCACCGCTGCGAGAATCAGGAACGAGCCCAGGAACGGCGTAGGGAACAGATCGCGGCCGAGTCCGGTCGACGCCGGGCCGATGAAGCCGCCGACGATGCCGCCGGCCAGCACCAGCGAAATCGCCTTGGCGCGAAAATCGGGGGCCGCGACTTCAGCGGCGGCAAACCGGTACTGCAGCCCGATCGCGTTGTAGACACCGATGATCGCGGTGGCCGCACAGAAGAGCGCAAAGCTCCCCAGCCAGAGCGCGAGCGAGGCCAGGGCACAGCCGGCGATATTGATCGCCGCGCCGGTCATGAAACCGCGACGGCGACCGACGCGCCCCATCCACAACGACGCGGGCATCGTCGACACGGCGGACCCCAGCACGTAGGTCGTCGCGCCCAGCGTGGCGAGCGCCTTGGTCTCGGCCAGCGAGTAGCCGATGAGCGCGCTCATCGAGATCAGCCCCGACGAGTTCGTCAGTAGCAGCCCCTGGCAGCAGGCGAGCAGGAAGATGTCGCGGCGGGAAGTCTGCATCGAGGGCGTGACGGCAGAAAAAACGCGCCTCTTGCGTGGCGCGTCCGTCACGACTATATCAGAACGCATGGACCCCCTCGCCGCCGCCGTCCTCGAGTTCTGGTTCGGTCCGCCGCCCCACGTCGGGCGCGACGTCTGGTTTCGCAAGGATTCCTCGTTCGACGCCGCGATCCGGACGCGTTTCGGCACCGTCGTGGAAGCGGCGCTCCGCGGCGAGCATCGCGCCTGGGACGTGCAGCCGCGGGGCGCGCTCGCGCGCATCCTTCTGCTCGACCAGTTCACGCGCAACATCTTCCGCGATACGCCGCGCGCCTTCGCCGGCGACGACGCCGCGCTCGCGGCGGCCGCGGCGGTGGTCGATGCCGGCGCCGACTGCACGCTCGATCACTGCGAGCGCTGGTTTCTCTACCTTCCCTTCGAGCACAGCGAGGACCCGACGATGCACGAGCGCTCGCTGGCGCTGTTCGCGGCATTGGCCGCCGAGACCGGCGATCGCGGCCCGCTCGAGTGGGCACAGAAACACGCCGCGATCATCCGGCGCTTCGGCCGCTACCCGCACCGCAACGCGATCTTGGGCCGCGCCTCGACACCGGAAGAGATCGCATTCCTCGCCGAGCCCGGAGCACGCTTCTGACGCGCAGGCTCGCCGGATGGCGGCTGCCGGAGCGCCGCCAACCCGCCGGTCGGCCGTGGACCGCGGCTGCGCGCTTACAATCGGGCCCATGACGAACGACGACCGCTCCCCACCGCTCGGCGTTCTCGGTGGAACGTTCGATCCGATCCACGTCGGCCATCTTGAGCTCGCCCGCGAAGTCCGCGCAGCGCTCGCGCTGCCTGCGATCCGCCTGGTGCCGGCCGGTGATCCACCGCATCGCGCCGCACCGGCCGCGAGTGCCGCGCACCGGCTCGCGATGGTCGAACTCGCGGTCCAGGATTGCCCCGGGCTCGAGGTCGATGCCCGGGAGATCCGGCGCCGAGGGCCGAGCTACACGGTGCTGACCCTCGAAGAGCTTCGGCAGGAGGCACCGGCGCGTCCGCTGGCGCTCATCGTCGGTGCCGACGCCTTCCTCGGCTTTCCGACGTGGTTTCGCTGGCGTGAACTGTTCGACCTTGCGCACGTCGTGGTCGTCGCCCGGCCGGGCACCGAGTTCGACGCCGCACTCCCCGCTCCGCTGAGGGCGGAGTGGTCGCGACGCCTGCACGATTCGACGTCGGTGCTGCGCGCAACCCCCGCGGGAGCGATCGTCGTGCAGCCGATCACGCCGCACGACGTTTCGGCATCGGCGATCCGCGCCGCGCTCGCCCGAGGGCCAGCGGGCGTGGCGGCCGTGCGCGGATTGCTCCCGCCCGCCGTTTTGGCCTATATTGAACGCAATCGGCTTTACCGACCCCACACGGATGCGACTTAACAAAATCCAGAAGATCGCCGTCACCGCCCTCGAGGACATCAAAGCGCGCGACATCACCGTCCTCGACGTTCGCAAGCTCACCAGTCTGTACGACACGCTGATCGTTGCCTCCGCCGAGTCCAATCGGCAGGTGAAGGCACTGGCACACCACGTCCGCGACAAGCTCAAGGCGGCCGGCGCGACGATCGTCGGCGTCGAGGGTGAAGAGTCCGGTGAATGGGTGCTGGTCGATGCCGGCGACATCGTCGTCCACATCATGCAGCCGGCGGTGCGCGCGTATTACAACCTCGAGGAACTGTGGACGCCGCCGACGCCGGTGCGACGCGCCAAACCGCGCGCGGCGACGAAGGCCGCCTGACGCCCCGACCCGGTGCGAACGGATGTCCGGTCGCGTGCCCGGCCCCGCGCCCGTGAGAATCCGCGTCGTCGCCCTGGGGCACCGGATGCCGGTCTGGGTCGATGCCGGCTGGAACGACTATTCGCGCCGCCTGCCGCGCGAATTCGCGCTGGAGCTCCACGAACTCAAGCCCGAGCCGCGCGATCGCGGCAGGCCGGTGGCGCAGCTTCTCGTCGCGGAAGCCGTCCGCATCGACGCCGCCTGCAAGGATGCCGAGGTCGTGGCGCTCGACGAGCGCGGCGCGGCGTGGACGACGCGGGTGCTCGCCGACAATCTCGCCCGTTGGCGTGAGGCTGCCTGCGCCGTTGCGTTCGTTATCGGCAGCGCCGACGGACTGGATCGGTCCGTCAAAGAGCGCGCGGGGGCCGTGGTCGCGCTTTCCGCGCTGACCTTGCCGCACGGTCTCGTGCGCGTGCTTCTCGCCGAACAGCTCTACCGCGCCGCAAGCCTGCTCTCCGGCCATCCCTACCACCGCGACCAGTCGCCGTCCAACGCCGTGGGTGCGCATCGCCGGCGCGCGCAGCGGTCATGAGCCCACCTGCCGTCTATCTCGCCTCCAAGAGCCCCCGCCGACAGGAGCTCCTGCGCCAGCTCGGCGTCGAGTTCGAGGAGCTGCGGCTGCGCGAAGCTCCCGGGCGGCGCCGCGACGTGGTGGAAGCGCCACGCAAGGATGAGCTTCCGCTCGACTACGTGAAACGCATCGCCCGGTCGAAAGCCACGATCGGCTGGCACCGGATGCTGCGCCGCGGCCTGCCGCGGCGTCCTGTGCTCGGCGCCGACACCGAGGTCGTCCTCGACGGTGCGATCTTCGGCAAGCCCGGCGATGCGCTCGACGCGGTGCGGATGCTGACGCTGCTCTCGGGCCGCACGCACAGGGTGATCACTGCCGTCGCCGTGTCCTGGGAAGCGCAGATCCTGCGCGCGGCCTCGACGTCGAACGTGACCTTTCGGACCCTCGCGCGCGAGGAGATCGAGCGCTACGTCGCTACCGGTGAGCCGTTCGACAAGGCCGGCGCCTACGCGATCCAGGGTCGTGCGGCGGCTTTCATCACGCGGCTCGAAGGAAGCTACTCGAGTGTCATGGGATTGCCGCTGTGCGAGACCGCCGACGTCCTCGCGCGAATCGGGTTCGCCGTGCTATAAGAACCCCAATGCCTCATTTTCGGGCGGTGTCGCGAGCCGGCGCCGCCATCAGGGAACCTGCATCGTGAATCCAACCGCCGCCAATGAGCCATGAGATCCTTATCAACGTAACCCCTCAGGAAACCCGCGTCGCGATGCTCGAGCAGGGTGTCGTGCAGGAACTGCACGTGGAGCGCTCCAGTGCGCGGGGGCTTGTCGGCAACATCTATCTGGGCCGCGTGGCGCGCGTGCTCCCGGGGATGCAGAGCGCGTTCGTCGAAATCGGCCTCGAGCGCGCCGCGTTTCTGCATATCGCCGACATCTGGGAACACCGGCAGAACGGCCACGGCGGCAGCGATTCCCGGCCGATCGAAAAGATCCTGCACGAAGGCCAGCCGTTGCTGGTGCAGGTGATCAAGGATCCGATCGGGACCAAGGGCGCCCGGCTCTCCACGCAGGTGAGTCTCGCCGGCCGCCTCCTCGTCTACCTGCCGCAGGATTCGCACATCGGCATCTCCCAGCGGATCGAGGACGAGGCCGAGCGCGAGATCCTGCGCGAGAAGCTCCAGCACCTGCTGCCCGAGGGTCTCACGGGGGGATTCATCATCCGCACGATGGCCGAGACCGCCACCGAGCGCGAGATGCAGAACGACATCGAGTACCTCACCAAGCTTTGGGGCGACCTCAACGTGCGCGCGACCTCGGTGCCCGCGCCGGCGCTCCTGTACCAGGATCTCTCGCTCGCCCAGCGGGTGCTGCGCGACATGGCTACCGAGGAGACGGCGCGCGTGGTGGTCGACTCGCGCGAGACGTTCGTCAGGATGCAGGAGTTCGCGCGCGAGTACACGCCGGCGCTGATCGACCACATCCATCATCACGGCGGCGAGCGGCCGCTGTTCGACCTCAACAGCGTCGAGGAGGAAATCGAGAAGGCCCTGGGCCGCCGCGTCGACCTGAAGTCCGGCGGCTACCTGATCGTCGACCAGACCGAGGCGATGACGACGATCGACGTCAACACCGGCGGCTTCGTCGGCGGCCGCAGCTTCGACGACACGATCTTCAAGACCAACCTCGAGGCGGCACAGGTGATCGCGCGCCAGCTGCGGCTGCGCAACCTCGGCGGCATCATCATCATCGACTTCATCGACATGGAGAACCCCGACCACCGCGCCGCCGTGCTCGCCGAGCTCAATCGCGCGCTCGACAAGGACCGCACGCGGCTCACCGTCAACGGCTTCACCCAGCTCGGCCTGGTCGAGATGACGAGGAAGCGCACCCGCGAATCGCTCGCGCACGTGCTCTGCGAGCCGTGCGCGACGTGTCAGGGCCGCGGCGAGCTCAAGACCGCGCGGACGATCTGCTACGAGATCCTGCGCGAGATCCTGCGCGAAGCGAAGCAGTTCAACGCGCGCGAATTCCGCATCCTCGCATCGCAGTCGGTGATCGATCTCTTCCTGGACGAGGAGTCGCAGTCGCTCGCCCAGCTGGGCGACTTCATCGGCAAGCCGATCTCGCTGCAGGTCGAATCGATCTACACGCAGGAGCAGTACGACATCGTGCTGATTTGAATGGGGTCAGATACGTAATATTCGGGCCCGGAGCAGCACTCCGACTGCCCGTCAATATGCAAGCGGCGCCGGCCCCGAATATTACGTATCTGACCCCAAACAATGGGCAAGCTCTGGACCCGCGTCAAGGCGTTCATCAGCCGCCTCTTCCGGCGCGAGGCGCCGGAGCCGGGCCGCTTCGAATCCGGGTCCAAGTTCGCGTGGCGCGGTGTCCTCGCCGCCGCGCCGTGGATCGCGCCCTCGCGTGAGTATCTCGTCTACGTGCCGAAGGGCCATTCGCGCTGGGGCTTCCGCCGGCGTCCCCTGGTCGTGCTGATCCACGGCTGCAAGCAAACGCCGGAGGAGTTCGCGGCCGGTACACGCATTGCCGCGCTGGCCGACGAACTCGGCTGTCTCGTCCTGCTGCCACGGCAGAAGGGCAGCGCAAATCCCTGGGGCTGCTGGAACTGGTTCGACATCGCTACCGCTCGCGGCTGGGGTGAGACGGCGATCGTCGCCGCGCAGATCCGCGCGGTGCGCCGCCGCTATCGCATCGACAAGCGGCGCGTGTTCGTCGCCGGGATGTCGTCGGGGGCCGGACTGGCGGCTGCACTCGGCGTGCGCCGGCCCGACCTCGTGGCCGGCGCGTTCGTCCATTCCGGCGTGGCTTGCGGCGCCGCGTCCTCCCCGCTCGCGGCGATGGGCGTGCTCGCCCGGGGTGCCGACACCGACGTTACCCGCATCGCCGCGGACGCGCGCGGCGACGCGGATGCGGGATCGCTGCCGGTCCCGCTCGTCGCCGTCCAGGGAATGCAAGACACCGCCGTCGCGGCGGTCAATGGCGATGAGCTCGTCCGCCAGTATCTCGCCCTGAACGGCCACCCGGCCGTCGCGACCGCCACGAGCAACGAACTGCCGACCGCCGATCGCACCGTGTCAGTAACCACCGTCGACGGCCGCATCGTCACCACCCGGGAGTGGCTCGCGGGCGGGCGTCTGGCCGCGCGCTATGTCGAGGTCGACACGCTCGGTCACGCCTGGAGCGGGGGCGACGACCAGTATCCGTTCAACGATGCCCACGCCCCCGATGCGACGGCGCTCCTCGGCGCGTTCGTTCGCGGGAGCCTGCAGTAACATGCCGGAACGTTCGCACCCGAGGCGGACCGGCCCCAGCCTGGACACGAACGCGAGGATGCCATGCCGATCGCTGCGATGAACCACTTCACCGTACTCACCGATGACGTCCCGCGCACCGTGCGCTTCTATCGCGACCTGCTGGGACTCGTCGAAGGCGAGCGGCCGGCATTCACGTTTCCGGGGGCGTGGCTCTATGCCGGAGGCGCCGCGGTGCTGCACGTCGTCGGCGGCCGCCCGCGTGCCGAGCTCACACCCGGTGTCATCGATCACATGGCCTTCACCGCGACCGGGCTCGCAGCCACGCTCGCGACGCTGAAGGCGCAGGGCGTCGAACACACCTGCCGGCAGCAGACCGGCTCCGGCGTGTGGCAGGTGTTCCTGAACGACCCGAACGGCGCGCGCGTCGAGCTCGATTTCGCCGCGACCGAAGCTCCGCGATGACCCGACGGCCTTCGCGCCGCCCGGCCGCGACACCGGATCACCTGGTTCTCGCCGCGGCCTCGGTCGCCGACGGAATCGACTACGTCGCCGCGCTGACCGGTGCGACGCCGCGTCCGGGCGGCCGGCACGTCGCGATGGGTACGCACAACGCGCTGCTGAAACTCGGCGAGCGGCTCTACCTCGAAATCATTGCCATCGACCCCACCGGCCGGCAACCTGCGCGGCCACGCTGGTTCGGCCTCGACCACGTCGCATTGCAGGCGGACCTGCAGGAACGCCCGCGCCTCATTCACTGGGTGGCGCGAACCGGCGACATCGATGCGCTCACTGTCGTCTGTCCCGTCGCCCTCGGTACCGTCCACGCGATGGATCGTGGCGATTTCCGCTGGCGGATCACGATCCCCGACGACGGATCGCTGCCCGGCAAGGGAATCGTGCCGACGCTCATTCAGTGGGACGTCCCGATGCATCCGGCCGACACCCTCCCCGCGTCCGGGGTGACGCTGGCGCAGCTCGCCGGGACGCATCCGGACGCCGCGCCGGTTCGCGCCGCGCTGGACGCCCTCGGGCTCGACGCCGCGATTCACGTCACGTACGACCGCGAAACGCGACTGGCGGCGATGCTGCGCACGCCGCGCGGCATGGTAACGCTTTCCTCCTGATCAGCCGAGCGCGCCGCGCGCGCTGACCGGCCACACGGACTCGACGGCCTCGCCGCGGACGCCGACGATCCAGTCGTACAGATTCACTGTCGGATCGCAGTGGCCGGGGATCAGCCACAACCGATCGCCGATCCGCGGGGGCGTTGCATCGTCGGCGACGGCAATCACGCCATGTTCGTCCGAGGCCTTCGTGTATTCGAGGCCCCGCACACCGTAGACCGCCGGCGGCCCCGAATCGAAGGCGAGGGCCTTGAGCCCCGCGTCGACGACGACGCGCTCGCGCACCGGAGCACTCATCACGGTGGCGACGACGTAGAGGCTCTGCTCGAAGTGGTGCTGGTCCGGCGCCAGCGCGTTGCGGTGATAATCGGCGTCCATGAACACGTACGATCCCGGCTGGATCTCGGTGTAGACACCGCCGTCGCGCTCGAGCTGCCAGGTGCCCGTGCCCGCGCCGGTGACGACCGGGCACGCAAGTCCCGCGGCTTCGATTGCAGCCTTCGTCGCACTCGCCTGCGCGGTCGCATCCGCGATCGCCGCCCGGCGTTCTTCGGGCGTCCGCAGGTGCTGGGCAGCACCCTGGTAGGCCTGCACACCGCGGAACCGCAGCCCACGCGTGGCGGCGATCGCCGTTGCCAGCGCGGCCGCGGGCGCCCCCGGCGCGATGCCGCAGCGGCGCGCCCCGACGTCGATCTCGACGAGCACGTCAAGCGTTGCGCCCGCCGCCACCGCCGCAGCGCCAAGCGCGGCGACGTTGGCCGCGTCGTCGGCAAGCACGCCGATGCACGCCTCGCGCGCGAGCGCCGCGACCCGCGCGAGCTTGGCCGTACCGACGATCTCGTTGGTCACCAGCACGTCGCGGATCCCGCCGGCCACGAACGCTTCGGCCTCGCCGACCTTCTGGCAGCAGATTCCGACAGCGTCGCGGTCGATCTGCGCCTTCGCGATCGCGACGCACTTGTGCGATTTCGCGTGCGGACGCAGCGCGATGCCAGCACCGCGCACCGCGTTGGCCATCAGATCGAGGTTTCGCTCCAGGACGTCGAGGTCGACGACGAGCGCCGGCGTGTCGATCGCAGTGAGCGGATCGCCGGGACGTGCAGGGGCGGCTTGCATCAGCCGGATCGTAGCCGGTAAACGATCCGGTATCCAAGCAGCAGCGCCGCGACGGCGCCGAACCAGAGCGGCTGGGTGATGTCCTTCTTCACCAGCCACCAGTAGTGGACGACGCCGAGCGTCGCAATGGCATAGACCGCGTAGTGCAGGCGTTGCCAGCGGTGCGCGCCCAGGCGCCGGACCATCGCATTGGTCGACGTCGCGGCGAGCGGGATCAGCAGGACGAACGCGGTGAAGCCGACGGTGATGAACGGACGCTTGATGACGTCCTTGACGATCGCGTGCACGTCGAAGAACTGGTCGAGCCAGATGTAGGTCGTGAAGTGCAGACACGCATAGAAGAACGCGAACAGCCCGAGCATCCGCCGCAGGCGCAGCAGCCACGGCCAGTCGAGGATGCGTCGCAGCGGCGTGACGGTCAGTGTGATCAGCAGGAAGGAGAGCGTCCAGGTGCCCGTCGAGCGGGTGATGAACTCGATCGGGTTCGCGGTGAGCTTGCCGAGCCACGCGAACAATCCCAGTCGCGCCAGCGGCAGCAGCGCGAGCGCGAACACGGCGAGCTTGAGCCCCCGGACCGCCGCCGGCGACGGATTGCGCCACCCGGCACGCGCCTTGGCAGAGCGGCCCGCCGTACGGGCGGCGATCGAGGCAGCGTCACTCACCGGTTACCCCGCACGCGGTGAGGCAGCCGGCCGCCGAGGGGTGCTGGCGCTCGCCTGCGTGCACGGTCAGTAATACTTCTTGAGATCCATCCCGGCATAGAGCGAGGCAACCTGGTCGCCGTAGCCGTTGAACTTGAGCGTCTTGCGCTTGCCCAGTTCGCCCAGCCGACGCTCCGTCGCCTGCGACCAGCGCGGGTGGTCGACTTCGGGGTTCACGTTGGAATAGAAACCGTATTCGCTCGGGATCGCCTTGCTCCACGCCGTGCGCGGCTGTTGTTCGACGAAGCGGATCTTCACGAGCGACTTGGCGCTCTTGAAGCCGTATTTCCACGGCACGACGACGCGCACCGGCGCGCCGTTCTGATTGGGCAGCGTCTCGCCGTACAGACCCAGCGTCAGCAGCGTCAGCGGATGCATCGCCTCGTCGAGACGCAGACCCTCCACGTACGGCCATTCGAGCACGTGCGAGCGCACGCCCGGCATCTGTCTGGGATCGGCCAGCGTGACGAATTCGACGAACTTCGCATTGCCCGTGGGCTCGACGCGGCGGATGAGCGCCGCCAGCGAATAGCCGACCCACGGGATCACCATCGACCAGCCCTCGACGCAGCGCAGCCGGTAGATGCGCTCCTCCAGCGGCGCGAGCTTCAGGAGCTCGTCGATGTCGAAGATCCTCGGTTTGCCGACCGCGCCCTCGACCGCGACGGTCCACGGACGCGTCACCAGCGTGTGCGCGTACTCCGCCGGATCCTCCTTGTCGGTGCCGAACTCGTAGAAGTTGTTGTAGCCCGTGACCTCGTCCTTCGAGTTCTTCTTCTCGTCGGTCGACAACGACGAGGGCTTGACGCCGAAGAGCTTGACCGTGGTCGCCTTGCCCTGCCCGAGGGCGATGGTGGGCATGCCCATTCCCACCGCCGCGCCGGCGGCAAGACCGCTCGCCGCCTTGATGAACTCGCGGCGTCGTTGCCAGATCTCGCGGGGGGTGATCTCGGAGGGGGCGGTGTCGGGCGGGCGGCGAATCAGCATGGTGGCAACGGGGACGGGAAATGGGAGTCGGCGAGAAGGACAGGGCGCGAGCCTCCCCACGCCTTCGTTGGTCGCTATCTTGGCGACAAGCTTACGACCGCGCAAATCGCCCCGCGGTTCGCCCTCGCGCGACCGCCGCAAGACCGGTACGACGACGGGGTCAATTCGACTTGACGGCGCCCGTGGCTTCGGCGGCGGCAAGTTGGCCGTAGACCACCCGGGCGACCGTCAAGAGCTGCCCGCGATCGAGGTTGCCCGACAGCGCATAGCCGCAGTCGTTGTCGATCCAGTAGAACACGCCGACGCCGTTCTCGACCGCATAGCGGAACGCCGTGTCGACGTTGCCGGAGACCGGAGCGCCGATGTGCTTGGTGTCCTTGCGGATCTGCAGCGTGAGACGCTGCTTGTCGGCGTTCTCGTACATGTAAAGGCCGGTGGGCTTCTCGTTGCCGGCGACCAGACGGCCCCCGACCAGCGCAAAACCGAGACCGTTGAGATCCGGGACGTGCATCGGGTGCCCGAGACGCTTGGTGAGCCAGGTGGCGAGGCTTTTTTCCTCGTTGGCCCAGACCTCGACCGGGCGCCGCGCATCCGCCGCGTACAGCGCGTGCGTGAACGCCGCCTGCCTGGCGAACGTCGTCGGCGTACCGGCTTCTTCCAGCACGGTTCCGCGACCGTACCAGCCGATCCCGAGCCCGAGCACGAGCGTGGCCGCGGCAGCAAACACCGGCATCAGCCACCGGCGTGCGGCCGCCGCACCCGACGCCGGCGGTGTGGCCGCGGCCAGCAACCGGCCCGGCAACGGCTCCGCCAGAAGCGGGTCGAGCGCATCGCGCAACGCGGCGTTCTGGGTACGAATTTCGGCGACGCGGGCGGCGAGCGCAGGATCCCGCGCGAGGGTCGCCTCGACCGCGGCCATGCGCTCGCGCGCGAGCTGGCCGTCGGCGTAGGCGTGAAGGTCGAAATCGGGAAGCGGGGTGGGACTCATGGTGCGACTCCCGGGCTCATCTTGACGACCTTCAGGGACGGAGTCCCGTCACCGATCAGCCGTTTCAATTTGTCGCGAGCCCGCGACAGCCGCGACATGACCGTACCGACCGGAATTGCCAACACCGCGGCGATCTCCTCGTAGCGAAGCTCCTCGACGGCAGCGAGCAGCAGCACCTCGCGCTGATCGGCGGGCAGGCGACCCATCTGCTGGACGATTTCCATGAGCTCGACGCGCTCGAACTGGTTGCCGCGGACCGGCGTCTGCCAGGCCGCGAACCCGCCTTCCGCATCGAGCGACACGTTCGCCGCGTCGCGGCGCAGGAGTGCCAGCTGGTTGATGTGGACGTTGTGCATGACGGTGAAAAGCCAGGCACGCAGATCGGTCCCTGCCTGCCACAATCGCCGCTTCTCCCAGGCCCGCGCCAGCGTGTCCTGCACGAGGTCGTCGGCACGCGACGCGTCGCCGGTCAGCACGCGCGCGTAACGACGCAGTCGCGGCAGCGCGGCGACGAGATCGGGATGCGGCAGGGGGGGATCGGCGGACATCGAGGGCGTCCGATGGTACGCCGGTCGCTACTCCCTGGCGATGCGCCAGACGTTGTTGAAGCCGTCACCGGTCCTGTCGCCCGGCTTCTGGTCCTTCGACCAGAGGTAGAGCGGCTTGCCCTTGTACGCCCACTGCTTCGCGCCATCGTCGCGGGTGACGATTGACCACGCACCCATGCCCCTGGCGTCGGCAGTGGCCATCAGCGGCGGCCAGTTGGCCGCGCACGGACCGTTGCAGACGCTCTTGCCGCTGTCGGCGGCGTCACGGTCGAACGTGTAGAGCGTCATTCCGGCCGGATTGGTCAGGACGCCGTCGGCGACCTTGGCCGGCGCTCCCGGCATCATCGTCGCGCAGGCGGACAGCGAAACAACGGCGACGGCCATGGCGATGTTGCGTAGCGTACAAATCATTGGCGTGCTCCCTTGGGTTGTTGTCGTGGAACTCACCTCGGCAAACAGGCCGCGGACGGCTTTATTCCCCAATGCACCCGTTCGCCAAACCTGCGGATATAAGCGAAGACCGCCCCGACGCCCGCGTGGACGGGCGTCGACGCCGCCGGGGACGGCCACCGGCGAACGCACGTGATCAGACGAGGAACAGCGTGGCAAGTCCGAGAAAGATGAAAAAGCCGCCCGAGTCGGTGACGGCGGTGATCAGCACCGACGAGCCGAGCGCCGGGTCGCGGCCGAAGCGGATCATCGTCATCGGGATCAGCACGCCCATCAGTGCCGACAGCATCAGGTTCAGCGTCATCGCCAGCACCATCACCAGGCCGAGCGGGACGTCCTTGTAGAGCAGCATCGCGACCAGCCCCATGACCCCGCCCCAGATGAGCCCGTTGAGCAGGCTGACGACGATCTCCTTCCGAATGAGCTGCCGGGCGTTGGCGAGCGCGAACTGCCCCAGCGCCGCCGCGCGGACGATCATCGTGATCGTCTGGTTCCCGGAATTGCCGCCGATGCCGGCGACGATCGGCATCAAGGCCGCCAGTGCGACGAGCTTCTCGATCGAGCCTTCGAACACACCGATCACGCGCGAGGCGATGAACGCGGTGACGAGGTTGATCGCCAGCCACGCCCAGCGGTTCTTGAACGACGCCCACACCGACGCGAAGACGTCCTCCTCCTCACGCAGGCCGGCCTGCGCCAGCAGGTCCTCCTCGCCGCTCTGGCGGACGAAATCGAGCACTTCGTCGACGGTCACGCGGCCGACGAGCTTGTCGTTGGTGTCGACGACCGGCGCCGACACGAGGTCGTAGCGCTCGAATGCGCTGGCGGCGACGTCGGCGTGCTCGTGCTGCAGGAGCTTCACCGTCGGCGGCTGCATGATCGCCTCCACCGTCGCATCCGGGTCGGTGACGATCAGCTTGTTGATCGGCAGCACGCCGAGGAGCTTCTCCTCGCGGTCGACGACGAAGAGCTGGTCCGTCTGGCTCGGCAGCTCCTCGAACCGCCGCAGATAGCGCAGCACGACTTCGAGCGTGACATCGGGACGCACCGTCACGTCCTCGAAATCCATCAGCGCGCCGACCATGTCGTCGTCGAAGGACATCGCGGCGCGCAGCTGCTCCCGCTCCTCCACCGGGAGGCTCTGGAACACGTCGTCCATGACCTCCTGCGGGAGGTCCGGGGCGAGTTCCGCGATCTCGTCGGCTTCGAGGGACTCGGTCGCGGCGACGAGCTCCTCGGTGTCCATCGACGAGATCAGCGACTCGCGGACGGCGTCGGAGACCTCGAGCAGGATGTCGCCGTCGCGCGAGGCGCGGACGAGGTCCCAGATGTAGAGCCGCTCGTCGAGCGGCAGCGCCTCGAGGACGTACGCGATGTCGGCCGAATGCAGCCGGTCGAGCTTGCGCTGCAGCTCGGCCTTGTTCTGCCGGTAGACGAGGCTCTCGGCCAGCTCGCCGCGCGCGCCGCCCGGCTCGTGTTCCATCTGCTCGTGCACCAGCCCTTCGACGAGCCGGTGGCGACGCAGGAGCGCCGTTACCTCGGCGAGCGCGTCCTGCACGCTCGCGCGCGCCTCCGTCCGCTCGGCGTCGGCTTTGTCGAGGGTCTCGGACATGGGAGGGGCGTGATCAAGCGGGCGTGCGACGTGTTGAGACGCAGCGCATTCTACGCGCAACGCCCCGAGCCGTGGGCGACCGGGATCGGATCGGGACCGTCCCGTTCGCGCGATGGCACACGGCGCCACGGACCGGCGCGGATCGCCGGCGGCGGCGCCCGGCGGGCTAGGGAATCTCGGCCGACGGCATTCGGGCGAGGATGATCCCGATCTTGCGATTGAGTCCCGGCGCACCCTGATTGCGCTCGTAGAAGCGCGGATTGGGCGCCATCGCGGCGAGCCGCGCCGCCTGCTCGGCGGACAGCTGCGCGGCAGAAACGCCGAAGTAACGCTGCGCCGCGGCCTCGGCGCCGAACACGCCGTTGCCCCACTCGATGACGTTGAGATAAAGCTCGAAGATCCGCCGCTTCGGCAGCAGCGCTTCGAGCAGCACCGTGATCGCCGCCTCCTCGGCCTTGCGCGCGTAACTGCGCGACGGCGACAGGAAGAGATTCTTCGCGAGTTGCTGCGTGATCGTCGAGCCGCCAGCGACGATGCGGCCCTTCCTCTGGTTCTTCTCGAGCGCCAGCGCGATGCCGTCCCAGTCGAAGCCTTCGTGGTCGACGAACTTCGCGTCTTCGGCGGCGATCATCGCGCGTTTGAGCTGCGGCGAAATGCGCGCGTACGCCACCCACGTGTAGCGCAGCTCCGCCCGGGGATTCTTCGCCCGCGCCTCGACCATCCGCTGCGCCATGAACGAGGTTTCGCTCGGCGGGATGTAGCGGTACCACCCGACGTGGAAGGCGATCCAGGCCAGCCACAGCAGCGCGATGCCCAGCGCAGCGGCGACAAGCCAGCCGACCGTGCGGCCGACGGTGGCGACAAGCCCGCGGCCTGCCGTCGGGGCGCGGGCCATTCTCCGGTTCAGCCGTGACTGTGCGAGCGCAGCAGCGTGTGCAGCGACTTCGTGTCCGGCCGCACGCCGCGCCACAGGTAGAAGCTTTCCGCCGCCTGCTCGATGAGCATCCCGAGTCCATCCGCGGTCGCCGCGGCGCCGCTCGCACGTGCGAAGCGGACGAACGGCGTCGCCGCCTCGCCGTACACGAGGTCGCACGCGAACGCGTCGCGGGCGAAGATCGTCGCCGGCCAGGGTGCCGGCGCGCCAGCGTCGTCCTTGAGGCCGAAGCTCGTTGCATTGATCACGATGTCGAACGCGTGGCCGGCGAGCGCGGCCGGTGCGAGCGTTTCGATCGGGCCGTACGGACGGAACTTCTGGACGAGCGCGTCCGCTTTCGCCTGCGTCCGATTGGCCACGACGAGCAGCGCGGGCCGCCGGTCGAGGAGCGGTTTCAGGATCCCGCGCGCGGCCCCTCCCGCGCCCAGCAGCACGATCCGCTTGCCGCCGAGCGAAACGCCGTAGTTCTCGACGATGTCGTGGACGAACCCCGCGCCGTCGGTGTTGTCGGCGAGCCAGCCGTCGTCGACGCGCTTCAGCGTGTTGACCGCGCCTGCGAGCTGCGCCCGCTCGGTGGCGGTGCCCGCAAGCGCGAACGCCTCGAGCTTGAACGGGACCGTCACGTTGAGGCCGCGCCCGCCCTCGCGCGCGAACTGCGCGACCGCGGCCGCGAAGCCATCGAGGGGCGCGAGCAGCCGCTCGTAGCTCATGTCCTGCCCGGTCTGCCGGGCGAATTCGGCGTGGATGATCGGTGATTTCGAGTGCGCGATGGGGTTGCCGATGACGGCGTAGCGGTCGGTCATGGTGACGTCCGGGGAAGGGGAAGGAAGGAGGATCGGGCGTGCGCCGCGCACCGGGCACGACGGGGTCGGGAGTTCGCGCGGGCGCCGACCGCGTCTGCCGTCATTCGCTGACGAGCTCGTCGGACTTGGTGAACGACCACGTCCGCGTGATGTGCAGGATGTCGGTGTCGCGCTTGATGTCCGGCGGAAACGGAGCGTAGGGCGCGGCCATCTCGACGATCTTCCGGGCGGCCGCGTCGAGGACGCGCTGCCCCGAGGACCGGTTGATCTCGACCTGCTCGACGCTGCCGTCGCTGCGGATGGACACGGTGATGAGCAGGTTGCCGTAGAGCTTGAGCTGCCTTGCGGCCTCCGGGTAGTTGAGGTTGCCGACGCGCTCGACCTTGAGCCGCCAATCCTCGACGTAGCGCGCGAAACGGTACTCCTCGGCGCGGGCGCCGACGAAGCGCCGCTTGGGCCGCTTCTGATAGGCGTCCATCTGCTTGGCGATCTGCGCTTCGAGCCGCATCGCTTCGAGCGTGCGCTGCATCAACTCGGTGGCGGTCGGCAGCTCCGGCGTCGGGACGGCCTCGACCGGCTTCGGCGCCGGCGGCGCAGTCGGCTCGCTCTTGAGCTGGGTGAGCATTTCCTTCGTCTGCCGCTCGAGTCGCTCGACCTGCTGCGTGGCAACCGTGATCTGACTGTTGGCGTTGTCCTTGGGCAACGCCGGCAGCGGCGTCTTCGCGCGACGGTTGGCGTCGGTGTTGCCGCCGCCGTCGAGGTTCGCCTGCGCGAGAATGTCCGCTTTGGTCGGTTTGGTCGGCGACCGGGCGTTGACGAGCGCGACCTCGAGCGGCGGCCCGCGGTCGAGCATCGACTTCAAATCGAACGGCTGGAAGCGGATCGCGAGCAGCACCATGTGGACGGCAATCGAAATGCCGAGTGCGTACGTGATGAGGCGGTTGCGGCGGTCGTCCGCACCAAACGACGGCGTCCACGCCGGCCAGTCGAGTGCGGCGGCGCCGCCGTGCGTGGCGGCGGGGACCGGGGCGGGCGCGGGCGCCACGACCGGACGCGCAGCACGACGCGGCTTGTCTGCCGCCGGCACCTTCGCGGCGAGCGGCGCGCCGGCAGATGCCGTGCCTCGCGGCGTCTTGCCCGCCGACGGCGCGGCCTTCTTCCCCTGCTGAGGACGCGCGCCGGCGGCACCCCGCGGCGTCGGCGCATCAGCGGCCGGCACGGCGGGCGGTGTCCTCGGCGAAGCGGATTTGCGCGGCAAGTGTTCGGGGCGCCGTATCTGAACGGACTATTGTAGCTTGGCGCTCCGGCCGGACGCCCCCGACGTCGACCCCGGTGTCAGTTCGTCAGGCCGGCGTAACGGCATTCGAGGGTCGCGGCGAGCAGGTCGATGCGGCCGATGGCGACCCGCACCGCCGTCTCGGGCGCCAGCACGGGCAGATCCGCGAGCCGGAGAACGAGCGGCAACCGCTCGAAACGCACCAGATTCTCGCGGATCACCGTCGCCGTCGTTTCGGCGACGTTCTCCTGCAGCAGCCAGCGCAGGCACCAGTAGTGCTCCATGCGGTCCTGGAACTCGGCGTAGTTCGAATACGTGGCCTCGAAGTCGGCGAGGGCGGCAAAGAGGTCCGCGTCGTTGTCCGCGTAGGGAGGCTTGTCGCCCGTGACGGCGGCCACGAGCTGCCGCTGATTGACGAGGTCGCTGTAGCGCCGCAGCGGCGAACTCGCCCACAGGTAGTGCGAAAGTCCGAGCCCCTGGTGCTCGGCCGGACGGGTGCTCATCTTGACCTTCCCGGCGGCTTGCGTCCGGTACAGGCCGGCCATTCGGGCATCGGCCAACCGCTTGCCCCACGTGCTGTTGACGAAGATCATCAGCTCCGAGACCAGCTTGTCGAGCGGCGAGCCGCGCGGGCGCGGCACGATCCGGACACGGCCGGGCTCGCCGGCTGTCGCTGCCTCCCAGTCGACGTGAAAGCTGTAGTCGATGCGCTGGATGTCGGTCTTGCCGCGCGCCGCGGACAACGCCTGCGCGAACTTCCACAGAACGCGCAGCTCCGCCGTCCACGGCGGATCCGCGGGTGACGGCAGATCGGCGGCGAACGTCTCGTCGATCGCGTCGAGCCGCAGGTTGGCGACGATCGGCACGCGATCGACCCGCGTCTCGTGGCGCACCAGCGACCCGTCCGCCGCGACCTCGGCGTAGAGCGACAGCGCGGGCGGCGTGTGCCCGGCCGCGAGCGTGAATGCGGCGACCGCCGGCTCCGGAAGCATCGTGATCTTGTGCCCCGGCATGTAGACCGTGGACAGCCGGTCGCGCGCGATCGCGTCCAGCGGCGAGCCCCGCGGGATCGCGATCGCCGGCGCGGCGATGTGGATGCCGATCTCGTAATGGCCGTTGGGCAGCAGGCGCACCGAGAACGCGTCGTCGATCTCGGTGGTCGTCGCGTCGTCGATGGAGAACGCGCGCACTGCGGCAGCCGACAGCTCGGGCAGCGCCGGCAGCTCCCCCCACGCCGGAAACGCGACGCCCTGCGGAAACGCATGCGTCAGGAACTGGTTGAAATGATAGTCGTGGGTCGAGGAAATCGCGCCGCAATCGGAGAGCAGCGTCACCGGATTCGTGTGCAACGCCTCGCACGCGGCGGACAGCGCCTTCCACTCCAGCGCATTCTTGTCGGGCTTGTAGAGCAGCATCGGCAGCTTTGCGCGCAGCGCGTCGGGGAGCCGTCGCGCAGCGAGCTCCTCGCCCCAGGCCGTCATCTGCAAGGCTTCGCGCTTCTTGCGCTCGACGGAGGCGAGCGCCGCCTTCAGCGCATCGGGCGGCGCCTTGCGGTAGCGGCCCTTGCCGCGCTTGTAGAAATACATCGGCGCGCCGGCAAGCGTCAGCGCCACAGCGGCGGCTTCGGCGGGCAGCGGCGTCCGGCCGACGTATTCGCGCGCGAGGTCCGAGAACCCGAACTCGTCGTCCGGCGAAACCTCCCAGAGGAAATCCGGGTCGATCTCGCTGGCGAGCTTCTGCGCTTCAGCGTTCAGCGCGGAAGGCGACGGCTCCGCGAAGCGAAGCAGCACGGCGGCGGCCTTGATCTTGAGGCGCTTGCCGGAGGCGGCCTCGACCTGCAGCGACGCGTCGTTGTCGGCGAGAACGGTGCCGGCCTTGAGCTGGCCGTCGTCCTCGAAGTAGACATGCATGGGAAAGCCGGGCGGGCGCGGCTGGCGCGCCGCTTGAGCCCCGGATTATAGCCGTGCCGACATCGGCGCCGGCGCTGTCACAGCACGCTTCACTGGTCGCGCAGGCCGTCGTTTCGAACCGGCAGCCGCTTCGAGCGCCGTTGAGCCGCCCAGCCATGCGCGCCCCACCGGGCGACTCTTCCTCGCGTACAGGGCGTTGACAATTTTTGTGAACGCTGTTCCAATATGGAACATTATCAATTTTTCTGGAACGCCCAATGCCAGGAAGCGCCCTCGATCGCGCGCTCGAGATCGTCGAACTCCTCGCCTCGCACCCGGCCGGCCTGCCGCTCTCCGCCGTCAAGGATGCGCTCGACATCCCCAAGAGCGCCGCCCACCGGTTGCTCGCCACGCTCGCGGCGCGCGGCTACGTCCGCCAGGATGACGAGACCGGCCGCTATCGGTTGACGACGAAACTCGTCTCGCTGGCGTTTCGCTACCTGTCGCGCTCGGGCGTCGTCGACGTCGTCCAACCGACGCTCGATCGCCTCGCGCAGGAGACGGGCGAACTCGTCCGCCTCGGCGTCGTCGACGGCGACCGCCAGACGTGGGTCGCCAAGGCGCAGGGCGCACGACCGGGATTGCGATACGACCCGGACATGGGGATGGAGGCGCCGCTGGCCTCGACGGCGTCCGGACACGCGTGGCTCGCATGCCTCACCGACGAGCGCGCGTTCGAGCTCGTCCTGCGCCAGGGATTCGGCAAGGCCGAGACCCTGGGACCCCATGCGCCGCGCACCGTCCAGGCGCTGCAGAAGCGGCTGCGCCTCGCAAGGGAGCGCGGCTACGCATGGGTCGTCGAGAGTTCGGCTCCGGGCACGGCGGCAATGGCCGCCGCCGTTCGCCATCCGGCGACCGGAGGGGTCGTCGGCGTGTTGAGCGTGGCCGGTCCCAGCGTCCGCCTGACCGAGGCACGGATGCACGAGCTCGCCCCCGCGATGCTGGCGGCCGCCGCCGAGCTTTCCGATGCCTGCAAGAGTTCCGAGTACTTCACCACCACGAGCCGCTCGTCCGGATCCGGCGTCACCCGTCCCGGCGTGCGGGCGGTGAGCTGAACGGCGATCGCCGGGGCGTCCGCGAGGCACGGGCCGGCGACGCCGAGGTCACGACAGCGCGACCCGGCGACCCGACACCCATAGGAGGAAGACCATGCAATTCGACTTGACCGAAGAACAGACGATGATCGTCAGTACGGTCCGGCGGTTCGTCGAAACGGAGCTGATTCCGCTCGAGGACGAAATCGAGACGACGGGCGCGGCTCGATCCGGCGAAGGCGCGCGCGATCTTCGAGAAGTCGCGCTCGCTCGGCTTCTACGCGATGAACATTCCCGTCGAGTACGGCGGCGGCGGCCTTTCGGCCGTCGACACGATGCTCGTCGAGGAGCAGTTCGGCCACACCAAGGACATCCTGATCCGGCGCGCGTTCGGCAACGTCTACGAATCGCTGCTCGAAGGGACCGCTGCGCAGAAGGAGCGCTGGCTGCTGCCGACGGTGCGCGGCGAGCGCACCTGCTCGATCGCGATCACCGAGCCCGGCGCCGGCTCGGACGCGGCGTCGATCACCACCCGGGCAGAGCGCAGCGGCGACGGCTATCGCCTCAACGGCAACAAGCACTTCATCAGCGACGGCCTCTATTCCGATTTCTTCATCGTCTCGGCGGTGACCGATCCCGCCGCGCGGCCGCGCCACGTGTCGCTGTTCCTCGTCGACAAGGACCTGCCCGGTGTGGTCGTCGGCCGCGACCAGAAGATGATGGGACTGACCGGTACCAGCCACATCGAGATGTTCTTCGAGCATGTGAAGCTCGGCCCCGAGCACCTGCTCGGCGCCGAAGGACAGGGACTCGCCCTCGCCTACTCGACGCTCGGCCGGGTGCGCCTCGCGCAGGTTGGCGCGCGCGCCGTCGGCAAGGCGTGCCGCCTTGCGAAGCTGATGACCGACTACGCGAACGAGCGCAAGCAGTTCGGCAAGGCGATCGGCGAGTTCCAGATGATCCAGGCAGATGATCGCCGACAGCGTCATCGAGATCAACGCCGCACGGCTCATGCTGTTGCGCGCGGCATGGGAGATCGATCAGGGCCGCGACGCCCGCGACTGGATTTCGATGGTCAAGGTGGAGGCCGCGGAGACGCTCGGCCGCGTGGCCGACCGGGCCGTGCAGATCTTCGGCGGCATGGGGTACTGCAGCGAGATGCCGATCGAACGCCTGTACCGCGACTCGCGCATCTACCGGATCTTCGACGGCACCTCCGAAATCCATCGCACGGTCGTCGCGCGCGGTGCATTGAAGCGCGGCGCGGCGCTGTGGGACATCGGAGCCTGACGCGATGAAGCGCGACAAGTTCATTACCGCGGACGACGCGGCCGCGCTGATCGGCGACGGCGCGACGGTCGGACTGGTCGGCGGCGGCGGCGGGTTGATGGAGGCGAGCTCGGTGTTTGCCGCCATCGAGCGGCGCTTTCTCGTCTCGCAGCACCCGGCCGGCCTGACGCTCGTCCATGCGCTCGGCATCGGCGACCGCAAGGAGATGGGCTTGAGCCGCTTCGCGCACGAAGGCATGGTCAAGCGGGTGATCGGCGGGCACTGGGTCTGGTCGCCGCGCATGCAGGAGCTCGCGCGCGCCGAGAAGATCGAGGCGTACGTGCTGCCTGCCGGTGTCGTGATGCAGCTCTACCGCGAGATCGGTGCCGGCCGCCCGGGACTCGTCAGCCACGTCGGGATCGGCACCTTCGTCGACCCGCGCCTGGACGGCGGACGAATGAACGCGTCGGCGCAGGCGAGCCTCGTCGACGTCGTGACCATCGACGGCGAGGAGTGGCTGCGCTACAAGTCGTTCCCCGTCAACGTCGCCATCATCCGTGGCACGTATGCCGACCCCGAAGGCAACGTGAGCCTGGTCGGCGAGGCGGCGAATCTCGACATCTACGCGATCGCGCTGGCCGCGCACAACAGCGGCGGCAAGGTGATCGCGCAGGTCCGCCAGGCGGTCGAAGCGCGCTCGCTGCCGGCGCGGCAGGTGAACGTCCCGGGGGCGCTCGTCGACGCCATCGTCGTCGACCCCGACCAGCGCACCGGGTACGACGTCGTCGTCGACCCGGCACTCTCCGGCGAGCGGCGCGGGATCGAACCGACCGAGCCGCCACAGCCGTTCACCGCGAGGCAGGTCATCGCCCGCCGCGCCGCCGAAGAGCTCGCCGACGGCGCCGTCGTCAACTACGGCTTCGGCGTTCCCGACGGCGTCGCCAAACTCGTCGCCACGCGCCTCCGCGGCGAGCGCTACGCGCAGACCATCGAGCACGGCGCGTACGGCGGCACGCTGCTCGAGGGGTCGCTCTTCGGCTATGCCCGCAATCCGAGTGCGATCATCGATGCGCCGTCCCAGTTCGACTTCTACTCGGGTGGCGGGCTCGATATCGCGTTCCTGGGGTTCGGGCAGATCGACGAGGCCGGCAACGTCAACGTGTCGAAGCTGGGCGGCCTGCCCGTGGGTCCGGGAGGCTTCATCGACATCGCGCAGAATGCCCGCAAGGTGGTCTTCTGCGGCACGTTCGACACCAAGGGAACGCTGCTCACGACCGGCGACGGCCGCCTGCGTATCGACCGGCACGGCGACATCGCCAAGCTGGTGCGCCGCGTCGATCAGATCACCTTCTCCGGGCTGCAGGCGCTGCGGCAGGCACAGGAAGTGATGTACGTCACCGAGCGCGCGGTGTTTCGCCTGACCGCGAACGGCGTGACGCTGACCGAGATTGCGCCCGGCGTGGACCTCCAGCGCGACGTGCTGGACCGGATGGCGTTTCGTCCCGTGACGCCGCAGGCGCCGGCGACGATGCCAGCCGCGCATTTCGAGGCACAGGACCGCTACGGCCGGTGATCGCACCGGGATCGCGATCGCCCGCGGCGAGTTGCTTGCGTTCGTCTGCCGCAGGCGCCCCGGACGCGGCTACACCGCCGTTTGGAGACGCTCCTTGATCACGCGGACGACGTCATCGGGATCACGCTTCCACCAGTTGCGGCTCGAGAAGATCTCGACTTCGATGTAGCGGTCGTAGCCCGCGGCTTCGACCGCGCGCCGCAGTGCCGGAATGTCGATGACGCCGTCGCCCATCATGCCGCGGTCGAGGCGCAGGTCCTGCGTGTCTGCCAGCCAGTCGCTGACGTGGAACGAGCAGATGCGCTTGCCGGCACGCGCGATTTCCGCTTCGACATCGGGATCCCACCAGACCGCATACGTGTCCACCGCGATGCCGACGATGTCCTCGGCGCCGAGCTCATCGCACCACGCGTTGGCGAGCTTGACCGTGCTCAGCACCGACCGCGTCGCGCAGACCATCGGATGCAGCGGCTCGAGCGCGATCATGACCCCGACGCTGCGGGCGTGCGGAACGAGGTCCGCCACGCCGGCCAGCGCGCGGGCGCGCGCGTCCGCGATGTTCTTGTCGCGCGCGTCGACGCCTCCCGCAACGAAGATGAGACACGGCGCCTTCAGCGCCGCCGCCTCGTCCAGCGCGCGGCGCACTTCGTCGCGCGCCCGGGCCGCTTCTGCGCGGTCGGGCGACGTGACGAGCCCGCCCCAGCAGTAGCCGGACAGGGCGATGCCGGAGTCGGCGACCCGTTTCGCCGTCTGCTCGACGCCGTACGCCTGCACCTTTTCGCGCCACAGGCTGGTACAGGGCACGCCGTGACGCACGAGGGCGTCGATGAACTGCGGCGTCGAGCATTGCTCGAGCAGCGTCACCTGGTGAATCGACAGGCGATTGGCATCCGGCATGGAGCGTTTTCCTCGCGGCGGGATTCGGGTTGGCGATGCGCGCGGCTGCTAGCGCGCTTGCCGGGCGCGGAACTCGGCGAGGCTGTCGTCGATGACGCGTGCGGTGCGAAGCGCAGACTCGGCGGTGCTGGGACAGCGGCCGGTGCCGTTCAGCTCGTCGACAATCGACTGGATCAACGGCTGATGGACATAGGGCGGATCGGCCACCGGCATTTCCTCGACCGCGTCGCCGCGCATGATGCGGATCGGAACCGGCGCTCGCCCGGACGGCGGGGACAGCGGCGGGAACGTCGAGAACCGGATGCGCCCGGTCGCACCGACGATTTCGTTGTATTCGTCGTCGCAGTCGGTCGTGAAGCACCACGCGCCGCTGCCGTACGCTCCGCCGGCGAAGCGGTACGAAGCGGTGACGACGTCCTCGGGCGGATAGACGCCGGCCTGGTTGTCCGCGAACGTGCGCACCGCTTCGATCGGCCCGAGGATGAAGTCGAGAATGTCGAGCGTGTGCCCCACGGCCTCGAAAAAGATGCCTCCACCGGAGACCGCGGGATCGAGTCGCCAGGACCAGAAGGGACCGCGCATCTGCTCGAGCGTCGGGATCCGCTGGAAATGCCGCGTGATCACCATGCGCACCGGCCCGATCGCCCCGCTCTGGACGAGGTCACGGACGGCGACGAAGCGCGGCAGCGCGCGCCGGTAGTAAGCCACCCACAGCGGAACCTTGGCTTCCCGGCACGCTGCTGCCATTCGCACGCCGTCGGCGTGGCTCATCGCCATCGGCTTCTCGACGAGAACCGGCTTGCCGGCGGCCGCGCAGCGCAGTACCAGTTCGCAATGCGAGTCGGTCCGCGTGGCGGCGTACACCGCGTCGACGTCCGGTGCGTTGATGATCGCGTCGGCGTCGGCGTGCCAGCGTCCGACGCCGTGCCGCTTCGCGAAGTCCTCGGCCCGCGTTGCGTTGCGATCCGCGACGGCAACGAGCTGCGAGTTCGTGGCGCGTACGAAACCGGGACCGCTTTTCATGTCGGCAACCTCACCGCAACCGATCAGTCCCCAGCGAATCGTTTTCATGACCGGCTAGCTCCGCGAGCCGGTCGGCGCAGCGCCTGCGATGCGCGCCAGCCCCCACCTGCCCTGTTCAACATGCCCCTGATGATCGGACGTTCTCGACAACCCGTCCGGGGACATCGTGTCCGTACGACCGTGTCAGTTTATCGCATGAAACGAGGCAAGCCTGGTGCCGGCCTGGGGGAGCAGCTTCACCGTCGCCCCGTGGTCATTCGACCTGGGACAACCGTCGGCCCACGGCGAGCGCCGTTCACGCGGCCGCGGCACCCGGCCGCCGCGGAATCATCAGTTTGTGCTCGCCGCGCGCCACGGCCTCGCCGCGCTGGTTGATGAGTTCCGTGGGCAGAATGACGATGCCCCAGCCCGGCTTGCTCTTCGACGGCCGCATGCTCGCGACGCGGAATTTGACATGCAGCATGTCTCCGATCTTGATCGGGAGGAGGAAATCCCAGGTCCAGCCGAGCGACATTCCCGGCAGGAAGCGGTAATCGGCCTGGCACTTGAGGCCGTCGGCGACGGACAGACCGAGCAACCCGTGCGCGACGCGCTCGCCGAAGTGGGACTTGCGCGCGTATTCCTCGTCGACGTGAATCGGCGTGTGGTCCCCCGAGACGTCGGCGTAGGCGTCGATGAGTTCGCCGGTAATCGTCATCGTCGGGCTCACGCCTTCGTCGCCCACCTTGGCATCGTCCCAATAGCGTTCCACGACCATGTTTCCTGTTCCTTCAGTTGCGATCCATCGGGGCGGATCAGGCCCTCGGGTTGACCGCCAGCGCGGCGGTCACGGAATTACCCGTCGCCTGGATCACTTCGACGCACAGACCGTCCGGTAGCGCGAGCCAGTTGCGGCCCTGCGCCATCGGCTTGACCCCTTCCCACGCATACGCCTCCGCGAGCGCCGCGTCGAGATCCTCCGTCATCACGCCAAGGTGCGCGAGCCGCCCCTCGGGACCGGCGAAGCCGGGATCGGCCATCAGCTGCACACCGCCGACGGTCCAGACCTGCCGCGGGCTGTCGCGCGGGCCGTCGACCTCGCGGATCGGCATCCCGAGCGCTTCACGAAAGAAGCGGATGTGCCAGTCGATGTCCTTCACCCGGACCGCGACGTGTTCGACGTACGATTTCTTCTGGTAGGACATGGCGCACCCCTCCTCGACTATTCCTGCGCAGGGTAATCGTGCCGAGCCAGCCGTTCTGGCTCAGGATTTCGGCGCGTACTGCTTCATCCAGAGCTCGATGCCCTTGACGCAGGCCACCAGTGCCTTGTTGACCGGCGTCGGAACGTTGCAGCGCAAGCCCGCGCGGACCACCGAGCCGTTGATGAAGTCGATCTCGGTCGGCGCAGCTTTTTCGATACTCTGCAGCATCGACGCCTTGAATTCCGCAGGCAGGCCCTCGGCGGCCAACTTCCACGCGTCCTCGGGCTTGTCGCTCGAAAGTTTCACACCCAGGGCCTTGGCAACGGCGACCCCCTCTGCAACCGCAGCGAGCGCGCACTCCTTGACCTCGGGCAGGCTGTAGAGTCCGCCGTAGGGCAGCCGCGTGATGCCCGACAACGCGCCGGTCGCGACGTTGATCAGCAGCTTGTCCCACATCGTGCCCAGGATGTTGGAGCTCACCGTCGTCTGGAGGCCGGCCTTGGTCAGCGTTTCGGCAATGCGCGACGCGCGTTCGGTCACGCGACCGTCGAGCTCGCCAATGAAGGTCTGCTTGCCCCGGGTCCCCGCGATCACGTGGCCGGGCGCGAGGAACACGCCGCCCGCGTAGGTCTTTCCCGCCAGCACGTGCTCCCTGCCCACCTCGTCGGCGAGGATCTCCTCGTGGCCGAGCCCGTTCTGGAGCGACATGACCACGGTGTCGCGGCCGACGATCGGTGTCGCCTTCGCGATCGCTTCGCGCGTGTGGTACGACTTCACCAGCACGATGACGAGATCGGCGGGCCCGATGCCGTCGGGCACTGTTCGCGCCCGCACCTTGACGGTCCGGTCGACGCCGCCATCGCGCAGCGTGAGGCCGCGCGTGTTCATGGCGTCGACGTGTTCGGCGAATGCGTCGATCAGCCAGACCTCGTTGCCCGCTTCCGCGAGAACGCCGCCAAGGGCGCTGCCGAGGGCGCCGGCGCCAAGCATGCAGATTTTCATGGCGTCAATCCTTCTCGTCCGCTGCCGGCACGCTTCGCGGAGCGGGCCCTTGGTACGACGGTAGATATTGCCGCGGGATCGGCCCCTTGTTGCGTCCGCCCTGCTGCGTCTGTTCCCACGCGTGGGCGAGGATGCCCACCGAGCGCGAAATGCAGAACAGGCCCCGCGCGAGCGGCGCCGGAAAGCCGAGTTCCGCGTAGATCACCGCAGTCGCGCCGTCGATGTTCATCGGGATACGACGCCCCTTCTGCCGCTCCAGCGCCGCCTCGATCGCCCGGGCCACCCGCGCGTACCGCCCGGAAATCGTGCCCGTCGTCGCGGCTTCGTCGACGAGCTGCAGCAGGCGCGGCGAGCGCGGATCCAGCGGATGAAACCGGTGCCCGTAACCGGGAATGATCTTCCCGTGCTGGGCCACGAATTCGGCGAGCGCCGCTTCGGTCGCCGCCGTGTCGCCGGCGCCCGCATCGATTCTTTTCAGGACCGCGTCGAAGAGCTCGACCGCCTGCTCGCCAGCCCCACCATGGACGTCACCCAGGACGTTGACGGCCGAAGCGATTGCGTTATTGAGCCCTACGCCGCACGTCGCCGCGATCTGCGCAATCGCGATGCTCGGTGCCTGGGCACCGTGGTCGACGGCCGACATCAGTGCGGCGTCCAGCAGCCGGGTCTCAACCGCGCCGGGCAGCTCGCCGCGAAGGAGCAGCCAGATCATCTGGGGAAACGACACCCGGCCGATCAGGTCCTCGATCGCGTAGCCGCGAAACCGGATCACGCCCGGCTGCACGTCGACGATGGACGTTCTCCACCAGTCCCGCATTTCCTGGACTGGGTCGACGCTCTGTGCGGCGCTCATGACCCGCCTCCCGCCTGGTGCGGGACATACGCCGATCGCGGGAGAGGTGCCGCGCGAAAGGCGCCCCCGGGTGCCGGGACGGCGCCACCGACGGCACGGTGCGCGTTGGCGGCGCAGCGAACTTGCAGAGCGTGCAACACGCAGATCCTCCGGAGCAATCCGTTTTCGGTTCGGAGCGAACGGACCCCGTTTGCAGGGGTTGCCGACACCGCACGGAGCGTACGATAGGGTTGCGTGCGATTTTTGTCCATGCAATGATCTCAATCGTATCCATTGCATTTCGTAAATATGGAAACCGAACTCGGGGCATTGCCGCGCGACGCTCGGACGCTTGTCCTCTTCGACGAGATCTACCGCACGCAAAGCATGACCCGCGCGGCCCTGCAACTCGGCCTGAGCCAGCCGACGGCCAGCATCTGGCTCGCGAAGCTTCGCCGCCAGTGGCACGACCCTCTTTTCGTGCGGACGTCTTCGGGCATGCAGCCGACGCCGCGCGCGGACGAACTCATCGGCCCGGCCCGCGAGGCGCTGAGCCTGTTGCGAGGATTGTCGGGGGGCCGACCCGCTTTCGACCCTGCGTCCGCGCAGCGCGTTTTCCGGATCTGCATGACGGACGCGAGCCACATCACGCTGCTGCCCCGGCTTCTCGCGCGTGTCCGCGCCGTCGCCCCCAACGTTCGCCTGGAGGTCGTCAATATCTCCGCGAGCACCGCGAGAATGCTGGAAGCCGGCGACGCCGATCTCGCGCTCGGCTTCATTCCCGGGCTCGAGTCGGGGTTTCACGAACAGGCGCTCTACGTGCAGGATTTCGTCTGTCTCGTCAATGCGCGCCACCCGCGCATCGGCGACGTCTTCACCGCGCGCGCGTACAAGGACGAGGCGCACATCGGAATCCTGTCGTCGACCAGTTACACGATGCTGCGGAGTTCGCTGAAGAGCCAGCGCATCGAGCGTCGGGTGATGCTCGAGCTCCCCGGCTTTCTGGGACTCGCGGCCGTGGTTTCATCGACGGACCTGATCGCGACGGTGCCGCGGACGATCGGCGAGACCCTGGCCCGAACCGGAACGATCAAGGTGTTTCCGTGTCCGGTTCGCATGCCCACGTTTGCGGTCAAGCAGTACTGGCACGATCGGTATCATCACGACGCCGGCCTGCGCTGGCTTCGGTCGCTGTGCGCGGAGTTGTTTTCCGCGAATGCTCCCCCGCGCAAGAAGGGCTAGCGTCGGCGCAGCTACGTCTTCCCCGCTCGGCGCGGATGAGCTCCGGCCAGACCCGGGTGGTAGAGATAGGTCACCGTGGCGAGGTAGCCGGCGTCGATCGGAAGGACGATGCCGGTGATGCACGACGCGGCCTCGGAGCACAGGAAGTGGATGCCGTTGGCGACATCTTCCGGCGCGACCATCCGGCCGAGCGCGCTGTGCTTCGTCATCATCCCGGGATCGCGCTTTCCCGCGTCGATCCGGGCCTGCATCTGCTCGGTGAGGACGTACCCGGGCATGACGGCGTTGACCCGCACGTTGTCCGGGCCCAGCTCGGCCGCGAGTACCGCCGTCAGGTTCTGAATCGCCGCCTTGCCCGGTCCGTAGGCAAGGAGCGGCATCGCATCGACCGCCGAGGTCGAGGAAATGTTGACGATGCTGCCCGCCCGACGTGCCGCCATGCGCGGTGCGAACGCGCGACAGCAGAGGTACGTGCCCCGGTAGTTGATCGCCCATACCCGGTCGTGCTCTTCAAGGCTCAACGATTCGATTGTCGCGACGTTCTGCAGGACGCCCGCGGAGTTCACGAGGACACCGGCCGGCCCGAACGCGCTTTCGACGCCGCGGGCAAGATCGTCGACCGACGCGTCGTCCGCGACGTCGACGCGGCGGTATTCGGCTCGCCCCCCGGCATTGCAGATTTCCATGACGACCGCGTTGCCGGCCTCCCGATTCACGTCGGCCACTACGACGAAGTCCCCTGCCGCGGCCAACCGTTTGGCCGTCGCACGTCCAATGCCGCTGGCTGCACCGGTGACCACGGACACACGTTCATTCGCCATCGCCTCGACCCCTCGTTCGTGCCATCTGCCGCGCCGCCTTGAGTTCGGCTCGACTTTGTTGCGCGACGGCGTCTGCTTCGCCGACCCGTCGGATCAATAGAGCCCCGGCGTCGCCCCGCCGTCGACCGCGATCGCGGTGCCCTGGATGTGCCGCGCTTTCTCGGAGCACAGGAACACCGCGAGCGCCGCCACGTCCTCCGGCTTGCCCAGCCGCGCGAGCCCGTCCTTGGCGATCAGCGCCGCCCGGACTTCAGCCACCGACGCGCCGGACGCCTCGGCCCGCTGCCGGAACAACTGCTCGACGCGTTCCGTCTCCGTCATGCCCGGCAGGATCGCGTTGACGTTCACCCCGTCGCGCTTGCCCAGCCCCGCAAGCCCTTTGGTGAAATTCGCCATCGCCGCGTTGACCGAGCCCCCGATCAGGAACTCGGGATCCGGCGTGCGCGCCGCGCCGCCGATGATGTTGACCACGTGACCGCGCGCGGCCGAAAGCAGCGGCCACAGCAGACGACACAGGCGGACGCAACCGAAGAACTTGAGCGCGAAGCCATCCTGCCACGCCTCGTCGGACAGATTCAGGAAAGCGCCGGCCTTCGTCGCTCCCGCCGAATTGACCAGGATGTCGCAGCGGCCATGGCGCTCGGCGACGAACTTGTGCACCCGTTCGCAACCGTCCGGCCGCCGCAGATCGGCGGCGCAGACTTCGGGACGCGGCGCCCCGCTCGTGGCGACGGCGTCCGCCGCGCTTTCGAGATTCGCCGGCGACGACGCCGCCAATACGGCCTGCGCGCCCTCGGCCGCGAACGCGGCAGCGATCGCCCGGCCGATGCCGCGACTGCCGCCGGAGACAACCACCACTTTTCCTGCAAACTCGCTCGCCATGCATTCTCCTGTCGGGTCCCGGGGATTGCGAATCCATTGTCTTCAGCGCGCCTGCCAGCGCGGCTTGCGCTTTTCGGCGAAGGCGCGCGGACCCTCGCGCGCGTCGTCACTGGCCAGCATACGCTGCGCCGCCGGGTACGACTTCTTCATCGCGGCCTCGAGGTCAGGCTCGGCCACGCTCTGCAGCATCACCTGCTTCGACGCTTCCAGCGCCAGCGGTGCGCAGGCGAGCATCCCCTGCGCCAGCTCCCGGGCGCGCTCCAGAGCCTGCCCACGCGGCACGACCTCGTTGATCAGTCCCACGCGACGCGCTTCCGCCGCCGAGATGCGCTTGGCCGTCAACACCAGCCACATCGCCTCCTTCATCGGCATCTGCCGCGCCAGGCGCTGCAGTGCGCCGCCGCCGAGCGCGGCGAGCCCCACGAGCGGCTCCGGCAGGGCGAACTCGGCGTGCTCCGCGGCAATCGCCAGATCGCAGGCCGCGAGAATCTCCACGCCTCCGCCCAGGCACAAACCGTTGACCGCCGCGATCACCGGCTTCCACAGGTCGAAGCGCTTCGTGATCCCGGCGAAGCCCCCCGGCGGATATTCGTCGCGTCCCGTCGCCGCAAGCGCCTTGAGGTCAGTCCCGACGCAGAACGCGCGATCGCCCGCGCCGGTGACGATCGCCGCGCGCAGTTCGGGATCCGCCGCATACTGGTCGAACGCGCGCGCAAGTTCGAAATGCGCATCCGGATTGAGCGCATTCAATACCTCGGGACGATCGATCGTGATCGTCAGGATCGCCCCATCGCGGTCCACCCGGCAATGGCGAAATGCCTTCGTCGTCATGCTGCGTTCCCATGTTGTGCGTTCAAGATGCGTTCCTCCATGCGGTTTCCTTCGCTGCGCGGAAATCATGCAGGATCTGGTCCGTGACCCACGCGGTGCGGGCCGCGGTTTCGCCGGTGCTGGCACACGCCCCGATGCCGTTCAATTCGTCGACGATGCTCTGGATCAGCGGCTGGTGCACGTGCGGCGGGTCGGCGGCGGGAATCTCCTCGATCGCGTCGCCGCGCATCACCCGAATCGGTATTGCCCTGGACGTCGAGAACAGGATGCGACCCTTCTCGCCGACGATTTCGTTGTACTCGTCGTCGAAATCGGCCGTGTAGCACCAGGTGCCGCTGCCGTAGACGCCGGACGCGAACCGGTAACTGGCGAGGACGACGTCCTCCGGCCCGTAGGCGCCGGCCTGATTGGCGGCGAACCCGCGAACGGTTTCGATCGGACCGAAGACGAAATCCAGGAAATCGAGCGTGTGCACCGCCATGTCGACGAAGAGGCCTCCGCCGGACAGTGCCGCGTCGACCCGCCACGGCAGCGCGGCGGAAGACGGAAGGCGCTGGAACTGGCGCGAGATCACCACGCGTACCGCGCCGATGGCGCCATCATGCACCAGATCGCGCACCGCGAGAAAGCGGGGAAGCGCGCGCCGGTAGTAGGCGACCCACAGCGGGACCTTCGCGGACCGGCACGCCGCGATCATTGCATCGCACTCCACGCGATTCAGCGCCATCGGCTTCTCGACCAGCACGGCCTTGCCCGCGGCGGCGCAGCGCAGCGTGTAGTCGCGATGCGTGTCGGGCATGGTCGCGACATACACGGCGTCGATGTCCGGCGCGCAGATGATCGCCTCGGCATCGTCGTGCCAGCGTGGCACATCGTGGCGGCGCGCGTAATCTTCGGCCAGCGCGCCGTTGCGCCGCATGACGGCGACGAGCTGCGAGTTCGCGGCCTTGTAGAAGCCGGGTCCGCTCTTGACTTCGGTGACGTCCCCGCAGCCGATCATGCCCCAGCGAATCGTCTTCATCGGATCGGCAACTCGCGTGGGAACGGGTCAACGGCAATGCCCGATCGGGCGTGCCTCGCCCGCGTCGGACTGGCAGCGACACTCATGCGAGCGGTACGGAGATCTGCTCGATCATGGACCGCGTGTCGGGTCGCACGCCGCGCCACCAGACGAAGGCCTCGGCGGCCTGCTCCACCAGCATGCCGACGCCGTCGGCCAGACGCCCCGCGCCGGCGTCGCGCGCCACCCGCAGGAAAGGCGTGAGGCCCTTGCCATACACCAGGTCGTACGCCAGGCATTCACGCGCAAAGGCGGACGACGGCACCGGCGGCAGCTCGCCGCGAAGGCTGGCGGACGTGGCGTTGAGAACGATGTCGAAGGTTTGACCGGCGAGCTCCGGATAACCGCCCGTGACCAGCGTCCCGTACGGAGCGAACTGCTCGCCGAGCGCCTTGGCCTTGGGCACCGTCCGGTTCGCGACGACCAGCAGCGCCGGACGGTTCTCCAACAGCGGCATCAGCGCGCCGCGCGCCGCACCGCCGGCACCCATCAGCAGAACGCGGCGGCCACGGATCGCGAAGCCCAGGTTGCGCTGGATGTCGTTGACGAGGCCCACGCCGTCGAAGTTCTCGGCGATCGCCTTGTCGCCTTCGAACTTCATGCAATTGGCGGCGCCGGCCAGTCGGGCGCGCTCCATCCGGTCGGTGGCATACGCGAACGCCTCCAGCTTGAACGGCAGCGTGACGTTGATGCCGCGTCCGCCGGCCGCACGAAAGGCGTCGACGGCGGCCTTGAAGCCATCCAGCGGCGCCTCGATCGCCTCGTAGGTCAGATCCTGGCCGGTCGCACGCGCGAACTCGGCGTGGATGCGCGGCGACTTGGTGTGGCCGAGCGGGTGGCCGAGCAACGCGTAACGGTCGGTCATGCGTGATCCCTGGATTCAGGCGGCCGCGTATTGGGCGACGGCGTCTTCGGCGTAGAGCACGCCATCGGCGACCATCGCATCGACGGCCTGCGCCGAATAGCCGAGCTCCTTCGCGATCTGCCGGTTGTGCTGCCCCAGCAACGGCGCAACCATGCGCGGCGTGGCGTCGCAGTCGGAAAACTTGAACGGCACGTTGGCAAGCTTGACGCGGCCCAGCACCGGATGCTCCTGTTCCACGATCATGCCACGCGCCTGGACCTGCGGATCGGCCAGCACCTGGTCGATGCGCCGGATCGGCGCGCTCGGCACCCCGGCGGCATCGAGCGCGGCGAGGCACGCCTTGACCGAGGATTGCGCCATCGTCCACTCGCGGATCTTCGCGAGGATCTCCAGGCGGTTCGAGTTGCGCCCGTTCGTCGTGTGGAAGCGCGTATCGGCCGCCAGCGCGTCGCCACCGACCAACTTGGCCAGCCGCTTCCACGCATCGTCGACCTGTGCGGCGATGACCAGATCGCCGTCGCGCGCCGGAAATGCGCCATACACGGTCGACTGCGGCAGGTCGCTGCCGCTGCGCTGCGGTATCTCCTTGCCGCCGCTCATCGTGTAGCACTGCACCGCGTAGTCGTGCATGCCGACCATGCAGTCGAGGAGCGCAACGTCGACGTGCCGTCCCTTGCCGGTCGCGGCGCGGCCCACCAGCGCGGCGCAAACACCGGCCACCCCGTGGATCCCCGCGTACATGTCGGCCAGCGGCATCCGGAACAGCGGCGGCGGCTCGCCGGGCTTGCCGAGCAGGTCCATCGCGCCGGAGATCGCTTCGGCGATCAGACCGAACCCCGCCTTCGGCGCGTCGGGACCCGTGTGTCCGTACGCGGACACCGAGCAATAAACCAGGCGCGGGTTGATTTCCGCAAGCTGCTTGTATCCCAGCCCCAGCTTCTCGAGCGATCCCGGACGGTAGTTTTCGACGAAAACATCCGCCGAGCGCACGAGGTTCTGCATCAGCTCCAGTCCGCGCTTGTCCTTCAGGTTCACGCACAGGCCCTTCTTGCCCATGTTCTGCTGCAGGAAGTAGCCGCTCTGGCCGTCGACGAGATACGCGTGCGCCCGGCCCGCGTCGCCGGCCGTCGGGCGCTCGACCTTGATGACATCCGCCCCCAGTCCGGCGAGGCAGCGGGAGAGGTACGGGCCCGCGAGGAAATGGGTGTAGTCGACGACGCGTATTCCCGCGAGCGGGAGGGGTTGCTGTGACATCGGGCGTTCTCCGAAGCTGATGATGGCGATCGATCGCCGCGGCCGCGCCGCGACGTGCTCGAACCGCGCCTATTTCGCGCCCTGCGCGGCCGACACCGCGGCACGCAAGCCGAGCAGGTAGCTGTCGAGTCCGAATCCGCAGATCTGGCCGTTCACGACTTCGCCGAACACCGAGTGATGGCGGAAGGCCTCGCGGGCGTGAATGTTCGACATGTGGATCTCGACGATCGGCACCGTGAGGATCGCCAGCGCGTCGCGCAGCGCGTAGCTGTAGTGCGTCCACGCGCCCGCGTTGATGACGACGGCGTCCACCTTCTCGGTGAAGCCCTGGTGAACGCGCTCGCACATCGCGCCTTCGTGATTGGTCTGGAAGCTGATCACTTCCACGCCGAGCTCCTTGCCGAGCTCGCGCATCTTCTGGTCGATCTCGGCCAGCGTGATCGTCCCGTACTGGACAGGGTCGCGCTTGCCGAACATGTTGTGGTTGACGCCGTGAAGCATCAGGATCTTCTTCATCGTTTCCTCGACCGAAAGGGTTGACGGTCTATCCTGGCTCCGGACACGCCGGAGTCCGTCTTCGTGGCCTGCACGCGCGGGCGCGACGATGGCTAATACGTGCCGCGGCCTCCGGAAAGATCGAACGTGAAGCCGGTGGTGAAGCTGCATTCCGGACTCGCGATCCACGCCACCATCGCCGCAATCTCCTCGACATGCAGGAACCGCCCCATCGGAATCTTCCCCTTCGCGGACGCGATGTGCTCGGCCGTCATTTCCTTGAACAGGTCGGTCTCCGTGATCACCGGAGCGATGCAGTTGACGAGCACGCCCGAACCGACGAGCTCCCTTGCCAGCGACTTCGTGAAGCCGATGACGCCGGCCTTCGCCGAGGCATAGGCGGCAATGCCGGGACTGCCCTCCTTGCCGGTGATCGACGACACGTTGACGATGCGCCCGTAGCCGGCGGCGCGCATCTGTGGAACCACGACCCGGCAGCAGTAGAAGACGCCCGTCAGGTCGACCGCCAGGACGCGGTCCCAGGCGTCGAGTGGGTACTCCCAGACCGGCGCGACGGGTCCGTTGACGCCGGCGTTGTTGACGAGGATATCGAGCCGGCGCGTGCGCTCCATCGTCGCGGCGAACGCGCGCTCGACCGACGATGCGTCGGCGACGTCGACCGCCTCGATGGCCACCGGTTCGAAGCCGGCCTCCACCGCATCGAAGGCGGCTGGGTCGCGGTCCCACACGACGACCTGGCAGCCGTCCTGCGCGAGCCGCGCCGCAATGCCGCGACCGATCCCGCGCGCGCCGCCGGTCACGACGGCCGCCTGGCCCTGCAGATCGTTCTTCACGGGCAGCGCCCCTCGACGTCGACGCCGGTCCCTATTTCGCCGCGAAGGTCGGCTTGAAGGACTGGATCACCTGCGCGCGGCCGTTGGCCACCTTGACGAAAACGCTCTCCCGGTCGAGGTCGCCCTTGTTGTCGTAGTGGACGTCGAAGAGGACGCCCGGATAGTCCTTGGCGAGAATCGTCGCGCCGTGCATCGCGGCGGCGAGCGCCTTGGTGTCGATCTTGCCGATCTTGTCGGTGACGGCCTTCACCGCGTGCATTCCGGTATAACCCTTCATGGCGTTGTGATCCGGGCGGTACTTGTATTCGGCTTCGAATTTCTTCACGAACGCCTGGACGTTCGGGTTGGGCGAGTCGGCGGTCAGGCCGACGTGCGCGATCACGCCGTTCGCCGCGTCGCCTGCGAGCTCGATGACCTTTTCGTTGGCGAGCGTCGTCTCGCCGATGATCGGCTTGTCGTAGCCCTGCTTCCTCAACTCGCGCAGGATGCGCGCCGACTCTTCCTCGTGCAGGTAGACGAACAGCGCGTCGGCATTCGACTGCTTTGCCTTGAGCACGGGGCCGGAGAAGTCCAGCTGACCCTGGTCGGTCGGGATGTCGGCGACGACGTCTATCCCCAGCGCCTTGAACTCGGGCACGATCACGTCGCGCCCGCCCTTGCCGAAGTCGTTGTTGACGTAGATGACCGCGACGCTCTTCGCCTTGACCGTGTCCTTCATGTACTTCGCAACCTTGGGCATCGCCGCCGCCTGCGTGAACGAACAGCGGAACACGTAGGGATTGCCCTGCTGCGTGATGGATGCCGCCTCGCCGCCGACGACGTTGGTGATCTCGGCGCGCCGCGTTTCGTTCATGCTGACGACGATCGAACCCGAGAACACCGGGCCCATCACGACATAGGGCGCCTGGTCGACCGCCTTGGCCGCCAGCGCCTTTGCGATGCTCGGGTTGGTCTGCGTGTCGGAGAACGTGTACTCGATCTTGCGGCCCGCGAGCCCGCCCGCGGCGTTGATTTCCTTCACCGCGAGCAGGACGCCGTTGTTGAAGTTGGTGCCGACCGTGGCGCCGCCGCCGGACTGCTCGACGAGACCGACGACGGTGACGGGTTGCGCGCTGGCGACGGCCGCGGCACCCGCCAGGGCGAGCGCCAGCACGAAGTGACGGAACGACGGTTGCATGACTCCTCCTCGATGAACGGTCGGTGAGAGATCGACGCCGCGCCGCGGGCATCCCCATGGTCCGCGGCGGTCGTCGCACCGCCATATAGACGTGGACAATAGGGCGGTTGCGTCTTGCTGTCCATGCAATGACTGCAATTCTCCGCATTAATAAATGCAATGGGCGCGAACCGCGCGCGCCGCACGCTGTCCGGCGTGACAAAATGCCCGCATGACGTTCACGACGATGCAAGCTCGGATCGTGGCAGAGATCCTGCGCGACGCGGCCCGGGCCGAAATCCTTCCGCGCTTCCGCAGCCTCGCCACCACGACGGTGCGACAGAAGACCTCGCACCTCGATCTCGTGACCGACGCGGACGTGGCGGCGGAAGCGTGGATCGCCGAGGCGCTGGCGAAGGCGTTTCCCGGTGCCGTCGTCGTCGGGGAGGAGGCCGCCTCGCGCGATCCCAAGGTCCTCGATGGGCTCGCATACGCCGACCTCGCATTCGTTGTCGATCCGGTCGACGGCACGAAGAATTTTTCGTGCGGGCTTCCGCTCTTCGGCGTCATGGCGGCGGTATTGCAGCGCGGCACCGTCGTCGCCGGCGTGATCCACGATCCGATCGTCGACAACTGCGCCATGGGGCTCGCCGGTGAAGGCGCGTGGATCGAACGGCCCGATGGGCAACGGACCGGGCTGCGCGTTGCGGCGCCCCGGCCGCTGGCCGAGATGCTCGGCATCGTCTCGTGGCTGTTCATGACCGAGCCGCTGCGCTCGACGGTGACCGCCAACCTGTCGCGCGTCGCGGGCGCCATCGACTACCGGACCGCGGCGCACGAATACCGGCTGGTCGCCGGCGGGCACTACGATTTTGTGCTGTTCGGCAAGCTCGCGCCGTGGGATCACCTGGCCGGCTGCCTGATCCATCGCGAAGCCGGCGGCTACTCGGCCTGTCTCGACGGCAAACCGTATGGTGTGGCCAGCCGCGCGCAAGGTCTGCTGTGCGCGCCGGACGAGGCGACCTGGAAACTCCTGCGCGACGCGCTGATCGGCGACGAGCAATAGAGCATCTTCGCCGACTCTGGTGTGAGTGCGTGCGACAACGTGAGTTGATCGCTGTCGGGCGGTTCACGTGCGTGCGCGATGCGGTTCACTTGTCCTGATCGGGGTCAGACCTCACATCGAACGTCCGAACCACTTGAGATACATTTCGCCCAACGGCCGAGCGGACTTCCCCTGGTTTCGCGAGCACTCCGCGCCCAGGATTTGAGCATAGGAGGGGGGTACCGTGAGTACCCAGCGGTTTACGCCAGAATTCAAGCAAGAAGCCGTTTGCCAGATGTTGATCGAGGCTATTCGGTTGCGGTAGTTTCGGCCCGGCTCGGTGTTTCGAGCCACAGCCCCATCACGTGGCGGTGCTGTGACGGCGCGCCTCGCGTCTTCGGAGATCTGCGCGCGAAGCCGGCGAAACCTGTGGCAAGCATCGCGTGGCGCAAATCATGCGCAACCATAAGATCAAGGCGATACGGGGCTACAAAGCGCCCCGGTCCGTTGCCGGGCGGCCCTCGATACTGGCGCCGAACCGGCTCAAATCAGATAGCCGAGGCCCAACGGAACGCCGAACCCGTCTGGCTTCGGAGACGCACTCGCCGCCAGGTCCGGAGCCACGCTGCTTCCCTCAGTAGGTTGCGCGCCCGCCGGAGACATCGAACACCGCTCCGGTGCAGAACGAGCATTCGGCGGACGCCAGCCAGTTGACGAGATCGGCAACCTCCTCTGCGCGCCCGAGCCGTCCCATCGGAATCTTGGAGACCACCATCGCCTTGAACTCCGGTGTCACCTGCAAGAACATTTCGGTGTCGATTGCGGCCGGCGCGACGGCATTGACGCGAATTTCCGTGGTGGCCAATTCCTTGCCGAGCGACTTCGTGAGCGCCATCACGCCGGCCTTTGCCGCCGCGTAGCACGACGCATTGGGATTGCCCTCCTTGCCGCCGATCGAGGACATGTTGACGACGCGTCCGTAGCCGTTCTTCTGCATGACCGGAATCACGGCGCGGCAGCAGTGGAAGACGCCGTCGAGGTTCAGTGCCATGAACTTCCGCCAGCCATCGAGGGGATAGTCGACGAGCGGCGCGATCGGGCCGTTCGCGCCGGCGTTGTTGACCAGGATGTCGATCCTGCCGAAGTCGCGCACGACGGCGGCCGTTGCGGCTTCCACGGCGGCGTAGTCGGTGACGTCGACACGATAGGCACGGGCCCCGGGCAGCTCGGCGGCAACGGCCGATGCCTTCGCGAGATCGATGTCCCAGAGCGCGCTCACGACCCCGGAGCGGGCGAGGCGCCGCGCGATGGCGGCGCCGAGCCCGCCCGCACCACCGGTGATGATGGCTAGCTGCGGCGCGGCGCCGGCAGCGCCCTGCTGTGTCGATTGCATTCCCATGCTGTCTCCCTGTTTCCTAAAGATTGAAAGGGTCGCGCCCCGGCGAGCGGGGAATAGCCACCCCGCGCCGGCAACGTCTGAGGCTCGGACACCCAGCGCGTTACGCGGATGCCCCCGCACCGGCCGCGGCACGGCGGCGCTGCGCGGTCGCCGCGAGCAGCGACGCCACCGCTTCGCGCCCGCGCCGCGCCCGCTCGACCGGCGTCAGTTTCGCGGCGAGCGACTGGACCGGCGCTTCGAGGCTGAGCGGAAGGCCTTCGGGCAGCACGGACAACATGCCGGCGAGGTCGAGGTTGCCCTCGCCCGGGAAGGCGCGTTCGTTGCGCGCCTGGAAGATCATCGTCTCGAAATCCGCCGGACGCGGGCCCGACCCGTCGCAGACCTGCACATAGGCGATCAGCTCGCGCGGGACCTGCGCGATATCGGCCGGCGTCCCGTTCGAGCGGTCGACGTGGATGGTGTCGATCATCACCCGGGCGCCCGCATGGCCGCAGGCCTGCACCACCCGCACCGCCGAGGCGAGGTTGGGAATGCCCGTCCACGGCGTCGCCTCGAGGTTCATCAGGATGCCGTAGCGGCCGCCGAGTTCGCAGAGCTGGTGGAGCAGATCGGCGAGCACGGCGGGGTCCGGCTCGTCGCCGTTGACCACGGCGTGCCCGGCACCCAGCACCGCGGCGGATTCCAGCACCGGCTCGAGCGCTGCGACATCGAGTCCGCGCTTCAGCCGGAACACGCCGAAGTCGAACACCGCCACGTTCCCGTCCTTCATGCGAGAGAGCGTTTCCCGCCGCATCGGCGTGTCGCCGATCATCGGATGCTGGCGTTCTCCGGGAGGCGCGGCGGGGTTGAGCCGCAGCCCGACGTGCGTGTAACCGGCCGCAGCGCCGACCTCGACCAGATCGGGCGGGATGAGTTCGAACAGCGTCAGGTGGTCGAGCGAAACGATGGTCATGGCCGTAAGCGTTGGAACGTTGACGAAATTGGAGTGTGCAAGCGTGCGAGTGGCGGCGCGGTCAATCCGGCGCCGGCGACCGCGGCGCGCCGGGAATCGTGGCGAGCACCCGATCGCCGAGCCCGCCGTCGAGCCTGAGATCGATGCCGGTCACGTAATCGGCCTCCGGGCCCGCAAGGTGAACGACGGCGCGCGCGACATCCTCCGCCGTCCCGATGCGCCCGAGGGGCACGGCCTCCTGTCGCCGGCGCAGCGTTTCCGGGTCGCGATAGATCGGCTCGGTCAGCGGCGTGCGGATCAGCCCCGGGGACACCGAGTTGACCCGGATGCCGTCGGCGGCCCACTCCTGCGCGAGTTGCCGGCAAAGCATGACCAGCGCTGCCTTGGCCGGCGAGTAGGCCCCCAGCCCCGGGAACGGAAACAGCGCGGAGATCGAAGCCACGGCGACGATCGAGCCGCGGCTGTGCGCGAGCGCCGCGTGCGCCGCACGCGCCAGCAGCCAGGTCGCGCGCACGTCGATCGCGAACACGCGGTCCCAGTCGGCAAGCTCGAGCGTAGCCAGCGGCGAACCCCGCGCGATCCCCGCGTTCGAAACAAGCACGTCGAGCCCGTTGCAATGCCCGACGGCGCTCGCAACGAGACCATGGCAGGCCGCGGCATCGGCAAGATCAGCGTGCAGCCCGAAGGCGTCGGCCCCCTGCGCCCCGAGCTCGGCCACGAGCGCATCCAGCGCCGGCCCGGGCTTCGACGCCGCGGCGGCGATCGAGAGCCGCAGGCCCCGCGCGCGCGCCGAATCGAGCAGCGCGAAGCAGGTCGCGCGGCCGATGCCGCCGGTGGCGCCGGTGACCAGCACCCGCAGCGGGGAAACGTCGCTCGCGGCCACGCTCAGTCCCGGCTCAGCCCTTGTAGCCGAACTGTCGCGGCAGCCACAGCACCAGGTCCGGCAGGAACGTGATGATCGCGAGCGCCAGGATGAGCATGAGGATGAAGGGCAATGCGTCGCGGACGATCGCGCGCAGCGGCGACTTGCTGATGTTCGACACGATGAACAGCAGCAGGCCGTACGGCGGCGTGATCAGGCCGATCATCAGGTTCACCACGACGACCAGCCCGAAGTGGACCATGTCGATGCCGAGCGCCTTCGCCGCCGGGATGAAGATCGGCACGACGACGAGCAGGATCGTGCTGGCATCGAGCAGGCAGCCGAGGATCAGCAGCACAACGTTGACCACCAGCAGGAACGCGACGGGCGTCAGGTGGTAGCCGGCCAGCATCGCGTGCAGTGTGTTCGGCAGGTCCTCGCGTGTCACCACGTAGTTGAAGACGAGGGCGCCGGCGATCAGCATGCCGACCGACGCCGACGAGCGGGCACTCGACAGCAGGCACTCGTAGGTCTGGCGCAGCGAGACCGAGCGGTAGACCACGACCGAGATCACGTAGGCGTAGAGCGCGGCGAGTGCCGCCGCCTCCGTCGGCGTCATTACGCCGCCGTAGATGCCGCCCAGCAGCACGACCGGCATCATCAGCGCGGGGAGCGCCTCCCAGGTGACCTTCGGTATCTCGCGCAGGGGAATGGCCCTCTCCACCGGGAAGTCGTGAACGCGGGCGAGGATCGCGTTCATGACCATCAGCACCACCCCCATCAACAAACCGGGCACCACGCCGCCGAGGAAGAGGTAGCCGACCGACGTGTCCGACACCAGCGAATAAAGGACGAGCGGGATCGACGGCGGGATGATCGGGCCGATGGTCGCGGCCGCGGCGGTGAGGGCCGCCGCGTAGCTCGGCGTGTACCTGCCGTCCTTCATCATCATGTTGATGATGAGCCGGCCGAGGCCCGCCGCGTCCGCGACCGCCGAGCCCGACATCCCCGACAGGATCACGTTGGCGACCACGTTGACGTGCCCGAGCCCGCCGCGGAAGCGGCCGACCAGCGCGTGGCAGAACTTGAGCAAGCGATCGGACAGCGAGCCGGCGTTCATCAGGTCGGCGGCGAGGATGAACAGCGGGATAGCGAGCAGCGTGTAGCTGTTGAACAGGCCCTGCAGCAACTGCTCGGCGGCAATCCCCATGTCCTGCTTGACCATCAGCAAGTAGACGATCGACGCCGAGATCATCGACAGCCCGATCGGCAGGCCGAGCAGCGACAGGATCGCCATGATCCAGATCGTGATGGCGAACGGGCTGAAGAGGTTCATCAGTCGGTCTCCAGCGGAAGTTCCGGCGCCGGTGGCTGGTTGCGGCCGCGCAGCGCTTCCCAGAAGATGCGCAGGTGGCGGACGATCATCGCGACTGCGAAGGCGATGTAGATGGAGAACACGAGGTCGTAGCGGATGTGCAGCGCCGCCGTATCCTCGATCCTCATGAACGTGACGTAGCTCCACGCCGCCGGGAACCCGATCACGAAGATGACGACGAACGCGAGACTGGTCACCATGTCGAAGGCGCGGCGGATCCGCGGAGGCGCGCTCCCGTAGATGATGTCGAAGCGGATGTTGTCGGCCTCGCGGGTGACGAAGGCCGTGCCCCACAGGATGACCCAGATGCCGGTGATCACCGACAGCTCGTCGGCCCAGCTGACGGGGTTGTTGAACACATAGCGTGCGGCCACCTGGATGATGAAGGAGACGAACATCGTCCCCATCAGCAGCGCCGCGACGTTCTCGGCGCGGCGCTCGAGCCAGCTCCAGATCCTCGACATCGCCCGCACCTCCGTTGGTCGCTCCCGGTACCATCGGGCACGGGCGACGAAGTGCTTGCAGTGATCACTCCCCCGGGGCAGCCTTGATCGAGCCAGGGCTGAAACCCGGGGCGGTCAACCGCCCGCCGCCCCGGCGCAGCGCCGAGGCGGCAGGTGCTGGTGTCGTCAGAGCGCGTTGATGCGGTCGAGCATCCCCGGCGCCCACTCGTTCACGTACTTCGATTTCTTGGTGACGTTGAGCGCGTAGTCGCGGAAGGCCTTGACGTCGGGCGTGTAGACTTCGAGACCCTGCTGCTTGAAGAAGGCGATGAGCTCCTCCTCCTCCTTCTTCGACGCGGCGGTCACGCCGGCGGCGAAGGCATTGGCGGCCTTCTGCATCCGGTCCTTCTGGGCCGGCGTCAGCGTGTCCCACTTTTTCTTCGCGATCGACAGGATGTTGAAGTTCACCATGTGCCCGGTCAGCACGATCTGCGTGGTCACCTCGTAGAACTTCATGTCCCTGTCGTTCGGCAGCGGGTTGTCCTGCGCATCGATCGCGCCGGTCTGCAGCGCCGTGTACGTCTCGGTGTAGGCGATCGGCGTCGGGTTGGCGCCGAGCGCGGTGCCGACGAACTGCCAGCCTTCGCCGGCGGGCATCCGCAGCCGCATGCCTGCCATGTCGGCCGGGGTGTTGATCTTCTTCTTCGGCTTGAGGTTCAGGTGCCGCATGCCGATGTAGTTGATCGCCAGGATCTTGATGCCCGTCTTGTCCTCGGCCATCTTGTAGAGTTGCTGGCCGACGTCGCTCGCGAACACCTTCTGCATGTGCTCGATGTCGCGGAAGATGTAGGGCGCGCCGACGATGCCCCACTCGGGAATCTGCCGCTGGAAGTCGGCGACCGAAAGGTTCGCCATGTCGAGGTTGCCGCGCTGCATCGCGAGGAGCTCGGTGCCCTGCTTGAACAGCGTCGCGCTCCAGTAGGGCTTGAGGTCGAATTCCGGCCCGATCGCAGGCCCGAATTCCTGCACGAGCAACTTCGCGCGGCGGTCCTGCTCGGGGATCGTGTCGGAGTAGATCAGCTGAATCTTTGCCTGCGCAAAGGCCAGGGGGCTGGTGGCGGCGGCGGCGAGAGCGGCCGCGCCCTTGAGCAGCGAACGGCGGGTGACATCCATCATGGTCTTCCTCCTTGGAAAGTGGCGGGACAGTATTTGAAACGAGCAGCGCAGACGTCCGGGTCGGCGAGAACGGGTGCCACTGCAGGCAGGCTCCGCCCACCCCCGGCGCCGGTTTCCCGCACCTGCCCCGGAAGCTCGCCGAAATCGCCCGCTTGCGGGACTTGGATTGCAACTGGTACCTCAGTTGACCGGATTTGCCCGGTCTTGTCAACAGGCTCGGCCCGGCGCGGCTGGCGCTGCGATCCATCGCCACGATGCTGCGACGCAACATGCCGACGCCTCAGAGAATGACGGGAGAAAGGCCCTGTGGACCTCGAGCACAGCCCATCCGGAGGCAGCCCGCCTGCGTTGGTGACTACTTGACAATGCCGGGGCAATCCGGTCAACTGAAGTACCAGTTTGGATCGAGCCCCAGTGGGGCACCGGTTCTTCCGACGCTTCGCAACTGCTCGTGTTCCTCAGTGAACCATCGAATCGTCGGCGACACCGTCTCCCGCGGCTGCGAGTCGGCAGCGGGGCGTCCGCCCGCCAGGAGCATCCGTCATGCGTTTCCCCCACCTCTTCCAGCCCGGCCGGATCGGCAACCTGGAGGTGAAGAACCGGATCATCGCGTCGCCGATGGAGCGCAACTACTGCACGGCCGAGGGCCGCGTCACGCAGCGCTACATCGATTACATGGTGGCACGTGCACGCGGTGGCGTGGGGCTGCAATACACGGAGGCCACCTACGTCGACCCGCGCGGCAGGGGCCGGACGCTGCAGATGGGGCTCTACAAGGACGAACTCCTCCCCGACTTCGCGCGGCTCGTCGCTGCCGTGCACCGCGAAGGCGGCATCATCGGCCCCGAGCTCCACTACGGCGGTCGCGTCGTACAGCCCTGGGTCAGCGGGTTCGAGTCCCGCGCGCCCTCGGCCGTGCCCTATGCCGGCGCGGGCGGCTACGTCCCGCATGCGCTGGACCGCGGCGAGATCGCCGAGATCGTCGAACGCTTCGGCGATGCCGCCCGCCGCGCCGCCGAAGCTCGCAGCGACTTCATCGGCATACACAGCGCCCACGGTTACCTGTTGGCCCAGTTCCTGTCGCCCTGGTGCAACAAGCGCAACGATGAATACGGCGGCGACCTCGCCGGCCGCATGCGGTTTCCGCTGGAGGTCATCGCGGCGGTACGCAAGGCGACCGGGAGCACACTGCCGATCGTCTACCGCATCAGCGGCGACGAACACCAGGACAACGGCCTCACGCTCGCGGACGTTTGCGCGCTTGCGCCCCATCTCGTCGCCGCGGGCGTCGATCTCATCGACGTTTCCGCCGGCATGTACGAGACCAACTGGTGGATCACCCAGCCGATGGAGATGCCGCAGGGCGTGCTCGCGCCGCTGGCGCGCGAGGTGCGCAAGCACGTCGATATCCCGGTCAGCGTCTCCGGCAGAATCACCGACCCGAGCGTGGCGGAGCACCTGATCGAGTCGGGGGCGTGCGACTTCGTGACGCTGGGCCGCGCGCTGCACGCGGATCCGGAATTTCCCGCCAAGGCGCGCGCCGGCCGCACGGCGGAAATCTGCACCTGCATCGCCTGCAACCAGGGCTGCAGCGACATGCATTCGCGCGGCCTGCCGATCGTCTGCCTCGTCAACACGACGACCGGGCACGAGCGCGAATACGCGATCCGTTCGACCGCGGCACCAAAACGCGTCGTGGTCGTCGGCGGCGGCCCGGCCGGCCTCGAAGCGGCCCGCATTCTCGCGCTGCGCGGCCACACCGTGACGTTGTTCGAGCGCGACGACGAGCCGGGCGGGCAGATGCTGCTGAGCCGCCTCGTTCCGGGACGCGAGGAGCTCACGGGGCACCTGACGTGGCTTGCGGGCAGCGTCGAGCGTGCCGGCGTGCGCCTCGAGCTCGGGGTCGAGGCCGACGCGGACCGCGTGCTGGCCGAGAAGCCCGACATCGTCATCGTTGCGACCGGTTCGGAACTCGGCCTGCCCAACATTCCCGGCATTCTCGACAGCCCCGTCGTCGACGCCTATCAGATCCTGCGCCGGCCGCTCGCGGGGATCGGCCGGGCGCTCGTGATCGGCGGCGACATCCGCGGCTTGGGCGTGGCACGCGTGCTCGCGGAAAGGGACGCCGAAGTGATACTGGTGGAACCGGGCAAGGAGCTCGTCACCGACATCGGCACCCGCTCACGCCGATTCCAGATCGGCGCACTCGAAGAGCGACCGAACGTGACCATCCACATGGGCACGACCGTCGAGGCCCTGGGCGAACACTCGGCGCAACTGTGGAACGGCAACGAGCGCTGGGACGAGAGCGACATCGATCTCGTGGTTCCGACCAAGATGCTGCTCCCCACCTCTACGGTCGCCGATGCACTGTACGAGCGTGCGCCGTCGCTCGACGTGTACGTTGTCGGTGACTGCGCGCAGCCGCGCACCGCTCTCGAGGCGATCCACGACGCGGCGGCGCTGGCGCATCGGCTCTAGCCTCGGCCCCGTTACGCTTCAGCCACGACGCGGACGCACTGAAAGATCATGTCCAGGCAATCGGCCATCGCCCTGCGCAAATCGCTCCCGAAGCGGCCCCCGGCAGCCCGCGGAGCCCCGCCCGCTCGGTCCCTCACGATCCAGGTCACCGACAGCATTCGCGAGGCGATCATCGACGGCCGGTTCCCGCTCGGCGAGGCGCTGTCGGAGTTGAAGCTCGCGGCGGCGTTCAAGATCAGCCGCACCCCGGTGCGGGAAGCGCTGACGGCACTGCAGGCCCAGGGGCTCATCGAAATCCGGCCGCAGTCCGGAAGCTTCGTCTTCATGCCCTCGGAAGAGGACGTGGGTGAGCTCGCCGAGTTCCGGCGCATCATGGAGGTGACCGCGCTGCGGTTCTGCTTCGCACGCCGGCGGGAGGAGACGCTCCGGCAGATGCGGGCGACCCTCGGCGATATGGAACGCGCACAGGCCGCCGACGACCGCCTCGGTGTCGCGCGCGCGGACACGGCGTTCCACCAGGCGATCGCTGAGAACAGCGCCAACGAGTATCTGATCGGTGCCTACCGCCTCATGTCCGGCCGCGTCGCGGCGTTGCGCACGCACAACCTGCTGGCGACGGACAAGGTCCGCGACAGTGCGCTGGCCGAGCACCGCGCCCTGATCTCCGCCTTTGCAAAGGGGGACCTCGAGCGCGCGGAGGACATCCTCGCGGAGCATGTCTTGCGGATGCGGATCCGCTACCGCCTCCAGCGCGTCCGGGAGCCCGCGGAGGAATCGCCATGACGTCCACTGTCTACGCACGCGGGGTGATGCTGCTCCTCTTCGACATTGCAGCCGAGGCCGTCGCGGAGCACGATCACTGGCACACGCACGAGCACATGCCCGAACGGCTCGGCATCCCGGGTTTCCTGCGCGGCAGCCGCTGGATCGGGCTCGATGCCGGTGCCCACTACTGCGTGTTGTACGAGGTGGCCGCCCTCGCAGTGCTCGATTCAGCGGCGTACCGCGAGCGGCTCGATCACCCGACGCCGTGGACGTCGGACATGATGCGCAAGTACAGCGGCATGCGTAGGACGCTGTGCAGGGTCGAGGCGAGCAGCGGATGCGGCATGGGCAGCACGGCGCTCGTCATCCGCTTCGCCCCCGCCGATGGGCAATCGGGCGAGCTCGACCGATGGCTTGCCGACGAGATTCTGCCCGGACTCGCGGCGCGCCCGGGGTTCGCGAGTTGCCAACTCTTTCGCAACGCGCTGGCCGCGACGATGACGCAGGAACAGGAGATCCGTGGTCGTGACGGGACGGTGCACTCCGCACTGTTCGTGACCGGATACGACGAGGCTGCCGTCGCTGCGCTCGCTCGGGATGAGCTCGCGCCGGAGCGCTTCGCCGCGCACGGCGCCGCCCCGACCGAATACGGCTCCCGCCTGTACCGGCAATCTTATGCGTTGTCGGCCGCCGATATCCGCGCAGCCCCGTGACCGAAAGCCCCCATCTTGGCCCGGCTCTGCCGCGCACGCGAAAGAGCTCGACCATGTCCGATCGAGCGGCCACAGCGCACGATTGATGCAGCGCTGGCTGGGTGACTAGCGACGCCGAGCGGAGCGTGGAAGCTCTGCTATCGGTCATTAGTGGTCCGGCAACTGCTCCCGGCCGAGGCTGTGTAAAAACTCAAGTTGAAATCTCTCGGGGGCCTACCCCTCCGCTTTGCGCCCGATCGTCGACATACAGAGCGTTAAAGGCCCTCCCCGAGCGCGTCTCGCATCGGTTTATCCGCACTGCCCCGGCCGATTTCGGCCGGCCCGGGAGCAATGACGATCGGGCACTGGCTGCCAGATCAAGTCACGATGGGTGACAGCCATCACGCGATACGAGAGAAGGACGCGAAACAGATCGTCGATCGCCGTGGCTATGGGCGCGCCTTCAGTCCTCGCCTAAGTTCCGCGCGAGGCGCCGGCGCAACGCACCGATGTCGACATCGCGCAGCGGTGCCTCGCCCGCGAGATCGACCGCATGGGCCGCCGCGGCCCCCATCGCGATGCACGGCCCCATCACCCGGACCGAGGCGAGCGCCAGCACGTCGGCGTCGATGCAGCGGCCCGCCGCCAGCAGGTTGTCGGCCTCGGCGTGCACCATGCTGCGATACGGCACGTAGTGGACGTGCCCGTCCCCGAAGCCTTCCCAATGGACTTCGCCCGGGCTGTTGTGCAGCTCGATCCCCCACGCGCAGCGCGCCACCCGGTCGTCGAAGCGCACGCCGTTGCGCACGTCGTCCGCGGTGAGCTGATACAGGCCCTTGATCCAGCGCGTCTGGCGCACGCCGGGCTGTCCGTAGCGGTCGATGGTCGCGGCGCCGAACGCGTCGGGAAACTCGGCCTGCAGGAACGCGAACGCGCGGTCGAAATGGCGATGGCCGTCGATGACCATCTGCGCGGCGCCGATCGGGTCGAGCGGCGTCGCGATGTGCGTCATGCTGACGAGGACCTGGTCGGATCCCGGAAGGACGTAGAGGAACGCGTCCTTGCGCTCGAGGCCGTACACCGCGCCCTTCTCGCCGACGCGGCGCCGGACCGCCTCGGGCCCGCCCGCCCGAGCCAGCGCATCGACGTCGACGCCGCGCACGATCCCGTTCTGCGAGCCGTAGACCTTCTCCGTCGCGGGCTCGTGCACGGAGAGCCCGGCGCACCAGGCCAGCGCCGCATCGCCCGAGGCATCGACATAGGCATGGGCCTGGACCTCGACCTCGCCATAGCGGGTCATCGCCGTCACTCCCGCGATGCGGGCGCCGTCGAGCTCGGCACGGGCGAGCAGCGCGCCGGTGATCAACGTCACGCCGGCCTGCACCAGCGCATCCTCGAGCCACCGCTGCAGCGCGGTGTGCCGATAGTAGAGGATGAGGGTGTTCCGCCGGCCCTCGATGCGCGCCATGCTGTCCGTGCGCGTCAAGTCGCGGACGATCTCCTCGGCGATGCCGAACGTGAGAAGCTCCGGCTTCGGGCCGTTCGAGTAGAAGCCGCAGAACGTGTCGATGATCGCGCCGGTCGCCTGCCCGCCGACCGCCGGCGCTCCGTCCAGCAGCACGACCCGCCGCCCGAGGCGGGCCGCCTCGATCGCCGCCGACGCGCCCGCCGCGCCCGAGCCGACGACGCACACGTCGCAGGCAACCGTGAGCTTGTCGCCCGAGCTGCGGCGCCGGACGACAACCGAACCGTCGACGGACACGAACGAGCTACGCGAGATCAAGGCCCGCGCCGCGGCTGGCCGGGGACGGCCGCGGCACGCAACGCGTCAGAACGGCGCGAGGGGCGGCAGCGTCTCCAGCACCACCTGCTTGCCGTTCTTGATCTCGACGATGTAGCTCACGCGATCCGGGTCGCCGTTCTTGTCGAACTTCATGTCGACCAGCAGTCCCGGCACATCCTTCACATACAGCGGGACATCCTTCACGGCCGCGGCAAACGCCTTCGGGTCGATCTTGCCGATGCGCTCGCTCACCGTCTTGATGATGTACGGCACCATGTAGCCCTGGATCCCGTTGTGGTCCGATTTGTACTTGTACTCGCGCTGGAACTTCTCGTCGAACGCCTTCATCGCTGGCGTGGGTGCGTCCACGGTCAGGGCCACGTGGCCGCGGATGCCGTTGGCGGCGTCGCCGGCAAGCTCGATCGCCTTCTGACTGACAATCGTCGCTTCGCCGACGATCGGCTTGGCGTAACCCTGCTTGCGCAGCTCGCGCGCGAGTCGCGCCGATTCCTCCTCGTTGGTGTAGGCGAACAGCACGTCGGAACCGGATTGCTTGGCCTTGAGCACGGCGCTCGAGAAGTCGACCTGGTTCTGGTCCGTCGAAATGTCGGCACCGACCTTGAGGCCCAGTTGCTGCGCGGCCGCGATGAACTCGTCACGTCCCCCCTTGCCGAAGTCGGTGTTGACCCAGATGATGTCGACCGACTGCGCCTTGAGCTCATTCTTGATGTAGCGGGCGACCTTCGGCATCGACGCCTTCTGCGTCGTATTGGTGCGGATCACGTAGGGGTTGCCCTGCTGTGTGATCGACGCCGCCGCGGCGCCGGTGAAGTTCGGGATTTCGGCCTTGCGCGTCTCGCTCATGCTGACGACCATCGCGCCGGAAAGCGTGGGGCCGATGACAGCGAACGCACCCATGTCGACGGCCTTCTGCGCGAGCGCCTTGGCGATACCCGCGTTGCTCTGGTTGTCGAGCGTGGTCACTTCGAACTTGCGCCCGAGCACGCCGCCGGCCGCGTTGATCTCCTTGACAGCGAGCTCGACACCGTTCTTGTAATTGGTGCCGGCGGTCGCGATCGCGCCGGAGAGCTCGATCACGTTGACGAGCTTGATGGGCTCAGCTTGCGCCATCGCCAGCGCGGGCATCGCCGCCACCGCGAACGTGGCCAGGCGAGAGACGAATCGGTTCATGGTTGTCCTCCTGTCGTGTTGAAGCGTGGTCTGATGGAACCGGGCTGGCCATGCAACGATCAGCCCGGTGGAACGCATCCGATCGAATTACGTGATTGAAGCCTGGCGATCGACCGGCTCCCACCGCCCGCTGCGGGCCGACGCGAACAGCGCCTCGATCACCTGCAACGTCGCCTTCGCATCCTCGATCGGCCAGCTCGGCACGTCGTCGCCGCCCACCCGTCGCGAGAAGCGCTCGATCTGCAGCGCGAACTGGTTCACCGGCTCGAAGGTGAGCGTCGACGTCGCGAAGGCGCCGACGCTGCTGCTGTCGCCGACATGGATGTGGCACGCGGTCGGCCGCGCCTGGGCGTACGGAAAATCGCAGCGCAGCCAGCCCTGCGAACCCAGCACCGAGAGTTGCTGATGCGAACCCCACCCGGACGGTCCCGACTGCGACGCCACGGTAAAACTGGCGTGCCCGTCACCGAAATCCAGGATCGCCGTCGTCAAGCGATCGATGCCGAACACCGGATCCCGCTCGATCGCCGCGACGACCCGCGACGGCTCGCGGCCGAAGACCGTGCGGCAGGCGCTGGTGACGTACGACCCGAGGTCGTACAGCGCGCCGCCGCCCAGCGCCGGATTGTTGCGAATGTCGTTGGGATCGAGGAACTGCTTGGCCATCGTCCCCTGAACGGCACGCACCTGCCCGATCGCATCGTCGCGAAGCAACTCCCCGATCCGCGCCCATTGCGGATGGTTGCGATAGACGAACGCCTCTTCGATGTGCCGCCCGGTGCGGTCGCGCACCGTCGCCAGCTCCTCGATCTCGCGCACCGACGAGACAGAGCGGCTTTTCGCACAGCACGTGCTTGCCCGCTTCCAGCGCGCGGACGCACCAATCGAAGTGAAGATTGTTCGGCAGCGGAATGTAGACGACGTCGATGTCCGGATCGGCAAGCAGCGCCTCGTACGAACCGAAGGCGCGCGGGATGCCGAACGACTCGGCGACCTCCCTTGCCCGGGCGGCGTCGCGCGAGGCCAGCGCCGTCAGCGTCGCGCTCGGGGCCTGCGCCATGGCCGGAATCGTGCGCGTCGTCGCGATCGACGCCGCCCCCAGGACGCCCCAGCGGATCCTCTTCATATCCGACGTCTTCCGGCCCGGTGCCCGACGCGTGCGGCGCCGCGCTCAGCGCCCGCCGCGTGCACGCTTGATGACGTCATAGACGGTGTTGAGGTCGGCGATCGGCATCTGGCCGGGCGCCGAACTGCCCTCGCCCACCGCGAAGGAGAGCGACGAGCCGAACAGACCGCCGACCATCCGCGTCACCGCCCCCAGCGGTCCCATCGACATGCTGATCAGCGGAATCTTCCCCTTCGCGTCCGCCTGCGAAGTCGCCGCGAGCAGCGTCAGCACGTCGGCGCGGTCGCGCGGCACCACCGCGACCTTGGCGACGTCCGCGCCCAGCCGCTCGGCTTCGAGGAAGCGCTGGACGAGAAAATCGAGCCCCGGCGTGTACCCGAAATTGTGGTACGAGAGGATCAGCCGCGTCTCGTGCGTCCGCGTGCTCTCGCGGACGCGACGCACGTGCTCGGGATCGTTGCCCATCTCGAAATCGATGAAATCGACGAACCGGCTCGCCGCGACGGCGTCGTAGAGCCGAACGACCTCCTCGTCGCCGATCGGAATCCGCTCCCCGCCTTCCCTGATCGAACGGCGCGTGAAGATGATCGGCGCGTTGCCCACCACCGCGCGCATCGCGCGCCCGGTGTCGAGCACCGCCTGCGTGTCGCCGATGCCCTCGAAATAGTCGACCCGCCATTCGATGACGTCGGGCTTCTTCGCGACGACGTTCGCGGTCTCCGCGAGCAACCGCTCCCGGGTCCTGCCGACCAGCGGCGAGCAGATGAGCGGCGTTTCGCCACCAAGCTTGGTGCCCCTGACATCGATGATCTTGCCTGCATTCATGACGTGCTCCACTGCAAAAGGGTGATGGCCATTGTAGCTCCCGACGCGATCGGCCTGGAGAACGCGGGCGCGCGGCGGCTCGCCGCGTCGATGTCTCAGGTGGCCGGTGCGGCGGCAGGCGCACCACCGTGCTGGCCGGCGCCTCCGAGAAAGAGTCGATTGAGATCCGGGTCGCCGAGTAGCTCCGACGCGGGCCGATCGAGCGCCAGCCGCCCCATCTCGAGCACCAGCGCCCGGTTGGAATACTTGAGCGCCGTGCGCACGTTCTGCTCGACCATCAATATCGTCGTGCCGGCATCGGCCAGCTGGCGCAGCAGCGTCATCACTTCCTGCACGAGCTTGGGCGACAATCCGATCGAGGGCTCGTCGATCAGCAGCACGCGCGGATGCAGCAGCAACGCGCGTCCCACTTCGAGCTGCTTCTGCTCGCCGCCCGACATCGTCGAGGCCTGGTTGTCGATGCGCTGCTTGATGCGCGGAAAGCGCTGCAGCACCTCGTCGATCCGGGCGCCCAGCTCGCCGCGCGGCAGCGTGATGCCGCCGAGCTCGAGATTGTGGCGCACCGACAGCGAGCCGAACAGGTTGCGCCCCTGCGGCACGAACGCGATGCCTTCGGCGAGGAGCTCCCGCGGCGGCTTGCCGTTGATGCGCTTGCCTTCGAAACGCACCTCGCCGCCACGGGGAATCAGCATCCCGAACAACGTCTTCAGCACCGTCGACTTGCCCGCACCATTGGGGCCGATCAGCAGCGTGATCTCGCCCTTGCGCGCGTCGAGCGTGGTCTCGTTCAGGATCGTGAGACTGGGCGAATATCCGGCGACGACCTTTTCGAACTCGATGATCTTCTCTGCCATGGTCAGTTTCCGAGATAGGCTTCGAGGACGTCGCGATTCGCCTGCACGTCCTTCGGCGGTCCTTCGGCCAGCACCTTGCCTTCCACCATGCAGATCACGTGCGGACAGAGCCTCATGATGAAATCCATGTTGTGCTCGATGACCACGAAGCTGCCGCCCTGCGCCTTGTTGAGCTCGACCAGCAGTTCGCGCAGCTGGTCGACGAGGCTGGGATTGACCCCCGCGCACGGTTCGTCCAGCAGCACCAGCCGGGGCGCCGGCATGAACGCCATCGCGATGTCGATCAACTTCTGCTGGCCGTACGACAGGCTGCCCGCGGGCAGGTGCGCGACGTGCTTCAGCCGGAAGAGCTCGATCATCTCGTCGGCGTGGTGACCGAGTCCTGCATCGGGACTGGCGAACAGGCGGCTGGCCAGCGTGCCCTTGAACTCCTGTGCGGCGACGATCAGGTTGTCGCGCACCGACAGCTGGCCGAACACCTGCAGCGTCTGGAACGTGCGCCCGATGCCGCGGCGCGACAGCTCGAGCGGGGCCATCCCGGTGATGTCCTCGCCGCAGAACTCGACGCTGCCCCCCGAAGGCTTGATCTGGCCGAGGATGCTGTTGAACAAGGTCGTCTTGCCCGAGCCGTTGGGGCCGATCACGCCGACGATCTCGCCCGGTCCGACCGACAGCGAGACGCCGTCGACGGCCCTGATCGCGCCGTAGTTCTTGCGGACGTCCTTGACTTCGAGAAACGAAGGGTTCGCCGTCATTTCGCGGCCCCCTTGCGCTTGAAGCGATCGGGGATCGACAGCAGGCCGCCCGGGAGCCAGAGCATCAGCAGCACCACGGCGACGCCGAATACCGCCAGATACCAGGTCTGCATGAACTTGAGCCACGGCGCGTTGGAGCTGCGCAGGAGTTCGGGCAGGAGGACGATGATGAAGGTTCCGACCACCGGGCCGAAGAACTTGCCGGAGCCGCCGACAATGACCGCCAGCAGCATCGTGAGCGAGGTCGAGAAGTGGAACGGACCCGGCTCGATGAACTCGACCAGCGACGCGTAGTAGACGCCCGCAATGCCGGCACAGGCCGCGCCGATGGCGAACGCGAACAGCGTGTACGCGGTGATGTTGACACCGAGGCTTTCGGCCCGGATCGGGTTGTCGCGCAACGCGGCGAATGCGCGCCCCCACGGCGAGCGCAGCAGCCACCACAGGACCAACCCGAGCGCCACCAGCGAGGCGAGCGTGAAATAGAAGTACGCGAGGTGGCCGCCGAGGTCCACGCCGAAGATCGTGGGACGCGGAATGCCCGAGATGCCGAACGTGCCGCCGGTGATCTTCTCCTCGTTGCGCATCATCAGGTAGACGAGGACGTTGAAGCCCAGCGTGGCGAACGCGAGGTAGTGGTGCTGGACGCGCAGCGCCGGGAAGCCGAGGGCGAGGCCCAGCGCGAAGCACACCACCGCCGCCACCGGCAGCACCAGGAAGAACGGCAAGCCGAATTTCAGCAGGATCGCCGCGTGATAGGCGCCGATGCCGAGGAAGGCCGCCTGCCCGAGCGACATCTGCCCGGCGTAGCCGACGGTGAGGTTGAGTCCCATCGTGGCCATCAGGTAGACGCAGTACAGCGACAGCAGATAGACGTCGCTGCGCTTCATGAAGGTCGCCGCCACCGCGACGGCTGCGAGGACCGCCACCAGGACCACCGTCTTGATCGGCGCATTCATTGGGTAAGCTCCCCCACGCTCGCCGCTGCGCGGACTTCGCGCCCCCCCTCCCGACGGAGGGGGCGAGCGCCTTGGGACGGCCCGGCGGCGCTCATACCTTGCGCTCCTCGGCCTTGCCGAGCAGACCCTCGGGCCGGAACAGGATGACGACGAGGAACAGCATCAGCGCGACGCCTTCCTTGTAGGCGGGAGAGACGTAGAAGCCGACCACGTTCTCCAGAACCCCGATCAGCACGCCGCCGAGCAGCGCACCGCGAGTCTGGTTGAACCCCCCGATGATCGCCGCGAAAAACGCCTTCTGGCCGATCGAGTCGCCCATGTCGAACTTGGCGAGATAGGTCGGCGTGACGAGCAGCGCCGCGACCACCGCCAGCACCGCATTGATCAGGAACGTGTAGAGCACCATCCGCTTGACGTCGATCCCGAGCACGCGCGCCGCGTCGGTGTTCTGCGCCACGGCCTGCATCGCGCGGCCGGTCACCGTGCGATTCACGAAGGTCTGCAGACCGATCACGATGGCGCCCGCGATGACGAGCGTCCCGATGTCCGCGTACGAGACGTTGATGCCGGCGACCGCGAACTGGCCCGCGGGGAAGGGGCTCGCGAACTGGTGCGCTTCCGCGCTGTACCCGGCGCGCACGACGGTCTTGAGCACGATCGAGAGGCCGAGAGTGGCGATGACCAGCGGAATCACGCCGTGGCGGATCAGCGGATCGACGACCAGGCGCTTGAATCCCCAGCCGAGGACGAGCATCGCCGCGGCGCAGGTCAGCAGAAACGCGAGCCAGAGCGGCGCCCCGAAGCCGATACAGAGGAGCATCGCGAACGCCGGCAGCATCACGAACTCGCCCTGCGCGAAGTTGATCGTCCCCGAGGCCTGCCAGAGCAGCGTGAAGCCGAGCGCCGCGAGCGCGTAGATCGCGCCGGTCGCGATGCCGGAGACGATGAGCTGGATCAGGTCACCCATGTCGGGCCTCCTCCGTTGTGGCCGGATTGCGGCACTCCACCCCGCGAGCGCCGCGACGCAGTATGCCCCGTTTCGTTTTGATCAGGGCCCGTTCCAGCTGCAGGCCCTGCCTTGCGGATGCCGCTGCCGCTGAACCACCGTCGATGCCGCCGCGCACCGCCTGCTGCCCCACCCCGACAACGTCGGCCGCGCGGCCCGCGACCGCTCAGTATGAAACTTTTGCCACCGCGCGCAACTCGTCCGGCGTCGTCGTGCCGTAACCGAAGAATTCCAGGTACGCCGGGATCATCTCGAACAACATGTCGGTACCGATCTGGAATCGGCACCCTCGGTCCCGGGCCGCCTGCAGCAGCGGCGTGATTTCCTGCTTCATCACGACTTCGCCCACGAACGTGGCGGGAGCAAGCCGGCTGACGTCGAAGGGCAACGGGTCGCCGGCCTTCATGCCCAGCGGGGTCGCGTTGACGACGAGGTCGTAACCCGCCGGATCGCTGGATCCGACCCGCACGGTGATCGCCGGGTAGTGCTCCCGCACCCGCGCCGCGAGTCCCGCGGCGGAAGCGGCGTGCGTGTCGAACAGCGTCAGCGCCGCCACACGTTCGGCCGCCAGCGACGCCGCGATCGCCGAGCCGACGCCGCCGCTGCCGACGACGAGGCAAGTCGCGCCTGCGAGCTTCAGCCCCTTGCGTTTGAGGCCTCGTGTGAATCCGGCGCCATCGAACATGTCGCCCAGAAGCGTGCCGTCGGGGCGCTTCAGGATCGCGTTGCAGGAACCGGCGATCCTGACCGTCGTCGTCACCTCGTCGAGCAGCGCGACCGTCGTCACCTTGTGGGGCATCGTGATCAGCGCGCCACGCACGTTCGTGAGGCGGAAGAACGCCCTCATGAAGTCCGGATAGTTGTCCGCCTTGCACCCCATCGGCATCACGACCGCGTCGATCCCGTGCTTGTCGAACCAAGGGTTGTAGATCAGCGGCGCCTTGAACGACTCCGTGGGATAGCCGATGTGGCCAATGAGGGTGGTCTTGCCGCTGATCATGTCCGCCTCGCTGTCAAAACGTGTCGACAACTCGCCCGCTACGGGCGGCCTCGACGATCGCGTCGGTCACACGCAGGTTCTGCAGGCCGTCGCGGCACGTCACCAGTGGCGCCTGTTCGCCGCGGATCACCGCCGCGAAGTGCTCGATCTGCAGCGCGAGCGGATCCCGGCGCTCGAGCGACACCGTGCGCGTCGTGAACGGCTTGAACCAGGACCGGTCCTCGTTCCTAATGTAATGCCGCAGCCGCATCGTCGGTACGCCCAGCGATCCCTTCGTTCCGATGATCGTGTACGCGTCCTCGTCGTCGTACGTCGAGTACGCCTTGTTCTCCTGCGACGTCTGCTCCCAGCTCTTCGGCGAGGCCGCGGTGTCGGACAGCAGGAACGTGCCCAGTGCGCCATTGGCGAAGCGCAGGTTGATCGCGACCGTGTCCTCGACCTTGAAGCCGCGCGTCGCATTGGAGGAGAACGCCTGTACCGCGACGATCTCGCCGACCATCGCGCGCAGGTTGTCGATCTCGTGGATCATGTTGATCAGGATCGGTCCGCCGCCCGGTTCCTTGCGCCAGGCATTCGCCCCGTCGAAGTACGCGTCGGGCTTGCAGAACACCGCACTGCCGATCACGCCGACGAGCGGCCCCAGGACGCCGGACTTCGCGATCTCCACGGCCTTGTGCAGGATCGGGCTGTGCCGCCGGTGATGGCCGACGAGAATCTTCGCGCCGGCGCGCTCGGCCGCCTCGCAGAGCCGGATGCCTTCCTGAAGCGTGCGGGCCACCGGTTTCTCGATCAGCGTCGGCACGTTCGCCGCGATGCATTCGAGTCCCTGCTCGACGTGCAGCTGATTGGGGGTCGCCAGGATCACGCCGTTCGGCTTGTCCTTCGCGAACAGTTCGGCGAGCGAGCCGTAGAGCGGCACGCCCGACTTCCTCGCTACCTCGGCCGCCTTCGGCGACACGTCGACGATGGAGGCCAGCCGGGCCGAGCGGCTCGTCCGGATTTCCTCGATGTGCCGCAGGCCGATGGCTCCTGCGCCGGCGACGGCAATGCGGATCGTGTTCATGGACAATCGCGGCGACCCTGCGTCCTGCGCTCCAGCGACCCCATCAGCCTGTGTAGCCGAGCAGCCTCGGCAGCCAGAGCACGAAGTCCGGCACGAACGTGATCAGCGCGAGCGCGCCGAACGTCACGTACAGGAACGGCATCACCTCGCGCACCATGTCGCGCAGCGGGCACGTCGGCGATCTTGTTCATCATGAAGAGCAGCAGCCCGTACGGCGGCGTGACCAGCCCGATCATGATGTTGACGACGCACATCACGCCGAAGTGCACCATGTCGATGCCCAGCGACTGCGCGGTGGGCAGCAGGACCGGCAGGATCACGAGGATGATCGTCGTGCCCTTCGAGGAAGCAGCCCAGGACCAGCAGCAGGACGTTGACCGCCAGCAGAAACACGACCGGCGACAGCTCGTAGGTCTTCAGCAACACGCTGAGCGTCTTCGGGATGTTCTCCGACGTGATGACGAAGTTGAACACCAGCGCGCCGGCGATCAGCATGCCGATCGAGATCGTGACGCGCGCGCTCGAGGCCAGCGAGTGGTAGATGTCCTTCAAGCGGACGCTGCGGTACAGCACGGCGGACACCAGCAGCGCGTACGCGGCGGCGACCGCGGCGGCCTCCGTGGGCGTGGTGACCCCGCTGTACAGGCACCCGAGAAGGATCACCGGCATCAGCAGCGCCGGCATCGCTTCCCAGGTCACGCGCGGCATGTCGCGCAGCGGGACCCGCTCCTCGACCGGGAAGTTGCGCCGCCTGGCCGTGAAGGCGATCAGCCCACTCTGCACGGCGCCGAGCAGCAGGCCCGGAATCGACGCCGCCGAGGAACAGGTAGCCGACCGACGTGTCCGAGATCAGCGCGTAGAGCACCAGCGGGATCGACGGCGGGATGATCGGCCCGATGACCGACGACACGCAGGTCAGCGCGGCGGCGATAGCGCGGGCGGGTACTTGCCGTCGCGCGTCATCAGCGACTGCATCAGCTTGCCGGAGGCCGCGGCGTCGGCGAGCGCCGAGCCCGACATGCTCGCGAAGATGATGCTCTGCACGACGTTGACCTGCGCGAGGCCGCCGCGGAAGCGACCGACGATCGCGTTGCAGAAGTGCAGCAGCCTGTCCATGATGCTGCCGGTGTTCATGAACTCGGCGGCGAGGATGAACAGCGGGATCGCGAGCAGCAGCTGGCTCGCCATCATGCCGTTCAGCAGCTGCTCGGCGGCGGTCCCCATGTCGAGGCCGGACAGGAACAGCCAGAGGATCGAGCCGCCGATCATCGCGTAGGCGAGCGGCAGCCCGATGCAGGCTCAAGCCCACGATGGCGATCAGCGACAGGGCGAAGGGGCTGGGCATGCTCATAGTCCGGAGGTCGCCTTCGTGATGTCGGCCTCTTCCGGCGCCTCGCCGCGCAGCAGGCTCACGATCGCCCAGACGTAGCGGACGATCACCGCCACCGCGAAGACGACGTAGACCGAGTACAGGATGTCGAGGCGGATCTTGAGGTACGAGCTGCTCTCGACCTTCATGAAGGCCACGTACTTGATCGTCGCCGGCAGCGCCATGCCGAACAGGACGACCGCCGCGACCGCCACGACGAGTCCAAGCACGCGCCGTCCCAGCGGCCCCAGCGCGCCCGACAGGAGATCGAAGCGGACTTCCTCGCTTTCCTTGAGCCAGAACGCGGAGCCGAGCAGCGTCATGTACAGCCAGGTGACGACGGAAAGCTCGGACGACCAGCCGATCGGAAAGTTGAAGACGTACCGGAAGACGATCTGGACGATGAACGCGACGAACATGATGCCGAGCAAGCCGGCGACGACGTTCTCCGCGCGGCGCCGCATCCAGCCGACGACACCCTGGATGGTTGCACTCATGATGGACTGACCTTCTCCTCCCGGCGCGTATCGCGCCCCCGCTTCGACCCGTCGGCCGGGCACTCGGCCTGCAATGGCCGCCGCGGGCCGGCGACCGGCCCGCGGCGGCCGGCGGCTATTTCATCGCGTTGACCTTCTCCAGCATGCCCTTCGGCCATGCCTTCGCCTCGTCGGACGCGAGGTAGACCTTCTGCGCGTAGGTGCGGAAGGCGTTGAGATCGGGCGTGTAGACGTCGAGGCCCCGCTTCTTGAAGTCCTCGGCCAGCTCGGCCTCGCGCTTCAGGTGCTCGGTCGGCGCTCCAGTTGATCGCCTTGTCGACCGCCGCCTGGAAGGACTTCTGCTTCGCCGGCGACATGCCGTTCCACGTCTTCAGGTTCATCGTCAGCACGTCGAAGGCGACCAGATGCGACGTCAGCACGATCTGCGACATCACCTCGTAGAACTTCACCGCCTGCACGTTGGGCAGCGGGTTGTCCTGGCCGTCGACGGCGCCGGTCTGCAGCGCGGTGTAGGTCTCGGCGAACGCGATCGGCGTCGGGTTGGCGCCGAGCGAGCGGCCGAGGAGCTGCCACGCATCGCCCGGCGGCATCCGCAGCTTGATGCCGGCCATGTCCGCCGGCGTGTTGATCTTCTTCTTCGGCTTGAGGCCGACCTGCCGCGTCCCGTAGAACGTCGGCGCGAGGATCTTGACCTTGAGCTGATCCTCGGCCATCTGCTTCATCTCGGTCGCGAGGTCGCTCGCGAAGAACGCGTTCAGGTGGTGCGCGTCGCGGAACAGGTAGGCCGACGTCAGGATCGACCACGCGGGCAGCTGCTTGGAGATGTCCTGCGGCGCGACGTTGCCGAGTTCGAGGTTGTCGCGCTGCAGGGCGACGAGTTCGGTGCCCTGCTTGAACAGCGTCGCATTGAAGAACGGCTCGATCGTGTACGTCGGCTTCGACATCCTTCGCCAGCATGCGGATCATGTCCGCGCGGATGTCCTTGTCCGCGAACACCGACGCGAAGCGCAGCGTGGGCTTGTCCTGCGCCCAGGCGGGAACGAACTGGGAGGCCGCAAGCGCGGCGCCTGCCTTTATTGCGGAACGACGGTCGATCTTGAATTCCATGTTACCTCCTCGATGAAGAATGCGACTGCCGGGCTAACTGACCGACTCGGGCTCGAGCCAGCGCAGGACTATTTCCGCCACCATCCGACGGCG
>CAWJLG010000004.1:0-15741 GCA_963843595.1 uncultured beta proteobacterium | reverse complement strand
GCACGTCGGCGGTGGCGTGAGCGCCGGGGCTGCCTTCAAGTTGATCCGCAATTCGAATTTGGTCGCCTGACCGACCCGTGTATCGCCGCGCCGCGGAAACCAAGATTGGCCGCAGTCGGGTTGATCCACGGCCTTCATCGACCGTCTAGCGGCGCATCAAGCCCAGCAGATGCCGGACGATGCTCCAAAGTTTGTGGAAGACGCCGCCCGGACCACCGGTTCGGGGCAATTGACGCGTTTCCAGGTGCATTTTTTGGTGGGGGTCCATTGGCAGCAGCATCCAGTACATGATCCACCTCCTGTGGCGACCACGCAGAAGATCCGCGGGGAATGTCGGACAAGCACCGAACGTGCCAGCCCACCGCAAAGCGCCCGACTGACCCGGATCCTGGTATCCGCAGAACGCCGTGGACACGTGGAACAAGGGTGTGTGACGAGGTCGGCATCGACCCAACGGGTCGCTTATCGAGGTCGCCGCGCACGTGACAGGGCGGGTTACGCCGCCGCGGTACGGCGATGCTTGATGGGAGTGTTGCCATTCATCTTCTTGGCGTCGGATTGCTTCGGGGTGGACATGCCACGTCGCTGTTCCCGCGTCGGCTTGCCGGTTCTGGGCCCCCGGGGCTTGGCCGTACCCCGCACCCTGGCGTCCGGAGTCTGAAGAGCATCGGGCGCGCTGGCCTCCAAGAACTCCGAAGGCGTCGCCACTTCGATGGGCACCACGTGTACGCCATGCTTGCTGAACCAATTTCGGACCTGCCCACCGTTGTCGAGCGACAGCGTGACCACCGCCCCTTCTTCAACGGCAGCTTCGTCCGATCCGGCTGCCCGTTCGCGCAAGGCGAGGCGTCCGTCTGCCAGCCTCTGCCAGATCACGTGCCGGTCCACTTCCAACTTGCGCGCCTTGCGCTTCGATACCAGATGCTTCCAGAGTTCGCGGAACATCGCATAACTGATGCGGATTTCATCGGGCTCCATCCGGTACACCTCCACTTTAGCCGAGCACCCTGACCGAACCGCGTTGGCGATCGGCTTGTCGTAGGCGTCGGTTAGACGCGCACGGCGCATCGAGGAAGCGCCATGCGCCTCCATCATCTTGTGGCTCGTTTACACGTTGCCGTACACCGAATGGGCGCGCAGCGATGCACACTTCCTAGCGCGCGCGATCGACGGGCGAGTTGGAGGGGCGACCGCGACTTGCGGCGGGGATGGCTGCCTGGATCTGCTCCAGTTCGCGATGCAGCCCCGCTGCCACAGCGAAAGCGCCACCGTCTCGTATCGGATGCAAGGCAACCAGCACCTCGTCCACGTCCTCCAGAAGCTCGCAGGCGCGAAAGACCAACTGATTGAGCGGCGCCTCGAACTGGCCGATTCGTACGAGCCGTCGCGCCTCGGCGAGGATGGAGGCGCACAGGTCCGCCTTTCGCGCCAACACGCCGTTGGCATCGGTCGACATCGCCCGTGACGACGAAGCCAGCAGCCTATTCATGTCAAGAGCCGCGGCAACTCAGCCCGTGCGGAGGGTGGGGAATTGTGACACCGATGCATTCGAAAATCGGGTATAAGTTTGCGTCGAGCGCTTGTGCCAAGCCTCAGGTCAATGTCGTCGACTGCCGCTTCAAGAGGGTGGCCCAAACGATCCGCTGGTTGCGTGTCGGTGGATCTTCGTTGGAGAAGTCTAGGCAAGCAATGTGTCAGTTTGAAGACTGACGCACCACGCGTGCCAATGAGGTGGCGGCGGACATACGGCCGATTACGTCAAATTCGTTGGATAACCTGCAAAGGAGTTTCCTATGGGTGACGCGTACAAGAAGAAGGTCGACCTTGGTCGATGCGGCGCAGTGACCCTTCATCTGTCCAAGAACGACAAGAACCTGCTGCTCGAATTCGAGACCGTGCCGGAAGGTCTGGACAAGGCGGGGCTGAGTGCCTTCATCGATGCGCTGAAGAAGGTCCGGGAACGGATGAGCCGTTAGCAATCCAGCGATCCCAGGCGCTTGGCGTCTCGCCCGAGAGTGCCGGAACGCGCCACTGCAGCTTGGTGAAGAGCCGAAATGAGAGACGCCGGGTTGCCCCGGCGTCGCGAGTGGGTCGGTATTCAACGCGAGCGGTCTACTTCAGACCGGGCAGACCTCCGATGTAGCCGACCGCGGCCTTGGTCTTGTCAATGAGCGGCTCGAGTTGCGTCTTCAGCGTCCCGTCGATGTTCGACGAGTAGTCGCCCGCATGCTGGTAGTTGCTCATGACATAGGCGTGGCCGTTCAGGTCGTCGATCGCCTGCAGCCCTGTGCTCTCGGCACCGGCCGGGAGCGAGAGGATGCGCGAGAGTTTCTTCGTGTCGACGTGATACGCCCAGAGGAAGTTGTTGATGTGGGCGGTGCTGCTGTCCTCGCCGATGAAGAGTGTCCTCATCTTCGCCGAGTACTTTAGGTTGTCCGGATTGGCGATCTTGTCCACCGCCGCGGTGTTGCCCGCCGCATCCTTTGTGATGTCCTCGCCGAGAACCATGGCGCGCATCGCGGTGCCGACATAGGCGCTGTCAATCGGGTTGTCGTCGGTGTCGCGCTGGCCGCCCGCGAGGTCGATCTCATAGACTGCGCCGGCGAGTAGCCTGGGAACGCGGATGTGGTTCACCGGATCCGTGGGCTTGTCCTCCATCCCGTCGCGCATCCGGGTCATGGCCACGTACACCTTCTTGTCGGTGGCGTTGACCGTCACACCCTCGAACTTCTCGAACTCGGTGGTGGCGCCCACGTAGGCTGCGTAGCGGCGCGTCTCGAGGAAGGCCGCGGCCTGCTCCATTCCGGGCTTGAGCTTCAGGTACTCGACCAGGCCCTTGTTGTGGCCGGCCTTGATGGTGGTAAAGCCTGGGGCCGATGCGGCTGCGGTCTCGAAGATGTCGCTGAACTTGATGCCGGCGTCGACCATGGCCGCGATCGCGGCGTCGGTGGCGTGGCCGAGCCGGTACCAGGTCAGCGCGGCTTCACCGCCCGGTGTGGTCGGGGCGCTCGTCTGATTCCACTTTGCCGCGTAGAGCGTGCCGGCGGAGAGGTCGGCACCGTTGTCGGCGACGAACATCGTCAGCACGTTGTAGGTGCCGTCGTCGCCCTGGAAAACCGTGCGGTGGTCCGGCATCACCTGCACCAACTCCCGCGAGAGGCGACCGAGCGTCCGGTGCTTGACCACGCTCGCGCTCCCCTGCCGGTCGACGGTCACCTCGGGTGTGAGGCCGTAGTCGTAGACCCGGGCGGGCTTGGTCGCGCCGGTCGGATCGAGGTAGCGGTTCATCGCGTCGAGGCCAATGGCGCCGCTCGCGCAGGAGTAGGAAGGATCGGTGGCGTCGAGCGCGCAGCGCCCGTCAGGTTCGTACTCCTCGCTACCGAGGTGCGTGTTCCATGGCGAGAGCGACCCGGCGCAGGGGATCCAGAGGCCGCCGACACCGGACATGTCGATGTTCGCGAGGGCGACCGTCCTGAGCTTGCCGGTCTTCTTGTTCTGGTCGAGGGTGGCCAGGCTCATGGTCATCGGCTGCTTGCCGTACTGGTCGTTGCCCGCCGTGTCGAGCCAGTCGTACTCGAAGTGGGTGACCATGTAGAGCCGCCGGCTCTGGGGGTCGTCGCTCTTCGCGCCCGGCACCTCGAGCAGGCTGTTGGCGTCCGGGGTTTCGGCGATGTGTGGATTGCCGTTGACGTCGAGGAGCGGGTTTCCGGCGACGTCGTAGAGAAGACCCGCGGTAACGCCGCCGATCGTGTCGGTGTTGTAGTGCAGGGTCTGGTAGCTCAGCGGAAAGACCTGGGTCCCTCCGTTCGCGTAGGTGACGACGACGGTCGCCGTGGTGTAGGCCTTCGCGCGCTCTTCCGGCGTGGCGGGAGAGGGCATGCCAATGAACTCGACGGACTGCGCGCTCGTGGGAACGACCTTCGAGGGCGGACCGGCGAGGACGGCGGCAGGGGCGGTCGTGAGGGCGGCGGCGAGGGCGAGGACCAGAGGCTTGTGCTTCATCATCTCGTTGCTCCTTGGGCTGATCGGGTTGAGAAAGTTCGGTTCAGCGGCAACGAAGTATCCGGGCACTTGATGACGGCCATGTGGCAATGAAATGCGTCGTCGGCGCGCGGTGACGGCTCGGAACCATTCTCGAGCAGATCGGTACGCCGCACGCGATTCATCGCTCACGGACATCGACTGAAACCGCGCCGTAATAGTGGTGGGGTACCGTGCCTCCAGCGACGAGTCGCGTATCGACCATCACGCTAGCGCATGCCCACTGTTGCCAATTCGCCAACGCGCAGAACTCAGCGCGCGTCGCAGCCGAGCGATACCCCGCTGTTCCTCATCAATCTCGATGCCGCGACGCAACGCCGCCAGCACATGCTCGCCCAGCTACAGGCAAGGGGCGTTGCTGCGCGTCGCATCGGTATCGACTGCCGCACGTTGAGCCGCCAGCAGATCGCTGCCCGCGCGGGACGTCGATTCCCGGCGATTCGTTTTGCCTTCGAATCGTTGAGCGGGGCCGAGATAGGTTGCTGGATGTCCCACCTCGCGGCATGGGCTGCCTTTCTATCGTCGGGTACGGGGGATGCCTGCGCGGTCATCGAGGATGACGTAATCCTCGATCCTGAATTCTCCCGCGTCGTCGACGCGCTCGCGACGCAGGATTCCTACGATGTCATCTACCTCGGAACGTCCTCCAAGAATCTGTCTGCCCGGCGACGAACCCGGATCAACGGCATCTGGGTGCACGAGCCCGTCGGGGCGATCTACAACACCTGGGGGTACGTGATTCGACGCGAATATCTGGAGCGCCTGTTCGCGATACGGCCGCTGAGGCTGCGCGTGCCCATCGACCACGTTCTTGGCGGGCGAACGGCGGCAAGCAATCAACGCGTCGCGGTCGTTCAGCCGGTCGTCGTGCGGGAAGACCCGAGCTTCGGCAGGCTGTCACAGATCGAACCCTATACGTGGCGCCTCGACCGATGGCGTCTGGTTGAGATGGCACGCCGCGCCTTCCTGGGATCCCGGATGAGCGACTGGTATTACGCCCTGGTCAAGGCGTTCTGAACTCGTCGACAGGCCAGTTTGCCAACGAGGGTGCGTGAACCGTCGGTTGGTGCGTCGTCCGGAAGCGACCAAGAAGGTCGTGCAGCGTGCGGCACGAACGTGCGAGTGCGGCGTCGGCGGCGGCACGGTTGGCGCCGGGCGGCGACCCGGGGTACTTGGGAACGCGTTGGGTTGCCCGCCGCGATCCTCAGTCGCGCCGTCGGCGCAGCACGATCCACAGCGTGGGAACCGTAAACGCCGCCACGATCCCGACGATCGTCCAGAAGCCGCGATCGTCCTGATTCATCGGGATGCCGCCGACGTTCATGCCGAACAGGCCGGCGATGATGTTGATCGGCAACGCGAGGACGGTAAAGACGGTGAGCAGGAACAGGCTTCGATTGTTCTGCTGATTGACCTGCGCCGCGATCCGCGTGGACTGCGATCCGTCGCCGAGGGTTTCCTGGAAGGCCTCGGTCAGCGCGAGGTGATCGCGCATCCATCTGTCTGTGCTGGCATGGGCCAGGTTGAAGTGGAGCCACAGAAATTCGCTTCCCGTGGATTTCGTTCCGCGCGCGAGCCATTCCAGCGCCTCCTGCGCGGCGATCGGCCGCCCTGCGGTGTCCGGCGAGAACACGAATCCGCACACCATTCCGGAACGGTCGGCGCCGTACGTAGGCAGGGCGATGCTCATCGTGCAGATGCTTTCGCGGCGCCAAATCGCGCGCCGTTCGGCGATGGACAGCAGTGGGGGAATCCTGCGGCGCGGGTTGAGGCGCGCGCGGCAAGTATATGAAAGACATGGTGGATGGATGGCGTTACAGAAATGTGACAGCACTCGTCATCAGGAAGGCTCCATTTCGCCGTTTGAATCGCTGTAAAATCGGCGCGGCACGGGCCATCGCGAGCGATCCTCGCGCGGCGTGCCCGTTGCGCCGGCAGCGGCGATCATTGCTGCCGACGACGGGGTCTCATCAACAAAATGGAGACGCGCGGTGGGCGGACTTTATATCGACGACGACCAGGAAGCTGTCAGCTTGAGCGTGATCGAAGCGCTGGCGCGGGAGACGTCCCGGCCGTTCGACGAAGTAAAAGAGGTTTACGAAGGCGAATTCTCCCGACTCCGTGACGGAGCGCGCATTACCGATTACCTGATCCTGTTCGCGAGCCGGCGCGCTCGGGACACGCTGACGCAACGACGCCGCTGAGCCGCGGCTGCCCTGCGCTGCGCGTATGTCGGGCCGAACGGGCGGTGATCTGCGCGCCCCGCCTCCTTGTCGCGGACGGAGGCGGCGCGGTTCAAGCTGCTCGCGGAAGTTTCCCGCCCGAGCGCGCCATCGACAGCGCGGCGACGAATTGCTCGGTGGCGGCCGCCCACGAGAATTGCAGCGCGTAGCGGCGCACTGCGGAGCGATCGAGCCCGAGCGCAGCGAGCGCGGCGCCGCGCAGGTCCTCGGACAGCACGCCTGCGTCGGGATCGCGTACGACATCGACCGGGCCGGTCACGGGATACGCCGCGACGGGCGTGCCGCAGGCCATTGCCTCGGCCAGCACGAGCCCGAACGTGTCCGTCCGGCTCGGAAAGACGAAGACATCGGACTGCTGGTAGTAGTGCGCGAGCTCAACCCCGCGCCGCATCCCGTGAAAGACCGCGTCGGGAAACCGCGCTTCGAGCGATGCCCGCATAGGGCCGTCGCCGACAACCCACTTCGTCCCGGGCAGATCGAGCTCGAGGAACGCCTCGATATTCTTCTCGACGGCGATGCGTCCGACGTAGAGGAAGATGGGCCGCCGGTCGGCCAGGGTGATTCGCTCGGCGGGCTTGAACAGGTCGGTATCGACGCCACGCGACCAGTGGGACAGGTTGCTGAAGCCGCGGGCGGCGAGACGGCGATGAATCTCCGGCGTGGCGACCAGCACTGCGGCCGACGGGCCCGTGGAACCAGCGCAGCCAGCGATAGGTGATGGCGACCGGCAGCCTACAGCGGGCGTGGACGTATTCGGGAAACTGCGTGTGGAACGCGGTGGTGAACGGCAGACCCGCACTCACGCAGTGGCGTCGCACGGCGAGGCCCAGCGGACCTTCGGTCGCGACGTGCACGGCGTCCGGCTCGAACTCGTCGACCAAGCGGCCGGCGCGCTGGCCCGGAGCAATGGCCAGGCGGATTTCCGGATAGCTCGGCAGGCGGCATCGTGCGAAAGCCTTCGTGGGTGACGAGGCGCACCGTCATGTCCTAGCGCCTCCAGACGCCGGACCGTGTTCGCAAGCGTCGTGACGACCCCATTGACCTGTGGCGCCCACGCGTCGGTCGCAATCAGGATGCGCACGCCGGTTGCCCTCGGTCATGGTCGGCGACGGCCGGATCGCGTGACGTGCGCCACACCGTCTGCATCGGACCGGCGTCGATTTCCCGCGTAGCGGCGACGACGTCGTGCCAGTGCACGATGCGCAGTTCGCCGTCCAGGGTTTCGACGAGCGCCGTCAGGCTCTCGACCCAGTCGCCGTCGTTGCAGTAGAGGATGCCGTCGATGTCGCGGATCTCCGCCTTGTGGATGTGGCCGCAGACGACCCCGTCGAAGCCGCGGTCCCGCGCTTCTCGAGCCAGCGCCTCCTCGAAGGCCACGATGTAGCTCACCGCGTTCTTCACCTTGTGCTTCAGGAACTGCGACAACGACCAGTAGGGCAGGCCGAGGCGCGCCCGCAGCGCGTTGAAGTGACGGTTGAGCTTCAGCGTGAACGTGTAGAGCACGTCGCCGAGCAGTGCGAGCCAGCGTGCGCACTGGACGACGCCGTCGAACAGGTCGCCATGGGTCACCAGCAGCCGCGTGCCGCGCACCGTCGTGTGGATCGCCTCGTCGCGGATCACGATCTCGCCGAACGCGAGGCCAAGGTAATGGCGCGCGGCCTCGTCATGATTGCCCGGGATGTAGACAACCGCGCTGCCTTTGCGCGCCTTGCGCAGCACCTTCTGCACGACGTCGTTGTGCGACTGGTGCCAATACCAACGGCGCTGCATCTGCCAGCCGTCGACGATGTCGCCGACGAGATAGAGGTAGTCGGACTCGGTGCGGCGCAGGAACTCGAGCAGGAGCCCTGCCTGACATCCGGGTGTCCCGAGGTGCGTGTCCGAGATGAAGATCGCGCGGAAGCGCAGACGCCTGCCGGCATGCTCGCGCTCCGGCGCAGCCGGTGGAAACAGCACGTTGGCAGGGACGTCGCGCGGCGCCATTCGTGCTCTGTCAGCTGGATCGGCGACCTTGCAGGGCAGCCTGCCCGCGGTAGTGTCGCGCATACCGCGCTTCCAGGCGCACGAGCTCAAGGAAAACGAAAAGGTCCGCGGTATTGAAATCCGGGTCCCAGGCGGGCTCGCCGCCGACCCAGGCTCCCAGCCGCAGGTAGCCCTTGAGCAGCGGCGGCAATGCCGCGGTCGCCCCGGCGATCGCGCGATCGGCGTCCTCGTGCGCCGCGAGCCGATGCCGCGGGAATACGCGGTATTCGATCGGAGCGAGGTGGCGTGGCGCGACATGATCGTAGACGCGCACGGCGTTGGCGCCGCCGTCGCGCAGACTGATCGATGCGCAGCCGAACAGGCTGTCGAAGTGCCGCTCGCGCATGTACCGCGCAAGGCCCTGCCAGAGCAGCATGATCGCCGCCCCGCTTCGGTACTCGGCGTCGATGCACGCGCGGCCGACCTCGACGGCCCGTGGCCGCACACGCCGGAAGCGTGTCAGGTCGAACTCGCCGTCGGCGTAGCAGGCGCCGATGCGCTTCGCTCGATCAGGCGTGAGAATCCGGTACGTGCCGACGACCCGGTCGACCGCGTCGTCGCGGATGATCAGGTGCTCGCACCAGGCGTCAAAAATGTCCTCGTCGCGACCCGGTGTGCGGCCGTTGATGCGCGCTCCCAATTCCTCGACGAACACGCGGTAGCGCAACCGCTGCGCCGCCTCGATGTCGCCGGACGAGGTGGCGAGTCCGACCGACAACCGTCGCGCGACGTTGCTGCGAATCTCGTGTGGCGTGGCAAGTAGCATCGGCAACTCATTGAGCAGGGTTGAAATGCCTGCCACGGTAGGTGCCGGATGCGACATCCGTGTGAAGGGCGGATGACGATTCGACGACAAGGGTGCCGGCACCTGCGGCCGACCGGCGCTGCTGTCTTCAAGCTGACACATTGGGCTGTGATGCTCATGCCCTGTATCTCTCCTGCTGCGGGCAGCATTAGGGCCGCACCTCTGGCGCGGGCGGCCCGCTTCTTTTGGATGGAGCTGCATGAAAACCAGCAAAGCACCTGCGCGGCCCGTGGCAATCGTCATCGGTGCTGACGACGTCGGGTCGGCGGTAGCGGTCGCCCTTCACCGGGCCGGTTTCGCGTCAGTGATCTGCGACGACATCGACCCGCCGTGGGCTCGCCGCGGCATGTCGTTCACCAACGCGTGGTATTTCGGCAATGCCGAGCTCGACGGCGAAACCGCAGTGTGTTGTGCGAGCGCGAAGAGCGTTCCGTCCTTGCTTCGCCGCGAGGGCGTGATTGCGGCGACGCCGTGGTCATGGCATGGGATGGCGCTCGCCTTGAATCCGATCGCGGTCGTCCAGTCGCGATCGACAAGACGTCGTGAAGGCGGCGACATCAAGGCACGCGCCCCGAAAGGGGCCGTAGTCATCGGCATCGGCGTCGGTTACACAGCCGGTGTCGATGTCGATGTTGCCATCGCGTCAGGTCCGGAGGCATCGGCCGACGCGATTGTCGCCGGCCAAACAACGGGATTCGACGCCGGCGGTGGGCCCTTTGTCGGTGCCGCCGAAGGGATACCATTCGTCCGCGCGCCGACGGCGGGTCGGTTCGCCACGAATCGGCGTATCGGAGAACCGGTAAGGCGAGGCGAAGTCGTCGGCGCGATAGGCAGAAGCGACGTCGTCGCGCCCATCGACGGCGTGCTGCGCGGCCTTTCAGCCCGAGGCGCGGCGGTGTTCGAAGGCGTGGTCGTCGCGGAAGTGGATCCGCGCGGAGATCCCGTTCTCTGCTTCGGCATCGACGAGCATGCGTGGGGGCTCGCGCAGCGTGTCGTTGGCGCGCTTGTGCCACGCGTGCGGAGCGCGATGGAAGTGTCGGAGCGTGAGATCATCGCGGCAGATGCGCACGTGGAATGAACGGGCGGTCAACCTGATTGCATCGCTTCCGCCCTGCCTGTAACCCTCGCACCGTCGATACTCGGGATTCGCAAAGCGTCGACGGTTATCGGTCGATGGTGGTCTTACCGTGGTGCAGGTGCGCACCGCCTAAGTGAACGGCGCAAGGACGCAGTTATTCACAATTTCTGTGGATAACCCTGTGTATGATCGTGCGCCTCGCATATTCGACGCGCCGCATTCATTGTAGGTTCGCAAGAACTTTCGACGACTAAAGCCACCTTGCCGGAAGCACGTGTCGGCGCAGCCGACGTGCTGGGCAGCGCTCAGGACGCTGTCCCGCGATTCGCGTTGACACATGGTTGCAACGAGCCTGCAATATTGTGTCCAATGTTCAATATGGTGGCGCCGGCGCACGCCGCTCCGAATTCTCGTGCACTTCGGCGCGCACGACCTGTCCGCCCGCCACGAGATTTCAACACCCGCCCACGATGACTGCCCCGCGACGCACCGACCGTGAAGTCTCCCGAGCCCTGCGCCTCGAGCGTGCCGCTCGTAGCGTCGAGGAGCTGCGCCGCGCTGCGCTGGCGGCCGAGCAGGAGTTCGCCACCGAGCTCGATGCCGCCGCGCCGTCGATGCGCGAGAGCGCCTACAACCTCGTCCACTACCTCGCCGTGCGTCGGCACGACGTGCGCGAGCTGCAGGACGAACTTGCCCGGCTGGGCCTGAGCTCGCTGGGCCGCATGGAAGCGCACGTCATGGCCTCGCTGCAGGCGGTCCTCGAGGTGCTGTTCACGCTCCGCAACCAGCCGGTTCCGGCGGAGATTGCGAGTCCGCCGCCGATCACGTTCGATACCGGCGACGCGCTGCTCGCCGAGCACGCGAACGCGATCCTCGGACCCGCGCGTCGCGGCCGGGCGACGCGGATCATGGTGACGATGCCCGGCGAAGCGGCCGAACAGCCGGCGTTGATCCGCGACCTGGTCGAGGCCGGCATGGAAGTCATGCGCATCAACTGCGCCCACGACAATCCCAAGGTCTGGGAGCGGATGGTCAAGCACCTGCGTCGAGCCGAGCGCGAGACCGGCAAGCGCTGCGCGTTGTCCTTCGACCTTGCCGGACCCAAGCTTCGCACGGGCCCGATCGAGCCGGGGCCCGCGGTGGTCAAGTGGCGGCCGATGCGCGACACGGTCGGCCGGGTGACCGAGCCCGCACGCGTGCGGTTCGTCGCGCGCGTGCATGACGCCGACGTGGACGACGCGACGATTCCCGTCGACGGCGATCTGCTCGCCAAGGCGAGGCCCGGCGACACCATCGAGCTTACCGACACCCGCGGCCGCAAGCGTCTGCTGCGCGTCGTCGAAGTTCGCCGCACCGGCGAATGTCTCTGCGAGACCGACACGACGGCGTACGTCGTGCCGGGGACGCGCCTGTCGCTGCGGCGCAAGGGGCGCATCGTCGCGAAGGGCGCCGTCGGCGCGCTGCCTACGGTCGAGCAATGGATCGCGCTGCGGCCCGGCGACACCCTTGACCTCGTGCGTGGCGAGATGCCCGGCCGGGACGCGGTTCACGACGACGACGGCCGCGTGCTGCAGCCGGCCTTCGTGTCCTGTGCGCTTCCCGAGGTCTTCTTGGGCGTCCGCGTCGGCGAACCGATCCTCTTCGATGACGGCAAGATCCGCGGCACGATCCGCGGCGTCGCCGAGGATCGCCTCCGGGTCGAGATCACGGCGGTCGCCGGGGGCGCCGCGAAGCTCAAGGCGGAGAAGGGCATCAACCTGCCGGAGACCGAGCTCGACCTGCCGGCGCTGACCGCGAAGGACATGGACGACCTGGCGTTCGTGGCGAAGCACGCCGACATGGTCGCACTGTCGTTCGTGCAGCGCCCGGAGGACATCGAAGCGCTGCTCGCCGAGATGGCGAGGCTCGATGCGTCGCGGCTGGGCATCGTGCTCAAGATCGAGACGCAGGCGGCATTCAACCGCCTCCCGATGCTGCTGCTCGCGTCGATGCGTCACCCGCCGGTGGCCGTGATGGTCGCGCGCGGCGACCTCGGCGTCGAGGTGGGCTTCGAGCGGCTGTCCGAGGTGCAGGAGGAGATCCTGTGGCTCTGCGAGGCGGCGCACGTGCCGGTGATCTGGGCGACGCAGGTGCTGGAATCGCTCGCCAAGGGCGGCATGCCCTCGCGCGCCGAGGTCACGGACGCTGCGATGGGCAGCCGCGCCGAGTGCGTGATGCTGAACAAGGGGCCCTACATTCGCGAGACGCTGCGGTTCCTGATCGACGTGCTCGGGCGGATGGAGGAGCACCAGCACAAGAAGACATCGCGGCTGCGGAAGCTGCGCGTGTCCGACGCCAGCAGACCGCGCGCGCAGCGCGCGGCGTCAGCCACTCGGGCAGAGCGTTGAACGTCGGCTTATCGAAGGAATTGCCGGCTCGACTGCGTCCATTCGTAGTGTTCGCGACTCCGGCGAAGACCGCAGGCGTCTGAACGCCGGCAGAAGCTGGCGTCGACGCGCGCGTCGGGAGTGGCTTGTACCCCGCACGAAGCGGAAGGCAATTGCGCAAACGGCGCCAATGCATCGGCACACTTGCTACCGGGCACAGAGCACAAGGCGCGACACGCTTGGCACTCGGTGCCAAAATGCGCGAGCCGGCCGCCTGACGAGGCATTCGGTGGTGTGGCTAGGCCGGTCTTGGTAAAGTTGAAGCGCGATGTGCAGTATTAGAATAACGGAAGAGCGTTAAATCGCTCTGGATTCAGCACCTCAGGGGGACGGGGGCGCGAAGTCCGCGAAGTGGTGAGCATGGGGAAGGTTGCTCGCTGAGGCGACGATGGCACACTACGAACTGACCTTGCCGGTGACCGAGGCGCAGGTGCGCGCGCTCGTCGTCGACGACACGGTGACGCTGCACGGGACGCTCTTCGGCATCCGCGATGCGACCCAGATCGCGCTCTTCGATCGCGAGCGCACCACGCGCTTCGACCTTGCCGGGCATGCCGTCGTTCACACCGCGCCCAACGTGCGCAAGGTCCCGGTGTCGCCGGTGCATCCGGCCGGGTACGCGCCGGTGTGCATCGGCACGACGACGAGCAGCCGGATGGAACGCTTCACGCGCCCACTGATGACGCGGTACGGCGTGCGCCTGATCGTGGGCAAGGGCGGATTGGGCGAAGCCTCGCGCGCCGCGTTCCAGGAACTCGGCGGCGCCTACCTGGCGCTCGTGGGCGGCACTGCGGCGCTCGAAACCACGTGGATCGAGGCGATCGAAGACGTCGATCTCGACGATCTCAATCCGGAAAGCCTCTGGCGTTTCCGGATTCGCGGCTTCGGTCCGCTGCGCGTGGCCATGGACAGCCGCGGCGGCAGCCTGTACGCGGCCGTCGATGCGCAAGCGCGATCGCGTCGCGAATCCGCGCTGGCGGCGCTCGGCGTCAAGAGCTGATCTCGGGAATCCGCCCGGCGTGGCGCGCACGCTTGGCCTCCGCCCGGGCGCGGCGGCGCGCTGTCAAAGGCGGTCAGGCGAGTGTCATCGGGCTGTAATACGCCGCGGCGATAATCGCGGGGTCCGAGACATGCCTACGAGGAAGAACCCATGTACAAGCACCTGAGCCGAGGTTTCCTGGCCGCCGCGACGTTCGCGTTCGGCCTCTCCAACGCTGCCGCCGTCGACATCACCGGCGCCGGAGCGACGTTCCCGTACCCGATCTACGCGAAGTGGGCCGAGGCCTACAAGGCGAAGACGGGCATCGGCATGAACTACCAGTCCATCGGATCCGGCGGCGGGATTGCGCAGATCAAGGCGAAGACGGTCGACTTCGGCGCTTCCGACATGCCGCTGAAGCCCGAGGACCTGCAGGCCGCGGGCCTGATGCAGTTTCCGGCGATCATCGGCGGCATCGTGCCGGTCGTGAACCTCGAAGGCGTAGCCCCGGGCGCCCTCAAATTTACCGGTCCCGTGCTGGCCGATATCTACCTTGGCAAGATCAAGAGCTGGAACGACAAGGCGATCGCCGACCTCAATCCGGGCACCAAGCTTCCGGCCGAACTGATCACGGTGGTCCGCCGCTCGGACGGTTCCGGTACCACGTTCAACTTCACCGACTACCTGTCGAAGGTGAGCCCGGAGTGGAAACAGAAGGTCGGCTCGTCGACGGCCGTCGCCTGGCCCGAAGGTGTCGGCGGCAAGGGGAACGAAGGAGTGTCGGCCTACGTGCAGCGCATCAAGGGGTCGATCGGGTACGTGGAATACGCGTATGCCAAGAAGAACAATATGGCCTACGCGCTGGTCCAGAACATGGAAGGCCAGTATCCGAAGCCCGACAACGACACGTTCCAAGCGGCCGCGGCATACGCCGACTGGAAGAACGCTCCCGGCTACTTCCAGATCATCACCAACTCGCCCGGCAAGACATCTTGGCCGATCGCGGCCACGAGCTTCATCCTGATGCACGTGAAGCAGGACAAGCCGCAAAATGCCGCGGATGTCCTCAAGTTCTTCGACTGGTCGTTCAAGAACGGCCAGAAGATGGCAGAAGACCTCGATTACGTCGCGTTGCCCGCGGCCCTCATTACGCAGATCGAGGACTCGTGGAAAGCGCAGATCAAGGACGCGGCGGGCAAGTCGGTCTGGAATTAGAACCGCGAGCCCGGGGGCAGGGGTCCTGTGTGCGGAGCGCAAGGGACCACGACCCGGGCGGATCCGTCGCTTGAGGGCGACCCGCGGACCCGCGGCAACTCGCGGCCTCACGGGGAGGTCGACCGGACCGCCGCAACGCGAAACGGCTGCTTCCTCCTCCTACTGAAGTCAGCCATTGCCGGCCGCGGACAGAACGCCGCGGCCGATTTTTCTCGCAGGGGTTATCATGTCAGCTCCGTCGGCCACGGCCGGGCTCCAGACCGTCATGATTCCAGACGACGCGCCGCGCGCCGCGCGCGACCCCATCCCGCCCGGGGAACGCAAGGTCGCCGCCGCATGGCGCGACTGGGCGTTCGAGCACACGACATTGTTTTTCGCGCTGCTCGTGCTCGGGCTGCTGGCGGGCATCCTGATCGCGCTCGGCGTCGCCGCCACGCCGGCGCTCGAGAAGTTCGGCATCGGCTTCTTCTTCACCAACGTCTGGAATCCGGTCACGAGCGATTTCGGGGGCCTCGCGCCGATCTACGGCACGCTCATGACCTCCGCGATTGCGCTGCTGATCGGCGTGCCGGTCAGCTTCGGCATCGCGCTGTTCCTGACCGAGATGTGCCCGGTCGTGCTCAAGCGCCCGCTGGGTACCGCCGTCGAGCTCCTCGCCGCCGTCCCGTCGATTATCTACGGCATCTGGGGTCTGTTCGTCTTCGCTCCGCTGTTCGGCGACTATGTCCAGCCGTTGCTGATGAACACGCTGGGCCACATCCCGATTATCGGCGCGCTGTTCCAAGGGGCGCCGAACGGCATCGGAATACTGACCGCGGGTTTCATCCTGTCGGTGATGATCATCCCGTTCATCGCATCGGTAATGCGCGACGTGTTCGAGATCGTGCCCCCGGTGCTGAAGGAATCGGCGTACGCAGTCGGCTCCACCACGT
>CAWJLG010000003.1:0-108249 GCA_963843595.1 uncultured beta proteobacterium | reverse complement strand
GCGATCTCGCGTCACCGAGCCGGGGCGCCGGGATGCAGATCCAGCAATCGATCCGTGTGCTCGCGGACAGCTTGATCGAGTAACGCGCGTCTGCTTTGGGTCGCGAGCTTCGCCATGCGAAGCTGGTTTCCGCCATGCCGGGTGAGTGCGACTGAGGCGGGTCGGGCAGATCGCGAATGGCTGCTCTCATCTGGCCAATGGGATGGTGCTGGTCACCGGCGGCAGAAATGACGCTGGCGTGCTAAGTTCGACCGAACTCTACATCCCGGGGCGCAGTCACCTGAATCTTCTTCAAGTTCAGGAGCTGGAAGAATTTCCGTAGCCTAAATTGAAAGTAGCAAGGCAGACGGAAACGGCAGGGCAGTGGCATGCCACCGAAGAGGGGGCCACCCTGCCGCGTCGGAGCGAGATGGTGATGGCCCGCGGCGGGCATCGCCGATGGGCGTCCAACGCCGACGAATGGCTGGTTATGCGTTGGAGGAACTTCAACTTCCGGTTCTGGCCCGATCTCAGCCTCTCGCGGCTGGCTCGAGAGGACGACGTACCTCGTTCCAAGTGCTGGGCGCCAAGCGCGTCGCACCCGGTGCTCAGCGGGCACGAACCGTTCGCACCTGTCAGACAACGCGCTCTGCACTCGGCACCACGTACGCGGTGCCGACTCTCAGTGCTTTGTACGCCGTACCAGGTGCTCCGCATCAGGCTTGAGCCATCTGGCGCCGCTGCAGCCTACACGATTGCCACCGCGACCACGACGATCACGCGATCCCGTGCCTCGCGCTGAATGCGAAATGCACGCCCCATGGCGGCGGCGGATCTTGCGTATCCTGTCGCGATACAGATTCACCATTTCAATTCAGCCTACACCAGCTCCCAGCAGGCCCGCGCGAACCTTCGCCTCGCGGTCCGAATCGCCCTCGGCTTCGTCGGCGTGCTCTTGGCTCATTCAGCTGTCGAGCTGGATGCTGGATCTGGGCCCCGCCGATCTTGGCATTCGCCCGCGTGAGTGGTCGGGAATGATTGGGGTGGTATTCGCGCCGTTGCTGCACGGCGGCGTCGACCACCTTCTCGCCAATTCACCGCCGTCACTACGAACGTTATGTGGACGTCCGGCGCGCGCCGGCGTAGGCTCCTCCGACCGTGTGTGGAGGTCGCGTTAGACCCTTCACGTGGGATGGGCTTGCGCTTACGAGCAGGAGCCACTTACAGCAATCCCGTTCGTCATGTCGGCGTCGCGCGCCACATGGATACGGCGTGGAGCGATTCGATGCCCACGGCGTCTTCCTCCCCAAGACTGCGGAGGCGAACATGATGCGCATATCGTTCCAGATCTGTGCCCGCGGGGCATTTCGTCGGTTAGCTTCGGCCGCATTTGCACTGGCGGCCGTCCTCGCCACCCCGGCCGGCGCCACGTCGTTCATCATCGATAAGCTCTTCTCGACTCAGAGCGGCGATTTTCAGTACATTCAGTTGCGCGAGAACTCTATGAGCGGAATGCCGACGCCGCTCGCCGGATCGGTCATTACGGTGCGGTATGGCGCGAATGACGAGCTGAGCAAGCGTTTCGTAATCCCAACGGATGCTCCCGCCACGTTCCCGGCCGGAGGAACGTCGATCATCGCCACGGGTGCCGAACTCTATTCCTACGACGATGGCAGCGGATCCGTACCGCCGGACTACGTGATGCCCCAGCGGTTCCTGCCCACCGACGGTGGCACCATTGACCTTGATGGCCAGGATCCGTGGACCTTCGCGTCACTGCCGATCGATGGTGGAACGGCCCTCCTCCGGAGCGGAGCGGCGACAACTGCTAACGGACGCACGTTCGTCGGCCGCAATTTCTACATCACAGGCGGATTCACCCCCGTCATCGAGTATTACAACAAGACACTCGATCAGTACTTCATTACGGCGTCGGAGCCCGACATCGACGCCATCGAGTCCGGGCGTTTCCCGGGCTGGGAATACACTGGAGAACTCATTCCGGCCTATACGGGACCCAGGCCGGCGTGCTGCACGCCCAACACCACGCCGGTGCCGGTGTGTCGCTTCGATGTTCCCGTGCCTTCCGGCGACTCGCACTTTTTTTCGGCCGCGGCGCAGGAATGCGATGCCGTGGCGGCGACGTTTCCCTCATTCGTACTAGAGACCAGCGCGGCTTTCTATGTGGCGCTCCCCGATCCCGTGTCAGGCGCCTGCCCGTTCGCGCTTCCGGTGTACCGGTTGTGGAACCCGCACACCGCCGCTCATCGCTATGTCGTTAATGATCTGGCCAAACGCGCGCAGATGATCGACCAGGGCTGGGTCTCGGAGGGTTTCGGCCCGGCCGGAGTCGCGTGGTGCGTCTGAACCACGTGCAACGCGGCGGCGCAGGTCATGGCGGTGGATGAAGTGTCCTGACTCCATCGCGGCACCGCCTCGATGTCGCGCTTGAAGGATACGAAATCCAACCGCACGGCGCGCCGGCGCATTAGTGCGCTTGGCACCCTGCACAAAGCACAAGGACGCACCCGGTGCCAAGAACTCCAGACCAGGTACTGAGCACCGGGGGGCCAGCGCCTCAACGCGTGGTTGCAGCCGTTCGTGCCAGCGCACGGCCGTCTCACAGTGCGGCCAGAACCGGCCATTCCCGACCCGAGACGAGTTCCGCGCCTGGAGGCGTAGTATGGCCGGACTTCCAATTGTCGTCGGGGTGATCCCGTGATGCTCGCTCTGCAAGGCGCCATACGAAGCGTCCCGATGAAGAGCCGCGGATTGCGAATCCTGCTCGCCGTCGCGGGCGCCGTTCTGCTGATGCCGCTCGATGCATCAGCGCAGACGGCGGCGAAGGTCTATCGGATCGGCGTGCTTACCATGGCGCCACCAGACCTTAGCTCGCCAGATCAGATGGCGTTCTACGAGGAACTGCGCCAGCGCGGCTACGTGGAAGGCAAGAACCTAATCGTCGAGCGCCGCAATGCAGCCGGCCACGCTGACCAATTGCCCGCGCTTGCCAGAGAGCTGGTCGCGCTCGGTCCGGACCTCATCGTAGCAGTGTCGCCTCAACCCAATCGGGCCGTCAGGGACGCGACGTCGACGATCCCGATAGTAATGATTGCTGTTGCCGACCCGGTTCGCGTTGGTCTCGTCGCGAGCCTCGCCCGGCCCGGCGGGAACATGACTGGCGTGTCCACCCTCGTTCCAGGCGGGTTCATGGCGAAGTTGCTGGAGCTGTTGCACCAGGTCGTGCCGAAGGCGACTCGCATCGCGGTGCTGGTTAATCCAGGCAACGAGGTGATGCGAATCCTTGCAGCGCAGGAGATTCCGGAAGCAGCGCGGCAACTGGGCATCCAGGTGCACATCATGGAGGCGCGCGTGCCAGACGAGATCGATCCCGCGCTCAACGCCGCAGTCGGCGAGCGAGTTGAGGCTCTGCTGATGAATGCCGATCCGGTGTGGAACAGTCCGCCCGCACTACTTCCGCAACTCGCGGCACGAACGGGGCTCCCCGCGATCTATTTATTGCGTACGCAAGCACAGGCCGGTGGACTGATGTCGTACGGGCCGAATTTCCCGGATTTGTTCCGGCGCGCGGCCATCTACGTCGACCGTATCCTCAAAGGTGCGAAACCCGGGGACCTGGCGATCGAACAGCCGACCAAGTTCGAACTTGTCATCAACCTCAAGACCGCAAGGACACTTGGGCTGACGGTTCCGCCATCGCTGCTGCAGCGTGCGGATGAGGTGATCCAGTAGTATCGAACTTCGAGTTGACCGGGGTTGAATGTCTGCTCTTGTTCGGCGCAACGTCCGGAGTGGGTCGAACTGGGACCGTCGACGATCAGACCGAGCACGGCCAGAACCGGTCATTGGCCGCCGCGGGGAAGAAGTTGCGCCGGAGCCGCTATGGTTTGAGCGTGCTGACGTCAGCCAAAGAGTCTCATCATGATTGCGGTGCCAAGGCCCGCCTCCAGCGAGTCGCGGGATTGGCGGATACCGAGGCAACGAGAGCGCGGAACCACCACATTCAAAATCATTCGACCCGGCGTCGGTCTTGAATGGGAGACCGGTAATTGAGTTTCACTGTGTTCGCACTGATTGCCACGGGCGTGATCGTCGCGGGCTTCGTGCAAGGAACGACCGGAGTCGGCTTCGCGCTCATCGTCGCGCCGATTTTGGCGCTGCTGGCGCCCGATCTCGTGCCGGTGAGTCTGCTAATGCTGATGATTCCGCTCAACGTGTACGTCGCCTGGCGCGAGCGGACGGCGCTGGACCGCTCAGGTGCGACCTGGATCATGGTCGGGAGATTTCTGGGCACCTTCGGTGGCCTGTGGCTACTCACGACGGTGACCTCGGGCCTTCTCAACATTCTGATCGGTTCCGTAACCATACTGGCGGCGATCGCAACGCTAATCGCACCGTCCTTCACGCCGGACCGCCGCGCCCTTGTCGCCGCAGGAGTCGTCACCGGGGTCACCGAGACGGCGACCGGGATCGGAGGTCCGCCGCTTGCGCTCGTCTATCAGCATCAAGGCGCAGCTAGGCTACGCTCCACGCTCGCTTTCTGCTTTCTGGTGGGCCAGTTGATGTCGCTCGCAATGCTGGCAGCGGCGGGACGCGTGAGCGCGTCACACTTCGGAACGGCGCTCATGCTCGTACCGGCGCTAGCCGTCGGGGCAGTGGTGAGTCGCCTGACTCATGACCGCGTCGGCGGCAGTCTGCTCCGCGTTTTCGTGCTGCTCTTTGCGATCGTCTCTGGAACAGTGTTGCTGACGCGGAACTAAAGGGCCTATGTGATGGCCCGCCGGTGCACGATAGAACGGCTATCGCACACTTACAGCGCATCAGCGTCGTTCGCTGAACGTCTGGGTTCGGGAAAGGCGACCGGCAGCTCTGGGTCGAGCTGGTCTTACCCACGTTTGGTGGACACACTGGGAAGTCCACTCGGCCGATCGCGAATGCCACCGCCGGGCCCATCGCGGCCGTTCGTCGAACACTGGCGGCATCCGCATTTGTTGGAAGTTGAAACGGAGGCCCGCCTGGCAGGGTCGCTCCCTGGCGCAGCGCCGCGCACGAACCTCAGTGCCAAGCACCTGGTCATCTTGCCGATGATCACGGCTGATGAAGACGCCGTGATCGCCTGAATCGGTACGTTGGGCAGCTATTGCGAGTTGCCGCATCGCCAGCCTGTTTGCGTCAACGGTCATCCTGTACGGCGATGAGCGGCCTCGGCGCTGGCCACACGCCGCGGTCAAGCGCGCGCCTGTCGTCGAACACCAACCAGCTCTGCGCGCCGTAGTGTGGTAGCGGGCCAAGCAGTGACCGCAAGGCATCGGCGTCCATTGCGGAGACCACGGCCACCGGCGGGCCGGCCTCGCGCACGATGGTCCATACCTGTGCGCTGCCGCGTCCGGCCAGGCTCGCCGGGCGGGGCGGCAAGCCGGCATGCGCCAGCGCTGCGTCCACGTCGGCATGCAGGCCGATCAGCAATGTGGGTTCGGTGCCGTGATTTAGAGCGTCCGGCGATATTGCTTGCGCCGGGATCTCGAAGAAGCGTCTTGCCAACAGCACTGCGGCCTCGCGGACGTCCCCGACACTGGAGAGCTGCACCAACCGTGGTGCCCGCGCGATGATCCACTGACGCAGGATCGGTGGCAACTGCTCGCGCTCCAGCACGCGCCAGACGCGTAGGTCCGGGTCCAAGCGCACGCCTTCGGGCAGGACATCCACGTCCACCGTGACCACGTCGCGCTGCCGTCCGATGTCGATCGAGCGCGTCACGGAGGTTCCCGGGAAAACGATTTCCAGCGGAACACGCATGGCGTACGGCGGCGGCGACTGTTCCACCGTCAGAGTCAGACGGACCCTGCCGGCCTCCCGCTTAGCGCTGGCATGGGCAACCTTCATCGACGGGCCTCCGGGCCGCTTCAGCCATTGCTCGAAGAATGTCGCGAGCGACCGTCGTGCGGCCATTTCGAACGCGGCCTGCAGATCGCTCCACGAAGCAATCCGGAACCGATGCTGCTCCCAGAACGCGCGAATGCCGCGCCGGAAAGCATCCTCGCCGATGGCATCACGCAGCATCAGGAACAGCATCGCCGACTTGCCGTAACCGACGCTGGCAGCTGCGCCGTGCGTTCGGGATCGAAACGAGGCCAGAGGTTGGATATTGCCGGCCGGCACGGCGGCAAAGTCCCGCAGCCACGCGAGCCGCATCGCGCGTGCGGCCTCCTCCGACTCGCGCTCCCTGAAGGCGTAGTCGGCCATGAACGTGGTCAGTCCTTCGGACCAGTTGCCCGTGGGATAGTCGACGTAAACGCCGTTGCCCCACCAGTTGTGGAGCACCTCGTGACCGAGCGACGTGGCACGGATGAAGGGGAGCTTCAGCACTTCGGCGCCCAGGTAGGTGAGCGTGGGCATGCCAAAGCCCGTGGGTAGCGGGCTCGCCACCACAGAGAACTCGGTGAAGGGGTAAGCGCCGATCTCCTCGCCGTAGAGGTCGAGGTAGCGACGCGAGTCTTCCAGGTAGCCGTCGGCCAGCCCCGTGATCGCATCCAGCTCGCGAGGGAAATAGGTGCGCAACCGCAGCGGCGTCCCGATCGCGCGCGGCATGATCTTCTCGCGGATTATCCATGGTCCGGCCATGAGATCGATGCCGGTGGCGCGCCCTTCGAACTCGAAGGTTGCGCGGTAGCGTCCCGCGCGGTCAGGCGGCAGTACCTCCGAAGATAGGCGGCCCGGCACGAGGGCGCGCTGGTCACCCGGCACGGACACCCTTACCCGATAAGCAAACAACGACGCAGGCTGCGGATACCAAGCGCCCGATGAAGGCAGGAAGCTGCCTTCGCTTGACGCCATAGGCGGGAGACTGCGCAGCACGCCCCGATCGTCGAGACTGCGGTCCAGCGCCGGCAGCGTTCCCCCGTATTCCAGACGCAAGCTGCCCGCGCCTACGGGCAGCTGCACATGCCAGCCCAGGACCGGCCCGTCGCGACCCGCTTGATCGACGCGCAACGGCGTGCCGTCGATCGAGGCGGCGGTCACCTTCAAGGATTCGTGCAGCTCGAACCGGAAATCACGCGATGCGGGCACGACCAGGGCCACCGCCTGGAAACGCCGCGTGCCGGGGTCCAGCTCGACGTCGAGTTCGAGCGACGGCGTCGCGGCCCGGACCGTCCCCGGAACGATGATCGCGAGGAATGACGCGATGGCCAGCAGCGCTGGGGGGCCGCGCCTGCCCGTCATTGCCTTGCGGGGAACTTGACCACCAGTTCCAATGTGTCGTCACCGCGCTTCACCCGCAACGGCAACCAGCTGCCCGAGGGCTGCAGCCGGATCGCGGCAATCACCGACAGCATTCTGTTCACCGGCAGACCAGCGACCTCGACGATCTGGTCGCCCGCCTTCAGCCCGGTTTTTTCTGCCAGGCTGCCGGCGGTGACATCGACGATGCGCACGGTGTTCGCGTTCTCTTCCAGCCGCACGCCCAATCGCGGCGGCTCGGGCTTTGCCACGGCCGGTTCCGGCAATGCGAAGACCGCGTCGGCCAAGCCGGGTCGAAGCTCTTTGCAGTCGAAGTCGACGGGTACAGGCAACAGTGTCCCTACATTCATCACGTTGAGATCGTGCAACTGGTGCGGCACACCGAGGCCAAAGCGGATGTGGCCGCTGCCCACCACGCCCACCACCAGCGGCTGCCCGCCCGCTGACCGGGGAATCACGTAGCGTGCCAAGGCCTCTGCCATTGCACGGTCCCACACGATCTGCGACTCGACGAAGCGATCGAAGGCGCTGTCGGACTTTTGCGCCTTCGCGCCGTTCTTGCCACTGAGGTCTGGGTGCGCACCGTAGATCTCGAACAGAAAATCGCGGTACGCCCGAGATGCCGGCGCGGCCCGGCCGACGCCTTCCCGCTCCGTTTCGGGTACCGCGTCCCAACCTCTCTCCGCTACGGCTCGGGAGAGTTTCTGATCGATGTTCAGCGCCACCATCGGGATGCGGTTGATGCGGGCGAACTGGAACAGCGGCAGATAGAGTTCGGCCGGGAGTTTCCAGACCGCGTCCCAATGCGATTGCTCGAGCAGTTGCTTGACCGTCAGATTGCCCGCCACCCAACTGTCCAGCACAGGCTGCGCGCGGCGCGGGAACATTTCGAAGCCGATGACCATGTTGGGCCGCTGCGCGTGCAAGGCCGCCAGCACCTGCAATTGCCACCGGTGATCGTCATCCTCGTCGTGCTGCTCGCCGAGCAGCACCACATCCTTCTTGACCATTCCCCCCAGCACGGCGGTCACGCTGGTGACGCGCGGCTCGTTGCCGTCCGGCGTCGTCCAGGCCGCGGCGCTAAGGCATGTCGGGCCGTGCGGGTCGCGGGGTTGCCTCTCGCTCCGTCGACGAAATTGCCGAATCCAACCGCGCCGCCGACGATGGCCGCAGCGAATATCGGAAGAGACTTTGCCTTCATGGTCATCAAGGTGACCAGCGATTCTGGCACATCGCGCTGCTCGCCACGAGTTCCCGAACGGAAGGACGCTCCCTAGGGACGGTCGTGCGGTTGCATGGCTCCCGATTTCAGGATGCGAGCGCCGGGCTTCGCGGTTAGAGTGGCAGTCAGCAACGCCGACGCCACGGTGCGGGCGTGGATCGGCCGCACCGCCTTTGGCACCATCCAACTCATTGGTCCGAGAAGCCGGGCCGCCCACATTTCGCGACTGCGCGCCGGTTGTCCCAAGGCGACTCGGTCACCCAGCAGCAATGATGGCTGCGCGATAACAACCGAGTCGTAGCCGAGTTGCGCGACGGCGGCCTGCATCTCGCCTTTCACGCGGTTATAAAAGACGTGCGAATTCGCATCGGCGCCCAACGCCGACACGACGGCCAACCGCGACGCCCCTGCAGCCTTGGCGGCACGCGCCGTATTCACCACGAAGTCAAGATCCACTTGGCGAAAGGCCGCTTCCGACCCGGCAACCTTGATCGTGGTGCCGAGCGCGATGAACACGTCGTCCACCGTTGGGAACGCTGCGGGCAGCATTGCGAAGTCGACGTGATGAACCTTCAACTTTGGACCGGCCTTGATGTCCGGCACCGCGCGGCGCAGCAGGACATGTACGCGGCGGTACCGCTTGCTGGCCAGCAGCAGGGACAACAGCGCGCGACCGACGAGGCCGGTGGCACCGGCGAGCAATGCGGTGTGCGGTGTTGCAGATCCGTCGTCCATGCGGCTACTTTAGCCGCGCCATTGGAGGCGCGGGATGGGCGCGGTAACGGATCGGGTCATTCTCAGCCAATCGCCAATATCTCACTGCGGCCAGGAGGAGTCGCTGGCCATGCCGGCGAACTACAGTTCCGAGCGTCCGGTGTGCCACGCACACGAGACCTTCGCTACCGCGGGCTCGGTGACGCTGTTATCGCCTGCACCGCCACCGAATGGCTTCGGCCGACCAGAGGATATATCGCAGCGAAAATTGATGTTGCGCGACGGGGCCGCCTGCCACGCTCAAGCGGTCGGCATCACCGCCTGCACGCTGCTGCGCTTGTTCATCCGGTTCATCCAGGCCACGATGTTCGGCGTAGCCGCGAGCAAGGCCTGGCCTTCCGGGGTGGCCCGAAGGTAGGTCAATACCGGCAGGACGTGCAAGTCGGCGAGACTCACGGTCGCGCCGCCGAAGTAGCTTGCCTCGCCCAGCAGCCGCCCGATCTCCTTGAGGAACAACGCGGCCCGCGGCTTGGCCGCCTCGACTTGGGCTTCGTCGGTCTGGCCACCGAGTGCGGGCACCAGTACGCGGGGAATGAAAATGTTGGTGATCGACGCCGGGTATCCATAACTGTCAACGATGCTCATCACCTGATTCACCCGGGCGCGCTCAACGGGCCTCGACGGCATCAATGCCGGTCCCGGAAATACCTCGTCGATGTAGCGCAGAATCGCCGACGCCTCGTAGAACGAGACGCCGTCGTGCTCGAAGGCGGGCATCTTTCCCCAGGGATGCCGGACCAGATGATCCTCCTCCTTATGCTGACCCTTGACCAGATCCACGGCCACGAGCGTGTGCGGTACTCCCTTTTCCTCCAGGGCCAGGCGGACGGAACGAACGTAGGTGCTGATGGCATCGCCGTAAACGACGGGTTGGCTCATGGTTTGTCTCCTATGGGGTCGCTTGGTGTTTCGAATGCGGCGGACGTCGGCTGACACCCGCTTGTACCAGCATCATTCTGCCCGCTGATGGCAGGTTATGTACTCAGGAAGTCCAGGTGCCGGTAGCTCCCGCGGCACGATTTTGCCGGACTGGTGGGCGCCATGCTAATCCCAAGATGGCGCGCCACGTCTCGGTGAAATATGCGGTTGCGGCGTCGGTGCGGAACACGCGCGCGACGCGAACCCGCCCCCGTGGTGGCGTTTTCATTTCGGGCGCGCCCGCCCGCGATCAAACGCCATGTCGTCGCTATCGCCGCGCCAGCGCCTCGATGTTCATCAAATCCAGTACACCCTTTGCGCCGGCACCACCAGCAACCGGCGCGGCGTCGATATCACGCGGCCCGCGCCAGGTCTTCGGGCGCATCGACCGGCGCCGGGCGCAGGAAGAGCTCCAGCGCTTCGTCCACGCTCGCTGCCTTGAGCAACCGCTCCTGCACCTGGGCCGGTGACCAGCGGCCGGCCGGCACCGTGTCGGCGAAACGCGCGGCCGCCGCTTCGTCGTCGAAGAACTTGCGGAACATCCGCTCGAGCTGGTCGTGGTCGCACAGCCCGAGCTCCATCCGGAAGTCGACGCGGCCCGAGCGGATCGCCGCTTCGTCGATCAGCTGCGGGTGATTGGTCGTGAGGAAAACGACCGAGCCCTCGTGCGCGGCGACGCCGTCGAGCGCGTTGATGAAACCCGAATACGACACCTTGACGCCGGTGTCGGCCTTGCTGCGCTGCTGGAAGAAGGCGTCGACATCCTCGATCAGGATCACCGAACGGCGCGGCACGCTGGCGAGCAGGTTGCCGATCTTCTCGTCGGTGACGTTGGGCGAGGCGAGCGACAGCACGCACACGTTGAGCGAGAGTTCGGACGCGAGCGCGGTGACGAGCGAGGTCTTGCCGGTTCCCGGCGGGCCGTAGAGCAGGTAGCCGCGCCGCCACGGAATGCCCAGCGTCTCGTAGCGCTCGCGGGCGGCGAAGAAGCGGTCGAGGTCGGCGAGGATCGCCTCCTTCTGCCCGGCCTTGAGCACGACGGAATCGAGCTTGCGGTTGTTGCCCAGCCGCGCGCGCGTCCATTCGTTGTTGTAGGGGCTCGGCACATAGACGGCGATCCGGTTGAGCTCGCGCTCGATCCGGTGGTCCATCGCGGCGTGGACGATGGCCTCCAGCGGGCGCTTGTCGCGGCCGAACGTGGACAGGGAGATCTTCTCGACGACGGTCACGCCGACCTGGACTTCGCGCTTCATCCACATCAGGCGTCCGTCGAGCACGAACAGATGGAAGCCTTCGCCCGGCGAGAACAATGCCGCCGGCCGCCCACCCTGCTGCAACTCGTCGTGCAGGCTCTGGTAGGTGGACCCCTGCTGGCGAACGGTGCGCACCGTGAAGTTGTTGATCCGGCGCAGCGCGTCGCGGCTGTCCATGTACTCGACCAGCGCCGGAAACATGAGCTCGTCGCGGCTGTCGACCGTGAGCGTGGTCACGAGGAAGTGCTTGCCCCACGCAGCCGCCTTGGCCGGGACTTCCCGCAGCCACATGGCGAGGATCCCGGCGACGGCGAGGGCGGTGCCGCCCGACAGCAGCGGATTCGTCGCGAATGCCGATTGCAGCGATTCGAACATCGTGCCTCCCCCTCGTCCCTCAGATTGGCCGATCCTGGCCGCATGCCGTTAACGCACGATGCCCCGGTCGCGCTGACAGGAAGGGGGGTGGGGACCGTTCGCGCCCGCGACCGGCCCCGGGAGGTCAGTCCTCGAGCGTCAGATGCTGGTGGTAATAATGGTGGCGCAGCGCGACCAGATCGCGCAGCACGTCGGCGGGGAAGCCCTGACGACCGCCGCGGCGATCGGTGAGGAGGTCCTCGAAGTAGCCACGGCAGGCTGACGGCTTTGTCCACTGCAGCGCGAGCAGATTCGCGATCCGCGGGTACTTCGTGACCAGCGCCATCGGCCGCAGGTCGAGCGGCAGGCCGGCAAACCATTTGAGGCTCGGCGGGAGCATGTAGTTCGCCGGACTGGATTTGCGCAGCGGCGCCCAGTCGCGATCGGCCGGCGCGGCGACCATTCGGCGAGCCGCGGGCGACGCCGTTTCGTCGCGCGTGACTGGCCGACGGACGTCGCCGCCGTCCGCGGGTCGCTTGGGCTGGGAGCGGTAGATGCTCATCGTTCGAACCCTGCGCGCGATTGTCGCCAATACGGGCGCCGTTGGGAAGATCGGCGGCGACTTGCGGAACCGTCGCGGGGCGCCGGCGCAGGCTGCGCAGCAGAGCCCCGATGCGTCCTGCGCGGCGTCAGCCCGCCGCCTTGGGAACCGGGGTTGCCGCTGGTTCATCCGGCATCCAGTCGGCGATGAGGTGAATCCGGTCCGTCGAGCCGAGATTCTTCACTTCGTGCATCTTGCCGGCATTGTTGATCTCCCACATCTCGCCGACCTTGAGGTTGCGGACGTCGCTGCCCACGGCAAAGAAGCACTGGTCGTTGGTGAACAGCGGCACGTGGACGCGGCGGCACATCGTCAGGCTCATGCCGGTGTCGATATGCGCCGGAACCCATGCTCCGGCGGGCAGGTTCACGAGGATTGCGCGGACGAAATGGCCCGGTCGGCCGAAGTTCCCTTCCAGTGCCTTCCGGATCGAATCCAGATCGTCCTTGAACAGCTCGTAGCACTTGCGGTACGTGATCTTCGCGAAGCTCTCGTCGAAGATGATCGGGACGGTCTTGGTCTCCTTGTGCGCCTTGAACCGCTCCTGCCGGTACGTGTACTCGCTCCAGTCGACGAGCGGACTGGTGGCTATCTTGTCGCGCATCGCGCCCACGTCGATCGTTCCGAAATACCTGAACTCAAAGTCGTCCATCGTCGTAACCCCAGTAGTGCAGCACGTCGGCACCGCCGACGAAGACCGCGCGTGCCGCTTCGCGCTGCGCCGGCGAAAGATTCGCGATCTGCTGCTGGTTCATGTTCGAGATCGGTGCCGTCCTGCCCTTCACGAAGAAGGCCCGCTTTCCGTCCAGTCGCTCCAGCTCCGGGAGCCAGGTGACGATCCGGGCGGCGGTGGCGTCGGTGTCCTCGGTCAGCATCTCATAGGTGATCGCGAGACTGCCGGCAACACGTTCCGCGGCCTGGCGACAGAGGACGAGACAGCGCAGCACGTGCGTCGCCGCCTGCGTGACCGTTGCCGCCGGATTCCCGCGAAGGACCCCGTCGACAACCGCATACGGATTGCGCGCCATGACGATGAATCGCGCGCCGGGGAATTCCCGCTGCAGCATCGCGACGCGCGCCAGGTCGGTTGGACTCTTCTGCAGGCGCACCCGGGCGGCCGGGTTGTGCTGGTCCCATTTTGCGTACCAATCCTTCTTGATCGCGGCCCAGTCGTAGTTGGCCGGGTCGGCAAAGACGGCCTCCTTTGCCGTGTAGATGTGCTTGACGCCGAGGCGGACCGGGTTCGGGCCCGTCCAGCTGGGCAGGAACTGACCTTCGGTCGGCAGTGCGGCGACCCACGGACTGGTCGCCAGCAGCTGGTGCAGCAGCGTGGTACCGCCGTTGTTGAGTGCGAGAATGAACAGTTCCATCGTTTCTAGCCCGGCCGAGATCGGCTTCGGCCGACGGATGGCGATTGGCCTCTCGCGGCTGGCGAAATTCTGGCGGAATCGGGAGCTGTTGAGAAGCGGTGCGGGAGCCATTGTTTGGCCGCGACATCTTGCGGTACCAAGATCCCGCCCTTCGCCATCGGCGCGCCAGCCCGCTCGCGGGCCGCTCCGGCGCTTGCGGCCCCACGTACTGAATCGACACGGCGGTTCGCGCTCAGTTCCCCCACGCCTCGATTTCCGTCAGGCGGGACCAGCCGTCGGTGCTGCCGGTGACGCGTACGCGGATCCGGCTGGTAGTCGTCGGCGCAATCGTGACGGTCCGTTTCACGAGCTGATTGTTGGTGATCGAGGCGAGCGTCTTCCACTTCGAGCCGATGCGCGCCTGCACGTCGAAACGCTTCACGCCGAACAACGTGAAAGTCTGCGCGTCGGTGGGTTCGACTGGGTTCGCGTAATTGTCCTGGAGCGTGTACACAACGACGCGGTCGATCGTCCGGGTTCCGCTGAAGCGGATCTCCACCCAATCGGGGAATACGCCGTTCGAGGCGTCGTTCCACCCGCCGCCGTTGCCCCACCGGGTACCGGCGCGTTCGTTGTCGTTGACCGCGCGCACCGGAAAACCGGTGCTGAAAGTCGACGACGCCTTGGCGACCGCGCCGTTGCCGGCGAGTGCGACATTGATGCCGCCCACGGCCGGATCGACGACCTGTGTCAGGTTCGGGCTCGTCGACGCGCCCGTGGCGGCATCCCCGCCATAGGCCGCGACGATCCCGTGGCTTCCGACGACCAGCGTCGACGCGGTGCACTGTGCCTGGCCGGAAACCACTGGGACGTTGCCACAGCCGCCGAGCGGCACGGCGCCCTCGCGGAACGCGACGGTACCGGTCGGGGCAGAGCCACCGGCCCCGACATCGATCGTTGCGGTGAAGGTCACGGCCTCGCCGGCGGCGGAAGGATTCTTGGAGCTCGCGAGTGTGGTCGCCGACGCCGTCGTCGCCGGCAAGCCATAGGCGGTGATCTTCCCGGACTGATCGGCCACGTACACCATCCCGTTGGCCACGACGGGGCTCTGCCAGTGGATGCCGCCGATCGCGCTGCCGGTCCACAGCGCTGCTCCGGTCGTCGGTTCGAGCGCGCGGAGCGCGCCGGTTCCCGCGTAGAAAAGAACGTTGTTGGCGACGATCGGCGAGAACCCGGCGCCGCTCTTCTGCCACTGCGGCACGAGCGACGGCGCGCCGTTCGCGCCAACCACGACCTTCGATCCCGAGATCCCGTTGCCGTTGGCCACGAACACCCACGCGGCGCCATCGGCAGGATCGACCCATACTGCGGGCTGCGAGAGCACGCCGCCGCCCTGCGGAACACCGATTACGGCGCCCACTTCGCCCCCGGTGTGCCCCGGCCCTCCCAGGCCGCTCAGGTTGGCCAAGTTGATCAGGCGCAGCTTCGCGTCCTTGCCCGCCTGAACGGCGACGTGCGCGATCGCGGAATTGGCCGGGACCGGAAGAATCGCCGGCGCGGTGCTGCCGAGATCGGCATCCGCATTGTCGAGGGCCTGGAAACCGGTCGGCGTGTAGCTGTCGAGCGGCCCGCCGCTTACACCCGTCCCGTCCGGATTGAGTGCCAGGACCGACTCGCTCCAGTTGGTACCAGCATTGAAATTGCCGTTGCCGGTGGCGACGAAGATGCGATTCGTGCCGCTATGGTAGATGACGCCCGGGCGCGCCCAGATCGCCGAGCGCACCGAGGCGCAGACCGGAGTGGCGGGGGCGTGGGCAAAATGGGCCGCCGTCCCGCTGCACATGGCGTTGAAGACGGTCTGCGTCCCCGTGGTGAGGTCGATCGCGGTGACGTGGCCCTGGTAGTCACCGTTGTCACCTGGATAGCCGCCATGCGCGACATAGAGGAAGGTGACGCCGTCGACCGTCGCCGTCGACAGCGCCGACGACGCCTTTTCGTCGTAGCCCTTCAACGTGGTCGTCTGCGGCCAGCCGCCCGTGGACACTTCCGTGCCGTCGCCGACGTTCAGCTTGTGCACTTTGCCGTCCAGGCCGTAGGCGTAGACGAACCGGCGATCGGGATCGACGGCGGGTGACGAAGTCGTGTAACACGCGTTCGAGCCGTTGTTGATCTTGCAGGTGCCAGCCGGGTACTGCCTGATCCAGACCTGCGCGCCGGTATGGGCATCGAGCGCGACGACGTCGCCCGCCTTGGTGGTCAGGAACAGCAGATCCTTCGTCCCGCTGGTCGTTGCCACGCCCTGGAGCAGGACGGGTGCACCGTCCGCGATCGCAGGCAGCGCGACCTGGAACTTGACGACGAGGGTGGCAACGTTGGTCGCCGTGATCGCGGTCTCGAGCGTGTTGTTCCCGCTGTGCGCGGGATCACCGTTGTATTGGAGCCAATCGTATGCCTGCGCGGACGTCGCGGCGAGGCAGAGGCCGGCAATCAGTGCGCGGCCGTTGGTGAGCAGTCGGGATGCGGTCATCGGACGCTTCCTTGTGGAACGTGGACCGGGCGCTCGCTCGGCACGGGATGGCGCGTCCGGCTCGGGCGCACGAATCCGCGCGGTCGCGATCGAAGCTGGACAGGATCCGTCAGTTGCTATGACGGTAGCATATCCCGGGCGGCGTGCGCCATGTCGGCCAAGCCGCGCGGGATTGTGGCGGCCGCGCTGCCGTAGAATCGCGCCGGGACAACCCAGGGAGCGCGGAACATGAATCGACTTGATTTCGAGGGGCGCGCAGTGGTCGTGACCGGCGGTGCGGCCGGCATCGGCTACGCCGTCGCGCAACGGCTGATGCAAAGCGGGGCGAGGGTCGCATTGTGGGATCGCGATGCCGCGGCGCTGGCGAAGGCAAGAGCTGCGCTCGGCGGCGGAACGATCGTCGAAGCGGTCGACGTCGCAGACGCCGATAGCGTCGCCCACGCGGCCGCGTCGACCGAGAAGGCGCTCGGCCGCATCGACGGGCTGGTTTGTTCCGCCGGGGTCACGGGACCAAACAAGGTGACCTGGGAATACCCGGTCGAGGACTGGAAGCGCGTCTTCGACGTCAATGTCCACGGCGTGTTCCTCTGCAATCGCGCCGTGGTGCCGGTGATGCAGAAGAACGACTACGGACGCATCGTCAACATCGCGTCGGTCGCCGGCAAGGAGGGCAATCCGAATGCGTCCGCCTACAGCGCGTCGAAGGCGGCGGTCATCGGTCTGACCAAGTCGATCGGGAAGGAGCTTGCGAAGACCGGCATCCGTGCGAACTGCGTGACGCCGGCCGCCGTGCGTACCGCGATTTTCGACCAGATGACGCAGCAGCACATCGACTTCATGCTCTCGAAGATACCGATGGGTCGCTTCGGCCTGGTCGAAGAGATTGCCGCGATGGTGTGCTGGCTCGCCAGCGAGGAGTGCTCGTTCTCGACCGGCGCCGTGTTCGATCTTTCCGGCGGGCGGGCCACGTACTGAGGCGGCGGCGGGCGCGTCGCCAAGGGGCGGCGCCGGATGCTAAGGCGCGACGGCGAGCATGATCTTGCCGATGTGTGCGCTCGATTCCATCAGCGCGTGCGCGGCCGCGGCTTCCGCGAGCGGAAAGACGCGGTGAACGACGGGCTTCACTTCGCGACTTTCGATCAGGGGCCAGACATTGCTGCGCAGCGACTGCGCGATCTCGATCTTGCGTTCGACCGGACTGGCGCGCAGCGTGGTACCCGTCACCGTGAGCCGCTTCAGCATGATGTGCCGCCAATCGACCTCGACGCGGCTGCCGCGCAGGAACGCGATGATGACGAGCCGGCCCTCGGGCGCCAGGCACTTCAGGTTCTTCTCGATGTAGTCGCCGCCGACCATGTCGAGCACGACGTTCACGCCGCCCTTGCCCGTGATCCGCGCGACCTCGGCGACGAAGTCCTGCGTCCGGTAGTTGATGACGTGATCCGCGCCGATCTTCCGGCAGAAGTCGGCCTTGTCGTCGCTGCCGACGGTGGTGATGACCGTAGCGTCGACCTGCTTGCCCAGCTGGATCGCGGTGAGTCCGATGCCGCTCGACCCGCCGTGGATCAGGACCTTTTCGCCGCATTTCAGTCGGCCGCGGTCGAAGAGGTTGTTCCAGACGGTAAAGAAGTTCTCCGGCAGGCTCGCGGCTTCGAGCTCGGTCAGGCCCTCGGGCACCGGCAGACAAAAGCCGGCCGGCGTCGTGCAGTACTCCGCGTAGCCGCCCCCGGGTGTCAACGCGCATGCGCGGTCGCCTATGCGCCATCCGCGCACAGCTTCGCCGCGCGCGACGATCGTCCCCGCGACCTCGAGGCCGATGATCGGCGACGCGCCCGGCGGGGGCGGATAGGCGCCGGCGCGCTGCAGGCAATCGGGACGGTTGACGCCCGCGTGGCTGACCTTGATCAGCACCTCGTCCGGCTTCGGTCGCGGGACCGGGCCCTCGGCCAGGGCGAGCACGTCGGGCGGACCCGGCTCGCGCGCGGCAATGTAACGCATCGTGACGGGGAGCTTGGAGGTGGCCATGGTCGTCGTCCCGCAGGGTGAAGAAAGATTCTAGCGGACGCGGATCGCGGGCGGCTGCAGCAGCAACCCGAGCCGCGAGGCGAGCGTGACGCTCGCAGCGGCGGTGCCGCTCAATACACGACCTGGACGTTGTCCGGCGCGAGCCAGTCGCGCAGCCCGGCGATCAACGCCTCGTCGGGATCGACGCGCCACGCTTCGGGCAGCTCCATCTCGCCACCGATGCCGCGATTGCGGTATTCGACGACGATGGGACACGAGCCGTTGCGGAAGGGCGCGAGCAGCTCGAACAGACGCTCGGCGTTCGCCCCGCCGTTGCACGCGAGGCGCAATCCCTTGGCGTACCGTTTGCGGATTGCCGCGAGGTCGAAGACCTGCTCGGCGATGATGCGCAGGCCCTGCGCCTCTCCGCCGTCGCCCATCCGGGGCGTGACCTTCACCTCGACGACGACGAGCTGGTCCTCGCGCAGCAGCGCCCGCGCGGCGTCCCAGTTCTCGTTGTAGACGACGATCTCGGCCGATCCTTGCCCATCGTCGAGCGTCACGAAGCCCATCTTGCCGCGCCGCGAGGTCTGCGCACGCAGCGCGGTGACGATGCCGGCGATGAGCACCGGTTCCCGCTTCGGCTGCAGGTCGGCCAGCGAATGGCGGATGAGCGGCGCGAGCTCCGCCGCGTACGCGGTGTACGGGTGCCCGGAAAGGTAGAAGCCGAGCGATGCCTTCTCGTGCGCCAGCCGCTCGGCGTCGGACCACTCGCGGGTGACGGCAAGCGTGAGGCCGGCGGCGTGCTGGTCCTCGCCGAACAGCGACACCTGCGCGGCCGAGGCCTCGGCGCGCTCGGCCTCGCCCAAGGCGAGGCCCACGGAGGCGAACAATGTCGCGCGGCGGGCGTCGATCGCATCGAAGGCGCCGGCGCGGATCAGCGCCTCGACGACGCGCCGGTTGACGAGGCGCTTGTCGACCCGGCGGCAGAAATCGAACAGATCCTTGAACGGGCCGCCGCGGGCACGCGCGGCGACGATCGACTCGATCGCCTGCTCGCCGGTGCCCTTGATGCCCCCGAGGCCGTAGCGGATCTGTCCGGTGTCGACCGGCTCGAAGCGGTAGTTCGACGCGTTGACGTCCGGGGTCAGGAGCGTCAGGCCCTGGGCGAGCGCGTCGTCACGCAACGCGCGGACCTTGTCGGTGTCGTCCATCACCAGCGACAGGTTGGCCGCCATGAACGCGGCAGGGTAATGCGCCTTGAAATAGGCCGTCTGGTAGGCGACGAGCGCGTACGCGGCCGCGTGCGACTTGTTGAAGCCGTAGCCGGCGAAGGCTTCCATGTGGTCGAAAAGCTGCGATGCCCTGGCCTTCGCGATGCCGTTCTGCTCGGCGCCCGCGACGAAGGTGTCGCGATGCTCCGCCATCTCCTCCGCCTTCTTCTTCCCCATCGCGCGACGCAGCAGATCGGCGCTGCCGAGCGTGTAGCCGCCGATCACCTGAGCGATCTGCATCACCTGTTCCTGGTACACCATGACGCCGTAGGTGGGCCCCAGGATCGGCTCGAGCCGCGGATCGGCGTACTCGACGCGCTCGCGGCCGGTCTTGCGCGCGACATAGGAAGGAATGAGCTCCATCGGTCCCGGGCGGTACAACGCCACCAGCGCGATGATGTCCTCGAAGCGCGTCGGCGGCGCCTGCTTCAGCAGGTCGCGCATGCCGCGCGATTCGAACTGGAACACGGCGGCGGTGTTCGCGTTGCGGAAGATGTCGTAGGCGGGCTTGTCGTCCAGCGGAAGCGATTCGAGCGTCAGCGTGAATCCGGGATCGAGGCCGCGCACATAGCGCAGCGTCCAGTCCAGGATGGTCAGTGTCGTCAGCCCGAGGAAATCGAACTTGACGAGGCCGACGGCCTCGACGTCGTCCTTGTCGAATTGCGAGATGATCGCGTCGGCGCCGGCCTGCGTGTACAGGGGGCAGAAGTCGGTGAGCTTGCCCGGCGCGATCAGCACGCCGCCCGCGTGCATCCCGACGTTGCGGGTGAGCCCTTCGAGTGACTCGGCGAGCTCGAGCAGCTGGCGGACCTCTTCCTCGTTGCGCTCGCGCTCGGCGAGCAGCGGCTCCATCTCGCGCGCCATTTTCAGGGTGATGAGCTTGCCCGGCTGGAACGGGATCAGCTTGGCGATCCCGTCGCAGAAGTTGTAGCCGAGATCGAGCACGCGGCCGACGTCGCGGACCGCCGCCTTGGCCGCCATGGTGCCGAACGTCGCGATCTGCGACACGGAATCCGCGCCGTATTTCTTCTTGACGTAGTCGATGACGCGGTCGCGGCCGTCCTGACAGAAATCGATGTCGAAGTCGGGCATCGATACCCGCTCCGGATTGAGGAAGCGCTCGAACAGCAGTGCGTAGCGCAGCGGGTCGAGGTCGGTGATGCCCAGCGAATACGCGACCAGCGAGCCGGCACCGGAGCCCCGCCCGGGTCCGACCGGCACGCCGTTGTTCTTCGCCCAGTTGATGAAGTCGGCCACGATCAGAAAATAGCCGGCGAAGCCCATCTGGACGATCGTCTTGGTCTCGAACTCGAGGCGTGCCACGTACTCCGGTCGCTTCGCGTCGCGCGTCGCCGGATCGGGGAAGAGCGCGGCCAGCCGTCGCTCGAGCCCTGCCGCGGCCTCGCGCCGCAGGTACTCGTCGAGGGTGATGCCGGGCGGTATCGGGAAGTCGGGCAGGTAGTTCTTGCCGAGCGGAACGATGAGATTGCAGCGCTGCGCGATCGCCACGCTGTTCGCCAGCGCCTCGGGCAGATCGGCGAACACCGTCGTCATCTCCTGCTGCGTCTTCAGGTACTGGTCCGGCGTGAACTTTCGCGGCCGGCGCGGATCGGCGAGCACGTAGCCTTCGGCGATGCACACGCGCGCCTCGTGCGCGCGGAAGTCCTCGCGCCGCAGGAACTGCACCGGATGCGTGGCCACGACGGGCAACCCGGTCTCGCCCGCGAGACGCACCGTCGCCGCGACCAGCGCGTCGTCGTCACTGTGCCCGGCGCGCTGCAGCTCCAGGTAGAAGCGATCCGGAAACAAGGCGCCCCACTCCCGCGCCGCTTTCGCCGCACCGGCGAAGTTCCCCTGCAGCAATGCCAGGCCGACGTCGCCGTCACGCGCGCCGGACAGCGCGATCAGGCCGTCGGTCCCCTCGGCAAGCCATTCGCGACGCAATTCGGCCCGGCCGCGGTACTGGTTGTCACGGTAGGCCCGCGAGAGCCACTCCGCGATCCTGAGGTACCCGGCACGCGACTGCGCAAGCAGCAGCACGCGGAACGGCTGGTCGCGCTCGGCCTCGTGCGTGAGCCACGCGTCGCAGCCGTAGATCGGCTTGATGCCGCGCGCCCGCGCCGCCTTGTAGAACTTGACGAGACCGAAGGCATTCGCGAGATCGGTGAGGCCCAGCGCGGGCATCGCATCGGTCGCCACCGCAGCCACCGCATCATCGATGCGGACCGTGCCGTCGACGATCGAAAACTCGCTGTGCAGCCGGAGGTGGACGAAGCGCGGATCTTTCATGGAGAGCTGACCTCGGGGTGCTAGAATTTTACTCCGTCCGCCACCGATCGCTGCCTCCGTGTTCCCCACTTCGGCCCCGCGCGCTGCATGCGCCGCGCGCATCGTGTCGCGCCTGTGTGCGCTCCTGCTCGCGCTGATGCTGGGATCCTGCGCGACGACGGGGCCGGGCCCGGCGGGCGATGCGCGTTCCGGAGCGTTGCCGCGGGCGACGGCGCCGCCGACGCCGGCGGAGGTCGAGCCGCCGCCGCCCCCGGTCAATCTCTCGGGATTTCCGCTTCCCTATCGGCAGGGGTACGCCGACGGATGCGCCAGCGCCCAAGGGCCGGAGCGCAAGGATGGTGCGCGATTCGCTGCCGACGGCAACTACCGCACCGGCTGGGCCGACGGTCTCGCGCTTTGCCGCAAGAAGTGAAGCCCGCGCGCGCGCAGAGGATTCCGCTGCGGGGTCTCGATCACCATGTGCTGACGTGGGGCGATCCGGCGGCGCCGAAGCTCTTTTTCGTCCACGGCTGGATGGACTCGGGCGCCTCGTTCCAGTTTCTGGTCGACGCCCTCGTCGGTGACTGGTTCGCGATTGCACCGGACCTGCGCGGCTTCGGCCGAAGCGCGTGGCAGGCGCAGGGCTACTGGTTCTACGACTACGTGGCCGACCTCGAAGCGCTCGTCGATGCGTTCGCACCGGGCGAAACCGTGAACCTCATCGGTCACAGCCTCGGCGGCAATGTCGTCATGCATTACGCCGGGGTGCGACCGCAGCGTGTGCGCCGGCTGGTTTCGCTGGACGGCTTCGGCGTGCCCGCGGAAGAGCCCGGCATCGCGCCGCAGAAGTTCGCCAAGTGGCTCGACGCGCTCGCCGACCCGCCGGGATTCGCCCCGTACCGCGATCTGGACGCGGTGGCCGACCGGCTGCAGAAGACGAATCCGCGCCTGTCGCGCGACCAGGCGCGCTTCCTCGCCGGGTACTGGGCTGAAGTGCTCCCCGACGGCAGCGCGCGGCTCGCGTCGGATCCGCGCCACAAGCTGCCGTTCCCGACGGTGTACCGGATCGAGGAGATCTACGCGGTGTGGCGCGCCATCACCGCACCCACGTTGTGGGTCGCCGCCGCCGAATCGAACATCCCGCAGTGGCTGGACCGGCATCCGGAAGGCGAGGGCAGCATCGACAATCTCGCCGGCATTCACCGCCGCATTGCGCACATCCCGCACGCGCGACTGATCACGATTCCAGACGCGGGCCACATGCTGCACCACGACCGGCCGGACGCCGTGGCCGCGGCGATCGAACCGTTTCTCGCCGGCTGATGCGGCACGCGCTGCGCGTGCGTTCGCGACGTGGCGCGTATGTCGCGCTGGTCGTCCTCACCGCGATCTGGGGCAGCAACTGGGCGGTGATGAAGTTCGCGCTGACCCACGCGCATCCGGTCATCTACAACCTCCACCGCACCTGGGTCGCGATCGGCGTGCTGTTCTTGGTGCTCGTCGTGGCGTCGGCGCCGGCTGCCGTTGCCGGAATCGTGGATCGCGGTGATCGTGACCGGCTTCTTCCAGACGACCGTCAACTTCGGCGCCACGACGATGGCGCTTGCCGGCGGCGGCGCCGGGCGCACCTCCGTGCTCGTCTTCACGATGCCGTTCTGGACGCTGCTGCTCGCATGGCCGGTGCTCGGCGAACGGGTGCGCGGCAGCCAGTGGCTGGCGATCGGCTTTGCGCTCGCGGGACTTGCGCTCGTCGTCGAGCCGTGGAACTGGCAAGGCGACCTCACGCCCAAGCTGTGGGCGGTGCTGTCCGGCCTGGGCTGGGCCGGCGGAACGATCGCGACCAAGTACTTCCAGGGTGAACGCGGCCTCGACATGCTGAATCTGATCTTCTGGCAAATGGTCGTGGGCGTGCTGCCGTTGTCCGCGCTTCCGCTGCTGCTGACGTTCCCGGCGGTCGACTGGTCGATCGCGTACGCAGGACAGTTGCTGTGGACGGGTGCCGTGTCGACCGCCACGGGCTTTCTGCTGTGGATTGCGGTGCTCAACTTCCTGCCGGCAGGCACGGCGTCGCTCAACATGCTCGCGATACCGGTCATCGCGCTGACGAGTTCGATGGCGATCTTCGGCGAGCGCCTCTCGGCGGCCGAGTGGACGGGTATCGCACTGATCGGCGCGGGGCTCGTGCTCATCTCGCTGCGCGCGTGGCACGCGAGCCGCCGCGGGGACGCCTTGGTCGTTGCGCCGGCGCCGCTCGAGGGGGGCTGACCGGGCACGTTGCCCGTTCGAGCCGCGCTGCGCCGCGGTCCGCGCCGGTCGCGCGGGGCATGGACAACGCGGCACGCAGTGCCGTGCCGCCGCAGTCCGCAGCAGGCTGCGGGGTAGAATCGAGACCGCGCCGGCACCGCACGCCGGCGCCCTTTTTTGGCACCGACCATGACGCAATCCGGGCAACCCGACGTTTCCAGGCTCAGGATCGACCGCAGCCTTGCACCCGTGGCGCGCCGCCGCCGCAAGTGGCTCTGGCCGGCAGGGCTGGCGCTGCTCGTCGTCGCGGGAGGGGCCTGGTTCGTGCTGCAGCCGCGGCCCATGGCCGTGCAGACCGTTGCGGTGGTCACCACCTACCCGTCGCAGCAGTTCGTCGTGTTGAACGCGACGGGCTACGTCGTGGCGCAGCGCAAGGCGGCGATCAGCTCGAAGGCGACCGGCCGGCTGGAGTGGCTGGGTGTTGCGGAAGGCTCTCGGGTCAAGGCCGGCGAAATCATCGCGCGGATCGACAATCGCGACGTTCTTGCCCAGTCGGAGAGCGCACAGGCGAATATCCGGGCCGCGCGCGCGGGGCTCGCCCAGGCGCAGGCCGAGGAAGGCGACGCGATCGCGCAGCACAAGCGCAACGAGGATCTCGTCGCCAGGGGCTTCGTGTCGCGCGCGACGCTCGACACGTCCAAGGCCCGCGCCGATCGCGCCGTGGCCGGTGTGGCCAATGCCCGTGCGTTGCTCGGCGCCGCCGAGGCCGCAGGACGCAACGCCGAGGTCAGCGTCGACTACACGGTGATCCGCGCGCCGTTCGACGGCGTGATCCTGTCGAAAAGCGCCAACGTCGGCGACCTGGTCACGCCGTTTTCGTCGGCCGCCGACTCGAAGGGTGCCGTCGTCAGCATGGCCGACATGGCCACACTCGAGGTCGAGGCGGACGTTTCCGAGTCGAGCCTCGCCAAGGTGACGGTCGGGCAACCGGCCGAGATCACGCTCGACGCGCTGCCCGACGCCCGCTTCAAGGGCCGGATCAGCCGCATGGTGCCGACCGTCGACCGGGCGAAGGCGACGGTGATGACGAAGGTGAAGTTCGACGTCATCGATCCGCGCGTGCTCCCCGAGATGAGCGCGAAGGTGTCGTTCCTGTCGCAGGAGGTGTCGCCGGAACAGCAGAAGCCGCTGCTGGCCGTGAATCCGGAGGCGCTTTCGACGCGCGACGGACGCAACGTGGTGTTCGTCGTCCGCGACGGCGCCGCGACCGAGGTCGCCGTGACGCCGGGAGCGAAAATCGGCGACGTCATGGCGATCGCCGGTGCCGTGAAGAGCGGCGACAAGGTCGTGCTGCGGCCCGCACCCGCGTTGCGCAGCGGCGCACCGGTGAAGGTGGCGGCGAAGTAGGCGCGTCGCCGTTCCTCCGATGAACGAAGCCACCGCCGTCGACCCGCCTGCCCGTGTCCTTCCGGCGCAGGCCCCGCTGGTGGCGATACGCAATCTCGCGAAGTACTACGTGAGGGGCGATCAGGTCATTCCGGTACTCGTCGGCATCGACCTCGACGTCTTCGCGGGCGACTACATCGCGCTCATGGGGCCGTCCGGCTCGGGCAAGTCCACGCTGCTGAATCTGATCGCCGGGATCGACAAGCCGAACGCTGGCGAGATCCGTATCGCCGGCGTCGACATCACGCAGCTCGGCGACTCGGAGCTGGCGGCCTGGCGCGCCGCGAACGTCGGCTTCATCTTCCAGTTCTACAACCTGATGCCGGTGCTGACGGCGTACGGCAACGTCGAGCTGCCGTTGATGCTGACGCCGATGTCGCGCCGCGAGCGCCGCGAGCGGGTGGAGACCGCGCTGTCGCTCGTCGGCCTCGCCGACCGCATGGACCACTATCCCAGCGAGCTCTCCGGCGGACAGGAACAGCGCGTCGCGATCGCCCGGGCGCTCATTACCGATCCGACGATCATCGTGGCCGACGAGCCCACGGGCGATCTCGATCGGACGACGGCGGAGGAAATCCTGGGACTGCTCGATCGGCTGAACCGCGAGCTCGGCAAGACGATCATCATGGTGACGCACGACCCGAAGGCCGCCGAGAAGGCGCATCGGTTGATCCACCTCGAAAAGGGCGTCCTCGCGGACTGACCCGCCGCCGGCCGCTTCTTGCTTCGTTCGCTCTCCATGCTCGTCCCGCTGCTCGTCCTGAAGAATGCGTTCCGGCACAAGCTGCGGACGGTGCTGACCGTGGTCGGCATCGTCGTCGCCATCACGGCGTTCGGGCTTCTGCGCACCGTCGTCGACGCTTGGTACGCGGGCGCCAACGCGAGCTCGAGCGCGCGGCTCGTCACGCGCAGTTCGGTGTCGCTGGTGTTTCCGCTGCCCCTCACCTATGCGCAGAAGATCCGGCAGATCCCGGGCGTCCAGGCGGTGTCGTGGATGAACTGGTTCGGTGGCGTCTACATCACCGAGCGCAATTTCTTCCCCCAGTTCGCCGTCGACGCGGCGACCTTTCTCGACCTCTATCCCGAGTACATCCTGGCACCGGAAGAGCGCAAGGCGTTCCTGCTCGACCGTCAGGGAGCGGTCGTCGGCCGCAAGCTCGCCGACCAGTTCGGCTGGAAGGTCGGCGACCAGATACCGTTGCGCGGCACCATCTATTCGGGTACGTGGACGTTCAACCTGCGCGGCATCTACGACGGCGCGGACAAGGGCACCGACCAGTCGCAGATGTTCTTCCACTGGGACCTGCTCAACGAGTCGATCAAGAAGCTCTATCCCCGGCGGGCCGACCAGGCCGGCCTCTTCGTGGTCCAGCTGAAGGACCCACAGCAGGCGGCGGAGGTGTCCGAGGCCATCGACGCCACGTTCAAGAACTCGCTGGCCGAGACGCTCTCCGAGACCGAGAAGGCGTTCCAGCTCTCGTTCGTCGCGATGACCGAGGCGATCCTGGTCGCGATCCAGGCGGTCAGCTTCGTCGTCATCGTCATCATCATGGCGGTGATGGCCAACACGATGGCGATGACGGCGCGCGAGCGCGGCGCCGAATACGCGACGCTGAAGGCGCTCGGCTTTTCCAACGGCTTCGTCGCGCTGCTGATCCTGGGCGAGTCGCTCGGCATCGCGCTCATCGGCGGCCTCGCGGGCATCGCGCTCACCTTCCCGGTCGCGCATGCATTCGCCGAGGCGATGGGCACGCTGTTCCCGATCTTCTTCGTCAGCGAGGAGACCGTCGCCATGCAGCTCGGCGCGGCCGTCATGGTCGGCGTCGTCGCCGCCGCGCTGCCCGCATGGAACACGGCCCGCGTCCGGATCGTCGACGGGCTGCGCTCGATCGGCTGAGGATGCGATGACGATCCCGCTGTCCTACATCGCGCGCAATCTGCTGACCCGCAAGCTGACGACGACGCTGACCGCCGGCGGGATGGCGCTCGTCGTCTACGTGTTCGCGACGGTGCTGATGCTTGCGGCCGGACTCGAGAAGACACTGGTCGCCACCGGCCAGGACGACAACGTCGTCGTCATCCGCCGGGCCTCGCAGTCGGAAGTGCAGAGCGGCGTCGATCGCGTACAGGCCGGCATCGTGGAAAGCATGTCCCACATCGCGACGGGCGAGGACGGCAGCAAGCTGATGTCCAAGGAGCCGGTGGTGCTCATCAGCCTTCCGAAGCGCGACACCCGCAGGCCGGCGAACGTCGTGATCCGCGGCGTCACCGCCGCCGGACTCGCGCTGCGCCCGCAGGTGCGCATCGTCGAAGGGAGAATGTTCCGCCCGGGAACGGCGGAAATCGTGACGGGGCGTGCGGTCGCCAACGGTTTCCAGGGCGCCGGGATCGGCGAGACGATGCGCTTCGCGTCGCGCGACTGGACGGTCGTCGGCGTGTTCGACGCCGGACGCACCGGCTTCGACTCGGAGATCTGGGGCGATGCCGAGCAGATGCTGCAGGCGTTCCGGCGCCTGGGCTTCTCGTCGCTGATCTTCAAGCTGGACGATACGGACCGCTTCGATGCCGTGAAGAAGGACATTGAATCCGATCCGCGCCTGACGCTCGAGGCCAAGCGCGAAACCCGGTTCTACGCCGAGCAGTCGGAAGCGCTGTCGAAGTTCATCAACTACCTCGGCATGACGATCTCGGTGATTTTCTCGATCGGCGCGATCATCGGCGCGATGATCACGATGTACGCGAGTGTCGCCTCCCGCACCGCCGAGATCGGCACGCTGCGCGCGCTGGGATTCTCCCGATCCGCGATCCTCGTTGCCTTCCTGGTCGAGGCGCTGCTGCTCGGCCTCGTCGGCGGCCTGATCGGCCTCGCCGGCGCCTCGTTCATGCAACTGCTGTCGATCTCGACGATGAATTTCCAGACGTTCGCCGAGCTCGCCTTCTCGTTCACGCTGACCCCCGGCATCGTCGCTGCGTCGCTCGCCTTCGCGCTTGCGATGGGATTCGTCGGCGGGTTTCTGCCGGCGGCGCGCGCGGCCCGGATGAAGATCGTCGACGCGTTGCGGGCGGCCTGACGACGACTGCAGGCATCGCGACGATCCGCGGCACGGAGCGGCAATGAGCAACCTCGGGCTCTTCGTCACGGCGTCGACCATATGGGGATCGACCTGGTACGCGATCACGTTCCAGTTCGGCGCTGTTGCGCCCGAGGTCTCCGTCGCCTACCGGTTTGCGCTTGCCGCCGCACTGCTTGCCGCGTGGTGCCGCGCGACGGGGCGGTCGCTCGCCTTCTCCCCGGGCCAGCATGCCGGCATCGCGGCGCAGGGGGCGCTGCTGTTCGGGCTCAACTACGTCGGTGTCTACTGGGCGGAGCAGTACGTGGCTTCCGGACTGGTTGCCGTGCTGTTTTCGACGATCGTGTTCCTTAACCCGCTGGGCGCACGCCTGTTCTTCGGCACGCCGTTGACCGCGCGGGCGCTGGCTGGAGCCACGCTGGGCGTAGGCGGTGTCGCGCTCCTGTTCCTGCCGGAGCTCATTGCTGCGCGGGACGGCGGTGACGCGGCGCGGGGCATCGCGTACGGCCTCGGAGCGACCGCCCTGGCCTCCGGCGGCAACCTGCTCGCGATGCGCAATCAGGCCGCCGGGATTCCGATATTTCCCGGCACGGCTTGGGGAATGGCGTACGGTACGGTCGTGGCGGGCGCCGCCGCTCTCCTCCACGGCGTGGATTGGAACGTCGACGTCCGGCCGACGTATGTCCTGTCGCTCGTCTACCTGGCCGTGTTCGGGAGCATTGCGGCGTTCGGCGCGTATCTCACCTTGATCCAGCGCATCGGCGCGGGCTCCGCATCGTACGTCGGCGTGGCCACGCCGGTGGTGGCCATGGTGCTGTCCACGGCGCTCGAAGGCTACCGCTGGACCTGGCTCGCGGCCGCGGGGGTCGTACTCGCACTCGCCGGCAACGTTATGGTATTGAGGCCCGGCCGCCGTCGGCCGCCAGGGGGATTGCGTAACGACTAGATCCTATTCGATCTGCAGCTTCGCGTCGGCGATCAGCTTCTTCCAGCCATTGAGATCGCTTTCGATGAGTGCGCCGAGCCGCTCCGGAGGACCGGGAATCAATTCGGCGCCTTCCCGCTCCAGCCGCGCCTTCACCTCAGGCTGTGCGAGCACCTTCTGGATTTCGGCATTGAGGTGCGCAATCACCGCGCGCGGCGTCCCCACCGGCGCGACGATGCCCCAGTAGTTGACGACGTTCGCGTTGGCGACCCCTGCCTCCTGCCACGAAGGAACCTCCGGCAGCAGCGGAGCGCGCTTCGTGCCCGTGACGGCGAGCACGCGCAGCTTCTTCTCCGCGAGTTGGGGCAGCGTCGCGGGAATCGACGCGGTCATCGCCTGGATCTCGCCGGCCAGGAGATCGCGCGTCGCGTCGGCGATGCCGCGGTAGGGCACGTGGACGATGTCGACGCCGACACGCACGCGCAGGAGCTCGAGCGCGAGGTGATTGATGCTGCCCGCGCCGGCCGAGCCGTAATTCACCTTGCCCGGGTGTTCACGCGCCCAGGTGATGAATTCGCGCATCGTCGTGGCGGGGAAATTCGGATTGACGACGAAGGCGAGCGGCCCCGCGGCGATCGGCGCCACGGGCACGAACTGCGTGACCGGATCGTAGCCGGCATTCTTCGACGCCGCGGCGACCGTCGTGAACGGGCCCGCGACGAAGAGCAGCGTGTAGCCGTCGGGATCCGACCGCGCCGCTTCGACCGCGCCGATCGCGCCGCCGGCCCCCGTGCGGTTGTCGATGACGATCGTCGCCTTCATCGACTCGCCGAGCTTCTGGGCGACGAAGCGTGCCACGGTGTCGGTACCGGCGCCCGGCGGAAACGGAACGATCAACCGGATCTGTTTGGCCGGGTAGATGGCCGGCTGGGCGTGGGCCGGCGCGATCACGCACGCCGCGGCGACGAGGGCGACGACTCTGAGGCAACGGAACATGGTGGGCGGCACAGGATTGAAGTCAGAGAGGGGTCCGGTCCGGCTGACGAGTGAATGCGGACGGCGACCGGGCGACGGATCAGTCCTCGCCGTCCCTCGGTGTGACGTCGACGTTGTCGATGAGTCTCGTCGTCCCCAGGGCCGCGGCGCCGAGCACGACCAACAGGTTCGGATGGTCGAAGCCTTCGGGGTGCGGAATGCGCAGGCCGAGTCCATGACGGACGGCGACATAGTCGACCTTCCAGCCGCGTCGCGCGAGCTCCGCCCGGCCATTGGACTCGAGGTTCGCGTAGTCGGTATGCCCGGCGGCGATCTGGTCGGCGATGCCGCGCAGGACGCGATAGAGGTTCGGCGCCTCGGCACGTTCCGTCGCCGACAGATAGTTGTTGCGCGAGGACAGTGCGAGCCCGTCGTCGGCTCGGATCGTCTCGGCGGGGACGATCTGGATCGGCATGTTGAACTGCTGCACCATCCCGCGGACAAGCTTGAGCTGCTGCCGGTCCTTCTTGCCGAACACCGCGACGTCGGGCTGAACGAGATTGAACAGCTTGAGCACGACCGTACAGACGCCGTGGAAGAATCCCGGGCGGAACGCACCATCGAGTTCCTCGGCAAGCGGCGGCGGCTGGACGCGATAGACCTGCGGCGTCGGAAACATCTCGTGCTCCAGCGGCGCGAAGAGCACGTCGACGCCCTCGCGCTCGAGTCCGGCGCGGTCGGCTTCCATCGTTCGCGGATAACGGTCGAAATCCTCGTTGGGCCCGAACTGCAGCCGGTTGACGAAGATGCTGGTCACCACGGCATCGCCATGCTGGCGGGCAATGCGGCACAGGGACAGGTGGCCGTCGTGCAGGTTGCCCATCGTCGGGACGAAGGCGACACGCTTTGCGTTCGAGAGGCGCTCGGAGAGTTCGGCAGCGGTGTGGACGATGTCCATGCGGTCCCTTGCGGGGAGTAGATTCGGGTGCGTGCCGACGTGGTGCTCCCCGTTGCGCCGGCATCACGTGTTCAGAAACAGTGCTCGGCAGCCGGAAACGAGCCATTCCTGACGGCGGTGACATAGGCCGCGAGCGCCGCCTCGACACTGCCGCCGTCCGCCATGAAATTGCGCACGAAGCGCGCGGGACGGCCGGGTTGAATGCCGAGCGCGTCGTAGATTACCAGCACCTGCCCGGAACAGTCAGGACCGGCGCCGATCCCGATGACGGGGACGCCTGCCGCCGCGGTCAGGGCGGCGCCCAGCGTCCGGGGCACGCACTCGACCACCAGCAGTGCCGCTCCGGCCGCGACCAGGGCGTGGGCATCGGCGAGCAGGACTTCCGCGGCTTCGGGCGTCCTGCCCTGCACCCGGTACCCGCCAAGGGCATTCACCGACTGGGGCTGCAGTCCGATGTGGCCACAGACCGGGATCCCGCGCGTCGTCAGGAACGCGACCGTCGGCGCAAGCCAGGCGCCGCCTTCGAGCTTCACCATCTGGGCACCGGCTTTCAGCGCCGCCGCACCCGCCCCGTACGCGGCTTCCGAGCTCGCCTGGTAGCTGCCGAACGGAAGGTCGGCAATCACCAGCGGGCGTGCGCATCCCGCGACGACACAGCGCGTGTGGTAGAGGACGTCGTCAAGGCTGACCGGCAGTGTCGACGGCTGGCCCTGGATGACCATGCCGAGCGAATCGCCGACCAGCAGCACGTCGACCCCGGCACGGTCGCACAGGGCCGCGAAGCTCGCGTCGTACGCGGTCAGCATCGCGACCTTCCGGCCGTCGGCGGCGAGCTTCGCGAGCGCCGGGACGGAGAGCCTTGCGGCGCGATCGGTGCCTGCGTGTCCGGGGGTGCTCTGGGTACTCATGCGATGGCGGTCAGCTGGCGAGATTGAAGAACTCGCGACGTCCGCGCATCGAGGCAATCCGCGCGAGCAACAGGTCCAGGTGCCCGGCGTTGGCCACGAAGTTGAGACGCTCGCTGTTGACGATGAGCAGTGGCGCCGCCTCGTACTGGTAGAAGTACCGGCTGTAGCCGTCGGCGAGGCGCGCGAGGTAGTGCTCCGAAATCGTCCGCTCGTACTGGACGCCGCGCCGGTGCACGCGCTCGATCAGCGTGTCGACCGGCGCTTGCAGGTAGATGACCAGATCGGGCACGGGCGTTTCCAGCCTGAGCTGGGCATACACTTTCTCGTACAGGTGATATTCCGCGTCGGTGAGGTTGAGTCGCGCGAAAAGGGGGTCCTTGTCGAGCAGGAAGTCGCCGACCGTCGCGCGGCGGAACATATCGAGCTGCGCGAGCCCGCGCAGCTGGTCGACGCGCTGGAACAGGAACGTGAGCTGCGTCGGCAGCGCGAAGCGCGCCATGTCCTCGTAGAAGCGCGCGAGGAAGGGATTCTCCTCGGGCCGCTCGAACAGCTCGTCGGCGCCCAGACGATGGGCGAGCGCGCGCGCGAGGCTCGTCTTGCCCGCGCCGATCGGGCCTTCGACGACGATGTAGCGGCACTTCTCGAGTTCCATCGGCGGATCGAAGGCGGCTGGCAGGCGCGCCGAGTCAGAGCTTCCGGATCGGCACGCTAATGCGCGGCATGTCGGCGGGTCCGGACGACGCGCTGCTTGCACACCGCGTGCAGATGGCGGCGGGCGAGTCCGCGGCCCGGTATGGTCGCGGCGGCGGCCACGTCGACGAGGGGACGCAGGACGAAGGCCCGTTCGTGCATCCGCGGATGCGGAACGCACAGCCCGTGCACCTGCATCCGGCGGCGCCCGTATAGTACCAAATCGAGGTCGAGCGTTCGCGGCGCGTTGCGCTGCCGCTCGTCCGCGCGGCGACGGTGCTGGCGGCGCTCGATGCCCTGCAGCGCCGCGAGCAATGCGCGCGGACCACGCGTGGTCCGCAGCACGGCGACCGCGTTGACGTAGTCCGGCTGCGGCGCGTCGCACTCGACGGGCGCGGTGCAGTAGTTCGGCGACAGCGCCACCACGCGCACCCCCGGAATCCGTGCCAGCGCCCGCACCGCGCGGGCGAGCTGTCGGCGCGGGTGGGCGAGGTTGCTGCCCAGCCCGACGAACGCGAAGGCGGCGCTCACTCGGCAGGGGGCTCGGCGGAGGACGATGCCGCGCCGCCATCGTCCTTCTGGCGGCGGCCGCGCCCGCGCGAGCGCCGGCGCTTCTTCGGTCCCGCGTCCGGCGTCAGCATCGCTTCCCGCGCCTCGGATCCTGCCGAGGCGAAGCGGCTCCACCAGTCCGCGAGCCCGGCGAGCTCGCCTTCGAGTTCCCCGCTCCGGCATCGCAACTCGAGGAAGTCCCAGCCGGCGCGATAGCGCGGGTGCTCGAGCAGGCGGTACGGTCGCTGGCCCGACCTCTGGTCGAAGCGCGGCTGCAGCGACCAGATTTCCTTGATCGTTGCTTCGAAACGGCGCGGAATCGCCAGCTGCTTGGCCTGCCGCTCGAGCACCCGATCCATTGCGTCGAACAGCGCCGGTATCGAACGCTCGCCCCTGGCGAGGGCCGCGTTCCATGCCGCGAGGACTTCGTGCCAGAGCAGCGCGGCAAACAGGAACCCGGGCGACACGCCGCGGTCTTCGCGCACCCGCTCGTCGGTGTTGGCCAGCGCCAGTTCGATGAAGCGCTGTCCGAGCGGCTGTTCGAGGACGACGTCGAGCAACGGCAAGAGTCCGTGCGAAAGGCCGTGCGCGCGCAGGCTCTTCAGCGTTTCCGCGGCATGGCCGGACAGGAGGAGCTTCTGCATCTCGTCGAACAGCCGCGCCGGCGGGACGTTCTCCATCAGCCCGGCGAGCCTGGAGATCGGCGCGGCGGTCTTCGGCTCGATCGCCACGCCGAGTTTCGCGGCCAGGCGCACCGCACGCAGCATCCGGACCGGATCCTCGCGATAGCGCGTCGTCGGCGGGCCGATGAGCCGCAGCCTTCGCGCGCGGATATCGGCGACGCCGCCGACGTAATCCCAGACCTCCTCCGTTGCCGGGTCGAAGTAGAGCGCATTGATCGTGAAGTCGCGGCGCGCGGCGTCTTCGGCCTGCGACCCGTAGACGTTGTCGGACAGCAGGCGGCCGTGCTCGTCGGTCGCGTCGTCGCCGGTCTGGGCGGCGCGGAACGTCGACACCTCGATCGGCTCCGGCCCGGCGTGCACGTGCACGAGCCGGAACCGCCGGCCGATGATGAAGGCGCGCCGGAAGAGCGGCTTGATCTGCTCGGGCGTCGCATCGGTGGCGACATCGAAATCCTTCGGTTCGATGCCGAGCAGAAGGTCGCGGACGGCCCCGCCGACGACGAAGGCCTTGAAGCCGGCCTCCTGCAGGCGGCGGATCACCTGCTGCGCGGCCGACGACAGCTGGTGGCGGCGGATGGGGTGGTCGTCCGGGCCGTAGACGCGCGGCTCGCGCCCGGGCTTCCCCGAACGTGGCAGCAGGCGGGCGAGCAGGCGGCGGATCATCGCGCAGACACGTCGACGGGAGAGAAGCGGGCCCTTGGGGCCACACGGCGGCGGCAGGCGCCGGTGTGGCGCGCGCTGCGGCGGGCGGAGGTCATCGAAACGGCGGCGATCATAGCACGCGCGGGCCGACGTCCTCGGTTCGCGAGGCCCCGGGGCGCAGTCCGGCCAGTGTCCACGGTCCGACGGCCCAGCGCACCAGGCGCAGGGTCGGCAGTCCGACCGCCGCGGTCATCCGGCGGACCTGCCGGTTCTTGCCTTCCGTGAGCGTCAGTTCGATCCACGACGTGGGGCGCGCCTTGCGCACCCGGATCGGCGGGTCGCGCGGCCAGAGCTCCGGCGGTTCCGGGATCGGTCGAACGAGCGCGGGGGCCGTGGTGAAATCGGACAAGCGGACGCCGGCCGCGAGATGCGCGAGCTGTTCGGGCGTCGGCTCGCCCTCGACTTGCACCCAGTAGACCTTGGGGAGCTTGCGGCGCGGGCTCGCGATTCGCGCCTGCAGCGTCCCGTCGGCCGTGAGCACCACCAGTCCCTCGCTGTCGGCGTCGAGCCGACCCGCGGGGTAGACGTCGCGCGCGGCAATGAACGCGGCGAGGGTCGCGCGCCCGTCTCCAGCCGTGAACTGGCACAGCACGCCGAAGGGCTTGTTGAACAGAACGACCCGACGCGGTTGCGCGGCCGGGATTGATCCAGGCCAAGTGCGAACCGGCCTTGCCGTGGCAGGATTCACCAAAATCGACGAGAATTAAGAGTTTGCAGGCCCTGCATCGTCAGTCAGCAAGCGCCAGCCTGGGCTGGCACCTACCGCTGCAGCCGACGCCCTGAACGGGCGGCCGGCACGTCGGCGGCGACCTCCAAGGAGAACCCATGTATCAGCATGTCAAGGTCCCGGCCGGCGGCCAGAAGATCAGCGTCAACAGGGATTTTAGTCTCAACGTTCCCGACAATCCGATCATCCCGTACATCGAGGGTGACGGCACCGGCCTCGACATCACCCCGGTGATGATCAAGGTCGTCGACGCCGCGGTGACGAAAGCCTACGCCGGCAAGCGCAAGATCCACTGGATGGAAATCTACGCCGGCGAGAAATCGACGAAGGTCTACGGCCCCGACGTCTGGTTGCCCGAGGAGACGCTGTCGATCCTCAAGGACTACGTGGTCTCGATCAAGGGCCCGCTGACGACGCCGGTGGGCGGCGGCATCCGGTCGCTCAACGTCGCGCTGCGGCAGGAGCTCGACCTGTACGTCTGCCTGCGTCCGGTGCGCTGGTTCAAGGGCGTGCCTTCGCCGGTCAAGGCGCCCGAGAAGACCGACATGGTGATCTTCCGCGAGAACTCGGAGGACATCTACGCCGGCATCGAGTGGGCGGCCGAATCCGACAACGCGAAGAAGATCATCGATTTCCTGATCAAGGAGATGGGCGTCAAGAAGATCCGTTTCCCGGGCACGTCGGGCATCGGGATCAAGCCCGTCTCGCGCGAGGGCACCGAGCGGCTGGTGCGCAAGGCGATCCAGTACGCGATCGACAACGACAAGCCGTCGATGACCCTCGTGCACAAGGGCAACATCATGAAGTTCACCGAAGGCGCGTTCCGCGACTGGGGCTACGGGCTCGCGCAGAAGGAATTCGGCGCGCAGATGCTCGACGGCGGTCCGTGGATGTCGGTGAAGAACCCGAAGACGGGGCGCAGCATCGTCATCAAGGATGTCATCGCCGACGCGTTCCTGCAGCAGATCCTGCTGCGTCCGGCCGAATACAGCGTGATCGCGACCCTCAACCTGAACGGCGACTACATTTCCGACGCGCTCGCCGCGCAGGTCGGCGGCATCGGAATCGCGCCCGGGGCAAACCTGTCCGACACGGTCGCGATGTTCGAAGCCACGCACGGCACGGCGCCCAAATATGCGGGCAAGGACTACGTCAATCCGGGGTCGGAAATTCTTTCCGCCGAGATGATGCTGATCCACATGGGATGGAAGGAAGCGGCGGCGCTCATCGTCAGTTCCATCGAGAAGGCCATCCAGGACAAGGTCGTCACGTACGATTTCGCCCGGTTGATGGACGGCGCCACGCAGGTGTCGTGCTCGGGCTTCGGCAAGGCGCTGGTCGAACGCATGTAGGCAACAATCGCGACGGGAACGTGTCAAACCGGCGTTCCCGGCTGCTGCGCCGCGGCAGCCCGCCGGAAAGAAAAGCCCGCCGAACCGGCGGGCTTTTTTTCGCGCTGCGCACCGCGGCGGTGCGGCGGTGCCCAATGGGGTGCTGCGTCAGGCGGCCTGGATGTTCGAGGCCTGTTTGCCCTTGGGGCCCTGGGTCACTTCGAAGCTGACTTTCTGGCCTTCCTTCAGGGTCTTGAAGCCCTGCATGTTGATCGCCGAGAAGTGCGCGAACAGGTCCTCGCCGCCATCATCGGGCGTGATGAACCCGTAACCCTTCGCGTCGTTGAACCACTTGACGGTTCCGGTTGCCATAGAGCTACGTCCTTCCAAAATGAACGGATTGGGGGTGTTTGGACAGCAAGTACTACGAACGGCAGGCGCAGCGTCGACGCGCGGACGAACCGGAACAGCAGACACTTAGAAGCCAAACAGCGCTTTTTTAGGCGCAGAATCCGGGGCGCGTCAAGCGAGGGCCCGGCAATTCGAGGTCCCCTTGAAAAATCTGTTGCAATCATCAAACATAGGGTCATTCCGACCCTGCATCTTTCCCGTGGACGATGGCCAATCAGCAGCAGGACGGCGGTCTACTCGAGGCCGAGCGAACCCGGCTCAAGCCGCCACCGCTGTACAAGGTGCTGCTGCTCAACGACGACTACACGCCGATGGACTTCGTCGTCGTCGTGTTGCAGACTGTGTTCGCGATGAGCCGGGAGAAGGCAACTCAGGTGATGCTGCAGGTCCATCGCGAGGGCATGGGGGTGTGCGGAACGTACACGCGCGAGGTTGCCGCGGCGAAGGTCGATCAGGTGATCGACATCGCGCGCAAGCACCAGCACCCCTTGCAGTGCACGATGGAGGAGACTTGAGCGTTGAGGGCGAAGCAGTCCGTGGCCGCCGCAACCCCGCGGCGTGGCGGGCGGGCCCGAGAGAGGCAACGAAATGATCGCGCAGGAACTGGAAGTTTCCCTCCACATGGCCTTTGTCGAGGCCCGGCAGAAGCAGCACGAGTTCATCACCGTCGAGCACCTGTTGCTCGCGATGCTGGACAACCCGTCTGCGGCCGAGGTCCTGAAGGCCTGCAGCGTGGACCTCGAGGAGCTGCGCGGAGTGCTGACGGATTTCATCAACGAGCACACGCCCCGGCTGTCGCCGCACTCCGACGCCGATACCCAGCCGACGCAGGGCTTCCAGCGCGTGATCCAGCGGGCCATCCTGCACGTCCAGTCGTCGGGCAAGAAGGAGGTCACGGGGGCCAACGTTCTCGTCGCGATCTTCGGCGAGAAGGAATCGCACGCCGTCTATTTCCTGAACCAGCGTGGCGTCACCCGGCTTGACGTCGTCAACTACATCGCGCACGGCATCACGAAGAATCCGCAGCAGAAGCCGGAGAAGGGCGAAGCGAAGGACGACGGCGAGGCCGCGAGCGAGAGCCAGGGCGCGCTCGACGCTTACACGATCAACCTGAACCAGATGGCCCGGCAGGGCAAGACCGACCCGCTCATCGGGCGGGCGCACGAACTCGAGCGCGTGATCCAGGTACTGTGCCGCCGTCGGAAGAACAACCCGCTCCTGGTCGGCGAGGCCGGCGTGGGCAAGACCGCGATCGCCGAGGGTCTGGCACGGCGGATCAACGATGGCGAGGTGCCCGAGCTGCTGTTCGAGTACCAGGTCTATTCGCTGGACATGGGGGCGCTGCTCGCGGGCACCAAGTACCGCGGGGATTTCGAGCAGCGCTTGAAGGCGGTGCTGAAGCAGCTTGCCGACAGCCCGAAGTCGATCCTGTTCATCGACGAGATTCACACGATCATCGGTGCCGGCGCTGCGTCGGGGGGTACGCTGGACGCGTCGAACCTGCTCAAGCCGGCGCTGTCTACCGGCGCACTCAAGTGCATCGGTGCGACGACGTACAACGAGTACCGGCAGATCTTCGAAAAGGACCACGCGCTTTCCCGGCGCTTCCAGAAGGTCGACGTGCCCGAGCCCTCGGTTGCCGAGACGATCGAAATCCTCAAGGGCCTGAAATCTCGCTTCGAACAGCACCACGGCGTGAAATACGCCCCCGCGGCGCTGACGACCGCCGCCGAGCTTTCCGCGCGCTTCATCAACGACCGGCACCTGCCGGACAAGGCGATCGACGTCATCGACGAGGCGGGCGCCGCGCAGAAGATCCTGCCGAAGTCCAGGCAGAAGAAGGTCATCAGCAAGACCGAAATCGAGGAGATCGTGGCCAAGATCGCCCGCATCCCGGCCAAGAACGTGACCTCCGACGACCGCAATGCGCTGAAGACGCTGGACCGGGACCTGAAGAACGTCGTCTTCGGACAGGACAGGGCGATCGATGCGCTGACCGCCGCCATCCGCATGGCACGCTCGGGCCTCGGCAATCCGCAGAAGCCGATCGGGAATTTCCTGTTCAGCGGTCCGACGGGCGTGGGCAAGACCGAAGTCGCCCGCCAGCTGGCCTACTGTCTCGGCGTCGAACTGATCCGCTTCGACATGTCCGAGTACATGGAGCGCCACGCGGTCAGCCGACTCATCGGGGCGCCGCCGGGCTATGTGGGGTTCGACCAGGGGGGGCAGCTTACCGAGGCGGTCACGAAGCATCCCTACAGCGTGCTGCTGATGGACGAGATCGAGAAGGCGCATCCGGACATCTTCAACATCCTGCTCCAGGTGATGGACCACGGGACGCTGACGGACAACAACGGCCGGAAGGCGGATTTCCGCAACGTGACGATCATCATGACGACGAATGCCGGCGCGGGCGAGCTCGCAAGGGGCACGATCGGCTTTACGAGCGCCAAGCAGCCCGGCGACGAGATGGCCGAGATCAAGCGGCTGTTCACGCCCGAATTCCGCAATCGCCTGGACGCGACGATCTCGTTCGCGGCGCTCGACCACGAGGTCATCCTCAAGGTGGTCGACAAGTTCCTGCTCGAACTGGAGAACCAGTTGCACGAGAAGAAGGTCGATGCCTCGTTCACGCCGGCGCTCAAGGAGTTCCTGGCGAACAAGGGCTTCGATCCGCAGATGGGGGCCCGGCCGATGGCGAGGCTCATCCAGGACACGATCCGCAAGGCGCTCGCCGACGAGCTGCTGTTCGGACGGCTCGTGGGCGGCGGGCACGTCGTGATCGACATCGGCGAGGACGGCAAGGTCGTGCTCAAGTTTGCCGAAACGAAGGAACCCGAGCCGGTGGCCTGAGGTCGAAGTACTCGGTGGTGATCTTCTCCGCGGCGTCGAAAGGCGCCGCGTTTTTTTCGCCCCCGGCATGAACCACGGGGGCGGCCCGGGCCGCGAGCGGAAACGAAAAGGCGGCGGAACCTGCCCGCCGCCCCATGCCGTCGACGCCACCGACGTCGTGGCGCCTCAGGTGAGGGTGTCGGCCCAGATGTTCTTCGCCCACGCGAACGCGTATTCGCCTTCCAGCGCGCTCATCGCCGGCGACAGTCCCCCCGAGCCCTGCACCGTCAGGAAGGTCTTTTTCTCCCGGTCGTATTGATGGACCGAGTCGACGTGGACCACCTCCTTGTCGGTGATGAAGCTGTAGCACGTATTGGTGATGACCGGGGTCGGGCTGACCGGCTGGCCGGCAAGCAGCTGCAGCACGGCCGCCGCGCAGACCTTCGCGTGCTGGTTGGCCATGTGGCCCGATTTCGGCATCAGTGGCGCGACCTGGATCGCGTCGCCGAGCACGTGGACGTTCTTCACCTTGACCGACTCGAAACTCAGGAAGTCGACTTCGCACCAGCGGTTGTTCGCCGTGATCACGCCCGCCTGCTGCGCGATGTTCCCGGCGCGCATGGGTGGCAGCACGTTCAGCACCGTCGCCTTCACGTCGTCGTGCGTCTCGAACTTGGCCGTCTGCGTGCGCGCGTCGACGTCGGTCAGAACGTGGTTGGGGCGGTATTCGACGAGGCCCTTGTATTCCTCGTTCCAGGCCTTCATGAACAGGCCCTTCTTCGACACGACGTCCTCGTTGCCGTCGAGGATCAGCACTTTGGACTTCGGCTTCGCCCGCTTGAAATACCACGCGACCTGGCATGCGCGCTCGTAGGGACCGGGCGGGCAACGGTAGGGTGCCTTCGGAATCGAGATCGCGTAAACACCACCGTCCGGCATCGCCTCCAGCTGCTTGCGCAACGCAACCGTCTGCGGTCCTGCCTTCCACGCATGCAGGATCGTCGCTTGCGCGGAGGCGTTGTCCAGGGAGGGAACGTCCTTCCACATGAACTCGATCCCCGGCGACAGGATCAGCCGGTCATAGGGCAGCTCCGCCCCGGCGGCGAGCTTCACGACCCGGCGATCCGGATCGACGGCCGTTGCCGTGTCGCGCACGATCCTGATCCCCCGTTTGCGCAACCCGTCGTAGCCGACGGTGATGTCGGCCAGCTGCTTGCTGCCCCCGATCACCAGGTTCGACAGCGGACAGGAGACGAACTCCGCGTTCGGCTCGACCACGGTGATGTCGACGCCGCCATTGCTCCAGAGGCTCAGGTATTTTGCGGCCGTCGCGCCACCATAACCGGCGCCGACGATCACGACCTTGCCCGAAGCGCGCGAACCTGCCGTCGTCGCGCAGCCGCCGATCGTGACGAGCGCGCCCCCGGCCCCCAATGCCTTCAGAAATTTCCGCCGCTCGATGCTCATGTTCGCCTCCCCCTCACTTGGCCGGCTGTGCCGCGAACCAGCCGGCGATGAGTTCGATCTGCTCGTCGCTGTAGCCCTTGGCGAGCTGGATCATGATGGTGGCCGGCCGCGTGCCCGCCTTGTACTCCTTCATCCTGGCGACGAGTTCCTGCCGCGGCATTCCTGCGAGCGACGGGGTCCCGCCCTGGCTGACGCCGTTCGTGCCGTGACAGTTCGCGCAGCCGGCGGCGATGTTGCGGGCTAGGTTGGGGTCCGGGGTCTGCGCGTACGCAGTACCGGCGACGACGACGAGCGCCGTCCCGATGACAACAGTGAAATGGCGCAAGGTGTCCTCCCTGAGATGTCGATTGTCCGGCACCCCGTGCCCTCCGGCCGGGCTGCACGACGGTTAGAATAGCGCAATCGGACGCGCGTGGAAGACTGTCCGGTCCGCCGCCCGTTCCCGTCGCGCTTCTCTTAATCCGAATCAACCATCCGACAGGATTGCAGATGAGCATTCCGGTACTTCTTGTCTCGACCGCGACCCGATGGCTGGGAACCGCGCGGATTCCGCGCTGGCTCGCCAAGGCAGGATTCGAGGTTTCGCTGCTGGCGCCGCGCAATTCGCTCGCCGAGATGAGCTCCCATATTGCCCGGTTCGCACCCCTGCCGGACAACGCCTCGACGCTGCAGTGGGTCGTCGCGTTCGCCGCGACGGTCAAGGCCACCGCGCCGCGAATTGTCCTGCCGTGCGACGACATGTCGTTCCGCCTGCTCGCTGCGCTGGTCGTGACGCCCCCGGAGGGCATGCAGCCGGCATTGCAGCTGCAGCTCGCGGCGTTGATTCGCGATTCGCTGGGTGACCCCGCACACTACCTCACCAGCGTCGACAAGACCCTCCTGCCCGCGGCCGCGGCGGGGCTCGGCGTGCGGGTTCCGGCGAATGCGGTGGTGGCGTCTTTGCAGGATGCCGAGGCGTTCGCCGGCGAACACGGGTATCCGATGGTGTTGAAGCGCAGCCACGGCTTTGCCGGGGAAGGCGTGGCGCTGTGCGCAGATCGCGCCGAGCTCGCCGCCGCCTGGGCGGAGTTCTCGCGTCCGGACCCGCTCGAACTCGACGGCAGGGCGGGCGTGCGGCTGCTGTGCCAGGCACACATTCCGGGGCCGGTACGACTGCAAGGGGTCGCCGCATGGAATGGCGAGGTGCTTGCCGGGTTCGCCCGGGAAAAGATCGTCTGCCATCCGCCACCGAAGGGGCCGTCGACCGTCACGCGGTACCTGCGCGCGCCCGAAATCCGGGAGTTCTCCGAAAGGCTCGTACGCGGGTTCGGCATGAAGGGACTTTTCGCGTTCGAATACATCGCGCACGAGCGGACCGGCGAAGCCTATCTGATCGAAACCAGCCGCCGGGTGACGCCGGGGACCTACACCGGCGGGTTGATCAACGTCGATCTCTGTGCGGCGCTGTACGGCGCGCTCAACGGCACGCCGTCGACGTCGCGGCGAAACCTCGACGAAGGTGAGGAGCACGTTCTGGCCCACTTTCCGCAGGAGTGGCTGCGCGACCCGGACAGCGCGTATCTGCGTGACTGCCGTGTCGACGCCCCATGGGACGAACCGGAACTGTTCGAAGCGATGCTCGCGCTGCGCCTCGAGCGATGACGACCGCCGCGTGCCCGCGACGGCGCCCGTTCGACATCGAGGGGTGCGCCGGGACCGACACGCCGCCAAGGCGCCGTCGGGTCCCGGCAACGGGATTTCCCGGGTCGGTGCCGGGCCGATGGACGGGCGGCGATGGCTGAACTGACGTTCCTCGGTGCGGCGGCGGAGGTCACCGGCTCGTGCTTCCTGCTCGAGGCGAATCGGACCCGGTTCCTCGTCGACTGCGGCCTGTTCCAAGGAGGGCGCGACGCCGACGACAAGAACGAGGCCGCGCTCGATTTCGACGCCAGCGCGCTCGCCTTCGTCATCCTGACCCACGCGCATATCGATCATTCCGGACTGTTGCCGCGCCTCGCGGCACGCGGTTTCCGGGGCCCCGTGTACGCGACGCCGCCGACCGTGGACCTGCTCGGCGTGATGCTTCCGGACAGCGCCCACATTCAGGAGCACGATGCCGAGTGGGCGCGCGAGCGCGCGGAACGGGACCCACGAGGCAGGCACGGGCGCGACGTCGCGAAGAGCGCGGTCGCGCCGCTGTACACGGTCGCCGACGCGGAGCGCTGTCTGCGGCAGCTGCGATCGGTCGCCTACGGGACGTCGACGGAGCCCGCGCCCGGCATCCGCTTTCGCTTTCGCGACGCGGGGCACATCCTGGGCTCTGCCATCGCCGAGGTGTGGGTCGATCAACCGGGGGGAACGCGGAAGATCGTCTTCTCGGGCGATCTCGGTCAGCCGGGGCGTCCGGTGCTGCTCGATCCGACGTCGATACCGGACGCGGACATCCTCGTGGTCGAGTCCACCTACGGCGATCGCCTGCACAAGACGCTCGCGAGCACCTACGACGAAATTTCGCACGTGCTTGCCGCGACGTTGCCGCGCGGCAACGTCGTCATTCCCGCCTTTGCCGTGGGCCGCACCCAGGAAATCCTGCACGTGCTCGCCGACCTCGTGCGCCAGGGGCGGTCGCCGGACCTCACGATCTTCGTCGATTCGCCGCTGGCCACGCGCGCGACCGAGATCACCGCGCGCTATGCCGCCATGCTGGACCGCGAGACCCAGCGATCTCGTCCAATGGCAGATGCAGCATCGCGATCGCGTCCGGGTGCTGTTCACCGAAACCCCACAGGAGTCGATGGCGATCAACTCCGTGACGCGCGGTGCGGTGATCATCGCCGCGAGCGGCATGTGCGAAGGCGGGCGCATCCGGCACCACCTCCGGCACAATCTGGGGCGCGACGAGTGCGCCGTGGTCTTCACCGGGTTCCAGGCGCGCGGGACGCTCGGTCGACAGATCGTCGACGGCGCGACGCGGGTGCGCTTGTTCGGCGACGATGTCGCCGTCCGCGCGACGGTTCACACCATCGGCGGCTTGTCGGCTCACGGTGACCAGGCCGCGCTGCTGCAATGGCTTGCGGGGTTTCGTGTGCCGCCTGCAGTCACCTATGTCGTTCACGGCGAGCGCGAGACCGCGACGGGTTTCGCGCAGCTCATGCGCGATCGCCTGCACTTCCCCTCGGTCATCGTTCCCGAGCGCGGCGCGCGATACCGTATCGATTGACCGTGCCCCGGCCCGGGGCGCATCGCCGATTTCGGCGGAAAGCGATTCCGGTCAGCGGAAAGCGATCGGGCGGTCTTCGGATGGTGCTTGGACGCCGGCATCCAATCGGTTCAACGAGTTACGGATTGGCGGGCCATCGTTTTTCGCAGGTCCTATAGAAGACAAGTCCGCGTTGCAGCAGGAGATGGGCAAAAATGCCGCCAAGATTTTTCACGATGTGGAAAGCATTTTTAAGCTGATGATTTTTTGCACAAATTAACGTGATGCAATGCGCAATCGAAGCTTGAAACGCACGTTTGAGTTTGGTAACGTGACCCCATCACGAGCGTTCGCCGGGAAACCTCGACGGCGGACGCGACGAGGGCTTGGGTTCAACCCCATCCATGCCCGCCAGACCGGTCGAGCGATCCTCGCCGGTCCGTGCAGTGAAACGCTCGCGGCTGGGCTCGCCTGCCGTTTCACGCTGCGGCTTCCTGACCGGCCGTCGCGCCGGAAGGGGACCGCTGACCAAGGTTCCGGCGCATTCCCGACGAAGGCGCTGGATTGGCCACGACGCAAGATGGGAGCAATGGCATGAACTACGATCTGGAAGCTGCACGGCTGAAGAAGGATTGGGCGGAGAACCCCCGCTGGAAGGGCATCAAGCGCGGCTACTCGGCGGAAGACGTCGTGCGTCTGCGCGGCTCGATCCACATCGAGCACACGCTGGCGCGGCGCGGTGCCGAAAAGCTCTGGAAGCTGATCAACGAGGAACCGTTCGTCAATTCGCTCGGTGCGATGACGGGCAATCAGGCAATGCAGCAGGTCAAGGCAGGCCTGAAAGCGATCTACCTCTCCGGCTGGCAGGTCGCGGCCGACGCGAACATCGCCGGTGAGATGTATCCGGACCAGTCGCTCTATCCCGCGAACTCGGTGCCGCACGTCGTGCGCCGGATCAACAACGCGTTGACCCGCGCCGACCAGATCCATCACATGGAAGGCAAGAACGACGGCATCGACTTCTTCGCGCCCATCGTCGCCGACGCCGAGGCCGGCTTCGGCGGCGTGCTCAACGCCTTCGAGCTGATGAAGGCGATGATCGAGGCAGGTGCCGCGGGCGTCCACTTCGAGGACCAGCTCGCGTCGGTCAAGAAATGCGGCCACATGGGCGGCAAGGTCCTGGTGCCGACGCGCGAAGCCGTCGAGAAGCTGGTCGCAGCCCGGCTCGCGGCCGACTGCATGGGTGTGCCGACGATTCTCCTCGCACGGACGGACGCGGAGGCGGCCGATCTGCTCACCTCCGACGTCGACGCGAACGACAAGCCGTTCTGCACCGGCGAGCGTACGGTCGAGGGTTTCTACAAGACGCGCAACGGCCTCGAGCAGTCGATCTCGCGTGGCCTCGCCTATGCACCGTACGCGGACCTGATCTGGTGCGAGACGGGCAAACCCGACCTCAAGTTCGCGAAGCAGTTCGCCGAGGCGATCCAGGCGAAGTTCCCGGGCAAGATGCTCGCGTACAACTGCTCGCCGTCGTTCAACTGGAAGAAGAACCTCGACGACGGGACGATCGCGAAGTTCCAGCGCGAGCTCGGGGCGATGGGCTACAAGTTCCAGTTCATCACGCTGGCCGGTTTCCACAGCCTCAACTACTCGATGTTCAACCTCGCCTACGGCTACGCGCGCAACCAGATGAGCGCATTCGTGGAGCTGCAGGAAGCGGAGTTCGCCGCCGCCGAGAAGGGCTTCACGGCCGTGCGGCACCAGCGCGAAGTCGGCACCGGCTACTTCGACGCCGTCACCACGACGGTGCAAGGGAGCAATGCCTCGACGACGGCGCTGTCGCATTCGACCGAAGACGAGCAGTTCTTCGACAAGTCGAAGGGTGGCCTGTCGGTCGCCAACGGCTGACCGACATTCGGTGTCCGCGACACGGGCCGCGTCATCCGCAAGGGTGGCGCGGCCTTGTTTTCGGGCCGCGCTACACTTTCGGCGTCATGGACGAGAGCCCGGCTGCCCGGCCGTCACCTGCCGACACGCGCGGTGCGCGCGTGTTCTTCGCCCTCGTTCCCGATGACGGCGTGCGCGCGGCGCTCGCGCCGCTCGCGCGGCGATGGGCGCAGGAATCCCGCGGCCGCGCGTCGATGCCGGAGTCCATGCACCTGACGCTGGCGTTCATCGGCGAGGCGGCACCCTCCCGGCTGGAGCGGTTGGTGGCAGTCGGGCTCCGGGTCCCGCACGCCGGGTTCGAGCTCGACCTCGATCATGTCGGCGGTTTTCGTCGGGCACGGGTGGCGTGGGTCGCACCGTCGGCGCTGCCGGAGACGCTGCTTGCGCTCCAGAGCGCGCTTGTCGCGGCACTGGCGATCGAGGAATTTCCGGTCGAGCGCCGGCCCTTCCAGCCGCATCTGACGCTCGCCCGCCACTGCAGCGCGCCCGTCGTGCCGACGACGATTCCCGCCATCCGCTGGCCGGTGTCGCGGCTGGCATTGATTGCGTCGACGCTCGATCCTGCGGGGGCGCGCTACCGGGAGCTTGCCGGCTGGGACCTGCGGGACACCAGGGCAGGCCCTAGCTCACCGGCATCGTGTAATTGAGGGCGAGCCGGCCGCCGTCCGGATAGATCGTCTGCCCCGTCAGGTAGGACGCGTCGTCGCTGGCGAGAAACGCCGCGACCGCGGCGATTTCCTGGGGCTCTCCGCAGCGGCCGAGCGGCGTGCGCGAAAGAATCTTCCTGCGCGCGGCATCGTCGGTGAGCACCGCATTGCGGGCCATTTCGGTGAGGATCGTTCCGGGTCCGATCGCGTTCACACGGATGCCGTGCGGCGCCAGCGCGACCGCCATCACCTTGGTGAGCTGATTGACGCCGCCCTTCGACACCACGTACGGAACCTGGTTGGGAATCGCGACGACCGCATTCGCCGACGACATGTTGACGATGGCGCCGTGGATTCCGGCCTTGACCATCGCGCGCGCCGCAGCCTGGCCGCACAGGAACATCGACTTGAGATTGATGCGCAGCACGCGGTCGAAATCCTCTTCGGCGAGGTCGAGGAACTCGCAGGCGTGCGTGATTCCGGCGTTGTTCACGAGCACGTCGATGCGCCCGTGAACGTCCAGCGCGCATGCGATCAACGCGTCCGCGTCGGCCTTGCGCGACACGTCGGTACGCAGGAAGGTCGCATCCGGCAGTTCACGCGCGGAGCGTTCGCCGGCATCCGCGTCGATGTCCGCGAGAACGAGTCGTGCGCCTTCGGCGGCGAACCGGCGCGCGCACGCCAGACCGATGCCCTGGGCGGCGCCCGTGATGACCGCGATGCGGCCCTCGAGTCGGGAGGCGGTTGTCATCGATGAACGCTCCGGATTCGGGGGACGTCGCGCGGCGTCAGGGGCCTTTGGCCACCGGCCGCGAAGGATCGGCGCACCACTCGCTCCAGGAGCCTGCGTAGAGCCGCGTGGCGGGAAGTCCGGCGATCTGCATTGCCAGCGCGTTGTGGCAGGCGGTGACGCCGGAGCCGCACGAATGCACGACGCGGTCGACGGGCGCGCCGGCGAGCAGCCGTTCGAACTCGGCGCGCAGCACGGGTGCCGGCTTGAAGGTGAAATCGGGCCCGAGGTTCTGCGAGCCGGGGCGGTTGATCGAGCCGGGTATCCGCCCGGGGACCGGATCGAGCGGCTCGACCTCGCCGCGGAACCGTTCCGGCGCGCGCGCGTCGACGATCACGAGCGAGCGATCGGCGAGGCTCGCGAGGATCTCGGGCGTGGTCACGACCGGGCCGACCCGTCGAGCAACGAAAGCGGCCGGCTGGATGGAGGGCGCCTCCGTGGTCACGGGTCGTCCTTCACGCCGCCATTTGTCGAAGCCGCCGTCGAGCACGGCGACCGCATCGTGTCCGAGCCAGCGCAGCATCCACCAGACCCGCGACGCGTACATCCCCTGCTGCTGGTCGTAGGCGACGACCTGCGTCGCCGCGCCGATGCCGAGGCGCCCGAACGTGGCCGCCGCGACCTCCGCGGCAGGCAGCGGATGCCGGCCGTTGGTCCCGGTCTTCGGCGCCGACAGGTCACGGTCCAGATGCACGAAGCGCGCGCCCGGAACGTGACCGGCGCGATATTGCGCTTCGCCCCAGGCGTCCGGCTGTGCGAGATCGTGACGGACGTCGAGGATGACGAGCGAGGCGTCGTGCAGGCGGGACGCGAGGTCAGCGGTGCCGATGAGCGTCGTGAACATGGGGCGTGTCTCAGTCGTTGGTGATCTGCGGCGCGGTGTCCTTGCGCACGCCGGGCTGCAACTGCACCGCCATCATACCGGCCGCCACGATCAGCGCCATCCCGAGCCACGCCGTGAGAGGGAGCTCGTCGTGGAAGACGACAATGCCGAGCACGCTCGAGAAGACGATCCCGCTGTAGGAGAGTGCCGCCGTGACGAGGGTGCTGCCGTGGCCGTAAGCCCGCGTCATCGCCAACTGGCCGGCGGCCCCGAACGCCCCCACGCCGGCGAGCAGGCCGACGTTGTCGAGACGGACCGGATGCCACGTCTGCGGCGCCATCCACACGAGCGAGCCGAGGCACGAAAAGAGCGCGAAGTAGAAGACCACGCGCGCGACGGGCTCCTCGGCCTGCACCAGCTGCCGCACGTTCCAGTAGGCGACCGCGGAAACGATTCCGGAAACGAGGCCCATGATTCCCGGCCACAGCTGGTCGGCATGGAGTGCCGGGCGCAGCAGCAGGACGACGCCGGCGAACCCCAGCAGGATGGTGCCGACGAGCGCGGCCCTCGGCCGTTCACGCGCGAGAGCGGCGAGCAGCAAGGCCAGGAACAACGGCGACGAATAGTTCAGCGTCATCGCCGTGGCCACCGGCAGCATGGTCAACGCGTAGAAGAACGTGAACAGCGACACGAAACCGGCGACGCCGCGGTGGACATGCATCCCGAGGCGCGCGGTGCGCACCGGCACGCCGGCACGTGCGAGCACCGCCCAGGCCACGCCGAGCTGGACCAGCGCGCGATAGAAGACGAGTTCCGCGGCGGTGAACTCCGCCGCCGCGTACTTGACGAAGATTCCCATGGTCGCGAACGACAGCCCGGCGACAAGCATCCAGAGCGATTGCATCGACGTTCGGTCGGGGCCGGCAGGAAGCGATCGATGGCGCCGCCGGTGGACCGGTGAGCAGCGGCGTCACCGCCGTTACTCACCGGCGCGGAAGGCGCGCCCCGTCAGCGCGGCGCGATGTGGGCGTCGAGTTCGCGCCGGAGGAACTCGTGGAAATGCTGCATTCCGTCCTCCATCGGCGACTGGTAGGGACCTTCCTCGCTGCGTCCCAGGCGATAGAGCGCGCGGCGTCCGGCGTCCATCCGCTCGGCGATCTCGTCGTCCTCGATCGCCGTTTCCATGTACGCCGCCTGTTCGGCCTCGACGAACTCGCGCTCGAACAGCGCGATGTCCTCCGGATAGTAGAACTCGACGACGTTGGTCGTCCGGTCGATGCCGCGGGGAATGAGGGTGCTGATCACCAGAACGTGCGGGTACCACTCGAGCATGACGTTGGGGTAGTACGTCAGCCAGATCGCGCCATGCTCGGGCTTCTCGCCGCGGTAGTAGTCGAGAACGGCCTTGTGCCAGCGTTCGTACTTCTTGGATCCGGCCCTGGCGAGGCTCGTGATCCCGACCGTTTGCAGCGACGCCCAGGGCGCGAACTTCCATTTCAAGTCGTCGCAGGTCACGAAGCTGCCGAGGCCCGGGTGGAACGGGACGACGTGGTAGTCCTCGAGGTAGACCTCGATGAACGTCTTCCAGTTGTAGTTGCACTCGTGGATCTCGACCCGGTCGAGCACGTGATTCGAGAAATCGAAGTCGCGCGCTCCCAGCGCGGCAAGATCGCGATGGACGTCGCGCTGGCCGTCGAACAGTAACCCGTTCCAGTTGGCAAGCGGCGACCGGCCGAGGTTGAGGCACGGCTTGTCCGCGAAATGCGGCGCGCCGAGCAGCTCCCCTTTGAGGTCGTACGTCCAGCGATGGATCGGACAGACGATGTTCGGGACGTTGCCGCGACCCTTCAGCATGATGGCCTGCCGGTGCCGGCAGATGTTGGACACCAGTTCGATCCCCGTGGCGTTGCGGACGAGCGCCTGGGCGTTGTCGCGCCAGTCGAGCGCGTAGTAGTCGCCCGGGTTCGGTACCATCAGCTCGTGCCCGACGTAGCCCGGCGAACGCGCGAACAGCAGGCGCTGTTCCGCGGCATACACGGCAGGATCGCAATACCAGGAGACGGGAAGCTGCGACGCGGCGCGGCGCAGCTGGCCCGCCGTGGCGAGATTGGACATCAGCCTTTCCTTTCGTCCGAAATCGGGACCAACTTCGGTGGTAACAACCAACCCAACCCAACAACCCGGGACGATTACGGCGTTTTCAGCCGCCCCGGACCGCTTTGCTAAGTCGGCCGCACGAAAGTCCGTGAGAGGCCGCGTCGCCAAAACGTGCTAGTATACTTGCCCCTTGCGGGGGGGGTCAAACAGCAGCACCGATTCGAATGCGGAGCAGCACCGATTCAGCAGTACCGCTTCGAATGCGCAGGGCGGTCGCGCACCTTCAATGCGGAAACATCGGGGAACACCGTCCTGCCCGACGCAGCCGCGAATGCCCGCCGATACCGTTCCCCTCGCGTCCCATTCGCACATGAAACCTGCCCGCGATGGCTAAGACCCACGATTCCCCGGCGAGTTTCGAAGCGGCGCTTGCCGAACTCGAAGAGATCGTCGCGACCATGGAAAGCGGGCAGCTTCCGCTCAAGGAATCCCTGGCCGCCTACAAACGCGGCGCGACCTTGCTCGAGTATTGCCAGACGGCACTCAAGGATGCGCAGCAGCAGGTTCAGGCGCTCGAAAAGGGCGTGCTCAAGACCTTCGACGCCGATGCCGCGGGAAACGGTGAATCCTGACGTCGCGTTCGCGGTGTGGTCCAGCGAGCGTCGCCGCCGGATCGAGGACGTTCTGAACGGCGCGCTGCCGCCGGAGGACAGCGCGCCCGTGGAGCTTCATCGCGCGATGCGCTACGCCGTCCTCGGCGGGGGCAAGCGCATCCGGCCTCTGCTTGCCTACGCGGCAGGGGAACTCGCCGGTGCACAACCCCGGATCGTCGACGCCGCGGCGTCCGCGGTTGAAGTGGTTCACGCCTATTCGCTGGTTCACGACGATCTTCCGTGCATGGACGACGACACGCTGCGTCGCGGCCGACCGACCTGCCACGTCGTGTTCGGCGAAGCGACCGCGTTGCTGGCGGGGGACGCCTTGCAGGCACTCGCGTTCGACGTGCTTGCGCGCGGCGGACTACCCGACGGCGCGGCGGCATGCGCGACGCTTGCCGAGGCCGCTGGGGCGCGCGGGATGGCGGGCGGGCAGGCGATCGACCTCGCGGCCGTCGGGGCCACGCTGTCGCTTGCCGAGCTCGAAACGATGCATCGGATGAAAACGGGGGCGCTGATTCGTGCGGCGGTGCGGCTGGGTGCGGCCTGCGGACCGGCCGCTGAACCTGATGTGGTGGCTGCGCTGGACGCCTATGCAGCGGCGGCTGGTCTCGCTTTCCAGATTGTCGATGACGTGCTCGACGTCGAGGGCACGGCGGATACGCTCGGGAAAACCGCGGGCAAGGACGCTGCTCAGGGCAAGCCCACGTTCGTGTCGCTCCTCGGTCTCGATGCGGCCAAGGAGCGCGCGGAGGCACTGCGTGGCGACGCGCACGCGGCGCTGGCCGCGTTCGGCGTCCGCGGCCGCCGACTCGCCGAGATCGCGGACGGGATCGTCCTGCGGAGCCGGTGATGTATCCCTTGCTCGACCTGATCGACTCCCCGGCGAAGCTGCGCAAGCTCGACCGTTCGGCGCTGCCGCAGCTCGCCCGCGAGCTGCGCGGCTTCGTGCTCAATACCGTCGCCCGGACCGGCGGTCACCTGTCCTCGAATCTGGGTACGGTCGAGCTCACCGTCGCGCTGCATTACGTGTTCGACACCCCGCGCGACCGCATCGTCTGGGACGTCGGCCATCAGACGTACGCGCACAAGGTGCTGACGGGGCGGCGCGCGGCGATGGAGCGGCTGCGGATGGCGGGCGGGCCCTCGGGATTCCCGCGCCGGAGCGAGAGCGAGTACGACACCTTCGGCACTGCCCACTCGTCGACCTCGATTTCCGCCGCGCTCGGCATGGCCGTCGCGGCGCAGCGCAAGGGGGAAGCGCGCAGCGTCGTCGCGGTGATCGGTGACGGCGCAATGAGCGCGGGCATGGCGTTCGAGGCGCTCAACAACGCCGGGACCGCCGGCGCCGACCTGCTCGTGATCCTGAACGACAACGAAATGTCCATTTCGGAACCGGTCGGCGCGCTCAACAGCTACCTCGCCAGCGTGCTTTCGTCCCGCCTCTACAACACCGTGCGCCGTGGCAGCAAGGAAGTGCTGTCCAAGCTGCCTCCGGTCAAGGAACTCGCTAAGCGCTGGGAAGAGCACACCAAGGGCATGGTGCTGCCGGGCACGCTGTTCGAGGAATTCGGCTTCAACTACATCGGACCCATCGACGGTCACGACGTCGATGCGCTCGTGCGGACCCTCGCCAACGTCAAGGCGCTCAAGGGTCCGCAGCTGCTGCATGTCGTGACCCGCAAGGGCTACGGTTACGCGCGCGCCGAGGACGATCCGATCCTCTATCACGGGGTCACGAAGTTCGATCCGAATGTCGGGGTTGTCGCGAAGCCCGCCGGAAAGCCCGCCTACACGCAGGTTTTCGGCGACTGGCTGTGCGACATGGCGGCGAAGGACGCTCGCGTCGTGGGGATCACGCCCGCGATGCGCGAAGGTTCCGGGCTGGTCCGCTTTTCGCGCGAGTTCCCGGCGCGCTACTTCGACGTCGGCATCGCCGAGCAGCACGCGGTCACGTTTGCGGCCGGGCTGGCCTGCGAAGGACTCAAGCCGGTCGTGGCGATCTATTCGACGTTCCTGCAGCGCGGATACGATCAGCTGATCCATGACGTCGCGCTGCAGAACCTGCCCGTGCTGTTCGCGATCGATCGCGGGGGAATCGTCGGTGCCGACGGTGCAACCCATATCGGCGCATTCGACCTCGCCTACCTGCGCTGCATTCCCAACATGACGGTGATGGCGCCCGCCGACGAGAACGAGTGCCGGCAGATGCTCTACACCGCGCTGACACTCGACACCCCGACCGCGGTCCGCTATCCGCGCGGGAGCGGGCCCGGCGTTCCGCTCCAATCCGAAATGACGGCGCTGCCGGTGGGACGGGCGGAGATACGGCGCGAGACGCGGCGGCGCGCACAGAGGGTCGCAATCCTGGCCTTCGGCAGCGTGTTGGCGCCGGCGGTTGCCGCGGCGGAGATCCTCGACGCGACCGCCGTGAACATGCGCTTCGTGAAGCCGCTCGACGCCGACCTCGTCGCTCGGCTCGCGCGCGAACACGACGCCATCGTCACCGTCGAAGAGGGTGTCGTGATGGGGGGCGCAGGGAGCGCCGTCGGGGAAGCGCTCGCCAGCGCCGGGATCGCAATTCCCCTGCTGCATCTGGGGTTGCCCGATGTGTTCCTCGACCACGGCGATCCGGGGCAGCTGCTCGCCGAATGCGGCCTCGACGCGCGCGGGATTGCCGCAGCGGTCCAGGCCCGCTTCGGACCGCGCCGCCCCGAGGCGCTGGCGAAGCCGGCTGCCTGAGCGGCCCCGCTCTCCGCTAGAATGGTTTCCATGAACCGACCGGAAGACCCCAGCACGCTGTTTCCGATCCCGGACGTCCAGTCGGGATCGGACGACCGGCAGCTCGCGATCGACCAGGTGGGGATCAAGGGCCTGCGCTATCCGCTGCAGTTCGCAGACGCGGGCGGCGTCGGCCAGCCGACGATTGCCGACTGCAACGTGTACGTGGCGTTGCCCGAGGATCGGAAGGGTACGCACATGTCGCGTCTCGTCGCGCTGCTCGAGACGCGCGCCGATCCCGGCCAGCCGCCGCTGACCGTGGCCAACTTCCGAGCACTGCTCGAGGAGCTCGTCGATCTGCTCGAGGCGCCCGGCGGCCGCATCGAGATCGCCTTTCCGTTCTTCGTCCGCAAGACGGCGCCTGTCTCCGGCGTGGCCAGCCTGCTCGATTACCAGGCGCGCCTGACCGGCGAGCTGCACGCAGGCGAGTTCCGGCAGACGATCGCCATCACGGTGCCGGTGACCTCGCTTTGTCCGTGCTCGAAGGAAATCTCCGACTACGGCGCGCACAACCAGCGCTCGACGGTGTCGATCGCGGTGCGGCCGCGGGCGGCGATGTTTCTCTACGAGATCATCCGCATCGCCGAGGAAGAGGCTTCGTGCGAGCTGTACGGCCTGCTCAAGCGCGCCGACGAGAAATACGTCACCGAGCGTGCCTACAACAACCCGCGCTTTGTCGAGGACCTGGTCCGCGGCGTCGCGGCTCGACTGCAGGCGGACCCGCGGGTCGAGGGGTTCGTCGTCGAGGCCGAGAACTTCGAGTCGATCCACAATCATTCGGCCTACGCGCGGATCGCGCGGGGCCTCTGAAAGCGACTTGGCCGACGGTCGGCGCGCAGGCCGCGAAGCCCGAGTCCCGCTACGACGCTCTGCGCGGCGCGTGTCCCGCCGGCGTGCGAGAGCGTTTCCGCCGATGCGACCGGTTGCCATCTTCCGCTTCTCGCCCACCGAAGGCCCGGCGTACTTCGCCGATTGGCTCGACGCGCAGGGGATTGCGTGGCGGCTGGTTCCTCTCGACCAAGGCGCCCCCGTTCCTGCGGATCCGCGCGAATTCGGCGGTCTGGGGATGATGGGCGGCCCGATGAGCGCCAACGACGATCTGCCCTGGAACGTGCCGCTGCTTTTCCTGCTGCGCGCCGCGGTCGCTGCCGGTGTGCCGGTGATCGGCCATTGTCTGGGTGGCCAGCTGTTCGCCAGGGCGCTGGGGGCAACGGTGACGCGCGCCCGCGTCCCGGAAATCGGCTGGTTCGACGTCGAGGTGGCGGATATGCGCGCGCGCAACGAGTGGTTCGGCGGGCGGGCGGCGTTCACGACCTTCCAGTGGCACTACGACGCCTTCGCGCTTCCGGCGGGGGCCACGCGCGTGCTGACCAGCGGCTTCAATCCGGAGCAGGGCTTCACCGTCGACGACCGGCACATCGGCTTCCAGTGCCACATCGAGATGACGCGTCCGCTGGTCGAGACCTGGCTTGCCACCGGCGCCGCCGAGCTTCCGGCGGCGACGTCGGCCGCGACGCAGACTGACACCGACATCCGGTGCGGACTCGACGAGCGCGTGGCCGGGCTCAACGCGCTGGCGTCGTGCGTCTATGCACGATGGGCGCGGGGGTTGCGCCACTAGGCGCCGGCACGACAGCGTGGCCATTCGTCCTCTTTCGGATCATCTGATCAACCAGATCGCGGCGGGCGAGGTCGTCGAACGCCCGGCAGCGGCGCTGAAGGAGCTGCTCGAGAACGCGCTCGACGCTGGCGCGACGCAGATCGACGTCGATCTTGGGGGCGGGGGAATCCAGCGCATCCGGGTCGCCGACAACGGCGAAGGCATCGAGCGCGAGGACCTGGCGCTCGCCGTCGCCCGCCACGCGACGTCGAAGCTCGCCACCGTCGACGATCTCGACGCCATCGCGACGCTGGGATTTCGCGGTGAAGCGCTGGCGTCGATTGCCGCGGTGTCGCGCCTTGCGCTGGCATCGCGCGCCGCGGGCCGGCCGCACGCGTGGCGCATCGAGGTCGAGGGCGGCGCGCTGGGCGCGACGGCGCCCGCCGCGCTCGCCGCCGGCACGACGGTGACCGTGCAGGAGCTCTACTTCAACACGCCGGCCCGGCGCAAGTTCCTGCGCACGGAAGCGACCGAATGGGGGCATTGCGAGGAAGCCTTTCGCCGCATCGCGCTCGCGCATCCGGACGTCGGCTTCACGCTGCAGCACAACGGCCGCGTCGTCCACCGGTTGCTTGCACAAGGGCGCCCCAAGCGCGTCGCGGGCTTGCTGGGCGAGGCGTTCGTCGCGGGCTCGGCGGTGGTCGACGCGCAGTCGGGACCGTTGACGCTGACGGGCTTCGCGGTCAGGCCTGCCTACGCAACGCACGCCGACGGCCAGTATGCGTTCGTCAACGGCCGCTTCGTCCGTGACCGTGTGCTCGCGCACGCGCTGCGCGAGGCGTACCGCGACGTGCTGCATCACGACCGCCAGCCGGCGTATGCGCTCTGGCTCGCGCTCGATCCCCGCCTCGTCGACGTCAACGTACATCCGCAGAAGACCGAGGTCCGCTTCCGCGACTCCGGTGCGGTCCATCAGTTCGTGCGTCACGCCGTCGAGCGGGCGCTGGCCGCGACGGGGGCGGAGCAACCGGCCGTCTCGGCCGCGGAAAGGCTCGGTGCAGCGGCCGCCCGGACGCCTCCGCTCGCCGCCGATACGCGCGGCTCCGGGCGCGCCGGTGGCGCCTGGATTGCACCGACGCAATCGGCGATGGCGCTCGGCACGGCCGAACCTGCCGGGTTCTACGCCAGGCTCTTCGGTCCGCGCGAACCCGCGGCCGCCGGACCCGATCTTCCGGCCACCGGAGACGACCATCCCCTCGGCTTCGCGCTGGCCCAGCTGCACGGGATCTACGTGCTCGCCCAGAACCGCGACGGCCTGGTTCTGGTCGACATGCACGCGGCGCACGAGCGCATCGTGTACGAACGGCTCAAGGCAACGCTCGATCGCGCGGTGCCCGTTCAGCCGCTGCTCGTCCCGGCGACGTTTGCCGCCACACCCCTCGAAGCCGCCGCTGCGGCCGAGCATGCCGACGTGCTCGACCGGCTGGGGTTCGCGATCTCGGCGCTGGGTCCGGCGACGCTGGCCGTGCGCGGGATTCCCGCGCCGCTGGCCGATGCCGACGCGGTGACGCTCGCGCGCGCCGTGCTTCACGAGCTCGGCGAGTACGGCGGCACGGAGGTCCTGACGGCGCACCGCGACGAGCTCCTGTCGACGATGGCGTGCCACGCCGCGGTGCGCGCCCACCGCGGGCTTGCGCCGGCGGAGATGAACGCCCTGCTGCGCGAGATGGAGGCGACCGAGCGGGCCGGGCAATGCAATCACGGCCGGCCGACGTGGTACCAGCTGACGCTCGCCGATCTCGACCGGCTGTTCATGCGCGGTCGCTAGTGACCGGTCACGGGACGCCAGAGTCGGGGGACGTGGCGGCGAGCGAGGCGCCGGCGATCCTGCTGATGGGGCCGACGGCCTCGGGCAAAAGCGCGCTCGCACTGGCTCTGGCGCAGCGCTTCCCCGTCGAGATCGTCAGCGTCGATTCGGCGCAGGTATTTCGCGGGATGGACATCGGCACCGCGAAGCCCGACGCCGCGACCCGGGCGTGCGTCCCCCATCACCTGATCGACATCATCGATCCCACGGACGCGTATTCGGCCGCGCGCTTTCGCGGCGATGCGCTCGCCGCCATCGCCGCCATCCGCGGCCGGGGACGCGTTCCGCTCCTGGTCGGCGGAACGATGCTCTACTTCAAGGCGCTGCGTGAGGGCCTGAGCGCGCTGCCGCCGGCGGATGCGGCGGTGCGCGCGCGGATCGACGCCCGGGCGCGGGAAGTCGGGTGGCCGGCGCTGCACGCCGAGCTCGTGCGCCTGGATCCGCGGACCGCGGCTCGGCTGGCCCCGAACGATGCGCAACGGATCCAGCGGGCGCTCGAAGTCCATGCGCTCACCGGTGTTCCGCTTTCCACTCAGCACGGTACCCGTGAGATCGATCGCGGACTCGGACAGATCGTTCCACTTGCGCTTGTTCCCGGCGATCGCGGCAAGCTGCACGCCGCGATCGCCGCGCGTTTCGATGCCATGCTCGCGGCCGGGCTCGTCGACGAGCTGCGCGCGCTGCGCCGGCGCTACGCGCTCACGCCCGACCTTCCGGCGATGCGCTGCGTCGGCTATCGCCAGGCCTGGGAGTTTCTCGAAGGGAAGGTGGACGCCTCGACGATGCGCGAGAAGGCGATCGCGGCGACGCGCCAGCTCGCCAAGCGCCAGTACACGTGGCTGCGGGCGACATCGGCGCTGGTGCTGGACCCGTCCGCGGCGGATCTCGTCGACGTCGCTGCCCGGCAGGTCGAGCGCGTGGTCAGGCGAACGCCGCGACCGCGCTGAACACCGCGCGATTCCTGCCGCTGCGCCGGGCCACATACATCGCGTCGGCGGCGGCGGCGAGCAGTCCCGCAACATCGCCTGCATCATGGGGATAGAAGGCGACGCCGATGCTCGCCGCGATCGGCAGGTCGAAGATCGGCGGGCGCTCCGGATCGCACAGCGAGACGATCAGGCGCCGGGCCAGCGCGTCGATCTCCCGGCCGTCGCGGATGCCGGGCACCGCGAGCACGAAGTCGTCGCTGCCGTGTCGGACGAGCACGTCAGCATCGCGTGCGGTCGCGCGAAACCGGCCCGCGATTTCGGCAACGACACGCTCGCGGTCCTTGCGGTCGCGCGGATCGCCGACGCCGGGAAGACCGTCGAGTCCGATGCAAAGCAGGCCGAGGTGCGTGTCGTCCCGCCGTGCCTGTGCGAGCGCGTACCCGAGCCAGGCATGGAGAAAACGGTGGTCGGGCAGGCCGGTGAGCGGATCGTGGGGTGCGTCCCCGTCGATCTCGCGGCGCAGCCTGCGGCGTTCCCTTTTTTCCCGAATGAGCAGCATGCCGCCGGCAACCATCAGCAGCACGAACATCAGGGACGTCGATACCACGCCGCGCACCGCTTCGGCCCGTTGCCGAGCCGCGTCGTTCATTGCCGGCAGGCGCAGGTCGGACTGGTCCACGGCCCGCCCGGCGGAAGGTGTGCGGTGATCCGGCGCGCCGGTCTGGGCCGACATCGAGCGCTTCGCATCGCGCAGGCGCTCGATCCTGGCGCTGCTGTCGAGAAACGCACGCGTGTTTTCGAACGCGAACCAGGCGCTGGCAGCGAGCATGGCGCCGCCGGCGACGAGGGCGACCGGAACGAGGAGGGCGGGGAAAGCGCGCAGGCGCATGGGGTGGCAGCAACGAACGGGCACGACCACCAAAGCAACACTCGGGCCAATGCGGGACGAGCCTCGTTCATCGGGTGTGCATCCGCTTTCATCGCCCGTGCGTGGCATAATTGTCGATTACATCAAGCGCGCTCCAAGTTGCGGGCGCATCCATTCCGGTCATGGCTGCACGCACTCTTTACGACAAGCTCTGGGACAGCCACGTCGTCCGCACCGAGGCGGATGGCACGGCTTTGCTCTACATCGATCGTCACCTCGTGCACGAAGTGACGAGTCCGCAGGCGTTCGAGGGACTGAAGCTCGCCGGACGCAAGCCGTGGCGCGTGGAGTCGATCGTCGCCACCGCCGACCACAACACGCCGACCAAGGACTGGCACGAGGGCATCCGCGACCCGATTTCGCGTTTGCAGGTCGAGACGCTCGACGCGAACATCCTCGCCACGGGGGCCAAGGCCTACTTTCCCTTTCGCGACAAGCGCCAGGGCATCGTCCACGTGATCGGCCCCGAGCAGGGCGCGACGCTGCCGGGCATGACCGTGGTCTGCGGCGATTCGCACACGAGCACGCACGGCGCGTTCGCCGCGCTGGCATTCGGCATCGGCACCTCCGAAGTGGAGCACGTGCTGGCCACGCAGTGCCTGCTCATGCGCAAGGCGAAGGCGATGCGGGTCCGCGCCGACGGCCGCCTGGCGCAGGGGGTGACCGCGAAGGATCTCGTGCTGGCGGTGATCGGCCGGATCGGCACCGCCGGCGGCACCGGTCATGCGATCGAGTTCGGCGGATCCGCGATCCGGGCGCTGTCGATGGAAGGGCGGATGACGGTGTGCAACATGGCGATCGAGGCCGGGGCCCGCGCCGGGCTCGTCGCCGTCGACGACGTCACGCTCGACTACCTGCGCGGCCGCCCGTTCGCCCCGACGGCGGACCTGTGGGATCGCGCCGTATCGGTATGGCGCACGCTCGCCAGCGACGAAGGCGCGAAGTTCGACACGATCGTCGCGATCGACGCCTCGCAGCTCGCGCCGCAGGTGACCTGGGGAACTTCGCCGGAGATGGTCGTGTCGATCGAGGGTCGCGTGCCCGACCCGGACAAGGAAAGGGACGCGACACGCCGCGAAGGCATGGAGCGCGCCTTGACGTACATGGGATTGCAGCCCAACACGCCGATGGCGGACATCAGGATCGACAAGGTGTTCATCGGCTCGTGCACCAATTCGCGCATCGAGGACCTGCGCGCCGCCGCGGCGGTCGCGCGCGGCCGACGTGTGGCCGACAACGTCAAGCTGGCGATGGTGGTGCCCGGTTCCGGGATCGTGAAGGCGCAGGCGGAGCGCGAAGGGCTCGATCGCGTGTTCCGCGACGCCGGCTTCGAGTGGCGCGAACCCGGCTGCTCGATGTGCCTCGCGATGAACGACGACCGGCTCGAGCCTGGCGAACGCTGCGCTTCGACGTCGAACCGCAATTTCGAGGGCCGGCAGGGTGCCGGCGGACGTACCCATTTGCTGAGCCCGGCGATGGCGGCGGCTGCCGCCGTCGCTGGACATTTCGTCGACGTGCGTCGATTCGCGTAGTCCCCGACAAGGAGAACCATGATGCTGAAGAAACTCGTGACCCTTCTGGCGTTGGCCGGGTTCGCCGTCGGCCTCGCCGCTTGCAATACGGTTGCCGGCGCTGGCGCCGACGTCAAGGCGGCCGGGGGTGCCGTCGAGAAGGCTGCCGACAAGGCCAAGACCTACTGATGCAGCGTTTCGCGTTCTCACCGGGATCGTCGCGCCGCTCGACCGCGCCAACGTCGACACCGACGCGATCATCCCCAAGCAGTTCCTGAAGTCGATCAAGCGTTCGGGCTTCGGCCCGAACCTGTTCGACGAGTGGCGTTATCTCGATCGCGGAGAGCCCGGGCGCGACAATGCGGGGCGGCCGCTCAATCCGGATTTCGTGCTCAACCAGCCGCGCTACCGCGGTGCGCAGATTCTGCTCGCGCGGCGCAACTTCGGCTGCGGCAGTTCGCGCGAGCACGCGCCCTGGGCACTCGATGACTACGGCTTTCGCGCACTGATCGCGCCGTCGTACGCCGACATCTTCTTCAACAACTGCTTCAAGAACGGTCTTCTGCCGATCGTGCTGCCGGAGTCGCAGGTCGACCGGCTGTTCGATGCGGTGAAGGCCTTCCCCGGGTTTGCGCTCACGATCGACCTCGAGCATCAGTCGGTGGCGAGCGCGGACGGTGCGCTGACGTTCGATTTCGACATCGACCCGTTCCGCAAGCACTGCCTGCTCAACGGTCTCGACGACATCGGCCTCACGCTGCAGCACGCCGACGCGATTCGCGCCTTCGAGGCGAAGCGCCACGCCGAGCAGCCGTGGCTGGCATGAAGATCGCGGTTCTCCCCGGTGACGGCATCGGCACCGAGATCGTCGGCGAGGCCGTCAAGGTGCTCGCGGCCCTCAGGCGTTCGGGCCTTCCCATCGAAACCGAAACGGCGCCGATCGGCGGCGCCGGTTACGACGCGGCAAAGCACCCGCTGCCCGCGGCCACGCTGACGCTCGCGCAGCAGGCCGACGCCGTGCTGCTCGGCGCCGTCGGGGGGCCGCAGTACGACACGCTCCCGCGCCCGCTGCGGCCGGAACAGGGCATTCTCGGCATCCGCAAGGCGCTCGGCCTGTTCGCGAACCTGCGGCCGGCATTGCTCTATCCCGAGCTTGCCGCGTCGTCGACGCTCAAGCCCGAGGTCGTCGCCGGGCTCGATCTCATGATCATCCGCGAACTGACCGGCGACATCTACTTCGGCCAGCCGCGCGGCCGGCGCAAGAACGCGGGCGGCGAGGACGAGGGCTTCGACACGATGCTCTACAGCGTATCGGAGATCGAACGGATCGCCCGCGTCGGCTTCGAGACGGCGCGCAAGCGCGCGAAGAGGCTCACGTCGGTCGACAAGGCGAACGTGCTGGACACGTCGATCCTCTGGCGTGAGGTCGTCTCCGGCCTTGCGAAGGAATACCCCGACGTCGCGCTGTCGCACATGTATGTCGACAACGCGGCGATGCAGCTCGTGCGCAATCCCAAACAGTTCGACGTGATCGTCACCGGCAACATCTTCGGCGACATCCTGTCCGACGAGGCATCGATGCTTGCCGGGTCGATCGGCATGCTGCCGTCGGCCTCGCTCGACGCCCGGAACAAAGGGCTCTACGAACCGATCCACGGCTCCGCACCGGATATCGCAGGCCAGGACAAGGCGAACCCGCTGGCGACGATCCTGTCGCTCGCGATGATGTTCCGCTACACGTTCGGCCGCGCCGACGTTGCCGGACAGGTCGAGGGTGCCGTGCGCAAGGTGCTGGCGCAGGGCCTGCGCACCGGCGACATCGCGCTGCCGGGCGAGCCGACCGTGGGCACCCGCGCGATGGGCGACGCGGTGGTGCGGGCGCTGGGCTGATGACGATCAAGACGACCTGACCGGGTCGGCAGTCGCCTCCGCTTACGTCCCCGCGAGCGGCGGGGACGCCAAGGGAAGACGCGGGGCGCGAAAACAGGTGATCAACATGCGTGTCGGTTTCGTGGGTTGGCGTGGCATGGTGGGCTCCGTGCTGATGCAGCGGATGCTCGAGGAAAAGGACTTCGCGGCGATCGAGCCCGAGTTCTTCACGACGTCCAACGTCGGCGGCAAGGGCCCCGCGGTCGGCAAGGACACGCCGGCGCTCAAGAGCGCGACGGACGTCGCGGCGCTGAAATCGCTGGATGCGATCGTCACCTGCCAGGGCGGCGACTACACGAACGACATCTTCCCGCAACTGCGGGCATCGGGGTGGAAGGGCTACTGGATCGACGCCGCGTCCGCGCTGCGGATGAAGGACGACGCGGTGATCATCCTGGACCCGGTGAACCGCGACGTCATCGACGCCGCGCTCGCCAAGGGCGTGAAGAACTTCATCGGCGGCAATTGCACGGTCAGCCTGATGCTGATGGGCCTTTCCGGGTTGTTCCAGCGCGATCTGATCGAGTGGATGACGTGCATGACGTACCAGGCGGCCTCGGGCGCGGGCGCCCAGAACATGCGCGAGCTGCTGGTGCAGATGGGCGAGGCGCACATGGCCGCGAAGGGGCTGCTGGCCGATCCTTCGTCGGCGATACTCGATATCGACCGCGAGGTCGCCGGCATCCTGCGCGATCCGTCGTTCCCGAAGGAGCACTTCGGCGTGCCGCTCGCCGGAAGCCTCATTCCGTGGATCGACAAGGACCTCGGGAACGGCATGAGCCGCGAGGAGTGGAAGGGCGGCGCGGAGACCAACAAGATTCTCGGTCGTGGCACCGGCGGCAAGGGCGAAATCCCCGTGGATTCGATCTGCGTGCGCATCGGTGCCATGCGCTGCCACAGTCAGGCCCTGACGATCAAATTGAAGCGCGACATTCCCCTGCCCGAGATCGAGCAGATGCTCTCGACGGCCAATGCGTGGGTGCGGGTTGTACCGAACACGCGCGACGAGAGCATCAAGCGGCTGACGCCGGCGGCCGTGACCGGCTCGCTCGAGGTCCCGGTCGGACGTCTGCGCAAGCTCGCGATGGGCGGCGAGTATCTCGGCGCCTTCACCGTGGGTGACCAGCTGCTCTGGGGCGCGGCGGAACCCCTGCGCCGCATGGTGCGGATCCTGCTCGAGCGGTAAGCCGGCGCGGACCGACGCCGGTTCGCCGCTGCACTTATCCGGCCGTTCGGTGGCGCGTCGGCGGGCGCCACCGTTTTGCACAGTTTTATGCAACGGGACCGCGCGGTTTTTCCAGTGCGTCGCCGTGGTCGACGATGCGGCCGATGCTGCGCCGATGCAACATCCTGCGGCGTTCGGCGTACGATCCTGGCGCCGCACAACATGTGGTAGTCCGGGTCGGCCACGACGCAAGTGCTTGCGACCGCACTTAGGATGGCGGCATGAAGATCGCTCGCCGCGCCCTAGGGCGGGTGCAAGAAAGGCAAGCTAATACCGAGGTTTAGCTTGCGTGGCTAAACCCATGATGTTATGTTTGCTTGCAGAATCCGAATTCTCGGAAGGGGTCCGCATGCGAGCAAAACCCATCCTCAGTCTGACCCTGATCGCCAGCGCGCTCGCGATCTCGGGCTCCGCGTCGGCGCTCGGCCTGGGCCGATTGACCGTCCAGTCCTCGCTGGGACAGCCGTTGTCGGCGACAATCGAACTCACCTCGGCACAGAAAGAGGAACTCGATTCGCTGGCGGCGAAGGTTGCCGATCCATCGCTGTACCGGCAGAACAACCTCGCCTATCAAGGTGTCCTCGCCCGTGCGCGAATCGCGGTCGAGCGCACGCCTGACGGACAGGCCTATCTGAAGATCACCACGCCGGGCGCGGTCAACGAGCCGTACCTCGATCTGCTCGTCGAGATCAACTGGGCGTCCGGGCGCGTCGTACGCGACTACACGTTCCTTCTCGATCCGCCCGGCGCGGGCGTTCCCCTGGTGCCCGTCGAGCCGATGACGCCGGCGCGTGCCGGCGCCGCGGCGCCACGCGCGGCCGCACCGGCCGCAGCGTCGACCGCCCGCGGACCGGAGCCGAAAGCCGCTCCGGGCGAGGGCTACACGGTCAAGCGCGGCGACACGCTGTCGAAGATCGCGACCGAGTACAAGCCGCAAAGCGTCACGCTCGAGCAGATGCTCGTCGCGTTGTTCAAGCGGAATGAAGGCGCGTTCGACGGTAGCAACATGAACCGTCTGCGCGCGGGTGCGATCGTCACCATACCGCAGGCGGACGAGGCAGGTGCCACCCCGGCGACCGAAGCCGCGAAGGTCGTGCGCATGCAGGCGTCGGATTGGCGCACCTACCGCGACCAGGTCGCCGGTGCGGCCCCGGCAGCGGAGGGCGCCGCGGGGCGTGCGGCGGCCGGCAAGATCGGTACGGTGGTCGAGGAAAAGACGCCGGCGCCGCCCCCGGCGGGTGATCGGCTCAAGGTTTCGCGCGAGGCGGGCCAGGGCAAAGGAGGCGTTGCCGAAGACGTCGTCGCGCGCGACAAGGCGCTCAAGGACGCGCAGCAACGGATTTCCGAACTCGAGAAGACCCTGAAGGATCTGCAGCGAGCCGTCGAGCTCAAGAGCCAGCCGATGGCGCAGCTGCAAACGCAGGCGGAGGCCGGTAAGGCCAAGCCCGCCGAGCCGCCAAAGGCCGCAGCGCCGGTGGCACCGATGCCCGCTCCGGCGGCGAAAGCCCCCGAGCCGCCCAAGGCAGAGGCGCCGAAGGCGGTGCCGACCCCGCCGGTGCCTGCTCCCATCGCCAAGGCGCCCGAGCCGGCCAAGGTCGAGCCCCCGAAGGCCGAACCGCCCAAAGCGGAGCCGCCGAAGGTCGAGCCTCCGAAAGCCGCCGAGGCTCCGAAGGTCGAGCCACCCAAGGCCGCGGAACCTTCGAAAGCGACAGTCGCGAAGGCGCCGGCCAAGCAGGCCGAGCCGCCATCCTTGGTCGATGACCTCATGTCGAACACGCCGACGTGGGCCATCGGCGCCGGCGCGCTCGCCGTGCTCGGGGGTATCGCTGCCTTGATCGCCGCGCGGCGGCGCAAGACGACCAAGTTCGAGGACAGCATCATCTCCGGAACCGACATCAAGACGAACACGGTGTTCGGATCGACCGGCGGGGGTGTGGTCAACACCGGCGACAATTCACTGGCCAGCGACTTCAGTCGCGAGGGCCTGGGCAACATCGACACCGACGAGGTCGATCCCATCGCGGAGGCCGAGGTCTACCTCGCCTACGGTCGCGATGCGCAGGCCGAGGAGATCCTGAAGGACGCACTGAAGAAGGATCCGCAACGCCAGGAGGTCTACCTCAAGTTGCTCGAGATCCACGCGCAGCACAACAAGCCGTCCGCGTTCGAAACGGTGGCGGCGGAGCTCTACGCGGTGTCGAAGGGGCAGGGTGAGGTCTGGCAGAAGGCCGTGGGACTCGGACGTCAGCTCGATCCGAACAACCCGATGTTCGGCGAGAGCGGATCCGCTGCCGCTGCGGCCGCGGTCACCGCTGCCGCTGCAGGCGCCGCCGTGGCGTCGACCGAGGCCGAATCGCATGCGGTGCGGCCGGAGATCGCGCCCGAAGCGCCGCGCGCGGCCGCGACGACGACTGCCGCCGACGAAGGTCTCGATTTCAAGCTCGACGAGGAGATCTCGGTCTCTCCGACATCCGGCGTCAAGCCCAAGTCGCCGGTCGACATCCTGGCCGGCGCCGAGAGCGAGCTGGAAAAAACGGCCAAGGGAACGACGACGGCAACGATGTCCGCGCTCGAGGCGGCCGGGGATCGCGCCAAGGCGACGGCCGCCGGCATCGCCGGCGCTGCTGCCGCAGGCACCATGGCGATGGGCACGTCGGGGTTCGAACACGTGTCGACCGCGCTGTCGGAGACCGTCGACACGGCGAAGGCCGAAGCCCCGAAGTTCGATCTCGATTTCCATCTGGACGACGAAGAGAAGCCTGCACCGCTGCAGTCGGCCGCGAAGATACCCGAGCTCGCAGAGGTGGCCGACGCCGCGCCGTCGCTCGCCCGGCCGCAGGCTGCCATCGAACTGGACAAGCTCGATCTGTCGTTCGATCCGGATCGGACCACGTTCGAGGATCCGACGCCATCGGTTCTCGACGGGCAATGGCACGATGCCGCGACCAAGCTCGATCTGGCCAAGGCCTATCAGGAGATGGGCGATGTCGAGGGCGCCCGGGAGATCCTGCAGGAAGTGCTGCACGAGGGCGACGACCAGCAGAAAGCGGAGGCCCATTCGCTGATGGCGAAGCTCGCCTGACGGGGCGATTCGGGCAATCGACGCGGGCGGCGGAGCGAGCATCCGTCGCCCGTTTCATTGGCTATCTGCTCCGCGCGCCACCCGTGTCTGGCGCCAGCATCGAGTTGTGCGACGCGGTCACCCTGCGATTGCCGAGCGCCCATTGACCGGCGGTTCCTGACATGCGCATTGCACTCGGTCTCGAGTACGCGGGCGACGGGTTCACCGGCTGGCAGTCGCAGGCGGACGGACGTGGCGTGCAGGACGCGCTCGAACGTGCGTTGGGGGCCATCGCAGGAACGGCGGTGGGAACGATCGCCGCGGGGCGCACGGACGCGGGCGTGCACGCGACGATGCAGATCGTGCATTTCGACACCGCCGCGGTTCGGCCGGACTCGGCCTGGGTGCGTGGCGTGAACGCCCATCTGCCGAAATCGATCGCGGTCCAGTGGGCGCGCCCCGTTCCCCCCGAGTTCCACGCGCGCTTCGCCGCGACTTCGCGTCACTACAGCTATGTCCTGCTCAATCGCGCCGTCCGTCCTGCCCTCCTCGCGGGGCGTGTCGGCTGGTACCATCGCCCGCTCGACGTCGCGGCGATGGCGCGGGCGGCACAAGCGCTCGTGGGCACCCACGATTTCTCGACCTTTCGCGCCGCCGAGTGCCAGGCGAAATCGCCGGTGAAGACGCTCGCCGCGGCGAGCGTCGTGGGCAGCGGCGACTGCATCCGCCTGGAGTTCACCGCCAATGCGTTTCTCCATCACATGATTCGCAACATCGTCGGCGCGCTGGTGCGGGTCGGCGCGGGCAAGGCCCCCGAGTCGTGGATCGGCGAGCTCCTGGCCGGCCGCGACCGCACGCGCGCGGCGCCGACATTCGCTGCCGACGGTCTGCATCTCATCGGTGCCGACTACGACGCGAAGTGGGGGCTGCCGCCGACGCGGCGCCCACTGTCGCTTCCAATTCCCTCGCTGCAGGACTGATGCGATCGGGACCGGCGATGCGTACGCGCGTCAAGATATGCGGCATCACGCGCCACGAGGACGCGCTGGCAGCGGCCGAGGCGGGCGCTGACGCCGTCGGCTTCGTCTTCTGGCCCGGGACGCCGCGGGTGGTCGGGATCGAACGCGCCACGGCGATCGCCGCCGCGCTGCCGCCGTTCGTGACGGTCGTGGGGTTGTTCGTCGATCCCACGCCGGAGGAGGTACACGCTGCCCTTGTGACCGTGCCGCTCGACATCCTGCAGTTCCACGGCCACGAGGCGCCGGAATTCTGTCGTGCCTTCGGCCGACCCTATCTCAAGGCGATCCCCGTCGCGGCCGGGACGGCGCACGCCGCTTTGCTAGAATATGCGGCTCGCTACGGCGATGCCGGCGGATTGCTGTTCGACGCGCCGCCGGCCGACGGGCTGCCGGGCGGGACGGGGCGGACCTTCGACTGGGACGCATTGCCGCCGCTGCCGGGCCGCCGCGTGGTGTTGTCGGGCGGACTTGACGCGAACAACGTCCGCGCCGCGATCCGGCGCGTTCGACCATGGGCCGTCGACGTGTCGAGCGGGGTCGAGACGATCGGCGCCGACGGCAGGCCGGTGAAGGGCATCAAGGACGCGGCGCGGATCGCCGCGTTCATCGAGGAAGTGCGCCATGCAGATGTATGACCTGCCGGATTCCCGCGGCCACTTCGGACCGTACGGGGGTGTCTTCGTCGCCGAGACGCTGATGTGCGCGCTCGACGAGCTGAAGACGCAATACGCGCGCTATCAGCACGACCCCGCGTTCGTCGCCGAATTCGAGGACGAGCTCGCGCACTACGTCGGCCGTCCCTCGCCCGTCTATCACGCGAAGCGCTGGTCGGAGAAGGTCGGCGGCGCGCAGATCTGGTTCAAGCGCGAGGACCTCAATCACACCGGCGCGCACAAGATCAACAACTGCATCGGCCAGGCGCTGCTCGCGAAGCGGCTCGGGAAGCCGCGGGTGATCGCCGAGACCGGCGCGGGACAGCACGGCGTCGCCACGGCGACGGTCGCCGCCCGGTTCGGGATGGAGTGCGTCGTCTACATGGGCTCGGAGGACGTGAAGCGCCAGGCGCAGAACGTCTTCCGGATGAAGCTGCTGGGCGCGACGGTCGTGCCGGTGGAGTCGGGCTCGAAGACGCTGAAGGATGCGCTGAACGAGGCGATGCGCGACTGGGTGACCAACGTCGAAACCACGTTCTACATCATCGGCACGGTTGCGGGTCCGCATCCGTACCCGATGATGGTGCGCGATTTCCAGAGCGTCATCGGCAAGGAATGTCTCACGCAGATGCCCGCGGCCGCCGGTCGGCAGCCGGACGCGATCGTCGCCTGCGTGGGCGGCGGTTCCAACGCGATGGGCATCTTCTACCCGTACATACCGTACGAGAACGTGCGCCTGATCGGCGTCGAAGCGGCAGGCGAGGGGATCGCCACGGGTCGCCATTCGGCGTCGCTGATCGCGGGCCGGCCCGGCGTGCTGCACGGCAATCGAACCTACCTCCTGCAGGACGCGAACGGCCAGATCGTCGAGACGCATTCGATTTCCGCCGGGCTCGACTATCCGGGCGTCGGCCCCGAGCACGCGTGGCTCAAGGACAGCAAGCGCGCCGAGTACGTGTCGATCACCGACGACGAGGCGCTCGCGGCGTTCCACGAATGCTGCCGGACCGAGGGCATCATCCCGGCGTTGGAATCGGCACACGCGCTCGCGTACGCCGCGAAGCTGGCCGCGACGATGAGCCGCGACAAGCTGCTGCTGGTGAACCTCTCCGGCCGCGGCGACAAGGACATGAACACGGTCGCCGAGCGGTCGGGCTTGAAGTTCTACTGCCGGCCCGAATGCGATCCCGCGGTGCGGTCGCGATGAATCGCATCGACGCCCGCTTCGCCGAACTCAAGGCCGCGGGCCGCACGGCGCTCATTCCCTACGTCACCGCGGGCGACCCGACGCCGGCGCTGACCGTGCCGATCATGCACCGGCTGGTGGCGGCGGGTGCCGACATCGTCGAACTCGGCGTCCCCTTCTCCGACCCGATGGCCGACGGCCCGGTCATCCAGCGCGCGTCGGAGCGCGCGCTGGCGCAGGGCGTGGGGCTTGCCGACGTGCTGGCGATGGTCGCGACGTTTCGCGAGGCCGACACCCTCACGCCCGTCGTGCTGATGGGCTACGCGAACCCGATCGAAGCGATGGGGCCGACGACGTTTGCCGATCGTGCGCAGGCGGCCGGTGTCGACGGAGTGCTCGTCGTCGACTATCCGCCCGAGGAGGCGACCGAATTCGCCGCGCTGCTCGGCGCCCGCGGGCTCGCGCCGATCTTCCTGCTGTCGCCGACCACGCCCGAGGAGCGCGTGGCCACCGTGGCGGCGCTGGCACGAGGCTACGTGTACTACGTGTCGCTCAAGGGGGTGACGGGTGCCGGGCATCTCGACACCGCCGAAGTCGCGCGCAAGCTCATCGAGATCCGCCGCCACATCGCGCTGCCGGTCGGCGTCGGATTCGGGATTCGCGACGCCGCGACCGCGCAGGCGATCGCCGCCCACGCCGACGCGGTCGTGATCGGTAGCCGCATCATCCAGGAAATCGAAACCGGTGCTGCCGACGCCGCGCCCGCGCGTGCCGGCGCCTGGCTGGCGGGCATTCGCAGCGCGCTCGATTCGATGCACAAGCGCGCCGCGTGAGGACTGCCGGAGCGCGCAACGCCGCGCCAGCGGCAGATTGCAGGGGGAGTCGATGAGCTGGCTGCAGAAGCTTCTGCCACCGCGCATCAAGAGCACGCCGGGTGAGAAGAAGACGGCCGTCCCGGAAGGTCTCTGGGTCAAGTGCCCTTCGTGCGAGGCGGTGCTCTACCGTACCGATCTCGAGAACAATCTCCACGTCTGCCCCAAGTGCGCACACCACGCGCGCGTCCCGGCGCGCGAGCGCATCGAGCAGCTGCTGGACCCCGAGGGACGCTTCGAGATCGGGTCCGAGGTGGTCCCGGTGGACAGCCTCAAGTTCAAGGACCAGAAGAAATACCCGGAACGGCTCGCGGCCGCCCTGGAGGAAACGGGCGAGACCGACGCGCTCGTCGTCATGCAGGGCAGCGTCAAGAGCGTTCCGCTGGTGCTGGCCGTGTTCGAGTTCGAGTTCATGGGCGGCTCGATGGGCTCGGTCGTGGGCGAGCGTTTCGTCCGCGGCGTCCGCGTGGCCTTCGAGAACCGCGTGCCGTTCGTCTCGATCTCGTCCTCCGGCGGGGCGCGCATGCAGGAGGGCGTGAACTCGCTGTTCCAGATGGCGAAGACCACCGCGGTGCTGCAGGAGCTGACCAAGGCGCGGCTGCCCTTCGTGTCGATTCTCACGGACCCGACGATGGGCGGGGTGTCGGCGTCGTTCGCCTTCGTGGCCGATCTCGTCATCGCCGAGCCCGGCGCCCTGATCGGTTTCGCCGGTCCGCGGGTGATCGAGCAGACGGTCCGCGAGAAGCTTCCCGAAGGATTCCAGCGCGCGGAGTTTCTGCTGGAGAAGGGCGCGATCGACATGATCGTCGACCGCCGCCGGCTCGCCGACGAGCTCGCCCGCCTGCTCGCGCTGCTGACGCGGCAGCCGGCGCCGACGAGCTGAGCGCCGCGCAATCAGGGTCAGACGTCGAGTTTCCTGGCCGGCCGACGGAGTTCGCGAGCGTGTCCCGGAAATTCGACTCTGACCCTGATTGCCGTCCCGCGACGCTCGCCGCGTGGCTCGCCTACCTCGAGACGCTGCACCCGAAAGCGATCGCCCTCGGGCTGGAGCGGGTGCGTGCGGTGCGATCGCGCATGAACATCGCACTCGCGTGCCCGGTCGTGACGGTGACCGGAACCAACGGCAAGGGCTCCACCTGCGCGATGCTCGATGCGGTTCTCGCCCGGGCGGGGTATCGGGTCGGCCTCTACCTGTCGCCGCACCTCATCCGCTACAACGAGCGGGTCCGGATCGCCGGGCGCGAGGTCGGGGACGACGAGCTCGTCCGCGCCTTCAATGCGGTCGAGGACGCGCGAACGTCGATTCCCGATGATGGCGGAGCGGCGACCGAGCTCACGTATTTCGAATTCGGCACGCTGGCAGCACTGTGGCTGTTCGCGCGCGAGAACCTCGATGCCGCGGTGCTCGAAGTCGGACTCGGTGGGCGGCTCGACGCCGTGAACATCGTGGACCCCGACATCGCCGTCGTCAGCAGCGTCGATCTCGACCACATGGACTACCTCGGCCCGACGCGCGAGGACATCGGGCGCGAGAAAGCGGGGGTCTTTCGCACCGGCCGCCCCGCTGTGTGTGCCGATCCGAACCCTCCTGCCTCCCTGCTGCACCACGCGAGCGTGCTCGGTGCGCCGTTGTACCTGATCGGCCGCGACTACGGATTCGAGAACCAGGGCACGCAGTGGCGGTATCAGGGCCCTGGGGGTGCGCGATTCGGCCTTCCCATGCCCGCGCTGCGCGGGGCCTACCAGCTCACCAATGCCGCGACGGTCCTCGCGGTGCTGGGCCTGCTGCACTCACGCCTGCCGGTGACAGGGACCGCCATTCGCGACGGCCTGCTCACGGTGGAGCTGTCGGGCCGCTTTCAGGTTCTCCCCGGACGACCGACGATCGTGCTCGACGTCGCGCACAATCCGCATGCGGCACGTGCGCTCGCCCAAACGCTCGGCTCGATGGGCTACCACCCGCGCACGCTCGCGGTGTTCGGGATCCTGTCGGACAAGGATGTCGCGGCCGTCGTGGCCGCGGTGCGGACGCAGATCGACCTCTGGTTCGTCGCGACGCTGCCCGGTCCGCGCGGGACGAGTGCCGCGGCGCTGGCGAGCGAACTGGCGCGCGCCGGTATTCCTGCCGATTCGGTGCGCGCGTTCGACGACGTCGCGGCGGCGGTGCGTGCGGCACAAGGCGAGTGCGGCGAAACTGATAGAATTATCGTTTTTGGTTCCTTCCTCACCGTCGGGGCCGCACTCACCGCGCTCCGCTCCGGATCCACCTTCGCCCAACGGCATGGCTGAACGCACTCCCGACAACGCCGATTTCGCCGTCGACGAGCTGCGGCGCAAGGGCCGCCGCCGGCTGGTCGGCGCCATTGTTCTCGCGCTCGCTGCCGCCGTCGTCGTGCCGCTGTTGCTCGAAAAGGAGCCGCGCCCCCTCGGCGAGGACGTGTCCGTGCAGATTCCGCCCGTCGACGAAAGCAAGTTCGTCAACCGGCTCACCGGCAAGTCGGGGGACGCGAAGCTGCCCGCCAAAGCGGAAGCGCGGCCGGAGGCGAAAGCTGCGATGGCCGAACCGAAACCGGAACCGAAGCCGGCGAACGCCGACGCGAAACCGGAACCGAAGCCTGAACCCCGGATCGAGCCCTCTACTGCTCCGCTTCCTGAACCGGCTCCCGTCGCCGCCGCCCCTGCGCCGAAGTCATCGCTCGCCGATGCCGAGCAACGCGTGCTGTCCCCGCCGACCAAACCGCCGGTGAACGGCGAGTCGAAGGCGACCGCCGCGCCCGCGCCCAAAGCCGTCGCTGCGGACGCCAAGGCAAGCGCCGCACCCGTGCCCAAAGTCCCCGCTGCGGACGCGAAAGTAACCGCGCCAAAGACCGAAGCGAAGCCCGCACCCGCGCCGTCTCCGGCCAAGGCGGACGCCTACGTGGTCCAGCTGGCTGCGTTCGCCGACGACAAGGGTGCGAACGCGCTTGCCAACAAGCTGAAAAAGGCGGGTTACGCCGCGTATGTGGAGCCGGTTGAGACGAGCCGCGGCACGCTGTGGCGCGTGCGCGTGGGAGGCTATGCGTCGCGCGCCGATGCCGACGCGGCGCGCGTCAAGCTCAAGGGCGAAGGCCAAAGCGGCATCGTCGCGGCGGCGAAGTAGCGCCGATTCGAGCCACCGGCCGCGTCCATTCCGGATCTTTGGTGAACGTGCTCGACCTCGCGCTGGGGGCAGCGCTCCTGCTGTGGACGGTGCACGGACTCGCGCGCGGAATCATCCGGGCGATCGTCGGACTCGCCGCGTGGCTGGTCGGCATCGTCGCCGCACTGCATCTGGCCGCACCTGTCGCCGCGTTGCTCCCGGCGTTCGGAGCAGGCGAGGGGGCCCGTTTCTGGATCGCGTTCATCGTGGTGCTCGTCGGCGTGCTCGTCGCCGGCGCGCTCGTCGGCGCGGCACTCGCGCGCCTGGCCCGGGCCATCGGGCTCGGCTGGGTCGATCGCGTGCTCGGTGCCGTTTTCGGCTTGGCGTGCGGTGCGCTGTTTGCGCTGGTGCTCGCGTTCATCGCGGGCCTTACCGGGATGGCGAAACGCGATTGGTGGCAGAATTCGTTCTTCGGGCCCGTGCTTTCGTCCGGGGTGCTGGCGTTGGCGCCGTGGCTGCCGCCGGCATGGGCGGGACGACTCGACTACCCCGGCAGGGCGACACCGCAAGCGCGACCCGGACTCGCAGTCTGACGCGCCGGCACGATCGCGCCCCAAGGAACAGGCAGAACATCATGTGTGGAATCATTGGCGTCGTCGCGCACACGCCGGTCAACCAGCTCCTCTACGACGGGCTGCTGCTGCTGCAGCACCGCGGTCAGGACGCTGCCGGCATCGTGACCAGCGAGGGCGCGATGTTCCACATGTACAAGGCGCCCGGCTACGTACGCGACGTCTTCCGCACGCGCAACATGCGCGAGCTCACGGGCAATCTCGGCATCGGTCACTGCCGCTACCCGACGGCGGGCAGCGCCTCGTCGGAGCTCGAATCGCAGCCGTTCTACGTCAACTCGCCGTTCGGCATCACGCTCGCCCACAACGGCAACCTCACCAACAGCGAGGCGCTCAAGAAGGAGCTTTTCCAGCTCGATTTCCGGCACGTCAACACCAACTCGGATTCGGAAGTGCTGCTCAACGTGCTGGCGCTCGAGCTCGAGCGCGCGGCCCAGCATGCGCGGCTCGACGCGAACGCGATTTTCAAGGCCGTCGCAGGGGTCCACAAGCGCTGCCGGGGGGCGTACGCGATCGTGGCGATGATTGCCGGTTACGGGCTTCTCGCCTTTCGCGATCCGTACGGGATTCGGCCGCTCATCATCGGCATCAACGAGGCGATGGGCGGCACCGAGTATGTCGTCGCCAGCGAGTCCGTGGCGCTCGAGGCGCTGGGCTTTTCCGTGCTGCGCGACGTGGCGCCCGGCGAGGCGATCTTCATCGACCAGACCGGAGCGTTTCATGCCCGGCAGTGCGCCGAGCACCCGGTGCTGGCGCCGTGCATCTTCGAGTTCGTCTATCTTGCACGGCCGGACTCGGTCATCGACGGCACGTCGGTCTACGAGGCGCGGCTGCGCATGGGTGAGCAGCTCGGCAGGAAGATCCGGGGCATCCCCGCCGCGCAGGACATCGACGTCGTGATCCCGATTCCGGACTCGAGCCGCCCGTCGGCGTTGCAGCTCGCCAACACGCTCGGGCTCACCTACCGCGAGGGCTTCGTCAAGAACCGCTACGTCGGCCGCACGTTCATCATGCCGGGCCAGGCCATGCGCAAGAAGAGCGTCCGGCAGAAGCTGAACCCCATCGGCATGGAGTTCAAGGACAAGGTCGTGCTGCTCGTCGACGATTCGATCGTGCGCGGGACGACGTCGCGCGAGATCGTCTCGATGGCGCGCGAGGCCGGCGCGCGCAAGGTGTATTTCGCGTCGGCGAGCCCGCCGGTGCGCTACCCGAACGTCTACGGCATCGACATGCCGAACCAGCGCGAGCTCGTCGCCACCGGCCGCACCGAAGCCGAGGTCGCGCGCGAGATCGGCGCGGACCTCTTGATCTATCAGGATCTCGAGGCGCTGAAGGCCGCCGTCCGCGCGACCCATCCGGCGCTCACGCAGTTCGAGGCCTCGTGCTTCGACGGCAAGTACATCACGGGAGACGTCACGGCCGACTACCTGCTGCATCTCGCCGAGGAGCGCGACGAGGCACGCGGCGAGTCCGACGCCGACGCCGCCGACGCACGTGAGCCGCTGACCGCCGGCGATTGAGCGACGCCGGCGGCGAAACGAAAACGCGGCCCGGGGGCCGCGTTTTTCCGCCGCTGCGGGGCAGCCGTCGGCCGAATCCCGCTACTTGCCCGCGGCGGCCATGTAGTCGACGGCCGCCTTGACGTCGGCATCCGGCAGCGCCGTGTTGCCACCCTTGGGAGGCATCGCAGCCTTGCCCTTGAGGGCGCTGCCGTACAGCGCGTCCATTCCCGTCTTGAGTCGCGGTGCCCATGCCGCCTTGTCGCCGAACTTGGGCGCGCCGGCCACGCCCGCCGCGTGACAGGCCACGCAGGTGGTGTCGTAGACCTTCTTGCCGTCCGGCTTGGCGGCAGTGGCGGTCGGCGCGGCGGCGGCCACCGCTGCAGGCGCGGCCGCGGCCACTGCGGCGGGGCCGGCCGCTGCGCCGGAATTCATCATGTACTCGACGGCACGCTTGATTTCGGCATCGGACAATTCGGCCAGGCCGCCGCGTGCCGGCATGCCGGCGTGTCCTTTCAACGCCGATTGCAGGACGCGGTTGTAGCCGTCCTTCGCGCGCTTGATCCACTCGGCGCGATCACCGATCTTCGGCGCACCGTGCGCGCCGGTCTGGTGGCAGTTGCCGCACACCGCCGCGACAACCTCTTCACCCGTGCGCTCGGCCGTCCCGGGCGCCGCAGGGGCACCCTTGGGCGCAGGCGGTTCCTTCCAGTTCGCGCCCCCCTTGTTGGCCATGTAGACGACGGCGCGCTGAACCTCGACGTCCTCGAGATCCGGATTGCCGCCCTTCGCCGGCATGCCGCGGATGCCCTTGATCGCGTGCTCGACGACCACCTTGTCGCCCTGCGCGATCACCTTCCCCCACGCCGCCCTGTCGCCGAACTTCGGTGATCCGGCCAGACCGGCCTCGTGACAGGTCTTGCACACCTGCCCGAACACCTGCTCGCCCGAGAGCTGGCCGCGCGGACCGCTCGCCGTCGCCAGCTTGACCTCGCCGACCGGCTTGATCCGCGACAGGATCGCACTTTCGTCGTCGCCCCCCCCCTTCTTGCCGCTGGTCACGAGTTGCGACAGCAGAACGATCAGCACGATCGGCACCACGAACGCGAGCACGACGACGACGACGAGTTGCTTCCAGTTCTTGATCGGGGAGACGTGCTGATCGTGTTCGTGCATGGGTGACCCTGGTTGGCGGGATGAATGGCTGTTTTGGGGATCGCGGTCGGTTTCCGGGCCGGAGCAGGCCATTTGGCCGATGCGCCCGGAAAAACATCACATTATAGCCGGACGTCACGCCGCCCGGAACCGCCGGTGGACGCTCGTTCGACCGGCGCGGTAGAATGCCGGTCCGCGCGCCCGTAGCTCAGTTGGATAGAGTGTTGGTTTCCGAAGCCAAAGGTCACAGGTTCGACTCCTGTCGGGCGCGCCATCCTTCCGTACCGCCGGACGCGTCGCCGAACCGCTGTTCTGGCGGGCTATCCGGTGTGATCAACTCTGGCGCGGAAATCGCGACCGCCAAGCGGCCGTCGCCCGACGCGGACCTCGTCCATTTCTGACCGCGGGCGGCGCATTTCGCACCATCAGGACGGGGGACCACCCCGCGGTGGGGCATTGTTCCTCGCTCCGGGACCGAAGCGGGCTCGCCGAAATGGGGATGCTCAGCCCGGTCGGCGTAATCGACCGCGGGGTGGTCGTCGCCTGTGCGCAGTGCCATTTCGCCGGGCGACTTGGGGTCCGCGGGCAGTTCGGGGCTGGCATGCTCATTGCTGTTGCCCACAAGTGCCGTCGCGGACGCTTTTCGGGCATGACGGGCGAACCGAATGCAACGTGACGTCTTGCCGCGCGCGCTTTGCCTGGTCTCGTGTGGGCGCGGAAACTTGGTGGACGGAATGTGAGTCGGAATCGAGCTTGCGGACATTCGATCAATGGCCGTGGTGCGACTGTTCGGAAACGCGCTGGCTCGCAAAGCGGTAGGGGGCCGCGGTGCCTCGACTTCCGTGGTCGTCGTCTTGTCATGTTTCTGCACTTTATTGGACATCGCTGCGGCTTGACGGGAGACATTCGGCAATCGAAAGCCTATAGAACGTTCGGCACGCTGGTTCCTGCTGAATGCGTGTTGTATCGAACAGCGTGAATATCTAGGACTGTGCGGGAAGTTATGCTAAAAAGTACGTCCGTCCCACGATTCTTCCCGGCCAAGGGGGTTGTCATGAATATGCTGCGGATTCTTGCGCGTCGTTTCGATTTCGGTTCGGTCCGTGGCCTCGCGTTGGCCATCGGTTTGGTTGTGCTCGCCGGCTGTGCGTCGACGCCGCCTTATCCGGCCGCACCGGTTAACGCCGCCACTCCCGATTACCTCTACAAGATCGGGCCGCTCGACAACGTGAACGTCACCGTGTGGCGGAATCCCGAGATTTCGGCAAGCGTTCCCGTGCGCCCGGACGGAAAGATCACGGCTCCGCTGATCGAGGATCTGCCCGCGCTCGGCAAAGATCCGACGACGCTGGCGCGTGACATCGAGAAGGCGCTGTCGAAATTCATTCGCGATCCGGTCGTCACCGTCATCGTGACGGGCTTCAACGGTCCGTACAGCGAACAGATCCGCGTCGTCGGCGAAGCGGCGAAGCCGCAAGCGCTTCCCTACCGTCAGGGAATGACGATCCTCGATCTGATGATCGCGGTGGGCGGCCTCACCGACTTTGCCGACGGCAACAAGGCGACGATTCTGCGGACGTCCGAGGGCGGACGCCAGTACAGCGTCCGGCTGAAAGATCTGATCAAGCGCGGGGACGTGTCGGCCAACGTCGACGTCAAGCCGGGCGACATCCTCCTGATTCCGCAAAGCTGGTTCTGACGACAGCCGGCGGCATACCCATCCACTCTTCGGACGTTTCGAGGCCCGCCACATGCAAGAGTTAGTCGAGCAACTCCTCGGTTACGCGAGGGGCATCTGGCACCGTCGATGGATCGGGCTGGCCGTCGCGTGGACGGTGGCGATCGTGGGTGCGTTGATCGTGTTCCGGCTGCCGGACCGGTACGAGGCGTCGGCGCGCGTGTACGTCGACACGCAGAACCTGCTCCGACCGTTGATGGCCGGGATGGCGGTCAACGTCGACCCGACTCAGCAGGTATCGATCCTCAGCCGCACGCTGTTGAGTCGGCCGAACATCGAGAAGATCATCCGCAAGTCCGATCTCGATACCGCCGCCGGGGTGAAGGCCGATGCGCTGATCGACGACACATTGGGTTCGCTCAAGATCGCGCGCGCCACCGGTGACAACCTGTACACGATCTCCTTTCGTTATACGGATGGCAAGAAGGCGCGCGATGTCGTGCAGGCGGCGCTGTCCACGTTCATCGAGCAGAGTCTCGGTGAAAATCGAACCGGTGCAGACAGCGCCAGGAAATTCCTGGACGAGCAGATCAAGGATTACGAGAAGAAGTTGCAGGAGGCCGAAGCGCGCGTTCAGGGCTTCAAGTTGAAATACATGGGACTGATTGGAACGAGCGGACAAGGATACCTCGCGCAGATGGGCACGCTGGGGGACCAGGCCAAGGAAGCCCGGATCGAGCTTCGCGTCGCCGAGCAGACGCGTGAGGGGATCAAACGCCAGCTCGAGGATCAGACGGCAAGCGGAGGCCAGGCCGTTCCCGAGAGCCCGGTCGTGGCGAGCACCCCCGAGCTCGATGCCCGCATCGATTCGCTGAAGCGTCAACTGGATGAGCTGCTGCGGAAATACACGGAGCAGCACCCGGATGTCGTGAGCACCAGGCGCCTGTTGGCGGAGCTCGAACAAGAACGAAACCGGGAACTCGAGGCGCGACGCAAAGCCGCCGCGAGCAGGCCTGGTGCGGTGCAGAGCGGCGACCCCGTCACGCAGCAGCTCAAGGTCGCCCTCAACGAGGCCGAAGCCAACGTCACGACGTTGCGCGCCCGGCTCTCCGAGTACGAGTCCCGCATCAACCAGCTGCGCGCGGCCGCCGAGACGTTGCCGAAGGTCGATGCCGAATTCGCGAGCCTCAATCGCGACTACGACATCCAGAAGCGGCAATACGAAAGCCTGGTCTCGCGACGAGAAACCGCCGACATCTCCACGAAGCTCGAAGACGCCGGGGTCGCCGAGTTCCGGATCATCGATCCCCCGCGGATAACACCCAACCCCGTCGCCCCGAACAGGCTGCTGCTGCTCGCCGGATTGCTTGGCGTGTCGCTCGCGGCCGGCGTGGCGATGAGCTTTCTGGTGAGCCAGGTGCGTCCGACGTTTCACGACGGGCGGGACCTGCGCGACGTCATCCAGCGGCCGCTGCTGGGCATGGTCAGCATCCTGCCGAGCCCGGCATTGCGCCGCAAGCGCATGCGCGCTGCGTTCGCGTTTACCGGGGGCGTGGGCGGGCTCTTCGCTTTGAATGGCGTGGCATTGCTCTACACCTACCTCACCACTCGCGGCTTCTGAGGACCGACCCATGAGCATCATCGAACAGGCGGCGCAGCGGCTGGAGCAACTCCGGAGAGCCGGGGTCGAGGTGCCCGCATCCGGCGGCGCGCCAGACGCCGAGGCATCTGCGGATTCCGGGTCGACATCCATCCCGACACCGGAGCGATTGGCGCAGGCGCTTCAGGCCGCCGCACCCGCCCCGCGGGGCGACGCGCCCCGGGCCGAAATGCGCGACGTCGGCAACGTCCCGGCGCCATCGACGGTCGACCGGCTCCCTGCGGGCGAGCCCGCGCGCCACAGCAAGCTGGTCGAGATCGACCTCGCGGCGCTGGCCGCGGCGGGGTTCCTGACCCCCGAAAGTCAGCGTTCGCAGCTCGGCGACGAGTTTCGCGTCATCAAGCGACCGATCATCAAGAATGCCCACGGTAATCCGGGGCCCACGCTCGAACGCGGCAACCGGGTGATGGTGACCAGCGCCCTTCCCAAGGAGGGCAAGAGCTTCGTGGCGCTGAATCTGGCGATGAGCATCGCGTCCGAGGTCGACACGACCGTTCTCCTGATCGACGCCGACGTCGCGAACCCCTCGCTGATGAGGAACATGCACCTGCCACGGTCGAAAGGGCTGCTCGACCTGCTGACGGGCGACGGCGTGGACATGGCAGACGTGCTTCTGCGCACCAACGTGGAGAAGCTCTCGCTGTTGCCTGCCGGCACGCCGCACCAGCGCGCCACCGAGATGCTGGCGAGCCAGGCGATGGCCGATCTCATCGATGAAATGGCGGCACACTATCCGGACCGTATCCTCGTCTTCGATTCGCCGCCGCTGCTCGCCACGACGGAAGCACGTGTGCTCGCTTCGCTGATGGGCCAGATCGTCATGGTGGTGGAGGCCGACCAGACGACCCAGGCGGCCGTGAAGCAGGCAATGGATACGATCGAGGAGTGTCCGGTGGTTCTGACGGTGCTGAACAAGGCGCCACGATCCGAGGTCGGCAGTTACTACGGTTATGGCGCGTACGGCGCCGAGGCCGGCGCGTAGGATTCCGACCCGTGCCGAGCATCGCGCCGAACCATAGAAAAAGCGATGGGCTGATGCGTCCTCTACGTGTGAGTGGCGGCACGAAACTCGTGGTTGCCGCACTCGGCTGCGTCGCGATGGCTCCCGCTTCGGCGGAGAACTGGCGCTGGGGCGGGTCTGCGAGCGCGACGGAAACCTACACCACCAACGTCAACTACGCGCCGAGTGGCGACAAAACCGGGGACTTCGCGACGACGCTGGCGGCGGGCCTCAACGTCCGCGGCGAGGGGGCGCGCGTCAGGCTGAACGGATCGGTCGCAGCATCGGTGCTTCTGTATGCGAAAGAAACGCAGAACAACAGCATTGCGCCGAACGTCAATCTTAGCGGCTGGGTCGAGGCGATCGAGAAGTTCGCGTACGTCGAGGCGAGCGCGAATGTGTCGACGCAGTTCCTTTCGCCCTTCGGACCGCAGCCGGGGGACCTCGTCAACGCGACGAGCAACCGCTACATCTCGCAGAACTACACGATCAGTCCGTACATCAAGGGCGTCCTCGGGCCGACCAACATCTCATATCAGATCCGCGACGACAATTATTGGACGGTGTCGAGCTCGTACGGCGACTCGTCCAACCGCGTGCCCAACACGTACTCGAACCAGCTCACCGCCTTCGCCGAATCTGGTGCCTACCCGACCGGCTGGCGCGCCGAGTACGAGCGCTTCTATTACGACAACGGCCTGCCCGGAGGGCGCACCGGCGAAAACGCCAGCTACACGACGCAGATCGCGCGCCTGATCCTGTCGCACCAGTTCGATCCGCAACTCGTGCTCTCGGCACGGGTCGGCTACGAAGGCAACGATTTTCCGCTGTCGACCTCACAGGGCGCGGTCTACGGTGCGGGCCTGCAATGGAATCCGACCGAGCGCACGAACGTCAACGGCTTCTGGGAGCATCGGTTCTTCGGTTCGTCGTATTCGCTGCAGGCGAGTCACCGTCTTCCCAACGCCGCGATCGGCGCCAACTTCTCGCGCGGCCTCAGCAGCTATCCGCAGCTCGCATTGGCTATTCCCGCCGGCACCACCGTCGCCCAGTTTCTCGACGCCGCGTTCACGACGCGCATTCCGGATCCGGTCGAGCGGGCGCAGGCGGTCGAGCAGTTTCTGGTACGCACCGGGCTGCCGCCGACGCTGGCCAGTCCGGTCAACTTCTACGCTGCCAGCATCACGCTGCAGGAAACCCAGTCCGTATCGCTGGTCCTGATCGGCATCCGGAACGCCGTCACCTTCACGGTGTTCAACACCAAGAGCGAGGCCATTACGGGGACGGGCGAAGTGCTGCCGCCGCAACTGCAGTTCGGGCAGAACAACACGCAGACCGGTGTCGGCGTCGGTTACAGCCACCAGCTCACGGGGTTCACCGCCCTGGCGGCAAATGCCACCTACTCGCAAACGAAGTCGAACGATACGGCGCTGAATGATGTTCGATCGAACAACGGCTATCTTTCGGTGACACTGAATACGCGATTCAGCCCCAAGACGAGTGGTTCGGCCGGGGTCAACTACTCGCTGTTCAAGCCGGCTGGCGGCACCGACGCACCCAGCACCGACTCGGTCAACATCTTCGCGACCATCTCTTACACTTTCTAGGTGATGGCGTGTACGAATCCTTCTACGGACTTTCCGCGAGCCCGTTCCAGCTCAATCCCGACCCCGCGTTCTACTTCGCCAGCCGCGGCCACAAGCGTGCGTTCGCGTACCTGCAGTACGGGCTGCATCAGAGCGAAGGCTTTATCGTCATCACCGGCGAGATCGGCGCCGGCAAGACGACGCTGGTGCGCGGCCTGCTCGACCAGATCGATCCGAACAAGCTCGTCGCGGCGCAGCTCGTCAGCACGCAGCTCGACGCCGACGACCTCCTGCGCGCGGTCGCGACCTCGTTCGGTCTTCCGACCAAGGCGGTGGACAAGGCGCAGCTCTTAGCCGAACTCGAGGCGTTCCTGGTTTCGCTCGTACCGCAGGGCAAGCGCGCGCTGCTGATCGTCGACGAGGCGCAGAACCTTTCCGGGCGCGCCGTCGAGGAGCTGCGGATGCTGTCCAATTTCCAGCTCGGCAACCAGGGTCTGCTGCAGAGCTTCCTGGTCGGGCAGCCCGAGCTGCGCCAGCTGATGCAAAGCCCCGAGCTCCAGCAGCTGCGCCAGCGCGTGACCGCGGCCTATCACCTCGGTCCGATGGACCGTTCGGAAACGCAGGCGTATGTCGAGCACCGGCTGCGCCACGTGGGCTGGAACAACGATCCGCGGTTCGAGCACGGCGCGTTCGACGCCATCTATTCGTTCGCGGCGGGGATTCCCCGGCGCATCAACACGCTGTGCAACCGGCTTCTGCTGGCGATGTATTTCGCCGAGAAGCACACGATCACGGCGCTGGATGTCGACGAAACCGGCGACGAGATCCGCCAGGAGATGAGCGGCGGTGGCGTTCTCGCCCGCGAACCCGTCATGGCGGGCGCCGTCCCGGCAAGCCGCAATGGTGTGGCGACGGCCGACGTTTCGCCCGGGTTGGAAGAGCGGGTGACACGCCTGGAGCGTGCGACGACGGCGATGCTCGATTTCCTGCAGCAGGCGCTTCGGCCCGCGGTTGCGCCGAAGCCGCCGGAACAGCCGGGGCGATGATGGGCAACCGTCCTCCCTCCTTCGGCCCGGTGCTCTGCGTCGTCGGTGCGCGCCCGAATTTCATGAAGATGGCGCCGCTGATCCGCGCGATCGCCGTCCATCCGTCCGCACTGCCGACCTTCCTCGTGCATACCGGGCAGCACTACGACGAGGCGATGAGCGACCGCCTGTTCGCCGACCTCGGGTTGCCCGAGCCGGACATCAACCTGGAAGTCGGCTCCGGCAGCCACGCCGTGCAGACCGCCGAGGTCATGCGCCGCTTCGAGCCGGTCCTCGAGTCGGTGCGGCCCAGTTGCATCGTCGTCGTCGGCGACGTCAACTCCACGCTGGCCTGCAGCCTGGTCGCGGCGAAGAAGAGCGTCCCGGTGGTGCACGTCGAGGCCGGGCTGCGCAGCTTCGACCGCTCGATGCCCGAGGAAGTCAATCGTGTGCTGACGGACCAGCTCGCGGATCAGCTCTACACCACCGAGCGCTCGGCAGCTACGAACCTGTTGCGCGAGGGCATCGCCGCGGAGCGCATCCACTTCGTCGGCAATGTGATGATCGACTCGCTGCAGCTCAGTCGCGCAGCGTGCGGTCCCGCCGCGTGTCCTGTTCGCGCGGAATGGGCTCGACGTCAGCCTGCTCGACGACGATGCCGGCTTCGGGCTCGTGACGCTGCACCGGCCTTCCAACGTGGACCAGGCCGACAGCCTTGCGCATGCGCTCGCGATCCTGCGCGAGATCAGCGAGAAGCTGCCGCTGATCTGCCCGCTGCACCCGAGAACGCAAGCCAACATCGATCGCTTCGGTCTCGGCGACCTGGTCGACACGCGGCGCATCGTGCTGCTGCCGCCGCAAGGATATCTGGAGACGGTCGGCCTGATGGCGAACGCGACGCTGGTGCTGACCGATTCGGGCGGCATTCAGGAAGAGACGACGGCGCTCGGGGTGCCGTGCCTGACGATGCGCGACAACACGGAGCGTCCGATCACGGTCGAACAGGGCACCAACGTGCTGGTCGGCAGCAACCGGGCGCTCATTCATCACTGCGTCGACGCGATCCTGAGCGGTGGCGGCAAGCGCGGGTGCACGCCCGAGCTCTGGGACGGCCATGCGTCCGAGCGCATTGCCGACCACCTTGCGAACTGGCTCGTCGGGCCGCGCGTGGCGGTTGTCCGGTGAGGCCATGAGAGTGCCTGCCTCCACGACGAATGGCGTCGTCAACGCGCTGACGATCGACGTCGAGGATTATTTTCACGTCTCGGCATTCGAGCGGTATGTCGAACGCTCGACGTGGGACGAGCGGGCGCACCGCGTCGAGGCGAACATCGACCGGATCCTGGACATCCTGGACGGCGCGGGCGTCCACGCGACGTTCTTCACCCTGGGCTGGATCGCCGAGCGCTATCCGGAGATGGTGCAGCGGGTCGTCGCGCAGGGCCACGAGCTGGCAAGCCACGGCTACGCGCACGAGCGTGCCACCGCGCTGGAGCCGGATGCATTCTCCGCCGATGTCGTCCTCGCCAAGGCCGTCCTGGAGGATGTCGCGGGCGCCTTAGTGCAGGGCTATCGTGCTCCCTCGTTCTCGATCGGCGAGAAGAATCGCTGGGCCTACGATTGTCTCGCCGAGGCGGGCTATCGCTACAGCTCGAGCATCTATCCCATTGTGCACGACCATTACGGGGCGCCCGACGCGCCGAGGTTCACGCACGACGTGTGCACCGGACTGGTGGAGGTTCCCATCACGACGGCGCGCTGGCTGCGCAAGAACTGGCCCGCGGGTGGCGGGGGCTATTTCCGCCTGATGCCGTACGCGGTCTCGCGCTGGCTCATTCAGCGTGTCAATACCATCGACGGGGAGTCGGCGATCTTCTATTTCCATCCCTGGGAAATCGATCCGGAACAGCCGCGCATGAACGGTGTCGATGCGAGGACGCGCTTTCGACACTACGTGAACCTGCACCGCACGGCGGGGCGCCTGTCGCAGCTGCTGCGGGATTTCCGGTGGGACCGGATGGACTGCGTGGTACTGGGTGAGCAATGATGCTCGCGGCGATGGAGAACCTACGGCCTGTGGAGGTCGCGGCGCCCATCCGGGTGAGGGCATTCACACCGGCCGACGCCGGTCCGTGGGACGCGTTCGTCGAGGCCTGTCCGGACGCGACGTTTTTCCATCGCGCCGGATGGAAAGGCGTGCTCGAGGAATGCTTCGGACACCGGACGCACTATCTTCTCGCCGAGCGGGCGGGAACGATCGTGGGCGTTCTTCCGCTCGCGGAAGTGAAGAGCTTCCTCTTCGGTCATTCGCTGGTTTCGCTGCCGTTCTGCGCCTACGGCGGGGTCGCGGCGACGGCTTCCGAGGCGGTTGCGGCGCTGCATCGGGCGGCGCAGGAGATCGGCGGCGCGGCTCGGCGTCGAGCACCTCGAGCTCCGGGACCGCGTGCGTCGCGAGCCTGACTGGCCGCAGCAGGACCTCTACGTCACCTTCCGCAAGGAGATCCTGCCCGACGTCGAGGCGAACATGCTCGCCATCCCGCGCAAGCAGCGGGCGATGGTGCGCAAGGGGATGAAGAACGGACTGACGAGTCACATCGATCCCGCCACGGACCGTTTCTTTGCGCTCTACGCCGACAACGTCCATCGGCACGGTACGCCGCCGCTTCCCAGGCGCTACTTCGATGCGCTCCGGCGGACGTTCGGCGACGACACGGAAGTGCTGACGGTCACCGACCCCGACGGCAAGCCGCTGTCCAGCGTCTTGAGCTTCTACTTCCGCGAACGAGGTGCTGCCGTACTACGCGGGCGACGATTTCGGCGCGCGCGAATTGGCGGCCAACGATTTCAAGTACTGGGAACTGCTGCGTCGAGCCTGCGAGCGCGGAGTCCGCGTCTTCGACTACGGCCGCAGCAAGCGCGGAACGGGGCCGTTCGACTTCAAGAAGAACTGGGGCTTCGAGCCCACGCCGCTGGCGTACGAGTACCGGCTCTACCGGCGGGCGAGCATTCCCGAGAACAACCCGCTGAATCCCAAGTACCGCGCGTTGATTGCGCTCTGGCGGAAGCTGCCGCTGCCGGTCGCGAACGCGCTGGGCCCGCATCTCGTCAAGAGCCTCGGCTGACCGGTGGGAACGCGGCGATGGAACCCCTTCTCTTTCTTGCCCACCGACTGCCCTATCCGCCCAACAAGGGCGACAAGGTGCGCTCGTACCATTTTCTCAAGCATCTCGCCCGGCGCTACCGCGTCTTCCTCGGCACGTTCGTCGACGATCCCGCGGACTGGCAGCACGTCGACGTCCTGCGGTCGCTATGCGCGGATGTTCACGTCGAGGCTCTCGTCCCATGGTCGAAGCGCGCGCTCAGCGCGACGGGATTCCTGAGCGGTGAGGCGCTGAGCCTTCCGTACTTCCGCAGCCGGGACCTGCGCACCTGGGTCGAGAACGTGGCGCGGCGCGAGGGCGTCAAGCGCGCGTTCGCCTATTCGTCGCCGATGGCGCAGTACATCCTCGACCTGCCGGACGTGCGCTGCGTCGTCGACTTCGTCGACATGGACTCGGCCAAGTGGGGCGAATATGCGCAGCGGCGATCCTGGCCGGTCTCCGCCGTCTACGAGCGCGAAGCGCTGCGCCTCCTGGCCTACGAGCAGGCGGTCGCGACCCGCGCGCACGCCAGCCTCTTCGTCACGGACGAGGAGGCGGCGCTGTTCCGCGCCGAAAGCCCGGGCTGCGCCGACCACATCCATGCCGTTCGCAACGGCGTCAACAGCGACTACTTCGCGCCGTCTTCCGGTTTCGCGTCGCCGTTCGCGACGGATGAGCGCCCCGTCGTGTTCACCGGCGCGATGGACTACTGGCCGAACGTGGACGCCGTCGTCTGGTTCGCGCGCGAAGTGCTGCCGGAAATTCGCAAGCGCGATCCGGCGGTGCGTTTCTACGTCGTCGGGATGAACCCCGATGCGGCGGTACGCGCGCTGGCGAACGATGCCGCGGCGATCGTGACCGGTCGTGTCGACGACGTCCGCCCGTACCTCCAGCACGCCCGCGTCGTGGTCGCGCCGCTGCGCGTGGCGCGCGGAATCCAGAACAAGGTGCTCGAGGCGATGGCGATGGCGAAAGCCGGTCGTCGTGACTCCTGCCGCCGCCGCGGGGCTGTCGGCTCGGTCGGGCAGCGAGCTCGAGATCGCGTCGGAGCCGCAGGAATTCGCGGCGAGAGTGCTCGACCTCCTCGACCCCGTCCGTGCCGAGGCGATGGGCGGCCTCGCGCGATCGCGCGTGCTGAAGGACTACGCCTGGGCGGCGAGCCTGAAGACGCTCGACGATCTGCTGGAGCACGACAGCACCGCCCCGTTCTCGCCGCGGTCCGCTCCCAAGAGCGACGCGCGTTATGCCGTCCCCGTCAAGTGATCCGGCGATGAGACTCGAGTCGGAATCGGTGCTGCAAGTGAGCGCGTCGAATGGGTCGGCGGCCGACGCCTGGCGTCGTGCGCTGCCGCTCGTCCTCGCCACCGTGGTCTTGCTCGTTGCCGTCTACTGGCGCACGGCCGAATCGATCGTCGCGATCTGGTACCGTTCGGAGACGTTCGCGCACGGATTTCTGATCGTCCCGATCTCCGTCTACCTGATCTGGGCGCGGCGGCGCGAGATTGCCACGATCGCCCCCGCGCCGGACTGGCTCGGTTTCGTGCTGCTGGCAGGTGCGGGCCTCGCCTGGCTCGTGGCGGCGGCGGGCCAGGTGCAGGTGGTCCAGCAGTACGCGCTGGTCGCGATGATCATCGCCTCCGTCATTGCCGTCGTCGGTCGCAAGGTGGCGCTCGCGCTCGCTTTCCCGCTCGGCTTTCTGTTTCTCGGCGTACCGATCGGCGAGGCGCTCATTCCGCCGCTGATGGACTGGACGGCCGACTTCACGGTCACGGCGCTGCAGATCACCGGCATACCGGTCTTCCGCGAGGGCACGTTCTTCACCATTCCATCCGGCAACTGGTCGGTGGTCGAGGGTTGCAGCGGGCTGCGCTATCTCATCGCGTCGATCACGGTGGGCGCGCTCTACGCGTATCTGAACTATCGCGTGCTCTGGAAGCGAATCCTGTTCGTCGTCCTTTCGATCGTCGTGCCGATCCTGGCCAACGGTTTCCGCGCGTACATGATCGTGATGATCGCGCATCTCAGCGACATGAAGCTTGCGCTGGGCGTCGATCACCTCATCTACGGCTGGGTGTTCTTCGGGCTGGTGATGCTGCTGCTCTTCTGGGTCGGTTCGTACTGGCGCGATCCCGACCGCGACGCTACCGACCGTCGCGTCGGCGGCGAAACGTCGACTGCCGCCGACTGATCGGGCATCGCTTTCCCGCATCGCGCCGTCCGCGGTCGCCGCACTGGCGCTGGCGGCGGCGTGGCCGCTCTACGCGGGCTATCTTGACCGGGCGAGTGGCGCAGGCGGCGAATTGGTGCTTGCGGCGCCGGCGCCCGCGTCCGGCTGGGCCGTCGAGAGCGCCCCGCTGACCGACTGGCGCCCGCGGTACGAGGGCGCAACGGCAAGCGTCTTTCAGGTCTATGGCAAAGGCGATCGGAAGGTGGCGCTCTACCTCGGCTTCTACCGCCATCAGCGTCAGGGCGCCGAGCTCGTGACCTCGACGAACATCATGGTGGTGCAGAAGCACCCGGTCTGGTCGAACGTCGGCGAGACCCGGCGGGTGGAAGATCTCGGCGCCGGTGCGGTCGACGTGCGTCAGACGCGGCTGCGGTCGCCGACGCAGCGGCTTCTGGTCTGGGACTGGTTCCGGATTTCCGGACGCGACCTCACCAGTCCGTACGTGGCCAAGCTGCTCCTGGCGCGGGACCGGCTGCTCGGCCGCGGCGACGATGCGGCGGCGATCATTCTGGCAACGCCCTACGAGGAGCAGCCCGCCGTCGCCGAGGAGACGCTGCGCCAGTTCGTGCGCGAGATGCTGCCGTCGGTCGATTCGGCGCTGGCGCGGGTCGGGGCCGATACCGTGGCGGTCAAGCGCTAGATACGGCGACGGATTCCCCATGACCACGCAACCGCCGCTGATCGTTCACGTCGTCTACCGCTTCGGCGTCGGTGGACTCGAGAACGGCGTCGTCAATCTCATCAACCGCATGCCGCAGCACCGGTGGCGGCACGCGGTCGTCGCGCTGACCGATGTTTCCGCGGAGTTCACGCGGCGCGTCGAGCGTCCGGACGTCGAGTACGTTTCCCTCGGCAAGGGACCCGGTCATCTGCTTCGCGATTACCCACGGCTCGTTCGCCTGTTCCGCAAGCTCAAACCGGCGGTGGTGCACACGCGCAATCTGGCGGCGCTGGAGGCCGTCGTTCCGGCCTGGGCCGCGGGCGTGCCGGTGCGCGTCCACGGCGAGCACGGGTGGGACATGCAGGATCCGCACGGACGCCGCCAGCGCTACCGGATGGTCCGCCGCCTCTATCGGCCATTCGTCACTCGGTACGTGGCACTTTCGCGGCACCTCGAGGACTACCTGGAGCAGCAGGTTGGCGTTCCGTCCGATCGGATCGCGCAGATTTTCAACGGCGTGGATGCCGACCGTTTCGTGCCGTGCGCAGGTGCGCGACCGGCCATCCCCGGCTGTCCGTTCGCGAGCGCCGAGCACTGGCTCGTGGGAACCGTCGGCCGCATGGAGGCCGTCAAGGATCCGTTGAACCTTGCGCGCGCCTTTGTCCGCGCGCTCGAATTCGATCCTGCGGCGGGGAAACAGCTGAGACTGGTGATGGTGGGCGATGGCGCATTGCGCAGCGACGTTGCTGCGCTGCTGGACCGGCCGGGTGTCCGCGATCGCGTCTGGTTCGCCGGCGAACGTGCGGACGTCGCCGAGATCATGCGCGGCCTCGACTGTTTCGTGCTGCCGTCGCTGGCGGAGGGCATTTCCAACACGATCCTGGAGGCGATGGCGACCGGGCTGCCCGTCGTCGCAACCGCGGTCGGCGGCAACGGCGAACTGATCGAATCCGGCATGACCGGCACACTCGTTCCACCGGCCAGCAGCGACGCGCTCGCGCACGCGATGCTGGGCTACTTCCGCGACCGCGCGCTGGCCCGTCGCCACGGCAAGGCCGCCCGCCGCGTCGTGGAAAGCACGTTCAGCCTCGCCCGGATGGTGTCCGACTACGGGACGATGTACGAGCGCGCGATGGCCGCCGCCGGTGTCCCCGTCCCGCAGCATGGGGACGAGCCTCTCAGTCAACCCGTCGGCGCCGGGCATGCCCGGACCGTCCCCCACTGAGACCGGACCCATCATGTGCGGCATTGTCGGCATCATGGACGTCACGGGCGCGCGGACGATCTCGCGCGACCTCGTTTCGCGCATGAACGAGACCCAGCACCATCGCGGGCCGGACGAGGTCGGGCTGCACACCGAGCCCGGCCTGGGGCTCGGCCATCGCCGGCTCTCGATCATCGACCTCTCCACCGGGCAGCAGCCGCTGTTCAACGAGGACGGCAGCGTGGTCGTCGTCTTCAACGGCGAGATCTACAACTATCAGACGCTGATCCCTGAACTCACGCAGCTTGGACACCGCTTCCGGACCCGCAGCGACACCGAGGTGATCGTTCATGCCTGGGAGCAATGGGGCGAGGACTGCGTCAAGCGGTTCCGCGGCATGTTCGCGTTCGCGCTGTGGGATCGGAATCGCGAGACGCTCTTCCTCGCCCGCGACCGGCTCGGCGTCAAGCCGCTGCACTACGCGCTGTTGCCGAGCGGGCTGCTGCTGTTCGGCTCGGAGCTGAAGTCGCTGGTCGCGCATCCGGAATTCCGGCGCGAGCTCGATCCGTTTGCCGATCGAAGAGTATTTCGCGCTCGGCTACGTTCCCGAGCCGCGGACGATCTACGCGGGCGCGCACAAGCTGCCGCCGGCGCACACGCTGACGATCCGGCGCGGGCAGGCGCTGCCCGAGCCGCGCGAATACTGGGATGTCCGGTTCACGCTCGACAACCCCATCGGCGAGCGCGAGGCGGAGGCGGAGCTGGTCGAGCGCCTGCGCGAATCGATCCGGCTGCGCATGATCGCCGAGGTGCCGCTGGGCGCCTTCCTCTCCGGCGGTGTCGACTCGAGTGCCGTGGTCGCGATGATGGCCGGCGTCAGTGCGGATCCGGTCAACACCTGCTCGATCGCGTTCGCCGATCCGGCGTACGACGAATCGAAGTTCGCGCGGCAGGTCGCCGACCGGTACCGCACGCGGCACTTCGTCGATACCGTCGAAAGCGACGATTTCGACCTGATCGACGTGCTCGCGCGGACCTACGACGAGCCGTATGCCGACAGCTCCGCGCTGCCGACCTATCGCGTGTGCCAGCTCGCGCGCAAGCACGTGACCGTCGCGCTTTCGGGCGATGGGGGCGACGAGAATTTTGCCGGCTATCGGCGCTATCGGCTGCACGCGATGGAGGAGCGCCTGCGCAGCGCCATGCCGATCTCCGTCCGGCGGCCCGCCTTCGGCCTGCTCGGTCATGTCTATCCGAAGGCCGACTGGGCGCCGCGAATCTTCCGGGCGAAGTCGACCTTCCAGGCGCTCGCCCGAACGTCGGTGGACGCGTATTTCCACAGCGTGTCGATCCTGCGCGACGACATGCGCCAGCAGCTCTACAGCAACGCCTTCAAGGCGCGGCTTGGTGGCTATTCCGCCGCCGAGGTCTTCCGCCGCCACGGCCGTCGCGCGGGAACGGACGACCCCGTCGCGCTCGTCCAGTACCTGGATCTCAAGACCTACCTGATCGGCGACATCAACACCAAGGTGGACCGCGCCAGCATGGCGCATTCGCTGGAGGTCCGCGAGCCGCTGATGGATCACCCGCTGGTGGAGTGGCTGGCGAGCCTGCCGACGTCGCTCAAGGTCCGCGGCCAGGAGGGCAAGGTACCTGCTCAAGAAGGCGATGGAGCCTTACCTGCCGGGCGACCTCATGTATCGGCCGAAGATGGGGTTCGCCGTGCCGCTGGAGCGGTGGTTCCGGGGGCCGCTGAAGCAGCGCCTGAACGATGCGATCCTCGGTCCGCGACTGGCCAGCACCGGTGTCTTCAATCCGCAGTACCTGAAGCACGTGATCGATGCTCACGTATCGGGCCGGCGCGACTACAGCTCGCCGCTGTGGACGCTGCTGATGTTCGACGCGTTCCTCCGGAACGTGATGCAGGACGGCGCGCTCGACTTTCGCGAGAGGGCAGCGGGATGAGCTTGCGCATCCTCCACGTCCTCGACCACTCGATCCCGCTGCACAGCGGGTACACGTTTCGCACGCGCGCGATCCTGCGCGAGCAGCGACGCCTGGGCTGGGAGACGTTCCACCTGACGAGCCCGAAGCACTCGGCGCCGAGCGGGCCGGAAGAGGACGTCGACGGGCTCCATTTCTATCGGACCCGTGTGGCAACCGGGCCCGCTGGGACGGATCCCGGGGCTGCGTGAGCTCGCCCTGATGCGCGCGACGGAACGCCGTCTCGACGAGGTCGCGCGCAAGGTCCGGCCGGACATCCTGCACGCCCATTCTCCCGTGCTCAATGCCTTGCCGGCGTTGCGGGTCGGGCGGCGCCTCGGCATCCCGGTCGTCTACGAGGTCCGAGCATTCTGGGAGGATGCGGCCGCCGATCACGGCACGGCCCGAGAGGGTGGATTGCGGTATCGCCTGACGCGTGCCGTCGAATCCTTCGCACTGCGTCGCGCGGATGCCGTCACCACGATATGTGAGGGCCTGCGATCGGACATCGTGGCACGCGGCATTCCGGAACCGAAGGTCACGGTCATTCCCAATGCCGTGGACATCGAGCAATTCGCGATCGGCGCCGAAGCCGGACGCCGCGCTCAAGCAGCAGCTGGGTCTCGCGAGATTCCGTCGTTCTCGGATTCATCGGGTCGTTCTACGCGTACGAAGGCCTCGCACTGCTGCTCGAGGCGATGCCGATGCTGGTCGCTCGGCAGAGCTGCCGCGTGCGGCTGCTGCTGGTCGGAGGCGGACCGCAGGAATCGAATCTCAAGCAACTCGCTTCGACGCTTGGGCTCGCCGACAAGGTGGTGTTCACGGGTCGCGTCCCGCACGCGGAAGTGCAGCGCTACTACGACCTCATCGATGTGCTGGTGTACCCGCGGCTGTCCATGCGCCTGACCGATCTCGTCACCCCGCTGAAGCCGCTGGAGGCAATGGCGCAGGGGCGAATGCTGGTGGCGTCGGACGTTGGAGGACATCGGGAGCTGATTCGCGACGGCGAAACGGGCGTTCTGTTCAAGGCGGGGGATGCCGAAGCTCTCGCCGCGAGACTGCGTGGATTGCTGGCGGACAGGACCGGCTGGCCGACGATGCGCGGCGCCGCGCGGAACTTCGTCGAGTCCGAGCGCAACTGGGCCGCGAGCGTCGCCCGCTACCGCGGGGCCTATGAGCGTTTGGCCGCCAAGGCCGAGGTGGCACATGCCATCGCCTGAGCCGCGGCTGGTGGTGTTCACGACGCTGTTCCCGCACGCGGGTCAGCCCGGCGCAGGGATTGTTCATCCGCGAACGGATGTTTCGCGTGGCGAAGATCCTGCCGCTCACGGTGGTGGCGCCGGTTCCATGGTTTCCGATGCAGGGCATTCTCCGCAAGTGGAAACCCGGCTTCCGTCCGGCGGCGCCGTCGATCGAGGTTCAGGACGGCATCGAGGTGCGGCATCCGCGCTTCCTTTCGGTGCCCGGTGCATTCAAGTGGCTCGACGGCTTCTTCATGGCGCTCGCGTGCCTGCCGACGATGCTGCGTCTTAAGCGCTACCTTTCGTTTCAACGTCATCGATGCCCATTTCGCCTATCCGGACGGCTACGCGGCGTCGCTGCTCGGACGATGGCTGCGCGTGCCGGTCACGATCACATTGCGCGGCACGGAGGTGCCGCTCGCGCGCGACCCATCCCGACGACGTCGGATTGTCAAGGCGTTGACTTACGCGCGACGAATCTTCTCGGTGTCCGACTCGCTGAAGCGCCATGCGATCAGCCTCGGGGTCGCGGGCGACAAGATCCTCGTTGTCGGAAACGGCGTCGACAGCGCCAGATTTCACCCCGTTCCGAGGGATGCGGCGCGGCGCGAGCTGGCGTTGCCCGCGGACGCGCCGGTACTGGTCTCGGTGGGCGCATTGGTCGAGCGAAAGGGTTTTCACCGGGTGATGGAGTGCCTGCCGGCGCTCAGGCAGCGCTATCCCGGACTGCGTTACCTGGTCGTCGGTGGCCCGAGCCCCGAAGGCGACTGGAGCCCGGTGCTGCGGCAGCGGGCGCGCGAGCTGGGATTGGAGGACTGCGTCGTTTTCTCGGGTCCGTGTGCGCCCGACCAGCTGAAGGTGCCTCTTGTCGGCAGCGGATGTATTCGTGCTGGCGACCCGCAACGAAGGATGGGCCAACGTGTTTCTCGAGGCGATGGCCTGCGGCCTTCCGGTCGTGGCGACCGACGTCGGCGGCAATGCCGAAGTTGTCGCCAGTCCGGAGCTCGGCACGTTGGTGCCCTTCGGTGACCGGGACAAGCTCGCTGCGGCGCTGTCGGAGGCGCTTTGCCGCGATTGGAACCGGAGCGTCGATCGTCGCCTATGCGGAAGCCAACAGTTGGGACCGACGCGTCGAGATGCTGATCAGATGAATTCGATGCAATTGTGGGCAAGGACGCCAGTGCCGATCTGTCGGGTCCAGCGGTCCGATTCGTCTGACTTGCCATGCCGCTCCCCATCCTCTCGCGCCGTCTGGTCTATCCGCTTCAGGAACGCCTGATGCAGCGGCCGACGTTCGCCTACCTGGAGAGCCTGGAGCGAAGCCAGTGGCTAACGCGCGGGGAAATCGAGCGTCTGCAGACGGAGAAGCTCAAGACGCTGCTGCAGCTTGCCGTCCGGCATAGTCCATGGCATGCCGATCGAATCAGGGCAGCGGGCATGGACGTCGAGAATCCCAGCCGGGAAATCACGCTCGACGATCTGCGGCGCCTGCCGACGATGACCAAGCAGGACGCGCGGGCCAACGTCGAACGGATCCATTGGGCGGGTGCGCCCGGCGGGACCTTCCGCTACAACACCGGCGGCTCCAGCGGCGAGCCGCTCATCTTCTACTACGGTCGTCAGCGCCAGGCCTCCGACGCCGCCGGCCGTATGCGCGCACGGCGCTGGTGGGGCGTCGACGTCGGCGACCGCGAAGTGTACCTGTGGGGCGCGCCGGTCGAGCTCGAACAAGACGGATCGCATCAAGACGATCCGCGACCGCCTGCTCAACCAGTTGGTGCTCAACGCGTTCGAGATGTCCGCGGCCAACATGGACGCCTATCTGGACGCGGTGCAGGCGTTCCGGCCCAAGTGCATCTACGGTTACGCGAGCAGCGTCGCACTGCTCGCGGCACGCGCGAGCGAACGAAAGATCCGGCTTCGGTTGCCCGAACTGCGCGTGGTCTGCACGACCGGCGAGCCGCTCTATCCGCATCAGCGCACGCTGATCGAGCAGGTGTTCGGCGTCCCGGCCGCCAACGAATTCGGCAGCCGCGACATCGGATTCACCGCGCACGAGACGCCGCAGCGGCCAGATCCTGCTGATGAGCGAGAGCATCATCCTCGAAGTGCTGGATCGCCGAGGGGCGACCCGTGCCGGCGGGCGAGCTCGGGGAGGCGGTGATGACCGGCCTGTGCTCCGGCGCCCAGCCGTTCATCCGCTACCGCACCGGCGACATGGTGCGCATGGGTGCCGAGGGCTGCCGCGAGGGTCGCGGCTTGCACGTGCTCGACGAAGTGACCGGGCGAACGACCGATTTCGTCGTCCGGCCCGACGGAACGATCATGCATGCGCTTGTCCGTCATCTACGTGCTGCGCGCCGTGGAGGGCGTCGCGCAGTTCAAGTTCATCCAGCACACGGTGCGCGACGTCGAAGTGCTGGTGGTTCCCGGTCCGCGGATGGACCGCGGCCGTCCGCGCGCAGATCATCGACCGGTCTCGCGGCGCAGGCTGGGGGCCGACGTGCGCGTCGCGATCAAGGTCGTGGACGCGATCGAAGCCGAGGGCTCCGGCAAGTACCGCTACGTGGTCAGCCACGTGCCGGCGCGAACGCGGGCGCATCCCGGAAACCATGACGGCATGAAGCTCGCGATGCGCGACATGAACGTCCCGATCCGATAACGATGCGCCCAGACCAGTTGCTCGCCCTCCCGTTTCGCTACAAGCCGTGGCGGCCGCGCCACGCGCGCCTCATCCTGCGCGACTCTGAGCGGGACGCCGGCGCAGCCCGCGCGTGAACATCGACGAACATCTGCGCGCCGCCATCGACTGGCTCTGCCGTGCGCAGGACGTGCGCAATGGCAAGGCGGATTCGGGAGGCGTGTCGGCCGGCTGGAGCTTCGAGGACGGCTGGTTGCCGAGCTACCCGGAGACCAGCGGCTACATCGTCGAAACCTTCCTTGCCGCGGCCAAAGTACTCGACCGACCGGAGCTCGAGGACCGCGCGCAGCGCATCATCGACTGGGAGCTGTCGATTCAGCATCCGGATGGAGCGTTCCCCGGTCATTTCGGCGAGCCGGGCAGCCAGCCGGTCATCTTCAACACCGGCCAGATCATGCACGGGATGCTGGCCGGCCATCTGCAGCTCGGCCGCGCCGAATGCCTGGAGTCCGCCGTTCGCGCCGGTCATTGGCTGGCGCGACACCAGGACGCGGACGGCTGCTGGCGGCAGTTCGAGCATCACGGCGTGCCGCACACCTACAACACGCGCGGAACGTGGGCACTGCTCGCGACTGCGCTGGTGGCGGGCGACGCGCAGCTCAAGACCGCGGCGATCCGCAACCTGGAATGGGCGCTTGCCCAGCAGCGCCCGTCGGGCTGGTTCGCGAACAACGCGTTCACGCCGGACCGGCAACCGTTCACGCACACGATCGCCTACGCGATTCGCGGTTTTCTCGAATGCGGCGTGCTGCTCGGCAGCGAGCGCTACGTCGGCGCCGCGGTCAAGGCCGCGCGTGCGGTGGCGCAGGCGCAGCGGGCGGACGGCTGGCTCGCCGGAACCTACGGACGAAGACTGGCAGCGCTGGGGCGAGCTACTGCTGCCTGACGGGCGTGGCGCAGATGAGCCTCAACTGGACGCGGATCGCGCAGGAGATCAGGCGCGATCGAGTTGCGCGACAACGCGCGCCGAGCCATCGCCTTCCTCAAGAGCCACCAGCGGCTCGACGATCCCGACCCGATCGTCCGCGGCGCGATCGCGGGCTCGATGCCGATCTGGGGACGCTACTCGATGTTCGAGTTCCCGAACTGGGCGGCCAAGTTCTTCGCCGACGCGCTGATCATGGACCTGGAGAACATCGCCGTACCGCCGGTGCCCGACGCTGGCGCGGTGGCAGCGCGGAGGCCGAGGCCCATGTCTAGCCTCTCGGTGATGATCCTCTGCGGACGGTCGCCGCGCCACCTCTACGTGGCGAACCGTCTTTGCGAAAGCGCCCGACGTGGTGGCGATCGTCCAGGAGACCGGGAGCCAGCTGACCGGCAGGAAGATCCTCAAGACAGCTCAAGCCGGCGAACCTGTGGCGCAAGGGCTGGCGATGGTTGCGCGACCGTCGCCGCTACGTCGGCGGCGGAGAGGCGAAGTTCTTCTTTGGCGACGAGGAACCGCGGCTCGCGCGCGAGGACCTCAAGGTCGAGGTCCCGCACATCAACCATCCGGACGTCGTGGCGCTGGCCGACCGGCTGCAGCCCGACGTCATCGCGGTGTTCGGGACCTCGCTGATCAAGGGTCCGCTTCTGAAGCAGGGGCCGGCTTGGAATCGTCAATCTGCACGGCGGTCTCTCCCCCGAGTATCGCGGCGCCGATTGCACGTTCTGGGCGCTGTACAACGGGGAGCCCGAGAAAGTCGGGTGCACGATTCACTTCATCGATGCCGGCATCGACACCGGCAAGCTGATTGCGCATGTGTGCCCCGAGGTGAAGGCCGGGCGACGACGAACTGACGCTGTTCTGGCGCGCGGTGAAGGATTGGGCCGAGGTCTATGTCGAGGTCGTTCGAGCGGCTCGGCCGCGGCGAGAGCGCTGGGCGAGAGGCAGCCCGGAAAGGGCAAGCTCTATCAAGTCAAGGATCGCGGGCTGCGCCACGAGCGGGAGCTCGCGCGCAAGCTGGCGGGTGGCATGCTCGACACCGTGCACTTGCCGCCGCGAGTCACGTGGTTCGTGCGGCCGGCGCGAGGACGCCGCACGCAGCGGTGACGCTGGACAGTGTCGGCATGAGAGACATCGCCGTCACGCTCGCGGTCTTCGGCAGTCTGCCGTTCATTCTGCGGCGGCCATGGATCGGCATCATCGTCTGGACCTGGCTCGGGTTCATGAATCCGCATCGGATGGCGTGGGGATTCAGCACGACCATGCCATTTGCCTACATCGTCGCGGTGACGACGCTCGTGGCGATGCTCGTTCTCGAAGGAGCCAAAGCGGATTCCGTGGACGCGCGAATCCGGTGTGCTGCTTTGCTTCGTCGTCTGGATGTGCGATCACGACATTGTTCGCAGTCTATCCGGAGCTCGCGCAGGAGCAGCTGATCAAGGTGCTCAAGATCCAGTTGATGATCTTCGTCGCGATGATGCTGATCACGACGAAGGAACGCTTGAACTGGCTTGGTGCTGACCATCGCGCTGTCGATCGGATTCTATCGGTGTCAAGGGTGGCATCTTCACCATCGTGCATGGCGGCGTGTACCGGGTTCAGGGACCCGATGGCAGCTTCATCGCCGGCAACAACGAGCTCGGTCTGGCGATGGCGATGACGGTGCCGCTGCTCTACTACTGCGCCAGACACGTTGCGAACCGGTGGCTTGCGTCGAGCGCTGCATGCTAACCATGGTGCTCACCGCGATTGGCCGCGATCGGTACGCAGTCGCGAGGCGCGCTTGCTGGGGATGGCAGCGATGGGCGTTGATGTTCTGGCTCAAGGCGAGGCAGAAGTTCTTGATTGCCGTCTATGCGGCAATCGCCGTTGCTCATCGGTGGCGGCCATCATGCCCGCCGAATGGTACGAGCGGATGAGCACGATCCAGACCTACGAGCAGGATCGAGTCCGCGCATGGGACGAATCAATGCATGGTGGATGGCGTTCAACATGGCCAAGGATCGCCCACTGGGCGGCGGGATTCGAGTCATTCCGGCGCGAGATGTTTCGACGCTATGCGCCGGACCCCGACAACGTTCACGACTCGCACAGCATCTATTTCCAGGTGCATGGGACATCACGGCTTCGTCGGGCTGGCGCTTGTTCCTGCTCTTGGCGCTGTTGACCTGGTTTTCCGCGAGCCGGCTGATGCGCGCAACGAAGGACGATTCCGGACATGCGTTGGCTAGGCGAGCTTGCTGCGATGGTGCAGGTGAGCATGATCGCGTATCTTCACGGCAGGGGCGTTCCTCGGATTGGCGTACTTCGACTACTACTACAACCTGGTGCTGATCGTCGTCGTCGGGCAGGCGATTCTGAAGCGGCACTGGCGCAATCGCCGGCGTCAACGGAGCAGCAATGGAGGCGGGGGCTCGGTCAGCGAAGAGGCATGGCTTGGCCGCGCCCGAAGGCGGCGCGTTGATCGATGAGCGCCGGTGGCGCGGCTGCGCGATAGGCCGGGTCTCGGATTGCTGTTCGCCGCTGCTGCTACTGGCCGCTGTCGAGGCGGTGCTTCACACGGATGGATTCCTTTATCGATACCGGTCGGTATTTGCGGCTGGCCGTGCCATTGGACAAGATGCGGTATGTCGAAGTCACATCCGCCAAGGCTGCTGATCGTCGGCAACAGTCGCGTCGACAACGGCTTCGATCCGAGGGTGATCGCGTCCAGGCTGGGAGCATCACGCTGGCGACCGGATCTTCAATCTCGGATTGCCGGGTCCGATACGCGCACGCTATTACGGAGTGCTGACACGGCTTCGATCGCGAGAGATTGCTCGGTCCCGGACGGATCGAAGTCGGTGGTCATCGGACTGGACGAAGGCTATCTTCAACCTGCCGATGCGCTCGGCTACGAGGTCTTCTTCGCGGACCGCAGCGCGATGGCGTGTCACGGCGAATACATCGATCTCGCGCGGTCGCTGTTACGTCTCTGGGGATTCTCCGACAATCTCAAGGAACTTCGGGAGCCGGCCAAACTCGAGCGCTTCATCCGAGGCGAGTCTCGCAGCAGTGTCGAGCCCATCGGCGGCGGCGCCGCCGAGTTTGCGGGCTACCGCGCCGGCTTCGGAGGCTTGCAGGACGCGGCGCAGATCGGCGTTCAGGAGGCGGGATCGAAGAAGCCACCGGATCCGGCGCGAATCGACTATCTCGAACGGTCGATCCGAGTTGTTGGGGCAACGTGGCGTTCGCATCGCATTTGTCTATCCGCCGCTGCTCAATCGTGACGTGCTCTACGTCGCGCCCGCGGATCCCGCTGCGCGTCCCTATCTCGAGATTGACCGCGGCTTGCGCGCGCGGGGGTATCCGGTGATCGCGCTGGAGCCGGGCATGCGGCGCGATCCCGCCGAATTCATCAATGCGGGCCACCTCAACGAACGCGGTGCAAAGCGATTCTCGGCATTGCTTGCCGACGAATTGGCCGTGCGCTGGCCGGACCTGCGCATCGCGGTTGTCGCCATGATTTTCAGCAGCGCCACATTCTTCGTCTTCTTCATCGCCGTGATGGCGATCTATGCGCTGGCGCGAACTACCTCGCAACGGGCCACGATCCTGCTGGTGGCGAGCCTGATCTTCTACGCCTCGTGGAAACCGATCTATCTCCTGCTGCTGGGCGCATCGCTCGGGGTCAACTACCTGATCTACAACCGCCTGCTCGCCGCGCCCAGTCGGCCCGTACTGGCGTTCGGGCATTACGGTCAATCTCCTGGCGCTCGGTCTGTTCAAGTATCTCGGAATGCTGCTGGGAACGTTTCTTTCGATCGCCTCTGTGCTCGATCCGGCAGTGGATCGCGCGCGTGCCCGCGTGGGTGAACTGGGCGTTGCCGCTGGGGATCAGCTTCTATACGTTCCACATGCTGAGCGCCATGATCGACGTCTATCGTGGCGACTGGGCGAAGCCCGTGAGTTTCAGGACGTGGTGTCTGTACGTGACATATTTTCCGCACCTCATCGCCGGTCCGATCCTGCGTCCCGGGCAACTGATCGATCAGTTGGGGGAACTGCGACCGCTCAGCTGTCGACGAAATGCGCGTCGGTGCCGCGATCTTCGCCGGCGGGTTGATCAAGAAGGTGCTCTTTGCCGACAATCTGGCGCCGATCGTCGAGAAGCTCTATGCGGCACCTGCCGCGCTCGACTTCGGTGCGTCGTGGCTTGGTACGCTCGCGTTCGCGTTCCAGATCTACTTCGACTTCTCCGGATACAGCGAGATGGCGATCGGTCTCGCCTGGATGATGGGGGTGCGGCTGCCCCGGAATTTCATCTATCCGTACATTGCTCGCAGCCCGAGCGAGTTCTGGCGGCGCTGGCACATCACGCTGTCGCAATGGCTGCGCGACTATCTCTACATATCGCTGGGCGGATCGCGGCGGGGCACGGGTCGCACCTATTTCAATCTGATGATGACGATGTTCCTCGGCGGCCTGTGGCATGGCGCCAACTGGACGTTCGCCGTCTGGGGCGTAATGCACGGCTGCTATCTCGTCGGCGCACGTCTGCTGGAAGGCGTCTATCGACAGACTGGGATTGCGGCCAGCTCACTTGGATCGCGCCTCGCTGTCGTTGGCCGGAATGCCGGTCACCTTCGTGCTGGTCTGCTTCACCTGGGTGTTCTTCCGGGCGCCCGATTTCGTGTCTGCCTGGCGCATCGGCAGCGCGATGCTGGGGATGGCGCACCCGGTCGGCAGCATGCCGCTGATTCGGAGCTACGAAATCGCAATCGTCGCCGTTTCGGCGATCCTGGTGTTCGCCGAGCCGCTCATCGTCGAGCGATTGCAGAGAACGGGAATCGGCGCCTGGTGGACGAGTCCCCTTTCCCATTGCGGGGGACTGCATATGCGGTTGTTGCGCTGATGCTGATCGTGTTCGGTGGAACGACGCAGAAGTTCATCTATTTCGATTTCTGAGCAGCATCGCGCGCGCAGATTCGGTCGGGGCGCAAATTCGCCGCTTTGGCCGCTTCTATGAGCCTCTTCCGTTGGAAGGGGTTTCCGCAAGCCTTCTTGTGCTGCCCTTGGAGGTGGGAGGGGTTTGTCGTGCGCAAAAGTAGATTTTCGATTGCGCAGATGGTGGCGGTTCTGACGAAGGCCGACCTGGTGATGCCGGTGGCTTGACCCAATACTGCGACGGATCACCAAGCGAACAAAGGTTTGCGGATGCGCAGATACGGCCGTTCACAGTAAACAAAAAATAAGCAAGTCAGGAGAACGGTGCCCAGCATAGTGAAAAGCGGCAGGAAGACACTGTTTGCAGAAACAACCTGCCTCGCAAACATGAACGGCAATTCGTAGAGCTTTCCATGCACCAGGTACAACGAATATGAAATCGTGCCCAACAACGTCAACGCCTTGATCGCAAACTTGGCGACGCGGGCCGAGCGTCACCGCCAATTCGAAAGAGACAAGTCAAACCCATCCGACAGCCAGAAAAGAAAAGTGCAGGTTGTCGCAGACTAAGAAATCACACAAACCGGGAGAGCGCGACCATAAGGCGGCGACGCTGCCCGATAGTGTGAGGAAGAGGAATGCCATCGCCGTTACCCCGCCAAGAACGGATCCGATGATCGCGGCGCGCTGCCCAAAGATAGCCCGCGGATCGATCTTGAGTGTCAGTAAGCGGTGAAGCCCGAGACCGAGTAAGAACATCGGCCAGAAGGGAAGAAAGATTCCGTAGTTGTACGTCGACGGTATTAATGCAGCGGCGAGCCCCAAGATGCTTACGCCGACAAGTATTCGATCGAAGTGTCGTCGATATTTCAGCGCTACGAACAACACCAAGTAGAACTGAAACTCGATTGCGAGCGTCCAATACACACTGTTTACGGCATTGTATACATCTTGATGACGCTCGCCCGGGAAGAAGAATCCCCGCGTCAGGCTCAATACCTCAGCCCAGTCAGCCAAACCAAGCGAAAGCCATCGTGGAATTGGTGGGTCGTAGAGGCCCGACCGTAGGGAACTCAACAAAGCGACAACAAAGGGCACTGCAATAACGATCAAGATCGATGACCAAAAGGGTGGAAATATGCGCAGGAATCGCCAATACAGAAAACTGATTGCGGAATCGCCACGCGTACGTATCTTTTCAGAAGACGCCATCATGCAGTAACCGGAAATAACGAAGAATGCGGGCACACCGAGGTGTCCAACCTCGGCGATCGCACCTAGCGCCGGTGAAGATTCACGAAAGAGCCCGGCAAGGTGGTAGGAGAAGACCCACAGAGCCGCTAAGCCTCTCGCGACTTCAAGCGTGACATTGAGCATGGCCGTCCAAGCGTCCTAAGGCGCGACCCGATTCAAGCGCCGAGCGCTCAATGTCCATTCGCCTGCAGCCACCGCTCCAGCATCATCGTCACCCAGATCATCTTGCCGTAATAGGTCGCGTGCTCCTCGCGCTGCATCTGCAGAATGCGATCGAGGTAAGCCGGCTTGACCCAGCCGCGCTTTCCCAAGTCGGCGAGACTCGCGTCCACGATCTCCCGCAGCGGCGCGTGCTCGCTCGCTCCATACGCCGAACGGCAGTCCGAACCCGTGCTTCGTCTTGTTGATGATCTTCTCGGGCAGCAAGTCGCGCAGCGCTTCCTTGAAGAACCAGCGCAGCCGTGGTCCCGCGGACCTTGTAGTCGATCGGCAGGCGATTGGCGAACGCTACCAGCCGGTCGTCCAGCAACGGATAGCGAACTTCGATCCCCGCTGCTTCGGTCATCGTGCACACCTTGCGCAAGTCGCTGTCGGCGAGCGTGAACTTGAGATCGACGTGCAGCAGGCCGTTGATGAAGTGGTCCGAGTTCGTGCGTGCATACACTTCGTGTCAACGCTTCGTCGGCGTATTGCGGATCGACCGCCGCAATGAACTCCGGCTCGAGAATGTCGGTCAACGGGCTGCGGCGCAGGAAGTTGTAGGTCTCCAGCCGCATCGGCAGGCGCACGTTCGCCTGATCGACGTAGCTCCTGAGCTTGCGCAGCGGCAGGTGGTCGCTCAGCAACGGCAAATGCGCTGATTGGCTCGATGAGACCGCGCCGCAGCAACGACGGAACGCGAAAATACCATTCGAAGATCCGCTGCTTGGCGTAACGCTCGTTGCCGCCGAAGATCTCGTCGCCGCCGTCGCCGGCGAGCATCGAGTCGAATCCCGCATCCTTCGCCGCCCGCGCGCAGAAGTACGTCGGTACGCCCGAATCGTTGCCGAATGGTTCGTCGTATTCGCTGGCGATGATCGGGATCGCCGTGACGATGTCCTCGGGCTTGACGTAATACTCGTGCATCCGCGAGCCGAAGCGCTCGGCGGCGCACCGTGCGTATTCCATCTCGTCGAAGCCCTGCGCATCGAAGCCGATCGAGAACGTGTCGACCGGACCTTGCCGCTTCGCGGTCAGGCTTCCGACGACGGTGGAACTGTCGGTCCCGCCGGAGAGAAATGCCGCCGTGCTCGGACCGCTATCGGTCGCGACCGACGGACTGGGCCAGAAGATCGCGGAACTCGGTCCGGTAGGCGGTGAAGTCCTTGCCGGGCTCGGCGCGGTAGTCGGCGCGCCAGTAGAAGCTGCGGCGTGCCGACGCCATTCTCGAAGATGCAGGCACTCTCCCGGCAGCAACTTGCGAACGCCTCGGTATATCGTCCCGGGAGCGGGAATCATGTGGAAGAAGAGATAGTCGTACACCGATTGCAGGTCGATATGCCGACCGAAGGCGGGGTGTGCACCGATGCACTGTGCGCTGGCTCCGAAAACCAGCGTGCCATTGCGCTCGCCGTAGCACAGCCGCTCGATGCCCATCCGGTCGAGCGCGAGGAAGGCGCGCCGTTCGCTGCGGTCGCAGGACGGCCAGCGCGAAACTTCCCTCGATGACCGTGGGAAGGTTGGCGCCCAGCAAGCTCCCACCCGCGCAACGCGGCGGCCGCAGGGCTTCGCTCGCGCGCGATCGCGGCCAGTTCGTTGTCGACAAAGCGTGGGCGACCGTGCATGACCGACGATGCAGTCGTCGCCGCATGCAAGCCACCCTTTGCCGAAGCGCGACGCACTGGCGGCGCCGAGGCCCGGCAGCGGCGTGGTCTGCGAGTGACGCTGCGGCGCTTGGGCGCGCCGCGCGGCTCATCGCCGCGAGGAGCTCCTGGGGGGCGGGATGATCGCCAAGCCAACCGAAAATGCCGTCCATTGTGAGGGTCGGTTACGTGGGAAGAATCAATCGAGACTAGCCGTTGGGCTCCTATGGCCGCCTATAATAAGGCATGGCGCTACCCATTTCGACGGACTCCTGGCTGAGTGCGGGGACTATGCCAGACCTCCAAGCGGACGTGATGCGAGGATGAGTTCGCTCGGAGTGAAATGCGAGTTGGCATTGGATGCAGGAGAACTTCCGCAATGAACAAGCCCAATCTCTTCCTAATCGGGGCGATGAAGTCGGGTACGACGACGCTGCACGATTTGCTGGCCAGACATCCGCAGATATGCATGTGCAACCCCAAGGAGCCGTGCTATTTCGTTGATCCGGCGGTGCTGGAAACGCATTGGCCGGAGATGTGGCGACTGGGATTCTGGGAAGACGAACGAGCCTATTTGCGGTTGTTTGCGGCAAAGCCCAACGCAAAGTTCTTCGGGGAATCCAGCACCGATTATTCAAAGCAGCCGGCGATCACGGGCGTCGTAGAGCGAATTGCCGCGTTCAGCTCGGATGCTCGCTTTGTTTATATCATGCGCGATCCGGTGGAACGCACGATTAGTCACTATTGGCACATGGTTGAGCATCGCGGGGAAACGCGAAATCCCATTGATGCAATACGTCGGGACCGGCATTACGTGGATGTCAGCAACTATGCGTACCAGCTAAAACCCTACGTTGAACGATTCGGCCGCGATCGCATCTTTGCGCTCACTTTCGAGGGCCTGGTGTCCGACACGGACGCGTGCTTGCGTGCGTTGCAGGCATGGTTAGCCGTCGATGAGATGAGCCTACTCGAAGGCGTAGCGGAGGCGAAGAACACCACGCCCGAGAAGATTGTCGCGCAGCGCAACGGTACAGGTTGGCTCAATAGCCTGCGGCATTCTTCCGTCTGGAAGCATCTTGGCCCCAAAGTGCCTGTGTCGGTGAGGCAACTTGGCGTCGCCATGGTTGAGAGAAAGATCGCGCGGCGTGAGGTCGACGTGTCCGAGTTGATCGATTACCTGCGCCCGATTCAGCGCGAGCAGACCGCCGAACTCGCCAACCTTCTGGGCCGACAATTCGACGAGTGGAAAACGCTCGATGGCGAGTAGCAGACATGCCAGCGTGGCGGCCGACCCACCGCCGATCTCAGTTGTCGTACCGGTCTTCAACGGTGCGGCAACCATCAGGCGCGCACTGGATTCCGTGTTGGCGCAAAGCTACCCAGCCC
>CAWJLG010000002.1:0-46830 GCA_963843595.1 uncultured beta proteobacterium | reverse complement strand
GCGTTACACAGCCGCGCCCCCGGTCCTCTCCCGGCCTTCGTAGCAAGGCCACCCCCGCTTCGGATTCGCTCTCGCGATCCGGAAGGGGACCCTAAGCCCAGGGTCGGTACCTCGTTCGAGGTACATCGCACTTCGTACTGAAGCGACGACCGGCTGCGCCGGCGCAAGCCGTCTCCCGATGAGCATCCTGCTCATCAACTCAAGGAGATCGGCATGTACGCACTGCGTCTACTTTCCGTCCGCGATGTCGTCACCGCGCTCAAGCGGCACGAGCCCGGCCTGGCCCTGCGCATCAGCGGCAATCTGTGCAGCAACGCGGTGAGCACCGCGCGGATGCACCTGAACCGCAGCATCCCGTGGGCGAGCCGGCGCGGGAGGTCGTCATGAGCCGCGCCGTCGGGCTCGCCCGGGCCATCACCCTCACGACCGGCATCGGCCTGCAACTCGTGGCGCTCTACGCGGCCCTGGCCACCTTCGGCGGTCTGATCACCCTCGGCCTCTATGGCGTTGGCGTGGTCACTGTCGTGCTGCAGCAGGTCGTGCTCCGGAGGGCCGCGTCATGCTCAGCTGGGGACTGATCGTCTTCGTCGGCCTGTGGCTGCTCCTGGCCGATCTCACTCCGGTGCGCCGCGCCCAGCTGATGGGCAACCCGTGGTTGATCCACGTCATCGTCATCGGCTCGGGCCTGTGCATCCACGGCGGCAGCGCCGACGGCGCCATGGCCGCCATCGTCAGCGGCGTGTTCAGCGCCCTGTACGTGCGCTACCAGCAGCGCTGTACGGCTGCATTCGCAAGAACGAGTGGCATCCCGGCGTGTTCCGCGTCCGCGATCCGCGACTGGGAGTCCGTCATGACCACCGTCGCAAGCTGTCCCACACGACCTCTACGCCACCGTCACCGACCGCATCGTCGCCGCGCTCGAACGTGGTGTCGCCCCCTGGGTCCGGCCGTGGTCGCAGGACGTCGACGCCATGCCGATGAACGCCGGCAGCCGGCGCCCGTACCGCGGCATCAACGCGCTGCTGCTGGCGCTGGAAGCCACCAGCCACGGCTATCCCCTCAACCGCTGGCTCACCTACCGCCAGGCCGCCGAGCTGGGCGGCCAGGTGCGCCGCGGCGAACGCGGCACCACCGTCGTCCTCTGGCGGCTGCGCAAGGTCGCGGCGACCGCCGAGTCCTATCCGGCAGCCGCAGGATCCGGACCTGCCCGAGCGGGTCATCCCGCTGCTGCGCTGCGTTCACCGTGTTCAACCTGGCCCAGGTCGACGGCGTGCCGGCGGCACTCGCAGCCGTCGGAGCGGCCGACTGGGAGCCCGAGGCCCGCGCCGAGGAGCTGCTCGCTGATGTCGGGCGCCACCCTCCGCCACGGCGGCTCGCGGGCGTTCTATCGCCCGGGCGACGACGAGATCCACCTGCCGCCGCGCGGGCGCGTTCCCGGACGCCGCGGGCTACTACGCCACGGCGCTGCACGAGCTCACCCACTGGACCGTCGCACCCGTCCCGGCTGCAACCGGCAGCTCGGGCAGCGCTTCGGCGATGACGCCTACGCGGCCGAGGAGCTGATCGCCGAAATGGGCGCGGCGTTCCTGTGCGCCCACTGCCGGATCGACGGCGAGCTGCACCACGCGGGCTACCTCGCCTCCTGGCTCCACGTGCTGCGCAGCGACAAGCGGGCGATCTTCGTCGCCGCCACGCGGGCGCAGCAGGCCGCGGACTACCTGCTCGCCCGTCACTGCAGCCGGCGGCAGCGATGGCGCTCGCCGCCTGACTCCATTCGTTGTCGTCCCACCCGAGCCCCGCCCCCGTGCGGGGCTCTTCACTTTCAAGGAGCACCTGATGGACAACTACTTCGCACGCCTGAACCAGATCAACGTCTCCGAGCACCTCGAGAAGAAGGGCGAGTTCAGCTACCTCTCCTGGCCCTTCGCCGTGGCGCAGCTGCGCCTGGCCGACCCGACGGCGTTCTGGGAGGTCCGCCGCTTCGACGGGCTGCCGTACCTCAAGACCGAGACCGGCTACTTCGTCGAGGTCGCGGTCACGGTGCAGGGCCTCACGCTGTCCCAGATCCACCCGGTGCTCGACGGCAAGAACCGGCCGATCTTCGAGCCGACCGCGTTCGACATCAACACCTCGATCCAGCGCTGCCTGGTCAAGGCCATCGCGCTGCACGGCCTCGGCCTCTACGTCTACGCCGGCGAGGATCTGCCGGACGGGGACACCAGCCCAGCCGATGCCACCGAAGGCGCCGGTCGCCCCCGATCGCCGGCGCCAAGGCTCGAGCCCGCGCAGCTGCGCTACATCGAGCGGCTGATCGCCGAGACCGGCAGCGAGCTGGCCAAGGTGCTCGACTACTTCGGCGTCGACGCGCTGACCGAGCTCCCGCAGCCACGCCGCCAGCCGCGCCATCACCTCGCTGGAGAAGCAGCGGAGGGCAGCATGAGCACCATCGTCAAGCTCGTCCAGGGCAGCGCCGAGTGGCACGAGCACCGGCGCCAGCACCGCAACGCCAGCGAGACGCCCGTCGTGCTGGGGGTCTCGCCGTGGCAGACGCCGTACCAGCTCTGGCAGCACAAGCTGGGGCTGCGCACGCCGGAGGTCACGCCGGCGATGCTGCGCGGCACTCAGCTCGAGCCGGCCGCCCGCGCGGCCTACGAGGCCCGCACCGGGCTCGTGATGCAGCCGCTGGTGCTGGTCGACGGCGAGTACTCGGCCAGCCTCGACGGCCTGACGCTCGGCGGCGAGCGGGTCCTCGAGATCAAGTGCCCGCTCAAGGGCCGCGACTCGACGCTGTGGAAGGCGATCGAGGCGGGCCAGCTCCCCGAGCACTACCGCTGGCAGGTCGCAGCACCAGCTGATGGTCACCGGCGCCGCAGTCGCCGACGTGTTCGTGTTCGACGGGACCGACGGCATCCAGCTCGAAGTCACGCCGGATCGCGAGCACCTGGCCGCGGATCCACGAGGCGTGGGATGCGTTCGTCGCGCTACGTACGGAAGCGCAGGCGCCACCACTGACGGAGCGCGACACGCGCGTGCGCGACGATCCCGAGTGGCTGGATGCGGCCGGCGGCGTACCTCGAACTTCGGACGGCGAGCGAAGTGCTGAGTACGAAGCTCGATGAGGCGAAGGCGAGGCTCGTGGGCTTGGCCAGCCACGCGAAGGAGCAAGGTGGAGGGCGTTACGGTAACCCGACATCTGGAAACGCGGGAGCGTTGACTACAAGAAGATCCCCGGGATCACGGAACTCGACGTCGATCAATACCGCGGGGCGCCGCGCGAGGAGACGCGGATAACGCTCGTTACCTGATGGGCTCGCGAGCAGGACGTCGTGCTGACTCGGCTGTCCAGCCTACCCGCGCTCGGACGGTGGCCCGAACTGGCTGCGAATCCAACTGCCTTCTAGCCGTTCGGAAGATTTCCTACCGAAAGCGCCAAGAACCTTCCCTGACCGTAGTGACACGAAACGAGATGATCGTGCGCATGACAGACCATCCCGTTCGCCACCGCACTTCGGCCAAACCGCAGGCGCGGTTCCGCTACCGCATCCGACCGCTCGACGTTGGATCGGCAGTGTCGAGTCTCCTAACGACTATCGCGTCAGGCCCGTGGCGGATGCAATCCAATGAGGTTCTTCCATGCGCACCCTTGATCTGCAGGAAGCAGCACACCTTCTCCGCCTCAATCCCGAGGAGTTACGACAGCGCGCCAAGTCGGGCGCGATTCCCGGAGCCAAGGTCGGCCGGCGCTGGGTGTTCGTCGAAGATGATCTTGTCGACCATATCCGCTCGCTCTATGCTTCTCCTCGGCAAGCGTTGCAAGTGACACTGAGAAAGGAGCTGGAATGTCACTTCGCAAACGCGGCGGTATCTGGTGGATCGACGTCGTCGCTCCAAACGGGGAGCGAATACGCCGCACTGCTGGGACTGCCAACAAAGCCCTAGCGCAAGAGTTTCACGATCGGCTCAAGTCGGAACTGTGGCGGATCGCCAATCTCGGCGAGAGGCCGCGGCGCACGTGGAATGAGGCGGTGGTGCGTTGGCTCAAGGAACAATCGCACAAGGCGACCGCCAAAGAAGATGTGTCGAAGCTTCGTTGGCTGGATGCGTACCTGGGTGGCAAAGAGCTGGCTGCGATCAACCGCGCCACGGTCGATAAGATCACCGACGCGAAACTGGCGCTAGGACATAGCAATGCCACGGTCAACCGGACGCTGGAACTGTTGCGCGCGATCCTGCGTAAATGCGTCAACGACTGGGAGTGGCTGGAGCGGGCGCCGCAGATGCGGATGTTGAAGGAGCCCACCCGCCGCGTTCGATTCTTGACCCAGGACGAGGCACAACGGCTGCTGGCGGCATTACCGGAGCACCTCGCGGACATGGCGGCTTTCTCCCTGCAGACGGGGTTGCGGGCGGCCAACGTCACCGGGTTGCAGTGGTCGCAGGTGGATCTGGCGCGACGGTTGGCGTGGATTCATCCCGACCAGGCGAAAGCGCGCAAGGCGATACCGGTGCCGCTCAATGCGGAAGCGGTGTTGCTGGTGCGCAAGCAGCTCGGGAAGCACCCGACGCACGTGTTCAGCTTCCGGGGCAAGCCGATCACGCAGGTCAGCACCAAGGCCTGGTACGGCGCACTCGAGCGGGCGGGGATCAGGATTTCCGCTGGCATGACCTGCGGCATACCTGGGCGAGCTGGCACGTGCAAAGCGGCACGCCGTTGTTCGCGTTGCAGGAGCTGGGCGGCTGGGAGAGCGCGGAGATGGTGCGGCGGTATGCGCACCTCGCCGCGGATCACCTGGCGCCGTTTGCGGAACGCCTGTGTGCTTTGCGTGCCGTGGAGTGTCGAGATCGTAGGCACAAATACAGTCACAGGCCTGAAAAACAAAGGGCTCGCATCGCTGCAAGCCCTTGATTTGTTGGTTGCGGGGGAAGGATTTGAACCTTCGACCTTCGGGTTATGAGCCCGACGAGCTGCCAGACTGCTCCACCCCGCGTCAGAGTCGATAAGTATAGCCGAGCCGGTCTCCGCGCGTCAAACCCAAGAGCGCCGTGTCAATCCGCCGACGCCGCCGGAAAAGCCACCACGTGGTCGATCGCCAGGCGGATCCCGATCTTCGTTCCGATCGCGCAATTGTGGTGCGAGGGCACCAACGACAGCACGCGCGTGCCCGATGCGAGCTTCAGCGTGTACAGGAAGTCCGTGCCACGGAAGGCATTCGCGGACACCTCGGCCTCCCAGGGGCTTGCATCGTCGTGGATGATGTCGTCCGGTCGAAGCAGTACGTCGACCGCATAGCCGTCCGGCGCGAGCAACGGAGCATCGATGCAATCCGCGCCTTCGCCTGGGGTCCCGGCCTTCGTCCGAAACCGAACCCGACATTGCCGGCGACGGTCAGGTGCGGAAACAGCGCGTAGTCCTGGAAAACCATGCCGATCCGACGCTCTTCGGGCGGCACCAGCGTTCCAGGCGCCGACACGACTCGTCCCGACAGCGTGATGCTTCCCGCCGCCACCGGTTCGAAGCCGGCGAGACAGCGCAGCACGGTCGTCTTGCCGCAGCCCGAGGCGCCGAGCAGGCAGCCGATGGCGCCGGGGTTGAGCGCGAAGTCGAGCCCGCGCACGACGCGATTCGCGCCGTAGGCGTGCTCGAGTTTGCGCACGTCGACCGAGGCTGCCACGCGGCGAGTTCACTCCGACCGTGACGCTCAGATCGTGCGGACGGCGCGGCTCGCCGCGCTGCCGCGGTCGAGTTCCTTGCAGCTTGTCGATCATCGCCGGACCGACGAACGACTGCGGGTTCGACGGCGGCGCGAATCCGCCCGAGCGCTCGCGCTCCTCGACGCGACGGCTGGCGGCCGCGAACGCGTCGAGCAGCGAGTCGTGCTCGACGAGACCGTGCTGGAACAGCGCCTCGCCGAAGAATGTCGAGTCGCTGCGATGGCCGCAGCCGAACGACGTCCGGCCCGCGTCTGCCGCCGTGAGCACGACCGTGAAGTCGTCTTTCAACGCATCGATGAAGCCGCCCGAGTAGCATGCCGACACGACGACGATCCGCCACTTGATTCCCGCCTCGTCGAAGAGTCCGCGCAGCACCGCCGGCGTCACGGGCACCAGTTCCAGCGGCGGCAACGCCACGTCGAGCGTGTGGTCGCGCCTGCCGTGGCTCGCGAGATAGACCATCACGACGTCCTCCTCGGGATTCATCGCGGCGCCGATCTCGGTCAGCGTCTCGCGCAGATGACTGACCGAGGCGATGGGTGCCTCGAGAAGCGTGCGCGGATTGTTGATCAGCGCGACCGAGCGGCCTTCGGTGCCCCAGCGTTCGTCCATCACCTTCTGCGCGGCGAGTACGTCCTTGCGGAAGACGTCCTCGCGCGCGTCGCCGGCGAAGCCGACGAAATAGAGGTCGGTGACGCCGGGCCGGTCCTCGTCCAAGTCGGACAGCGCCGAATCGAGCAGACTCAACTGCGCCGAGAGCACGGGCTCGGATGCCGGATTCGGATAGCGTGGATCGGAACCGCCGTGCACCGCGGGCTGTCGCCACCACGGTTCGGTCGGTGTGAGCTCCGGCGCGAGCCAGAGCGGCGCCGCGAGCAGCATGCCGCCGGCGATCGCGCGCGGCCAGCGCCGGCGCCCGCCCGCGACCTGGGCCACGGCAACCGCGCGCACGAACAGCGCGAAGAGCCACGTCACCAGCAGCCACTCGGTCCCCGACCACAGCCACGACCACGCCGGCGTGGCATCGAACAGCCAGTACGGTACCGCGTGCAGGATCTGGATCAGCGGGTACCCGGCCAGCACCAGCACCGGCAGTGCAGGAAGCAAGGCGGGCTGCCCGAACGCGAGCGCGAGAATCGCGCAGGAGAGCAGCAGCAGGCCGCCGGTGAAGATCTCGCTCCCGGCGCCGAACCACGAGAAATACGGGTCGGGACCGAAGCGCACCCAGTCGACGGCGAAATCGAGCGCCGCCGACACGGCGAAGAGCAGCAGGAGCTGCGGGACGTCGATGCGGAATGCGACGCGGCGCACCGGCAGGAACAGCGCGAGCCGGCCGCCGGCGACGAGGTTGCGTGCGAGGCTCGCGAGCTGATGGCGCATCGAGGATCCGGTGGCGATGGGCCGGCTCGCACTCACGGCGAGCAGTGGTTCGTCAGGGCCGCGCGTGCGCGGCAATGTACGCCTTGACGCGTTCGGCGTCGTTCGGCAGCGTGGTCGAGTGCTGTGGCCGTGACTCGAGGTCGGCGTAGGCTTCGGGGCGCTCGGGATCGCGCCCCAGCGCTTCGCGGATCGTCGCCGCGAACTTCGCCGGCAGCGCCGTCTCGATGCACACGAGCGGTACCGACGGATGCCGGTGCTCGCGTCCGACCTTCAGTCCGTCGGCGGTGTGCGGATCGACAACGACGCCGCTGCGCTCCTGCGTCGACTTGATCGTCGCGACGCGATCGGCGTGGGTGCTCGTCCCTGACACGAACCCCGATTCGGCCACGCGTGCCCACCAGGGCGTTGCGCGCAGATCGAAGCCGCCGTCGCGTTCCAGCTGCCCCCATAGCTCGCGGACGATCGCGGGATCGCGGCCGACGATGTCGAACACGTAGCGCTCGAAATTCGACGCCTTGGAGATGTCCATCGACGGGCTCGACGTCGCATGCGTTTCAGCGGTCCGGCGGGGTCGGTAGCGGCCCGTGCGGAAGAACTCGTCGAGAACGTCGTTCTCGTTGGTGGCCAGGATCAGCCGGTTGATCGGCAACCCCATCTCCCGCGCGACGTGACCGGCGAGGATGTTGCCGAAGTTGCCCGAAGGCACCGCGAAGTCGACCGGTTCGCCGACGATCTTTGCCACGGCGAAGTAGCCCTTGAAATAGTAGACGACCTGCGCCGCCACGCGGGCCCAGTTGATCGAGTTGACGGTGCCGATGCTCCATTGCGCCTTGAACGCGGCGTCGGCGCTGACCGCCTTGACGATGTCCTGGCAATCGTCGAACACGCCCTCGATGGCGAGGTTGTGGATGTTGGGATCGGCGAGCGAGAACATCTGCGCCTGCTGGAACGGGCTCATCCGTCCCTTTGGCGACAGCATGAACACGCGCACGCCGCGCTTGCCGCGCATCGCGTACTCGGCCGAGCTACCCGTGTCGCCCGAGGTCGCGCCGAGAATGTTGAGCTCCCGACCGTCTCTGGCGAGCACGTATTCGAACAGGTTGCCGAGCAATTGCAGCGCGATGTCCTTGAAGGCCAGCGTGGGACCGTTGGACACGTGCAGCAGATGGACGCCGGGCTCGAGCGTGCTTACCGGCGTGATGTCGTCGCTGCCAAACGCCGCGGCGGTGTAGGTCCGGTCGACGATGGCTCTGAGATCGGACGCGGGAATATCGGTGATGAAATGCGCAAGCACCGCGCAGGCGAGGTCGCGGTACCCAAGGTGCGCCAGCGCACCGAGTTCCGCCTGCGCGAGATGCGGGTACGCCACCGGCATCGCCAGCCCGCCGTCGGGAGCGAGGCCTTCCAGCAGGATTGCGGAAAACGGCTGCGGATCGTTCGCCCAGGCGCCGCGGGTCGAAACGTAGTTCATCGCCGCGTTCGACCGATGCCCGATCGGCCCCGCGCTCGGACCGCGACGTTGCTCGGCATCAATCGAGTTCCTCCATCCGGATGCGGACGACCTTGCCGTCCACCGTCGGCAGCGCCTCGATCGCGGCAATCGCGGCGACGACCTGCTTTTCGATCGATCGGTGCGTGAGCAGGATGATGTCGGTCTTCTGCTCGCCTGCGGCAGGCTCCTTCTGGATCATCGCCTCGATCGAGATTCCGCGATCGGCGAGGATGCGCGTGATGTCCGCGAGCACGCCGGGCTTGTCCTGCACCCGCATCCGGAGGTAGTAGCTCGTCTCGACCTCGCCCATCGGCAGGAACGGCACGTCCGAGAGCTGATCGGGCTGGAAGGCGAGATGCGGGACGCGGTGCTCCGGATCGGCCGTGTGCATCCGCGTGACGTCCACGAGGTCCGCGATGACGGCGCTTGCGGTGGGCTCCGCCCCGGCACCTGCGCCGTAGTACATCGTCGGGCCCACGGCATCACCCTTGACCAGTACCGCATTCATCACGCCCTCGACGTTGGCGATCAGCCGCCGCGCCGGTATCAGCGTGGGGTGGACGCGCAGCTCGATGCCGGCGGGCGTGCGCCGCGTGATGCCGAGCAGCTTGATCCGGTAGCCCAGTTCCTCGGCATAGCGCAGGTCCTCGCGCGCGAGCTTCGAGATGCCTTCCGTGTACACCTTGTCGAACTGCATCGGCACGCCGAACGCGATCGCCGACATGATCGTGAGCTTGTGCGCGGCGTCGATGCCTTCGACGTCGAACGTGGGATCCGCCTCGGCGTAGCCCTTCTTCTGCGCCTCGGCCAACGCTTCCTCGAACGATGCACCGCGCGCGCGCATCTCCGACAGGATGAAGTTCGACGTGCCGTTGATGATCCCGGCGATCCACTGGATGCGGTTCGCCGTCAGGCCCTCGCGCAGCGCCTTGATGATCGGAATCCCGCCGGCCACCGCCCCCTCGAAGGCGACCATCACGCCCTTCCTGTGGGCGGCGGCGAAGATCTCGTTCCCGTGGTGCGCGAGCATCGCCTTGTTCGCGGTGACCACGTGCTTGCCGGCCTCGATCGCCTGCAGCACCAGCGTGCGCGCCGGCTCCAGTCCGCCGATGAGCTCGACCACGATGTCGATGTCCGGGTGCGCCAGCACGACCGCGGCATCGTTGGTGAGGTTGACTCCCGTCACCCCGCGCGTCGCCTCGCGCGCCCGGTCGAGCGCGCGCTCGGCGATCCAGGTGACGCGAATGGGGCGCCCCGCCCTGCGCGTGATCTCTTCCTCGTTTCGGCGCAGCACGGTCCACAGGCCCATGCCCACGGTCCCCAGGCCGAGCAAGCCGACCTGCAGCGGTTGGATCGAATTCGCCATGCGAGCGGCTTCTCGAATCAGGCCGCGCGCGTGGCGGGTGCTTTCGACGTCACGGCCGCCTTGGCCACTTCGGGGGTCCTCGCCACCGCCGAGAACACGCCGTCGTCGCGGAACATCTGCTTGATTCCGCGGATCGCCTGCCGCGTTCGGCTTTCGTTTTCGATCATCGCGAAACGCACGTACCCGTCGCCGAACTCGCCGAAACCGATCCCCGGCGACACCGAGACCCTCGCCTTGGCGAGCAGCCGCTTCGCGAACTCCAGCGACCCGGCGTCGCGATAAGGCTCGGGGATGCGTGCCCAGACGTACATCGAAGCCTTCGGGTTGTCGACCATCCAGCCCGCTTCGTGCAGCCCCTTGACCAGAACGTCGCGGCGCTTCTGGTATTTCAGCGCGATCTCCGTCACGCAGTCCTGCGGCCCCTCGAGCGCGGCAATGGCGGCGACCTGGATCGGCGTGAAGGTCCCGTAGTCGTGGTAGCCCTTGATCCGGGCGAGCGCGTGGACCAGATCCTGATTGCCGACCATGAAGCCGATTCGCCAGCCCGCCATGTTGTAGCTCTTCGACATCGTGAAGAACTCGACGGCAACGTCGCGGGCCCCGGGCACCTGCATGATCGAGGGGGCCTTCCAGCCGTCGAACGTGATGTCGGCGTAGGCCAGGTCGTGAACGACGTAGATCCCGTACTCGCGCGCCAGCGCGACGATCTTCTCGAAGAACGGCAGCTCGACGCACTGCGCCGTCGGGTTCGAGGGAAAGTTGATGATCAGCATCTTCGGCTTCGGGAAGCTCGTATGGATCGTGCGCTCGAGCTCGGCGAAGAAGTCGCCGTCGGGTGTCATCGGCACATGGCGGATGTCTGCGCCGGCGATCACGGGGCCGTAGATGTGGATCGGGTAGCTGGGGTTGGGCACCAGCACGGTGTCGCCGCGGTTCAGCGTGGCGAGCGCCAGGTGCGCGATGCCTTCCTTGGAGCCGATCGTGACGATCGCCTCGGTCTCCGGGTCGAACTCGACGCCGTAGCGACGCTCGTACCAGTGGCAGATCGCGCGTCGCAGCCGTGGGATGCCTTTCGACACCGAGTAGCCGTGCGTGTCGGGTCGCAGGACCGTCTCGACGAGCTTGTCGACGACGTGCTTCGGGGTTGGCCCGTCGGGATTGCCCATCCCGAAGTCGATGATGTCCTCGCCCCGGCGGCGAGCGGCCATCTTGAGCTCGGTCGTGATGTTGAAGACGTACGGCGGGAGGCGCGTCAGACGCGCGAACTCTTTCTGCGGGGAGGGAGACATGCGGTTCTTTCTGCGTAAGCGCCCGGAACCGTCCGAGCGACGTGAAAGCGGAGGAACGAGGCGCCAAGTTTAGCGATTTCAAGGCGTTGTTGCAATGCGCCAAGCGCTTTGCAGAGGTATCATCGGCGCCGGCCACGACCCCTTTCCGGGTGACCTTCCCTTTTCCTATCCGGCATGAAATTCCATCTCTCCACCGGCGGGGGCAACGTCATCACCGGCGTCGGCCCGGGCTGGGTGCGCATCGGCATTCTCGAGTACCGCGAGAACCTCGTGCTCACCTCCGAGAACATCGCCACTGGCTGGGCGGTCAAGGGCTTCGACGCGCTTACTTCCGACGACTTCGCCGGGCTCGTGTCGCTGCAACCGGACATCGTCGTGCTCGGCACCGGCGCCTCGCTGCGCTTCCCGCACCCCCGCCTGACGCGCGCGCTGCTGGAGCGGCGCATCGGGCTGGAAGTGATGGACACGGCAGCGGCGTGCCGGACGTTCAACATCCTCGCGGCCGAGGGGCGGCGCGTCGCAGCTGCGCTGATGCTCTAGAAAGGATGCAATGGGGTCGCTTCACTCCCCCATCTGCAGCAACGTGCCGTGCTCGCGCGCGTGGCGGACTGCCAGCGCGAACAGCGCGGCGCCAAGAGCAAGGTAGACCACGTCGAGGCCGAGGGCGATCCACAGGTGATCCCAGCGGAACGCGCCGTGCAGCAGCACCGAACGCATTCCCTCGAACACGTGCGCCGACGGCAGCGCCCATGCGACCGCCTGCAGCCAGCCGGGCAGCACGGCAATCGGGTAATAGACGCCCGACACCGGTGCGATGAGGAAGATCGCCGCCCACGCGAGCTCCTCGGCGCCCAGGCCCCAGCGCAGGATCATTCCCGAAACGACGAGCCCGATCGACCATCCGAACCCCAGCAGTCCCGTGAAGAAGGCGAGCAGCGGGAACCCCAGCGAAAAAATCGAGTACCGGAACAGCAGCCAGGCGAACAGGCACGCGCCGCCAACGCCGATCAACGTGCGCAGCACGCTCATCGCCAGCTGACCCGCGATGAACTCGGGCAGGCGCAGCGGCGACACGAACAGGTTGCCGAGGTTGCGCGAGTACATCTCCTCGATGAACGTCAGCGAGACGCCAAGCTGTCCGCGGAACAGCACATCCCACAGCAGCACGGCACCGATGAAGAAGCCCGGCGCGTCCTTGAGGAAACTCGACGTCGGTGCGAGATAGATCGTGAGGAACGCCCACAGCACCATCGTCACGGTCGGGTAGTACATCATCGACACCAGCCGCGGCCATGACTTGAGCAGGAGATACGCGTGGCGACGGATCAGCGCGACGACCCGGCGCGCCGAGGCGGGCGCGCCATGCAGCTGATCGACGCGGTGTGCGACCGTGCTCAAAGGGACGCGATCTCCTCGGCCGCCGCACCCGCAGGCGGCTCGCCGCTGCGCCCGCGCGCGATGTCGAGGAAGACCTCCTCCATGTTGCCGCGACCGTACCTGTCGATGAGCGCCTGCGGCGATCCCTGGTCGACGACGAGCCCCGCACGCAGCATGATGACGTCGTCGCACATGCGCTCCACCTCGCCCATGTGGTGCGAGGCGAGCAGCATCGTGCAGCCGGTCCGGCGCTGGTACTGTTCGAGGTAGCTGCGCATGCGATCGCCGATGTCGGGATCGAGCGAGGCGGTCGGCTCGTCGAGCAGGAGAACCTCCGGCTCGTTCAGCACCGCCTTCGCGAGCGATACCCGGGTGCGCTGTCCCGCCGAAAGGTCGCCATAGGGCCGCTGCATCAGCGCGCCGAGGTCGAAATCGGCGGCCACGGCGTCCAGCCGCTCGCCGGCGTGACGCAGTCCGTAGAGGTCGGCGAACACGCGCAGGTTCTCGCGCACCGTAAGCCGCTTGGGCAGATCCACGTACGGGGAGGTGAAATTCATCCGCGGCAGCACGCGATGACGGTCGGCAAGCATGTCGCAGCCCAGCACCCAGATGCGGCCCGCGGTCGGCGTGAGCACGCCGAGCAGCATCGACAACGTCGTCGTCTTGCCCGCGCCGTTGCCGCCGAGCAGCGCCGTCGTCGTGCCGGCGCGCACGGCGAAGGAGACGCCGCGCACGGCCTCGACCCGGCGATAGGACTTGCGGAGATCGGCGACGACGATGGCGGCGCCGCGGGCGGTGGCAGCCGCCACCGGGGTCAGCATCGGATCGTCTGCCTGCAATATTGCGCCATCTCGCGCACGACGGCCCGGTCGCCGACCGGCACGCGCGCCTTGCCCTGTCCGTACTCCAGCGCGAGCTTGAAGTCGTACTTCCGGAAGAACGCGTCGAACTGCTCGGCCCCGAGGGTTCCCGTCGCATACAAGGCGTCGGCGGGGGCGTCGTAGTCCAGCAGAATCGCCGCGAGCGGCTGCGGGGCGGGGCCGGACACGACGCGCGCGCCCCCCGCCGGGTCGTACACGCTGTGATCCGCGCAGCAGTGGATCACCTGGCCGTCCGCCGTCGTCGACTTTTCCGCCTGATAGCGGATGAACGATACCTCCCGCGTCGGATAGGCGAGCTTGTGGGCGCAGATCGCGGAAAACGCGACGATCGTACGCGCCGGCCCGACGCCGCCGTCCCAGGCGTAAGTCGCGCCGTTTTCGCGCCGCAAGGTCGCCCCGGTGGTGATCGGCCGCCCGAGATTGAGCAGGAAGCAGGGTGTGCCCGCATACGGAAAGTGGAAGAGGTAATTGACGCCCGGGGCGAGTTCCGCCGCCTTGACGGGAGTGCCGTGGATGTCGACCAGACGCGCACGCGCGTAGGGGCGCGGCTCGGCGTTGCCCCAGGCTTCGGGAAGACCGGCGAGTCCGGCGCTCCCGCCCAGCACCGCACACGATTCGAGAAAGCGCCGCCGCTCCATCGATCCTCCTGCCGAACGTCCGCACCGCCGCCGACGCGGCGTATCCCCTGCGCGCGGAACCATCTATGCCGCGACCAGCTCGCGTATGTGCTCCGTGGCGCTGCGACCGAGCGCCGAGAGCGCGTAGCCGCCCTCGAGCGTCGAGACGATTCGCCCGCGCCCATGCTTGTTGGCGACCGCGGCGATCTCGCGCGTCACCCACGCGTAGTCGGACTCGGTGAGCTTGAGCCCCGCGAGAGGGTCTTCGCGATGCGCGTCGAAGCCGGCCGAAACGTAGATGACCTCGGGGCGCTGTCGCTCGAGTGCCGGCAGCCAGAACTCGCGCACGGCGTCGCGGAACACGTCGCTGCCGCTGCCGGCGGTGAGCGGTATGTTGACCATGTTGCCCGCGATGTTCTCGGTGCCCGAATAGGGATACAGCGGGTGCTGGAACGTGGAAACCATCAGCACCCGTTCGTCGCCGGCGAAGATGTCCTCGGTGCCGTTGCCGTGATGGACGTCGAAGTCGACGATCGCGAGGCGTTTCATGCCGTGCGCGGCCATCGCATGCGCGGCGCCGACGGCGACGTTGTTGTACAGGCAGAATCCCATCGCCCGGTTGCGTTCCGCGTGATGGCCAGGGGGACGCACCGCGCAAAACGCGGTACGGCACTCGCCGCGCGCGATGAGGTCGGTCGCGAGAACCAGCGCGCCCGCGGCGTGCCGCGCCGCCTCGAGCGTGTGCGGATTGAGCGCGGTGTCCGGGTCGAGATAATGAAGCCCGGTTGCAGGACTCGCGGCCTCGATCGAAGCGAGGTACTCGGCGCCGTGGACGCGCGCGAGCTGCACGTGCGTCACGGCCGGAGCCGTGTAGTGCCGAAGATACACGTCGAGTCCGGCGCTGATCAGTCGATCGCCGATTGCGTGCAGGCGGTCCGGGCATTCCGGATGATACGGACCCATCTCGTGCAGCAGCGACGATGGATGCGTGATGTAGGCGGTGGGCACAGCGACTGAACTATTGGTGGTGCACAGGAGCACGTTCGGCGGACCAGTCGCCAGACGGCAGCAGCGGCCCGCCAAATGGAGTGTAGCCGGTGCCGCCGGGGGATGACTAGCCCGACACGGCACGCTACAGTGCAAGGCGTACCGCACGAACGGCGCAGCGCCCGCACGCCCCACCGCGGCAAACGACTCCCGAGAGGGCAAAGGATGACCGTACGACCGCTGAGCCAGGCCAACGTCCCCATCGCCCAACGGCTTGCCGCCGTCCTGACCCAGCTCGACCGCGTGGTGGTCGGCAAGCACGAACCCCTGAAGCTTTCCCTCGCGTGTCTCATTGCCCGTGGCCATCTGCTGATCGAGGACATCCCCGGGGTCGGCAAGTCCACATTGGCACAGGCGCTTGCCACCACGCTGGGGCTCAAGTACACGCGCGTCCAGTTCACCAGCGACCTCCTCCCCGCGGACGTTCTGGGCGTGTCGATCTTCGATGCGCAGGCGCAGACATTCCGCTTCCATCCGGGACCGATCTTCCAGTCCGTCGTTCTCGCCGACGAGGTGAATCGTGCCCCGCCGAAGACCCAGAGCGCGCTGCTCGAAGCGATGGAGGAGCGGCAGGTGTCGATGGACGGGCAGACGCGCAAGCTCCCCGAACCGTTTTTCGTCATCGCAACACAAAACCCGGTCGAGCAGATCGGCGCGTACCCCCTCCCCGAATCGCAGCTCGACCGTTTCCTGATGTCGGTGGAAATCGGCTATCCGGACGCGGCGGCCGAGCGCGAACTTCTGGCCGGCGGCGACCGGCGGGCGCAGATTCCGACGCTGCCGGCGCTCGCGGATCCTCCGACGTTACTCGACTGGCAGCGGGAGGCTGCGGGCATCCACGTCGCGCCGGCACTGCTCGACTACGTGCAGGCGCTGCTTGCCGCGACCCGCGGGCACCTGGGCGTCAACGGCGGCACCGCGGAGGCGGGGATGCGTCGCGGCCTGTCGCCGCGGGCGGGCCTTCTCCTCATCGCCGCCGCGCGCGCCTGGGCACTGATCGCCGGCAGGCCGATGGTCATGCCCGAGGACGTGCAGGCCGTTTTTCCCGCCGTGGCCGGGCACCGACTCGCCGGCGGCGCGCGCGCCGGCGTCCTCCAGGCGCAGGCGCTGCTGCGCACGGTCGCCGTGCCGTGACGCCCGTCCCCCGACCCATCACCGGTGGCCGCGGTCCTGGGCATCGCTGATCTGGGAGCCGAGCGGGAACCCGGGCGCGCGCCGGACACATGCCCGCGTTTCGCGATGGCTCCGCACCGATGACTGCCGACGTTGCCAGCATCGACGCCGTGCCCCGCTCATGGCACGCACGGTGGCGCCAGCGCATGTTCCGGAACCATCCTGCGGACCACGATCCGGTCGTCCTGCGTCATCGCCGGATCTACATACTGCCGACGCGCCGCGGGCTCGTGTTTCTCGCGACGCTGGCCGTCATGCTGGTCACTTCCCTCAACTACGCGCTGTCGCTCGGCTTCATCGTCACCTTCCTGCTGAGCGGCTTGGTCGGTGCGGCGCTGCTGCACACGTTTCGCAATCTGGCCGGCATCGAACTGCGACCGCTTGCGGCCGGTGAAGCGTTCGCGGGAGGCACGCTGCCGTTCACGATTGCCGTTGCCGCCGGCGCAGCGGTCAGGCGCACGATCATGCTCGCCGCGGGTGGGGCGACCCTCACGCTCGACGTTCCGCAGGACGCCGCACAGCCCGCGCTGCTGGAGGTGCCGACGGCGCGGCGCGGCCGGCTCGCCCTTGGCCGTGTCACGGTGTCCTCCGACTTTCCACTGGGGCTTTGGCGCGCCTGGGCGTACGTACACTTCCCGCTGGCCGGAATCGTCTATGCGGCGCCGGAACTCAACGCGCCGCCGCTTCCGTCGGGCACCGCCGGCGACGATGCCCGCTCGACGATGCGCGGCGACGACGCCGACCTCGCCGGCTTGCGCGGCTATCAGCACGGCGACCCGCTGCAGCGTGTGGCGTGGAAGGCGGTCGCGCGCGGCGCCGGCTGGTACTCGAAGCAATTCGACGGTGTCGGCGGAGGCGGCATCGCGGACCTTTGCTGGGACGCGCTGCCGCGCGCGCTGCCGGTGGACCTGCGGGTGGCGCGGCTCACGGCCTGGGTGCTCGCGGCCGAGCGCGCCGCGCGGCCGTTCACGCTTGCCATACCCGGCGTCACGCTTCAGGCCGGCCAGGGACGCGAGCATCGACGCGCCGCGTTGACGGCGCTGGCGATGCTGCCCGAGGTGGCGTGATGGCGATGGTCGCCGTGCCGATGGAACGTTCGCGGCGCGCGCGCCGCATGCTGCCGGCATCCAGTCCGGCGCTCGTCACGGTGCAGACCCGCTGGCTCGGGGTCATGCTGATCGCGGCGCAGCTGCCGCTGTTGCCTTACGTACCGGCGTGGGTCGCCGTCTTCGGCACGATGCTCGTCGGAGTTCGCTTCTTCCTGCTGCACCGCGACCGCCTGCGACCGGGCGCACGGCCGGCGCGGATTCCCTCGTGGGCGCTCCTGCTGTTCGCCGTCGGAACGGCGTTCGCCATGCGGCAATCGTTCGGATATTTCCTCGGTCGCGATCCTTCGGTCGCTTTCCTCTATGTCCTGGTCGGGATCAAGTTTCTCGAAACCCGCACCACGCGCGACGGCGCGCTGCTCGTCTGCCTGGTGGGATTTCTGATCATTACGCCCTTCTTCTACAACCAGTCGCTGCTCGCCGCGCTGGCCGCGTCGCCGGCGCTGGTCCTGGTGGGGGCCGTGCTGCTGGTGCTGACGTTCCCCGGCGACGAGCCGGCCACCGTCAACTGGCGCGACCCTGTCGTGCGCTCGCTCAAGCTTCTCGTCCAGGGCATACCGCTGGCCGTCTTGCTGTTCGTGCTGTTCCCCCGGCTCTCCGGACCGTTGTGGGGCCTTCCCGCCGACCATATGGGCAAGACCGGGCTCTCGGACCGGATGGCGCCGGGGATGATCAGCGAGCTGTCGTTGTCCGACACCGTGGTCTTCCGGGTCGATTTCAACGATCTTGCGCCGCCGCCGCAGGAACGGTATTGGCGCGGACCGGTGCTCAGCCGCTTCGACGGGCGGGAGTGGTCCATCGCTCCCCAGCTGGTCCCGGGCTCGTATGTGCCGGTCGACCGCAAGCCGGTCGCCTACACGGTCACGCTCGAGCCGCACTTCAAGCCATGGCTGTTCGCACTCGATCTGCCCATCGCCGCCCCGCGACTGGCGAGCGAGGAAAACGGTGATGGAAGGCCGGTCGATCTGGCCGTGCTGAGTCGCGAGCAACAACTCGTCGCGCGTGCACTGGTGACGCAGCCTCTGCGCTACGAGCAGCGGTCGATCCTGCGTGACAGCTACCCCGCAATCGACGATGCGCAGTCCGGCGTCGAGCTCGCCGAGAACGTGCACCTACCGCGCGGCAATCCGCGCGCGCGGGCGCTTGCGCGCGAACTGCGCGAACGGTACCCGGACAACCGCGGTTACATACGCGCCGTGCTCGGGTATTTTCGCACCGAGCCTTTCGTCTACACGCTCTCGCCCGGCGATTATTACCCGCGCGACCCGGTGGACGGCTTTCTTTTCGAGTCGCGACGCGGCTTCTGCGAACACTATGCGAGCGCCTTCGTCGTGTTGCTGCGGGCGGCCGGCATCCCCGCGCGTGTAGTCACCGGTTACCAGGGAGGGGAGATCAATCCGAACGGCGGCTACATGATCGTTCGGCAATCGGATGCCCACGCATGGGCGGAGGCGCTCATCGGCGGCCAATGGCGCCGCTACGATCCAACGGCGGCCGTTGCCCCGTCGCGCATCGAGGGCGGCATCGGTCGAGCCTTGCCTTCGAGCGAGCGGGTGCCGTTGCTCGCGCGTCTGGACGGCAACTGGGTGAAAGGGCTGCAGCTAGCCTGGGATGCGATCAATTACGACTGGCGCCGGCAGGTGATCGGCTTCAACTACGACCGCCAGCGTTCGCTGTGGCGAGACTGGAAGCTCGGCGGCCTCGCGGCGTGGCAGATGATGGCGCTCGCCTGTGCGGTCGTGCTCGTCTGGGTCAGCGCACTATTGGCATGGCTCGTCTGGCGTCGGCGGCGGCAGGATCGTGCGCGCGCGCTCTGGGAAAGGCTTGCGCGGCGTCTCGCCCGGGCCGGGTTGCGGCGCCAGCCGTACGAGGGCCCCCTCGCCTATTCGACGCGAGCCGCGGAGCGATGGCCGGATCTGGCGGTCGCCTTTCATGTCGTCGGCGACGCGTACGCTGCGCTGCGCTACGGCCCCGCGTCCGGACAGGACGACCGCGAGCGCGAGCGGGCGGCAGCGTTGGCAAGACTCGCCCGCGCGATCAATGTGCTGCCGGGCGCCGCGGCCCTGAGGGCGACGGCGAGGCAGTGAGGATCAGAGCAGGGCATCGCGATCGAGCCCGCGCCGCTTGAGCCGGGCGCGCAGCTTGTCGAGCGCCTCGGTCTGGATCTGCCGCACACGTTCGCGTGTCACGCCGATCTCCGCCGCCAGCTCCTCGAGTGTGGCCACGTCGCGTCCGTTGAGTCCGTAGCGCCGTTCGACGACGGTGCGCTGCCGATCGGTGAGCTCGGCGAGCCACTGCCGCACCCAGCTCTCGAGCGCATTGTTGTGCAGCAGCAGTTCCGGCGCCAGGGCGCCGTCGTCGGCCACACCCTCGCCGATCGTGACGCTGCCGTCGCGATCGAACGGCGCATCGAGGGACGTGACGTGTTCGTTGTAGCCCAGCACCTTGCGCACCTGCTCGACAGGCTTACCGGTCAGGTGCGCGACGTCCTCCGGCGTGCTCTCGCGCCCGTCGGCCAGGCCGTGCATCTCGAGATGCCGCATCGCACGCAGCACGATGTTCAGCTCCTTGACCACATGCGCGGGAAGCCGGATCGTGCGCGATTGGCTCATGATCGCGCGTTCGACGGATTGCCGGATCCACCACGTCGCATAGGTCGTGAAGCGGAATCCACGCTCGGGATCGAACTTTTCGAGCGCGTGGATGAGCCCCAGGTTGCCCTCCTCGATCAGGTCGGGCAGCGCGAGCCCGCGGTTGGTGTAGTGCTTGGCGATGCTGACCACCAGCCGCAGATTGCGCTCGATGAGCGTTTGCCTTGCCGCGAAGTCGCCGGCCTTCATCGCGCGCGCCAGGGCGATCTCCTCGTCGGCCTTGAGCAGCACGTGCTGGCCGATCTCGTTGAGATAGAGCTGCGTGATGTCGTTGACGAAATCCGCGCCCAACCCCGGTGCCGGATCCTCGAGCGGCAACTCCTGGGTCCAGCGATCGGGTTCGGGCAACGGCTCGCCCGGCGGCTGGGCCGGCGACGCATCGCCATCGACCGTCAGGTCATCCGCGTGCGCGATGCCTGGCAAGTCCGGTTCCAGGTCGTCGCGTGGGCGCTGCGGCGCAGACATGGGCGGTCTTCGCGGCTATGCGCCGGCCGGACCGTCGGCAGCGCGACGGTGGAATCGGAATCGATGGCCCCGCGCAGCGTCGGTAGCGTGTCGCGCGCACGGTCCACCGGGACTGGCGTGCCGCGGAGCGGTCATGCGGGTGGCAGATAGCGAAGAGGATCCATCGGCTTCCCGAGCCGCCGGATCTCGAAATGCAGCTTCACCTGGTCGGCGTCGGTGTTACCCATCTCGGCGATCTTCTGGCCCTTGGCCACTTGCTGGCCCTCCTTGACCAGGATGTCCTTGTTGTGCGCGTATGCGGACAGGTACGTGGCGTTGTGCTTGATGATGATCAGCTTGCCGTAGCCGCGCAGTCCGGTGCCCGCGTAAACGACTTTGCCGCCGGCCCCGGCGACAATCGGCTGCCCGGCGGTGCCCGCGATGTCGATGCCCTTCAGATTCGCGGTGTCCGAGAAGCCGGTGACGATCTTGCCCTTGGCCGGCCACATCCAATCCACGCGATCCGCCTCGTCGGTCAATGCGGACTTCGAATCGGCCACCGGCGGCTTCGCCTCCGTAGAAGAGCGCGGCTCGACGCGCGCGACGACAGGCGGCTCCGGCGACACCGGCGGCAATGCGGGGGTCGCGGCCGGGGTCGCGGCCGCGACACGCTGCATCTCGCGCAGCGCCTGCTCCGAGTAGGGCTCCTTCAGCGCTTTCGGTTGCGCCTTGTAGTTGTCCGCGTTGCGCGGGCCGAGCACGACCAGGGGTGTGGCCGGGCCCGACGGCGCGGGCCGCGCATCGTCCGGCACCGGCGCGGTTCTCAGCGGTGACGTCGTCACGCCGGCAGCGCTGCCAGCCCCGGCCTCACCACCTGGCGCGGCGAGGCGCAGCACCTGTCCTTCGCGGATCAGATTCACGTTCTCGATGCCGTTCCACGCGGCGAGGTCGCGGTAGTCGAGCCCGTGGTCCAGCGCGATCTTGTACAGCGTGTCGCCGCGCTTGATCGTATATTCGCGCGGGCGCCAGTCGGGCTCGGCCGCCGGCGGGCTCGTCGGGCCCGGTGGAGGCGGCGGCGCCGGCGCCGGTCGCACCGGTCGCGTCGTACGCTCCTCCACGGGTGCGGGCTGGCGCGTCGTGCAGCCGGCGACGACGACGAGCAGTGCGCCGACGACGACTCGCACGATCCAGCGCGGGAATACAGGCGAAGCAATCGGCGAAAATGCAGGCGGCGTCATCGAGGGCAGCACGAAAGCTGCCGGCGCGTTACGCGACTCCTGGCAGCAACGGGACAAATCTTACCGCATCGAGCGTCTGCTCGCGGTAGCCGCCGGGCGTGGCGTCGATCACGGTCAGCCGCTGGACGCCGTCGCCGTGTTCGCCATGCGTGGCAAGCGGCAGCACCATGCGTCCGCCGGGTTTCAGATGCTTGAGCAGCGCAGTCGGCACCTGCGCGGTGCCGGCGGTCACGATGATGGCATCGACCGCGAGCTCCTCGCCCAGATCGGCCGACCCGTCGCCGTGTTTGAGCCGGATGTTCTTGAGCTTCATCGCCTGCAGGTTGCGGCGCGCGCGCGCGACCAGTGCCGCAATGCGCTCGACGGTGTAAACCTCGCGCGCGATGTGCGCCAGCACCGCGGTCTGATAACCGCAGCCGGTACCGATCTCGAGCACCGTGTCGAGCGTCCGTCCGTTGCGGGCGAGTTCGGTCATTCGCGCGACGACCCACGGCTGCGAGATCGTCTGCCCGCTGCCGATCGGCAGCGGCGTGTCTTCGTAGGCGCGGATCGCCAGCGCTTCGTCGACGAAGATGTGCCGTGGCACCGCATTCATGGCCGCCAGCACGACTTCGTCGCGGATGCCCTGCTCGCGCAGCCGCTCGACCATCCGCGCGCGCGTCCGGTCGGAGGTCATGCCGATGCCCGTCATTCGTCCGCCGAGCGTCCCCATCGCCCGTTCTCCCCCGCGTCGTGCGCTAGGGCCTGTGCATGCCAAAGGCCCGAAATCAGGCGGAAAGCCACGCCGCGACCGGCGACATCTGATCGCGATTGGTGAGATCGATCTGCAGCGGCGTCACCGACGCGTAGCCGTGTTCCACCGCGTGGAAATCCGTGCCCTCGCCCGCATCGGCGGCCGGCCCGGCGGCGCCCACCCAATACACGGTTTCGCCGCGGGGGCTTTTCTGCTTGACGACGTCCTCGGCCTTGTGCCGGCGCCCGAGCCTTGTCAGCCGGTAGCCTTTCAGCGTCGCGTACGGGACGTCCGGCACGTTGACGTTGAGCAGCGTCGGACCGAGCGGCCGCCGCACGTGGCGAGCGACGAGCTGAGTGGCGATCGCACCGGCGGTCTCGAAATGGGCCGCCGTCTTCGACGCAAGCGAGATGGCAATCGAGGGAATGCCGAGCAGAAAGCCCTCGGTGGCCGCCGCGACGGTGCCCGAGTAGATCGTGTCGTCGCCCATGTTGGCGCCGAGGTTGATGCCCGAGATCACCATGTCAGGGAGCGTGTCGAGCAGACCCGTGACCGCGAGGTGGACGCAATCGGTCGGGGTGCCGTTGACGAACAGGAACCCGTTGGGAGCCCGGCGAACGGTCAGCGGCCGGTCGAGCGTCAGCGAATTCGACGCTCCACTGCGGTCGCGCTCCGGCGCGACGACGGTGATCTCCGCGTGCCCGGCCAGCGCCGCAGCGAGATGTTCGAGGCCCGGCGCGAAATAGCCGTCATCGTTGGAAAGGAGGATGCGCATCGGAAGCGGGAGAACCAGGGCAGCGTGACGTTCGCCGCGCCGCGTTTTCGTGCTCCGATTATAGCGCGCGATCAGGGCGCTTCTCCGGGTTGGCCACCGCACTCGGGGCGGCGACCCTGCCCGGTGCCGTCGCCGTGCGCCCGACGCAATGAACCGCGGCCACGCTGCGCTGCCCGCGCGAAGCGTGGCCGCGGCCGCGCTCGCTCAGCCGCTGTTGCGCAGCCCGGCCGCCAGCCCGTTGATCGTCAGGTGGATCGCGCGGCGGGTTCGCTCGTCGGTCTGCCCCCCCCGGTAGCGATGCAACAACTCGACCTGCAGGTGATTGAGCGGGTCCAGGTATGGGAACCGGTTGCGGATGCTGCGCGCGAGCGTCGGATTGTCCTCGAGCAGGCTCCGGTGCCCCGTGATCGCGAGCACGTGGGCCACCGTCCGCCGATGCTCGTCCGCGATGCGCTCGAAAATGCGCTCGCGTGTACCGCTGTCAGGGACCAGCTCGGCATAGCGCGAAGCGATTGCCAGGTCGGTCTTGGCGAGCACCATGCTGGCATTCGACAGCACGGTCCTGAAAAACGGCCAGCGCGCATGCATCTCGGCCAGCAGCGCGACGCCCGGGTCACCCGGATGCGCGGCAAGCCACGCGTCGACCGCGGCACCCAGGCCATACCAACCCGGCAGCATGAGTCGGCACTGGCCCCAGCTGAACACCCACGGGATTGCCCGCAGATCCTCGATGCGCGCGGACGCCGTGCGCGACGCGGGGCGGCTGCCGAGATTGAGCTCGGCGATCTCGGCAATCGGCGTCGCAGCGCGGAAGTACGCAACGAAGTCCGGCGTCTCGTAGACCAGCGCGCGGTACGCGCGCAGCGCGTGCTGCGCAAGTTCCTCGATCACACCGTAGTACCGCTGCGCCCGGTCGCCGAGGTTTTCGGCATCCGAGAGACTCGCTTCGAGTGTGGCGGCGACGAGCGTTTCGAGGTTGCGCCGCCCGAGCTCGGGATCCGAATACTTGCTCGCGATGATCTCGCCCTGCTCGGTGATTCTGAGACCCCCGGTCACGCTTCCCGTGGGCTGGGCGAGGATGGCCTCGTAGCTCGGTCCACCGCCGCGGCCCACGGTGCCGCCACGACCGTGGAACAGGCGCAGCTTGATCCGATGCTCGACGAACACCCCGACCAGCGCGCGCTCCGCCTGGTACAGCGCCCGGTTCGCCGTCATGTACCCGCCGTCCTTGTTGCTGTCGGAGTAGCCGAGCATCACCTCCTGCCACCGTCCGCGCGACTCGAGCCAGCGCCGGTAGCACGGCAGGGAAAATGCCGCGCGCAGGATCACCGCGCAGCGCTCGAGATCGTCGATCGTCTCGAACAACGGGACGATGTTGACGGCCGATGCCGACTCGGTGAGGAGGCCGACTTCCTTCAGCAGCACGGCGACCTCGAGCAGATCCGAAACCGACGCGCATTTCGAGATCACGTAGTTGGGAAGGGCGGCCGCACCGTAGTCGCGGTGAATTTCCGCGGCAACCCGGAGAACGTCGAGCTCGGTCGCCACGCGCTCCGACCACGCAAGATGCGGCGAGTGGAGCAGGCGCGGGCTCGCCAGTTCTCGGACGAGCAGCGCCACGCGCTCGCTCTCGGGCAACGCCGCGTAATCGTCGACTACGCGGGCGCGAGAGAGAAGCTCGGCAATGACGAGCTCGTGCACGTCCGCATTCTGTCGCAGGTCCAGTACGGCGAGATGGAAGCCGAACACCCCAACGGCGCGGATCAGCGGCAGCAGGCGACCCTCGGCGAGCGGCGCGGCACCGTGCGTCGCGAGCGAGTCGCGGATCGTCGCGAGATCGCGGACCAGCTCCTCCGGGCTCGCATACGGTGGCAATTCGCCGTGTGGCAGTCGTGGCGGCACGTAGCGTGCCAATGCCTTCGCGGTCGCCGCCACGCGCGCGTAGATCCCGATCAGCGCCTGCCGGTAGGGTTCGTCGCCGCGGTGCGGATTGTCGTCGTGCGCAACCTGGGCGAGCGCCATGAGGTCCGCGGTCGGTTGAATCAGTCGGGTCGACAGCGAAAGCTCCGCGCCCAGGCGATGGATTTCCTCGAGGTAATGCCCGAACGCGACCGTCGCCTGCGCAGCGATCGCATAGTTCAGCGTCTCGGCCACGACGAACGGATTGCCGTCGCGGTCGCCGCCGATCCACGAGCCCAGGCGCAGGAACGGGGGCAGTGTGTACCCGTCATCAAGACCGAAGCGCGTCGCCAGACGTACCTCGAGCGCGCGGTAGAGTTTCGGCACCTCGGACAGGAACGTGTACCGGTAGAAGGCAAGGCCGTTGTCGATTTCGTCGCGTACCTTGAGGCGCGACAGCCGGATCATCGCGGTCTGCCACAGCGCCAGCACCTGCCGGTAGAGGACGGTCTCGAACTCGCGCACCTCGTCCGGCGTCATCTCGAACCGGTCACGCCATTGCAGCAGCCGGGCAATCTCGCGTTCGCAGTCCAGGATGCTCTTGCGCTGGACTTCGGTCGGATGCGCGGTCAGCACGGGGCTAACCAGCGCGTCGGCGAACCACGACCGCAGCGTCGCCGCGTCGGCGCCGTGGGCGGCGACGTGCTCGAGGGCGTCGGCGATGCTTCCGCGCTGCGGCGGTGAGCCGGCGAGCGCATGTGCGCGTCGCCGCCGATTCTGGTGCACATCCTCGGCGATGTTCGCGAGATGGGAGAAATAGCTGAACGCGCGGACGATGTCGAGCGTCTGCGCGATGGGAAGGTCGTTGAGCAGATTCGCCAGGTCGGCCTTCACCGCCGGTGCCTCGGCGGGCCCCGCGCGGCGGAAGCGGATTGCCGTCTGCCGGATCGCCTCGATTCGATCGAAGCCGCCGACGCCGGTTTGTGCGCGAAGCACGTCGCCAAGCAGGCGCCCGAGAAGTCGGGTGTCCTCGCGCAGCGGCAGGTCCTTGTCCTGGGCGGCATCCATCGGCGCTCCGGTCGTGACGTCGAGCGGTTGATTGTAGCGTGGCGAGTTTGCAACCCCTTGCCGATCGATTATCCTCGGGTCCACCGGTGCAGTGCTTCGTGCACCGCTTTCAGGATTGCCCCGATGCCCCCCTCTGCTTCCGTCGAACTCACCGCCCATTGCCGTGCGCTCGCCGGCATCCCGCTCACGGGTCTCTTCGCGCGCGACCCGCAGCGGTTCGAACGGCTGTCTGTCCGCTGGGGCGAATGGCTCGTCGACCTGTCGCGCGAGCGCCTGGGCGCCGAGTCTCTGCCGCTGCTTGCCGCCCACGCGCGATCAATCGGGCTCGAGGGCTGGATTGCCGCCCTCTTCGCCGGCGAGAAGGTGAATCTTTCGGAGCATCGCCCGGCGCTCCACACGGCGCTGCGCCAGCAGGACGACACGCCGCTCGTCGTCGATGGACGCGACATCGTGCCCGCCCTCCGCGCGGCGCAGGCGCGCATGAAGACGCTGGCAGAAAGCGTGCGCGATGGGACGCGCCGCGGCGCGACGGACCGTCCCATCCGCGCCGTGGTCAACATCGGGATCGGCGGTTCGGACCTCGGCCCGCGGCTCGTGTGCGATGCGCTGGGATCCTCCGCGGATGCGGCCGGGGTCGACGTCGCCTTCGTTTCGAACGTCGATCCTGAGCACCTTGCCCGCACGCTCGCGCGGCTCGAACCCGCGACCACGCTGTTCATCGCCACGTCGAAGACCTTCACGACGCAGGAAACGCTGGCAAACGCCGAAAGTGCCCGTGCATGGCTCGCCGCGGGACTCGGCGGCGCTGCCGGCACGGCGCGCCATTTCGTCGCGGTCACCGGCAACGCGGCCGCGGCGCGCGCATTCGGTGTGGCCGACGACGACATCCTGCCCCTCTGGGATTGGGTCGGCGGCCGCTACTCGCTGTGGTCACCGGCCGGACTCGCGATTGCCGTCCGGCTGGGCTGGGACGGCTTTGCCCGGCTCCTCTCGGGCGCCGCGGCGATGGACGCGCATTTCCGGACCGCGCCGCTCGAGCGCAACCTTCCTGCCCTACTCGGCTTCGCGGGTTGGTGGAACGCACGCCTGCTCGGCCATCCGGACCGCGTGGTCGTGCCTTACGCTCAGGCCCTGGAGCTGCTGCCGGCGTTTCTGCAGCAGCTCGTTCTCGAAAGCAATGGCAAACGTGTCGCGCGCGATGGCGCGCCGGTCGCCGGCGCAACCACGTCGGCCCTGTGGGGCGCGCCGGGCACCAACGGCCAGCATGCGTTCTTCCAGTGGCTGCATCAGGGGACGCGCGAGGCACCGGTCGAATTCATCGTGCCCGTGCGCGCAGTGCACCCGCTGGGTCGTCAGCAATCGCTTCTCGTCGCGAACGCGCTGGCGCAGGCGCAGGCGCTTCTGGAGGGACGGACCCCAGAGACGATTCGGGCGGAGCTCGTGCAGCACGGCCTCACCGGAGCGGAGCTCGAAGCCGGCGTCGCCGCGCGCGTGTGCCCGGGCGACCGCGCCTCGACGACGATGCTGATGCCGGAACTCGACGCGCGGCACCTGGGCGAACTCATCGCGCTGTACGAGCATCGGACGTTTGTCGAGGCCATCCTTCACGGCATCAATCCGTTCGACCAGTTCGGTGTCGAGCTGGGCAAGACGCTCGCCGCGCCGATCGTGAAGGCACTGACCGAGGGCGTGCCGCTTCCGGCGGCCACCGATGCGGCTACCCGGGCGCTCGTGGCACACGTCCAGGCGCTCAGCGCGCAGGAGAAGCGGTAGGTTCCGGCACGCTCCGGGCCGACTTCACGGCTTCGGCGAGCCGCAGGACCGACGCGGCGTACAACCGGCTGCGGTTGTATCGCGTGATCACGAAGAAGTTCTGGCACGCAATCCAGTAGCTCGCGTCCTCGCCGGCGTCGCCCTTCTCTTCGAGCATCAGCAACGCGACCGGGTCGGACGCGAGATCGGGCGGCGGATCCCGCGCGGTGACCCCGTCCGCGGCCCACGCCTCCGCACTCCGGCGTTCGCTGATCCCGCCGTCGAGGCGCCGCAGTACGCGGTCGCGGCCGTCGGCCCCAATCGTTGCCGGCAGCAGCACCGGCTGCCCCCGCATCCAGTCGTGGCTCGCGAGAAAATGGGCGACGCTGCCGACCACGTCCGGACCGCTCGACCAGAGGTCGGTGTGCCCGTCCGCGTCGAAGTCCACCGCGAAATTGCGGTAACTGCCCGGCATGAACTGCGGAACGCCCATGGCACCCGCAAACGATCCTTTGGGATCCGTCGGCGCCATGCGAAGCTCGCGTGCAAGCAGCAGGAATTGCTTCAGCTCGCCGCGAAAGAACGTCGCGCGGCGCGGATAATCGAAGGCGAGCGTCGCGAGCGCGTCAAGCACGCGATACCGACCGGTGTACCGACCATAGAACGTCTCCACGCCGACGATCGCGACGATGATTTCTGCCGGCACGCCGTAGTCGGCTTCCGCGCGCGCAAGTTCGGCCGCATGCGCGTTCCACCAGGCAACGCCGCCTTCGACTCGCTCCGGCGACAGGAACGGCGGCGCGTACTCGTACCACTTCGGCGGCTCGAGCAGGGGGCGCTGCATCGCGGCAACGATCTGGGGCTGGTATCGTGCGGCAGCGAAGGCACGCTTGAGCGCGGCGCGGTCATAGCCGTAATCCGCGACCATCTCGTCGATGAAGGCGCGCACGTCCGGGCGCGTCGCGTAGCCGGGCGCGGGCTTCACCACCGTGGCCGCGGCGACGTTCGACGCAACGAGCGCGTACAGCAAGAATGCGAGGAATCGGGGCACGGTCGGTCGGCGTCAGGTTCGGCAGCGCGCGAATGGTATCATCGCACGCACCATTGCCGCGGGCGCTTGCATCCCGGTTCGCGCCCTGCCCCGATGAGCTTCGCGTATTACCCGCTGCTGCGCCCATTCCTGTTCGCGCTCGATCCGGAAACCGCGCACGACCTCGCGTTCCGCAGTCTTGATGCCGGCGCGAAAAGCGGGCTGGTGGGCATGCTTGCGCCGAAGATCCCGGCCTCGCCGACCACCGTCATGGGACTCGTTTTCCCGAATCGGGTGGGGCTCGCGGCCGGGCTCGACAAGAATGCCGCCCATATCGATGGCCTGGCGGCCCTCGGCTTCGGCCACATCGAGTGCGGTACCGTCACACCACGACCGCAACCGGGCAATCCCCGTCCGCGCCTGTTCCGCCTGCCGGCCGCCGAGGCGCTCATCAACCGGATGGGATTCAACAACCAGGGCGTCGAGCGCTTCCTCGCCAACGCCCGCCGCGCTTCCTGGCAAGGGATTCTCGGGCTCAATATCGGCAAGAACTTCGACACGCCGAACCACCGCGCGGCGGACGACTACCTGACCTGTCTGCGCGCCGTGTACGAACGCGCGTCCTATGTCGCGGTCAACATCTCGTCGCCGAACACGAAGGGGCTGCGCGACCTGCAGGCGGAAGATGCGCTCGCCGGCCTGCTGACCGCACTCAAGACCGAACAGGCGAAGCTCGCCGATGCGCACGGCAAGTACACGCCGATCGCGATCAAGATCGCGCCGGACCTCGAGCCGCCGGCGATCAAGAGCCTGGCGCGGCTGCTGGTGAAGCACCGCATCGACGGTGTCATCGCGACCAATACGACAATTGCACGCTCCGCAGTGCAGGGCCTTCCGCACGCCGACGAGGCGGGGGGGCTTTCCGGCCGGCCCCTGCGCGCCCAATCCACCGCCGTCATTCGCACGCTCGCGCACGCCCTCGACGGCGCGCTGCCGATCATCGGCGTCGGCGGCATACTCACCGGCGACGATGCCAGGGAAAAGCTCGACGCGGGCGCGACACTGGTGCAGATCTACACGGGCCTCATCTACCGCGGCCCCCAGCTGGTGGCCGAATGCGCGGAGGCGCTGGCGACGGCCTCGTAATCGCGGATCGACCAGGATTTTTCGCCGGGGAGCGCTCCGGTTCGCGGGCGCAGCTCCTCCCGAAAATCACGGACCGCCCCCAACCTACGTCCGGCCGTGGACGAGGATCTTTGCGTCGGCCTCCGCGACTGCGGTGCCGGTCTGATTGCGGCACACGCCGTGCAGCACCACCACGCCGCCGCCGTGCTTGGGCTTGGTGTGCAGATCGGTCACGGTCCAGGACGTCGTCAGGGTGTCGCCGGCGCGCACCGGCGCCAGGAACTTCGCGGCGTGCTCGAGGTAGGCGATCGCGGTACCGTGAAAGTACATGCCGACCGGCGCACCCATCAGCGCGCTGGTGATCATTCCGTGCAGGATGCGGGTGCCGAAGCGCGAGCCCTTTGCATACTCGTCGTTGACGTGATGCGGATTGAAGTCACCGATCAGCCCGGCGCCCAGGACGAGGTGAGTATCGGTGATCGTCAGCGTGCGCGAGAATGCGTCCCCGACTTTCACGTCCTCGTACCAGTGCCCGCTGTCGTCCAGCCCCTGTCCCGCTCTCACGCGGTTCCTCCCCGTCAGGCGACGCCCGGTCCTCGACGCGCGCGCAGGGCCGCGAGCTCGTCGAGGCACAGATGCGTGAACGCGAGCCCCGCGTAGAGCGGCGCGAAGAGGTTCACGATCGGCACGAACGCGAGCGGCGCGAGGACGAGCCCGAGCGCGAACAGCCGCCCACGCGCGCCGCGAACGACGGCCGCGCGCTCGACTGCGCTCGCGTGCTCGGCGAGCGCATCGTACCGGAAAAGACGCTGATTGAGCCACGCGTTGAGGCACAGCGACAGCGGTATGCCGACGATCGGAACGAGCAGGAACGGCAACGTGACGAGCCACATCGGCAGCCACAGCGCGATCGTTGCCGCGGCATTGGCCACGCCGCCGGCGACGGTGCCGCCGTATTTGCGTTCGAGTTGCGGGAAGCGCCGGGTCGCAACGACGCGGGTGAAGACCGGCCCCGCCAGCACGGCGATCGCCGCGAGCGCGAACACGCCGGCGGCGAGCGCGAACAGCACGAAGGCGGCGACACCGCCCCCCGCCGTCGCGATCCAGGCGAGGTCTGCCGTCACGCCGAGTGCGCGCACCCCGTGCGCAAGCATGGCGGCAATCGCGGCGCCAAGCGGCGCCCAGAACAGGTACGCGAGCACGGCGAACAGTGCCGCCGCCGTCGCGAGCGGGGCCAGCACCAGACCCAGTACGCGCGGCTCGATCACCAGCGGCAGGGCGCGGCCGAGCGCGCGACCCACGGCGTTCATCCGCGCGTCGCGCCCTCCACCGCGCACGGATCCCAGCGGAACCCCCCGGCTTCCACGCCGGCAATCAGGTGCGCGAGCGCGGCGTCGAGGTCCCTCGGGTCACCCTTGACGCCAAGTTCGAGGCGGCGTCCGCCATCGGGCAGAAACGACGGCAGGCTGAAGAGTTTCAAGCGCGGGAAGCGCGCGACGCTTTCGTCCATCAGCGGCAGCAGCTGGCTCTCACCCGCCCCGTACACGACGATCGCGCGCTCGCCCTCCGGCGGTGCCGTCAGTGCCGGATAGTGATGCGCCAGCACCCAGTCGAGCATCGGCCACGCCATCTGCGGAAAGCCCGGAAAGAAATGGTGCCGGCGGATCGAGAACGACGCAACGCGGTTGACCGGATTCGGGATGATCGTGCTGCCGACGGGAAACTCTGCCATCCGCACGCGATGCGGGTATGCGGCCGCACCGAACTGCGCCTCGATCTCGGCCACCGCGTCAGGGTGAGGCTCGAGGGCAACGCCGAGCGCCGCGGCGGCCGCCTGGCGCGTGTGGTCGTCGGGCGTCGCGCCCACGCCCCCGCACGCGAACACGATCTCGTCGCGCGCGAACGACTCGCGCAGCACCGCCGTCAGCCGGCCGCGATCGTCGCCCTCGTAGCGCGCCCAGCCGAGGCGCAGGCCCCGGCGCGCGAGCGTCCCGATGATGTGCGCGAGGTGCTTGTCGGCCCGTTTGCCCGACAGGATCTCGTCGCCGATGATCAACGCGCCGATCGGCGGGCAGTCCATGCTGTTTCCGGTGAATCGTTCGATCGCGTCGACGACAGCCCGCGGGGCCGTCCGCCGGCGGCGGCCGGTGTCGGGGACGCCGGGCCCACGCTCAGTCTCCGGGCTGGGTTACCGGCTCCGCATACTTGTCGTTGAACTGCGCGATGACGCTGCCGAACGCGCGGTCGATCAGCGGCTCGGCTTCGACCAGACGTGCCCGGTCGTCGCGGAAGCGCCCGGCGAGTTCCTCCGCCGTCATCGACAGCGCCTTTTGCCCCTGCCGGTTGGTGAACAGATAAGTGCCGCGCAATGGACTGATCCATGCCAGCTTCGCGAACGCGAGCTGGCCGTCCTCGGCCTCGAATTCGATCCACATGCCGCGTTCGAGGCTCTGCGCGATCTCGAGGTACTGGTCCTCGATGATCTCCGGCTCTGCCGGCGGCGGGACGGGCTCGGCGGGCGCCATCGCGACGGCAAGCTGTTCGGCCTTGGCGGCAGCGACCACGTCGCCCGCGGCCTTCGCAATCTCCGCCTCCGCTTTCGCCTGTTCGGCTACCGCGGCGGTGGGCAGCGCCACCGCGGCCAGCGTCGGCTTCACCGCCGCCGCGTGCGCCTCGACGAGATTGGACATGAAGCGCTCGCGCTCGTCGGGCGGCCAGGGTACGCTGTGCAGGCCGGCGGACAGCCGCTTCAACAGCGAGGGGAGGAGCGCGACCAGGTGCTTGCGGTCCTCCGTCGCCTTCTTCGGCTGCACGCTCCAGACGAGATCCTCGAGCGTGGCGACCGCCTGGCTCCAGGCTTCGCTGTCCTCCCCGTCGTGCAGATGCGCGTGCTCGAGCGTGGCCTGCCATTTCATGCGCAGGAACTCCGCAAGGAAATTGGGGATCGGGTAGGTCTCGACACGGCGCTCGACCTCCGATCGGGCCACCACCGTCGCGATCTGCTGCCGGTCGCGCTGGTTGATCTCGTCGGCAGTCGTCAGGATGTTGGCTTCGGCGGCCTGCTCTTCCGCGGCCAGGAAGCGTTCCAGGTCCTCGCGCAGCTCGTCGAATATGGTGAGATCGTCGGAAAAGCCGTCGAGCACGCGATGGACGATCGCGTCGAGTTTCTTGTAGAGGGGATCGTCCTGCCCCATCACTGGCGACCAGCCCAGGCCGGCGGCGGCGAGCGCGTTCACGAGCCGCCGCGACGGGTGCGACTTCTTGGCGAAGAACGCGCCGTCGAGCATTGCCGCCTTCAGCACCGGAATCTGCAGCCGAGCCAGGAGCGCCTTGATTCCGTCCGGCAGGTCACGCGTGTCGAAGATGAAGTCGAACAGCATCGCGACCAGCTCGATCGTCATCATTTCGAGCTGGTTCACCTTCTGGCCGATCGGCGATTCCTGAAGGTCGCGCAGGACGTTGTGCTTGCCCTCGGGGATTCCGGAGAACTCGATCAGGGCGCCGCCGAGATCGAAGCCCGTCTCGCCGGCCTGCAGGCGCGCCAGACCTTCTCCCAGCATTGCCGACGACATGATCGGTGCGCCCGGGACGTAGCCGGAGGTTGTCGGCGCGAGCGGGCCGCGTGGAACCCATTGCTGGCTCGCACCGACGCCTGAATCGATCGACGGGAAGTCGGCCCCGCCACCAGCGGACGGCAGGCCTGCGGGGGACGGGCCTGCGGGCGACACGGCCCCGGCCGCGGCGATCCGGCCGAACGGCGTCTGCGGCGCCAGTTCCGGCAGCGGCTGCCCGGCAAACATCCGCCGGAACAGCGCCATCACGTCGACCTCGGCCGTGGGCGTTTCAGGCTTCTTCGCCGCCGCGGCGGCGCCGGCTCGGGCACGATCGCCGGACGGGCTGCGATGGGCGATCCCGCGCGATCCGGTGGGCATCACCCCGAGGTTCGCCAGATGCCGGTTGAGGTCAGCGTAGATCGCGTTGAGGTCGCCCAGCGAGGCCTGATTGAGTTCCTTCAGGATCTGGAACTTGATCCGGTAATCGGTCTTGAGTGCCTTCAATGCATCCGCGAAGGCGTCGACGATCGTCGCCGGAGCGAGCGGATTGGCGTCGGTCTTGAGGTCGGGTCGCCCGAGCAGGTGACCGAAGCTGCGGTTCAGCACGTTCAGTTCGTCGTGGCAGCGGTTCTCGACGACGCGGGTGATGTTGCCGGTGATGACCGACTCGTCCATTGCCGTCGTGTCCACCAGCGTAAGGTTGTCGACGTCGAGCTGCGAGAAGTCGGCTTTCGGCACTTCCCGCCCGGCAATCCGGTCGTTGACGAGGGTCCGCAGCCGGCGCTCGAACTCGGACATCAGGCTCGCCCGTTCGACGTTCAGCGTCTGCCGCGTATCGAGGAACAGCGACTGCTCGTCGCGGATGTCGGTCCGGCTCGCGCGGTCCATCAGCACGTCGCCGATGCGGTCGAGCATGCCGGAAAAGGACAGCAGCAGACGATGAATCGCAAGATCCCGGCAGTCGCTCAGGATCTTCGACATCTCCGGCCTCGGGTGGCGCCGAGCCGTCGCTTCGGTGGTCGTGGCGTTCACGCTGATTGCAAGGTTGCTCTTCTTTCGTCGCGCTCCGTCGAGTCCGTCTCCCCCCGGAACCCCCGTGTGCACCCTTCGACCCGCGCCTGCGCCGATTCTGCCGAGAGCTCGAAACCCCTGGACGAAACCACGCCAACCGACTGTAGCACGGACCGATTCGGCCCGCCAACGACGGCGGACCCCACCTCAGCGCTCGAGCTCGGCCCAGGCGCGCTCCACCCGTTTGTACGACACCGGAAACGGCGTCTTCAACTCCTGGGCGAAGAGCGATACCGAGAGCTCTTCCAGCAGCCAGCGGAAATGCTCGAGGCGCGGCTCGACGCGGCCCGCCACGCGATCGCGCTCGGCCCTCTCCGCGTACCGACGCCACCAGTCCGCGACGGTTCCCGCGTGCCGGGCATCGCGGGCGGGGTTTTCCGCATACTTCGCCAGCCGCCGGTCCAGTGCGGCCAGGTAGCGGGGCACGTGACCGAGCTGCGCCCAGGGCGTCGTGCGGAAGAACCCGGGATACACGAGTCCGTCACGGCGGGCGCGAATTTCCGCCGCCAGACGCGACAGCGCGGGCGGCAGCCCGGACAGCCGCTGCGTCAGCGCGTGGTGTGCCGCCGCGATCGTCGCCAGGAGCCGGAACGCGCCTTCGCCGACCGCCGACAGGCGGGTGCGCGCCCGGCGAACCTGTTCCGCGAACGCCCTTTCGCTTCGCGGCAGCGGGTCGTCGCCGACGAACGCGCGGTCGCAGACGGCGTCGAGCACATCGGCGAGCAGCTTGTCGGTGGCGATGACCGTCTTGAGCTGCAATCCGGACTGCGCGAATCCGGGACCGCCCTTCTCGAACCGCGCGAGCGCGTCCTTCAGCGCCAACCGGATGAGCCGGACGACACCGGCCCGCATCGCCACGGCCGCTGCGTCCGGGGTATCGATGAGCGCGATCGAGACGCTGTCACCGTCGTCCACGAGCGCCGGGTAGCCGGTCATGCGTTGGCCGTTGCGCAGTGCGGTCAACGATGCCGGCAGGTCGCCGAAGTCCCACGTGCGAAGCCCGCGCCGCTCGAGCGAGGGTCCGGCCTGTGCGAATGACAGCTGCGCGGCTTCGCCCAGCCGCGCCCGCAGTGCCGCGAGGTCACGGCCCGCTGCGAGTTCGCTGCCCGCGGCATCGGTCACGCGAACGTTGACGGCCAGATGCGCGGGCAGGTTTTCGCCGTCCCACACGCTTGCGGGGACGGTCTCGCCAAGCCGCGTCCGCAGCCATGCCCGCAGCGCGTCCGGCAGGGCGTCGCATCCGGATGGTGTCGCTTCGAGAAAGGCCGTGACGGCGTCGGGCAACGGGACCAGCCGATTGCGCAACGCCTTCGGCAGCGTCTTGAGATAGAACGTCAGCTTTTCCCTGATCATGCCCGGAACGAGCCACGTCAGACGCGCGGCATCGAGCTGATTGAGCAGTGCGAGCGGCACCGTCAGCGTCAGACCGTCAAGCGCGTGTCCCGGGGCAAACCGGTACTTGAGCGGCAGCGCCGATCCCGCCATCGCCAACGTCTCCGGAAACAGGTCCTCGGTGACATGGGCGGCGGCGTGGCGCATGAGCGCGTCACGCGTGAGAAAGAGCACCTTCGGATCCGTCCGCTCGGCATCCTCGCGCCAGCGCTCGAACGCCACGAGCGTGGCCACGCCCTCGGGAACACGCTCGGCGTAGAACGCGACGATCGCCTCCTCGTCGACGAGAACGTCCTGCCGCCGGGCCTTGTGCTCCAGTTCCGCGACCTCCGCAACAAGGCGCCCGTTGTGGGCAAGGAAGGAGCCTTTTGTCGCGAGCGCACCGGGCACGAGTGCCTCACGCAGGAATACCTCGCGCGCGGCCTTCGGATCGATCCCCGCGAACGAGACCTTGCGCCGCGGCACCAGTGTCAGGCCGTAGAGCTGCACGCGCTCGCTTGCGATCACCTCGCCGCGATCCGCGTCCCAGTGCGGCTCGAAGTAGTCGCGCGTCACCTTATCGGCGGCCACCGCCTCGATCCACTCGGGTTCGACGCGGGCGGCGCAGCGAGCGTAGAGCCGCGACGTCTCGACGAGCTCGGCCGCCAGCACCCATTTCGGGGCCTTTTTCGCAAGCCCCGAGCCCGGGTGCAGGAAGAACCGGATTCCCCGCGCGCCCAGGAACGCATCGCCCTCCTCGCTGCGCATCCCGACGTTGCCGAGGAGCCCGGCCAGGAGCGCGTGGTGGATCGCGGCATAGCGCACCGCGTCCACGGCCGGCGGGAGTTTCGGCGACCATTGCCAGCCCTGCTCCGCGATTTCGGCGGCGAGCTGCGCGTGCACGTCGCGCCATTCCGTGAGCCGCAGCGTGGAGACGAACTGGGCGCGGCAGGCGTCGACCAGCTTGCGGTGCGGAAGCTTCTCGGCCAGACGTTCCTGGAAGAATTCCCACAACGCGATGAGCGACAGGAAATCCGAGCGTTCGTCACGAAAGCGCAGATGCGCCTGATCGGCGGCCTGCTGCTTTTCGAGCGGCCGGTCGCGCGGATCCGGAACGGAGAGCGCGCTCGCGATGACCAGCACCTCCGCCAGGCAGCCGCGCTCGCGCGCCGCGAGCACCATCCGGCCCACGCGCGGATCGACCGGCAGCCGCGCGAGGTCGCGTCCGAGCGGCGTCAGCGCCCGGCCCGCGTCGACCGCGCCGAGTTCGGCCAGAAGCTGGTAGCCATCGGCAATCGCCCGCGGCGTTGGCGCCTCGAGAAACGGGAACGCGTCGATGTCGGGCAGGCCGAGCGCCGCCATGCGCAGGATGACGGCGGCCAGCGAGGAGCGCAGTATCTCCGGATCCGTGTATCGGGGCCGCTGCGTGAAATCGTCTTCTGCGTACAACCGCACGCAGGTGCCGTCGGCAACGCGGCCGCAACGACCGGCGCGCTGGTTCGCGGCGGCCTGCGAAATCTTCTCGATCTGCAGCAATGTCGTCTTGTTGCGCAGCGAGTAACGCTTGACGCGCGCCAGACCGGCGTCGATCACGTAACGGATGCCCGGCACGGTGAGCGACGTCTCCGCGACGTTGGTCGCGAGCACGATCCTGCGGCCCCGCGAGGACGTGAAGACGCGTTGCTGTTCTGGTACGGAAAGCCGTGCATAGAGTGGCAGGATCTCGAGCGCGCTCGCGTACGGCCGCCGTGCGAGGCCGCGCCGCAGCAGGTCGGCCGTCTCGCGAATCTCGCGCTCGCCGGGCAGGAAGACGAGGACGTCGCCCGGGCCCTCGCGCCACAGGTCCTCGACCGCACCGACGATCGCGTCCTCGAGCTCCTCTTCGTCGTCGGCCTCGCCGTCGGCGACCTGGGCGCCCGAGCCGAGCGGCCGGTACCGGATCTCCACCGGGTACGTCCGGCCCGAGACCTCCATCACCGGCGCCGGAGCGTCCGCGGTTCCGAAATGTCGCGCGAAACGGTCCGCGTCGAGCGTGGCGGAGGTCACGATGACCTTGAGGTCCGGCCGCTTCGGCAGCAGCGTCTTGAGGTAGCCGAGCAGGAAATCGATGTTGAGGCTGCGCTCGTGCGCCTCGTCGACGATGATCGTGTCGTATGCGCCCAGCAGGCGATCGTGCTGGGTCTCGGCGAGGAGGATGCCGTCGGTCATCAGCTTCACGAACGCATCGGGCTTCGTGTGGTCCGAAAAGCGGACCTTGTAGCCGACGACGTCCCCGAGCTCGGTCGCCATTTCCTGCGCGATGCGCGTCGCGACCGCGCGCGCGGCGATGCGCCGCGGCTGGGTGTGCCCGATCAGACCGCGCTCGCCTCGCCCCAGCGCAAGGCAGATTTTCGGCAGCTGCGTCGTCTTGCCCGATCCGGTTTCGCCGCAGACGATCACCACCTGATGGTCGCGGATCTTTGCGGCGATGTCGTCGGCGCGCTGCGCGACCGGCAGCTCGGACGGATACGCGATCGCCGGCCGGCGCGCGGCGCGGGCCTTTCGCCGCGCAACGGAGCGCGATACCGCTTCGGCCAGCCGTTCCCATTCTGCCGCGGTGGTCCGCGCATGCCGTGCCCGCTCGATCCGGCGCGACAGCGCAATGGCATCGGCGACCATCGCGCCGGCGAGATCGGCGAGCAGGCGATTGGCGGGAGAGGGCGATGCGGGCATGCGGGGACCGAGGCGGCCCGTCGGACCCTCGCTCGGGCGAGAGCGTGGCGGAGCGCGATGGCGGCGCGGATTCTAACCCGCCACGGCGGCCGCGGCCGCACGCGACCGCAGACGGGCGAGATGCCGTGTCACCGCCCACGCGACGACGAGCGGTGACGACGGACGCCAGGGCCGTGTACCACCACGCATCGGATGTCGCCCGGCGTGCGGCGCCCTCGACCAGCGACAGCACACGTTTCGGTGGCCATGTACGCCGGGACGACGCGGTAGTCGAAGCGCAATACGCCAAAGACGACCGCCGACGCCGCGAGACCGCTCACGGCCCCCTCGATCGCGGCCGCGAGCGGATCGGCCGCGCGGACGAGTGCCAAGGCCATGCTCACGGCGACCACGAACACGACCGCGGCGATGCCCCGGCGCTGCCAGCCGACCGTCAATCGCTCGACGCAGAACAGCACGAACAGCGCAGCGAACACGGCATTCAGTGCCTGCGCGCCCTGCAGAAGCGCGCCGAGCCATGGCAGCGCGGTCGCCTCCACGGGAAAGCTCGGCCAGCGTGGAACCTCGGCCGGCGCGAGCCGCCCGAATGCCGCGCCGACACCCGCCGCGAACAGTGCGGTTGCCGCGCCGGCTGCCCAGACCGGAAGCCGACCCGCGAGCGACGCAGGACGTTGCGCCACCGCAGCCCATGTTCCGACCCCGGCGACGAGCCCGATCAGCAGCGCCGAGGCGAGGCCGCCCGCCAGTGCGCCGCCCACGGCGAGCGCAATCTGCGAACCGATCGGCTCGGTGGTCGCCAAGCCCATCGCCAGTTGCGGCCAGCCGTTGGCGAACGTGCCCACGGAAAGCGCAAACGCGATGGCCGCCACCGTTACCAGCACCCGCCGGTCGCAGTGGCCACGCGTCCACTGCACCACGGCGACGATCACCGCGGCGAGCCCGGCGAGCGCGAACACGACTACCAGCGCCATCCGCACGATGCCCTCACGGCCGGCCCGCTCGCGCTCGCTGCGCTTCCACGCTTCGGGCACGTGCACGAAGCGGCCGATGCCGACGACTTCGTCGCCCCCCAGGGTGACGCCGAAACGCGCCTCCCCGTCCTTGCCGACGTCGATCCTGGGATCGGCGAAGGTGAACGACCAGTCGGTCCTCGCGTCGCGGCGTCGATCCTCGGCAGCGACGAAACGCAATGCGCCCGCGTCCACACCGAAGCGGTCACCGAGCGCGTGCTCGGCCAGCACCGCTGCGGCCTCGCGTTCGAGCCGCGCGCCGGGACGGGCTTCCGGCAGCACGTGGCGGACCTGGCGCACGGCACCCGCGCCATCGACGGTGACACGCCATTCCTCCGCGCGATCGGCGACTTCGCCGACGAAGGTCGCATAACGGATTTCCCATAGCGGCGGCGCGAGCATGCCGCCGATCAACCTGGCATAGGCATCACGTCCCGCCTCGCGCCAGACGAAGCGGTGCGCAAGCCACTGCGCGGGTTCGTCGCTCGCGAGCCGGATCGTCGCGAACTTCTGCCATGCGGGCCCCAGCGTCACGCCACGCTCGCGCAACGCGTTGTCGGCCACCGCGAGCGCACGTGCGCGATCGACCGGGAACGCGGGCACGTTGGCGCGGAAAGGCGTCGCAAGCAGCCACGTTGCAGCGCCGGCGACCGCGAGTAGCGGAAGCGCGCGCTGAAACTTCCGTGCCCATCCGTCGACCGTGCCGGCGGCGGCCGCCATCGGCACGGCGGCCAATGCGGCCGGTGCCTGTGGAAGCCAGCCGCCGTTGCGCAGACCCGGCGAAAGTTCGCGCCACGCGGCGACCCGCCGGCGTCGCAGCAGAACGACGGCGAGCGGGACGAGCGCCGCACCGACGACGAGGCCGCGCTGCAGTCCGCTGCCGGGTGCGTCCACGAGGAACACCGGGATCGCGAACAGTGCGAGGTCGAACAGCGCGTGCAGCAGGATCGTCGGCAGCAGGCCGAAGCGCAGGAAGATCAGCGCCCAGAGCACCGACGGCAGGATCAGCTCGACGAGCCGGGAATAGGCCGGAAAACCGGGATAGTTGGCGTGCGCACCGCCGAAGACCAGCGCCTGCACGACGATGCCGATCACGATCGCGGCGTCGCGCCGGCCGAAGCGCTCGCCGACGATCGCCGCGAGCGCCAGCGGCACCGCGCGAAACAGGCACTCCTCCATGAACCCGGCCTGCAACGAGATCGCGATCGGCCCAAGCGCGGGCACCGCGCTGCCGAGAATGTTCGGATCGGTGAGCGCCTCGGAGGGCTGCCACCAGCCCAGCCAGCGATTGGTCGCGTAGTAGAAGACGGCGATCATGCCGAGCTCGAGGGGGACGAACAGGTAGCCGCCGAGCGTTCGTCCGAGGATCTGCCGGGTCGGCGCCGCATCCCGCGACCAGACGCGCCACAGTTGCGGGTGCGCGGGAAACGCGCGGCGCGAGAGGCCTTCGGCCGCCATGAACACGAGCGCGTAACCGAGCCCGCCGCCGACGGCGACGACGACCGCCGCGCCGAGCTGCCGGAGCCAGAACGTGATGACCGACTGTGCGGTGTCGTAGCCGAACCAGGCCGAAGGCAGGTTCGCGAGCGTCGCCGCACCCATGAGCCCGCCGACGACGAACCCGGCGGCGAGAGCGGGTCGCCACTGCAGCCAATGCGTGCGCAGCAGCCAGGTCACGCCGAGGACGCAGCCCCCGAGCCCGTACAGAACGCCGGCCAAGAGGCTCGCCGCGCCGGCGATCGTGTTGTTGGCGGAGCGCAGCTCCTGGAAGCGGCGTCCGAACGATTCGGGAATGTGGACGTACCAGGTGACCTCGGTGAGCTCGTTCCCGGTGACGCCGAGTCGCAGCCGGAATCTCGATTCCCCGAGGTTTCCCGTAGTGCGCTCATACACGAACCCGTGGTCGACGCGGCCGCTCTTGCGCGACTCGCGCGTTTCCTCGAGCAGTCGGAACGGTCGCAAATCGACGTTCCAGTCCGTGCCCGCGCGTTCCTCGGCGACCCTGCGCGCCGCGGCGACATCGAGTGCGACGCCCGCAGGGTCGGTCGGAACCCAGGTCTCAGGCAGACGCTTGACAAAGCCGTACGGCGCCCCATCCGGCCGGAAGCGCACGATCGCTTCGTTGATCTCGCCGGGCGCGAACAGCCGCACCTCCCACCAGTAAGGGGCGTACAGGTTGCCGGCGACGAGCTCGGCGAACGCCGTCTTGCCGCCACCTTCGAGCTCGACATAGCTCTGCGTCGGTTGATCGTGATTGAACCGCACCGCGGCGCGGGCGCCTTCGGGCGCGAGCTGCAGCCTGTCGGCCAGCGCCTGCGCCCGGTCGATCGCCTCGTGCCGCGCCAGTTTGACGTCGAGGTTGACCAGCGGAATGGCGAGCGGGAACAGATTCCATGCGACGGCGAGCGCGAAGGCCGCCAGGACCGCGTACGCGATCCAGAACGCCGGCCGGCGTGTGAGGGGAGGTTGGGACATCGTGCGTCCAGACGTGAGCAAGCGAGGAAGTGACGAAGCCACGGTGAACAGTCAACGAGCGCGCCGCGCCGGCGTCTTAGCCATTGACCGTTTGACCGCGCTATTCGTCCGCGTTCTCGCCTTCTCGCTTCCTCACACCGATCACGCCCGACGCCGCCAGCACGGCGATGCGCGCATCGTCGAGACCGAGACGCTCGCGCAGCACACGCGTGGTGTGCTCGCCCAGCAGCGGCGGGGACTGATCGTACGACGGCGGCGTCGCCGAGAAACGAAGCGGCATCGTGACCTGCGGCACGGTACCGGCAAGCGGATGCGGGAGGTCTTTGCGCAGGCCCCGCGCGACGAGTTGCGGGTCCGCGAACACCTGGTCGAGCTTGCTGATCGGTCCGCAGGGGACGCCAAGCGGCTCGAGCGCGTCGAGCCAGGCCTTCTGTGTGCGCGCCTTCACCACGGCCGCGACCATCGGCACCAGCGTGTCGCGATGCCGGACGCGGTCGGCGTTCTTCGCGAATCGCGGATCGATCGCCCACTCGGGCTTGCCGGCGATGTCGCAGAACCTGGCGAACTGACCGTCGTTGCCGACAGCGAGGATCAGATGCCCGTCGGCACAGGCGAACACCTGATAGGGGACGATGTTCTGATGCGCATTGCCCAGCCGGCCGGGCGGCGTGCCGGTGACGAGATAGTTGTGCGACATCGTCGCCATCATCGCGACGGCCGAATCGAGAAGGCAGGCGTCGATCCATTGCCCCTGCCCGGTCCGGTCGCGATGGGCGAGGGCCGCCTGGATCGCCACCGTCGCGTACATGCCGGTCATGAGGTCGGAGATCGCAACGCCCGCCTTCTGCGGACCGCCGCCCGGCAGATCGTCACGCTCGCCCGTGACGCTCATGAAGCCCGACATGCCCTGGATGATGAAGTCGTAACCGGCACGGTCCGCATACGGGCCGTCCTGCCCGAAGCCGGTGATCGAGCAGTAGACGAGGCGCGGATTCTCCGGCGCGAGGCTCGCGTAGTCGAGGCCGTACCTGGCAAGCGCGCCGACCTTGAAGTTCTCGACCAGCACGTCCGCCTGCCGTGCCAGGTCGCGCACGATGCCTTGACCGTCCGGCGTGGTGAAATCGACGGCGACGGACAGCTTGCCGCGGTTGCAACAGAGGTAGTAGGCCGCCTCGGTCGTATCGCGACCTTGCGCGTCCTTGAGATACGGCGGACCCCACGCCCGTGTGTCGTCACCGGTGCCCGGCCGTTCGATCTTGACGATCGTGGCGCCGAGATCGGCGAGGAGCTGCGTGCACCACGGCCCCGCGAGAACGCGCGTGAGGTCGAGAATCGTGAGGTGCGAGAGTGGGCCGGACATCGTCGGATCGGTCGGCACGGGGCGAGCGGATTCGGCGTGCGCTGGGCGTCGTGTGGGACGTCCCGAGGCGAACCTCGGGTCGCGTCGATTCTACCGCGCCCGCGGCGGCCCCAACGAAAAGTGTCCGCGAGCGGGCGCCTCTCGTCGAAACGGATGGCACGGCGCGGTCAGGACTTCAGCGCGACCAGGACCTCGTCGAGCATCTTCTTCGCGTCGCCGAAGAGCATGCGGTTGTTGTCCTTGTAGAACAGCGGATTGTCCACGCCCGCGTAGCCGGACGCCATGCTTCGCTTCATGACGATCGACGTTTTCGCCTTCCAGACCTCGAGCACCGGCATGCCGGCAATCGGGCTCGTCGGGTCTTCCTGCGCCGCCGGGTTCACGATGTCGTTCGCGCCGATGACCATCGCCACGTCGGTGTCCGGGAAGTCCGCATTCAGCTCGTCCATCTCGAACACGATGTCGTAGGGCACCTTGGCCTCGGCCAGCAGCACGTTCATGTGGCCCGGCATGCGGCCCGCCACCGGGTGGATGCCGAAGCGAACGTTGACGCCCTTCTCACGCAGCGTCTTGGTGATCTCGTAGACGGTGTGCTGCGCCTGCGCGACCGCCATGCCGTAGCCGGGGACGATGATGACGTTCTTCGCTTCGCGCAGGAGTTCGGCGGTCTCGGGCGCGAGGATCGGGTTCACCTCGCCCGCCGGCTGGATGGCCCCCGCCGCGGCCGGCGCGCCGCTGTCGGTGCCGAAGCCGCCGGCGATCACGCTGAGGAAGTTGCGGTTCATCGCCCTGCACATGATGTACGACAGGATCGCGCCGGAGGAGCCGACCAGCGCGCCGACCACGATCAGGAGGTCGTTCGAGAGCATGAAGCCGGTCGCCGCGGCCGCCCAGCCGGAATAGCTGTTGAGCATCGACACCACGACCGGCATGTCGGCGCCGCCGATGGCCATGACCATGTGGACGCCGAAGAGGAGCGCGACGACGGTCATCACGATCATCGGCGCCATCGCCTCGGCCACGCCGTGCGCATTGATGAACGCATAGCCGCAATAGATGACGACGAGGAGCCCGGCGAGGTTGATCCAATGCCGCGCCGCCAGCAGCACCGGCTTGCCGCTGATCCTGGCCGAGAGCTTGCCGAAAGCGATCACCGAGCCGGAGAACGTGACGGCGCCGATCAGCACGCCGACGTACATCTCGATCTCGTGGATCGACTTCTCGGCGGGCGTCATGCCGACCGACACCGTCGGATCGATGAAGTTGGCGTAGCCCACGAGCATCGCGGCGAGGCCGACGAGGCTGTGCATCAGCGCCACCAGCTCGGGCATCTGCGTCATCTTCACGATGCGCGCGGCGTAGAGGCCGATTACCGCGCCGATGACCATCGCGCCGGCGATGTAGGGCAGACCGGCGGCGGTGACCTGCACGCCGAAGACCGTGGCCAGCACGGCGATCGTCATGCCGATCATGCCGTAGAGGTTGCCGCGCCGCGACGTCTCCGGGTTCGAGAGCCCTCCCAGGCACAGGATGAAAAGGATGGTCGCTCCGAGATAGGAGACCGACGAAAGGCTGGTGGTCATGGTCTCGTCTCCCTCACTTGCGGAACATTTCCAGCATGCGCCGGGTCACGGCGAAGCCGCCGAACATGTTGATCGTGGCGAGCCCGATGCCGCCGACAGCCAGCCAGCGGATCCATTCGTCCGGGCGGGAGAGGTCGGCGGAGATCTTCGTCAGGTCCGGTGCGATCTGCACCAGCGCGCCGATGGCGATGATGCTGCTGACTGCGTTCGTCACGCTCATCAGCGGCGTGTGCAGCGCCGGCGTCACGTTCCAGACCACCATGTAGCCGACGAAGCAGGCCAGCACGAACACCGTGAAGTGGCCGAGGAAGCTCGCCGGCGCGTAGCGGCCGATGAGCAGGAACAAGAGCACCCCGACACCGAACACCACCGCCATCTTCGACCCGGACATCGGGCCGCTGGGCTCGCCGTGACCCTTCGGTTTCGCGGCATCACGGGCTGGCGGCCGTCGCCGCGGGCGCGGCGGAGAGTTTCGGCGGCGGCGGCGGCCACGTGACCTCGCCCTTGTTGATCACGGTGGTGCCGCGAAGGACCTCGTCCGCCATGTCGACGTTGACGACGTCGCCGTCGATGCTCTTCGTCTTGACCATGTCCTCCATCAGGCGCAGCAGATTCGTCGCGTACAGCGTCGACGCCTGCTTCGCGAGGCGGCTCGGCAGGTCCTTGTAGCCGATGATGGTGACGCCGTGCCTGACGACGACCTCGCCGGGGACCGTGCACTCGCAGTTGCCGCCCTGCTCGGCGGCCATGTCGACGATGACGCTGCCCTGCTTCATCGACTTGACCATCTCCTCCGTGATCAGCCGCGGGGCGGGCTTGCCCGGGATGAGCGCGGTGGTGATGATGATGTCGACTTCCTTCGCCTGCTTCGCGAACACCTCGCGCTGGGCCTTCTGGAAGCCCTCGCTCATCACCTTGGCGTAGCCGCCGACGCCGCTGCCCTCCTCCTCGTAGTCCACGGGCACGAATTCGCCGCCCAGCGACTTGATCTGATCGGCGACTTCCGGTCGCGTGTCGTTGGCGCGCACGATCGCGCCGAGGCCGGACGCCGCGCCGATGGCCGCGAGACCCGCGACGCCGGCGCCGATGACGAAGACCTTCGCCGGCGGGACCTTGCCCGCCGCCGTGATCGAACCGGTGAAGAATCGGCCGAATTCGTGCGCCGCCTCGATCACGGCACGGTAGCCGCCGATGTTGGCCATCGACGAGAGCGCGTCGAGCTTCTGCGCCCGCGAGATGCGCGGCACGCTGTCCATCGCCAGCACTGTCGCCTTCCTGGCGGCAAGCTGCTGCAGCAACTCGGGGTTCTGCGCCGGCCAGATGAAGCTGACCAGCGTGCCGCCCTCGCGCAGCAGGCCGACTTCCTCGGCGCTAGGCCCGCGGACCTTGAACACGAGGTCGGCCATCGCCCACAGCGCGACACGGTCCGCGACGATTTCCGCACCCGCGGCGCGGTACGCGTCGTCGCTGATCTGCGCCGCGTCGCCGGCGCCCGCTTCGACGGCGACCCTGAAGCCCTGCTTGATCAGCTTCTCGACG
>CAWJLG010000001.1:0-130942 GCA_963843595.1 uncultured beta proteobacterium | reverse complement strand
TGAGGGATTCGAACCCCCGATACGTTGCCGTATACCTGATTTCGAGTCAGGCGCCTTCGACCACTCGGCCAACTCTCCGCGAACCGCGAATTATACCGGCTTTGGCGCACCGGTCGCAAAGACGCGGGAGCCCCTGCCGAGCGCGCGGCCGGAACGGAAACGGGGGCGACCGGCCCCCGTTTCATGCGACCGCGACGCGCGGTTGAAGGTCAGATCTATTTCTTCCCAGGGGCCGGCGTGGCTTTCGCCGCCGGTGCCGCCTTCGTCGCCGAAGCAGGCGCCGCGGCCGGCATCTGCGCCGCAGGAACCGTCTTGCCCTTGGCCTTCATCTCGGCGAAATAGCGCGCCGCAACGCGGTCCTCGGCTCTTGCCTGGGCAACTTTCGCCGCCTCGGCCGCCGTCGCGTCCTTCGCCTTCTTTTCCTCGGCTGCGGCCTTTTGCGCGTCGGTCAGCGGCGGCGGAGGAGGAAGCTTCGCCACCGCGACGCCCCAGGTTGCCACGACCAGCGCCGCCGCGATCACTGCGCGAATTGTCGTCATTTCGCCCGCTCCTTCCGCCGTTGCGTTCGTCAAGCCGGTTTGGTCTGCGCCACGCCGCCCGACGCCGACGCGGGTTCGCGCTGCACGAATTTCTCGCGCGCCTTGCCGGCGACGACGTCTTCGTACCAGCGCTGGTGATGATGCTCGGCCCAGGTCGCGTCCACGTAGCCGTCGCGCATCGCCGCGTAGGCACCGGTCGCGCCGATGGTGCCGAGATAGATGTGCACACAGGCGAGCGCGATCGCGAGGTAGGCGGCAATCATGTGGATCACGTTAGCGATCTGCATCGTCGACCGGGTCTGGTCGAAATTGGGGAACACCAGAATCAGGCCGGTGACCACGAGCACGGTGGAGAACAGCACCAGCACGAACCAGAACACGAGCTTCTCGCCGCCGTTGAACTTGCCCGATGGGTATTCGTGGCCCTTGAAGTAGTCGAAGATGTGCGCGAACCACCTCAGATCTTCGACGCCGATCCCGTTGTGCCGGATGAAGCGAACGATCATCCACGGAACGGCGAAGATCAGCACCGGACCGATGAAGTTGTGCGCGTTCTTCGCCACTGTCGCCAGCCACGAGAACAGCGTGTAACCGATCAGCGGCAGCAGCACCGACTTGCCGAGTGACAGGATCAGCCCCGTGACAGCCAGCGTGACCCACACGATGGCCAGCAGCCAATGCGCGTAGCGATCGGCCGGCGAAAAACGCTCGATGACGCGATCACCGGGCTTGACTTCGACGGTCATCGGACCGCGCACCAGGTAGAAAACCGCCAGGCCGCCGACCGCGAGTGCGAACAGCAGGCCGCCCCAGAAGGCGATCGGCACGCGGACCGCGCGCCATGTCTCGCCCTGCGACTGGATCAGGATGTTGGTCTCCCGTCCCTGGACGGTCGTCACCTGGGGCATGCCCGAGCGGACCTCCTTCCAGACCGGCTGGTTGTTGAGGGGCTGCACAACCTGCTGCTTCTGCTGCTGCGCGGCGAGGTCGGCTTCCTTCGGGTTCACCGCCGGCGACTGCGCCGACGGCCAGACCGGCGACAAGGCACAGTGCGGCGCACAACGCGCCGGCCGCCCGCGTCAGAGATGGGCTCCGCATGCGTCCTCCGCGACCCTTAGGTCCGCTTGTACTCGTTCTGGGCCTGGTTGCGGGTCTTGATCACCCGCTCCCACTCGGTCTTGTTGCCGCTGAACGGCGCTGCCTCGTACGGCGTCTGATCGGGCTTGCCCTGATACTTGCCCTGTTTGTACTCGACCACCTGCGGGCGTTCGCCGCACGCGGTGACGCCGAGCACAACGAAGACGGCGGTTGCCGCCCCTACGAAATGCCTGATCACGATTTCGCTCCTCCCGCCGGCGCGGCGGGTGCTTTCTGCGCCTCGGGCCGCCCATACGCGGCGTCCCAGCCGAAGGGCGGCGTCCCCGGGGTCCCTCGCGCGGCGCGGTTGGTGACGCGCTCGCGGTAGATGTCCGACAAGACGTCGCCGTCGCCCCCCAGCAGCGCCTTCGTCGAGCACATTTCGGCGCATGCGGGCAGCTTGCCTTCTGCGAGGCGGTTACGTCCGTATTTCTTGAACTCGGCCTCGGAGTTGTTCGCTTCCGGTCCGCCGGCGCAGAACGTGCACTTGTCCATCTTGCCGCGCACGCCGAACGCGCCGGCCTGCGGGAATTGCGGCGCGCCGAACGGGCACGCGTAGAAGCAGTAGCCGCAGCCGATGCACAGGTCCTTGTCGTGGAGCACGACGCCTTCCTCGGTGCGATAGAAGCAGTCCACCGGGCAGACCGCCATGCACGGTGCATCGGAGCAGTGCATGCACGCGACCGAGATCGAGCGCTCGCCGGGCACGCCGTCGTTGACCGTGACCACGCGCCGCCGGTTCACGCCCCACGGGATGTCGTGCTCCTGCTTGCACGCGGTGACGCAGCCGTTGCACTCGATGCAGCGCTCGGCGTCGCACAGAAATTTCATTCGAGCCATGTTTGCCTCTCCTTGCTCTTATCCGTGCGCGCCCACCGGAGTACCTTCGTGCTGCGCACTCCGGTATTCGCGCTCGGGGCGGCCCTTCGCGCTCATGCGCGTTCGATCTGACAGACGGTGGTCTTGGTTTCCTGCATCATCGTCACCGAGTCGTAGCCGTAGGTCGTCGCCGTGTTCACTGCCTCGCCGCGGATGATGGGGTGCGCATTCTCGGGGTAGTACTCGAGCATGTCCTTGCCCATCCAGTGCCCGGAGAAGTGATACGGCATGAACGATGTGCCGGAGCCGACGCGCTCGGTGACCATCGCCATCACCTTGATCTGCGCGCCGGTCGGTGTCTTCAGCCAGACCATCTCGCCGTCGCGGATGCCCCGGTCGTTCGCGTCCTTCGGATTGATCTCGACGAACGCGTTCTGCTGCAGTTCGGCCAGCCAGCGATTCGACCGCGTCTCCTCGCCGCCGCCTTCGTACTCGGTGAGCCGACCGCTGGTCAGGATCAATGGGAACGTCTTGACGATGTCCTTGTTCTTTTCCTGCACGCTCTTGTACAGCGTCGGCAGGCGCCAGAACGCCTTCTTGTCGTCGTGCGTCGGATACTTGGCGACCAGATCGGGGCGCGTCGAGTAGAGCGGCTCGCGGTGCTGCGGGATCGGATCCGGGAAGTTCCAGACGATCGCGCGCGCCTTCGCATTGCCGAAGGGATGGTTGCCGTGTCCCTTCATGAACACGCGGATCATCCCGCCGGAAAGATCGGTCTTCCAGTTCTTGCCCTCGGCCGCCTTTTTTTCCTCGTCGGTCAGTTCGTCCCACCAGCCGAGCTTTTTCAGCAGCACGTGATCGAGTTCGGGATAGCCGGTCGTGAGGTCGCCGCCCTTCGGATACGAGCCATCCTCGGCGAGCAGGTTGACGCCGTCGCGCTCGACGCCGAAGTTGGCGCGGAAACAACCGCCGCCGTCCATCATCGGCACGCCCGTCGCGTAGAGGTTCGGCGAGCCCGGGTGTTTGAGCTCTGGCGTGCCGTAGCACGGCCAGGGCAATCCGAAGTAGTCGCCGTCGCACGGACCGCCCTTCGCGCGCAGCGTTCGCACGTCGAACGTGTTCATGTTCTTCATGTGCAGCTTGAGTCGCTCTGGTGACTGGCCGGTCATGCCGATCGTCCATAGCCCGCGGTTGAACTCGCGGGTGATCGATTCGATCTCCGGCTCCTCGAACTTGTTCGCGTCCGGCTTGACGATCTTGTAGTTCTTGACGAATTCCTTGTCGAAACCGAACTTCTTCGCAAACGCGTACATGATCGCGTGATCGGTCTGCGACTCGAACAGCGGACTGATCACGCGCTCGCGCCACTGGATCGAGCGGTTCGACGCCGTGCAGGAGCCCGAGGTCTCGAACTGCGTGGCCGCCGGCAGCAGGTAGACCTCCGGCGACTTCTGGCCGGCCTTCTTCGCTTCCGCGCTCGCCATCGACACCATCGCCGCCGTCGCCGACGGATACGGATCGATCACGACCATGACGTCGAGCTTCTTCATCGCCTCGACCATTTCCTTGCCGCGCGTCTGGCTGTTCGGCGCATGGCCCCAGTAGACGATTGCGCGGAGGTTCGAGTCCTGGTCGATCAGCTCGTTCTTTTCCGTGACGCCGTCGATCCACCGAGAAAGCGTCATGCCCGGCTTTTCCATCATCCCGGGCGCGTACTGCTTCTTGATCCACTCGTAGTCGACGCCCCACACCGTCGCCCAGTGCTTCCACGAGCCGGCGGCGATGCCGTAGTAGCCCGGCAGCGAGTCCGGGTTCGGGCCGACGTCCGTGGCGCCCTGCACGTTATCGTGGCCGCGGAAGATGTTCGTGCCCCCGCCGGAGACACCGACGTTGCCGAGCGCAAGCTGCAGGATGCATGACGCGCGGACGATCGCATTGCCGATCGTGTGCTGCGTCTGCCCCATGCACCAGACGACCGTCGACGGCCGGTTCTTGGCCATCATCTCGGCGACCCGCGCCACCTGCGCCTCGGGCACGCCGCAGGCCTCCTCGACCTTGTCCGGCGTCCATTTGGCCAGGATTTCCTCCTTGACCTTTTCCATGCCGAAGACGCGGTCGTGCAGGTACTGCTTGTCTTCCCAGCCGTTCTTGAAGATGTGATGCAGCACGCCGAACAGGAACGGGATGTCGCTGCCCGAGCGGATGCGGACGTACTCGTCGGCCTTCGCGGCGGTGCGCGTGAAGCGCGGATCGACGACGATCATCTTCGAACCGGTCTCCTTCGCGTGCAGCATGTGCAGCATCGACACCGGGTGCGCCTCGGCGGCGTTGCTGCCGATGTACAGTGCGCACTTCGTGTTCTGCATGTCGTTGTACGAGTTCGTCATCGCCCCGTAGCCCCAGGTGTTGGCTACGCCGGCGACCGTCGTCGAGTGGCAGATCCGGGCCTGGTGATCGCAGTTGTTGGTGCCCCAGTACGACACGAACTTGCGCAGCAGGTACGCCTGCTCGTTGTTGTGCTTCGAGCTGCCGATCCAGAACACGGCATCGGGACCGGCCTCCTTGCGCAGTGCGAGGAGCTTGTCGCCGAGTTCGTTGATCGCCTGGTCCCAGGAGATCTTCACGTACTTGCCGTTGACGAGCTTCATCGGCGATTGCAGCCGATTCTCGCCGGAGCCGTGCTCGCGGACGCAGGCGCCCTTTGCGCAGTGCGCTCCGAGGTTGAGCGGTGAGTCGAAGACCGGTTCCTGCCGCGTCCAGACGCCGTTCTCCACCGTGGCATCGACCGCGCACCCGACCGAGCAGTGCGTGCAGACCGTGCGCTTCCTCTCGACCTGCGCGGCCTCGCCTTCCTTCGCCGCCTCGGCCTTGCCGATGGCGCCATACGGCAGCTGGCTCGCAAACGCTCCCGCCCCTGCTACCAGGCCCGAGCGCTTCAGAAACGTCCGCCGGTCCATCGTCGGCAGCACGGCCCCGACGAAACGGCGAAGACGCGGACCGGCTGCGGCGATGGCGTCGCTTTTCTTGGTCAGCAGCATGATCCTTCCCTCCTCCTAGAGCTTGGCGGTCCGGTAGTAGTCGCGAACATGCTTCGTTTCGCGATAACCGGCATCCTGGTCGGTCGGTGCAGCGACGGCCGACTGTGCGGCGGCCACGCCTGGCAGCGTGGCGGCGGCAACCGCGGCGACGCCCGCGCCGCCCGCGCCAAGCGAGAGCAGGAAGCGACGGCGTTTGAGATTGGCGGAGGGGGAATCTGATGCCGGAACCGGCGTGGCAGGACGATTGCTACGCGTGGGATTGCGCATGCAGGCCTCCAAGATGACGGCGTGACTTAATGTGGCTATTCGATGGCGAACGAGTCACGTTCGAGCGCCAACAGGACTTTTGTGAATTTTGCGACGGGACGGTAGTAGTTGGCAACAGGATTCTGCACTATTGCATTGCAACAACTCTCGATCCACGTGGCCATGTAGGCGTCGAAGAATGCGCGTTGATCCTCGATCGTCGCGGGGCGACGTTCGCCCTGCCCTTCGATCAAGATGCGCATGGTCTCGCACACCGCCGCGAGGTGGTCTTCGACCATGACGGCATCGGGACGGCGTCCGAGCCCCATGGCGGCCAGTGCGCCACGAATGTCGGCAAGCGGTTTTTGCATCATTGCGCCGGCGAGCCAGTGTGATGCGTGGAGATTGACATCGATCTTTCCCACGCCAACGAACAGATCATCGTATTCCTGGCGTGCAGCGGCAGAGTCCATCGCCGTGCTGGCGGCGCGCACATCGTCCCATGCGCGGGCCAGCGCGACGGCAACGTCCCCGGCCTCGCTCGTGTGCGTTGCCGTGGCCAGCGGCGGCGCGTTGGCGATCGCCGTCAGCAGATCGGCGTCCGGTGCCGCCGTGTAGAGCCGGGCGAGAAGCGCATAGAAGTCCGCGCGCGCCTGGTCCTCCGGCTCCAGACGATGGCGCATCGTGACGGCAGCCTCAGCCACGGCCGGCGCCCGTCTGGTCTTTCATCATGTCGATCACCCGACAGTCCGCGCACATCCGCAGCCGGTCCAGCGCGCCCGGTGCCGCGAACATCGAATGCCCGGCAAGCCGCGCCAGCATCGCCTCGACCATCTTCTCCGTTCCCAGCGGCTTTCCGCAGGATATACATTTCGCAATGGCCGCCGCATTCAGCACGCGAGGCTGCTTGGCCTCCGGCCCGAGCGCCAGCCGCGGGGAAAGCGCGATCGCGTGCTCCGGGCACGTCTCGCGGCACAGGCCGCACTGCACGCATTTCGATTCGATGAACCGGAGTTGCGGCGTTTCCGCGTTGTCGAGAATCGCCCCGACCGGGCATGCCCCGACGCAGGCGAGGCACATCGTGCACGCGTCCCGGTCGACGGTGATCGTGCCGAACGGCGCACCCGCGGGCAATGCGATCTCTCGTTGCGGCACCGGAGCGTGCCTGGCGAGGTGCTCGATCGCGAGCGCCGCGGTCGTGCGCTTGTCGGACGTCGGCGCAAACGTCGCCGCAGCGCGCACGCCGAGCGCCGCTGGCCACGACCACATCGCGTCTTCCAGCAACTGCGTGTCGGCACCGTCGAAGACGCGGAAGTGCGTGCCCTGATAGCCGAGCGCCCGGGCGATCGTATCGGCGATGCGCATCTGGGTGTCCAACGCCTCGCGATACTGCGGCGCCTCGCCGCCGGTGGCCAGCACCGCCACCTGACTCGCCCCCAGCGCCAGCGCGGCGAGCCAGACGTCCAGCCCGACGGCGGCGACGTGGTGCACTTCGAGCGGAATGACGCGCGCGGGAAGCCCGCGGCCACGCCGGGCAAGCGCGGCGATCGGTGCGTTGCCCTCCGCGGCATGCAGCAACACGCATGCGTCCGTACCGCCCGCCTTGGCATACGCGGCGAGCATCGTCTTCAACCGGCGCCCGAGATCGGGCACCGACGGGTAGGCGTAGGTCAGGGCGCCCGAGGGGCAGACCGTCGTGCAGGCGCCGCATCCCATGCACAGATGCGGCTCGACCGCGACGTGATCGCCGTCGGCGCGGATCGCCTCCGTCGAACAGACATCGATGCATTGATTGCAACCGGTCTTCTGCGACCGGCTGTGCGCGCAGATCGATGCCTTGTAGGCGAAGAACTTCGGCTTCTCGAATTCACCGACCATTCCCGACAGTTCGGCAACGGCCTGTGCCTGGGCGACGGGATCGGTGCCCGGCGCAAAATAGCCTTGCGGTGGCTGGTGCATTCGCAATTGCGGCGTACGCTGCAGGTCGAGCACGAGATCGAAGCGCTCGACCCGCGTGCGGTCGCGACGGGCGAAGTCGATCGCGCCAACGGCGCCGCAGGCCGCGACGCACGCGCGGTGCGATCTGCACCGGTCGAGGTCGATCTGGTAGCTGAAATCGATCGCCTTCTCGGGACAGGCGCGCACACAGGCGTTGCAGCGCGTGCACAGGTCGAGGTCGATCGGATTGTCCTGCGTCCAGGCGACCTCGAACGCGCCGAGCCATCCCGCGACCCGGCTGACCGATCCCGAATACACGGGGAAGTTGCGCTCGGACGGAAGGTCGGATCCGACGGTCCGGCCCGTGGCGAGCACCGCGACGCCCAGCCGACCCGAGAGCGCCCGCGCCCAGTGCAGCGCCGCGTCGAGGGGGCCGACGATGACGAGCTGGCCCTGCGAATGGTAGGCGACGCGCGGAACCGGATCCGGATCCGGCAGGCCCGCCATCGCGAGCAGCGCCGCGATCTTCGGTGTCGCCGCACGCCCTTCGGCAGACCAGCCGGCGTTTTCGCGTACGTTGACGAACCGGATTGTCTGCGTCTTGCCGCCCGCTTCGGCTATATCGCCGAACAGGTGCGCCTCCTGGGTGCAGGCAACGACGACGTCGCCCTCGACCTGCCCCGAGAATGCCGAGAGCTCCTTCTGACACAGCATCGTACGGACGCCCGGTACACCGGGCAGCGCAAGCGCGCGGGCAAGTGCCGCGGCGTCGAGGGGCAGCGTGCCGTTGCACGAGCACAGATGGAGGTTCTTGTCGGCGAGCGTCATCGCGGCGGCGGATCCTGACGCGGCGGCGCGGCAGCGCTGGGATCGGGTTCCGCCGTTGCGTCGTCCGACGGTCCCGGATTCTCAGACGCAGACGGGGATCCGCGTGGTTGCGAATCGCCCAGGGCCACGGGCGCGTCGGGCGCGGCATCGCCGTCGACGACCGTCGCGCGCGCACGCTCCGCGCCCGCCGCGGAGTCTTCGGGCGGCACGTCCTCGACAAATCCGTGTTCGTTGACGCGGGTGCGCGGGGGGTCGAACAGATAACGGCCCTGCACCAGCTGCTCCAGCATGCCCGGTGGCAGAGGGTCCGGCCGCGAATAATCGTCGATGTAGACGTCGAGGCCGTCCATGACGTTGAAGCGTGGATCGCTGAACAGTCGCTTCAGGGCCTGCCGCTTCAGGGATTCGTCGACCTTCGGCTGCAGGAACGCCGCAAAGTCGGCATCGAACGTCAGGCTTTCCGGCGGCGGCAGCTCGGGCCGAGGTACGACCGGGTCCGGACCCTGAGCTCCCGTCGACGACGCCGGAGCCGATGCGGCGGGTGCGACGGCCGGCGCCGCCGGCGGCTCGGTCCGGGGCGCGACGGTACGCGCGGCCTCGAGCTTGCGCTGCGACCAGCGTTTGAACGAAAAGCCCGGGCGAGTAGTGTCGTCGGCGGTCATCGCGGCAGGACAGCAGCTTCCGTTCAGCCGCGCCGGTCGCGCGGTCGGGCCGACGCGCCGTTCACGAACGGATCGTTGCGTTTCACCTTGCGCCGCGGCTCCGGCTTGTAATGCTCCGCAACGTACGGTTCGAGCAAGGCACGAATCTCCGCGGGCAGCGGAACCGCGTCGACCTGTTCGCCACCGTCGAGCATTCGCGCCGCCTGGTTGTAGCTCACGGTGACGATCCACGGCCGGGCCGCGGGCTCGGCGCCGTCGTCGGCCATGCGCCACATCACAAACACTTTCGGATCGGGAGCCGACAGGTTGAGGTAGTAGCCCTCGGCTTCGGACCGGTGCAGTTCGACCACGTGGCCAGGGAAACGCCATCGTGTTCCACCGGCATCGTCGGCGACGCAGCGAGGGGACAGGTCGACCGACTCCGCCGGCATCGCTTCCACGCTCACCGGCTCCCACCGCTCGCTGGCCCATCGATTGGCCAACGGCGTGCGTTGCATCAGGACGGCGACGGGAAACCGCAACGTGGACATGGACTCTTCCGGGCATGCGCTGCGCAATCGCCACGCGCGGCACGACGCCGGCGCCGATGATACACCACGGCCGTGGCTCTGCTAACATCTTCGATTGCCCGACACATCCCAGTCGTCCATGGCTACGATCATTCCGCTCACCGACGCTCGCGACAACGATGCCGCGGAACGCCGCGCCCGCCACGAGGCGTTCATGCGCGCTGCGGCAAGCGAGGTGCCCGCAGCACCCGGGCGCCTGACGGACGCACGCGACCGGCCGCTGCATGACCTGCGCATATCGGTCACCGACCGCTGCAACTTCCGCTGCGTCTACTGCATGCCGAAGGACGTGTTCGACAGCGACTACCGCTTTCTTCCGCATGGCGATCTGCTGTCGTTCGAGGAGATCGCGCGCGTCGCGAAGCTGTTCGTCGAGCGCGGCGTCGCGAAGATCCGTCTGACGGGTGGCGAACCGCTTCTGCGCCGGAATGTCGAGCGGCTGGTGGAGATGCTGGCGCGGCTGGGCGACGTCGACCTGACGCTCACGACCAACGGCGCCTTGCTCGCGAAAAAGGCGGCGGCATTGCGCGACGCAGGCCTGACGCGGGTCACGGTCAGTCTCGATTCGCTGGACGATGCGACGTTCCGGGCAATGAACGACGTCGACTTCCCGGTTGCGAAGGTGCTCGACGGGATCGACGCCGCCGCGGCCGCGGGCCTTGCCCCGCTCAAGATCAACATGGTCGTCAAGCGCGGAATGAACGAGGACTCGATCCTGCCGATGGCGCGCCATTTCCGCGGCAGCGGCCACATCGTCCGTTTCATCGAGTTCATGGACGTCGGTGCCACCAACGGCTGGCGCATGGACGACGTCGTGCCGGCGGCCGAGATCGTCCGCACGATCGACGCCCAGATGCCGCTCGTTGCCGTCGATCCGAACTACGCGGGCGAGGTCGCCGAGCGCTGGCGCTACCGCGACGGCGGCGGTGAGGTCGGGGTCATCGCGTCGGTGACGCAGGCGTTCTGCCGCACCTGCACGCGGGCGCGACTGTCGACGGACGGCAAACTCTACACGTGCCTTTTCGCGACCGACGGCTTCGACCTGCGCGGGCTGCTGCGCGAGGGCCGCTCGGACGCCGCGATCGGCAATGCCATCGCCGCAGTCTGGAACGGACGTGCCGACCGCTACTCGGAGGTCCGCACCGCGAATACGCCGCGGGTACCGAAAGTGGAGATGAGCTACATCGGCGGCTAGCCAGCAGCTTCGTCCGCATTCGCGCACCGCGCGTCGCACGGGGACGAATCCGCTGCCTGCGAACCGATGACGCCGATTCATGTACGCAGCATCCCGTCACCCATGCACGTCAACGCCCTGATCGAGTTCCTGGACGGCCTCGCGCGAAACAACAACCGCCCGTGGTTCGCCTGGAACAAGCCGGCGTACGACATCCTTCGCCAGGAGTTCGAGGATCTGGTCGCCGACCTGATCCGGCGCGTTGCCGCGTTCGACCGCGAACTGGGACCGGTCGAACTGAAGCCGTCGCTGTTCCGGATCTACCGCGACACGCGCTTCGCGAAGGACAAGTCTCCCTACAAGACACAGTTCAGTGCCGCGATCGGCGACCGTTCGAAGCGTGGTCTCGCTCCCGGCTACTATTTCCACATCGATCACCACGGCCTGTTGATGGCCGGCGGCGGAATCTATCGCCCGCATCCATCGATATTGCTGCGTATCCGCCAGCACATCGCTACGCATCCCCGGCAGCTGACGCGCCTGCTGCGCGACGCCCGGTTCAGCCGCACCTACGGCGGGCTCGCCCCGGAAGAGTCGCTGACGCGCCCCCCGAAGGGCTTCGCCGCCGATCTTCCGCACATCGACGCGATCAAGCTCAAGCACTTCTTCGGCATCGTGGAAGTCGATATCGTGAAGCACCCGACGAAGGATCTCGCCGGCGACATCGCAGGCTACTTCCGCGACCTCCTGCCGCTCATGAAATGGCTGCGCGTCGCGGTCGCCGAGGAAAGCCGATGAATGCCCCGCATCCGCCGCACCGTCCGCTCCTGACCCAGGCGGCGCGGCCATCGACCTTCAACGTCCGCGCCGTCGACGAGACCGGCGCCGAACGGGAGACGCCGGTCGCCGGCGAGCATCCGCTGACACTTTATGTGGACAAGCAGGAATTGCTGACACTGATGACGCTCGGTGCCGCCCCCGAGGCGCTCGCGATCGGCTATCTGCGCAACCAGCGTCTGGTCGACTCCATCGACGACATCCTCGCCGTCCAGGTCGACTGGGACATCAACGCCGTCGCGATCAGGACCCGCGGCGGTCTGCAGGATCTCGAGGCGAAGACGCAGAAACGGACGAAGACCACGGGTTGCGGACAAGGAACCGTGTTCGGCGACCTGATGGACGAGATCGACAGCGTCCGGCTGCCGGAAGGCGCGACCCTGACGCGGGCGGCGCTCTACGCGCTGCTCGAAGCGGTCCGCGTGCACGAGACGATCTACAAGCAGGCCGGTGCCGTCCACGGCTGCGCGCTCGCCAGCAACGAGGGCGACCGGTCCCGGATCCTGATGTTCGTCGAGGATGTCGGCCGGCACAACGCCGTCGACGCGATCGCAGGCCAGATGTGGCTCGATCGCATCGAGGGCGGCGACAAGATCTTCTACACGACCGGCCGGCTCACCTCGGAGATGGTGATCAAGGCCGCACAGATGGGTATTCCGTTCCTGGTGTCGCGCTCGGGATTGACGCAGATGGGTCACGAAATCGCGCAGAAGGTCGGCATCACGATGATCGGCCGCGCGACGAATCGCCGCTACCTGCTGTTCACCGGCGCCGCCCGCTTCCGCGCCGAATGACCGCCGGCGCCCGCACGGAAGCCCGCGGCCGCTGCATGTGCGGCCGGGTCCGCTTCGTCGCGCGATTCCCATCGCGCTTCTGTTGCCACTGTCACTGCGAGAGCTGCCGCCGCTCGCACGGCGCGGCGTTCGTCACGTGGATCGGCTTCCCGTCGCGGCAGGTCGAGATACTCGCCGGGTCCGACGACCTCGTCGCCTACGTCTCGTCTCCCGGAACGCGGCGCTCGTTCTGCCGGGTGTGTGGAACGAAGCTCTTCTTCGAATCCGACCGCTGGGCGGGTGAGACCCATGTCGCGCTGCCGGCCTTCGACGAGCCCGTGGACCGCGCGCCGGAGGGACACGCCTTCTTCGAGGAGCACGCAGCGTGGATTCCGTGGCCCGCGACGCCCGCGTGAGCGGCATGCCGGCTGTCGCCGAGATCACCGGCATCGTGCTCGCCGGTGGCCTGGGTCGCCGGATGGGGGGCGTGGACAAGGGCCTGGTCGAACTCGGCGGCCGGCCGATGATCGCGCACGTGCTCGAGCGCCTGCGCCCGCAGGTCGGTGCACTTCTGATCAACGCCAATCAGAATCACGACCGCTATGCCGCGTTCGGCGTGCCGGTCGTCGCCGATGCGGTCGGCGGATTCGCCGGACCGCTCGCGGGGCTGCACGCGGGCATGACCCGGGCGACGACGCCGTTCGTGATCACGGTTCCGTGTGACTCGCCCTTCCTGCCCACCGACCTCGTGGCGCGACTCGCCGCGGGCATCGCCACGAACAGCGCCCAGATTGCCGTCGCGAAGACCTTCGACCAGCCGCATCCGGTGTTCGCGCTGGTCCGCCGCGAAGTGCTGCCGCACCTCTCGGCATTTCTCACCGGGGGCGGACGCAAGATCGATTTCTGGTACGCGACGCTGGCGGTCGTCGAAGTCGCATTCGACGACGAAGCCGACGCGTTCCGCAACATCAACACGGTCGACGAGCTCGTGGCGAGTGCCCCCGGGCGCTGCTGACGAACCTCGGAGGCGACGCCGAGCGCGCGCGCCGCGCGAGCGCCGAACGGCTTAGAATCGCGGCATCCCCGGACACCGTCTCTCCTTTCCGCATGACCGAGCCCAAGACCCTTCGCGAAGCCTCCTGCGCCGACGACTACGATCCGAACTCGATGCCGGTCGACAAGGCGCGTGCCCTGATCCGCACGTTCCTCGAGCCGGTCACGGCCACCGAACGCGTGCACATTCGCCAGGCGCTCGATCGCGTGCTCGCCGCCGACGTCATCTCGCCGCTGGACGTCCCCGGACACGACAATTCGGCGATGGACGGCTATGCGCTCCGCTTCGCCGATCTCGCGCCCGACGGCGAGACGGTGCTGCGGCGAATCGGCGAGTCGTTTGCGGGGCGACCGCCGAATGTCAGCGTCGGCCCCGGCCAATGCGTGCGCATCTTCACCGGCGGCGTGATGCCCGCCGGCGCCGACACGGTCGTGATGCAGGAACGCACGACCGAGGGCGCCGAGGGCGTCAGGATCGCCCCCGGTGCAGTCGCCAAGCCGGGTCAGAACCGCCGTTTCGCCGGCGAGGATCTCAGGAAGGGCCAGGTGGTGTTCCGGACGGGCCAGCCGGTGCGCCCAGCCGAACTCGGGATGATGGCTTCGCTTGGCATCGGAGAAGTGACCGTTTTCCGCCGGTTGCGCGTCGCCTTCTTCTCCACCGGCGACGAACTCAAATCGGTCGGAACGCCGCTCGCGGCGGGCGAGATCTACGACAGCAATCGCTACACGCTCTACGGGATGTTGAAGCGGCTCTCGTGCGACATGGTCGACATGGGCGTCGTTCCCGACGTGCCGGAGGAACTCGAGCGCGCGTTCACCCGCGCGGCCGACAGCGCCGACGTCGTCATCACCTCGGGGGGGGTCTCCGTCGGCGAGGCCGACTTCGTCAAGCAACTGCTCGACAAGCTCGGCGAGGTGCTCTTCTGGAAGATCGCGATGAAACCCGGTCGGCCGCTCGCCTACGGGAAGATCGGACAGGCCCATTTCTTCGGACTGCCCGGCAATCCGGTCTCGGTGATGGTGACCTTCTACCACTTCGTTCAGGACGCGTTGCGGATCCTCCAGGGACGACGCGACGTCGGGCCGCCGCCCACGTTCAAGGTCGCGCTTGCGGCGCCCATCCGGAAGGCCCCGGGGCGCACCGAGTTCCAGCGCGGCATCCTCGCGGCGGACGGCAAGGGCGGCTACACGGCACGCACAACAGGAGACCAGGGCTCGGGCATCCTGTCGTCGATGTCGCAGGCGAACTGCTTCATCGTCCTCGCCGCGGACACCGGCAACTGCGCCGTCGGCGATCTCGTCGATGTCCAGCTGCTCGAAGGTCTGATCTGAACCGGGCCGCGACGCCACGCGAGCCGGAGGCGACCCGACCCGCGCCGCCCACGCGCGGCGAAGCCTTCCGCTACTGGCTGCGGCTCGGATTCGTCAGCTTCGGCGGACCGGCCGGCCAGATCGCGATCATGCACCACGACCTCGTCCTGCGGATGCGCTGGATTTCCGAGCGGCGGTTCCTGCATGCGCTCAACTATTGCATGATCCTGCCCGGACCCGAGGCGACCCAGCTCGCCACCTACATCGGCTGGCTGCTGCACCGCACGTGGGGAGGCGTGCTGGCCGGCACGCTGTTCGTGCTGCCGTCGCTGGCGTTGCTCATCGCGCTGTCGTGGCTGTATCTTGCCTACGGCAGCGTGCCCGCCATCGCCGGTGTGCTGTACGGCATCAAACCGGCGGTTGTCGCGATCGTGCTGCATGCGGCGTGGCGCATCGGATCGCGCGCGCTCAAGACCCCACTGCTCTGGGCCATCGCCGCCGCTGCGTTCATCGCGATATTCGCGTTCGCGGTTCCCTTTCCGGCGATCGTGCTGGCGGCCGGCATTCTCGGCGCGATCGGCGGTCGCTTCGCGCCCGCGCAGTTCGTGATCGGCGGTGCGCACGGCAGCAGCAGCGGCACGCACGCGCCTGCAGTGATCGACGACGACACGCCTACGCCCGCCCATGCGCGCTTCAGCGGGATGCGGCTCGCGCTGATGGTGTCGGTCTGCCTCGGCCTCTGGCTTTTCGTCCTCGCGATGCTCGTCGCGAGCTACGGCCCCGGGGCGACGTTGCCGCGAATGGGGTGGTTCTTCACCAAGGCCGCGTTGCTCACGTTCGGCGGTGCCTACGCGGTGCTGCCCTATGTCTATCAAGGAGCCGTCGAGACCTTCGCGTGGCTGACACCCTCGCAGATGATCGACGGACTGGCGCTCGGCGAAACCACGCCCGGCCCCCTCATCATGATCGTCGCGTTCGTCGGGTTCGTCGGCGGCTGGACCAAGGCGGTGCTAGGACCGGATGCGCTCGCCGTCGCGGGCATCGCGGGAGCGTGCGTGGCGACGTTCTTCACTTTCCTGCCGAGCTTCCTGTTCATCCTCGCCGGAGGCCCGCTGGTGGAAGCCACGCACGGCCAGCTCAAGTTCACCGCACCGCTGTCGGGCATCACGGCAGCGGTCGTCGGCGTGATCGTCAACCTCGCACTGTTCTTCGCATGGCACGTATTCTGGTCGGACGGATGGCTTTCGAACGCGACCCTGCGCGGCCTCGATCCGCGGTCGCTCGTCATCGGCATCGTGGCTGCGCTGGCGTTGTTCCGCTTCAAGGCGGGCGTCATCCCGGTCATCCTTGCCTGCGGTGCAGCGGGCCTTGCGGTCGCGCTCGCTCTTCGCTAGCGGCGCGCGCCCCGGAGGGCGACACGCTGTCGCTCCTCACCTGGATCGCAGGAATCGGTTCCGGAAGCTCGCCGCGGTCGATGGCGCTGATGCGCAGTTCGAGGTCGAATGCATCGACCGCTGGCGCCAGATAGGCCCAGCACTCGCGCATCCGCTGTCTTGCAGAGCGCGCGGAGTCCGGTCAGCGACGCAGCGCCGACATCACGCCCGGCACGTCGCGGACGAGCGCCAAGGCGTGCGTCAGTGCGTCGAGGCTCTTCACCTCGAGGGTGAAGGCCATGCGGCTCTGCATGTTGCGTGTCAGCGTGTTCGCCGCGGTCACGTTGATGCGCTCGCGCGAAAATACTTCGGTGACGTCGCGCAACAATCCCTGCCGGTCCATCGCCTCGAGCACCACGTCGACGGGGAACACCTCGTCGCGCGGCGCACCCCAGCCGGCCTCGATAAGCCGCTCCGGTTCGCGCGCACGCATCCGTGCAACTGCTGCGCAGCTCTGCCGGTGGATCGACACTCCTTTGCCTCGCGTCACGAAGCCGACGATCGGATCCGGCGGAGCGGGTTTGCAGCAGCGTGCCAGATGGGTCATCAGCCGGTCCACGCCCACGATGAGAATGCCGCTGCCGGAGCCCGCCGCCTTGCTGCGGCGGACGTCGACTTCGGCATGCACTTCCGTCGCCGTCGTCCCTTCCGGCTGCACGACGGCCTTGATTGCCGTCTGAATCTGTCGCGTGTTCAGTTCGTCGCGGCCGACGGCCGCGAAGAGGTCGTCCGCCTTGCCGAATCCGGCCTTGGCCGCCACCGCTTCCAGATTGACCGCCGTTGCCCCCGCGCGCTGCAGTTCGCGTTCGACGATCGAACGACCCTGCGCCAGCGTCTCCTCGAGTTGCTGCGCCTTGAACCACTGCCGCACCTTGCTGCGTGCGCGGTGGCCGTGCACGTAGCCCAGCTCCGGATTGAGCCAGTCGCGTGACGGTCCTCCCTGCTTCGCCGTGATCACCTCGACCTGCTGGCCGTTCTTCAGCGGCGTATTGAGCGGCACCATGACGCCGTCGACGCGTGCGCCGCGGCACCGATGGCCGAGACTCGTATGGACGGCGTACGCGAAGTCGACCGGCGTGGCGCCGCGCGGCAGGTCAACGACCTTGCCTTGGGGCGTGAGCACGTAGATCGTGTCGACGAACAGGCTGCTCTTGAACGCCGCCAGGAAATCGGTGCTGTCGGCGACCGCGTCCTTCCAGTCGAGCACCTGTCGCAGCCACGCGATACGGTCCTCGAAGCCCGGGTCGCGCCGCATGCCGCGCACCCGGCTGTCCGTCCCGCCCTCCTTGTAGCGCCAGTGCGCGGCGACGCCGTACTCCGAGTGCTGATGCATCTCGAACGTGCGTATCTGCACCTCCAGCGGTTTCCCCTCGGGCCCGATGACCGCCGTGTGCAGCGAACGGTAGTCGTTCGACTTCGGCTTCGCGATGTAGTCGTCGAATTCGCGCGGCAACGGCGTCCACAGATGATGGACGATCCCGAGCGCGGCATAGCAGTCCTTGACGTCGTCGACGAGTACGCGCACCGCCCGGATGTCGTACAGCGTATCGATCCCCGCCTGCTTGCGCCGCATCTTGTTCCAGATGCTGTAGATGTGCTTCGGCCGTCCGCTGACCTCGGCCTTGATCCCGGCGGCGGCCAGCTCGCGCTTCAGCATCGCGACGACACTCTCGATGTAGCGCTCGCGATCCAGCCGGCGCTCGTCGAGCATCCTTGCGATCGTCTTGTAGGTCTCGGGTTCCAGCGCGCGCAGCGAAAGGTCCTCGAGCTCCCACTTGATCTGCCATACGCCGAGCCGGTTCGCGAGCGGCGCGAAGAGGTCGAGCACCTCGCGCGCCGCACGTTGGCGTGCGTCCGCACTCTCGGCGCCGCCGGTCATGAGGTAGCGCAGCGCCTGGGTGCGCTCGGCCAGTTTGACCAGGACCACCCGTATGTCCTCGACCATCGCCAGCAGCATCTTGCGCAGGCGCTCGGCCTGCGCGGCACGCTCCTCGGGTCCGCCCGCGTCGGGCAGCGCGCGAATCTCGTCCATCCGCGCGACGCCGGCCACCAGCGCCGCCACATCGGCGCCGAGCTTGGCAGCCACTTCCTCCGCATCGAAGGCCCGCGCGGCGGGCAAGCCGATCAGCAGCGCGGCGCGGACGGTGTCGGTGTCGAGCCTGAGGCCGGCGAGGATCGTCGCCGCCCCTGCGGCACGATCGACAAGACGCTCGCCGTCGCGCGTGCGTGCATCGCCGCAGCGCTCGCGTGCATAGGCGAACGCTGCGGCGATCGCATCAACATCCGATTCGGGATAGATGCCGCGCAGCGACTCCAGCCACGCCGCAACGGCCTGCGGCGCATCGGACCCGGGTGCGGCGTGCAGCACCGATACCATGGATCCATTATAGCGACGCCCGCCCGGCCGGCCGGACACGTCGCAAACCGGTCGTCATCCGGCGCCCTGCGTGGCAGCGGAGCCGGTCCGCGGCGCGTCACGACGTCGGCGCGTGGAATCGTCGCCGCCGATCGGCCTGCGATGCGGGCCGATTGATGCCTACGTGGCCGTCGCGGCGATGACGTCGGCCAGTGCCTGCGCGTGCCGGTCGGCCAACGCCCGTTCGCGCGCCTCGACCATCACGCGCAGTACAGGCTCGGTCCCGGAGGGGCGCAGGAGCACGCGGCCGGCATCGCCCAGCGCCTTGATCGTCTCCGCCTGGGCAGACGTGATCGCGGCGTTGCCTTTCCAGTCGTAACCGCGACGGATCGGGACGTTGATGAGCCGCTGCGGAAACAGCGTGACCGCGGCCGCCGCCTCGGCCAGCGTCTTCTTCTGCTCCACCAGCGCCCGCAGCACCGCAAGCGCCGCTACGATCGCGTCGCCGGTCGTGTGCTTGTCCAGGCAAAGGATATGGCCGGAGTTCTCGCCGCCGAGTTGCCATCCACGCTCGATCATCCGTTCGAGCACGTAACGGTCGCCGACCGGCGCACGCTCCAGCGGAATGCCGAGACGGGCGAGCGCCTGCTCGAAGCCGAGGTTGCTCATCAGCGTGCCGACCACACCACCGGCGAGCATGCCGCGCCGCCGGTAGTCGAGCGCGATGATGTAGAGCAGCTGGTCACCGTCGTACGCACGGCCGTCGCGATCGACCATCAGCAGCCGGTCGCCGTCGCCGTCGAGGGCGATGCCGAGGTCGGCCCCGTGTTCGACGACGGCGCGCTGCAGATGGGCGGGATGCGTCGCGCCGACCTTCTCGTTGATGTTGACGCCGTTCGGATCCACACCGACGGCGACGACATCGGCACCGAGCTCGTGAAACACCGGCGGCGCCACGTGATAGCCGGCACCGTTGGCGCAATCGACCACGACGCGCCAGCCCCTGAGATCGAGCTCGTTGGGAAAGGTGCTCTTGCAGAACTCGATGTAGCGGCCCGGGGCATCTTCGACGCGACGCGCCTTGCCGAGTTTCGCCGACGGGACGCAGGTGAGCGGCGCGGCCATGCTCTCCTCGATCGCCGACTCCACCGCGTCGGGCAGTTTCGCCCCGCCCCCCGAGAAGAACTTGATCCCGTTGTCGTCGTACGGGTTGTGCGACGCGCTGATCACGATGCCGGCCGACAGGCGCAGCGCACGCGTCAGGTAGGCGACCGCCGGCGTGGGCAGAGGTCCGGTCAGATAGACATCGACGCCCGCAGCGGAAAGTCCCGCTTCGAGTGCCGCCTCGAGCAGATATCCCGAAATCCGCGTGTCCTTGCCGATCAGCACCGCGGGACGCCCGCCGGGCGGCACCGATTCGGCCGCAAGCACGCGACCTGCGGCCCATCCGAGCTTGAGCACGAGTTCGGGTGTAATGGGTGGTTCGCCGACGCGTCCGCGAACGCCATCGGTGCCGAAATAGTTGCGTTGTTGACTCATACTGGATCCGTTTCGTCGTGCAGCGCCTGCCACACTTTCAAGGCGTCGACCGTTTCGGCGACATCGTGCACCCGCACGATCGCCGCGCCGCCCGCGACTGCCAGCACGGCGGCTGCGATACTCGCGGCCATTCGCTGGTCCACCGATCGTCCCGTCAGTGCGCCCAGCATCGCCTTGCGCGACAGGCCGGCAAGCACCGGATATCCGGCCGCGACGAGCGCAGGCAGGCCGCGCAGCAGCGCGAGATTATGCGCCAACGTCTTGCCGAACCCAAAGCCCGGGTCGAGCACGATTCGATCGGTGGCAATGCCGCCGGCCACGCATGCACTGGCCCGGTCCGCAAGAAAGTCGCGAACCTCGCCGAGCACGTCGTGATAGGCAGGCTGCTGCTGCATGGTGGCCGGGTCGCCGCGCATGTGCATCAGGCAGACGGCAACCCCGCCCGCGGCGCAGGTCTCGATCGCCCCGGGCGAGGTCAGCGCACAGACGTCGTTGATCATCACCGCGCCGGCGTCGATCGCCGCGCGCATCACTCCCGGTCGGCGCGTATCGACGGACACGGGAATGCCGTCGGTGGCGAGCGATTCGACGACGGGCAGCACACGTGCCAACTCGACGGCTTCGGCGACCGGCGACGCGCCCGGCCGCGTCGATTCCCCACCGACGTCCACGAGCACGGCGCCCTCGGCGATCATCCGGCGACCGCGGGCGATCGCGGCAGCGGTATCGAGAAATCGACCGCCGTCGGAGAACGAGTCCGGCGTGACGTTGACGATTCCCATCACCACGGGCCGCGAGAGCTCGAACGCGAAGCGGCCGCAGCGAAGAATCATCGGTGCAGGTTGGGCGTCCTGCGTCAGACGTCCGTCAGAGCGGACCGGGCGATCGGCGGCACAAAAAAACGGGGCACCTCGCGGCGCCCCCTGATGTGCGAGAGCGGGCATCGGCGTCCGCGACGTCGCGCGCTCGACGTCGGACGCTCAACGCTCGTTCACGCCGGATTGGCCGACGGCGCCGCGTCGGGACCCGCGGAGGCGCCCGGCGTCGACGAGCCGGAGCTGGACTGCGTCGGCTTCGGCGGCCGCGGCGGCTTGCCGGCCATGATGTCGTCGATCTGGTCGGCGTCGATCGTTTCCAGTTCGAGCAGCGCCTTGGCCATGGCCTCGACCTTGTCGCGGTTCTCCTCCAGCAAGCGGCGCGCCACGGCGTACTGCGAATCGATGATCTTGCGGATCTCGCTGTCGACCTTGCGCATCGTCTCCTCGGAGACATTCTTGTGCGTCGTGATCGAACGGCCGAGGAATACCTCGCCCTCGTTCTCCGCGTACACCATGGGGCCCAGCACGTCCGACATGCCGTAGCGCGTGACCATGTTGCGCGCGAGCTCGGTCGCGCGCTCGAAGTCGTTCGAGGCGCCGGTCGTCATCTGGTTCATGAAGATCTCTTCGGCGATGCGGCCGCCGAACAGCACCGCGATGACATTGAGCATATGCGTGCGGTCCATGCTGTAGCGGTCGGCGACCGGCAGCTGCATCGTCACGCCCAGCGCACGGCCGCGCGGGATGATCGTGACCTTGTGCACCGGGTCGGTCTTCGGCAGGAGCTTGGCGACGATCGCGTGGCCGGACTCGTGATACGCGGTATTGCGACGTTCTTCCTCGGGCATCACGATCGAGCGCCGCTCCGCGCCCATGATGATCTTGTCCTTCGCCATCTCGAAGTCGTCCATGTCGACGAGCCGCTTGCTGCGGCGTGCGGCGAACAGCGCCGCCTCGTTGACGAGGTTTGCGAGATCGGCGCCGGAAAACCCCGGCGTGCCGCGGGCGATGATCTCCGCCTTCACGTCGGACGCCATCGGCACCTTGCGCATGTGGACGAGCAGGATCTGCTCGCGACCGCGAATGTCCGGCAGCGGGACGACCACCTGACGGTCGAATCGGCCCGGCCGCATCAACGCCGGGTCGAGCACGTCGGGCCGGTTGGTCGCGGCGATGACGATGACGCCAGAGTTGCCCTCGAAGCCATCCATCTCGACCAGCAGCTGGTTCAGCGTCTGTTCGCGCTCATCGTTGCCGCCGCCGAGACCCGCGCCGCGCTGGCGGCCGACCGCGTCGATCTCGTCGATGAACACGATGCACGGGGCGTTCTTCTTCGCCTGCTCGAACATGTCGCGCACGCGCGCGGCACCGACACCGACGAACATTTCGACGAAATCGGAGCCGGAGATCGAGAAGAACGGAACCTTCGCTTCACCGGCGATCGCCTTGGCGAGCAGCGTCTTGCCGGTGCCCGGCGAGCCGACCATCAGCACACCGCGCGGGATACGACCGCCGAGTTTCTGGAACTTCGACGGATCACGCAGGAACTCGACGAGTTCGCTCACTTCCTCCTTCGCCTCGTCGCAGCCGGCGACGTCGGCAAAGGTCACCGTGTTGTTCGACTCGTCGAGCATCTTGGCCTTGCTCTTGCCGAAGCTGAACGCGCCTCCCCGCCCGCCGCCCTGCATCTGGCGCATGAAGAAGATCCACACGCCGATCAGGAGCAGCATCGGGAACCACGAGATGAAGATCTGCGCGAGGAAGCTCTGTTCTTCCTCCGGCTTGGCCTCGACCTTGACCCCGTACTTGACGAGATCGCCGACCATCCAGATGTCGCCGGGGCTGTAGGTAAGGTAGCGCTTCTTGTCCGCGCCAACCCACTTGATCGTGCGACCTTCGACGGTCGCCGACTCGACCGCGCCCGTCTTGGCCTTATCCATGAACTCCGAATACGGAACGGAGTCCTTCGTCGTCTGCCGCGCGTCGAACTGCTTGACGACGGTCAGGACCACGAGACCGATAACGAGCCAGATGCCGATGTTTTTCAGCAGGTTGTTCAAAACTGTCGCTCCTTGCGGCGGATTCCTTCGGGCCGCCGCGCTCCCGATTCTGCTTCTGTTGCCTTCGATGCGCATGCAGTGGCATGCGCCGAACCCTGTATTGTACCCGCAGCGGCGCCCCAATTCCGTTGGACAGGACCAAGGTTCCGCTTTCGGCGACAAATCGCGCTTGCCCTGCGTTGGCGCAGAGTTCAGGCGTTTTGCGGCACGACGCGCCGTAGACTCCGTGCCACCAGGTAAACCTCACGGCTGCGGTCGCGCGATGCCTTGGGCTTCCTTACATGGACCTTTTCGAAATACAGCTGCATTTCCCGCTGGAATTCCTGAAAACCTGCGCCCTGGAAAGCTTTGACGACGAGATCGCCGCCGGGTTGCAGCCATTTCCGGGCGAATTCGAGCGCCAGCTCTCCAAGATGCACGGACCGTGCCTGATCGGCCGATTCGACACCCGACAGGTTGGGGGCGAGATCCGAAACGACAAGATCGACCCTCCGCCCGTCCAGCGCGGCCTCGACCGCAGCCAGCCCGTCGTCCTCGCGGAAGTCGACCTGGACAAAGGTGACACCGCGGATCGGCGCCATGGGCAGGAGGTCGACGGCGACGACGTGCGCCCGCGGACCGAGCCTTTCGCGCAGGACCTGGCTCCAGCTGCCCGGCGCGGAGCCCAGGTCGACGACCGTGATTCCGGGACGCAGGAGGTGATCCCTTTCGGCAAGTTCGATCAGCTTGAACGCGGCGCGCGACCGGTAGCCGAGCCGATTCGCTTCCTTGACCCAGTGGTCGTTGACGTGTTCCTGCATCCACGCCTTGACGAATTTGTGTTTTTTCGTGCTCCCCTGCGCCATGTGTCGTTCGCCAGCCGTAGTGCGGTCCACCTGTCGCGCAGGCGATGCCAATCGCTCATCGGCCCCGGCGCGAACTCGAGCCTTCGCGGTCGATGGTAAACCGGATTGCCGTATCGCACCGCGGTCGGCCCGTTCGGCGCCGGCGCCCGGCGCGGTAGACTAGTCGGATGAAAAAGCTCACTGCATCCGAACGCCGTGCGCTCCGCGCGAAGGCGCACGCGCTCCATCCCGTGGTCGCCATCGGCCAGCACGGGCTCACGCCGGCCGTGCTCCACGAGATCGACATCGCCCTGCTCGCGCACGAACTCATCAAGATCCGCGTGTTCAGCGACGAGCGCGACGAGCGCGCGGCCCTGCACGAACGCATCTGCGCCGAGCTGGATGCGGCGCCGGTCCAGCACATCGGCAAGCTGCTGATCGTGTGGCGGCCGGCACCGCCCACGGAGCCCGCCGCCGAGAGGACGGGCCGACCGTCGCGCGCCGGGACCGCTCCTGCAAGACCCGCGGGCAGGAAGCCCAGGGGCAATGCCCGTACGCTGGCGACGAGCGGTCACAAGCGCCCGCCACGCGCGACCGCGTCCCTGGCGAACGCACGCCGGCAAAGCCCGCCTCACGAGGAGCGCGGGTCAGACGGCGCCGGCGGCAAACCGGCGTCGCGCCGCCGCCCCGCCGAAGGCGCAGGCGATCCACGGCGGCGTCCGCGAGGCGGCAAGCCCGCCGAATCCCGCCGCGCGAAAGGAACCGATACCGACGCGTTTGTCCCGCCCGGACCACGGGAACGCGGATCGGGGGCCCCAGGCAGGCGCCCGCCCCGTGGCCCGGGCGCCAAAGGAGGCAAGGCGGTGACCGGTCGCGCCGCAACACCGCACGGCAAGTCCGCGTCCAGCACGACGGGCGCGGCCGGAGCGCGCCGGCGGCGCAAGGCGCGCTGAACCCCGCGCCGCCTCCCGTTTCCGCCCCGGTCGTCGAGCGTACGACTCGCCTTGGTGGGCGGCGGGGGCGACGCCTGAACGGCCCACGCTCCGATGCCTGACCCCCGCCGCCCGCTCGACGCCACTGCCGTCGGCGCAATGATCGCCCTATCGATGCTTTGGGGCTTCCAGCAGGTGGCGGTCAAGCTGGCCGCGCACGGTGTTTCGCTGGTCATGCAGGGCGCGATCCGATCGACGGTCGCGACGATCCTAGTCGTGTTCTGGGCGCGAGCCCATCGTATTGCGCTCTGGGACCGTGACGGCACGCTTCGACCCGGGCTCCTCGCCGGCCTCGCGTTCACCGCCGAATTCGCCATGATCTATGCGGGACTCGGCCACACGACCGCCGCGCGGATGGTCGTCTTCGTCTATCTCGCCCCGTGCCTGACTGCGCTGGGACTCTCGCTGTTCGTGCCGGGCGAACGTCTGCGGCCGGTGCAATGGGCGGGCGTTCTGCTCGCGTTCGCGGGCGTGGCGCTGGCCTTCGCCGACGGCTTCGCCGGATCGGGTCGTCCCACCTTGCTCGGGGACGCGCTCGGCGCACTGGCGGCGCTGCTGTGGGCCGCGACAACCGTTCTGATACGCACGACGCGGCTTGCGCGGGCAAGCGCGACCAAGGTCCTTTTCTACCAACTCGCGGTGTCGGCCGCGCTGCTGCCGCTCGCCTCGCGGGCGCTGGGCGAGCCTGGCGTGGTCGCGTGGACTCCGATGGCGATCGGCAGCCTTGCCTACCAGTCCATCATCGTTGCCTTCGCCAGCTATCTGACGTGGTTCTGGCTGCTCACGCGCTATCTCGCCGGCCGGCTCGCAGTGTTCTCGTTCCTGACCCCGCTCTTCGGCGTGTCCTTCGGACGCCTTGTGCTGAACGATCCGGTGTCCCCGGCGTTCCTCGGGGCAGCGTCACTCGTCGGTGCCGGCATCGCCCTCGTCAATCTGCCGACCGCGGGTGCGGTCGCGCCACGCCCCGCGAAATCCTAGACGTACCGGACGGCCAGGATCTCGTACTCGCGCACCCCGCCGGGCGCCTTCACTTCGGCGGTGTCCCCCTCGACCTTGCCGATCAATGCTCGGGCGATCGGCGAGCTCACCGAGATCTTGCCATGCTTGATATCGGCTTCGTCGTCGCCGACGATCTGGTACGTCACGTCCGCGCCGGTCTGCGCGTCGGTGAGTTCCACGGTCGCGCCGAAGACAATCCGGCCCTCGTCGTCGTGGATGGCGGCCGGATCGATGACCTGCGCGCCGGCCAGCTTGTGCTCGATCTCGGCGATCCGGCCCTCGATGAAGCCCTGCCGTTCCTTCGCCGCATCGTAGTCGGCGTTCTCGGACAGATCGCCGTGCGTGCGCGCTTCCGCGATCGCCGCGCTCACCGCGGGTCGGTCGACGGTCTTCAGTCTCTGCAGTTCGGCCTTGAGGCGCGCAGCGCCGTGGACCGTCATTGGGAATTTCTTCATGTCGTCGCAAACGAAAAAGACCGGAAGCGGCAGCACCGCGTCCGGCCGAGAGTCGAAAGGAGCTTACCCGAAACCCGGCGCTCAGTTAAGCCGCTTGTGCAGGGTCTGCATCGCGTACGGCACGAGCTCGCCCATGCCCTGCATTCCGAGTGCCGCGGCGCGGGCACCGGCGATCGTCGTGAACGTCGGCACCTGGTCGGTGAGCGCGGCACGCCGGATCTGATAGCTGTCGCGGATCGCCGTACGTTTTTCCTGCACGGTGTTCACCACGAGCGCAATTTCGTCGTTGAGGAGCATGTCGACGATGTGCGGCCGGCCTTCGTGCACCTTGTTCACGGGCGTCACCGGCACGCCGGCCGCCGCGAGCGCCGCCGCCGTGCCCCGTGTAGCCACCAGGGCGAACCCCAGAGCGGAGAGCGTGCGTGCGACCTCGACCACCCGCGCCTTGTCGCCGTCCTTGACGCTGATAAACGCCTTGCCCTTCACCGGCAGCTTCACGCCGGCCGCGAGCTGGGATTTCACGAACGCCTCGGCGAACGTGTCGCCGACCCCCATCACCTCGCCCGTCGATTTCATCTCCGGTCCGAGGATCGTGTCCACGCCCGGGAACTTGATGAACGGGAACACCGCTTCCTTGACCGAGAAGTACGGCGGCACGATCTCGCCTGCCACGCCCTGCGCAGCCAGCGTCTGCCCGACCATGCAGCGCGCCGCAATCTTCGCCAGCGGGCGACCTGTCGCCTTCGAGACGTACGGCACCGTGCGCGACGCGCGCGGATTCACTTCGAGGACGAATACCGTACCCCGTCCTTCGCTGAACTGGATCGCGAACTGCACGTTCATCAGCCCCACCACGTCGAGCGCCCTCGCCATCTCGACCGTCTGCCGGCGAAGTTCGTCCTGCAGCTCCGGGGTCAGCGAATACGGCGGCAGCGAGCACGCCGAATCGCCCGAGTGGACGCCCGCCTGCTCGATGTGCTCCATGATGCCGCCGATGACGACCGCCCTGCCGTCCGACAGAGCGTCGACGTCGACCTCGATCGCGTCGTTGAGGAAGCGGTCGAGCAGCACCGGGCTGTCGTTGGACACCTTGACGGCCTCCTGCATGTAGCGCTCGAGGTCGCGTTGCTCGTGGACGATCTCCATCGCGCGACCGCCGAGTACATACGACGGGCGCACGACCAGCGGGTAGCCGATTTCGCCCGCAGCGATGATCGCCGCCGCCTCGGTGCGCGCCGTGCGGTTCGGCGGCTGCTTGAGGCCCAGCCGATGCAGCATCTGCTGGAAGCGCTCGCGGTCCTCGGCCATGTCGATCATGTCGGGTGACGTTCCGATGATCGGCACGCCACTGGCCTCGAGATCGCGCGCGAGCTTCAGCGGGGTCTGGCCGCCGTACTGGACGATGACACCCCACGGCTTCTCGACGTGGACGATCTCGAGCACGTCCTCGAGCGTCAGCGGCTCGAAGTACAGCCGGTCCGAGGTGTCGTAGTCGGTGGAGACGGTCTCCGGATTGCAGTTGACCATGATCGTCTCGTAACCGTCCTCGCGCAGCGCCATTGCCGCATGCACGCAGCAGTAGTCGAATTCGATCCCCTGCCCGATCCGGTTGGGGCCGCCGCCCAGCACCATCACCTTCCTCCGGTCCGTCGGCGCGGCCTCGCACTCCTCCTCGTACGTCGAGTACATGTAGGCGGTCCGCGTCGAAAACTCGCCCGCGCAGGTGTCGACGCGCTTGTAGACCGGCCGGATGCCGAGCGCGTGCCGCCGCGCCCGCACGTCGCCTTCCTTCGTCTTCGTCAGGTAGGCCAGACGCCGGTCGGAAAATCCCATCCGCTTCAGCGCCAGCAGCTCCGCGCGCGTCAGGCTCGCCAGCGCGTGCTGCTCGACGGCGAGCTCGGTGTCGACGATTTCCTTGATCTGGGCGAGAAACCACGGATCGATCTTCGTGTGCTGGTAGGCCTCCTCCAGCGACATGCCGACGCCGAACGCATCGGCGACATACCACAGCCGCTCGGCACGCGGATAGGCGAGTTCGTCGCCGATCTTCTCCGGATCGACCGTCTTGAGATTGAAGCCGTCCACGCCGGTCTCGAGGCCGCGCAGCGCCTTCTGCAGCGACTCCTGGAACGTGCGGCCGATCGCCATCACCTCGCCCACCGACTTCATCTGCGTCGTGAGCCGGTCGTCGGCCTGCTTGAACTTCTCGAACGCGAACCGCGGAACCTTCGTGACGACGTAATCGATCGACGGCTCGAACGACGCCGGGGTCTGGCCACCGGTGATGTCGTTCCTGAGCTCGTCCAGCGTGTAGCCGACCGCGAGCTTGGCCGCGATCTTGGCGATGGGGAAGCCGGTCGCCTTCGAGGCGAGCGCCGACGAGCGTGAGACGCGCGGGTTCATCTCGATGACGATCATTCGTCCGTCCGCCGGATTGATCGCGAACTGGACGTTCGAGCCGCCGGTGTCGACGCCGATCTCGCGCAGCACCGCGATGGAGGCGTCGCGCATGATCTGGTATTCCTTGTCGGTCAGCGTCTGGGCGGGCGCGACGGTGATCGAGTCGCCGGTGTGCACGCCCATCGGATCGAGATTCTCGATGGAGCAGACGATGATGCAGTTGTCCTTCTTGTCGCGGACGACCTCCATCTCGAACTCTTTCCAGCCGAGCAGTGACTCCTCGATCAGCAGCTCGCGCGTCGGCGAGAGATCGAGACCGCGCTTGCACATGTCGACGAATTCGTCCTTGTTGTACGCGATTCCGCCTCCGGTGCCGCCCAGCGTGAACGAGGGCCGGATCACCGCCGGAAAGCCGATCTCGGCCTGGACCTTGAGCGCCTCCTCGACGTTGTGCGCGATGCCCGAGCGCGCGGATCCGAGTCCGATGCGGGTCATCGCCGCCTTGAATTTCTCGCGATCCTCCGCCTTGTCGATCGCCTTCTTCGAGGCACCGATCAACTCGACGTCGAACTTGTTGAGCACACCCTCGCGCGCGAGGTCGAGCGCGCAGTTCAGCGCCGTCTGCCCGCCCATCGTCGGCAGCAGAGCGTCGGGTCGCTCGCGCTCGATGATCTTGGCGACCATCTGCCAGGTGATCGGCTCGATGTAGGTGACGTCGGCCATCTCCGGATCGGTCATGATGGTCGCCGGATTCGAGTTCACGAGGATGACCTTGTAGCCCTCTTCGCGCAGCGCCTTGCAAGCCTGCGCGCCCGAGTAGTCGAACTCGCAAGCCTGGCCGATGATGATCGGGCCGGCGCCGATGATCAGGATGCTCTGGATGTCGGTGCGTTTCGGCATGTCGCTACGCCGCAGCCGGCGCATCCGCGGCCCGCTTTTCCATCAGCCTGACGAAACGGTCGAACAGATACGCGACATCGTGCGGACCGGGGCTCGCCTCGGGGTGCCCCTGGAAGCCGAACGCCGGGCGATCCGTCCGAGCGATTCCCTGCAGGCTGCCGTCGAACAGCGATACGTGAGTGACGCGCAGCGTGGCGGGCAGCGCCGACGAATCGACGGCGAAGCCGTGGTTCTGGCTGGTGATCAGCACCTGGCCCGTGTCCTTGTCGAGCACCGGATGGTTGGCGCCGTGGTGACCGAATTTCATCTTGACGGTCTTCGCACCGGAGGCGAGTCCGAGCAACTGGTGACCGAGACAGATGCCGAAGGTCGGCGTGCCGCCGTCGACGAGCGCGGCGATGGCGCGAATCGCGTAGTCGCATGGCTCCGGATCGCCCGGGCCGTTGGACAGGAACACGCCGTCGGGCTTGAGCGCCAGCACCGCTGCCGAAGGCGTCTGCGCCGGTACGACGGTTATGCGGCATCCGCGCGCCACCAGCATGCGCAGAATGTTGTGCTTGACGCCGAAATCGTAGGCAACGACATGGAACCGCGTCGCGCCGGGGGTCGCGTAGCCGCGGCCGAGCGCCCACGTGCCCGAATTCCACTCGTAGGGTGCAGGACAGGTCACCACCTTGGCGAGATCCTGCCCGGCCATCGACGGCGCTTCCCGCGCCCGCGCGATGGCGTCCGCTTCTTCCGCTGCCCCGATCGTCGCCGCGGCGACGAGGCAGCCGTTCTGCGCGCCCTTCTCGCGCAGGATCCGCGTCAGCCGGCGCGTGTCGAGTTCGGCGATGCCGACGATCCCGTTCACGTCGAGGTACGCCGCCAACTCGCCGGTCGAGCGAAAATTCGACGCGAGCCGCGGCAGGTCGCGAATGACGAGACCGGCAGCGAACGGCCGTCGCGACTCGACATCCTCCGGGTTCACGCCCACGTTTCCGACGTGCGGATACGTGAGGGTGACGATCTGGCCCGCGTACGATGGATCGGTCAGGATCTCCTGGTACCCGGTCATCGCCGTGTTGAAGACCACTTCGCCGACGGCATGGCCGAGAGCACCGATCGCCCGGCCGCGAAAGACCGTGCCGTCCGCGAGCGCAAGCAGCGCGGGGGTAGCTGGCGGAAACAGCGCTACGGACATCGGGGACGTGGGGTGAGGCGCGTTCATCACGGTCTCGATCGGGAGGCCCCGGGGCTTACGGTATCCTGCGGCCCGCCCACCTGATGGGCAGGGGCCCGGGAGGTCCCGGACGTGCGGCGGACGTACAAACGGGGAAGGTGACCCTTCCCCGCTGCGAACAACGCGCATTGTACACCAAGCGCCCCACTCGTTCAATCGAGCGCGTGCGTCGGAGCGCCTCAGTAGGCGGCCGCAAATCCGCCGTCGACGTAGAGCAAATGTCCGGTCACATAATCGGCGGCCGCGGATGCGAGGAATACCGCGGCGCCGGCGATCTCCGGTGGATCACCCCAGCGCCCGGCCGGCGTACGTTTCGCCACCCACTCGGAGAACGTCACGTCCGCGACCAGCGGTGCGTTCATTTCGGTCCTGAAGAACCCGGGCGCAATTCCGTTCACCTGGATGTTGAACGGCGCCACCTCGACCGCGAGTGCGCGCGTCATCATCTTGAGCGCCCCCTTGCTGGTGGCGTAGGCAACGATGTTGGGCCGGCCGAGGTCCGAGGCGAGCGAGCAGATGTTGACGATCTTGCCGCGGCGGCGCGCCTTCATCGCGGGCAGGACCGTACGCGTGACGTGGAACGGACCGTCGACGTTGGAGGCTTGCAGCGCGCCCCACTCGCCCGGCGTGTAGGCGTCGAATGGCTTGCGGTTGTTGACGGCCGCGTTGTTGACCAGAATGTCGACGGCGCCGTGGTCGCGTTCGATGGCGGCAAGCGCGGCACCGACGGCGGAGGCATCGCTGACGTCGAACGCGCTCACGCCGGCATCGTGTCCCGCAGCGGCCAGACCGGCCTTCGCGGCAACGAGCTTTTCGCGGTTGCGACCGTTGATGACGATGCGCGCGCCGGCCGCCGCGAGGCCGTGGGCAATTGCGAGGCCGAGCCCCGAGCCGCCGCCCGTGACCAGCGCGACGCGCCCGGAGAGGTCGAACGGATGCGCGCCGGCCATCGCAGTGCGCGTCTTCAGCGCAAACCGAGCACGTCACGCATTTCGAACAGCCCGCATTCGCCTGCGGCGCGTCGGGCGCCGACGAAAGCTGCCGCACGCAGGGCCCCGCCCGCGAACGTCTGGCGTGATGTCGCGCGATGCGTGATCTCGATCCGCTCGCCCGTTCCGGCGAACAGGACCGTATGCTCGCCGACTACGTCGCCACCGCGCAGCGTCGCGAAGCCGATCGCCCCGGCGGGACGCTCTCCGGTCGTACCCTCGCGTGCATACACGGCGCAGTCGGCGAGACGTCGGCCCGCACCCGCGGCTGCGGCCTCGCCGAGGCGCAACGCGGTGCCGGACGGCGCGTCGACCTTGTGCTTGTGGTGCATCTCGACGATCTCGATGTCGTAGTCCGGGCCGAGAGCACGCGCCGCCGTCTCGACCAGCGCGAGCAGCACGTTGACGCCGACGCTCATGTTCGCGGCAAAGACAATCGGCAACGCCGCGGCGTGGTGGGCAAGATCGGCCCGCTGGACGTCGGTAAGCCCGGTCGTGCCGACGACGGCGGCCACACCGGCGCGTGCGCATGCCGCGAGGTGCGCCATCGTTCCTTCCGGGCGGGTGAAGTCGACGAGCACGTCGGCGCCGGCGAGAGCCATCGCGACGTCGCTGCCGACGACGATCCCCGTCCGGCGCCCGAAACGCTCGCCCGCATCCGTACCGATCGCAGGACTGGCCGGGAGGTCGAGGGCGGCGGCGAGCGCAAACGTCGGGTCGCGCAGCGTCGCCTCGACCAGCGCCTGCCCCATTCGCCCCCCGGCGCCGGCGATGGCGACCCGGATCGTCATTGCGACAGGATTTCCCAGATCCTGCCGAAAATACCCTTGTCGTCGGCAGAAGGTATGTGACCGAGCGACTTGTCGGTGGCAGCCCGATTCAGCACGGCGGCCGACACCGGCATCTCGTCGCCCTCCCAGCGCGCGAGCTTGTCGTCGACGAAATAGACGGTGAACTGGCGGTGCTCGAGCGTCTTCGCCTGGCGAACAAATTCGTAGATATAGTCCCAGCGGTTGTCGCGGAACGCGCTGGTCACGAGCGGCGTGCCGAGTATGAGGCGCACCTGCTGCTTCGACTGGCCGACCTTGAGCTTCTCGACCATGTCCTGCGAAAGGTAATTGCCCTGGTTGATGTCGAGCTTGTAGACGCCGAGCGAACGCATTGTCGGCAGATAGGTGTCCAGCACCTGGCAACCCGGGAGGAGTGCCACCGCCGGAACCAGCAGCCATGCGGCGAAGGCGCGCGGCGACGCTGTCGCGAGTCGCCAGAAGAAATGACGGAACGAAGGCTTCAAGGCCACCACGCGCCTGTGCATTTGCGAAGGGAATGGCTATTATAGCTGCGGCCCCGTCCGCAACCGACGGCCGGGTGGTTGTTTCCCGATACCCGCTGCCCGCTGCCATGACCTCTCCCGAAGACCTGAAGAGCGCCGGCCTCAAGGCCACCGTGCCGCGCCTCAAGATCATCAACCTGTTCGAAACCGCGCGCGTGCGGCACATGACGGCCGAGGACGTCTACAAGCAGCTCCTCACCGAGGGACTCGACATCGGGCTGGCGACCGTCTACCGGGTGCTGACCCAGTTCGAGCAGGCGGGGCTCCTCGTGCGCCATCATTTCGAGTCGGGCAAGGCGGTGTTCGAGCTCAATGAAGGCCACCACCACGACCACCTGGTGTGCATGCATTGCGGGCGCGTCGAGGAGTTCTACGACGCGGAGATCGAGAAGCGGCAGTTGAAGATTGCACGTGAGCGCGGGTTCGAGATCCGCGATCACGCGCTCTATCTCTACGCCGAGTGCGTGAAGCCCCGGTGCCCGCACCGCAAAGGCGGCGCGAACTAGGCACCGGTCACGCGGAACGCGATGTCACATCCCGGCCCCTCGGCTCACGTGGCCGGCGGCGGCGCCGTGACGTCGGCGCGGTTGAAATCGCGGAGCCGGAATCCGAGCAGCCACAACGCCGCGAAATAGGCGGCGGCACCCGCCGCGCACACCCAGGCGAGGCGCAGCACCTTCGCCCACAATGTCGCGCCGAGCCAGAACGAGGACGGCCCGGCAATCGCGACGAGCAGCGCGGCGAGGACGAACAGCGCCACGACGAGCTTCGCGCCGAACAGCAGCCACCCGGGCAACGGCCGGTAGATGCCGTGCTTCCTGAGGAACCAGAACAGGAGCGCGGCATTAAGGCAGGCGCCGATCGACGTCGAAAGCGTGAGTCCGGCGTGGCCGATGCGGTACATCAGGATTACCGCGAGGGTCTGCGCAACCAGCACCGACGCAAAGGCGATCTTGACCGGCGTTTTCATGATCTGCCGCGCATAGAAGCCCGGCGCCAGGATCTTCACAGCGATGAGGCCGAGCAGACCGACGCTGTATCCCAGCAGCGCGTCGCGCGTCTGCAGGACGTCACCGGGCGTGAAGCGGCCGTACTGGTAGAGCGTCGCGATCAGCGGTGTTGCGAGCACCCAGAGCGCCACCGCCGCCGGAAGGGCCAGCAGGAAGGCCAGACGGAGCCCCCAATCGAGCAGCGAAGAGTAGGCCTGCGGATCCGCGTCGGCATGGTGCTTGGCGAGCGAGGGCAGCAGCACCGTACCGAGTGCCACGCCCAGCAATGCCGTGGGGAATTCCATCAGCCGGTCGGCATAGGTGATCCACGAGATTCGACCGTCGCCGAGCGCGGCGGCAAGCTGGGTATTGATGAGGGCCGAGATCTGCGCGGCGGAGACCCCCAGCACGGCGGGCCCCATCGCCAACAGCACGCGGCGCACGCCCTCGTCGCGCCAGTCGAAACGCGGCTTCGCAAGCATTCCGATGCGTGCCAGCGGCCGCAGCTGGAGCGCCAGCTGGGCCGCTCCACCGATGAAGACGCCCCACGCAAGCGCCTTGACCGGCGGGTCGCAGTACGGGGCAAGAAACAGCGCGGCCCCGATGATCGACAGATTGAGCAGCACCGGCGTGAACGCCGGAATCGCAAAGTTCCGGTAGACGTTCAAAATGCCGCCGGCGAGTGACACCAGCGACACGAACAGCAGATACGGGAACACGATGCGGATCATCTCCGCAGTGAGCTCGACTTTGCCCGGTGTCTGCGCAAACCCCGAGGCGAGCGCATAGACGAGCCACGGTGCGGCGAATACGCCGACGACGGACAGTACCAGGAGAGCGACGGCGAGCAGCGATCCGACGCGTCCGACCAGCGCCTTCGTTTCCGCGTCACCGCGCTGGCGTCGGTACTCCGCGAAGATAGGCACGAACGCCTGCGAAAACGCCCCCTCGGCGAACAGCCGCCGCAGGATGTTGGGAAGCCGAAATGCCGCCTCGAACGCGTCCATCTGCAGCCCCGCGCCAAAGGCAGTCGCCTTGAGGCTCTCGCGGGCGAGCCCGGTGATCCGGGAGAGAAGCGTCATCCCGCTTACCGTCGACAGGGATTTCAGCAGGCTCACGATGGCCGTGGCCGGGCTGCGACAAGCGGCGTGCGTGGGCGGCGAGGAGTAGGCATTCGGGGCGGATGCACGTCCCCCGATGCCATGGCCACGGGGCGAGGCTTGCGCGAGGAGCAGTAAGCTGCTATTATGCTTGGTCTTTTTCGGCTTCTCCAGACTTGGTCACCGAACCTGTTCGAGCGGAAGTCCCGGCCGACACGCAAACCAAGCGCAAACCAGCAAACCAAAGGACTCAGATTCATGGCCAATTCTGCCCAAGCCCGCAAGCGCGCCCGGCAAGCGGAAGCCACCCGCCAGCGCAATGCGAGCCTCAAGTCGACGCTGCGCACCGCCGTCAAGCAGGTGAAAAAGGCGATCGCGGCCGGCGACAAGGCGGCTGCAACGGCGCAGCTGAAGGCGTCCCAGGCGGTGATCGACCGCATCGCCGATAAGAAGATCGTCCACAAGAACACCGCGTCGCGGACGAAGTCGCGACTGTCGCAGGCGGTCAAAGCGCTCGCCTGACCGACGCCCGCGGTTCCGGCAGCCGAAAGAAGAGTTTACGCAGTAAGGGGATTGTCGTTTCTGGGGTAATTTCTTCCGCAGGTTCGGCCAACGTCAGGGTTCCACCCGAGGTTGATGGCGTTCAGGTCAATTTCTGCAAGAACCCTGCGTGCAGCAACTACGGCGTACCGCCACTGGCGGTCGTGGCGCGGGGCGCCGCCGCCCATGGTGGGCGGCAGGACAGCTACATCATCGCCTCCGCCGCCACCGTTCCTATCCTGCACTGCCGCGCATGCAACGAGTATCCGACACTCAAGAGCAACGCCGGGATCGTCGAAGAGCGTAATCGTCTTCTGCAAGCCATCCAGACGCCGCCGGGCGCGTCCTGCCCAGCGACTACGTGCGCCAACCACAGCGTTCCCGTAGACGGGGCAACAGGCGCCTACCAAGGGTTCGGCGTTACCCGCTCCGGGTCCCAACGCTATCGTTGCAAGGCGTGCGGCAAGACGTTCTCTGTCGGCAAGTCCACCACCGGACACAAACAGCCGCACAAGAACAAGATGATCTTCGCGCTACTGATGAACAAATCGCCGTTCCGGCGCATTTGCGAGGTGGCCGACATCCACCCGGAGACCTTGTACGGCAAGATCGACTTCCTGCATGACCAATGCCGCGAGTTCGTCGCCGCAAGAGAGCATCGACTGCTGCAGGGCACGCCGATCCGTCGGCTCTATCTGGCCACCGACCGGCAGGACTACCTCATCAATTGGACGCGGCGCGACGACCAGCGCAACGTCGCGCTGCAAGCGGTCGGCACGGCCGACAACGCCACGGGGTACGTCTTCGGAATGCACCTCAACTACGACCCGGTGCTTGACGCCGAGGTTGTGGAGCGAGCTGCCGTGGCCGCAGGCGACTATCAGGCGAAAGCGCCGTTCCGTCGCTACGCCCGGTGCTGGCTGAAGGCCGACTACAAGACCACGATCAATGCCCGCGCTGCAGGACGCAGGACATCCCGGAAGGGCGATCTTCAAAGCGCCATCGCCGCCACCTACGCCGAAGCGGCGCAACGCGAGGACGTTGAAGTCGGCGAGATGCCCGACGCCAACCGGCGGCTGCCTACCCGAGGCGTTCAGATTCACGCCGAGTACACGCTCTACGGCCACTTCTTCTTCCTGCGCCGGCTATTCGGCGGAGTCGAGAAGTTGCGCTTTTTCGTGGATCAGGACTCAGGCATGCGCGCCGCGTGCCTTGCCGCCTTTCAACCGGAGATCACGGGTCGCACCGCTGACGCTTTCTACGTTCGGATCGCCAAGGAGATGACCGTGAACCAGAAGCGCTCCGAGCTGGCAGCCAGCCGTGCCCGCTTCGAGTCTGCCAAGCAGGCGAATCCGGGATTCTCGGATGGTGAGTTGCAACTCGTGTTGATCAAAGCCGCCATCGCCCAGATGGCGACCTTGGGCAAATGGCAGGACCGCTGGCTGATCCACCCATTCCCGGACATGAGCGAGCCGCAGAAGGCGGTGTGCTACCTGACCGACTGCGGGGACTACGATGCCGACCACTTGGCGTGGATGTACCGGAAGGCGTCGCTGCACAGCATCGACCGCTTCTTCATGCAGGTGCGTCGGCGGTTGTCAGTGCTCGAACGTCCAATCTCATCGAGCACAGCCCAGCGAAAGTGGTACGGCTACAGCGCCTACAATCGCCCGCGTGGCGCTCTTCTCTTTCCGGCGTCCCCTCCGCACCGAGGCCCCGTCAAACCGGTTCGCTGGGCTCCGGCCCCACGATCGGCGAGCCCGCACGGCCCCTTGGGCGGAACCAGCGATTGCGGTGCGGATCGAGCGTCAGGCTCGAACGACGTCAGCAGCTCTTTGTGTCGCGCGCTCCCTGGTTCGGACATCCGGGGCATGCAGCCTTTCAATCGGCCCCGAAAGCGACAGACCCGCGTCGCGCGCCGGCTGAGCGGCAGGATCGGGCGGGCATTCCGGGTGCAGCCGCCGATCATCGAAGCCATCTCATGCGCCCCGCCAAATTCCGAGCGGGCACGAGATTTGCCTGATCAATGCCTGACCGCGGTGCACCCATCGCGCTTCGAGGTCTTGCAGACGCGTGATGGGCCGGCAGCGAACGACAAACCGGAAGCGAAAGACCGGGCTCGCCGCGCGCCGGGCCCGTCCACCGGTGCCCGCTCCGGTGACGGGCACCGACTCGAGGTGCGCGTGCAACGCCGCGGGATGAACCCGCTTCGCCCATGACCCGCGCACCATTGACCTCCCCTCCACCGGCCTCTGGAATGCCGGCGTCTCTAGCCGGTCCTGGCGTGGAACGACAGAAAGGAACGACCAGCGCGACGTGCAGGCGTCGTGCCGGCAGTCTGCTGGTCGCCTTCGTACTGCTTGCGCACATGGGAATGGCGTGGGCAGACGCCGAGCTGGTGCAGCGCGGCAGCGAGATCGAGGCCTATCTCCTCGGTTATCCGCGACGGGCATTGGTCGAGCTCGCGGCCCTTGCCCCGCGCGCGGAGGCCGCCCCCGACGTCGAGCGGCGCTATCTCATGAGCTTGTACGGCGACGCGATGGTCGCCACCGGACGAACCGAGGACGCGCTCCAATACGCCGAGAAGCTGGAACGCGACGGAGCGTTCCGCAAGGACGACGCGACGATCGCCGCGGCGGAGCTCGTGCGCAGCAGCGTGCAGCTGTGGGCGGGAGACGCCGCGAAGGCGCACGCATTGGCGGTTTCCGCACGCGATCGCGCCAGCGCGTCCGCCGATGCGTTCCTGCTGTTTCGAGCGGCCATGGCGGCCGGCATCACGGCGCGCCAGCGCGGCCAGTTCGAGGACGCACTCGCGAATTTCCAGGAAGCCCTCGCGCTCGCAGAACGTGCTCACAGCCCGTATCGCCAAAGCAAGGCCCGGTACCAGCTGTCGGTCCTGTTCGTCGCGCTCAAGCAGCCCGACCGGGCGCTCGATGAATCACTCGCGGCCTTCGCCCAGGCCTCCGAGGCGAAAGGCGTTTACGAGATGGCCAAGTCGAAAATGGCCGAATCGGCGGCGCTGGAAGCACTCAACCAGCCGAAACAGGAACTCGCGGCCCTGGAGGAGGCGCTGGCCATCGCCCGCAACGGCCGGTCCACGGCCGCCGAAAGCCTCGCGCTGGCGAACCTCGCCGACATCCACCTGCGGCGCCACGATTACCGTGCCGCACACGATGTCTCCCGTCGGTCACTCGAAATCGCGAAAGAGGTCGACGACATCTCACTGATGGCAACGAGCAAGGCCAACATGGGCTTTGCGCTAATCGGCCTGGGCCGGACCGAGGCGGGCAAACGTCTCGCCGACGAAGCGCTCGTCGACTACGAGCGGACGGGCGCGACTGCCGAGATCGCCGGGTTGCTGGGCGAATACGGCCATTACCTCGAACAATCCGGCGACTACAAGGCCGCGCTCGCGCTGCTGCAGCGCGAACGCAAGCTCAACGACGAGATCACGGCGGCACTCCACGACCGGGCAGTGCAGGAGCTGCAGGGCCGGTACGAATCCGACCGGCGCCGGCGCGACAACGAACTCAAATCGGTGGAGCTGCAAAAGCGCGAACTGCAGCAGAGCGTGTGGTGGCTGCTGTCGATCGCCTTCGGCGTGTCGTTCACCGTCGTCGCCGTGCTCTACCGCAAGCTGCAGATCACCAACGAGCTGCTCGCACAGAAAAACCAGGAACTGAGCTTCCAGAGCAGCCGCGACCCGCTGACCGCCCTGTACAACCGCCGCCATTTCCAGGACCACGTCGGCGAAATCGGGGGGACGTCCGAACGGCGCGAAGCCGGGCTCGAAAATCCCGTGCAGGCGCTGCTGCTGATCGACATCGACCACTTCAAGCAGATCAACGACCGGCATGGCCACGCCGCGGGCGACGCAGTGCTCGTCAGTGTCGCCCGCCGACTGCGCGATGCGCTGCGCGAGACCGACATGATCGTGCGCTGGGGAGGGGAGGAGTTCCTCGTGTTCGTGCCCGAGACGTCCGTCGACCGGATCGAGGAAATCGTGCTGCGGCTGATGTCGGCGTTGTCGAACGAGCCGTTCTCGCATCAGGGAAAGCCGATCCGATTGACGGCTTCCATCGGCTTCACGCCGCTTCCACTGCCACCGGACAATGCGCCCGTCACCTGGGAACGCGCAATCGCGCTTGCCGACATGGCGCTCTACATGGCGAAGGTCCATGGTCGCAACCGCGCCTACGGCATCCGGCGTCTCAATCGCAGCGACGCCGTGGCGCTGGCTGCGCTGGATCGCAGCCTCGAAGGCGCATGGCGCAACGGCATCGTCGAACTTGACGTGCTGCAGGGCGCGGCGACGGTCGACCTGCAGGGTGCCGGCGAGGAAGAGCCCGTCGCGTCGCACTGAAACCACGCGAACGGCGCCGCGTCGTGACGGCGCCCTGCAATACGGGGCGCCCGCTAGCGCACGCGCCACGACCAGGCGACGGGGCAGACGTCCGCGGCGAGGGGCGCGTGCTAAAATTTTCCTTTGGATGAAATTGGCGTTACCGCTGCGCCGTGCCTTGCCGCGTGCGCACGATTCTGGTCATCGATGCCCCTCGCGCCCAAGCACTTCCTCCAGTTCAAGGATTTCTCGATCGAGGAATTCGATCACCTGATCGCGCGTACGCGCTGGATCAAGGACCGGTTCAAGCGCTACGAGCTGTACCAGCCTTTGCGCGACCGCACGCTGGCGATGGTGTTCGAGAAGGCCTCCACGCGCACGCGCGTGTCGTTCGAGGCCGGAATGAATCAGCTGGGCGGCATCGCCATCAACCTCAATCGCGGCGACACCCAGCTTTCCCGCGGTGAGCCGATCGAGGACGTCGCCCGTGTAATTTCGCGAATGGTCGACGTCGTCATGATCCGCACCTTCGAGCAGACGATCATCGAGCGCTTCGCGGCGCATTCGCGGGTGCCGGTGATCAACGGGCTCACGAATGAATACCATCCCTGCCAGATCCTCGCCGACATCTACACCTATGTCGAACACCGCGGATCCATCCGCGGCAGGACCGTCGCCTGGATCGGAGATGCCAACAACATGTGCTACACGTGGCTGCAGGCGGCCGCGCGGTTCGGCTTCAAGGTGCACGTGTCGGCCCCCCCGGGGTACGCGGTCGATGCGACCCGCGCCGGCGCCGAGGCGTCCGGTCACTGGGAAGCGTTCGCCGATCCGAGCACCGCGTGCCGCGGCGCCGACCTCGTGACGACCGACGTGTGGACGAGCATGGGTTTCGAAGCCGAAAACGAGGCCCGAAAGCGCGACTTCGCGCAATGGATGGTCGACGGCGCGATGATGCGGCAGGCCAAGTCGGATGCGCTTTTCATGCACTGCCTTCCCGCGCACCGCGGCGAGGAAGTCGCGTCCGAAGTGATCGACGGGCCGCAGAGCGTGGTGTGGGACGAGGCCGAGAACCGCCTGCATGCACAGAAGGCACTGCTCGAATACCTCGTCTGCGGGCGCGTCGAGCCGCAGGAACAGGCATGACCGATCGCATCGGCATCCAAGGCCGGCCGCCACGCGCCGCAAGGCGTCCTGCACCCTCGTTCTGGCACCGCTCGGCGTGCGTTCCCACTGCCGTGCCGGCTAGTGCAGCCCGTTCGTGCTCGCCCCGGACGCCCACGACAACCAAGCCGTCTGCCACGCCACCGCATAGAACGGCCCGTTCTTCAATGGAGGCTCCACGATGATCCGTCGTACGGCGCTCAACATCGTCGCCCTGCTCGCCTTCGCATCGACATCGCTGCCCGGTACCGCGCAAACCTGGCCCGATCGCCCGATCAGGTTCCTGATGACCGCGCCTGCCGGAAGCTCGATCGACGTGATCGGGCGCACGATCGCCGAGAAGCTCGGCCCCCGTCTCGGTCAACCGGTGATCGTCGAGAACAAGCCGGCCGCGAGCGGCACCGTCGCCGTCGCCGAGACCGCGAAAGCGGCGCCCGACGGCTACACGATGGTGCTGGGCTACCCGGGCCCGGTGGCCTTCGCCCCGCTGCTGCAGAAGCTGCCCTACGACGTGCAAAGGGACCTGGCACCGTTGATCATCACGACGAACCAGCCGAGCGTGCTCGTCGTCAACGCGCAGCTGCCGGTGAAGAACCTGGCCGAACTCATTGCCTATGCGAAAGCCAACCCGGGCAAGCTCAACTACGCGTCCGTGGGTAACGGTAGCTCGTCGCATCTGACCATGGAGCTCCTGAAGTCGATGGCCGGCTTCGACGCCGTCCACGTTCCGTTCAACGGGTCGCCGCCCGCGGTGACCGCGACGATCCAGAACGAGACCCAGATGATGTTTGCGGTGATGGCGCCGCTGCAGGCGCAGATCCAGGCCGGCAAGCTGCGGCCGATCGCCGTCACGACTGCCAGGCGCTTCCCGCTGCTGCCCGACCTCCCCGCGATCGCCGAATCGGGCTTTCCTGGGTTCGAGGCCCAGGCGTGGAATGGGATTCTCGTTCCCGCCGCTACGCCCAAACCCATCGTGGCACGGCTGAACGCCGAGATCGACGCGATCCTGAAGCTCCCCGACGTCGTCCAGAAGTTGCAGGCGCAGGGGTTCGCTCTCGTCGGCGGATCGCCCGAGGACTTCGGAGCGCTCATCCGGGGCGAGTCTGCCCGGTGGGCACCCCTGATCCAGAAACTCGGGATCAAGATCGACTGAGCCCCGACTCCTTACCGTTTCCATTACCTGACCAGAAGAAGCGCGCAATGTCCGATACCCGCAAAGTAGTCCTCGCCTATTCGGGCGGCCTCGACACCTCGGTGATCCTCAAGTGGCTGCAGGACAGCTACGGCTGCGAAGTCGTCACCTTCACCGCCGATATCGGCCAGGGCGAGGAAGTCGAGCCCGCGCGCCAGAAGGCACTGAAACTCGGCATCAAGAAGAAGAACATCTTCATCGAGGACCTGCGCGAGGAGTTCGTTCGCGACTTCGTCTTCCCGATGTTCCGCGCCAACGCCGTGTACGAAGGCGAATACCTGCTCGGCACGTCGATCGCCCGGCCGCTGATCGCCAAGCATCTGATCGACATCGCGAAGAAGACCGGCGCCGACACGATTTCCCATGGCGCGACCGGCAAGGGCAACGACCAGGTCCGCTTCGAGCTCGGCGCCTACGCGCTCGAACCCAACATCAAGGTGATTGCGCCGTGGCGAGAATGGGATCTCCTTTCGCGCGAGAAACTCCTCGCCTATGCCGACAGGCACGGCATTCCGGTCGACTTCAAGAAGCGCAAGGGTGGCGCGCCGTACTCGATGGACGCCAATCTTCTGCACATCAGCTACGAGGGCGGCATCCTCGAGGATCCGGACTACGCGCCGGAAGATTCGATGTGGCGGATCACCGTGTCCCCGGAAAAAGCACCCGACAAGCCGCAGATCATCGAGCTCGAATACCGGAGGGGCGACATCGTCGCGATCGACGGCAAGAAGCTCACGCCGGCCAAGGTCCTGGCGAAGCTCAACGAACTGGGCGGCAAGCACGGCATCGGGCGACTCGACATGGTCGAGAACCGGTACGTCGGGATGAAATCGCGCGGCTGCTATGAAACGCCCGGTGGCACGATCATGCTGAAGGGCCACCGCGCGATGGAATCGATCACGCTCGACCGCGAAGTGCTCGCGCTCAAGGACGACCTGATGCCCCGCTACGCGCGGATGATCTACAACGGCTACTGGTTCTCCCCGGAGCGCAAGCTTTTGCAAGGCCTCGTCGACGCCTCGCAGGAGACCGTCAACGGCACCGTCCGGCTCAAGCTCTACAAGGGCACGATCATGTGCGTGGGCCGCTCGTCGCCGCGGGACTCGCTGTTCGACACGACGATCGCGACCTTCGAGGACGATGCCGGCGCCTACGACCAGAAGGACGCTGCCGGCTTCATCAAGCTGAACGCGCTGCGGATGCGGATCGCCGCCAATCTCGCCCGGCGGAACAAGTAGGCACTGCACGATCCGGCCATGGGTGACGGCAAACTCCATCGCTACGAAACCGATGACGTCGTCGTCACCTGGAACGCGGGCGTGTGCATCCATGCGGCAGAATGCGTGCGTGGGCTCCCGGCGGTATTCGACCCCAACGCGAAACCCTGGGTGCGCCCGGAAGCCGCCCGTCCCGACGACCTCGCGGCGACGATCGCGCGCTGCCCCAGCGGCGCGCTCGGATTCGTCCGCAAGGCTGGCGTCGTCCCATCAGCTTCGACCGGAGAGACCGTGAGCACCCTGTCCAACGTCGCAACGATCAAGGCCAATGGCCCCTATATGTGCAACGGCGAGTTCGCGGTCGGGACTGCCGAAGCGCGTACCGACTTCACGTTGGTGCTGTGCCGCTGCGGGGCCTCCGGCAACAAGCCCTACTGCGACGGCAGTCACGCGAAAAAGGGGTTCCAGGACGCCGGCCTGCTGCCTGCGGCGGCGCCGTCGGCGAGCGGCGGTGCCGGCAAGGTCACCGTCACGCCGCTCGCCGACGGACCGCTGAAATGCGTCGGCCCGTTCGTGCTGGCAGGTACCGACGGCCGGACGACGAGCGCCGACCCGGCGTTCCTGTGCCGCTGCGGCCATTCGCAGAACAAGCCGTTCTGCGACGGTTCGCACAAGAAGGTGGGCTTCAAGGGCTAGCCCGGCAAGCCGTCCGGGCCATGTCGTCGCCTCTGCCGCCGCCGCGAGAAGGCGCCGCGCTGCTAGCCCACGCGTTCCAGCTGCATCGCGCAGGCCGCCTGAAGGAGGCCGACGATGCCTACGCGCAGTACCTCGCGGCGCATCCGGACGACGCCGCCGCCCTCAACAACGCCGCGGCGCTGGCGATGCAGACGGGACGGCACGGTCTCGCGGTCAAACGTTTCGAGCAGGCTGTCGCCATCGCGCCCGACCAGCCGCAGACGCGCAACAACCTGGGTTATGCGCTGACCGTGGCCGGCCGTCCCCTCGACGCGATCTTGCACCTCGAGCGTGCTGTCCAGCTCGACCCGGCCTACGCGGCGGCGTACAACAACCTCGGAATCGCGCTGGAGCGCGCGGGCGCCCGGCGCGAGGCGGTCGGCGCGTTCGAGCGGGCGCTTTCACTGGACCCGCACTACGCCGACGCGGCAACCAATCTCGGACGCGTGCTCAACAGCGCAGGCGACGCGGCCGGTGCGCGCGCCGCATTCACCCGGGCGCTCAACGCCAATCCGGCGCAGCCCTATGCCCGAACGGGATTGATGTTCGCGCAAATGCTCGAAGGCGATCTCGAGGGCGCCCGCGCCGGCCTGGAGGCGCGGGTGACGGATTCGCCTGCCGAGGCGCCGTTCTGGCAGACGCTCGGCACATTGCGCTTCTGGTGCGGTGACTTTGCGGCCGCGGAGGCCGCATACCGCGAGGCCACGAGCCGCGATCCGGCCAGCGACGAAGCGCAGGCCGGCCTCGCGTGCGCGCTGCTCGCCCAAAGCCGCTTTGCCGAGGGCTGGCGCGCGTTCGAAAGGCGACCCGAAGGCCGGTTCGGGCCGGCCATTCGCTTTCCGGAACTTCCCGTATGGACCGGTGCGACGCTGGACGGAACGCTGTTGCTGCTCGCCGATCACGGATTGGGCGACGTTATCCAGTACGCGCGCTTCGTCCCCGAGGCACGCAAGCGTGTGGGCGAAATCGCGTTTGTCGTCGACGATTATTGGTCGCCGCTCGCTCCGGTGCTCGCGTCGCTCTCCGGCGTCGATCACCTGCTGTGCGACGCGGCGCTGGTCGCGGGGTTAGGCGACCGGCCCGCGGCTCGCGCCTCGGTCGCTTCTCTGCCGTTTCTGCTGGGCCTCCTTCCCGACGCCCTCCCCGGACCGATTCCCTACCTGCGTGCGCCTGCCGATCGCGTAACGACCTGGGCGCCGCGACTCGCGGCGCTGCCGCGGCCGCGTGTCGGCCTGGTGTGGGCCGGAAAGGCGCGCGGCGACCACGCCTACCTCACGCGGCACAAGTCGATTCCGCTCACGGAACTTGCGCCGCTCGTCGCCACGCCGGGCGTATCGTTTGTCAGTCTGCAACCGGGCCCGGCGGGCGATCGGTCCGCCCTCGGCACGCTCGCCGACCGCGTTGCCGACCTTGCGGCCGACATCCGCGATTTCGGTGACACTGCGGCGATCGTCGACGGGCTCGACCTCGTCGTGTCCGCCGACACTGCGGTGGCCCATCTCGCCGGCGCGATGGGCAAACCCGTGTTCCTGCTTGATCGCTACAATGCGGACTGGCGCTGGCGGATGCCCCGGGGGCGGGCGACGTGGTACCCATCGGTGCGCATCTTCCGGCAGCACCGTTTCCTCGACTGGCGCGGTGCCGTCGCCGCGGCGCAGGCGGCGCTCGCGAAATTTGTCGCCGACGGCACGCTGCCCCCCTGAGGCCTTCGCGATGTTGCGTCGACCGCCCGAGAGCAATCTGCCAGCTTCCTCGAATCGTTCACTCACTCAACCGGCAAGGCGATTACCATGCCCTCTTTCGACGTCATCTCCGAAGTGAATCAGGTCGAGGTCCGCAATGCCGTGGATCAGACCAACAAGGAAGTGTCCACGCGCTTCGACTTCAAGGGGTCGGATGCCCGCGTCGAGCACGCCGACAAGGTACTCACGCTGTTCGCCGACGACGATTTCAAGCTGAAGCAGGTGACGGACATCCTCACCGGAAAGCTCACCAAACGCGGCGTCGACATCCGTTCGCTGAAATACGCCGATGTCGAGAAGGTCTCCGGCAACAAGGTCAAGCAGACGGTCACGGTTCGCGTCGGCGTCGAGCAGGAACTCGCCAAGAAAGTCGTCAAGCTGATCAAGGACAGCAAGATGAAAGTCCAGGCATCGATCCAGGGCGACGCCGTGCGTGTATCCGGCGCCAAGCGCGATGACCTGCAGGACGCTATCGCGCTGGTGAAGAAGTCGATCACCGACTTTCCCCTCCAGTACGGCAATTTCCGCGACTGAACCGCGGCACCGGATGGGACGACCCAGGAATCCGGATCCCCGACCGGCAGTGACCGCCGTGAGCTCCGCCCAGGCCGTACTCGCTGCGGCCGCTGCCGCCCTGTCGCGCGGTGACCTGTCGGCCGCGGAGCGCCACTACCGCGATGCTCTGGCGCGCTTCGGCCCCCGCGCCGAGTGGCTCGCCAATCTGGGCGCGGTGCTGATCAAACGCGGGCGCGACGCCGAGGCGCTTCCCGTTCTCGAATCCGCGCACGCGGCGCTGCCCGGCAACGCGGCCTTGCTTTCGACGCTCGGGTACGCGCGGCTGCAGTGCGGACGGGGCGCCGAGGCGATCGCCGCGCTCGAGGGTGCGCTCGCGCTCGATCCGACACGGCTGGATGCCTGGAACAATCTCGGCCGCGCCCGTGCGGCCGCCGGCGACATCGCCGCCGCCGGGACCGCGTTCGCCCGTGCGCTCGCGCTCTCGCCGCGCTACACGCCGGCGCTGTCGAACTGGTGCGACGCGCTCGTGTCGCGCGGCGACATCGCGACGGCACGCGATCTGGCAATGCGCTTCGCGGTGGCGTCGAAGGACGATCCTGGCGCATGGTTCAAGCTGGGCTACCTGACGCTGCTCAGCGGCAACCTCGACGCTGCGCACGAAGCGCTCGAACGGGTCACCAGCCTCGATCCCCGGTTCCCGCTTGCCCATCACAATCTGGGCACGATCGCCCTGTGGCGGAACCGGCTTGCCGAAGCGGAAGCGCATTTTCGGGCGGAGCTCGGCCGTGATCCGGATCACGCCGACGCACGCTTCGGGCTGGCGGGAGCGTTGCTCAAGCAGCGCCGCTGCGCCGAAGGCTGGCGCGAATTCGAGGCGCGGACGCAGATCGGGCTCGCCGCGAAATCCACCTTGCCGGCCTCTGTACCGGCATGGGATGGCGGCACGCTGCGCGGCACGCTGCTCGTCGTCGCCGAAGAGGGCATGGGCGACGTCCTGCAGTTCGTTCGCTTCCTCGGCGACGCGCACTCACGCGTCTCGCGGATTGCCCTCTATTGCGACGGCTACTGGTCGCCGCTGAAACGTCTGCTCGCGACGGCGGCCGGCGTAGACGCGGTCGTCGATCGCGATTCGGGATCGCTGGCGATCGCGGCGTGCGCACGCATCATGAGCCTGCCCCGCATCCTCGATCTGGGGGAGCAGGCCGTGGCGCCCCGCGACACGTACCTGACACCTCCTGCCGACGACGTACTGCGGTGGCGCCAACGCCTGAGTTCGTACGCCGGCCTCCGGGTCGGACTGTGCTGGGGCGGCAATCCCCGCACCGCACTTCCGCACGCCGCGCGAATCGACGAGCGACGCTCGATCGGTCTCGAGCGCCTCGTGTCGTTCGCAGCGGTCCCGAATGTGCGCCTCTTCAGTCTGCAAAAGGGCGGCGGCGCCGATGTCGCAAAGGCGCCGGGAATGTCGATCGTCGACTGGACCGACGAGCTCGGCGACTACGCCGACACGGCAGCGCTTATCGCCAACCTCGATCTCGTCGTCACCGTGGACACCTCGGTCGTCCATTGCGCCGGCGCGATCGGCCGCCCGGTGTGGATGCTCGACCGCTTCGACAACTGCTGGCGCTGGGGCACCGACGTCGCGAATCCGGGCTGGTACCGGTCGCTGCGCGTATTCCGTCAGACCACGTTCGGCGACTGGTCGCCCGTGGTGGCGGCCGCCCGCGCGGCGTTAAGCGAACGCGCGTCGCGTGCGCCGAGCGTGGGCAGCGTCTGACCCGGCCCTCGTCGCTTCCACCCGATCAGGCGAGGTCGGCGACGAGCGCCGCGCGCGTCTGCGGCGCGACCGGAGTGACCGCTGCGCCGTAGGCCGGGTGGTCGATCCCGATGCCCAGACCGACGCCGTATTTCAATGCCGCGACCATTTCCTTCGACAACTCGAAGCGCAGGAAATGCACGGACGAGGTCTTTTCTTCGTTCTCGCGCTCGAGATCTTCGTCGGCAATCGCATACACCTTCGGACAGCCCTCGACCTGCACCCAGGTGCGATCCTCGATGCCCTTCAGCTGCGCGAGGGCGCGTTTGCGCGCGTCAGGATCGTCGTACTCGATCAGCATCGTGGCCTTGAAGTTGGAGCCGTCCGGCACCAGGGGGTTGTAGGCATCGAGCTCGTCCTGGATGCCCGCTTCCTCGAAGGTCTTTTCGATCCGCAGCATTTCCTGAATCTGGTAACGGATCGTGAGCTCGTCCTCGAACAGCAGCGTCACGTGGTCACCCAGATGCACGGAACGCGGCTTCTTGTGCGCCAGCACCTTTGCCCGGAAGTCCTTGCGTGCCTTGGCATAGGCCTCCAGCGTCAACAGGCTGTCGCGCGTGATGCGGGGCATGGGCCTCTCCTTCGTCGAGTTCGTCATTGCAGGCTGCTCATTCCAGTCCGTATGCGATCCGCAGCAGCGTCAGGGGGTGCTGCTTCCTGGCGCGAGTCGATCCGCCGCTCTCCTCAATTCCCTGCAGGATCCGCCGGCCGGCGATCGGGCAGTCCGAGCTCACGAAGTCGGGCTCCGCCTGCGCCATTTGCGCAAACACCGGTTTGCCGATCTTCATCGACGTCGCGAAGAATTCGCGCTTCACGCCGTACGTTCCGTCGTGGCCGGCGCAGCGCTCGACGGTCGTGACCTTCGTTTCGGGCACCCATTCGAGCGCCTCGCGCGTCTTCTGACCGACGTTCTGCACGCGCGAATGGCAGGGAATGTGATAGCTGACGTTGCCGAGCGGCTGGGTGAAATCCTTCTTGAGCAGGCCGTCCCTGTCGCGCAGCACCAGATACTCGAACGGGTCGAACATCGCTTCGGCGACCGCCTTCACGTCGGTGTCCTCCGGAAACAGCAAAGGCAACTCCTGCTTGAACATCAGCGTGCATGACGGCACCGCCGTCATGATCGCGTACCCGTCCTTTGCGAGCGCCGCCAGTGCCGGAATGTTGATGTTCTTGAGCTTTTCCACCGTCTCGAAGTCGCCCAGCTCGAGCTTCGGCATGCCGCAGCAGGCCTCTTTCTGCGCGAGACAGTAGGGGATCTCGTTGTGCTCGAGGATGCGGACGAGGTCGTGGCCGATTCCCGGCTCGTTGTAGTTGATGTAGCAGGTGGCGAAGATCGCTACCTTGCCCGGCGTACGCTGACCGTCGCGCACCGGCCACGAGATCGACGCCTTGGCCGTCGCGCGGAAACGCTTGCTGTCGTACGGCGGCAGCTTCGGCTGTGCGGCCACACCCAGCACCGCCTCCATCGCCTTCCGGGCGACGGGCATCGAGTTGGCCTTGTTCACCGCTTGCACGATCACCGGGATCGTCGCCAGCTTGCCGAGCGCGTCGGTGCTCGTAAGCAGGCGGTCGCGGAACCGCGCCCCGTGCTTCCGGAAATGCACCGCCTTCGCGCGCAGCATCAGGTGCGGGAAATCGACATTCCACGGATGCGGCGGCGTGTACGGACATTTCGTCATGTAGCAAACGTCGCACAGATAGCACTGGTCGACGACCTTCCAGTAATCGGCCTTGGCCACCCCGTCGACCTCCATCGTCTTGCTCTCGTCGACCAGATCGAAAAGCGTCGGGAACGAGTGACACAGGCTCACGCAGCGGCGGCAGCCATGGCAGATGTCGAAGACGCGCTCCATCTCCTTGTAGAGCGACGCGTCGTCGAAAAAGTCGGGATTGCGCCAGTCGATCGGATGGCGCGTCGGGGCTTCGAGGTTGCCTTCGCGGAGGGACATGGACGTCTGCCAAAGGATGAAATCAGGGAACCGTCAGGAAGGCGGCGATGGATTTGCGCACCAGACCGCGGCGGGGCCCGCGCACGACGGACAACAGCGGGACGACGCCGCGGGCGCCGTCCCATCGGCGAGCCGGAGTGTCACGGCTGCGACGCTCCGGTTCTGCAATACCTTGCTCAGTCCGCCAGCGAATCCAGCGCCTTCTGGAAGCGATTCGCATGCGACCGCTCGGCCTTGGCCAGCGTCTCGAACCAGTCCGCGATTTCTTCGAACTGCTCGTCGCGCGCGGCCTTCGCCATTCCCGGGTACATGTCGGTGTACTCGTGGGTCTCGCCGGCGACGGCGGCCTTCAGATTCTGCCGCGACGAGCCGATCGGGAGATCGGTTGCCGGGTCGCCGACCTGCGCGAGGTAGTCGAGGTGGCCGTGCGCGTGCCCGGTCTCCCCTTCGGCCGTCGAGCGGAACAGCGCCGCCACGTCGTTCTGACCTTCGACGTCGGCCTTGCTGGCGAAATAGAGGTAACGGCGATTGGCCTGCGACTCGCCTGCGAAGGCGGCTTTCAGATTGTCGTGCGTCTTCGTGCCTTTCAGACTCTTCATTGCAATCTCCTTGAGTGTAGAGCGCTCACTTGACCGCCCCCGGGCCGGCGAAGGCGGGAAATCGACCGGCAGCGTTGATCACATCGCGGGCGATGGTAGGATTTTGCGCGTCGCGAACTCATGCGTCCAATTGATTGTGCATATTCCTCCGATAACTTCCGCTAATGCACGCCGGGCTGACGGCAACGCTTCCACCTGCGAAGATAGGGCCGCAGTCCGTAACCCGCAAGCTGCGGCAAACCGCCGCGTTCGCGTGCGCTCCGACGCGCCGCTCACTCGCTACCAGGGAATCTGTCATGCCGCTCGACGCCACCGCGCTCGACCTGATCTTTCGCACCGCCCGGACCCACAACGGCTTTTTCGGTCCCGTTTCCGACGACGAACTCAAGGCAATCTATGACCTGATGAAATGGGGCCCCACGTCGGCCAACAGCTGCCCCGCCCGTTTCGTGTTCGTACGCTCGGCCGAGGCAAAGGCGCGGCTGCGGCCGGCGCTCTCGCCGGGCAATCTCGACAAGACGATGGCCGCCCCCGTGACCGCCATCGTCGCCTATGACCTCGAGTTCTACGAGCAGCTGCCGAAGCTCTTCCCCCATACCGATGCGCGCAGCTGGTTCGCTGGCAAGTCGGAGGATCATATTCGCAGCAACGCCTTCCGCGGGGGCACGCTGCAAGGCGCCTATTTCATCATTGCCGCGCGCGCGCTCGGGTTCGACTGCGGCCCGATGGGCGGATTCGACAACGCCAAGGTGGACGCAACCTTCTTTCCCGACGGCAAGTGGAAGTCGAACTTCCTCATCAATCTCGGTCACGGCGATCCGGCGAAGCTGTATCCACGCAATCCGCGGCTGAGTTTCGAGGAAGCCTGCCGGATCGCCTAGATCGCCGCCGGCGCGCGTTGCGCCCGCGTTGTTCCCGGCATGCGCGTCGATCTGCGTGTCGCACCGGACCAACCCGGCGTGCATGACCACGCCGGGCCCGATGATGCGGAGCAGGACTTCAGGTGCCGTGGCGCTTCGTGCCGCTGGTGCTCTACCATAGCGAACGAGTACGCTCTTGCAGAGCCTTGACGATGACGCGCCATCGCGTCGCGGAGCGAAGGGGACGACGATCGACGGCGTCCTGGTGGGGGCAACCGCGTGGAAAGACAGACGCATTTCAACCTCTGGTACCTGATCGTCGCGATCCTGGGCGTGCTCGTGCTGCGCGATCTCTGGGTCACCGCGGCACAGGTCGAGCCGATTCCCTATAGCGAGTTCCTGCAACAGGTAAAGGCCGGACGGATCAAGGACATTGCGATCTCGAGCAACGTGATTCAGGGCACGTACAAGGAGGCGGCGCCCGACGGGCGTACGCGCTTCGTCACCACGCGCGTCGACCCCGAGCTCGCAAAGGATCTCGCGCAGTACGACGTCAAGTTCTCCGGCGTCGTGGAAAGCACACTGATCCGCGACGTCGTGTCGTGGGTCGTTCCGGCGCTAGTGTTCTTCCTGATCTGGTTCTACTTCGCGCGGAAGCTCGCGGGCGAGGGCGGCATCGGTGGCGGCTTCCTGGCCGTCGGCAAGAGCAAGGCGAAGGTCTACGTGGAAACCGACACCAAGGTGACCTTCGACGACGTCGCCGGCGTCGACGAGGCCAAGGCCGAGCTGCAGGAGGTCGTCGGCTTTCTCAAGGACCCGAAACGCTACAGCCGTCTCGGAGGGCACATTCCGAAGGGCGTGCTTCTGGTCGGCCCCCCCGGCACGGGGAAGACGCTCCTCGCACGCGCGGTGGCGGGCGAGTCGGGTGTGCCGTTCTTCTCCATCAACGGCTCTGAATTCGTCGAAATGTTCGTCGGCGTCGGCGCGGCGCGGGTGCGCGACTTGTTCGAGCAGGCGCGTGAGCACGCGCCGGCCATCATCTTCATCGATGAGCTCGACGCGTTGGGCCGCGCCCGCGGGGCGTACGTGTTGGGGGGACACGACGAGAAGGAGCAGACGCTCAACCAGTTACTGAGCGAAATGGACGGGTTCGATCCCGCGGGAGGCCTCATTCTCCTTGCTGCAACCAACCGTCCCGAAATCCTCGATCCGGCGTTGCTCCGCGCCGGCCGTTTCGATCGGCAGGTGCTCGTCGATCGGCCGGACAAGTCGGGGCGTGTCCAGATTCTCGGGGTTCACCTGAGAAAGGTCCGGCTGTCGGCCGACGCCGACCCGGAAAAGATCGCTGCGCTGACGCCCGGATTCACCGGTGCCGACCTCGCGAACCTGGTCAACGAGGCGACACTGGTCGCGACCCGCCGCAACGCAGACGCCGTCACGCTCGACGATTTCACGGCGGCGGTCGAGCGCATCGTCGCCGGTCTGGAGAAGAAGAGCCGGATCCTCAATCCCAAGGAGCGCGAAACCGTGGCCTTCCACGAGCTCGGCCACGCGCTGGTCGCCTTGTCGCTCCCCGGCACGGATCCCGTGCACAAGGTTTCCATCATCCCCCGCGGTATCGGGGCCCTGGGATACACGATCCAGCGGCCGACCGAGGACCGCTTTCTGATGACGCGCGCGGAACTGGAGAACAAGATGGCCGTGCTGCTGGGCGGCCGCGCGGCCGAGCAGGTCGTTTACGGCCAGCTGTCGACCGGCGCCGCGGACGACCTCGCCAAGGTCACCGACATCGCGCGCAGCATGGTGATGCGCTACGGCATGGACGAGAAACTCGGCAACCTCTCGTTCGAGCGGGAGCAGAGCCCCTTCCTGCCCGGGCTGCCGGGAATGCCGGAGCGGCAATACAGCGAGGAAACGGCGCAGGCGATCGATCGTGCCGTCGCCGAGATCGCGCAGGCGGCGTTCGCGCGCGCGCTGCGCATTCTCACGCTCAACCGGGCGACGCTGGAGACAGGCGCCCGAATGCTCCTGCAGCAGGAAACGCTGTCCGAAGCAGATGTCGGCACGCTTGCGGAAGCGGTCGTCCGCGAGCCCGCTGACCGCGGTCGCGCGGTCGTTTGACCGGAGTCGGCACTGACCGCCCCGCCCGGCAACGTTGCCGACGCGCGAAACGCGTCAGTCGATGCGCTCGTAAGCGGGCAGCGTGAGGAACTCGACGAACGTGTCGTTGTTGACGAGGTCCGCGAAAATCTTCGCCGCCTCGTCGTACTTGCCCTCTCCGAAGGCCGATCCCAGCAGCTCGCGGATCTTCGTCATCTCTTCCGGGATCATCGCCGCGACCATTTCCTTGGTCACCTTGCGCCCGTCGTCGAGCACGCCCTTCGACGAGCGGATCCATTGCCACACCTGCGAGCGCGAGATCTCGGCGGTGGCGGCGTCTTCCATCAGGTTGAAGATCGGCACCGCGCCCTGGCCGGCGAGCCACGCACCGATGTACTGGATCGCGACGTTGATGTTGAGCCGCACGCCCTTCTCGGTGATCGGGCTCGAAGGCTCGAACTTCAGGAGGTCTGCCTGCCCGACCTTCACGTCGTCGCGCTTCTTCGTCGCGATCTGGTTCGGGCCGGGCATCAGCCGGTTGAATGCTTCGAGCGCCACGGGCACGAGCCCCGGATGCGCCACCCACGTGCCGTCATGGCCATAGGTCGCTTCGCGCTCCTTGTCGGCCTTCACCTTGGCGAACGCCTCGGCGTTCGCGACCTCATCGTTCTTCACCGGGATCTGCGCGGCCATCCCGCCCATCGCGTGGATGTTGCGGCGATGGCAGGTCTGGATGACGAGCTCGGCGTAACTCTTCATGAAGTGCGTCGTCATCGTGACGAGCGCCCGGTCGGCCAGGCAGAAATCCTTGTTGTTCCGGAATTTCTTGATGCAGCTGAAGATGTAGTCCCAGCGCCCGCAGTTGAGGCCCGCCGAATGTTCGCGCAACTCGTACAGGATTTCGTTGAGCTCGAAGGGGGCGAGGATCGTCTCGATGAGCACGGTCGCCTTGATCGAGCCCTGCGGAATGCCGAGCTCGTTCTGTGCCATCACGAAGATGTCGTTCCACAGCCGGGCCTCGCGGTGGCTTTCCATCTTCGGCAGGTAGAAATACGGCCCGCTGCCGCGCGCGAGGAGTTCCTTCGCGTTGTGGAAGAAGTAGAGCGCGAAGTCGAAGATGCCGCCCGACATCGGCTGGCCGTCGACCTTCACGTGCTTCTCCGGCAGGTGCCAGCCGCGCGGACGCACGAAAAGCACTGCGGTCTTTTCGGCGAGCTTGTACGCCTTGCCTTCGGGCGACACGTAGTCGATGCGGCGGCGGATCGCGTCGCGCAGATTGAGGTGGCCTTGCAGGTTGTTGTCCCACCGCGGCGTGTTCGCGTCCTCGAAGTCGGCCATGAACACCTTGGCGCCCGAGTTCAGCGCATTGATGATCATCTTGCGATCGACCGGACCGGTGATCTCGACGCGCCGGTCCTGAATGTCGGCCGGCACCGGCGCGCAGGTCCAGTCCGCGTCGCGGATCGCGCGCGTTTCGGGGAGGAAATCCGGCAACTTTCCGGCGTCGAGTTCTGCCTGTCGCGACGCGCGACGCGCGAGCAACTCGGCGCGGCGCGGACCGAAGGCGCGCTGCAGCTTCGCGACAAAGGCGACGGCCTCGGGCGTCAGGATCTGCGCATATTCGGGGGTGATGCGGCCGCTGATGTCGATGCCGGGGCCGTAGTTAGGCGTGCTCATCGGATTCCTCGTCGGGGATTGCGTCCGGCGCGGCGCGCCGCAGCCGGCCCACCGTGCGAACAAATGTAAAAACGACTTTCACAAACGCATTCTACCCGAATGCGGGACGCCTGGCGCGGCACGCGCTCCAATCAACCGAGGGCGCCCGCCGTGACCGATTGCCGCGGAGGAGAGCGTGCCGGACCGGTCTTCCGTCAGGCGAAGCTGACGTTCTTGACCGTCGGCTGCGTCAGCATTCCCTGCGCGATTCCCCGGTTCACCGCGCTCACGACGGCCCGCAGCGTGGCGGTGACGATGTTCGGATCGAGGCCAACGCCGTACACCGTCTGTTCTGCGCCGATGCGCAACTGGACGTAGGCGACCGCCGTCGCGTCCTCGCCCGCGCCGACCCCGTGCTCGTGATAGTTCTGCACGTGGATGTCGAATCCGCCCTCCGTGCGCAACGCATGGACGAAGGCATCGACGGGCCCGTTGCCGGATCCGGCAAGCGTCCAGTCGACGCCGTCGACCGAAAGGTGCGCCACGAGCTGCTCGATGGTCCCGTCGTTCACGTTGTGCTGCGCGCGGTGGCCAACGTACGTCACCGGCAGCGTCGCGGCAACGTACTCGCGGTCGAACGCCGCCCGGATTTCCGCCGCCGCGAGCTCCTTGCCGGTGGCGTCCGCGATCTTCTGCACGACCTGGCTGAATTCGATCTGCAGCAGGCGAGGCAGGGCGAGACCGTAGTCGCGCTCGAGCAGGTACGCGATGCCGCCTTTCCCGGACTGGCTGTTGACGCGGATGACGGCGTCGTAGGTGCGGCCGACGTCCGCGGGGTCGATCGGCAGGTAAGGCACGTCCCAGACCAGATTGCCGCGAGCGACCTCCCTGGCCCGCTCGGCCAGCCCTTTCCTGATCGCATCCTGATGGGAACCGGAAAATGCCGTGAAGACCAGGTCGCCGCCGTACGGATGACGCGGATGAACGGGCAGCTGGTTGCAGTGTTCGACGGTCCGGATGATCTCGTTGATGTCGGAAAAGTCGATGCCGGGATCCACACCCTGCGTGAAGAGATTGAGGCCCATCGTCACCAGGCAGACATTGCCGGTACGCTCGCCGTTGCCGAACAGACAGCCTTCGACCCGCTGCGCGCCTGCAAGCAGCGCGAGCTCCGCGGCGGCGACGCCGCAGCCACGATCGTTGTGGGGGTGGATCGAGAGCACGATCGCGTCGCGGCGCGCAAGGTGCCGCGACATCCACTCGATCTGGTCCGCGTAGATGTTCGGCGTGGACATTTCCACCGTCGCCGGAAGATTCACGATCATCTTGTGTGTCGATGACGGCTGCCAGATCGCGCTGACCGCATCGCACATCTCGACCGCGAAGTCGAGCTCCGTTCCGGTGAAGCTCTCGGGCGAATATTCGAAGATCCAGTTCGTGGCGGGATACGCCGCCGCGCATTCGCGGATCAGCTTCGCGCCCTCGACGGCGATGTCGCGAATTCCCGGACGATCGAGACCGAACACGACACGTCGCTGTGTCATCGACGTGGAGTTGTACAAGTGGACGATCGCCCGCTTGACCCCCTTGAGCGCCTCGAACGTGCGCCGGATCAGGGCCTCGCGGGACTGCGTCAGGACCTGGACCGTCACGTCGTCCGGGATCATCTTCTCGTCGATCAGCTTGCGCACGAAGTCGAAGTCCGTCTGCGATGCCGCCGGGAAGCCGATCTCGATTTCCTTGTATCCCATCTTGACCAGCAACCGGAACAATCGGAGCTTGCGCTCGGCGTCCATCGGCTCGATCAGCGCCTGGTTGCCATCACGCAGGTCCACGCTGCACCATGCCGGCGCGGTAATGGTCACGCGTGAGGGCCATTGCCGATCGGGCAATGCCACAGGAGTGAAGGGTTGGTACTTGCGGGACGGGTCGATGTTCATCGGTCGCTCTCCGGGCTTCGGCAAATCATGCGAAACCGCCCCCCGGCGGTTCGGCGGGCGCTCAGGGGTACGGCTCGGATTGGGGGGTGTGGGTTATGTGCGCGCGGGGCGCAGCAGAAGCAGCAGGCCGCCCAGAAGGGGGGTCAGCGCGGAAAGCGCGAGACGGCCGGAGGTCGAGAAGCTGCTCATAGCGAGGGGACTATACCCGGACAATCGGCGGAAAAGCAAGTAGTTGCGCCATCCGCGACCCACACGGGCGGGTTCCGGCGTCAGGACGGCGGCGGGGCCGGCGCCCGCCGGCGCTTCCACGCCATCCATGCCGTTCCGACGTAGCCGGACAGCGCGTAGACGACGAAACCGCCGAACAGGACGTGCGCCGGCTGGTAGGACAGCAGGGTGAAGAAGAGCACGATCATGAGCAATGCCAGGAATGGCACGCTCTTCTTCAGGTTGATCGACTTGAAGCTCCAGTACTTCACGTTGCTCACCATGGTGAGCCCCGCGAAAACCGTGACGCTCCAGGCCCACTCGCGCACGCTGCCGGGGTCGATGATGTAGTCGTCGATGATCCAGACGAAGCCGGCCACCAGCGCCGCTGCAGCCGGGCTCGGCAGCCCGGTGAACCAGCGCTTGTCGGTGACATCGAGCATCACGTTGAAGCGGGCGAGTCGCAGCGCGGCACCGGCGACGTAGATGAACGCGGCGATCCAGCCGAGCTTGCCCATCCCCTTCAGCGTCCATTCGTAGATGACGAGCGCCGGCGCAGCGCCGAAGCTGACCATGTCCGCCAGGCTGTCGTACTCGGCGCCAAACGCACTTTGCGTCCGCGTAAGCCGCGCGACGCGGCCATCGAGACTGTCGAGCACCATCGCGACGAAAATCGCCACCGCCGCCTGCTGGAAATTCGTGTTCATCGCCTGCACGATCGCGTAGAAGCCGGCGAACAGCGCAGCAGTCGTGAACAGGTTCGGCAGCAGATAGATCCCGCGCCGACGTACGCGGTTCTTCTGCAGCGCGCGCTGGGTGTCGAAATCCGTCATCGCGAGGCGTCCGCGCGCGCCGGTCACGCCGCCGGCAGCAGCGCCAGGATCGTCGCGGTCGCGGCCACCTTGTCGCCCACCGCGACCCTCGGTGTCGCCGCAGGGTGAAGATACACGTCGACACGCGAACCGAAGCGAATGAAACCGTAGCGCTGGCCTCGCACCAGCATGTCACCCGGCTTCGCATAGCACAGGATCCGCCGCGCGATGAGCCCGGCGATCTGGACGCAGGTCACGTCCTGTCCGCCGGCCGTCGCAAGGTGCAGCGCATTGCGCTCGTTTTCCAGCGATGCCTTGTCCAGCGCGGCATTGAGAAAGCTGCCGGCGTGATACCACGCGTCGACCACCCTGCCGTCGACCGGACTCCGGTTCGAGTGAACGTTGAACACGTTCATGAAGACGCTGATCTTCAGTGCGTCGCGGTCGAGGTAAGGGTCGCGCGCCTTCTCGACCTTGACGATCCGTCCGTCGGCGGGCGACAGGACGGCGCGTGGCTCGGACGGAATGGCGCGCGGCGGATCGCGAAAGAACTGCAGCACGAAGAGCGCTGCGAGCCAGGCCACCAGCGCAAGAAACCATGGGCCCGTAGCCGAAAGCACCATCGCGACCACGACCGCGACGGCGAGAAACAGCCAACCCTCGCGCGCGATGATCGGATGGGGATAGTTCGACACGTTGGTTCCGGGGACGATGCCGGTGATTCTAACATCGCCAGCGCATGCGACCGCGCGCGTTCCGGGCGCGCCTCGCCTACCTGGTCCCTTCGTCGATGCGTCGTGCGCGCTCGTCTGCCTGCTGCTGCAACGTTCCTTCGACCGCCCGTGCGCGTTCGATCGCCGTGGGCGGCGCCTGCGGTTCGCCGTCCCGATGGACGATGCCCGACTGCGCGCCGGGCCCGATCGCCCGTTCCGCTCGCGATGGCGCACCGGCTGGCCCGCCCGCGCCGCCGAGTAGCCCGTACCCCTTCAGCGCGTCCTTGGCGAGCAGCGCAACGATGACGAGCGCGAGCAGGACGGCGAGCAGGCCGACCCAGCCGCCCTGCCTGCACGCCGAACACGCCTTTGCTTCCCGAGTCACGTTGAATTTCCCGTGGCGAGGAACGAGCGGCGAGTCGACGCGCCCGCCCCTCCCACGCATCAGTTGCGGCTCTGGTCGACCAGCTTGTTCTTCTTGATCCAGGGCATCATCGAGCGCAGCTTTTCGCCGACCGTCTCGATCGAGTGCTCGGACATCAGGCGGCGGCGCGAGAGCAGCGTCGGCGCGCCGGCACGATTCTCGAGGATGAAGTCCTTCGCGTACTCGCCGGTCTGGATCCGCGTCAGCACCTCCTTCATCACCTTCTTCGTCTCGGCGGTGACGATCTTGGGCCCGGTCACGTACTCGCCGTACTCGGCATTGTTCGAAATCGAGTAGTTCATGTTGGCGATGCCGCCCTCGTAGATCAGGTCGACGATCAGCTTGACTTCGTGGAGGCACTCGAAGTACGCCATCTCCGGCGAATACCCCGCCTCGACCAGCGTCTCGTAGCCGCCCTTGATCAGCTCGACCAGACCGCCGCAGAGCACCACCTGCTCGCCGAAAAGGTCAGTCTCGGTTTCCTCGCGGAAATTGGTTTCGATGACGCCTGCCCGGGCGCCGCCGATCGCCGCTGCGTAGGACAGCGCGACGTCGCGCGCCTTTTTCGACGGGTTCTGATGGACGGCGATCAGCATCGGCACGCCGCCGCCGGCGACGTAGGTCGACCGCACCGTGTGGCCCGGCGCCTTGGGCGCGATCATCACCACGTCGAGGTCGGTGCGCGGGGTAACCTGTCCGTAGTGGATGTTGAAGCCGTGCGCGAACGCCAGCGTGGCGCCTTTCTTGATGTGTGGTTCGACCTCGGTCTCGTACGTCGCGGCGATGTGCTCGTCGGGCATCAGCATCATCACGACATCCGCGCCCTTGACCGCGTCGGCAACTTCGGCGACCTTGAGCCCCGCTTTCTTCGCCTTGTCCCAGGACGCGCCGCCCTTGCGCAATCCGACGGTCACTTTCACGCCTGACTCGTTGAGGTTCTGCGCATGCGCGTGGCCCTGCGACCCGTAGCCCACGATCGTGACCTTGCGACCCTTGATCAGCGACAGGTCGGCATCCTTTTCGTAGTAAACCTTCATTGCTGCTCTCCTTTTTTGGCGGGGGCACGCCGGCCGCGCCCCTCGTTCGTTGTCGGCGGGATCAGACCCGTAGGATGCGCTCGCCGCGGCCGATGCCGGACGCACCCGTGCGGACGGTTTCGAGGATCACGCCCGGCTCGATCGCCTGCAGAAAGGCATCGAGCTTCGAGCCGGTTCCCGTCAGCTCGATGGTGTAACTCTTGTCGGTGACGTCGAGGATGCGGCCGCGGAAGATGTCGGCCAGACGCTTCATTTCGTCGCGGTCCTTCCCGGCGGCGCGGACCTTGACCAGCATCAGCTCGCGCTCGATGTGGTTGCCTTCGGTGAGATCGACAACCTTCACCACGTCGACGAGCTTGTTGAGCTGCTTGGTGATCTGCTCGATGACGTCGTCGGAACCCGCGGTGACGATCGTCATCCGCGACATCGTGACGTCCTCGGTCGGCGCCACCGTGAGCGACTCGATGTTGTAGCCGCGTGCCGAGAACAGCCCGGAAATCCGCGACAGCGCGCCAGCCTCGTTCTCGACCAGGATCGACAGGATGTGGCGCATGGTCAATTCCCCCCAAAAGCGCTTCGCGCTCCCCCCATCGGGGGCGAGCGGCGGCCTCCTCGGCCCAGCGCGAATCACGAAGCGGTGGCGCGTCGGCCGCCATCCATGCTCGCGGACGCGCGCTACGCGCCTGGGCGTCGCCCGCTCGCATGGACGACCGTGACGGCCCGGCGCCGCTCATAGCTCCTCCGCCAGGATCATCTCGGTCAGGCCCTTGCCGCCAGGCACCATCGGAAACACGTTCTCCGTCTGGTCGGTGATGAAGTCCATGAACACCAGTCGGTCCTTGAGCTTGAACGCCTCCTTCAATGCCCCCTCGACGTCGCCGGGCTTCTCGATCTTCATTCCGACATGGCCGTAGGCTTCCGCCAGCTTCACGAAATCGGGCAGCGCGTCGACGTAACTCGCGGCGTAGCGGTTGCCGTAGAAGAACTGCTGCCACTGGCGAACCATGCCGAGGTAACGGTTGTTCAGGTTGACGATCTTGATCGGCAGCTTGTACTGCTTGCACGTCGACAGTTCCTGGATGCACATCTGGATCGACGCCTCGCCGGTGACGCAGGCGACGGTCGCGCCCGGGTTGACCATCTGCACGCCCATCGCCGCCGGCAGGCCGAAGCCCATCGTGCCAAGTCCTCCCGAGTTTATCCACCGGCGTGGCTTGTCGAATTTGTAGTACTGCGCGGCCCACATCTGGTGCTGGCCGACGTCGGAGGTGATGAACGCGTCGCCCTTCGTCACGTCGTAGAGCTTCTGGATCACGAACTGCGGCTTGATGAGCTCGCTCTTCGTGTCGTACTTGAGACAGTCCTTGCGCTGCCACTCCTTGATCTCGCCCCACCACGCCTTCAGCGCGACGGGATCGGGGCGCTGTGGCGACGATTCGATGAGCCGCAGCATCTCGTCGAGCACGTCCGAGACGTAGCCCACGATCGGCACGTCGACCTTCACGCGCTTGGAGATCGACGATGGATCGATGTCGATGTGGATGATCTTGCGGTCGGCGCGGAAGAAGTGCTGCGGATTGCCGATGACGCGGTCGTCGAAGCGGGCCCCGACGGCGATCAGCACGTCGCAGTTCTGCATCGCCATGTTCGTCTCGTAGGTGCCGTGCATCCCCGGCATGCCGGTGTACTGGGGATCGGTCCCCGGAAAGGCGCCCAGACCCATCAGCGTCGTCGTGCACGGGAAGCCCAGCAGGCGCACCAGCCGGGTCAGCTGGGGCGCGGCGTTACTGAGTATCGTCCCGCCACCGGCGTAGACCATCGGCCGCTTGGCCTCGAGCAGCAGCTGGACGGCTTTCTTGATCTGGCCCGCATGGCCCTTGGTGACCGGATTGTACGAGCGCAACGACACCGTCTTCGGGTACGAAAACTCGGCCTTCGCCTGCGTGATGTCCTTCGGGATGTCGACCAGCACGGGGCCGGGCCGGCCGGTCGCGGCGAGGTAGAACGCCTTCTTGATCGTAACGGCAAGATTGTTGACGTCCTTCACCAGGAAATTGTGCTTGACGCACGGTCGCGTGATGCCGACGGTGTCGGCCTCCTGGAAGGCATCCTGCCCGATCGCGTGCGTGGGCACCTGACCGGTAATGACGACCAGCGGGATCGAGTCCATGTAGGCCGTGGCGATGCCGGTCACGGCATTGGTCACGCCCGGTCCCGACGTCACCAGGCAGACGCCGGTCTTCGTCGACGATCGCGAGTATCCGTCCGCCGCGTGCACCGCGCCCTGCTCGTGGCGGACCAGGACGTGCTTGACCTTCTCCTGCTTGAAGAATTCGTCGTAGATGTTGAGGACCGCGCCACCCGGATACCCGAAGACGTACTCGACGCCCTCTTCCTGCAGGCAGCGGATGACGATTTCTGCGCCCGTGAGTTGCATGACCATGCCTCAAGCAAAATGGTGGAATCCCCCCGGCGGCACGCTTCGGGACGAAACGGTACGCACGGAACCTGTCAGCACTGTTCGGCGCGCAATCGGGTGGACGCGCCCACCTGGGCTTGAATCGGGTAGAAAGCCGCGATCGGGACTGCATCGGCCGCGCCCCATGGGGTTCTCCGGAATACTTGTGGCATCGCCGGAGGGGGCGCAAACGGCCGCTATTGCAGCACAGCATCGGCCGTTTCCGGCCGAGGCAATAACCTTACCCGCAGAGCCCGCCCGGGTCAAGCCGCTGCGGCGCACAATCGCCGCCGGCAGGATGCGGCCTATAATCCGCCGGAATCGACTAGGCGGCGTCGGAAGCCCCGGAACGCGTGGTTAAAGGCGTCGGCGGCCACGCCTCCGGCGTCCCGAACCGCAACGGATCCGTTCCCTGGCCACCTACCAAGAAATCTCGGCCTTTCTTGCCGACGTCGAACGACGCGCCTTCAAGCACGCGATGTTTGCCGTGCGCAACGAGGACGCGGCGCTCGACATCGTCCAGGACGCGATGCTCAAGCTCACGGAGAAATATTCGGAAAAGCCGGCCGCTGAACTGCCCATGCTGTTCCAGAGGATTCTGCAGAACACGATCCACGACCACTTCCGCCGCCAGAAGGTCCGGTCGACGTGGACAACGGTCCTCTCGGCCCTGGGGAAAGGTGACGAAAAGGACGACGATTTCGATCCGCTAGAAACCATTGCAGCCAAACAGGACTCGAACATCCCGGTCAATCCCGCGGAGCAGCTCGAACAAGTTCAGATTGTGGGCCTCATCGAACAGGCACTCGCGCGGCTCCCGGCGCGTCAACGGGAAGCGTTTCTGTTGCGTTACTGGGAAGAGCTCGATGTCGCGGAAACTGCTGCGGCGATGGGTTGCTCGGAGGGTAGCGTGAAGACCCACTGTTCGCGGGCAGTTCACGCGCTGGCCGAAATGCTCAGGGCCAAAGGGGTGGCGCCATGACCGACAAAGATCAGGATTTCGCAAGGAAAATAACCGGTTACCTCGACCGTGGCGCTTCGGAAATGAAGGCCGGGACGGCGTACAGGCTGCAGCTCGCCCGCGCCGAGGCATTGGCGCGGCTGGGTGAACCGGTCCGCGTTGCCGAGCCACGGCTCGTCCGCGCGCTCGCCGGCTCGGGTGGAGGTACGGGCGGCGGCGGCCGGAGCTTCTGGAGCAGTGGCCGTCTGTGGCTCGGTATCGCCCTGATCGCTGCCGCGGGCTTCGGGATTCAGCAATGGCAGGCCTACCAGCAGCTCAAGGACCTCGCGGAAACGGACTCTGCGCTTCTCTCCTCGGACCTGCCCATCGACGCCTACCTGGATCGGGGATTCCAGAATTGGCTGACGACTTCGGGCGACGACTGATCCGCGGCTTCCTGCTCGGTACGGCGCTCGCGGCATTGCTTTCCGCGAGCGCCGCCGCGCAGCCGGTCGCCATACCGCCGCCATCCTGGGCGGACCTGTCCGTCGCCGAAAGGCAGATTCTCGCCCCGCTGGCCCCGCCGGAATGGGAAAAGCTCGATGCGCAGCGGCGTTTTAAATGGCGCGGCATCGCGCAGCACTACCCCAAGATGACCCCGACCGAGCAGCAGCGCGTCCAGCAACAGATGCGAACCTGGGCGGAGCTCACCCCGCAGGAACGGGCGGCCGCGCGCGAGCGCTACAAGTCGCTGAAAGCGCTTCCACCCGAGAAAAAACAGGAAGTCCAGCAGAAGTGGGAGGAGTACCAGAGCCTGCCCCCCGAAACACGGCGGGAATTGGCAGCCAAGCCGACGCCCGCGAGACCGACGCCGGGGACCACCACGACCGGAGCACGGCGCGGCGTAACGCCGGCGCCCCCCCAAGCCCCGCCTGCCCCGCCTGCGCCAACGCCGAACCCGGCGCCCCGGTAGCCCCCTTCGTGAGTCGCCCGACCGGCAGTGCCGGAGCCGTCGGCCGTGGTGACCCCGCCTCGGAACGCCGTGGAAGGCCCGCGACACTGCGGCGCCGTTTCGCGGCCTTGGTCTATGAGGCGCTGCTGCTGGCCGCGATCGTTTTGATCGCCGGGTTTCTCGTCGCACCGCTGGTGTCCCCGGGGTCGGGCCCGGGCCGAACGCTGCAGGTGCCCGGACTCCGGTCGCGGGTGATCGAATTCTGCGTGCTGTTCGCGGTGGCCGGCTGGTACTACATTTGGTCATGGACGTGCGGGCGAACGACGTTGCCGATGAAGACATGGCACCTCGCGATCGTCGACGTCGACGGTGCACCGCCCAGCCTGAGCATCGCGCTTCGCCGGTATCTCGCTTCGTGGATCGGACCGGCGTGCGCTATGGTTGCCTACCTTGCGCTTCGGCCGTGGGGGATGGGCGGCCACGCCGCCTGGCTCGTCGGCCTCAATTACTTCTGGGCCGTCGTGGACCCGGACCGGTCGTTCCTCCACGACCGGATCGCCGGCACGCGCCTCGTGCGCACCGGCTGAGTCAGCGCGCGTTTCTTGGCGGCCGTGCCATCGCGACAGCGACGGCGATGAGGGCCATGCCGCCGATCGCGGGCGCATCGAGCGTCTCCCCGAAGATCAGCCACGCCTCGAGCGCGGTAACGGCGGGAACGAGGAAGAACAGCCGCGCGACATCTGCCGCCGCACCGTGCCGCAGCAGCCAGTAGAGCAGGCTGATCGCGCCGACCGACAGGACGAACACCGACCAGCCCAGCGCGAACACGAACTCCGGAGCCCAGCGTACGGGCGGTGCCTCCACGAGCGCGACGATAGGTGCGTAGACGAGCGCGCAGGCGGAAAACTGGATCACCGCGCCGCTGCGCAGATCGACGTGCGAGCAGAACCGCTTCTGGTACAGCGTGCCGACGCTGATGCCGACGAGCGCGATGGCCAGCGGCAGAAAGCCATGAACATCGCCGCCAAAGCTCACCTTGTGCTGAATGACGAAGTAGACGCCGACGAGGCCGAGAAGCAGGCCGAACCATTGCCGCGCTACCACGCGTTCGCCGAGCCAGCCGCGAGCGACGAGCACGGTGAGGATCGGCTGCAGTCCGACCAGCATTGCACTGGTGCCGGCGGACATCCCTCCATACAGCGCGACGAATACGCCGCCCAGGTACGCCCCGTGCACGAGCCACGCCGATACGGCCACGTGCCCGAACTGCAGCATCGACCGCGGCCAGGGCGCGCTGGTCGCGAGCGCGACCGCGAGCATCAACGCGGCAACCAGCGCGAATCGATACAGCAGGAACGTCAGCGGCGGAGCATAGGGAAGCCCGTACTTGGCCGCGATGAATCCCGTACTCCAGAGGAGCACGAATAGCGCCGGAAAGAGCGGCGCGCCCCTCGGCGGCGTGCCGTCAGCCACCCGCCGTCCGGCGGGGGCCGGGACAGCGGGTCTTCATCCTCCGCTGAGGCTGCGTTCGATCGGTCGTCAAGGCGCGCAGTGTTCGCGCCCTGGCGAAACGCGCATGTACGACGCGGAAGCAGTCACCGCGACGACCGGCTCAGGCGGGGCTTTTTGCCGCGCCCGCCTCGAAACGCTGCACGCCGGCGACGATCTCCCGGCGCGCATCCTCCGACTCGGTCCAGGACGAAATGCGCACCCACTTTCGGGGTTCGAGGTCCTTGTAGTGTTCGAAGAAATGGGCGATCTGCTGGGTCGTGATCTCGGGCAGATCGCGCGGCGACTTGATGGACCGGTACAGTCCCGACAGCTTGTCGATCGGAACGGCCAGGATTTTCGCGTCGCCGCCTGCTTCGTCCTCCATCTTCAGCATGCCGATCGGCCGGCAGCGAACCACCACGCCGGTGATCAGCGGCACCGGCGAGAGCACCAGCACGTCACAGGGGTCGCCGTCTTCGGACAGCGTCCGTGGAACGTACCCGTAGTTGCAGGGGTAGTGCATCGCCGTGGACATGAATCGGTCGACGAATATGGCGCCGGTCTCCTTGTCGATTTCGTACTTGATCGGATCGCCGTGCATCGGTATCTCGATGATCACGTTGCAGTCGTTCGGGACGTCTTTGCCGGCGGGCACGCGGTCGAAGCTCATGGGAGACCACTCGGATGATGAGAAAGGTAAGATGAAATTATACCGGCCATCGCCCCGCCGCCGGAGCCACGACCATGATCCATCGCGCCGCTCTCGCCGCTCTAGCTCTCGCCCTGGCCCTCGTCACCGCCGCGCCCTCGCCCGGGCGCGCGCAGGCCCGGATGGAAGCGGCGCCGCTGGTCACGCCGTTCTCGACCGGCAAGCCCCCGGGACTCCCCGCCGGCTGGGCGCCGGCGCAGATCTCGGCGAGCAAGACGCCGACCGCGTACGGCCTCGTCGTCGACCAGGGAACGGTCGTGCTGCATGCACGGGCGGAAGCGGCGGCCAGCGGGCTCGGGCACAAGGTTGCCTTCGATCTGCGCAGCGCACCGATTCTCGAATGGCGCTGGAAGGTGAGCAACCTCGTCGACGGCGCCGACAACAGCGATCCCACCAAGGAAGACTCGCCCTCGCGCATCGTTCTCCAGTTCGACGGGACCAAGTCGCGGCTGCCCCTCAAGGATCGAGCGTACTTCGTGCTTGGGAAGCAGCTGTCGGGCCAGGAGCCGGCCTATGCGACGCTGATGTACGTGTGGGCCAATCGGGCGCCGGTGGGCACCGTGATACCGAACCCCCGCACCACACGCGTCCAGATGATCGTCGCAAGCAGCGGTGCATCTGGCGTGGGCTCGTGGCAGACGATCCGACGCAATGTCGTCGAAGACTTTCGCCGTGCTTTCGGGGAGGATCCCGGGACGCTGACGGCGGTCGGAGTGCTCACCGATACCGACAACACGGGGGGAAGCGCCGAGGCCTGGTACGGCGACCTGCAGTTCCTGCCGGCCGCACAATGAATCACTGCAACACGCGACGCCGGAGCGGACGATATCCCCGCCGGTCACTCCGCGCTCGCGTTGCCTTGCGTCAACCTGAGCCGCGATAGTCGGCTGCGTAGCGCACGTAGACGTCCGCGCCGCGCGCGAACGACTCGCGCTCGGCGGGCTTGAGTTCGCGGAACGGACGTGCCGGCCGCCCCGCCCAGATCCACCCTGCCCGCACCACGGTGCCCGGCTCGACCCAGGCGCCGGCGGCAATGCAGCCGTCACGCTCGACGACCACGTGCTCGCCGACGATCGAACTCATGCCCACCAATGCACCGTCCGCGACTTCGCCCGAACTCATCCGCACGTTGTGGCCGATCGTGACCCGCTCGCCAAGGACAAGGTCGCCGCGCGCACGGTCGGTGACGAGCAGCGAATTGTCCTGAACGTTGCTGCCCGCGCCGACGACGATTCGAGCGTCCCCGGCGGCGAGCACGCATCCGAAGTACACGCCCGCGTCGTCGCCAATCGAGACGTCGCCGACCAGCGCCGTCGTGGGAGCCACGTAGGCGCGGCCGATTCGCGGTGTGCGTCCCGCGAAAGCGTAGGGCGGTCCGGCTGCCGCGCCCGCGGTGCTGAACGAGTCGAGATCGAGCGGCGGCAGTGCCGGTGATGGAAACCCGGGCACGGGCGCGCCGCGCCGCAGCGCAGCCGACGCCGCGGCAAGTTCGTCGCTGCCGATCGTCCGCACCGCCTGCGCCGGATTGCCGGCGTACACGACCCCTCCCGGAAGCGCCTTGCGCGGCGGTACCAGTGCCTCCGGTGCGATCAGCGCATGGGCACCGACGATGGCGCCGTCCATGACCGTCGCCGCATCGGCGACGACGACACCTTCCTCCAGCGTGCACGCGTGGACGAGGCTGAAGCGGCCGACGCTCACGCGATCACCGATGTGCGTCGCAAGCGCGCCATCCGCGATGTGGGCCGTCGTACGCTCGCCGATGTAGACGTCGTCGCCCACCCGAATCGCCTCGCCATCGGCGCGCAGGGCGGCCAGCGCCCTGAGGGTGAGACCGGACCCGGCGCTCACGCGACCGATCGCCGCCGCGTCCGCTGCTATCGTGACGGGCGCCACGAGCGCCGGACGGTACTGCAAATAGTCGATTTGCATCGCGGTCACATGCGCGGCGAGGTATGCCGTCCATGCGGAGTGTGCCACGAGGCGCGGTCGCTGCGCGCGGTCAATGGAGCGCGTCGGCCCCGATCGGGATCGAGTCGCGCTTGAACAGGAGCCGCAACCCGGTTGCGGAATCCCGGTCCGGATGCACGCCGCGGAGCACGCGCACGTCAGTGACCCGACAATCGACCAGAAGCTCGGTCAGCATCGTGACGACGTCGTCGACGCGATCGAGCAAATAGAGGGGGCACCGAAATCCCTCGTCGTCGCGGGGCTCCAACGGCGAGGACAGCGACAACCGCAGCTCGCCTCCTCCGGGTGCGTCGGGCGCCCGATGCGCGCTGATGACGGCGGTAGGCTCACCGGCTCCTGCGCGCATCTTGCGCAACGCATTGCTGAGAAATAGTTGTGCCGAGACCTCGCGCTGCGCCGCGCGTCCGTGCGCCACCGCGGGCAATGGGCGCTGCGCTGCGCGCGGCAGCGCAAGCACGCGGACCGCACCGTCGGCAAGTTGCCGACCGAGCTCGCGCGTCAGCGGGGTTCCCCAGCGACCGACGGTCGGGTCGGCCAGCACGTCGACATCGCGGCCTGCGACCGCCGACCCGATCACGAACCTCAGATGAACGGCTTCCCGACCGGCGGTCGACCGAAATCGGCGCTGGCGTCGGTGCGCGGACGTGCATTCCGTCCGCGGTCGCGCTTTCGCGCAGGCGCTGCCATTCGAGCATCTCGGGCAGACGGGGAAGGTCGATGGCGTCGGACGCAACCAACGCGTTCGCGAGCGCGAACGTCTGATTGCCGCCGAGCGCACCATGCTCGCGCAGCAATCCCGCGACCGCGACGGAATCGCGAAGGACTCCCGGCATCAGCGCATGCCCCGATTCGGCGTCGAGCCCCGCGACAATGACCAGTGGTATCGCGAACACGGTTGCGGCAAGTCCGTCGGCCCGGCCCGCCTCGCGCCATGCCAGGTCCAGCTGGCGCCATAGGTAGCCGTGTCACCGGCACGGACGGTGCCTGCGCGATCAGCGTCGACAGACCGGCCCCATCCTCTGCCAACCGAGTCCGCAGTGCCGTGCGCACCTCGACGTCGACCGCCTCGGCGTGCCGGCCGGTGTCGGCATCGAGGCTTGCGGCTGCGAGCGCATACAGGCGCGCATCGGCGGCGGATGCGCGGCTTGCGTCCGGCAACAACCGCGGGTCCGGTATCGCAGCTGACGTTGTCACGGCGCGGATTGTCGCATGGACGCCCGGCTTCCCGAACAGTCAACGGACGAGGCAGAACGGCCCCTGCGCAAGCGACAACGGACCCCACAGTGCACGCCAGATGCCCACCGCGGCGAAGCCCGCGAGCAGCGCGGCGGCGGAATAGCGGACCATGTTCCTGTCGAGCCAGCGACGCGCGCGACCGATTACCCACCCCGCAGCCAGCAGATTGGGCAGGGTTCCGAGTCCAAAGGCCAGCATGACGGCGGCCCCCTCCACGGGTCCGCCCGCGAACAGGGCGATCGGCAGCACACTGTAGGTCATGGCACAGGGAACGAGTCCCCACACCAGGCCGAGCGCGATGCGCGCCGGCACGCCCTGGCTCGCCGCCAGCGGTCGCACGGCGGGCAGCGCCCGCGCGAACAGGGCGGTACCGAACCCCTGAAGCCAGGCAAAACCGTCGCGACGCCGCGCAATCGACGCGGCAAGCGCGAACAGGAAGACATTCGCCAGGATGAACAGCCCACGCTGCACAGGCACGAATGTCGCCGCGTTCAGCGCGGCGCCACCCGCGCCCCCGGCGATCGCGCCGAGGATGCTGTAAGTCCCTACCCGGCCAACGTTGTAGGGAAGCTGGCGCGTCGCCAGTTCGCGCGCCGGATGCAACGTCGCCGCCGACCGTGATGCAGCCGTCATGGCGGCCACAAAGCCCCCACACATGGCAAGGCAATGTGCGCCCCCCAGCACGCCTGCCAGCCAGGCACTGATCAGCGCGGAAAAGGCCACCTGCACCGCCCTGCGACAGATTGCCGCGCAACCTTTGCTCGCAAGCTGTTCATGGAGGCCGTCCTGTTCAAATGCCTCATTTGCAATTAGACTGCTCGGGCTTGATGTAGATCAACAATAGAATTTGGTGAGAAAGCAGCCGGCGTCATGACCCTTCCCGCCAAACCGTTCTCCGCCCACAGCACAGCCGCCGCCGCGCAGCGCGGCCCTTCCGCGGCGCCGGCGCCCGTCATTTCGATCCGGGACCTCAAGACCCACTGCTCGACATGCAGTATGCGCGAGCTGTGCCTGCCCGTCGGCTTGAACCCCGACGAGGTCAAGCAGGTCGACGCGCTGGTCGGCAACCGGGTCAAGCTCAAGAAGGGCGATTCGCTCTATCGCGCCGGAGACACGTTCTCGGCGCTCTACGCGGTCCGGCTCGGATCGCTCAAGACCACGGTCCTTGCCGAGGACGGCCGCGAACAGGTTTCCGGCTATCACATGCTCGGCGACATCATCGGTCTGGACGGCATCGGCAGCGAACGCCACGGCTGCCAGGCCCTGGCGCTCGAGGACACCGAAGTCTGCGTGCTTCCCTTCGAGCGCCTCGAGGACCTCGCCCGCGACCTGCCGTCGCTGCAGCACAACCTCTACCAGTTCCTGTCGAGAGAAATCTCCCGCGACCACAACATCATGCTGCTGCTCGGCAGCATGCGCGCGGAGGAACGACTTGCCGTGTTCCTGCTGAACCTCTCCGATCGCTATCGCCGGCGCGGTTATTCGTCGACCGAGTTCGTGCTGCGGATGACGCGCGAGGAGATCGGCAGCTATCTGGGACTGAAACTCGAAACGGTGAGCCGGCTGTTCTCGCGGTTCCAGGAAGAGGGATTGATCCAGGTCCAGGGTCGGGCGGTCAAGCTGCTCGACATCACGGCGCTGAAGCAGCTCGTCGGCCAGCGCGGCTGAGTCCGAGGCGCGTCGCCGACTGCGCGCGCTGCGAACCTCGCACGCGTCGCTCCCGCGCGGGGAGGTCGATCGCGGCTCGCTCAACGCTGCGCCGCTTCGCCGGGCGCGCAGCACGCATCGGGATCTTCGCGCTTCGGACAGCCGTCCGGCCGTTCCGGCGGGTCCAGCGGGCACCGGTTGACCTCCCAGGGCGAGCGTTCGAGAAAGACGGTCAGCGCCGACGATGCGATGCCGAGCGCCCAGAAACCGAAGAACCCCATCGTGTAAATCGCCGAGCGCGACATGTCGAGCGTCTCGCCGAAGAAGTGCAGGTCGAAGGGATCGAAAATCGTGAAAAAGATCGCCTCGGCGACCCCCGCGACGAGGAACGCCGGCCAGATCACCCACATCAATCGCTGCGCGAAGCTGCCGCTCGCCTGCATTGCGCCCCCTCCTCGAACTTCTTGTGCCGCGCCCCGTCTCATGCCGCCCGGAGCGTCTTGTGCGGGCAACGACCCCGCGTGTCGTCTACCTGTCCGCGCCGGCGACGCCCAGCCGCACGATCGACAGCGTTCCTTCCACCACCGTCGTCGGCAGCCTCCAGGCATCGGCTTCCAGCGTGACGATCCAGCGCCCCGCGGACGGCGGTTCGGTCCGGCCCGCGTAACGGCCGTCCCCGCCCCGCACCAGCACCGTCACCCGATTTTCGCCGCGATCGGCCGGGCGCGCGAGCGTCAGCCGCAGCGTGGCCGGCAGCGCAGCGTCGCCCACACCGGAAAGCTCGACGCGCACGCCGCCGTCGCTGGCAAAGCGAAGCACGGCCCCGCTCACCGGTTCGGCTGCGCGGGGTTGAGCGGCCAGCAACTTGTTCACGAGCAAGCCGCGCTTGTAATAGTCGTTGGCAAGCAGCGGGTCGGCACCGGAAGCGGCAACCCATGCCGTGACGAGCGCAGCGACAACAACGGTGGCCGGGCCGGCCATCAACAGCCACGGCCAGCGCTGGCGGTACCACGGCGTTCGTGAGGGGTTCGCAGAAGGCATGGTGCAGGTGGTCATCGTGTCGATCCCGTAACGGTCAACGCGGGAAGAGGAACGTCGATTTCTCGTGGCGCACGAGTCGCGGGTTGTCGACGGCCTCGACGACGATCTCGATCTTGCGCGACCCGTGCTTCTTCCGGTCGTCCTTGTGTTCATCGTCCTTGTGTTCGTCGTCCTTGTGTTCGTCGTCCTTGTGCTCGTTGTCCTCGCCCGCCTCGGCAGGCACCTGCACGCCGATCGGCAACAGGCGCGTGGACGCCGCACCGACGGCGACCGGCTGGTCGACGCCGACGACCTTGATCCCCGGCAGGCCCGTCGCGCTGATCGTGAACTGACGCGGCGTTTCGTCGGTGTTCATGATCTGGATCCGGTAGGCATTCTCCACGATGCCGGGCTTCGCTTCGCGCGCCAGCGATCCCCGGTCCCGCATCACGTCGACCTTGAGCGGCTCGCGCACGTACAGCGCGACGCCCGCTGCCGCCGCGACGACCGCCAGCAGCCCCGTGTACACCAGCGTGCGAAGGCGGAACACGTGCTTGAACGTCGTCGCGCGATCGTAGTTCTTGGCGAGCCCGTTCTGCGACGCATAGCGGATCAGTCCTTGCGGATAGCCCATCTTGTCCATGACCTGATTGCAGCCGTCGATGCACGCGGCGCAGCCGATGCACTCGTATTGCAGTCCCTTGCGGATGTCGATGCCCGTCGGGCAGACCTGGACGCAGATGTTGCAGTCGATGCAGTGGCCGAGCCCGGCCGCCTTGATGTCGACCTTGCGGCTGCGCGAACCTCGCGGCTCCCCGCGCGCCGTGTCGTACGCAATGATCATCGTGTCGTGGTCGAACATCACCGACTGGAAGCGCGCGTACGGACACATGTACTTGCACACCTGCTCGCGCATCCAGCCGGCGTTGCCGTAGGTCGCGAAACCGTAGAACAGGACCCAGAACGTCTCCCACGGACCGAGATCGAATGACAGCACGCGCTGTCCGAGGTCCTGGATCGGCGAGAAGTAGCCGACGAAGGTGTAACCGGTCCACAGTGCGATGGCGAGCCAGGTGCCGTGTTTCGCCGCCTTGATGGCGAATTTCCTCGCCGACAGCGGCGACGCATCGAGGCGGATCCGCGCCACGCGGTCGCCCTCGATCTTGCGCTCGACCCAGAGGAAGATTTCCGTGTAGACGGTCTGCGGGCAGGCGTAGCCGCACCAGACGCGGCCAGCGACCGCGGTGAAGAGGAACAGCGAGAATGCCGACAGGATCAGCAGTACCGCGAGGTAGATCACGTCCTGCGGCCAGAACACGAGGCCGAAGATATAGAACTTCCGGGCGGCGAGGTCGAAGAGCACCGCCTGGCGCTCGTTCCAGGGAAGCCACGGCAGCCCGTAGAAGATGGCCTGGGTCAGGAACACGAGCGCCCAGCGCCATTGGGCGAAAACACCGTGCACGGCGCGCGGATAGATCTTCTTGCGAATCTCGTACAGCGCGACTTCCTCCACCGGAGCAGCGGGCGGCGGAGCAGGCTGAATCGGGATCGTCTTGTCGGGAGCGTTCACAGCAGGAAGTATAGGCCGGGGAAGGGACCACGGACCCTGACCGCATCGCGACTGCGACGTGCGGAAAAAGCCACGCCGCCGCAGCCCCCGCGGCGGCTGTGCTGCGTTGGTGCTACTTGGCGGCAGCGGGCTTGTTGGAGAGGCCCCAGACGTACGCAGCGAGAAGCTGGATCTTGGCCGGTTCGAGGGTGCCCTTGAACGACGGCATCGCGGGGTGACCTTCCTCCACGTTGAGGTGACGTCCCTTGTTGATGCCCGCCGCGATCGTCGCTTCGGCACTGCCGTAGAGCCAGATCTGGTCAGTGAGGTTCGGCGCGCCGATGGCCTGGTTGCCTCTGCCCTCCGGACCGTGGCATGCGGCGCAGTTCTGCTCGAACAGCGGTTTGCCGAGTTGCGCCTTGAGGCCATCGTGCGCGAGCCCCGACATCGAACGGACGTAGGCGACCACGTTCTTGACACCGTCCTCGCCGAGCGCGGGACCCAGCGCTGGCATCACGCCCATCCGGCCATTGGTGATCGACTCGCGTATCGTCTCGGGCACGCCGCCGTAGAGCCAGTCGTTGTCAGTCAGGTTCGGGAATCCCGGCCCGCCGGTGGCAGTCGAGCCGTGGCACGGCGCGCAGTTGATGAGGAACAGCCGCTCGCCCATCGCGCGCGCCTGTGGATCGGCCGCCACGGCCTTCAAGTCCATGCCGAGGTACTTGTCGAACATCGGCTTGACCCTCGCATCGGCCTCCGCGGCTTCCTTGGCGTACGCACCCGTCGACGTCCAGCCGAGGATCCCGGGAATCCTGCCGAGGCCCGGGTAGAGGACGAGATAGGCCAGCGCGAAGAAGATGGTGATCCAGAACAGGTAGCTCCACCATTTCGGCAGTGGATTGTTGAACTCCGCGAGGTCGCCGTCCCACACGTGCCCGGTGATCTCGACCTGCTTGCCGCCCGGGCCCGCTGCCGTGGGCAGCGGCTTGCCGGGCACCTTGGCGCGACCCGTCATGATCAACAGCACAGCGCAGAAGACGACTGACGCCACCGTCAGCACGATGACGTACCAGTTCCAGAAATCCGAGGTGAAATCGCTCATGACCGCCGCTCCGCAGGCTTGCCGTTCATTTCAGGGCCGCTTTCGTCAATATCGTCCGGAAGGGCGAACGGCGCGTTCGCCGCCTCCTCGAACGCGGCGCGGCGCCGGTTGCTCCATGCCCAGGCGACGATGCCGAGGAAGGTCGCGAACGACACCACCGTCATCGCGCTCGCCAGCACGCTGTAGAGGCTGTTATCGGCCATCGCTCACCTCACGCCTTTCATCGCAAGCCCGAGATTCTGCAGATAGGCGATCAGCGCGTCCTGCTCGGTCTTGTCCTTGAGCTCAGCGGGCGCCTTCGCAATCTCCTCGTCGGTATACGGGACGCCGACCACGCGCAGCGCCTTCATCTTCGCCTCGATTGTTGCCGCATCGGCACTCGCCTTCGAGAGCCACGGGTAGGCCGGCATGTTCGACTCGGGCACGACGTCGCGGGGATTGACGAGGTGCACGCGATGCCAGTCGTCCGAGTAGCGGCCGCCGACGCGCGCGAGATCCGGTCCGGTACGCTTGCTGCCCCACTGGAACGGGTGGTCATAGACGGATTCACCGGCCACCGAGTAGTGACCGTAACGCTCGGTCTCGGCGCGGAAGGGCCGGATCATCTGCGAGTGACAGTTGTAGCAACCCTCGCGAATGTAGACGTCGCGTCCTGTCAGCTGCAACGGCGTGTACGGCTTGACACCGTCCACCGGCTGCGTGGTCGACTTCTGGAAATACAGCGGGACGATCTCGACCAGACCGCCGACGCTGACGACCAGGACGATCAGCACGATCATCCAGCCGATGTTTTTCTCGATCGCTTCCTGATTGAGGCTCATCGTTCGCTCCTGTGATCCATGCATGTCGAGCGAGCGTCGCTCAGGCGTGGGCCGCGACGAGCGCCGGGATCGGCGCATCCACCGCCTTGCCGCCGGCGACCGTCTTGATCGTGTTCCAGGCCATGATCAGCATTCCGCCGAAGAACATGAAGCCGCCGAGGAGCCGGATCGCGTAGAACGGGTACGTGGCCTTCACACCCTCGACGAACGCATAGGTCAGCGTGCCGTCGGCGTTGAGTGCGCGCCACATGAGGCCCTGCATCACACCGGCAATCCACATCGCGGCGATGTAGAGCACGACGCCGATCGTGGCGATCCAGAAGTGCAGCGTGATGAGCCGCGTCGACCACATCTCCGCCTTGCCGAACATCCGCGGGATCAGGTAGTACATGCTGCCGATCGAGATGAACGCGACCCAGCCTAGCGCGCCGGAGTGCACGTGCCCGACGGTCCAGTCGGTGTAGTGCGAAAGCGCATTCACCGTCTTGATCGACATCATCGGCCCCTCGAACGTGCTCATGCCGTAGAACGACAGCGACACGATGAGGAACTTGAGGATCGGGTCGTCGCGCAGCTTGTGCCAGGCACCCGAGAGCGTCATGATGCCGTTGATCATGCCGCCCCACGACGGCGCCAGCAGGATCAGCGAGAACACCATCCCGAGCGACTGCGTCCAATCCGGCAGCGCGGTGTAGTGCAGGTGGTGCGGACCCGCCCACATGTACGTGAAGATCAGCGCCCAGAAGTGCACGACCGACAGCCGGTACGAGTACACCGGCCGGCCCGCCTGCTTCGGCACGAAGTAGTACATCATCCCGAGGAAGCCCGCGGTCAGGAAGAAGCCGACCGCATTGTGGCCGTACCACCACTGCACCATCGCGTCCTGCGCCCCGGCATACGCCGAGTACGACTTCCAGAACGAGCCGCCGAAGAAGTACGCAGGGATCTCGGCGCTGTTGACCAGATGCAGCAGCGCCACCGTGAGGATGAACGCGCCGAAGAACCAGTTGGCGACGTAGATGTGCGGCGTCTTGCGCATTGCGATCGTGCCGAAGAAGACGATCGCGTACGACACCCAGACCAGCGTGATCAGGATGTCGATCGGCCATTCGAGCTCGGCGTATTCCTTGCTCGTCGTGATGCCGAGAGGCAGCGTCACCGCGGCGAGCACGATGACGAGCTGCCAGCCCCAGAACGTGAACGCGGCGAGCGGGCCGGAGAACAGCCGGACCTGGCAGGTACGCTGGACGACGTAGTACGACGTGGCGAACAACGCACTGCCGCCGAACGCGAAAATGACCGCATTGGTGTGCAGCGGACGCAGCCGGCCGTACGACAGCCACGGGATCCCGTCCCACAGCACGAGGTCGGGCCACAGGAGCTCCGCGGCGATGATGACGCCGACCAGCATGCCCACGATGCCCCAGACGACCGTCATGATCGTGAACTGACGCACCACTGTGTAGTTGAACATTCCCGCCAGCCCGCCGGCAGTCCTCGTTTCGGCACCCATCGTTGTCGCCCCCCGCGTTCGAAAATACCGCCGCCCGAACCACTCACGGCCCTGTTGCGGGCGGTGTGCGTTCTCGTTCTCTTGCCTGTCCACCCACGTCCGTTTCCGGATGCACGGCCACAAACTGCACGAACCCCATTGTGCAGCGCGCGATGCTACCGTTTACCGGCATCGCCGGAGTTGACCGAAGTCAAAGCCGGCGGCGCCGATTTCTGTTCGTCGGTCGCCGCCGGCCTGTCGTCGTCGGCGAGGATCCGGTGCGCCGGGCCCTCGAGATCGTCGAACTGACCACTCTTCACCGACCACCAGAAGCCGGCACCGACGAGCAGCGCCAGCACGACCGACAGCGGAATCAGGAGCAGCAGAATGTCCACGATCAGACTATAGGCGCCCGGCGTCATGTGTCGGCGCAGTGCGACCGATTGTCGCGGCATCGCCGTCCATCAGGCGTGCGTCGGTGCCGCCGACCGTCATTCGCGCGACGCGCAGCGCGTTGCCGACGACCACCAGCGACGAGATCGACATGCCGAGCGCCGCGACCAGCGGTGTCACGTAACCGAACGCCGCGGCCGGAATGGCGACGACATTGTAGGCGAACGCCCAGCCGAGGTTCTGGCGAACGATCGAATGCGCGCGGCGCGCGTGCACGATCGCGTCGGCAATTGGCGGCAGCGCATCCGAGAGAACGACGACGTCGGCGGTCCATTGCGCCAGCGGCGTGGCACTGCCCAGGCTCACCGACACCTGTGCCTGCGCGAGGGACGGTGCGTCGTTGATGCCGTCGCCGACCATCGCCACCACGGCGCCGCCGGCCTGCAATCCCGCGATCGCGGAACGCTTGTCCTCCGGCAGTGCGTCGGCACGAGCGTCGGCGATGCCGAGCGTGGTTGCGACTGCCGCCACCGTCGATGCGCGGTCACCCGAGAGCAGCACGGGAACGATGTCGAGCGCCGCCAGTCGCCGGATCAACGCGGCCGCGCCCGGCCGCAGCGTGTCGCCGAGAACGAACAGCGTGTCGAATCCGCGCTCGTCGCCCAGTGCGACCAGCGTCGCCGCGGGATCGGCACGTGAAATTTCCGTCGGCAGCGCCGCACCGGATAGCGCGGCGACGAATTCCGGCCGACCGCAGCGCAATGTCCGCCCTCCGACGATGCCCTCGACGCCTTGCCCCGCCACCGTGCGCAACTGCTCCGCGTGCGCGGCCGGCACGCCGGCGGCAGCGTTCCTCAGCGCTATCGCCAGCGGGTGCTCGGACTGCGCCTCGAGGCCGGCGACGAGCGCCAGCGAGGCGTGCGCAGCCGAGCCGCGCAGCGGAACGACGTCCTGGAGCGTGATGCGGCCCGTCGTCAGCGTACCGGTCTTGTCGAACACGACGTGCGTGATGCGAGCGAGCGTCTCCAGCGCATCGGCGTGGGCGACGACGATGTGCCGCCGACCCAACGCGCCCACCGCCGCGGCAAGCGCCGCGGGCGTGGCGAGCGACAACGCACACGGGCACGACACGACGAGCACTGCGAACGTGACCGCGAGCGTACGTACCGGATCGTGGTGCCACCACCAGACCGCCGTCAGGCCGGCCAGGACGAGCAGCGCCGCAACGAACCATGCAGCGATCCGATCGGCGACACGCGCGATGCGCGGGCGTTCGGACGCCGCGCGTTCGACCAGACGCTCGACCGCCGCAAGCCGTGTCGCCTCACCGGCCGCGATCACGCGAACCACCAGCGCGCCGTCGCGCACGACACAGCCGGCAAGGACCGCATCGTCCGCGGTCCTGGGCTGCGGCCGCGACTCGCCGGTGAGAATCGCCTCCTCGACGTTTGCGCGGCCCTCGACGACCACGCCATCGGCGGGAAGCGTCGCCCCCGGCCGCACCAGGACGAGGTCACCGGCGGCGAGCGTCGCCGCACCCACGGTCTCCACGTCACGCGCGGGCCACGCCACGTAGCGCTCGGCCGTCGCGGGTCGGGCGCGCGCGACCGCTTCGACGGCGTCGCCGGCCCGCCGCCGCGCGACCAGCTCCACGTATCGCGCGAGCAGCAGGAGCGCGATGAACATCGTCACCGAGTCGTAGTAGACGTCGCCTTCACCACGCCAGGTCGACCAGGCGCTTGCGGCGAAGGCGGCCGCGAGTCCGAGCGCCACCGGAACGTCCATGCCCGGCCGGAACATCCGAAGGTCGCGCCACGCGCCACGGAAAAACGGCGCCGCGGAATAGAGCAGCGCGGGCAGAGTCAGCGTGAGGCTCGCCCACTCCAGCAGCAGCCGGTGCTGGGGTTCCACGCCGTCCACGGTGATGTACGTCGGCACGGCAAACATCATCACCTGCATCATCGCGAGCATCGCGACGGCCATGCGCACCAGCATCGTTCGACTTTCACGCTGCACCAACGCCTCGCGCCGCGCCGGATCGTACGGGTAGGCGCGGTAGCCGATCGCAGTAACGGCACGCAGCAGTGCCGACAGCCGCAGCCGGCCAGGGTCCCAGACGACTCGCGCCCGGCGGGTCGCGAAATTCACACTCGCTTCGACGACGCCATCAAGACGCCCGAGCCAGGACTCGATCAGCCACACACATGCACCACAGTGCAGCCCCTCGAGCAGCAGCGAGATCTCGAGCCGGTCGTCACCCGCCGCCCGCACGAGTCCGGATTGCGCGGCGGCGTCGTCCCATTGCGACCATTCGTCCGCGTGATCGATCTCCGGGCCGGGGCGTTCGGCAAGAGCGGTTCGCTGTGCGTAGAAGGCATCGAGCCCGGCGGAATGAATGGCCTGCGCGATGCCGAGGCAGCCCCCGCAGCAAAATCGACGCTCGGCGCCGTTCAATGTGGCGTGCCAGGGCGCGGAGCGAGGATTCGGATTCCCGCAGTGGTAGCAGACGGCGGCGTCGGTCGCCGCGCCCGTCACCGTGGCCGGGGCCGACGCCACCGGTTCCAGTGCGTTCAGGGAGGGGCGCATCCGGCGCAATCTACGGCGCGTCAGCCGCGAGGGTCAACGGGAAGTCCGGACGAGTTTGATGGTGGACAATACGACGGTTGATTTCGGTCAACGCCCGGGTGATGATGCAGCGGATAATGAATGTGCGTAGTCGTCCCATCGTGTCGAGGAGTGGAACCATGTACAAGAACATCCTGGTAGCCACCGACGGTTCCAAGCTGTCCGACAAGGCCGTCGCCCACGCGGTCGGCCTTGCGCAGGCTGTCGGCGCAAAGATCACCGCATTCTATGCCGCGCCCGATTACCCGCTGCCCGCCTATGCCGACGGCGTCGTCTATGAGCCGGTGTCGCGCAAGGAATACGCGAAGCTCGCGGCGGCGGACGCGGAGAAGATTCTCGAGGCCGTAGCGGTCAGAAGCAAGGCGGCGAAGATCGAATGTGCGACGGCCTATACCATCGCCGCCGCGCCGTGGGAGGCGATCCTCAACGCGGCGAAGAAGCACAAGTGTGACGCCATCGTGATGGCGTCACACGGGCGCCGCGGCGTGTCGGCGCTGCTGCTCGGCAGCGAGACGCAGAAGGTCCTGACGCACAGCAAGCTGCCGGTCATCGTGGTCCGATAAGGCGGCTTCCGCGGGGCTTCCCGGCCCCGCCGCCGCTCCCGGGGGCGCCTTGGCGGCGCCCCCGGGCATTTTCAGCGTCAGGACGCCCTCCGGTCCGACATGCGGCCCATGGACCATGGTCGCCAAGCCATGATCGACGGCCCCGACCCGCGCAGTCGGTGCCGTTTGCGCTCGTCTGCGGCGACTGACTTGGCCCGACGTCATCGTGGGTCCGCGGTACAATCCTCGTTTACTTAACAAAAACAGCATCATGCGAGTATCAAAGTTCTACATCCAGACGTTGAAGGAAGCGCCCGCGGAAGCGGAGATCACGAGCCAGAAGCTCATGCTTCGCGCCGGGCTCATCAAGAAAGTCAGCTCCGGCATCTACTCGTGGCTGCCGCTCGGCCTCGTCACGCTGCGCAAGGTCGAGCAGGTCGTGCGCGAGGAGATGAACCGCGCCGGCGCCCTCGAGTGCTACCTTCCGCACGTGATCCCCGCGGAACTGTGGCAGGAGACCGGCCGCTGGGACAAGTTCGGCCCGCAGCTCCTGAAGATCCGCGACCGGCACGAGCGCGACTTCCTGTTCGGTCCCACGCACGAGGAGCCGATGACGGACATCGTGCGCAAGGATATTCGCAGCTATCGCCAGCTGCCGGTGAACCTCTACCAGATACAGGTCAAGTTCCGCGACGAGATCCGCCCGCGCTTCGGCGTGATGCGCGGCCGCGAGTTCCTGATGAAAGACGCGTATTCGTTCGACACCGACCGCGATGCGCTGATGACGAGCTACCGCGCGATGTATGACGCCTACGAGCGGATCTTCACGCGGCTCGGCCTGAAGTTCCGCGCGGTACAGGCGGACACCGGCGCCATCGGCGGCTTCGCGTCGCACGAGTTCCAGGTGCTGGCGGACTCCGGCGAAGACGCGATTGCGTTTTGCCCGACCTCGGACTACGCCGCCAATGTCGAGCAAGCCGAGGCGCTGGGGCCGGCAACACCGCGGCCCGTCCCGGCCGAAACGATGCAGCGGGTCGCCACGCCCGGCCAGACGACCTGCGAGGAGGTTGCCGCACTCCTGGGCCTTGCGCTGCAGCGAACGGTCAAGTGCATCATGCTCGCCGTCGACACCGAGGGCCAGCCGGCGCGCATCTTCATGCTGCTCCTGCGGGGTGACCACACGCTCAACGAAGTGAAGGTCAGCAAGATTCCGTTGCTCGAAGGGTTCCGCTGGGCGACCGAGGCCGAAATTCGCGCGGCGATCGGGGCGCCGGCCGGCTATCTCGGCCCCGTGGGTATCCCGAAGGAGCTGACGCTGATCGCGGATCGATCGGTGGCGGCGATGAGCGATTTCGTCTGCGGCGCCAACGAGGCGGATTTCCACCTGCGCGGCGTCAATTTCGGTCGCGACTGCCGCGCACCCGACACGATCGCGGACCTGCGCAACGTCGTTCCCGGCGACCCGAGCCCCGACGGCAAGGGCGCGCTCGAGATCGTCCGCGGGATCGAGGTCGGCCACGTCTTCGCCCTCGGGACGAAATACTCGGAGGCGATGGGTGCAACTTATCTGGACCCGGCCGGTCAATCCCACCTGATCGAAATGGGTTGTTACGGCATCGGCGTCACCCGTGTCGTGGCCGCCGCGATCGAGCAGAACCACGACGAGCGCGGGATCGCGTGGCCGGAGGCGATGGCCCCCTTCGCGGTGGCCATCGCACCGGTCGGCTACGACCGCAGCGAGGCGGTGCGCGCGCTCGCCGATCGCCTGCACGACGAGCTCGACGCCGCCGGCATCGAGGTATTGCTCGACGACCGCGCCGAGCGTCCTGGCGTGATGTTTGCTGACCTGGAGTTGATCGGCATCCCGTACCGGGTGACGATCGGCGATCGCGGCCTCAAGGACGGCAGGATCGAGTTCCAGTCGCGACGCGACGCGACGGCAACCAACGTGCCCGTCGCGGAGATTGCGACCTTCGTCAAGGGAAAGCTGGGTATCGCATGACGTGGTTCGGCACCCGTGCAACGCTCTCCGGCATCGCCTTGATGGTGGCGGCCCTGCTCGCGCCGCTGCCGGCGGACGCCGGCGCGCAGGTCGAGGAGCAGCTCGCGCCATCCGTCGCGGCAGGCCTGCAGCGGGCAATCGCCGACAATCCGGTTCCCGCCGATTACGTCAACCGGCCGGACCTGCAGCCCTGGCTGACGGAGATGGGCCGTCGCCTTGCCTGGCGCCTCGGGGATGAACGCGAGCGGCGGGAACTGCTCGCCACGGTCCACTACGAAGCCGTGCGCGCCGGACTCGATCCGCAGCTTGTCCTCGGCGTGATGCATCACGAGAGCGGATTCAAGAAATACGCGATATCGAGTGCCGATGCGCGCGGCTTCATGCAGGTGATGCCGTTCTGGGTCAGGCTCATCGGGTCCGCGGATCAGAACCTGTTCAACCTGCGCACGAACCTGCGCTACGGCTGCGTGATCCTGCGCCACTACCTCGACATCGAAAACGGCGACCTCTATCGTGCGCTGGGCCGCTACAACGGCAGCCTGGGTCGGTCCGAGTATCCGAGCGCCGTCGTCGCGGCGATGCATCGGTATCGCTTCGAACCGCCCTCGCCCACCCGGCTCGGCGCCGTCGCGCCGCGGTGAGCGTCGCGCCGGCCGGGTACCGCGGCCGCTTCGCCCCATCCCCCACCGGTCCGCTGCATTTCGGTTCGCTCGTGGCCGCGCTGGCGAGCTGCTGCGACGCGCGCGCCGCCGGCGGCGAATGGCTGTTGCGCATCGAGGACGTCGATCTGCAGCGCGCGCGGCCGGGCGCCGAACGCGCGATGATGGCCGCACTGGAGCGCCACGGCTTCGCCTGGGATGGCCCCGTGGTGCGGCAATCGGAGCGTAGCGATTTCTACGCAGCAGCGCTCGTTGCGCTGCAGGCCCGGAAGCTCGTCTATGAGTGTGCCTGCACGCGCCGGGAGCTCGAGTCCGCTCCGGTCGGCGCGGGCGGCGAGCGCGTCTACCCGGGAACGTGCCGCGACGGCGTCGCCAGTGACCGTGCGGGGCGCACGCAACGCGCCCTCCGTGTTCGCGTCGGACAGGAGACCGTGCACTTCACCGACCGGTTGCAGGGTCCGCAGACGCAGGATCTCGCGCGCGACGTCGGCGACTTCGTCGTCAGACGCGCCGACGGATTGTTCGCCTACCAGCTCGCCGTGGTCGTCGACGATGCGCTGCAGGGCGTCACCCACGTCGTTCGCGGCGCCGACCTGCTCGTGTCGACACCGCGGCAGATATTCCTGCAGCGACGCCTCGGCTATCCGACGCCCGAATATCTGCACGTCCCGGTCGCGCTCGGACGAAGCGGCGAGAAGCTCTCCAAGCAGACCGGCGCCCCGGCCCTCGGTGACGATGCGATCGCCACGCTCCTCGCCGCGTGGCGCTTCCTCGACCAGCCGTTGCCGCACCACGCGGCTGTCCCGACCACCGTCGACGAATTCTGGCACTGGGCGCCGCGGGCATGGAGCCCTGCACGGCTGCCGCCGGTACCGATGCTGCCGGCGCCCGAGGCGTTCGCGGAGGGGATGCACGGAGCGGTATAATGCAAAGTTTTCCCGCTGCGGTCGGCATCGCCGTTTTCGTCGCCGCGGGGCGGAGTCCCTCTCCCCCATGACCACCCTGGTTGCCGTACGCAAGAACCACGAAATCGCCATCGCCGCGGACTCGCTGACGACGTTCGGCGACACCCGACTTTCCGCCGACTACGACCGGACGTTCGACAAGATCGTCCATTACAAGGGTACCTACGTCGGCCTCTGCGGCAGCGCCGCGCATCAACTGGTCTTCGAAAGCCTGCTCGCGAAGCACAGCGACCTGGACTTCTCGAACAAGGCGGCGATTTTCGAAACGTTTCGCAAGCTGCACCCGATCCTCAAGGAGCAGCACTTCCTCAACCCGAAGGAGGAAGAGGACGACCCTTACGAATCGACGCAGATCACGGCGCTCATCGCCAATCAGAACGGGATTTTCGGCGTGTACTCGATGCGCGAGGTGTTCGAGTACACCCGGTTCTGGGCCGTCGGCTCGGGGCGGGAGTTCGCGCTCGGAGCGATGTACGCGCAATACCCGCGCCTCCGGTCGGCCACCGCGATTGCGAAGGCGGGCATCGAGGCCGGCGCCACGTTCGACAAGAATTCGGCGATGCCGATGACCCTCTACACGGTCGAACTCGAAGCGTTGACGCCCGCTCCGGAATCCGTCGGCTTCGGCGACACCCTGTCGCGCTTCGTGTTCGAACACGCGGCCGTTCGCGGCGCCGTGGTGAGCATCGACGGTGTGTGCCGCGAGATCCTTGGCTGCCATCCGTATCCGCCGGCGCTTCGCCGCGCGCTCGCCGAACTGCTCGCGGCCGCCGCGCTGCTCGCGTCGACGCTCAAGTTCAAAGGCGCGCTCGGCGTCCAGTTGCAGGGGACCGGTCCGGTCCGGCTGCTCGTCGTGGAATGCGACGCCGAACTCAATCTCCGCGCAACGGCACAGTGGAGCAGTGCGGCCGACCTGCTGCCGGCCGAGGCCTCGCTCGCCATGCTCGCCGGCGACGTCACGAGCAGCCGACTCGCCATCACGCTCGACCCCCGCGACGGCGGTCCGATCTATCAGGGCATCGTCGCCCTGGAAGCAAGCTCGGTAGCGGCACTGATCGAGCACTACCTCTCCGCGTCCGAGCAAATCGACAGCAGGATGGTGCTGGCGGTCGACGACACCCGGGTGCGCGGTCTCCTGCTGCAGCGGCTGCCTGGTGCGGCGGCAGCGGACGACGCGACCTGGGAGCGCGCATCCTCGCAGCTCGGCCGGCTTGCGCCCCGAAGCCTTCTCGCGGCCGCCGGCGTGGAAGCGCTGCTTGGCGCGCACTTCCCCGACGACGACCTGCGCCTCTTCGCGGCACGCCGCGTGCAGTTCCGCTGCCGCTGCTCGACGGACAAGGTCGCGCAGGTGCTGCGCATGCTGGGCCGCGCCGAGGTCGAGAGCATCCTCGTCGAACAGGGCCTGGTCGGCGTGACCTGCGAGTTCTGCAATCGCCGCTACACGTTCGTTGCCGACGACGCCCGCGCGCTGTTCGAGAACCCGTCGGCGACCCGAACAGCGCCGGCAGGCGGGGCAGCGCATTGACGCACCCGCGCACGCGGCCAACAATAGCCGTCAATGAGCCTGTACGTGCCGGAGCACTTCGCGGTCCGCGACCGCGCTGTCGTGGCGCGGATTCTGCACGACCATCCGTTCGCCACACTGGTGACCCCCGGCCATCCGGAGCCGGCGGTGACGCACCTCCCGCTGCTGCACGTTGCCGACTGCGAACCGCACGGCACCCTGCTCGGTCATTTCGCACGCGCCAATCCGCATTCGGAAATGGCTGCCGGCGCGGATTCGATCGCCATTTTTCATGGTCCGCACGCCTACGTCTCCCCATCCTGGTACGCCGTTCCCGCCGCTGCGGTGCCGACATGGAACTACGTGATCGCGCACGTGCACGGAACCATCGAACTCGATCGCGATCCCGCTGCGACGCGATCGATTCTCGACGTGATGATCAAGCGTTTCGAATCCGGCCGGGCCGCGCCATGGCGTCTTGAACTCGATCCTCGACGGCTCGACGCGATGGTACGGTCGATTGTCGGGTTCCGCGTCGCGATCAAACGCATCGACGCCAAGTTCAAGCTGTCGCAGAACCGTACCCCGACCGACCGGGGACGCGTGATGAGCGCGCTGACCGCCGAAGGCCACGCCGACGCGACGGCGACCGCAGCCTGGATGCGTGCCTACGCGCCGGCCGCCGACGATGCGACTCCCTGATCGGGCGGCAGGCGGCGTGGGTGACGGCACGACCGGCCCGCAACGCGTCCGCTTCGACAAGTGGCTCTGGGCGGCGCGCTTTTACAGGACGCGCGCACTCGCGGCCCACGCCATCGATACCGGGCAGGCGCGACTGAACGACGAACGGGTGAAACCGGCACACCCGGTCCGTCCGGGAGACCGGGTCGGCATCCGGAAGGAACGCACCCTGTGGACGGTCGATGTCACCGACGTGACGGATCGTCGCGGCTCGGCCAGCGACGCGGCAACCCTTTACGTCGAACGGCCGGAAAGCAGGTCGGCACGCGAGGAAGAGGCGCTGCGCGCGCGCGCGACCGCCGCTGCCGCGCCCCGATTCACGGGCAGGCCAACCAAGCGCGAGCGGCGCAAACTCGAGGACTTCCTCAACGAACCCTGAGCCCTCGCCTCAGCAGAGGCCGAAGGCGGCGAGGTCCAGCAACAGATCCGGATGGTGATAGCCGCGCCACACCGCGTAAGCGAGCAGCACGGCCAGCACGAGGCCGACCGTCCGCCGCACCGTGCGCAGGACGCGCGCGCGGTCGGCGCGGAAACCCGGATGCGAGTCAGGGGCAGAGATGGGCGCGTTCACGCGAGCGAGCTTACGCCCGCGCCGGCCCCTCCGGCAACAGGCCGCGCAACGGCACGGGGGTCGCCGGCAGCACGCCCAATTCGCGCATCGCGGCCATGATCGAACTGAAATCCGCTGCCGTCCTGACGTCCGGAATCGGCTTCGCCAGCAGATTCACGGCACGTCCGCTGACGACGAGCGGCATGTCCGGCAGAAGTTCGGTGCGCAGGGAACGGATCTCCTGGCCGGCGATCTTCCCGGAGATGCCGCGATCGAACAGCAACACCACGACGTTGGCCTTGTACGCCTCGGCGGCGGCCGCGATCTCGGGGGCCGGAACCCCGGCACCCAGCGTCAGGCAGTTGATGCCTTCGGTGAACAGGAGCAATTCCAGGATCGCCAGACCCAGCTGATTCGGGTCGTTCGGCGGTGTCGCCAGCAGGATCTGCCGCGCGTCGCGGGTCGGCCGCACCAGGCGGGTGACGTCGCGCAAGAGCCGCTGCGCAAGATCGGCAAAACGCAATTCCTGGAAGTTCTGCATGTCGCCGCGGACGACGCGTTCGTGCACGGCCTCGTTCAGCGGAATGAGCGTCTGCTCGAGGAACCGGCGCATTCCCTGCCCGACGAGCAGCTTCGACAGGTGGTTCTGCATTTCGCCGATGCGGTGCTCCGCGAGCAACTTCACCGCGGCCTCGATTTCGGGAGGCAACGACGCCGGAGCCTCGACCGCCAGTCCCAGCATCGAATGCAGAGCCGATCCCGCGAGCGGAACGACGGCACCCGCGCGCCATCCCTCGGACAGCAGCTGCTTGATGAGCTTCAGGCGGGCGATCTGATCCGGCGGATACACGCGGTCACCGAAGGAATCGCGCATGGGATCCGGGAAACCGTAGCGGCGCTGCCACATGTAGAGTTGTTCGCGGCGCAGACCGGTAAGCCGCACCACTTCGCGGATGTGCATCGCCCCGCGGGTTTCCGCGGAAGTCTCGGGATTGGCCGCAAGCGAGACCGGAGATTCGTGCCGGCGCGTCGGCGCCTTGATCAGGATTCCCATGCTCGTCATTCCTTAGCGAAATTCGTCAGTTCTGCTGTGCAAAATGTGCTGCACAAGTATAGTCCGCCACTGCGTGGGCGCTGGCGCCGGATTCCCGGAGCGCGCGCCGCGTTCGTGGTCGGAAGACGCATGCTGTGGATCACGCCACGTAACATGCACGATGCGTGCCAGTCCCTGGACCCGATGCTTGCCGGGCCCCGGCCTTTGCGCGATCATGACCACGGCATACATTTCGCTCGTCGGCAGCCCGGGGGCCCACCTGCCGTTTTGTCCATCCACGCGGGCCGCTCCTTCTGTCACTGTCTGTCACAGGCGCAATGTTCGGACTCGGAAAGAACTCCAAGGAACCGCTGGCCGACGCGAAGTCGGCGGAGCGCTGGTTTGCCTCGTTCCCCGGCAACGACCCGCTCGCCGCGCAGGGCGAACTGCTGGGCGAACTCGCGCGGCTGACGGAGTGGGCGACGCGCCGGAGCCCGGCGCAGCTCGAGGCGGTCTTCCGCATCGACGCGCGGGCGAAGAGCATGCGCAGGATGCTGACGACGCAATACATCGAGCATGCAAGCCGCTCCAGCAAGATCGAGAACCAGCTCTGGCAGGCGATGTTCGACCTGGCGCAGGGGTTCCTGCTCTGCTACCAGGCGTTCGGCCGCGAGGTATCGGATCACGCCCAGAGCAACAAGTGGCAGGCGCTCCTTCCGGAGCTGGTCGCGCGACAGGTCATCCTGCTCGGGCACGACGCGAAGATCCGGCTCTACCGGCACGAACAGTGGATTCCGGCCAAATGGACGGAGCTGCATGCGCTGTTCACGCTCGCCTGCTCGCGCCAGATCGAGCGCCACCAGCTCGCCCTCGACGCGGGCGGCCAGGTCACGACGATCGAGCACGAATATCTCGTCGTGCTCGTGCTCCAGCTCATGAACACCGGGAACCTGACGCCGCGCCACATCGAATTGATCGCGGGGCAGCTCGACGAATGGTGTGCGCCGCTGCGGCTCACGCTGGAGCCGTCGTCGGTGACGCCCTTTTACGTCGACCTCGGCACCCGCACCGGGCTGCGCCGCCGGACGCCCGGGCCGCTCGAGGGCCGGGTGCTGTTCCTCGACACGCGACCGCTGCACTCGCTGCTGATGCAGGACTATCTCGTGCTCGAGCAGCAGGCGAGAGCCGAGCCGCTGTCGGGGAGGACCTCGCAGCTCAACGAGCAGCTTGCACTCGTGGCCCGGCTGGCGAACCAGGTGGATCCCGAGTTCAAGCCGTTCGCACGTCGGGGTGAGCGAACGGCGGCGGTCGGCACCGTGGACGCGATCGTCGGCTTCGCGAAAATCGCCGGGTACCTGCTGGAAGAGGCGCGTGACCCGACCCCTCAATTGGACGTCGGGACGAGTTTCGACGGAACGATGGAGCTTGCCGTCTTCGGCCGCTCACGGAACGAAGGCGACCGTCGCTCGGAACTCGTCCGTCACCGTCTCGCGGCGTTCGCCGCGCCCGGGGGCCCGTGGGAAGTCAAGGACGTGAGTCAGACCGGATTCCGACTCATCGCGCCGATGAGCGTGGTCAGCGCCGTCACGCTGGGGACGCTCGCTGCGGTCCGTGCGCACGGCCAGAACGAGTGGACGCTCGGCGTCGTGCGGCGGATGAAGCGCCTGACGACCGAACGGGCGGAAATCGGCCTGCAGGTGATCGCCAATTCGCTGGTCGGCGTCGAACTGGTGGAGCAGCGCAAGCCGGAGGACGCTGACTATTCCGTGGACGGCGAGGCGGCGACCGGCAGCAGCCGGCCCTTCCACGGGCTCTGCCTCGAGCTGCGCAAGGCGGACGGCGAGGCCGCGGTGCAGTCACTCATCGTGCCGGCGGTCGAGTACCAGCCGACACGTCGCTACAAGGTCCTGACTTCGAAGTCCACGCCACCGATCCGCTTCGGCCGACTGCTCGAGCAGCAATCCGAATGGGTTTGGACCGCGGTGGAGCCGCTTGAACTCGGCGGCCGCTCCGCGGCCGGTGCGCCGCGCCGCTGACACGCCGTCAGCGCGAATGAAGCCCGATCGCTACGCGGAGATCCACGCGGCGCACCGATGGGCGGTACCGCGCGACTTCAACATCGCCCATGCCTGCTGCAGGCGATGGGCGAACGACCGCGCGCGCTTCGCGCTGTACTGGGAAGACGAATCGGGCGCAACCGCCGCGCTCACGTTCTGGGACATACAGCGGCAGGCGAACCGGCTGTCGAATGCGCTTGCCGCGCTGGGTGTCGGGCGCGGCGACATGGTGGCGCTGGTGCTGCCACAGCGTCCGGAAACCCTCGTCGCGCACATCGCGGTCAATCAGCTCGGCGCCATCGCGGTGCCATTGTCGTTCCTGTTCGGCCCCGATGCCCTCGAGTACCGGCTGCAGCACTCGGGCGCCAAGGTCGCGTTCGTCGATCCGCAGTCGCTGGCCAATCTCGCACCGGTGCGCGAGCGCTGTCCCGCGCTCCTTCAGGTGATCGGCGTCGCCGGTGCCACGGAAACCTGGATCACGCCTTACGAATCGCTGGTCGCGGCGGGCGCGCCGCGATTCGCCGGCGTTGCAACGGCGGCCGTCGACCCGGCGATCCTGATCTACACGAGCGGCACCACCGGTCCGCCCAAAGGCGCGCTGATGCCGCAGCAGTGTCTTGTCGGCAATCTGCCGGGGTTCGTCCATTCGCACGGCGGCTATCCGCTCGAAGGCGACCTCATGTGGTCGCCGGCCGACTGGGCGTGGACCGGCGGTCTCATGGATGCGCTGCTGCCTGCGCTCTACTTCGGACAACCGATACTCGGCTTTCGGGGGCGGTTCGACCCGGAACGCGCATTCGCGCTGATCGAGAAGTACGGCGTGCGCAACGCCTTCCTGTTTCCGACGGCGCTCAAGCTGATGATGAAGGCGCATCCGCACCCGAAGGAGCGGTTCGCCATCGATCTGCGCTCGATCATGAGTGCCGGCGAAGCGGTCGGCACGACCGTGTTCGACTGGGCCCGCGATGCGCTCGGCGTGACGATCAACGAGATGTTCGGGCAGACGGAAATGAACTACATCGTCGGCAATTCGCATGCGCTGTGGCCCGCGCTGCCCGGATCGATGGGGAGGCCGTATCCCGGCCACCGGATAGCCGTGATCGACGAGCATGGTCGCGAAGTCGCGGTCGACGAGATCGGAGAAATCGCCGTACACCGCACCGCGCCAGACGGCACACCGGACCCGGTGTTCTTCATCGGATACTACGGCAACGCCGAGGGCACCGCGAAGAAATTCACCGGCGACTGGTGCCGCACCGGAGACCTCGCCAGACGCGATGCCGGCGGATACCTGTGGTATCAGGGCCGTGCGGACGACATGTTCAAGGCGGCCGGGTACCGCATCGGTCCCTCGGAAATCGAGAATTGTCTGGTCCGCCATCCGGCGGTCGCCAACGCCGCGGTCGTGCCGTCGCCCGACGAAACGCGCGGCAATGTCGTCAAGGCGTTCATCGTTCTTGCCGCCGGCCATGAGCCGTCGCCGGCGCTCGAAGATGACATCCAGCAACATGTCCGCCGCTTTCTCGCGCCGTACGAATATCCGAAGGAAATCGAGTTCATCGACGCGCTTCCGATGACGACGACCGGCAAGGTGCAGCGCCGCGTGCTCCGCGAACGGGAGCGGCTGCGCAAGACCGGCGCGGAGCCCTGCGCGTGATCGGCTTTGCCGGCCGCCTCCGGCTTGTCCTGATGTCGGACCCGCTGGCCATATGCCGCCTCGCCCCGGAGTCGGGACTGCCGACATGGGCGCTGGATGCACCGTACTGGTCGGTGACGAAAACGCCGAACGAAATCTCGGTCGTATGTCCCGAGGACGTCGTGCCGCCGCACGTCGCCGCCAGTCGCGGCTGGTGCGCGCTGCGCTTCGAGGGCCCGCTGCCGCTCGACCAGACAGGCATTCTTGCCAGCGTCATCGGGCCGCTCGCCCGTGCGCACGTGTCGGTGTTTGCGGTAGGGACGTACGACACCGACTACGTGCTGATCCCCTCCGCGCAGCGCGTCGGCGCGATCGCCGCGCTCGAGTCGGCAGGACATACCGTCAGCGCCGGGATCTAGCACGGCGCAACGCCTTGTGCGAGCGCCGTTCACCCTGCGCGAACCGAGGCGCGGCTCGCGCGTCGCCACCGGATGGATCGCAGCACGCCTTGTTGCGCAGACCATCGGCCGCCGACGTCAAGCGCTCCGCTCCCGGAGTCGTTCCAGCAGGCGTCGATGCATCAGGACCCATGCCACGGCCGGCACGACCGTGGGGAGAATCAGCGTCCCGAACTGATAGGCGAAGGCAATGACTTCCCGTTGCGCCGCGGAGAACCCGGTCTGCGACGCCACCAGAGGACCGGACGCGATGGCCACGGTCTTCAGAAAACTGGCCAGAATTCCCCACGTGATCGCGGGTACCAGCACGCCGTAGCCGAGCGCGAGCTTGCGCGGCCAGCCGGGCTCGCTCGCGGCAAGCACGAGCGCCGCGAAGAGCGGCAGGCCGTAGGAATAGAGCAACCCGTCGACGCCGACGGTGACCCACCCGGCACCTGCCGCTTCACCCGGACGAAGCGACGTCGCGAACGTGAACGCGGCGCCGGATTGCTCGACGCCGCGCACGAGGTCCGCGAAACCGAGACGGCACACGGCCTCGAGGACGAGTTGCACGGGCCACAGCAGAACCGGGGCGGTGAAGTACCAGAGCGCAAAGGCGGCCGGCAGCCATGCGAGCACCTTGATCACGAACCGCGGAACGACGCCCGGGGCCGCCGGCATCGGCGCGGCTAGGCCGAAACGGGAGCGCCGGCTGGCGGCGCCGGTCCGCCACGGTCCACGGTTCCGGGAAGCATCCTCACCCAGACCAGCCACACGATCAGCACGTCCAGCATGATCAGTGCCTGCCAGACATACAGGTGCGCCCACTCGAACACCTGCGCGTTCCACTGCCCGAGGTAGAACAGGCTGATGACGCGGATCACGTTGAGTCCCTGCACCGCGGCGATGCCGACGGCAAGACCGGCGAGCTTGCTCCTCCACGGCGCCGGGAACGCAAGCATCGCCGCCACCAGCACAATCGTCGCCTCCACCCCGTTGCAGCCGGCCTCGATGGACACCGCGAATCCGCTGGCCGTGCTCTGGATGACCTTGCCTGCGGCAACGACGCCGGGGTCGAACAGCGTCACCAGCGACGTCGCGATCGCGGCAAGCGCGTTCGTCCACGGAACGACGAAGTACGCCTGGCCCCACGGCGTCAGCTCGGCGCCGAACAACGCCGCCTGGATGGCGACAAAGAGGATGAAGAAGCGGAGCACCGCGCGATTCTACCCGAGCGAAGCGACGCCCCGGAAACGCCTCACCCGGTCCCGGTGCCGGTGCGCGCGAGCGGCGGATTGTTCGCGAAGTAGCGCCTGATCCCGTCACGCATCGACTCGGCAAACCGGGTCTGGTGGCGGTCGCTGCGCAGCTTCAGTTCCTCGTCCGGATTCGAGATGAACGCGGTCTCGACCAGGATCGACGGAATATCGGGGGCTTTCAGCACCGCAAAGCCCGCCTGCTCGACGGCGTTCTTGTGCAGCGGATTCACCGTGCCGATGCCGTCGAGCACCTGTCGTCCCACTTTCAGGCTGTCGTTGATCTGCGCCGCCTGCGACAGGTCGAGAAGCGTCCGCGCGAGCACCGGATCCCGGGCGTCGAGATTGACGCCACCGATGAGATCCGCCGCGTTCTCCTTCTGCGCGAGCCACTTTGCCGCGGCGCTCGTGGCGCCATTCTCCGACAGCGCGAAGACCGACGAGCCGCGGGCGGAGGTCTCGCGAAACGCGTCGGCGTGGATGGACACGAACAGGTCGGCCTGGACTCGACGCGCCTTCTGCACCCGCTGGGCGAGGGGCACGTAGTAGTCGTCGTCGCGCGTCAGCATCGCGCGCATGCCGGGTTCGGCGTCGATCATCGCGCGCAGCTTTTTCGCGATCGCGAGCGCGACATGCTTTTCGTACGTGCCGCGGCGGCCGATCGCGCCCGGATCCTCGCCGCCGTGCCCCGGATCGAGCGCAACGGTGATGCGGCGGCGAGCCGGCGCAATCGCGTCCGGTCGCGACGACGGTGGCCGATCCTGCGCAGGCGGCGATGAAGCGGGAGCGGTCACGTTGTCGCCGGCCGTGCTTTCGGGGAGGCTGTCGAGGAGCGCCATCAGCGGATCGACCGGGGTCACCGGATAGAGATCGAGCACGACGCGGTGGCCGAACTCCGCGACCGGCTTCAACGCAAAGAGCTGCGGCTTCGTTTCAACCTTGAGATCGAGCACGATGCGAATCGTGTCCGGGGTCTTCCTGCCGAAGCGAATCCCGGCGATGTACGGATCGCTGTTCTGCACGCGTGCCGGCAACTGTTCGAGCTCGGGCGTCCACACCACACCCTCGATATCGAGGACGATCCGCGGCGGATCGCGCAAGACGATGAGCTGGTGCGGGAGGGGAGCATTCGCCTCGAGGATGAGGCGGGTGTATTCCTGCGCGGGCCAAAGCCGGGCCGACGCGACGCGACCCACGCTCGCCCAGGCCTCGGGCAGCAGAAGCCCGGACGCAGGCACCAGCAGCCACTGACAGATGCGGCGACGCTCGAGCGATATCGCGCCTACGCCGCGCGAGGCGCGTGCGCGCTTTCGACGGTCATCGCAACCAGGCATCGTTCACCCGCCTCCGTGCGCGCGTCGAGCGTGATCTCGCGTCCCTCTGCACTCGCATCGGACGGATGCGCGAGGGTCAATGCGAGATCGGGTGGCGGCAACAAGCCGGCGACGCGTTCGGGCCATTCGATCAGGCACACCGCATCCGGACGAAAACAGTCGGCCAAACCAGCCGTCTCCCATTCACTCGGATCGGCGAACCGATAAAAATCAAAGTGATAGAAGTATAAGCTCGAAAGGAAATAATGTTCAACCAGTGTATACGTAGGGCTTTTCACGGCGCCCGTCCAGCCGAGCGCCCGCAGTGTCCCCCGGACCAGCGTCGTCTTCCCCGTACCGAGATCGCCGCATAATGTGATCACCATGCCAGCGCGAAGTTCGCGCGCGAGGCGTGCCCCCAAGGCAGCGGTCTCCCCGGCATCGGTCAGATGGAGTTTCGCGATCGACATGGTCGCCGTCTTTCCCATCGCACGTCGACATGCGCTCGGCGTGCATGCCGCAATTGTCGCACCGTGCGGTCTCGACCTCGAGGACACCGGTTGCAGGTCGGACGTGCAACGCCTGCGCGTGGCCGGGCCCGGCGCCGCCAGCGCGGCATCCGCGATCGTCGTCGCGCCGTGGTGTACGCTCTGACGGTGGCCACTCCCATGAAGCCCGATGCGCCGCCCTCGGCACGGCGCAGTTGGTCGGACCTGGCTTCCGAGGTGATTCGCTGGGGGCGCGAGCTCGGCTTCCAGGAGATCGGCATCGCGGACACCGACCTCGCGGCCGACGAACAACGGTTGCTGGCGTGGCTCGGCATGGGACGGCACGGCGCGATGGAATACATGGCCCGCCATGGTACCCGTCGCACCCGCCCCGCCGAGCTCGTCCCGGGTACGCTGCGCGTGATCAGCGCGAGGCTCAACTACCGGCCGGTCGCCGCGCGTCCGAGCGAAGACGTGCTGGCCGATCCGTCGCATGCCTTCATCGCCCGCTATGCGCTGGGGCGCGATTACCACAAGGTCATGCGGACGAAGCTCGCGCGCCTCGCGCGACGCATCGCCGAAGCCGTTGGTCCGTTCGGCCATCGCGTGTTTACCGACAGCGCTCCGGTGCTCGAAGTGGCACTCGCAGCGAAGGCGGGCCTGGGATGGCGCGGCAAACACACGCTGCTCTTGACCCGCGATGCGGGTTCCTGGTTCTTCCTCGGCGAGATCTACACCGACCTGCCATTGCCGCCCACACCCCCGCAGGTCGCGCATTGCGGCACGTGCGCCGCGTGCATTGCCGCGTGCCCGACCGGTGCCATCGTCGCGCCTTACGAGCTCGACGCGCGCCGCTGCATCTCCTACCTGACGATCGAGCTGCCGGGCAGCATTCCGGAGGAACTGCGGCCGCTCATCGGCAACCGCGTCTATGGCTGCGACGACTGCCAGCTCGCCTGTCCGTGGAATCGATTCGCGCCGATTACGGGCGAGACCGACTTCGCCGTGCGTCACGGCCTGGACGACGCGAAGCTCGTCACCCTGTTCGCCTGGACCCGTGCGGAGTTCGACGCGAAGCTTGCGGGCAGCGCGATCCTCCGCATCGGCTATGAGCGCTGGCTGCGCAATCTCGCGGTCGGCCTCGGCAACGCGCCTCCCGATCCGGCGATCGTCGCGGCGTTGGTCGGGCGCGCGGACGATCCTTCGCCGCTCGTGCGCGAGCACGTGGCGTGGGCGCTCGCGCGCCACGGCCGCGCAAGTCCACCGCTCCCCTGACGACGCGCGGCAACTGCGCGTCAGCGAATCAACTGGTTCATCGAAACAATCGGGAGCATCACCGCCAGCACCAGGACCAGCACGATGGCGCCCATCGCGACGATCAGCGCGGGCTGCAGCAGCGCGGCGAACCAGGTGAGACGCCGCTCCGCCTCGCGCTCGAGTTCCCCGGCCGCCCGCTCGAGCATCGGCGCAAGCTGTCCGCTCGACTCGCCGTTGGCAACCAGGTGAACGAGCACCGGCGGAAACACACGCTGTTCCTTCAGCGCGCGCGCGACGGAGACGCCCTCGCGCACGAGTGCGGCGGCCGCACCGGCCGCTCGGCGCAGCGGCAGCGCCCACACGACATCGCGGGCCGCATCCAGCGCGCGCAACAACGGCGCGCCGCTGCCGACGAGAATCGCCAGCGTGCTCGCGAAGCGCGCGGTGTCGATCGCGGTGACGAGCCGGCCCATCACCGGGACCCGCAGGAGCAAGCGGTGCCAGCCGGCGCGAAACGGCTCGCGCCGGTTGGCCACGACGAACGCCGCGACGACGACCGCCAATGCGGCGAGCCACACCCATGCGGTGGCACGAAAGAATCCGCTCGCGGCGATCAGGGCCTGCGTCAGCCAGGGCAGTGTCTGCCGGCTCTGCTGATACACCGACACGACCTGTGGAACGACGTACGTCAGCAGCACGGCAATCACCGCAAAAGCGATCGTCGTCACCAGCACCGGGTAGATCAGCGCGAGCGTGAACTTCTGCTTCAATGCCTCGCGCGATTCGAGGTACTCGGCAAGCCGTTCGAGCACGTCCGGGAGGCGGCCGGTCTCGGCCCCGGCAGCGACAAGGCCGCGATACAGGTTGGAGAACGTGCGGGGCCAGCGCGCAAGCGCACCGGCCAGCGCCTCGCCTTCGGCGACGTGTCCGCGAAGCGCGGTGAAGAGCTTCGCGGCGCGCGCGTCGTCGGCCTGCTCGGCGACCGCCGCGAGCGCCTGGTCGAGCGGCATCCCCGAGCGAACGAGCGTCGCCAGCTGGCGCGTGCAGAGCGCGACGAGCCCGGCAGGAAGCCGTGTGCGCGCGACCGTGGCGTCGGTGTGGCGTTCCCCGGCATTGGCGGCCTCGATCGAGGTCGGGAACAGTCCGTCCGCTCGCAGCTGGTCGCGAACCTGGCGCGCCGTTTCGGCGTCGACCAGGCCGCGCCGTGGCTTCCCTCGCGCATCGGCAGCCTCGTAGCGAAAGGCGGTCATCGGGGGAGGCCGCCCTACGCTTCGCGCGTGACGCGATAGAGCTCCGCCAGCGACGTCACGCCGCCGGCGATCCAGCGCGCGCCGTCGCGGCGCAGCGGAACCATCCCGGACCGCAATGCCGCCACGCGCACCTCGTGCTCCGGCGCACGGTCGTGAATCAGCCGCCGGATCGCGTCATCGACGACGAGCAGCTCGTAGATGCCGGTGCGGCCGCGATATCCGGAGCGATTGCACGCATCGCATCCGGCCGGTGTGTGCAGCGCCTGCGTCGCCGGCAGCCCGAGCTCGGCGAGAAGCCCCGCTTCGCCGGCAGTCGGCGGTGAGGCAACGCGACAGGCGGGGCACAGCGTGCGCACGAGGCGTTGCGCGAGAACCCCGAGCAGGCTCGAGGCAAGCAGATAGGGCTCGACTCCCATGTCGGCAAGACGCGTCACCGCGCTCGCCGCATCATTCGTATGCAATGTTGCGAGGACCAGGTGACCGGTGAGCGACGCCTGCACCGCGATCTGCGCCGTCTCGAGATCGCGGATCTCGCCGATCATGATGACGTCCGGATCCTGGCGCAGGATCGCGCGCAGGGCGCGGGCGAACGTGAGATCGATTCGTGGACTGACCTGTGTCTGCCCTACACCGTCGAGCGCGTACTCGATCGGGTCCTCGACCGTCATCATGTTGGCGCCGCCGCGGTCGAGGCGCGACAGCGCGGCGTAGAGCGTCGTGGTCTTGCCCGAACCCGTGGGCCCGGTGACCAGCACGATCCCGTGCGGCTCGCGGATCAGCCGATCCATCGTCGCCATTGCCGATGCGCTCATTCCGAGCGACGTCAAGTCGAGTTGCGCGGCGTCCTTGTCGAGCAGCCGCAGCACGACACGCTCGCCCGGCCCGGTCGGGAGCGTCGACACGCGGACGTCCACCTGTTTTGCGCCGAGCTTGAGGGCGATGCGTCCGTCCTGCGGCAGGCGCTTCTCGGCGATGTCGAGACTCGCCATGATCTTCAGCCGCGAGACCAGCGCAGCGTGCAGCGCGCGCGGCGGTTCGATGACGTCGTGGAGCACTCCGTCGACGCGGAAACGGACGACCGAGCGCGCCTCGTAGGGCTCGAAATGCAGGTCCGACGCACGCTCGCGCAGCGCCTGCAACAACAGCGCGTTGATCATCCGGATCACCGGCGCCTGCGCATCGCTGTCGAGCAGGTCCTCGGCCGGCGGCAGGTCCTGCATCAGCCGCGAGAGATCGGTTTCGCGGCTGAGATCGTCGGAAAGCTGGGCGACGCCGCCCGACGCGACGTTGTACGTCCGCGCGAGCTCCGTGGCGAAGCGCTCGGCATCGACGGCGCGCAGTGCCAGCGGCCGCTGCAGCACACGCCTGAGCTCGGCGAGTCCTTCGACGGTCGCATCGGGGTGCGTCAGCACGACGATCGAGCCGCCCTCCTCCCCGAGCGTGAGAACGCCGTGGGCTCTCGAAAAAGCATAGGGAATCGTCGCGGCAAGCGCCGCAGCATTGCGCAGAACAGCAGGGTCGGCGGCCATCGCGCGTTCGGCGCGTGCTTCGCCGCGCTAAGGCTTCGGCTGCGCCGGCACGCCGGCGGGCGGGGTTGCGGCGGGCGTCCCCGGCACCGTGCCGAGCGGAGGCACCTGCGGGTACGTCGGGTCCTTCCAGAAGAACCGGTCCTCCGGGCGGAGCCGTTCCTGTTCGCCCATCAGGTAATCGTAGCGATCCTGCGTCAGCGCGCTGGCGGACGTCGGCCCGCGGACGACCGTCGGCTTCAGGAACACCAGCAGATTGGTCTTGGTCCGCTTGCGCTTGTCGTACCGGAACAGCTGTCCGAGCACGGGCACATCGCCGACATAGGGCACCTTGTCGGTGCCGTCGGTGAAGCTGTCCTGCACCAGCCCGCCCAGGACGACGATCTGGTTGTCGTCGATGACCACCGAGGACTCGAGCGAGCGCTTGTTGGTGATGATGCCGGCCGGGTTCGTCAGGTCGTCGACTCGCGAGACCTCCTGGTAGAGCGCCAGCCGCACGCTGCCGCCTTCGGTGATCTGTGGCTTCACGCGCAACGTGAGGCCGACGTCCTTGCGTTCGATGGTCTGGAACGGCGAGACGCCGTTGGAGGTGTTCGCCGACGTCGTGTACTGGCCGGTGATGAACGGCACGTTCTGGCCGACGACGATCTTCGCCTCCTCGTTGTCGAGCGTCAGCAGCGTCGGCGTCGACAGGATGTTCGCATTGGCATCGGTCTCGAGCGCGCGTGCGAGCAGGCCCAGATTGGTGATGAGGCCGAGGCCCGGGATGGTGATCGAGCCGTTGATGATGCCCAGATTGAGGCCTTGCGCGACGCTGCCGAGGTTGATCGAGGCATCGATGATGTTGGTGCCGGTGCCGCGGGCGCCGAAGTTGGTGCCGCCCACGCCCTGCACGCCGTCGCGGCCCACACCGGAGAGTACCTGCCACTGGATGCCGAACTCCGCTGCCTTGTCCGAGGTGACTTCGACGATCAGTCCCTCGACGAACACCTGGGCACGGCGGATGTCGAGCTTCTCGATCACGGCGCGCAGATTGTTGTAGACCGGTTCCGGTGCGGAGATGATCAGCGCATTGTTGGCGGTGTCGGCCTGGATCGTCGCGCCGCCGCTGGAGAAGGCCGCTGCCGCGGATGCGAGCGGCGATGACGAGACAAGAGGCGTCGTCGACCCGCCGACCGTCGCACCGATGGCGGCGGCGACCGGGGTCAGCGCCGGCGAATTGCCGCCCTGGATCGCAGCATCGGACCCGCCCGAGAGCAGCGCGCGCAGCGTCTGCGCGATCCGCGCGGCCTCGGCATTCTTGAGGTAGATGATGAAAATGTTGCCGCCGACCCGGCCCGGCGTGTCGAGCTGCTCGATCAGCTGGCGAACCCGCGCGACACGCCCGGGATTGTCGGCGCGCACCAGAATGCTGTTCGAGCGCGGATCGGCAACCAGGATCACCCGTTGCTGGGTGTCGGCGGGCACCCCGGCGGCCGCCGCGCCCGTCGGCTCCAGGAGGCGATTGAGCATCGGGACGAGATCGAGCGCCGAAGCGTGGAGGACCGGAATCAGCACCGGCTCGCCGCTCGGCGGCTGGTCGAGCGACGCGATGATGCGGTCGAGGCGCTTCAGGTTGTCCGCGTAGTCGGTGATGACGAGCGCATTGCCGTTCGGATAGGCGGCGATCGTGTTGTTCGGCGCGATCAGCGGGCGCAGCACGTTGACGAGCTGGAGCGCGGACTCGTACTTCAGCGTCACCACCTGCGTGACGAGCCGGTCGCCTCCGGCGGGCAGGCCGCCGCGGGCAACCGGCCCGCCCTGCTGCTTCGCATCGGCCTCGGGCACGATCTTGACGACCCCATCGGTCTCCACCGCGGTGTAGCCCTGCAGCCGAAGCGCGGACAGCAATGTGGGATAGACCAGGCCGCGCGGCACCGGCCGCGCCGAGATGATGTTGATCGTGCCCTTGACCCTGGGATCGACGACGAAATTGCGGCCCGTGATCTCGGCGATCGCCTTGACGACCGCTTCGATGTCGGCATTGACGAAATTGAGGGTGACCGAATCGTCGTCGGCGGCGACGGCGGGAGCCTGCAGCGCGAGCGCCAACGCCAGCACGGCGACATGGAACGCCCGAGGGACGACGCGGCGGAAAACAGTCGAATACGATGCCAAACGCGGGTCGGGTCCAGTGAGGGACGGCACGTACGCCCAACGCGCCAGACTGCGAATTTCGGCGCGCGGACACCGGATTTCGCGGCCGCCGCAGGTTCGGGCAATAATAGCACGCAGGTTTTCTCGCGCCGGCCTCGATATTCCCCCGCCCGGACGCGAATCCGGATGGGCGTTTGGCGGCATCCAACAGGGGATCAGTCCGCCTTCGGGAGTCGCCATGACCTGCATTGCCCAGCCCGCCCCACCCTTGTCGCGCGCGTTGCGCCGCGTCGTGCTCGGAACAGCCTTTCTGCTCGCGTTCACGATCTGGCAGGTCCCGAAGTCCGCACCGGTACAGGCGCAGGAGCCACGCCCGCCCGCGGCGTCGGCGCCGGAAGCGCCGTCGGCGGTGAAGCCGGCAGCGACAGGTGACGCCAAAGGCATCGATGCCAGCAATTCGATCAAGCCGGGAAGCGTCGAGATCAAGGCGCCTTCGTCCACCGGCGCCGGCGCACCGGCGAACGATGGTGAGGTCGCCGGACGGGCCGAAAAGAGCGACGGCCACACGATCATCATCGAAAAGGGGAACAAGCGCATCCAGGTGCTGGGCCTCGGCCCGGACAAGGAGTACGACTCGGTCGGGCAGTTCGTCCACGACGACCCCGCGCTGGCGGGGATGGTCGTGGCCATCGTCGCGGTGGTCTTCCTCTCGCCCGTGCTTGCCATCGCGCTGGTGCTCGCATACCGGATGCGCAAGGCGCGGATGCTGAACGAAACGATGCTGAAGCTGGCCGAAAGGGGCCTGGTACCGCCGGCCGAGGCGCTCGAGGCGCTGTCCGGCAACGCGGGCGGTGCGATCGCGGCCAGTCCCACGGCGGCGCCATTCTACGAACAGGCGAAACAGATGCGCCGACACGCGGCGTGGTCGGACCTGCGCAAGGGCGTGATCATGGGCGGCATCGGGCTCGGCCTCACGCTCTACTCGTATCTCGACGACCACGAGGCGAACGGACTCGGGCTCGTACTCCTCTTCGTCGGGATCGGCTACGCGTTGCTCTGGTGGTTCGAGCAGCGGCAGATCGGCGGTCCGGGTGCCGGCGGCGGCCCTGCGTCGGGTGGTTCGGGGCCCGGTGGCTCGGCGCCCGGCGTGTGAGCGGAAGCCGCGTCGCTAGCAGGTCCCGATGGCGCCACCGCCGGTCACCGATGCCCAGCTCATCGCACGCGTCATTGTTCAGGATGACCGGCACGCGTTTTCCGAGCTCGTGCGCCGTCATCAGTCCGCAGTGCGCGCGACGCTGCGCCGGCTTACGGCAGGCAACCATGCGCTGGCCGACGATCTTGCGCAGGAAACATTCATGCTCGCATACCGCAATCTGAAATCGTTCCGGCAGGAGGCCCGGTTCTCGACGTGGCTGTACCGGATTGCAACGAACGCCTTTCTGGCAGACGCCCGCAAACGGAAGGAAGAGCCGCTCGGCGACCGGGACGCGGAGCTTGCCGACGATGAAGGACCGGGGATGCCGCATCTCGACGAAACCGTCGGCGACCATGCCCGCGGGACGGTGTTGAAGCTCGATCTGGAGCGGGCGCTCGCCGTACTGTCCGAGGGCGAGCGGGCCGCGATCGTCCAGTGCTACCATAACGACCTCTCGCACGAAGAGGCCGCCTACGTGCTCAACGTCCCGGTCGGAACCGTGAAGACCCACATCCTGCGCGCCAAGCAGAAGCTGAAGTCCCGGCTCGCGGCGTGGGCACCGGAGGGCGCATGAGGGCGGCGGGCGAAGCCCAGGCCCGCAGGGCGCGTCGCCGCACGATTGCGCGCGCCCGACGTATGTCGGTTGAGCTGGCGAACACCTTCCAGGAGGGCGCATGATGACGTCCCGCGAATCCGTCGCACCGACTGACGACTGGCTCGACGCCGCGTTGCGGGCGCACGGCGACGCCTCTCGCGACGATTACATCGACGACGGCGGCTTCACCGCCCGCGTAATGAGCGCGCTGCCGCCGCCGACCGCGCTGCCGGCGTGGCGCAAACCGGTTCTCGTCGTGTTGTGGGCCGTCGCCGGAGCGGGCACCGCGTTCACGCTTCCGGGACTGATGACCGACGTCGCCCGCGAGGTGCTGCGAATCGTCGCGGGCCAGCCCGTATCGCTACCCGGAATCGCGACCGGGGTTGCGGCGCTCGCCGTGGCAACCTGGGCAGCCGCGGCGTACACGCTGCGCAGAAACTGACACCAGACCCGGCGGCCCGGCGTTCATCCGGACACCTTCCTACCGCCGCGGCGGTGCTCGCTCACTCCGCGTGGTTCACGCCGCGCGTCATACCCTCGACCGCGCCGCGCGCGGACTTTGCAGCGTCTACTTCCCCTCGTTCGCCCGGCGACGTTGACTTGGGTTGGCGCGGTTTGAGGATGATGATACCGGCCACCATCAACGCGATGCCGGCAACCAGGGTTTGCCACGTAAACATCTCTTGCTCCTGCGAAGGTCAACATGCCGTTCCGGATCACGGTCCGGCAGGCCTCCTCGGGCGTTGCCCTGCTTCGTTGGCGGGCTCCGCGCCCAACGTATCGATCCGAAACCAGTATATGCGGTCCGGTGGTCCAACAGCTTGACCATCGTCAAGGGGCTCGATTGATGTCCGCGGCCCGTTGGATCATGCGAGCGTGCCAGGCGACGAGTGCGCGAACCGGCCCTCAGCCATTTGGCAATGGCCCCTGCCATGCAGGCGCCCACGCGTAGGCGCCCCCCCTGTATACGTCCGACGTCGGGACGTCAGTCCTTCAGGCTGAAATTGACCTCGACCTCACCGACGTACTTCTCGCCCTCGGCCTTGAATTTCCAGCCCGACAGCGCATCGATCACCGCCCGGTCGAAGTGACGCGGCGGGTCAGCGCTGACGATGACGACTTCGGAGACGTTGCCTTTTTCGTCGATCATCACGCGGGCGATCACCTTGCCCTTTTCGATGCCGGCGCGAATGGCGGCGCGCGGATAGACGGGGTCGTCGCCCGAAAGCCGGACGATGCCGCGCCGAACTGCGGGCTTCGGCGGCGGCGGAGGCGCCTGTACGACCGGTGGCGGCGGCGCGATCACGTGGGGCTCCGGCGGCGGCGTGGCCGTGACGGACGAGATGACCGGCTCGGTCGGGGCCGTCGTGGGCACCGGAACATCCGGCGGCGGAACGTAGGTCTCGAGCGGCTGCTGAACCTTCGGTGGTTCGACGATCTTCTTCGGCGGCGGCGGCGGCGGTGGCGGCGGCGGTGCCTTGATCTCCTCGATGATCGTCGCCGTCAGCGGCTTCTTGATGACCTCGACCGCCTTGCGCGCGAGCCCCGTCACCAGCGCGTAGATGACCAGAGCGTGCAGGAGGATGACGAACGCGATACCGATGAGGTGCCGCGCCGGGTCTCTCTGTTGGCGTGCGAAATCCATGTCGTTATTCGGCTCCGGTGGCCGGACGGCGTAGAAGCCGCCGGCTACTCCTCGATGAACTGCTCGCTGCCGACGATCCCGATCTTGGTCAGGCCGAGGCGCTGCGAGGACGCCATGACGCCGGCCACGATCGCGTACTTGGCGGCCTTGTCCGGACGCAGGTGCAGTTCCGGCTGGACAGGCTCGGCGGCCGCGAGCTTGAGGCGCTCCTCGAGCGCCGCGCGATCCGGAACGGGTTCGCCATTCCAGTACACGACGCCCGTGCCGTCGATGTCGATCTTGACGATCTCGGGCTTGACGATCGGCGGCGGCGGATTGCCCGTCGGCATGTTGAGATTGACCGAGTGCAGCTGGATCGGGATCGTGATGATCAGCATGACCAGGAGCACCAGCATCACGTCGATCAGCGGCGTGGTGTTGATGTCCATCATCACCTCGGGATCGCGTGATCCGCCGCCCGGACCCACATTCATGGCCATGGTCTGTTCCTCATGCGCGGGTGCGTGCTCAGCTGCCGCGCACCGGCGGCTCGGTGATGAAACCGACCTTGGCGATCCCGGCGCGCTGGCAGGCGTAGATGATCCGCCCCACCGAGTCGTACTTCGCGCCGCCGTCGCCCCGGATCTGCACCTCGGGCTGCGGTGTCAGCACGGAGACCTTCTTCAGCCGCTCGATCAGCGCCGCCGTGCTCTGGATCCGCAGGTCGTTCCAGTAGATGCGCCCGGCCACGTCGACCGAGATGACGATGTTCTCGGGCTTCGTCTCGCGGACCTCGTTGCGTTCCTTCGGCAGCTGGACCGGGATCGACGTGGTGACGACCGGGATCGTGATCAGGAAGATGATCAGCAGCACCAGCATCACGTCGACGAGCGGCGTGGTGTTGATGGCCGAGATGGTCTCGTCCTCGTCGCCGGCGGACGGGCCGACGTTCATCGCCATGATGTCAGGCCTTGGCGGGAGACTTCGGGGCCGAGAGCAGCACCGCGTGCAGGTCGGCGCCGAAGCCGCGGACGACGTCCATCGCGGACTTGTTGCGGCGCACGAGCCAGTTGTAGCCGAGAACCGCCGGCACCGCGACGGCCAGGCCGATCGCCGTCATGATCAGCGCCTCGCCCACGGGGCCCGCGACCTTGTCGATCGACGCCTGGCCGGCAATGCCGATCGCCGTCAGCGCGTGGTAGATGCCCCAGACGGTGCCGAACAGTCCCACGAACGGCGCGGTCGAGCCGACCGTGGCGAGAAACGCGAGACCGTCCTGCGTGCGGCTCTGGACATTGTCGATCGCGCGCTGGATGGACATGCTGATCCACGTGTTGAGGTCGACGTTGCCGAGCAGGCCCGTGTGCCTGCTCGATGCCTCGAGTCCGGATTCGGCGATGAAGCGGTAGGGACTGTTCTTCTTCAGTCCTTCCGCGCCCTCGCGCACCGACGGCGCGGTCCAGAAGGTCTTATCCGCCGCGCGTGCCTGACGGCCCATCCTGTACTGCTCGTACACCTTGGTGAAGATGATGTACCAGCTGCCCATCGACATGAACACCAGGATCCCGAGGGTGAACCTGGCGACCATGTCGCCGCCCTTCCAGAGCGCTTCGAGGCCGTAGGGGTTGTCCACCACTTCGGTGGCCCGCCCGCCGCTGGCGGCCCTTGCTGGGGCTGCGGACAGTGCTGCGGCCGGGGCCGCGACATCGGCGGGCGCAGCGGCCGGTGCCGGAGCCGCCGGCGGCTGCGCCTGCGCCCACGTCGCTTGCGGGACGGCCACCGAGGCCGCGGCAACGAACACAGCCGCGGCCAGAGCCGCCACACGGGTCATCTTCAGCATGTTGTCTCCAGGCAAATGTTGTTCGGTCATACAGCTCGGCGCAAGCACCGGCTATGTTCCGACGATGCAAGCGGCCAATCGGCGAGTACCCGTCGGCAGCCGACACCGGCTGCGCGACGAAGTTCCACCTCACCTCCTGCCGCTGGCAGATGCCATGGGCTCCGACGCGACTCTCTCCGCGAATCCTGCGCAGGGTAAAGCGTCAGGTCGGGAGCACACGCGCCAAAACGCATTGGCCCCGCCGGTGGGCGGGGCCAAGCTTTCGTCGGAAAACCGCGCGATTCTACACAAAAGCGTCGACCAAAGTCCACCGCAAGATTGGACGCCTTGCTGGAGGCCACGGCACTCGGGACGCATTCATCACCGTCCGTCGCGCTGCCGCGCCGCAAAAAAACGGGGAGCCCGAAAGCCCCCCGCTGCGGTTTGCGATGTGACCGCCGGTTACTTCCACGCGAACTTCACGCTGCCCCAGTAGAACCGGCCCATCGGATCGGCGAGTGCCGGATCGTAGCCGATCTGGAACGCATTCTCCTGCACCGTGAAGGGCGGATCCGTGTTGAACAGGTTCTTGACCCCCAGCGCGAACGTCCAGTTCTTGAGCCCGGTGTAGGCACCGTTGATCCCCCACAGGCTGAAGGAGCCGACGGTGCGCGTTTCGTCCGCATCCGTGTAGGAGTGGATGTAGTTCTGCGTCAGGTTCGCCTGCCACGGCCCGTAGTTCCAGTTCAGCAACGCACTGTGCTTCCAGCGCGGGAACCCGCCGGTCGAGCCGCTTCCCGCGACGGTCGCCGCAATACCGCCGCCATAGCGCCCGATCAGGTGGAGCATGTCCTCGCCTTGGGACTGCTGATCCCAGTCGATGTAGTAGGTGCCGTTGAACGTGAAATTGAGCGAACCGTAGTCGGTTCGCGCGGAGCGCAGCGCAATGTTGAAGTCGACGCCCGAGGTCTTCAGCTTGAGCAGGTTGGCGTTGAGCTGAACGCCGTAGTTGACCGGGCAGGGCAGGCCCCCGGCCTGGTCCGACGCCGAGCAGCCGGGGCTGCCGGGCGCATAGCGGACGAGGGTACCCGCGGCTTCGGACGCCGGCATGTCGCTGAAGATCGGCGACTCGGCGGGCAGGCCGATCACGTCGTCGACTTCGATGTTCCAGTATTCCACACCCAGCGAAACGCCCCCCGCCGGCTCCCACACGCCGCCGACCGTCCACTGCGTCGATGTCTCGGGCTTCAGGTTCGGGTTGCCGCCCAGCTGCGTGGTGAACTGCGCATTGCAGTCGCGCGGGCTGCCGGTGGAGGGGCAGCGCAACGGGTCGTCATAGCTTTCACCCGTCGCGCCATACTGTGCCGGCTGGTAGAGCTCGTACAGCGACGGCGCACGGAAGCCGGTGCCCCACGAACCGCGGAGGAGCAGCTCCTTCATCGGCTGCCAGCGCAGCGAGAACTTCGGGTTGGTCGTGCTCCCGACGTCCTGGTAGTCGTCGTAGCGGACCGCGATGTTGCCCTCGAGGTTCTTGATGATCGGAATGTTGAGCTCGAAGTAGGCCGCCCAGACGTTGCGGCTGTGCTCCGGGATCGAAGCGACGCTGCCGCCCAGCCCCACCACGTCCCCGTCCTGCGCCGCCTGCGACGAGTTCAACACGTATTTCTCGCGCCGCCAGTTGCCGCCCAGCGCGAGCGCCAGCGGGCCGGCGGGCAGCTGGTAGATTTCGTTCGACGCCTTCGCATCGACGTCGAAGGTCTCGCCGGTGGCATTGAGGAAATTCCCGGTGACCTGCGTCGATTGGAGCTGCGCGAGCGCGGTGGGCGTATTGAAACCGAACAGGTTGATGTTGCCGGTGTTGACCGCCGACTGGAATGCCGACCCGGTGATCCATCCGCTCGGCCACGAATCGTTGGCTTCGCTCTTGCCCCAGTTCAACGCCGCCGTGTAATCCCAGCCCGCGATCACGCCCTGCAGGCCCGCGGCAACCCGCGTCTGCTTGGTGTCGTAAGTGTCGGTACGCGGACCGAGTTCGAGTGAACGATAGAACACCTCCAGCGGCTGGCCGTTCAGGCCGTATTGGGTCGCCAGCGCGGTCGGGTAGTAGGGAGTCCCGGGCTGCGTCAGGATCGGCTCTCCCGAAAGCAGCGTCGCCGCGGAAACCGGAGACGGCGAGATGCGCGCGGTGGTCTTGTTCTCCGAGTAGGTGGCGTCGAAGAATGCCTGATGGTCCGGGTGGAACTGCCAGCGGCCACTGACGACGGCATTCCACTGCTCCGACGGCGGCAGAATGTCGATCACGCTGGCATAGTCGAACCGGCATTGCCCCAGCGTCGACGCGGTGAGCGTGCCGAACGAGTACGGCGGTGCGCAGTTCGGGTAGGTCGGGTTCTGCGTCGTTCCCTTGGGCCGGCCCGGCACGGCGGGCAGGAAGACGTTGCCCGGGAAGCTGTTGCCCGACGTCTTGTCGTACACGCCGCCGTCCGCGTTCGGCATGTAGGCGGTTTTCGAGAACTTGCGCTGCGCGGCCGCGACGGCGTCGTCCTTCTTGTAGTCGAGCGAGCCGTAGATATTGACCTTGTCCTTGGTGAGATCGCCCCAGCCGGCCGACACGTTGTACCGCTGCGACGTCCCGCCGCCATTGTCGGAGTCGCCGTAGTAGGCGGAGGCCTCGGCGCCGGTGTAGTCCTTGCGCAGGATGAAGTTGATGACGCCGGCGATCGCGTCGGTGCCGTAGACCGCCGAAGCGCCGTCGGTCAGCACCTCGACGCGCTCGATCGCCGACAGCGGGATCGAGTTCAAGTCGACGGTGGCGCCGCTGAAGGCGTTGTTCGCGGTCCGCCGGCCGTTCAACAGGACCAATGTGCGCTGCGAGCCCAAACCGCGCAATGACGCAGAAGCATAGCCGGTCGCGGTCGATCCTACGACGCCCGCGGCATTCAGCCCCCCGATGGACGAGTTGGCACTCAGCCGATCGACCAGTTCCGCCGTGCTCTGGATACCTTGGCGATCGATGTCGTCGCGCGTGATCGTCTGGATCGGCAGCGCGCCTTCGGATTCGACGCGCCGGATGCTCGAGCCGGTGACCTCGACCTTGATGTCCGCGGCCTCCGCCGGCGTGCCCGCGACGACGAATACTCCGCCTGCCCCCAGCGCATAAGCCAATGCGCCAGCGAGTTTCTTCCGCTGAAATCTCATTTTGGTACCCCCCGGGAAAAGTGAAACTGAAACGAGGTCAACGTTGGCCTTTCGGCACACAGGTGCGACATTAACGCACGGGGAATTCGCGGGGCAATGAAATGTCGCCGTTGCTACAATAGTCGGCACCGATTTGTTGCAAATCCGCCAACCGTGCCGATACGTTTCGCGCAAGCCTCTGATTTGCCATGGATCGTCGAGATCTACAACGCGTCGATTCCGGGGCGGATGGCAACGGCGGACACGGTGCCCGTGACCGTGGCGGCACGCGAAGCCTGGTTTCGCGAATTCGATCCGGCAGCGCGGCCTCTATGGGTTTTCGTCGATGACGACGTGACCGTCGCGGGCTGGCTTTCCTTGCGCTCGTTCTACGGCCGCCCTGCCTACCGCCACACGGTCGAGGTCGCGGTCTACACGGCTCCCGCAGCGCAGCATCGGGGGGTCGCGCGAACGCTGCTCGAGCATGCGCTGGGCGCGGCGCGAAGGCTCGACATCCACACCATTCTCGCGTTCGTGTTCGCGCACAACGCTCCGTCGCTGCGGCTGTTCGCCGGTGCCGGCTTCGAGCGCTGGGGGCACCTTCCCCGCGTCGCGGAGCTCGACGGCATCGAGCGTGGCCTCGACATCCTCGGACGACGCTGCGCGTGACGTCCGCTTCGCCCTTCGCCATCCGACCGGCGACCCCCGCCGACGTCGATGTCCTTCTCGAGCTCATCCGTTCGCTCGCCGAGTACGAGCGCCTCGCGCATCTTTGCGTGGCCGACGCTGCCGCCATCGAGGCCGCGCTGTTCGGCCCGGCTCCAGCCGCCGAGGTGCTGATTGCTTGGCAGAACGACCACGCGGCCGGATTTGCGCTCTTCTTCCACACCTTCTCGACGTTTCTCGGCCGTCGCGGGCTGTGGCTCGAGGACCTCTTCGTCCGCCCCGCCTTTCGCCGTCAGGGATGCGCGCAGACGCTGCTGCGCGCGCTCGCGCGGACCGCCTGCGAGCGTGGCTGCGGCCGCTTCGAATGGAGCGTCCTCGACTGGAACGCCTCGGCCATCGCGTTCTACGAGTCGCTCGGGGCGACGGTGCTCCCGGACTGGCGAATCGTGCGCGTCGTCGGCCCTGCGCTCGAGGTCATGGCCAAGGGTCGTGGACTCGGCCCGTAGCAGGGGCGACGTGGCGCAATGCGGCGGCGATCAAAGGCAGGCCTGACTTCGCTCGCGGGCCTGGCACGCGGCGCGCCGCCGTCCGAACTGACGTTTACGCTGTAGGCGGCAGCAGCGCGGCGGCGGCCGCCTGGCCGCGGTCGCGCGCAAGATCGGCCGCGGTCTTGCCTTCCGCATTGCGTGCCGACGTGTCGGCCCCACGCGCGAGCAGCGCCCGCACGCTGTCGAGATCGCCATTCGCCGCCGCCGCCATCAGCGGCGTCCATTCGCCATGCTGCGTCGCGTTGACGTCGGCCCCGTGCTCGAGCAGGAGGTGCACGATCGCCGCGGCGCGGACCGCCGTGGCGCTGTGCAACGGCCGCACTCGCATCGGATTCGCCGCGACGGCGTCCGGATCGGCGCCGCGCTCGAGCAGCAGCCGGGCCACCGCCGGCCGATCGAAGAAGGCGGCGAAATGCAGCGCCGTGAAGCCGTCGCCCGAGTGCGCAGCCATGAGGCGCGGGTCGTCGTCGAGCAGACGCGAAACCTCGCCCGTCCGTCCCGCCGCCGCCGCGTCGAACACGTCGAGTGCGTGACCGGCGGCGACCAGCACATCCGCAATGTCGGTGCGACCGCGGTAGCGGGCCTGCAGTGCCGCCGACACGCCTTGGTCGTCGCGCGCGGCCGCCCACTCGGGGTTCGCATCGACCAACCGGCGCACGGACTCGAGATCGCCGGCGGCGATGGCATCGAACAGCGGTTTCGCATCCAGGTTCAAGGCATTCTCCTGCGTCGGGATTTGCCGCGTGGCGGTCGGCGGTCGGCGCGGGCCGCCGGGCGTCGGGTCACCCGCCTGCCCGCACGCCGGTCCAGCCTTTCGGGATCGACGCCAGCAGGCGCTGCGTGTACGCCTCGCGCGGATGCCGGTAGATCTCGTCGGAGTTCGCGATCTCGACGATCCGCCCCTCGCTCATGACCATGATCTCGTCGGAGATGTACTTGACGACGGCGAGGTCGTGCGAGATGAAGATGTACGAGAGCTGGAACTCGTCCTGCAGGTCCTGGAGCAGGTTCAGCACCTGGGCCTGGACCGACACGTCGAGGGCCGACACCGATTCGTCGCAGATCAGGATGTCCGGCTTCATCGTCAGACAGCGGGCGATCGCGATGCGCTGCCGCTGCCCGCCCGAAAACTCGTGCGGATACTTGTAGTACGAGTCCTCCGGCAGCCCGACTTTCTGCAACAGCTCGAACGCGAGCTCGGTGCGTTCCTGCGCGTCCCGGGCGATGCCGTGGATCGTCATCGGCTCGGTCAGGATGTGACCGACCGTGAAGCGCGGATTGAGCGACGCGTAGGGATTCTGGAAGATGATCTGGATGCGCCGCTTGTACGCCATGAACTCCTTGGCCGACATCGCGAGAAGATCGCGGCCCTCGAAAATCGCCTGGCCGGACGTCGCTTCGTGCAGGCGCATCAGCGTCAGCCCGACCGTGGTCTTGCCCGAGCCCGACTCGCCGACGAGGCCGAGCGTCTTGCCCTTGGGCAGCTGGAACGAAACGTCCTTCACCGCCTCGAACGTGCGCGTGCCGAACAGGCCCTCGCGCGAGTAGAAATTCTTGCCGAGGTTGCGCACGTCCAGCACGATCGGGTCCGCCGGCGTCGCGCCGCGGCGGCGCTCCTCGGTGTGCCGCGGTCCATGCGCACTGCCATTCATGAAGTCGTCGATGACCGGCAGGCGGAACGGACGCCGGGCGAGGTTCGGCCGGCACTGGAGCAGCGCCTTCGTATACGTGTCCTGCGGATCCTCGAACACCTGCTTCGCGGCACCCTGCTCGCGTATCTCGCCGTTGCGCATCACGATGACGTAATCGGCGATCTCGCCGACGACCGCGAGATCGTGCGTGATGAACAGCACCGACATCTGGTGCTTCTTCTGCAGCGCGCCGATGAGCTCGAGGATCTGCTTCTGGATCGTGACGTCCAGCGCGGTGGTCGGTTCGTCGGCGATCAGGAGCTTCGGCTCGCAGGCGATCGCCATCGCGATCATCACCCGCTGCTGCTGCCCGCCCGACATCTGCGACGGGAAGGCGTTGATCTTGTACTCGGGGTCCGGGATGCCGACTTCGTCGAGCAGTTCGATCGCCCGGCGTCGCGCCTGCGCCGGCTTCATCCCCCTGTGCAGCCGCAGCACCTCGGTCAGCTGGAACCCGACGGTGAACACCGGGTTGAGCGACGTCATCGGCTCCTGGAAGATCATCGAGATGTCGGCGCCGCGGAGCCCGCGCAATTCCGTGGGCGAAAGCCCGAGCAGGTTGCGTCCCCCGTACATGACCCGGCTCGCCTCATCGACCAGCGAATTCTCGGGCGCCAGCAGTCCCAGGATGGCCAGCGAGGTCACCGACTTGCCGCTGCCCGATTCGCCGACGAGCGCCACGGTCGAGTTCTTCGGGATGTCGAAACTGATGCCGCGGACCGCCTCGAATGCATGTTCGCGGTCGATCTGGAACGACACGCGCAGGTTGCGGACGCTGACGAGCGGGTCGCCGGGCGTCGTCGAACGCGTAGTGGACTCGCTCATGCTCCCGCCTCCGCCCCGCCGTTGCCACGCGTGCGCCGGCGCTGTCGGCGTCCGGGCGCACTCGCCTTGCTGTCGATCCCCATGCCGGGCATGGGGCCCCTCGCCAGGTGGCTCATGCTCCCGCCTTGCCCTTGAGTTTCGGATCGAGCGCGTCGCGCAGCGCATCGGTGAGAAGGCTGAACGCGGTCACCAGCACCGCCATCGCCGTGCCGGCCGCGGCGAGCTGCCACCACTTGCCCAGGATCAGCTCGTTCTGCGCCTCGTTGAGCATCGATCCCCACGACACGACGTCGACGGGCACACCGAAGCCCAGGAACGACAGGATGACCTCCGACTTGATGAACGCGACGACCAGTATCGACAGCTGCACCAGCACCACGTGGCTGATGTTGGGAAAGATGTGGACGAACATCCGGCGCGCGTTCGACGCCCCGATCGCGTCGGCGGCCTGGACGTACTCGCGCGCCTTGTGCTTCAGGTACTCGCCGCGAACGAGGCGAAAAATGCCCGTCCATCCGGTAAGCCCGAGAATCAGGATGATCGTCATCGTGCCCTTCTGCTGCAGCACCGCGGCGACGGCCAGAATCAGCAGCAGGTAGGGAATCGAACTGAACACCGAGTAGAACCAGTTGAAGAAGTCGTCGATCCACTTCCCGTAATAGCCGGAAACGGCGCCGAAGATCGTGCCGAGGAAGGTCGCCACGACGGCGGCGGCAAGGCCGACGAAGATCGACGTTTCCGAGCCCTTGATCGTCTTCTTGAGCACGTCGCGGCCCCACTTGTCGCCGCCGAGGGGCAGCGTCGGCGAGCGTGCCTCGACGGGCTCGGCCGCGGCGGCCGCTCCCTTGCGGATGTCGGCCATCACGTCGGCGAGCGGATCCACCGGCTTGCTCTCGCCTGATGCGGCACCGGCGGGGGCGGCGCCCTTCTTCTCGGCCTGGATCTCCTTCATCACGTCGGCGAGCGGGTCGACGACCGAGCCGGTGTCGGTGCCCGTCGTCTTCCCGTCCGCCGCCGGCGGCGCGGGGGTGCGGCCCGCCTTCAGTTCGGCGATGACGTCGCCGATGGGATCGACGACGCTCGACTTGTAATCCGACGCCGGGGCGGGGGCGGGAGTAGCTTCGCCCGGCGCTGCCGGCGCGCGCGCCCCGGCGTCGGCACCGATGAACGATGGCGGCGCGTAGTTGACGCCGACTTCCCTGGCCCAATCCTTGGCGACCAGGCCGGTGCCGGAGAGCACCATCATCACCAGGAACGCCACGACGATCGCGAGCGACACCATCCCGACCCGGTCGGACTTGAGTCGCTTCCAGGCGAGCGCCCACAACCCGGGGGAAACCGAATGCGGCATCTGGCGAATCGACGGCGCAGGACTCATCGCAGGACTCATTTCAACTGCACCCGCGGGTCGACCGCCTTGTACATCAGATCGGCGAGCAGATTCGACGCCATCGTCGCGAACGCGGTGTAGACGGTGATCGCCTTGATCACCGGAAAGTCGGAGCGTTCGACGGCGAGGATCACTTCGCGGCCGATGCCCGGAATCGAGAAGAACCGCTCGATCAGGAATATGCCGAGCAGCAGCCCGGGCAGCGCCGCCATCAGATTGGTGATGATCGGGATCGATGCGTTGCGCAGCACGTGGATCCACATGATCCGGTTCTCGGACAGGCCCTTCGCCCGCGCCGTCCGGACGTAGTCCTGGTTGATCTCGTCGAGCACGAACGTCCGGTACAGCCGCAGGCTCGGTGCGATGCTGACGGTGAGCCCGATCAGGATCGGCAGCATCGAGTAGACGAACAGGTTCTCCAGCACGTCGTTCCCCCAGCCCTGCACCGGGAACCAGCCGAGCTTGTAGGCGAAGAAGTACTGGAAGACGATGATGTAGACGAGGATCGAAATCGACAGGCCGACCGTGCAGACGATCATCACCAGCCGATCGGTCAGCGAGCCGCGCACATACGCGACGGCGAGCGCAAGCGCGATCGAGATCAGCGCGTCGAGCGCCAGCAGCGGCACCCCGACCGTCAGCGAGGGACCCAGCCGCGTCGCGAGAATGTGCCCGACCTTCTCGTTGGTGCTCCAGGAGGCGCCGAAATCGGCGGTCAGCACCTGCTTGATGAAAATCCAGAGCTGGACCCAGTAGGGCTGGTCCACGCCGAGTTGACGGCGGATGTTGTCGATCTGCTCCTGATTCGAGATCTTGCCCGCCAGCACGTAGGCGGGGTCGCCGCCGACCCAGTTGAACAGCAGGAACACCAGCAGGATGACCCCGAGCATCGTCGGGACCATCTGCCACAGGCGTCGAATGATGTATGCCGTCATGCGTCCACTCCTCGCCGCGCGGGTCGCGCTCGGTCAGTGCCTCGAGAGCCGACCCCGGCGGCCGCACGCGGGACGCCCGGACTCCAGCGCGCTGCGTTGCCGCGGTGCCCCGCGGCCGGCCCTCGTGGAAACCGGCCGCGGTGCGGCGCCTCCGGCCGTGCCGGGGTTCGCCCGGTGGCCGCTATTGTGTTCTCCTTCGGTGCTGCGGTGTTGCCTTCCTCCTCCTGCATCCTGCGCTCGTCGCGTCGGCTATTTCGTCGGCACGACGTCGATGTACTTCCATTCCGCATGCAGTATCGGGTGCTTCTTGTAGCCCTGGACCCTCGGCTGCACCAGCATGTTTCGGTAGCGGCTGATGTTGAGCCGCCACGGCGCGTAAGTCTCGATGATGCGCGCCATGTCGTGGTAGAGCCTGTCGCGCTCCGGTGAGTCCGGCATCCGGATGCTCTGCTCGTAGAGCCTGTCGTACTCGGGAATCTTCGCGCATGCGTTGTTGTTCTGATGAATGTTCTTGCTGTAGAGCAGCTGCATGAAGTTGTCGGCATCCGGGTAGTCGGCGATCCACGACGCCGTGCGCATCATCAGCTTGCATTGCCGCTCGAGCTTCAGGAGCTCGGGGAACTTGTCCTTCTGGACTTCCATCCGGATGCCGATGGAGTCGAACGCCTTCTTCCACATTTCGTCCTGCTGGCGGCCGAGCGAATCCGGGCGCGACGCGTATCGGACGACGAGTGGCTTCCCGTCGGGGAGCGTGCGCCAGCCGTCGGCACCCTTCCTGTAGCCGAATTTGTCGAGCAGCGCGTTGGCGCCGGCCGGGTCGTACCGGACACTGCTGCGATACGCCGGGTCGTGCCCGACGACGCCGGGCGGGATCGGGAACTGCGCCTCCACCGCCTGTCCGTTGCGGACGACCTTGATCTCCTCGTCCGTGTTGTAGGCCATCGCCATCGCGCGGCGCAGCGCAATCTTGTCGTTGGTGAGCCCTCCCACGACCGGATCCTGAAGGTTCCAGTAGTGGTAGGAGAGTTCGGGGTCGACGAAACGCGAAAGCTTGACGCCCTTCGCGACGAAATCCGGCCTGAGCTTTCCGCCGTCCAGCACATTGGGCGCAAGCGGGCCCTCCATGTTCATGAGATCGAGTTCGCCGTTCTGGAACGCGAGCAACCGCGCCTGGTCCTCCTCGATGATGCTGATCTCGACCCGTCCGACCTGGGGCATGTTCTTGCCCTTCATCTCCTTCACGATCTGCGCATCCTCGGGGTCGGTGCCGGCCCTGAAGTCCCAGACGAAACCGCGGTAATCGGGGTTGGCCTCGAGAAAGATCTTGGAACTGCGGACCCATTTGGCGAGACGGTAGGGCCCGGTGCCGACCGGGTTCGCCATCGCGCGGCCGCCCTCGTCCGCATAGGCCTCGATGACCTCGCGGGCAACCGCGGATGTCGGCTCGTGCGCGAGGATCTGCGACAGGTTGTAGTCGGTATTCTTGAGGCGGATGCGCAGCGTGTAGCGGTCGACCGCTTCGAGCCCCGGCACCTTGGCGCCGTAGTCGAACCTGCCGGATTTCTTCGCCGCCTCCGCCGCTTCGTCGAGGCCGACGATCTTTCCTTCGAGCAGCCACGCCCACGGGGACCGCAGCTTCGGGTCCATCAATCGCTTGAGTGAATACACGTAGTCGTCCGCGACGAGCTCGCGACGTTGTCCCTTGAACGCGGGATCGGGCGTGAATTGGATGCCCTTCCTGAGCTTGATCGTGTAGGTCTTGCCGTTGTCGGTGACCACCGGCAGCGCTTCCGCCACGAGCGGGACGAGCTTCGACGGTCGCGCGAGGTAGTCGTAGGTGAGCAGGGTCTCGAAGATCGCCTGCACGATGGTGCCGGAGTAGAGGTCCTGCACGCCCGCCGGATCGAAACCGGTCTCGGCGGCCGGAAACACGTGCCGGATCACCTTGTTCATGTCCGCTGCCGAGACCGGACCGGCAAGGGCGAGCCCGAAGACGCCTGCGAAGGCGAGCGCGCGCGCAGCACGGGCGAGACGGCGAAGGGAATGGTGCATGAGGCAGGCGGACACGGGCTGCGGGCTCAGACGCGCGGCTGGAGGTCCATGAAAATGAACTCTGCATTCAGGATCGGGTGCTTCTTGTAGCCCTTCACCCACGGCCAGATGAGCTCGTTGCGTTCGCGCGACACGTGCAGGCTCCATGCGCCGTCGACCTCCATTTGCCGGGTCATCTCGAGGAACAGGAAATTGCGCTCAGGGGAGTTGGGGAGCGTGGTCGACTTCTCGTAGAACGCATCGAAAGCCTTGGACTGGTAACAGCCGTTGTTGCTCTGACCGGTATTCGGACCATAGAGCAACTGCATGAAATTGTCGCCGTCCGGGTAGTCGGCCGTCCACGCGGCGCCCCACATCATCAGCTGGCAGGCCTTCGCGGCGCGCAACTGGTCACTGAACTTGCCGGCGTCGAACACGATCCGGATGCCGATCGCGTCCATCGACCTCTGCCACAGCTCGTTGAACTCGCGGTCGATCGCACTGGAGCCGGTCGCCTGACGCACGACCAGCGGCTTGCCGTCGGGCAGCGTTCGGTAGCCGTCCTTCCCCTTCCGGTAGCCGAAGTAGTCGAGCAGCTTGTTGGCGAGCACCGGATCGTAGCGGTTGATGCTGCGGTAAGCCGGGTCATGGCCGACGACACCGACCGGGATCGGCATCTCGGCGGCGACGGCCTGATGCTTGCGGACGACGCGGATTTCCTCGTCGAGGTCATAGCCCATGATGATCGCACGGCGCAGTGCGATCTTCTCCTTGCTGAAACCGCCGATGACCGGATCGCGGGTATTGAGGATCGTGTAGCCGATGTCCGGCTCGATCGCCTTGAACAGCGACACACCCTTGGCCGACCATTCGGCCTTGAGCTTGTTGTCCGCATCGAACACCTGCGAGCGGAACGTCGCCGGCAACGCGAGGTAGTCGAGCTCCTTCTGGTTGAAGGCCAGCCAGCGCGACTGGTCTTCCTCGATGATGCTGATCTCGACGCGTCCGATCTGCGGCATCTGCTTGCCGCGCATCGCCGCCACCAGCGCATCGTCCCAGGCCGGCTCCGACGACGCGAAGTCCCAGGTGAATCCACGATATCCGGGATTGGCCTCGAGCACGATCTTCGAGGCGCGCGTCCATTCCTTCAGCAGATAGGGTCCGGTGCCGACCGGATGCGCCTGCACGTCGTCGCCGTAGGCCTCGACGACTTCTCGCGCGACGGCGCCGAACGGAACGTGCGCCGTGATGTAGAGAAAGTTGTAGTCGGTCCGCTTCAGCCGGAACCTCAGCGTGTGCCGGTCGACCGCCTGGATGCCCGAAATCGTGGCGTCGTAGTCGAACCTGCCGGACTTCCTCGCCGCCTCGGCGAGTTCGTCGAGCCCTTCGATCTTGCCCTCGACCATGAACGCGTAAGGCGCGCGGTTCTTCGGGTCCATGAACCGCTTGAAGCTGTAGACGAAGTCCTCGGCGACGAGTTCGCGCGGCCTGCCCTTGAACGCCGGGTCGGGCGTGAAATAGATCCCCTTGCGCAGGTGGAAAGTGAAGGTGCGGCCATTGTCCGAGACCTCGGGCATCGTCTCGGCCGCCATGGGGACAAGTCTTGCCGGACGCGCGAGGTAATCATAGGTCAGCAGCCGGTCGAAAATCGCCTCGTTGACCGTGTTCGAGTAGAGATCGGTGATCCGCACCGGGTCGAACCCGGTCTCGGCGACGGGAAAGGCAATGCGCAGGACCTTCTTCGGATCGGCAGCCGCGGCGGCGGGGAGGGACATGAGCGCGACGACGAGGCCGACGAACGCGACACGCCCGGCCCGACGGGCCGTTTCCCGAAAAGACATTCCGACCCCCGAAAACGAAGCCGCGTACTGTACCATCACCGCCCGAATCCATGCCACGCCGCCTCATCCGAAAATTCACCGACCGGTACAGGCCGGCGATCGACCGCGCCACGCACAGCCCGTGGGTCCGACGGTACGCCCCTGCGCTGGCGGATCCGGACCTCTGGCATCTCAATCGACGGTCGACCGCGCGCGCCGTCGCGATCGGCCTGTTCTGCGGCCTGATCCCGGGGCCGATCCAGATCCCGGCCGCGCTCGCCGCGTGCCTGTTCCTGCGTGCCAATCTGCCGCTGTCGATCGTCACCACGTTCTATACGAACCCGCTGACGATCGTTCCGCTCTACCTGCTGGCCTACCGGTACGGTGCGCTCGTCCTGCACGAATCCGCGCCGCTGAGGCAAGGCGCGGCGACGTTCGCGCCGCCGCCCGGCGCCGGTGTCGTCGAAACGCTCCATGCGCTCCTCGACTGGATGATCGGACTGGGGCCACCGCTCGCCCTCGGTATCGTCCTGCTCGCCACGACGCTGTCGCTGGTCGGCTGGCTCGGCGTTCATCTCGTGTGGCGCACCGTCACCGTCGTTGCCTGGCGCAGGCGCGCGCGTTTGCGCGCGCATGGCGTCTGAGCCCGGCGCCGTGAAACCCGCTTACTGGGACGAGGCGACACGGGCGCTCGCGCGGGGCGACCGGACCATGAGGCGCCTGATTCGCGCCTTTCCCGACGTTCATCTGAAGCGGCGCAGCGACCCGTTCACGACCCTCGCGCGCGCGATCGTCGGACAACAGATTTCGGTCAAGGCAGCCGACACGATCTGGCGCCGCTTCGTGGTCGCCGTGGCGCCGGGGGCATCGCGAGCCGCCTTTCCGCGGCTTCTTCCCGCTGCCGTCGTGCGTGCCCCGATCGCGTCGTTGCGCGAGTGCGGGCTATCCGAACGCAAGGCGCTGTACGTGCACGACCTGGCCCGGCATTTCGCGGCAGGTGCGCTCGACCCGAAACGCTGGCGCCGGCTGGACGACGAGGCCCTCATCGCGGCCCTGGTCGACGTCAACGGCATCGGCCGCTGGACCGCGGAGATGTTCCTGATCTTCCACGAGCTGCGCGCCGACGTGCTGCCCGTCGACGACATCGGTCTGCAGAAGGCAATGGCACTCCACTATTTCGCCGGCCAGCGCCCGACGCCCGCACAGATGCGGGAACTCGCCGTCACCTGGCAGCCCTGGCGCTCCGTCGCGACCTGGTACCTCTGGCGCTCGCTCGATCCGGTTCCGGTCGAATACTGATTCGCGCGAGCGAGCGGCCCGTAGAATGCGGGGATGGCATCCTCCGCCGAACCGCCCTACGCCGGCCTCACCCCGGATTGCGTCCTCGATGCGCTCGACAGCGTCGGGATCCGTGGCGATGGCCGCCTCCTGGCCCTCAACAGCTACGAGAACCGCGTCTATCAGGTGTGGCGCGACGACGGCCCGCCGGTCGTCGTCAAGTTTTACCGACCCGGGCGCTGGACGGACGCGCAGATCCTCGAGGAGCACGCGTTCGTCCAGGAACTCGCAGTGCGCGAGATCCCCGCGGTGGCGGCGCTCGCGTTCGACGGCGGCCGCACGCTGCACGCCTTCTCCGGATTCCGCTTCGCCGTGTATCCGCGCTGCAGCGGCCGCGCCCCGGAGCTCGAAGACCGAGCGACCCTCGAGTGGATGGGCCGCTTTCTCGGCCGCATTCACGCGGTCGGCGCGCTCGAACGGTTCGCGCACCGGCCCGTGCTCGATGCGGACACGTTCGGCCGGATCCCTCGCGAGTGGCTCCTCGCACACGCCTGCGTGCCGGCCGATCTCCTCCCGGCATGGGAAAGCGTGTCGGCGCAGGCATTGGACGGCGTGCGACGTTGCTACGAGCGCGCGGGATTGGCGGTCACGCTGCGGCTGCACGGCGACTGCCACGCCGGCAACGTGCTGTGGAACGACGACGGCCCGCACTTCGTCGATTTCGACGATGCGCGCACGGGGCCGGCCGTGCAGGATATCTGGATGCTGCTGTCGGGCGAGCGCGCCGACATGACGCGCCAGCTCGCCGACGTTCTCTCAGGCTACGAGGATTTCCACACATTCGACCGCCGCGAGCTCCAGCTCGTCGAGGCGCTGCGCACGCTGCGGCTCCTCCACTATTCGGCGTGGCTCGCGCAGCGCTGGGACGACCCTGCGTTTCCCGCTGCATTTCCGTGGTTCGGGACGCAGCGCTACTGGCAGGATCGGATCCTCGAACTGCGCGAGCAGGTCGCGTTGATGGACGAGCCACCTCTCCACGTCTGACGCGCCGGCGAGCATCGGGCGCCGTCGGGTCGCACCCCGCGCAACGACGTCGGCACGTGAACCGTCATGTACGCGCGGACGCGGCAGTGGTCGTCAGCAAGCCGTCGACCAGGTGCAGCGTGCGATCGGTTCGTGCGGCGAGTTCAGGATCGTGGGTGACGATGACGAGGCTCGTTCCGACGGCGCGATTAAGCTCGAGCATGAGCTCGAACACCTGACCCGCGGCGTGGCGGTCGAGATTGCCGGTCGGCTCGTCGGCAAGCACGCAGCGTGGTTCGGTCACGAGCGCGCGGGCGAGCGCGACGCGCTGCCGCTCGCCGCCGGACAGTTCTCCGGGAAGGTGCCTCACGCGGTGGCCGAGGCCGACGCGCTCGAGCATCGCAGCAGCCGCAGCCCGCGCCGACACCGGCGCCAGCCGCCGGATGACGAGCGGCATCGCGACGTTTTCCAGCGCGGTGAACTCGGGTAGCAGGTGATGAAACTGGTAGATGAAGCCCAGCGCCCGGTTGCGCACGCGCCCGCGCTCGGCCTCCGACAGCGACGCAAAGTCGACCCCGTCGACGCTCACCTCGCCGGCCGTCGGTGCGTCGAGTCCGCCCAGCAAATGCAGGAGTGTGCTCTTGCCCGAGCCCGACGCGCCGACGATCGCCACGCGTTCCCCCGGCGCGATGGCGAGATCGATGCCGAGCAGCACCGGCACCTCCAGTGGCCCGCTGGTATACGTCTTCGCGAGCCCGCGGCACGCGAGCACGGGACGCGCGTCACTCATAACGCAGCGCCTCCGCCGGGTTGACCCGCGCCGCGCGCCACGCCGGGTAGATCGTCGCGACGAGCGCGAGGGCGAGCGCGATGACCGCGATCGTGACCACGTCGCCGCGCTGGAGGTCCGACGGCAGATCGCTGATGTAGTAGACGGACTTGTCCAGGAACTGGACGTGGAACACGCGCTCGATCGCGGGCACGACCACGCCGACGTTGAGGGCCAGCAGGATTCCGCCGATCACGCCGATCAGCGTCCCGATCATCCCGATCAGGGCGCCCTGCACGATGAAGATCGTCATGATCGACGCGGGTGACGCGCCGATCGTGCGCAGTATTGCGATGTCCGCCTGCTTGTCCGTCACCGTCATCACCTGTGCGGACACGATGTTGAACGCGGCGACGGCGATGATCAGCGTCAGGATGATGAACATCACGCGCTTCTCGATCGCGACGGCACGGAAGAAGTTGGCATGGCTGCGTGTCCAGTCGCGGATCTCGGCGTCGACCTTCAGCGTGGCGGCGAGCTCACGCGCGACCTCAGGGGCGGCGAAGAGATCGTCGAGCTTGAGGCGCACGCCGGAAACGCCGTCGAGGCGGTACAGCCGTTTCGCGTCGTCGAGCGCGATCAGCGCAAGTCCGCTGTCGAACTCGTACATCCCGACCTCGAACACCCCGACGACCTTGAAGCTCTTCAGGCGCGGCAGCGTGCCGGCCGGCGTCACCGTGCCCTGCGGAACGATCACCACGACCGGATCGCCCATGCGCACGCCCAGCGCGCGGGCGAGCTCGGCGCCGAGGACGATGCCGAACTCGCCGGGGCGAAGTGCGTCGAGCGAGCCTGCGCGCATCGACTTGCCGAAGTCGGCGACCTCGGCCTCGCGCTTCGGGTCGATGCCGCGCACGATCGCGCCGCGGTTCACCTCGCCGGCCGACAGCATCGCCTGCCCGAGCACGTAGGGTGCCGCGGCCCTGACGTGCGGGTTCTCGAGCGCCGCCTTCGCCACACCCGCGTCGTCGGCGAGCACCGGCAGCCCGCGGATCTCTATGTGCGACGCGACCGACAGTATCCGGTTGCGCAGCTCCTGCTGGAAGCCGTTCATCACCGACAGCACGACGATGAGCGCGGCCACGCCCAGCGCGATCCCGGCCATCGACATCAGCGCGATGAAGGAGATGAACGAGTTGCGGCCCGACCCGCGCCGGGCGCGGGTGTAGCGAAGACCGACGGCGATTTCGTAGGGGGTCAAGCGCCGGGGCGGAACGAGCTCAGCATTCCCAGTGTGCGACGCGACGTCCGGTGACGAGCGGCCCGACGATCCTCTTCACGTCGAGGTGCCGCGGATGCCGCTGGCACACCTCGAGCGCCGCCCGATCGGCGAACTCCGCGTAGAGGGCCCCGTCGTCGGCGTCGTTGTCGCAGCCGATGTCGATGCCGGTCTCGGTCGCGAGCAGGCCGGGAATGCGCCCGCGCACCGGTTCGAGGACCCGCTTGACCTCGGCCGCGTGCGCGGTCTTCTGCGTGGGGTCCTTGATTTTCCAGATGACGACATGTTTCAGCATCGGGCGTCCTTCGTGCGCGGCCCGCGGGTTCGCGCAGGCCGCGCATTATCGCATGCTAGGCTTGTACTCCCGCCGGCTGTATCCTCCCGCCGCCGATGGACCTCGTCCTTCATCTTCCCGGACTGCTTGCGCCGCACGAAGCCGGTGCCCGTGCGCCGGGGCTCGCGCGTCTCATCGCTGCGGCCGGACCGGCGACCCGCGAGCCCGACGGCACGAGTGCCGCGCTCGCCGCGCGTTTCGGCATCGTGCGGCAACAGGACTGGCCGCTCGCCCCGCTGCGGCTCGCCGCACTCGGCGTCGCTGCGGGCGCGTCGTACTGGCTCGCTGCGGACCCGGTGACGCTCGTCGCCGGACGCGACGACGTGCGCCTCACCGGCGGCGTCGCCGATCTCTCGACCGACGACGCAGCGGCGCTCGTCGCGGCGCTCAATGCACACTTTGCCGACGACGGTCTCGCCTTCGTCGCCCCGATGCCGGATGCGTGGTTCGTGCAGGCCCCCGCGCCCGCGCGCCTCGTCACCCGCCCGCTCGCCACGGTCATCGACCGACCGCTGCGCGGCCTGCTGCCACAGGGCGAAGACGCACCGACGTGGCGACGCTGGGGCCACGAGATCGAGATGCTCTTTCACGATCATCCGGTCAACGCCAGGCGCGCGCGCGCCGGCCTGCAGCCGGTTTCCGCCGTCTGGTTCTCGCTCGGTGGAACGATGCCGGCCGGCCCTGTCCGCGGCACCCTGCGCACGTTTGCCCGCGCGGGCGACGCCGTTGCGCTCGCGCTGCACGCGCGGCTGCCGGCGATCCCGGTGCCCGCATCGCTCGGGGAGGCGATGCACGCTGCGGCGGGTGCCGAGGCGCTCGTGGTCGCGCTCGACGCGACCGCGGACCTTGCGTCCCTCGACTCGGCGTGGACGGCGCCGGCGCATGCGGCGCTGATGCGTCGGACCCTCGACTCGGTCACGTTGATCGGTGACGGCGCCGACGGCGCCGTGTGCTGGACGGCGCGCAAGCAAGGGCCGTGGCAACGCCTGACGTCGCACTTCGCCGCACCCGACCTCGCGGCGCAGCTCGCCGCCGCGCGAGGCGAAGGCTGATGGAGCTCGTGCGCCGCGAGGTGCCGGCAGCGGCCGACGCGCTCGTCGCCGCTGGCGTGCCGCCGATTCTCGCGCGGGTCTACGCGGCGCGCGGCATCGCCGCTCGCGACGAACTCGACACCGACCTCGCGAGCCTGCCGCCGTTTGCGTCGATGAAGGGGATCGACGCTGCGGCGGCGCGTCTTGCGGATGCCATCGCGCGCCGCGAAAGGATCCTCATCGTCGCCGACTACGACGCCGACGGGGCCACCGCCTGTGCCGTCGCCGTGCGCGGCCTCGGGGCGCTGGGCGCCGAGGTCGATTTTCTCGTCCCCAACCGCTTCGAGTACGGGTACGGTCTCACCGCCGAGATCGTCGCGGAGGCCGCGACGCGCGCACCGCGGCTCATCGTCACCGTCGACAACGGGATCGCCAGCCACGAGGGCGTGGCGGCCGCCGTCGCGCGCGGCATCGAGGTCATCGTCACCGACCATCACCTGCCCGCAGCGACGCTTCCCGCGCCCGCCCTGATCGTCAATCCGAACCAGCCCGGCTGCGCCTTTCCGTCCAGGCACATCGCGGGCGTCGGCGTGATGTTCTACGTCCTGCTGGCGACTCGCGCCGAACTTCGCGAGCGTGGAAGCTTCGCCACGGGCGCCGAACCGAACCTCGGGCACCTGCTCGACCTGGTCGCCCTGGGTACCGTCGCCGACGTGGTGCGCCTCGACCGCCTCAACCGGACGCTCGTCGCGCAAGGGCTTGCGCGGATTCGCGCCGGCCGCGCGCAGCCGGGGGTGGCCGCCCTCTTCGCGGCCGCCGGTCGGGATCCGCGCCGCGCCACGAGCTACGACCTGGGCTTCGTCGCCGGGCCGCGTCTCAACGCAGCGGGCCGCCTCGCCGACATGACCGTCGGCATCCGCTGCCTGCTGGCGCAGACCGCCGCCGCGGCACTGCCGCTGGCGACTGCGCTCGATCGCCTCAATCGGGAGCGTCGGACGGTCGAAGCCACGATGCAGGACGAGGCGCTGGCGGAACTGGACGCCCGTGGCGCCGAGGGAGTCGGCGACGCGGCGTTCACGATCTGTCTCTACCGGCCGGAGTGGCATCAGGGAGTCGTCGGCATCGTGGCGTCGCGGCTCAAGGAACGGTTCCATCGACCTGCCGTGGTCTTCGCCCGAGGCAGCGATGGCGAACTCAAGGGCTCGGGGCGCTCGATCGCCGGTTTCCACCTGCGCGACGCCCTCGATCTCGTCGCCAAGCGCGCGCCCGGGCTGGTCCCGCGATTCGGGGGTCACGCCTTCGCGGCCGGACTTTCTCTCGCCGAATCCGACCTGCCGCGCTTCGCCGCGCTCTTCGAAGAGGTCGCGCGCGAACAACTCACGTCGGCGCATCTGCAGCGGACGCTGGAGAGCGATGGTGGTCTCGCCCCGGAAGAGCTCACGCTCGATCTTGCCGGCACGCTGCGCGACGAGGTCTGGGGCCAGGGCTTTCCGGCGCCGGTGTTCGACGACGTGTTCACGGTCGCCGACCAGCGCATGGTCGGTGAACGGCATCGCCGGCTCCAGCTGGTGCGTGCCGGCATCGGCTTCGATGCGATCCTCTTCAACCAGACGGAGCCCCTTCCGGCTTCCATCCGCGCCGCCTATCGGCCGGATGTCAATGAGTGGAACGGTCGCACGTCGCTGCAACTCGTGATCGAATGGTGGCGTCCTGACACGACATGACCGCTTTCGCCCGGCGCTAGCCGGTCCTCCGCGCTGTCGGTCCTGCACCCGATGCATTCGCGGTCCGCCCCCCATCATCGGACGCGGTCGCAGCATCATTGTTGCGCGTCAATCCCCGCGATTGACTTCGGCGCCGCGCCGTCGTTCGAAAGAGAGATGCCAAGCACATGATTTAACACGACATAACTCTTGCATGCCGCGGCGCAACGGAAGCGACAAGTTGATGAAATTCATGTTGTGCGTCGCACCATTCTGGCTATAATGGATAAGTTTAGGTTCCGCGCCCGCGGGACCGCCGCCACCTCAGCAGGAGACACCATGCGTTTGATGGACAACGTAGCGATCATCACCGGCGCCGGGTCGGGGATCGGCCATGCGACCGCCGTGAAGTTCGCGCAGGAAGGCGCGAAGGTCGCCGTCTGCGACATCAACGAACAGTCCGCGCACAAGGTGGCGAAGGAAATCAATGAAAGCGGCGGCGAAGCCATCCATTTCCACGTCGACGTCACGAGCAAGGACAGCATCGCCCAGATGGTCGAAGGGGTGATGCAAAAATGGGGTCGGATCGACACGCTGGTCAACAATGCGGGCATCGTCCAGGACGCGCAGCTCAAGAAGATGACCGATGAGCAGTTCGAGCGGGTCATCGACGTCAACCTCAAGGGCGTCTACAACTGCACCCGAGCGGTCGTCGACATCATGCTCGAGCAGCATTCCGGCTGCATCCTCAATGCGTCGTCGATCGTCGGCATCTACGGCAATTTCGGGCAGACAAACTACGCGGCCACCAAGTTCGCCGTGATCGGCATGATGAAGACGTGGGCGCGCGAACTCGGCAAGAAGGGCATCCGGTCGAATGCGATCTGCCCCGGGTTCATCGAAACGCCGATCCTGAAGACGATGCCGCACAAGGTCGTCCAGATGATGGAAGAAAAGGTGCCGCTGGGCCGGCTAGGCACGCCCGAGGAAATCGCCAACACGTATGCCTGGCTCGCTTCCGACGAGGCGTCCTACATCAATGGCGCGGTGATCGAGGTCTCCGGTGGGGTCACCATCTGACGCCTTGCGCTGCAGAACCGGGGCGGCCTTGGCGGCCGCCCTTTCCTTTTTCGCGGCTCCGTGCCCGCCCGGCAAGCCTCGTCCGCCGGGCCGACTTGAGGCCGGTACCGGGCACGGGTTAGCATTCGTACTCTTACTCGCACCGGGGTCCGCCATGATCCGACTGCTTCGCCTGCTCACGCTCGCCGCCGGCGCGCTGGCCACCGCCGGTGCGGGTGCACCCGCCGTCGCCCAGGGCGCCGATTTCGTACCCCGACCCGAAACCTACATCTGCCCGAACGCGACGGGCCCGGGCGCCGTGAACTGCTTCCTCGACGCGGTCGAGCACCTGTACACGATGTGCCGGCAGATCAAGAGCATCGAGATCATCGAGTTCGGTTACGAGAAAGCCGAGGAAGGGGTCAACGGCGCGAAGACCGAATACTGCGTCGACAAGCACAAGGTCTCGATGACCCGCCCCTATCAGGCGGCGCTGCGCGAGGCGACCGGCAGCCGGTCTGCCGTCGACGCACTGCGCGCCCTGCACGACCTCTGGCTGCGCGCGTTGGCCGAACTCAAGTGGAAGCCCGGCGAATCCGACGCCGATTACAAGGCGCGCGTCGTCCAGCCCTACGAACTATTCAAGGAGACCGCGGAGTCGGTGCGCACCACGCTCGCGGCCGCCAAGACCAAGCTGGCCGGCCCGGCCGCCAAAGCCAAGACGACGACCGCCGCGGCACCCAAGGGCACGAACTGACCGCCGCGGCGCTCGACCCACCGGGCACGCCCGAGGCCGACGCAACGGCCGCGTCCGATCCGCAGCTCGCGTCGATCTTCGGCGACGGCGGGCTCCTCGCCCGCGCGTTGCGCGGTTTCCGCTTCCGGCCGCAGCAACTCGCGATGGCCGAGGCGGTGCGTGTCGCGATTTCGCAGCGCGGCGCGCTGATCGCCGAGGCCGGAACCGGCACGGGCAAGACCTTCGCCTACCTCGTTCCTGCGCTGCTCTACGGTGGCAAGGTCATCGTATCGACGGGGACGAAGACGCTGCAGGACCAGCTCTTTCAGCGCGACCTGCCGCTCGTGCGCGACGCGCTGCGCCTGCCGGTCACCCTGGCACTGCTCAAGGGTCGCGCGAACTACGTCTGCCACCATCATCTGGAGCGCGCTGCGTCGGAGGGGCGGCTTCCGTCACGCGACGACGTCCGGCATCTGCCGAAGATCGTCGCCTTCTCCCGCACCAGCGAGACCGGCGACCGCGGCGAGCTCGCCGACGTGCCGGAGACCGCGACGATCTGGCCACTCGTCACGTCGACCCGCGACAACTGCCTCGGCGGCGACTGCGCGTTTCACGCCGAATGCTTCGTGTTGAAGGCGCGCAAGGCGGCGCTCGAGGCGGACATCGTGGTCGTCAATCATCATCTGTTCTTCGCCGACGTGATGCTGCGCGACGAGGGCCTGGCCGAACTGCTGCCGGCATGCAACACGTTGATCCTCG